>JBBQQQ010000016.1:0-90511 GCA_038215705.1 Bacteroidia bacterium
AAATCACCGTCTGCTTTTTTTTCATATAAGCGTTGAGTAGGACGCCTTTCTAAAACTGGCTCTAATCCTTCTTCCATAAACCTTTTCTTAACCCGGTCGATTGTTCTCATTCCTACTTTTAGAACTTTGCTTATTTGCTCATTGGTTACTTTTTCCGAATATTTTCCTTCATCGCAATTCAATAAGATGTAGGCAACACGGAATGTTTGCGAAGTATGCGAGCCTTTATTTATTATTGCCATTAGTTCCGCAACTTCAGATTTGGTCAGTTTGATTGTGTAGCGTATCATTTTGTATATTTTTTGTAAATATACAAAATAATACGTCATAGTATGTTTAACTTAACACTAGTATAAATCATCCGTAAAAATGCCGCAACATCACTCCTTTATAAACTTGCTTGTTACCTGAATTTTTCCTGATTGAAGTTTAATGAAGTAAAATCCCGAGGTAAGATGGCTGAGTGATAAACCGAATTCTTTCTCACCTGAATTAGTGAAGAAAGCCTGTTTCACTTCTTTACCAATTGCATCGAATATTTTAACAGAAATTTCTCCTTCGGGAAAATTAGCAGGAGAAATAGTAATGAAATCGTTTACGGGGTTGGGATATATTTCAATATTTGTGTTTAACATTGATTCATTTAATCCTAAAGGCAGCGTATAGGTAGAAATAAAATTACCGAATCCAGCAGGCCCCGACTGAACGGGTATAGCCGCTACAACTGAGTTGGTCAAAAGGTCAATTTCACTTACTATATTAATGGAAAAATTGGGTACAAAGATTCCAGATCCAAAGGGTTCGGCTGAAATTCCGTACGAAACAGAGCCAACATAAACATTAGCTACAACCGAATTCGTTAATGTATCGATAACGCTTACTGTACTATCGGTACTATTCACTACATAAATCTTATCTCCACCCAAACTTGAAACTATACCATATGGATTAGTACCAACGGCAACCGAAGTAATTACCGAATTGTTGTTGATATCAACAATACTCACCGTATTACTAGTATTATTTGTCACAAACATTGTACTCCCCAGCGGGCTCAAAGCAATCCCAATAGGTCCTGTCATTACAGGAATGGTTGTAATAACAGAATTAGAAATTGTACTCACGACACTGACGGTACCATCCGTATTATTCGCAACATACAGCACGGTTCCACTCCTGCTTACTACGATTCCCCATGGTCCAATTCCAACAGGAATAGTATTCACTACCGAATTATTCGAGGTTTCAATCATACTCACTGTATTATCACTATAGTTGGTCACATATGCAAAAAGATCATCCGAACTAACGGCTATGCCTGTGGGATTTACGCCCACGGGGATAGTTGCAGTGACACTCCCCGAAGTGGTATTAATCACACTCACGGTATTATCATCATTATTGGCAACATACACCCTGCTGCCATCATAAGTTACGGCAACTCCGAAGGGGTTTAATCCAACGGGTATGGTATCAAAAACGGTATTCGAATTCAAATCAATAACCGAAACCGTATTTGAAATGCTGTTGGTAACATATGCGGTTTGTGCCCAAACGGGAAAACTTATGAGGCAAAAGATAGCAGATACTGCCAGCAATAAAAGTTGATGCCTTCCGGAAAATACATTCATAATCAGTTTTTGTTGCCGGGCCGGTTCATTTTATAGCGGCACCGGTTGGGTTAATGTCTTATTCATCAGTACTATCCGGCCTTTACCCAAAATCAAACATCCGGGAAAGACCAAAAGCAACCATTACTTTCAAAGGTAGTGATTTTCTTAAAATTGGCAAACTAAAATGGCAGTCATTTCTTCCAAAAAAGGAAAGGGCGCCGGGCGCCCTTTCAGAATAACGATGATGAAAATTATCTTACTTCTTCACTACAATCTTTCCGGTTGTCAGCAACTGCTGTTCGTCGTGGAGAGTAATATGATACAGCCCTGCAGCAAAATTTTCAGTATTCAATTTAATCCTGTTTCCTGAAATTTCTTCAAGTATGTGAACGACCCTGCCCGTAATATCATATACCCGCAACGTTGCACTTATCACATCTTTGTCCAGTTCAAGAAGCGCAAAACCGGTTGCCGGGTTAGGATAAAATGAATGCTTTTGCATTGGTATTTCCGCAGCACCAACAGGTAATACAAACTGGGGGAAAAGCCTGGCTCCCGGACCACCATAAGCTCCAATATCATTTGTAATGGTACCTTCAGATGGAAACAGTGCATTGCCCGGGCTTGAGCTATCCTCGAGGTCCTCATATTCAGCATTCAGGTCTCCAGCATCAATACAGGGTGAACCTTGTTGAAGCAAATACCTGTCGGAAGTAAATAACGGATCGGAATAAATATTTGCAACCCCGGTAAACCCACCTTCCACATTGCTGTACGATACCTGTGGCACCGACGAAATTGTTTTAATTTGTACCGTTGGCCAATTTCCGTAAATAATGCAATTTTTAATCACCACGTTGGGAGCCGACCAGACAGAAATACCTCCCGTACCATTGGAAGCAGCGGAAGAATTGTTTATGATGGTATTATTTTCAATAATCTTTGAAGTTCCCGCCAGTTCACTGCTGATCCATATTGCGGAACCTCCGTAAAAATCCTGACCGCCTGAATTATTCACAATGATATTATTCCGTATTATACACCCTGTATAATTTAAAACAATTCCTGCTCCGTAACGCGCCTGGTTATTGCTGATAACATTGTTGCTGATAATGGGATTCCCATCGCCAACACGTATGCCACCTCCTCCTGTGCTTGCTACCCCAGATATGTCGGTAACAATATTCATAGTAATAATATTATGCCGTATGGTTGGCGACGAAAATTCAACCAGTACGCCGCCGCCTTCTCTGTAAAGACCTGCTCCGTGTATATCCAGCCATTTTGTTCCTGTTCCTCCTGTAATAGTAAATCCCTGCAATACGGATGTTGAATCTTCAAACGAATTAAATATAACACAACTGCCTGTATCAGGATGAACCGGTGACCCACCGTTAATAATTGTATTCAGCATATATGAAGTATCCGCTGCCAGGTAATACAAGCTGGTTACCATTATACTTTTCCCTCTGAAATTAATATTTTCATAATAAGTTCCGGGTGTAACAACAATGGTATCCCCGTTAGTAGCTCCGTTAATGGCTTCCTGAATAGAATTAAAATTTCCCGGCACGGTCACTACTGCTGCAGCTGCATTCAGGTAACAAACCGTTGAAATAATCAGAAGTAAAATTTTTGTTTTCATGATGAACTGTATTAAAGATGGTAAGTTTTTGTTACGGGAATAGCGGCACCACAAAACTTCATTTTGTTGCTTTTCCTTTAAATTCAAAATTACCGGGTGATAAACCGATCAGCAACTTTTTATATGACACGAAAGGGGGACAAGCGACAACATAATGATGTTGGGAGGTAACAATGCTGTTGAATGGGTTTCGTGAATGAAAAATTTAACTGAGTACTCAGAATTCAAAAATTGAAACTCAAAAAATTGAAAGCGTGATGTAAGTTCTTTTACTTAGAGTTTATCCTAAGGGCATTACTCCTTATGGATTGGATGTGGAAATGAATATTGTATTCAGGACTTAATATTTAAAAAGCGAGAGCTATTTTAATCCGTGATGTAATTCCGTTACCACACACCATCCTGAAACGGATAATTAATGCGGACAAAAAAGTGAGAATTCCTACGAATGCAATTGCGACGTTAAGATTAAAATTGTCGGCGATAACTCCGGTAATTATAGCACCAATTGCATAGCCCAGGTCGCGCCACAATCTGAATATGCCAATGCTTTTTGCCCTGTCGAGGGGATGCGTGTGTTCCGCAATGGTAGCTAAAAATGTCGGGTAAACCATCGCAGTACCCCATCCGAGTACAGCTGACAAGGCTACAAAATGCCACATGGATTCAGCCATGATAAAAAACAGAAGGGCGATTGCCTGCAGTAACATTCCGAGATAAAGTAAATCTTTCTTACAATATTTATCGGCCAGTTTACCTGTTACAAGCTGGCTCAATCCCCAAACGGCCGGGTATACCGCTACGATGATTCCGATTTGATGAAGTGAAAATTGCTTCAGTGTCAATAAAATCGGGAAAATCCCCCAAATCATTCCATCGTTCAGGTTATTTACTAAACCAGCCTGGGTAACAGAGCCAAGAGTTTTATTCTTCCAGGTTGTTTCGCGAAAAATGTTGGAAAGCCTGGAAACAGTATTTGATTCAGCTTCTAGGGCAACATGCTGACGGGTATCTTTCAAAAGAAAAATGGTGCTGAGCAAACCAAGAACTGCAAGCACTATTCCTATGTAAAATGGGTAGGGTCGCAATCCATAATCGTCAGCGATCCAGCCGGTCAGGAAAGCCACCACTGCTACTGAAATATAACCGGCAAATTCATTCAGCCCCATAGCAAACCCCCGTTGTTTTTCCCCCACAAGATCAATTTTCATCATAACAGTGCTTGACCAGGCAAGTCCCTGGTGAATACCAAGAAGCACATTTGCCGCAATAATCCAGCTCCAATCGGGGGCATAAATCAAAAGAAAGGGTATGGGCAAACTGATAATCCAACCGGCAATAAGCAGGTTTTTTCTTCCGAATTTATTGGATAGTGCCCCGGTAAAATAATTGGTGATTGCCTTTACTATCCCGAAAACTACAATGAAAGAAAGGATAGCAGAGTGAGCTGAAATACCAAAATCCTGATCTGCAATCTGGGGTAAAATGGATCGCTCCAATCCTATCATTCCACCTACAAACCCATTGATAATCACCAGCAGAATAAATTGCGTCTGATTTTCTTTTAGTCCGAGCCTGATGGGATTCATAAGTGATATTGCAGTGAAAAGTGTTTCGGGAACTTTTAGCCGTGATCCTGCTTACACCGGCTCAGGCAACTTTACAATTCAAAGTCATGCCGGTGAGTGGTTAGGTCTTGTTTCTTCCCGTTAAGGAAAAGAAACCAAACAGGATCACAGCTCAAAGTCTTCTTAAATAATTACCCCGGATTACTAAGCAGCAACCCTTGTACACAAATATACATCTGAAGAAATGATTGAAAACTTAACAAATGTTAATTAATGCAGAAAAATCTGACATTGGGCTACTTCCGTGATCGGATCCTGCTGAGGCTGACGGTTGTGATGCCAAGGTATGAAGCAATGTATTTAAGCGGTACCCGTTGCAGAAGATCGGGTTGAAATTTTTCAAGGTTGTGATAACGCTCTTCGGGAGAAAAAAACTGCAAGCTTTCAATTCTCCTAACGGTCTTCACATAGGTTTCTTCAACCATTTTGCGAAACAACCGTTCAATCTCATGATACTCATCATACAGCATTACCAACCGTGTTGCATCAATAGCAATCAGTTCGCTGTCCTCAAGCGCCTGAATTGCTTTCCGCGAAGGCATTCCTGTAAACAAACTTTCAGCACGCGCTACAATGGAATTTTCAAATTCAAAACTCTCGGTAATTTCAACATCTTTCTTAAAGTAATAAATACGCAAGGCGCCTTTATTGACAAAATAAATTGTCTTGCAGGTATGACCGATAGGTTGAACTACTGTATTTTTTATATAGGTTCGCCGTGAACAGATCCCAAGTAATGCCTTTTCGGCATCCGGAGATAACGATTGTACAGTCTTAGTAAATCTGATAAATTTTTCCATGGTAATGTGAATAGTGGTTTACCGGGAATTATTATAATCATTAAGGAGTCATTTTGACAAATTTATGTTTAAATGACAGGGCTCTTTTCTCTACCAAATGCCACGAAAAAACTGCAAAGGGCAGGGTAAATACAAAGGAGAGAACTATCATCATCCATAAATCAGGCTTAACGGGAGCAAAATACACAATTAACTGTTGAACCGGAAATGCATATAAATATAAACCATAAGAAAAATCGCCAAAGCGGGCAAAATGATATAATTTCACTACGGATGAAAATGCAAAAGTGAATACCAGGTACGGAAGCACCGGAATCAGGAACTGATGATGCAGATATCCGGTTTTTACCAGTACGGCGATGGCGCCACAAATCAATAGTCCCCAAAAATTATAGCTGATTGAAAACCGGAATTTGTAATACAGCGAACCTGCAAGAAAGTAGAGAAATGGAATAAAAAAAGTTTTGAAATCAATACCTATAATTGGAATAACAATACGGTCAATTTCGTCCTGAAAAAAAATATATGCTGAAAAGTATATAACAAATAATGTTAGTGACACCCATTTATTATTTAAGAGAGCCGCCATCCCCGCAAGGGCAATATAAATGTAACAGGTAAACTCATAGGGCAACGTCCACAGAGATGCATTAACAGATGGCCCTATCGGATTCGTTTCAAATATACCCGGCAAATAATAATACATGCGGTAAAGCGTCATGTTTTGTAAATAGTGTTTTGTAAATTGCGAATTAAAATATTCGTGCATACTTACAGTTGTCAGTACAGTACCCAGTACAAATACGGAAAGTAATACTACAACGATCAGGGCAGGAAAAATTCGCAGCATGCGGTTGATAATGAAAATAGATAAAGATTTTTTATTTTCAAAACTTGAAGTTACAAGGTAACCGCTGATAATAAAGAATATTAAAACACCGAGGCTTTGCATACTGAAACCAAAAATTATCTTTCCGGGATCCCACAACAGGGGCTTGTTAAGCAGCACATCGGAAGAATGGCCAATAAGCACAAAAGAGGCTGCAGCAATCCTGATAAAATCAAAATTGTTGGATGTTCTCGACGATAACGCGGATGTCTCCAACTTATACAAGCTTAAAATTGCAATAATTCACACAACATTTATACTTCAACCAATTTCCATTTTCCTTTTCGGAAAAACCAAATGTAGATAAAAGCAATTATACCTTCAGCAACAGGAATGGCAATAAACACACCGAGGGGGCCCAAGTTAAAATAAATCGCCATTACCCAGGCCATAGGAATCTGCAATAACCAAAATCCGAATAAACTGATCCAGGTTGGTGTTTGCGTATCACCGGCACCGTTAAATGCCTGCATCAGCACCATTCCTACTCCGTAAAGGATATAGCCGGTGCTGATCACCAATAATGCCTGAACCGCATAGGCGTGCTGCACTGCAGAAGTAGCCGGAATAAAAAAACTTATCAGGGGATCAGCAGCTACCAGGAAAAAAATCATTACACACGCCATTAGGAATGCATTGTACTTTGCGATGGTCTTAACAGAGATTTCAGCACGCTCCGGTTGTCCGGCTCCAAGATTCTGTCCAACCAAAGTAGCTGCTGCATTACTGATTCCCCAGGCGGGCAGGATGAAAAATGTTATAAGACGGATTGCTGTCTGGTATCCAGCACTGGCGTCACTGCCATATCGCGCAACAATGGCGGCCAGGAAAATCCAGCTGGCTGATTGCACAATGAATTGCATGGTGGCGGGAGTGGCAATACCGGAAAGTGATTTCAGCACCTGCCAATCAGGCGTCCAATGCGATTGGCGAATCTGCAACATTTCATTTTTTCCGAAGAACAATTTTATTAATTGATAAATAACACCAGTTCCCCTGCCAATAACGGTGGCTACTGCAGCACCGGTTACACCCATTTCAGGGAAAGGCCCATAACCATTGATCAGCACCGGACACAGGATAATGTTACATCCATTTGCCAGCCACAAACTTTTCATGGCTACGGATGCGTTGCCTGCTCCCCTGAAAATTCCATTAATGAGAAATAGCAGGACTACAACCACACTTCCACCCAGCATGATTCGCGTATAATTAATTCCCATTTTAACGGCTTCTTCTTCAGCTCCCATAATACGCAGGATGTCTTCGGCATATACGTAGCCGGCAACACTCATGCACAGGATAAGAATTCCAGACAGTAATAAAGCCTGAACAGCAGCCTGCGCTGCACCATCAGGATTTTTTTCACCAACCCTCCGGGCTACTACTGCAGTTGCAGCAGCACTGATACCAATTGCTGCAGAATAAACAATTGTAATTACTGCTTCAGTAAGTCCAACCACACTAACTGCATGACTACCGAGCTTATTCACAAAATAAATATCAACCACAGCGAAAACACTTTCAAGGCACATCTCAAGCATCATGGGGACCGCCAGCAAAAAAACTGCTACACGAATACTGCCTGAAGTATAATCATAATCCTCACCACGTAATGCCTTGCGCAATAACTCAAAAAACCGCTTAACGGAAAAACCTGGTGACATAAAATTTTTAGAAATAATTAGGTTTGCAACAGAGTGCGCGAACGCAAATGCAAAGATGCAAAAGATTATTATACTGCCAAATAATCATGCTGAAACTGCATTGAAGCAGCCATTTCTAATACCATACTCCGACTCAAAAAGACACGAAATTATTTACTTTCAAGATATTTCCGAAGTGAATCGCCGATAAGGCTTGTCCAGCCTTCAACAAAATTGGCGGTAGCAAAATCAGGATTTGATGAAGGGAATGATTCCAATCCTGCATGAGTAATCAGCAACCGGGTTTTGTTTCCTTCATCAAAAAGTTCAAAGGTTACATACGAAACGCCATCATAGCCATCATACTTCCAGCTGTAAGCAAGTTTTTTTTGAGGAATAACTTCTGTGATAATACATATATGCAGATACTGTCGCTCTTCACGACCTCCGTAAAAACGGAATTCAAATCCCACCTCCGGTTTAAATTCCTTTAAGTCAAAATACCAGCTCCGCATTTCATCCTTATTGGTAAGAGCGTTCCATACTTTTGTCAAAGAGGCTTCAAACGTTCTTTCAACTGATACAGGATTTGGTTTCATAATTTTGTTTTAAAAGATTTACTTAGCTTTTGGCTTTAAACAACGTGTGATAATAGTCAAAGTAACACACTGAACATGATTTTTTACCCTCCACCTGCAGGCTTATCCCTCTGCTTCTGTTTCCATTCCTTTTTAGTTTCCTGGAAAGCTTTCCGGTTTTCCCGTGAAGGGAGCATAGTTTCCTTGATACCGGCCAGCACCGATTTTAAAATAATATTAATAAAACCTTTCTGCATATCCCGTTCAACGGCAAATTGCACACTTCGCGGGGGCTGGCCATCGGTTAACGGATTGCTGGTGCGCAGGTAGGTATTGGCAGCAAAAGCACCCAATGTACTTTTCCATTTTGCCTGATCATCCAATTGCAGATCAATATTTAAATCATGGTATAAAAACGTAAGTGCTCCGGAGGCTCCGGTTCTATACACATCTGAATTAAATAGTATTCCATCTACTTTACCTGAATTTATTTTAGCGGGTGTATAACTTTGTATCATTGAATTTAAATCGATCATATTAAACCGGCTTAATGAACCCTCAACCCGGAAAGCCGGTTTTAAATATTCAAATGCAACTTTCACTTTAAAATTTGCCTTGTCTTGCAAAGATGCTTCCGCGCTGACGATGAGCTGAGAACTATCATTCATATTGGTAAGCGTTGTAGCCTCGAGTGACATCCGGTTAACTGTTACTGATGCGTAATTCCCTTCCGGGATGCGTTCCCGGTTGGTTATTGTAACGTTAGTAGCATTTAATTTATTAACCGTGAAAGGAACAGGAATTTTTTTAAACTGCTGCGCCGGATATTCGGGGTAACGTTCCGGATCCACGGGTTTCGTTTTATCTTTGAATACAGAAGCGGTGAGCTTATCGATTTTCAACTCATCTACAATGATAGTATGCTCATAAATCAGCGAATTAAAATCAACATCAACAAGATTAATGGTTTCCACTTCGGCTGTGAACCGGGTAGTCTGATAAGGATCAAGTTTTTGAAGTGCTTTCTCGTCTAAATTAGGTTTAAAAAATGCATTCCTCATTTGTATCGTCTTATCGCGATACGACAAGTCAAATACTTCCATTCCGATATGATACACACTATCGGCCGTGTGTATTTCAAGTTCCGTTAAGGCAAGGTCGAGATCGGTGAAATGATAATTGAGAGTATCAATTTTTTTTTGAAAACGCAATGAATCAAGTTTAAGCTTATAATCCTTAAAACTCATGCTTAACAATCCCGATTCCTGAAAGTTTCCCTCAAATGAACCAATGAGCACTTCAAAATCCTTACAACTTATTTGGTCCTTATCAAACTTTTGACTGAGAGCAAGCTGATCAACTGAGATGTTCAGTGATGTAATAGAATAGTTTTGTTTCAAAAAGGTATTATTGACACTAATAATAGCGTCAACAATCTGGAATTTTTTTAAAAGAAACGAAGTGATGATTCTTTTCTGGGTCGCGGTATCTTGCATATCCGTTCCCGTGATATCAATGTATGGAAAAAATAATGGTATTTTGCCTCCGATTGCAAGCGCAATTTCAGGACGCAGAATCGCTATGCGGTCAAGATTAAGCCGGTCGAATTTTAACAGTTCCATCAATTTAACATTGATAAGCTGAAGACGTTCGGTTTTTAACACCATGGAACTGTTAATATAAGGATGAACAGAACCGGGATTTTCTCGTGGCTGCATCACAACATTAATAACATTGATATCGCCATCCAATAAATTCACTCGAAGCTTTTCGAATTGTAATTCATACACATCAGAAATTACGTTCGATTCAAAACTGCGATGCAAGGCAGCGGAAAGCAATTGGTTAAAATTATAGTATACAAAAAAACCAATCAGTGAGAAAATCAACACAATGATGGAGCTGATCCAAAGCCACCTAAAGCGGAGTGATGTTTTTTGCATAGACAAGTCGCGGAAGATGTCCGCTGCATAAAATAAAAACTATGTGTGTTGTTGTATTAAATTTACAGGCTGATGTTGTCCAATCCACAAATTTAACCAATTACTTTGCCAACAGTAAAGTTAAAGAGTGGTTCCGGATAGTTCTTAAGTTACTTTTTTCTGCAAGATAATCATTTGAAAGCATCGGGAGTAAAAAGTGTTTTATAAAACCTGCTTAGTCCATTATCATAACGGTTCATTTCCTTTAACAGGAAATCTTTATTCCCCGGCATGTCAAACCGGGTCAAAAGTCCGGTTCTTTTACTGGTAAAATATAAAATCCCGTTTTTCGAATCCACGTAGGGGCAATAATCCATTTGAGCAGAATTAATCCCCATTCCGAGACTAGCCGGAGCGGACCATTTCCACGAAAGGGAACCTTTATCAAGATTATGACTTATGTATAAATCTCCACTGCCAAAACCACCTTGCCGGTTATAGCAGGTAAATATCATGTACTTTTCATTGGGGTCAACAAATGCATTGAATTCATACTCTGCACTATTTACAGAATCACCCACCGGTACAGGAGAGGCATATTTACCATTCAAAAAAACACTCACAAAAATATCATCCTTCCCTTTCGACAACGGACCGTCGCCTGTAAAATACAAGTTACCTGATTTTGTTACTATTGGATAAAATTCATTCCCTTTTGTATTTACCGGTGACCCGATGTTGGCAGGTTGCGACCAGTCACTTTGCAATGATTTCCGTTCCACCATCCAGATATCATAGTTTTTTGAATCACCTCCTTCCATTGTCCCTGGCCGGTCGGAAGCAAAATATATTCGCAGTCCATCCGGTGCAAACGAGGGCTCGAGATCGTGAAATCGGCCGGAAAAAGGTGCAACTTCCGGGTTACTCCATTTACCATTTATATTTATACAAAATGCGATTGCCGAAAGATCGCCAATATAACTCTGGAAGGTGAAATACATTTCCTTTTCATCCGGTGAAATCGTAATATCACGAACGCCGGGAAACTGCATTACCATGTCAGGAAGAAAAGGTGTAATCCTAGTTTCCGATTTTTGGCTCATTACAGGATTGCTGGATAACAAACACGAAAGAAAGAGCATACTATAAAACCTGGTTCTCATGTTTTTTTAAGTAAAGTTACCCCGAAATTTAAGTACAATATACTGCCGTAGTCGTCACCGACATATAAATGTGATGCTTCACGTATATACTACCTTCTCTGATTGATGTGATGAACTTGTATTCCCGGCGTAAAACGACATGAGGACATTCACATAATGTTTATGATCAAAATGGACAATGCTTTTACGCGCATTATCTGATACTATCCGGTAGCATTTTTCATCCATTGCATATATTTCCAGAATCCTGTTCCGGAATTCCTTCGGAGTGTTGCAAAAAAACCCGTTAACTCCTGACTTAAGAAATATATTGTTTTCAGGAATATTGGAACTTAGTACAGGCACACCGTTATTCATATATTGTTTTAACTTAAATGCAGATTTGGCGCGTTGTGCTTCAGTATCAAGCAAAGTGGCTATACCTATGTCGAATCCCACTAAACGGTTCTGAATTGATATTTCGTTTGTCCAGTCAATGTCAGAAGGAATTTCAAGGATTACATTCTCAAATTTCAAGAAATAATTTATTAAGAAATCACGATCGTTTTTATTTACTACTCCTAAAAGTACCAGCTTAATTTTGAACGGAAAGTTACTGAGTGAAGGGAAAAAGTATTTAAGAAGACTTATTTTGTGAGCACCTCCAAATCCTCCAATCCAGCCAATGGTAAATACATCATTTCTTTTTTGCTTAACTATTTTCAAATCCGGAACGGGAGAAGTATTCAGAATCACAAAATTATTGAACGAAGAAAAATAGTTATAGAGTTCCTTACTGCCAGCAGCAACGCCCGCACAATTTTTCAGAAAATAGTTTATTGTATGTTGGGGGTACACGAGATAATCAGCATCATCCAGATCATAAAGTGTATGCGATTTTCTGAATTTCACCAGCAGTTTAAGCAAATTAGCATATATGAAATTGGAATTAACGCGCTGTATCACTATAATCGATTGGGGCTTTGTAAAAAATAATGCCGAAATATAAGCTCTCAAAAAACGAAAAATGTTTACAGGACGATACCCGGGTGTTATAAAATAAGAATCAATTCCCTTTTTTTTCAGGTATTCCAAAGGGTATTGACCTCGATATCGAACACTTGGCGATGCGGTATTGTAATACGCGAACCAATAAATAAATTTCACAGCTTAACAAATTAAAAGACAAATACAGTATTACTAAATTTTTATAATACGACTGTATTTAATAATGAGAGTTTTACAATCATCAGCAAGATAAATGATCGTGTGCATTAAATAAAAATTCTAACCCATATCTTTAATAATCAACTGATTTTCACCGAATTAATTATTGTGTTAATTAGATTTCAGGAATAACACATGAGTCAATAGTATGAAGATTAGTCTTTCGCCCACAGAATTTCAGTCTAAGAAAAAAACAATTTAGTATCTTACACTGAATAAATGGCGTGTTTTATGCTTGATATAGTCATAACCCACACACAATTAATTATTTTCATATGCTGCACGATTCAGAAATTATTTTAAAGAAGGATTATAAAGAATGTCTTAAATATATCGAAAAATACTGGAAACAAATAATTTGTCATTATCCTCAAGACAAATTCAAAAATTTTGGACTGCCCAATAAATTTGTTTCTCCCAATCATGACATTTACCTGAATGATCAATTTTACTGGGACAGTTATTTTATAATACTTGGGCTTGTTAAATGCGGGCGCGAGGAACTCGCAAAGGGCATTGTGGATAATTTTATTTTCATGCAAAAACGTTTTAATATTATTCCGATGCGGAACCGTTTTTACAATCTTGGAAGTTCGCAGCCACCGTTTCTGACTTCTATGGCAAAAGAAATTTATGAAGTAACGAATGATAAGCGGTGGTTTTCGGTGGCTATGAAAGCTGCAGAAACGGAATTAAAAACCTATTGGATGAATAAATCGCTGACCGAGATCCACATTGTTTACGAAGGGCTTTCCAGGTATTGTGATCATTACATCACCCACCTGGCAGCAGAACATGAATCGGGTTGGGATATGACTTCACGTTTTAAAAATCACTGTCTTTATTATTTACCGGTTGATTTGAACAGTATGCTCTATAAATATGAAGTTGACCTTGCTTCTTATTATGAGCGGACCAACAACCGTAAAATGAATACCTATTATGTACTGCAATCAGAAAAGCGCAGACGAAAAATGAATAAGCTGATGTGGAATTTTGATAAGGGTTTTTATTTCGATTATGAATACAAGCATCAGAAGCAAAGTACATTTTATTCTGTTGCCGGATTTTATCCGTTGTGGGCAAAAATGGCAACGTATACCCAGGCGCGCAAAATAGCGGATAACCTCAAACGTTTCGAATACGATGGTGGCATCAGCAATACACAATCGAAAGGAATTAATAAAGATGCACGTCAGCACGATCATCCAAACGGCTGGCCTCACCAGCAATATATTGTGATAATGGGATTAATGAACTATGGGTTTCAAAAAGATGCAGTACGGCTTGCCAAAAAATTTCTTGATATGAACAACAAAATTTACAAGGAAACCGGAATGCTCTGGGAAAAATATAACGTTGTAACACAAACCATAGGTGATTCGGAACGCTATCCCACACAATCGGGCTTCGGCTGGACCAATGCAGTATTTTTAAGACTCATAGATAAATTCGGAACCTGACCATGCGACTAATCATTGTTTCAAACCGCGCTCCCGTAAGTATTGTTGTTGATGCCGATGGCAATGCCAGGTATAAAAAAAGCTCAGGTGGACTTGCTTCAGGACTCAGTGCATATGTAGCACGACTAAAAAAGAGCAATCCCGATATGGAGGTAGTTTGGATTGGATGGCCGGGGAATACGGTAGCTGATGAAGAAACGGCTGCTGCGGAAATTCTTGAAAAATTTGGTGTTCAAAGTGTATTTCTATCGGAACAGGTGATGGAAAATTTTTATGAGGGATTTTGTAATAAAACTATCTGGCCCCTCTTTCATTATTTTCCTGTACTTACAAGTTATAATAAAGAATACTGGGATGAATATGTTTCTGTAAACCAACTTTTCAGCAAAGTAATCTTAAAATTTTATAAGCCCGGTGATGTCCTATGGATACACGATTATCACCTTATGCTGCTTCCTGCCTTGCTGAGGAATAAACTTCCGGATGCGAGTATAGGGTTTTTTCTTCACATACCTTTTCCCTCTTATGAAGTCTTCAGATTATTACCTCGCGAATGGAGAAAAAAAATACTTGAAGGTTTATTCGGTGCTGACCTGATCGGTTTTCATACTTTCGATTACAGGACCTATTTCCTTAGAAGCACATTGAACATTCTCGGGTTAACCGAGCACATGGGTGAAGTAATGTATGGCAAGAGGCTGGTAAAGATTGATTCTTTCCCCATGGGAATTGATTATGATAAATATCACAACGCTGCAAACACAGTGAGCCTGGAAAAAGAAAAGCAGAAGATAAGAAAAAGTATTTCCACTCCCAAAATAATTTTGTCGATCGATCGGCAGGATTACACCAAAGGGATTTTGAACCGGTTAAAAGCGTATGAACATTTTTTGCAAAACACACCGCAATGGATTAAACAGGTTACCTTAATTCTGGTAGTTGTTCCCAGCAGGATTGGTGTTGAAAGTTACCAGTCGATAAAAAGTAATATTGATGAATTGGTAGGCCACATTAATGGTACTTATGGGACACTCGACTGGCAGCCCATTCATTATCAATACCGTTCTCTCTCGCATAACGAGCTTCTGGCGTTATACAATTTAAGTGATGTAGCACTGATTACTCCTTTGCGGGATGGAATGAACCTTATTGCAAAGGAATTCATTGCATGCAGAACGAATAGCAACGGGGTTTTAATCTTAAGTGAAATGACCGGAGCCGCACAAGAGCTTACAGAATCGGTCATCATCAATCCGAATAACATAGAAGAAATAAGTGATTCGTTGACTATTGCTCTGGAAATGACAGATGAGGAGCAGGAAAAGCGGATGTCGGTAATGCAACGCAGGGTAAAATTGTACGATGTATTTAAATGGGCTGATAATTTTCTCTCCGACATTTCAACTGTAAAGCTGAAACAGGAAAGTATGGGTACACGTGCTTTAAATTCACATGTAACGCAACATATTATCCAAAAATTCCAGGGCGATGCCCCGTGTATGATCTTTCTTGATTATGACGGAACACTTGTTGAACATGCAGTTCAGCCTGAAAAAACCGCTCCTGATGATGATTTATTACAATTACTGGCAGCCCTTGCAGCTAAAAAAAATATATCCGTAGTAATAATCAGTGGACGCGACCGTACCATTCTTGAAAAATGGTTCAGTCACCTTCCTCTTGGGCTGGTAGCAGAGCACGGCATTTTCCTTAAAGAAAAAAATAAGACCTGGCGATTACTTAAGCCGGTAAGAAAAAACTGGAAGAAAAAAATACATCCCGTCCTCAAAAATTTTACAGAGAAATTACCTGGATCTTTCATTGAGGAAAAGGAATTTTCTCTGGTATTTCATTACCGTAAATCCGACCCAACGTTCGCTTCGTTGCGGGTGAAAGAATTGATCAATCAACTGATCAGTTTTACCTCGAATATGGACATTCAACTTGTTACGGGCAGTAAAGTTCTTGAAATACGTAATTCAGGAATTGATAAAGGTGTGGCAGCATTACACTGGCTGAATTCGGCAAAGGTAGATTCCGACAGGATATTGGCCATAGGGAATGATGTTACCGATGAAGATCTCTTCCGGTCGCTTCCTTCTGAAGCTTTAACTTTTACGGTAGGACTACACCCCTCTTATGCGCGCTACCATGTGAACTCAACGAAAGAAGTAAGATCATTGCTGGAAAAATTACTCTAGGAATTATTGCTTTACTTTTCGGTCAATAACCGGATTGCAGCTTCCGGATCTTCAACTTCTATTATGAGTTGTTTGTAATGTTCATCACTAAGTTTCACTAAAATACTCTTAGCGTGATCCATGACATCACAAAATATGGTTCCATCTTTAGTAATGTAAGTACCGGCGGTAATTAAACCGGGCAGATGTGTTCCGGGTAACCGTAACCCGATCATAGTATTTAGATTCCTGCTATTAAATGAAGCACTGACGATGTTTTCAACGGGAATCTTCAGCTGGCTTTTTAAAGCCCACAGTTTATGCCATCCGTTTATTTCAAAAACAAAATTATTTTCTTCTCTGGTTATTGTTACCATATCTTCATTACTTATTTACTAATTAGTTAATGTATAACCGGTTTGATATTATTCTGTACGTGACATACGGAAAAGTGGCCCGCATAATTATTTTCCTGTACAGTTAAACATCCATTGTACTCCATATTTATCCGTACAGCTTCCGAAATAAGCTCCCCAAAACATATCCTGCAATTCCTGCGTAACTTTGCCTCCGCGTGACAGTGCATCAAATAATACTTTTGTTTCACTTTTTGTATCCGGCTCCAGATTAATATATACGTTATTACCGAACGCTACTTTAAAACCCATCGATTCCGGCGCATCTGTTCCCATCAATACATGTCCGCCCACGATGGTCAGCTCGACATGCATCACCAGGTTTTTGTCTTCGTCAGCTAATTTTGGAACATCATCGGAAGAAGGAATGTCCTTGAAACGGGAAATACCATCTCCATTAAATTGACCTCCAAAAACAGATTTATAAAAATTAAAAACTTCCTCCGTATTACGGGGAAAATTGAGATAAGTGCTTGTTCGTGCCATTTATTTGTATTATTTGTTTGCAAGGATAAATTATTTTCTAAAAATAATAAAAAATCCCCGAAATTAATATTCCGGGGATTCATAAACACACATAAAATGATATTAATCCATAACTACAAGCTTATGAAGTGAACTACTTTCATCAGTAGTAATCCGAATTGAATATAATCCTGCAGGAACCCGGGGTGTAACTAATTCACGGTCCGATAAATCATTCTGCTTAAAGATCAACTGTCCGGTATGATTAAAAATTTCCACCGCATAACCGGGTAAATCGCCATGAATTGTTAGTATGCTGCCTGACGCCAGGGGATTAGGGTAAACCGACACCACAGGTTTGATTTCCTGAATCCCGGTCGGGTCATTTGTATACTTTTTAATGAGTCCGTCTGATCCGCACACAAAACCCGTTGTGCCTTCAAATGAAACGGAGACCAGGAAAATACTGGGTCCGTATGCACCACCCGCAACTGAATATTCCAGTGTCCAGGTAATGCCGCCATCAACTGTTCCATAAATTTCACCCATGGTTGACAATACATGACCTTCACTTGCCGAAATAAAATCATAATCCTGAACAAAATAAATCTGTGGGACAAAAAGTGTATCCCATGATGCGCCGCCATCGGTTGTCCGGTATATGTAGTTAGAATATTCCGCCGACGAAAACACGATATCTGGATTGACTACATCCAATTTTTCCATACTTGATGATCCTGGAACCATTGTCGTGAGCACATTGTTCCAGGTAAGTCCACCATCCACTGTTTTCATCACAACAGCATCCTGATTTATGTAACCACTTGCATAACCCATATTCATTGACAGAAAACGGATATCGCGCAGTGAAAAAGCAGGTTGAGAAACGGTCCAGCTGGCACCTGCGTCGGTAGTTTTAAAAACGTTGACCTGGTCACTTACATAACCATTATCCGGATCGACAAAAGAAATTATATTTATCGGGTCAATAGAAGCAGCAGCCGGTGTAATTTCAGTCCATGTGCTGCCGTTATCAACGGTGCTTAACAAAGTCTGAAAATTTCCTTTTAAGCCCCCTGCGAATCCATGATCCGTATCTGTAAAATACAATTGATTCAGATTAAACACGGCCCCGCTGCCGTTTATCGCGATAGAATCCCATGTGCTTCCCCCGTTATTGGTTCGTAGTATGAATGACCCGAGACCTGTCGGATCAATTCCTGTGGCAATTGCAGCAGAAGCACTTTTTGTAACAATACAATTATAGAAATTATACTGATCATAGCGCACCTGGTTCCATTGTGCAGTGAGTAACTGTGGAAGCAAAGCCAGTAAAGCCAGAACGCTTCCGCGTAGTAATTTTGTTTTCATGGTAAGTGAATTTAAACTGTGAACAATTTGATACGTCCAAAATTGCAACATAAAACTCAATACCCTGTTATGAATTCCGGCTGATTACTTATGAATTTTAACCAGTTGGAGATTGAGCTCAGAAGGGGTAAACCCAGTTTTATTTTTTATGAAGAGGCTGAAACTGGCAGGACTGTCAAAACCAAGCTGAAAAGCAATTTCCTTATGTGCAAACTCCCCGAAAAGCAGCATCCTTTTTGCCTCAAGCAGCATGCGGTTATGAATAACCTGGAGTGGGCTTAATCCTAAATATTTTCGGGTAATTTCTGCCAGTTTTTTTTCAGTGATACTAAGAGTGGCTGCATATTTGCCTACCTGGTGATTGTCGCGGAACTGCAATTCAAGTTGTTGTTGAAAATCAAAAAGTAATTTTCTCTCACCTGCTACAGGTGAATTGTTCTCCTGCACTTTTCCATCGAGCAATTGCAGCAGCAATGCCTGCAAATAGTGTAAAGCCATTTCACGCAACACACTTGAATTGGCACGTGAAGCCTCTTCCAGCAGGTCTAAAATTACAGTAACTTTATCGAACTGCTTCTTATTCTTCTCAAAAAAAACAGCAGGCAACGCATTAAAGAAATGTTGTTGCAGCATTAAACGAATTGGAATCGAAGTAATTATTTCCTCACCAAACTGCACGAGTCGGCCTGAGGAGCGTGCTCCTCTCTTGAGCAAATGAACCTGCTGGGGAAAAACAATATAACAACTCTGTTCCTTTACGGGAAGATCTATAAAGTCGATAAGCTGGCTGCCTCCTCCTTTTTCAAAAAAGAAAATTTCAAAATAAGTATGACGGTGTTCCCGTGTAAAGTCATAAGGATTTTTATATTCAATGCGCTTTACCTGAACAGGGGCTTCGTCAAAGCTAAGAGAGTGTACCGGAAGAATCGTTCCTGAAAGATTCATAAAATTCAAGTTTATGAATCTTAATTTACCTGATGTTTGGATTCAGAAAGCTGCTTAACTTTCTCCAGCGCTTTTGGGAATACATCTTTGAAATGATTTTCATATTGTTCGTTTATATCCAAATGCACCTCTAATGTTGTAACATCACCTCTTTGATTCAATGTATAACTTTCATTTGCACCTGCCCACTGCCTGGTTTCCTCATCAGCAGGCATTTCCTTAAAATCTTTAAGTATGCCATCATGGCGGAATGTCATCTGACTATTGGGAATCAGTTCGGAAATAACGCTAAACATACCATCACCGGAAGGGGATAGAAAATGAACTTTCCCGTTTTTATTCCACTCGGAAACAGCATAGGAACCCTCACTGAAAACTGCTGTCCATTTCCTGTATGTTTCATCATTCCATAAAATCTGCCATACCGTTTCCTTAGGAGCTTTAATTGCGACGATGAAGTGTAGTTGATTTAATGTTTTCATAAAACAAATTAAAATTATAAATAAATAATGTATTTCTGAACCCCAGGGCGGGTGTAATATACAAATTTAATGAATTTACCGAAAATTTGCCGGGTAAATGTTGACTTTCTTCCTCAATTGAATCTTATCAGTTTTAAGCAGTGGGGATAAATCAATTAAAGTATATTGGCATGGATTTTTCACTTAAAAATTTCATCCCGGTAAACCGTTATGTAATTTAATGTAAATCAACGAAAGAATGAATCAACTGCAGGCCCGTTCAAAAGAAGGAAAGAAATCAGGTTCTGAAGGCAAGAAAAAACGTGCTGCCCAAAAACTGATTCTGGAATTTTTAAGGCCTTCTAAAACAAAGTCCGCATCAAAAACACTGCTTCCCGTCAAACTCAAACCGGTTAAACCGATGCTGGCTGTACTAACTGATGCACCTTTCAATGATGATGAATGGGTTTTTGAGGTTAAATATGACGGGTTTCGTGCAGTAACACAAATTCAGGCTGGCAAATCGGAAATGTACAGCCGAAATTTAAAGTCTTTCAATCAAAACTATCCTGATCTTATAAATGAATTAAATACTATTAAACACACTGTTATTTTTGATGGGGAAGTTGTTGCAGAAAACAAAAAGGGGCAATCGGTTTTTCAATTGTTACAGAATAATGCTAAAGAAAAAATTAAAGGAACACTTAAATATTACGTTTTTGATTTGTTACACCTCAACGGGTATGACTTATATGATGTACCGCTTACAGAGCGGAAAAAGCTTTTGAAAATAGTTCTTGCAAAAAGTAAAAAATTAAAGCACATCCATTATTCAGAACATGTAACCGGTAAAGGAATATCATTTTATAAAAAGGCGGTTAAGAAAAACCTTGAAGGTATCATGGCAAAAGAAGCCGGCAGTTTATACAGGACGGGGAAAAGATCCCAGGATTGGCTTAAAATTAAAATCAGCTTGCACCAGGAAATGATAATTATCGGTATCACATCCCCGAAAGGGTCAAGAAAGTATTTCGGTTCATTACTATTGGGATACTATGAGCAGGGAAAATTAAAATATGCAGGGAACTGCGGAACCGGATTCACACAATCAACTCTTGAATTGCTTTATAAAAAAGCAAGTAATTACTTCACCGATAAGCCACCGGTTAAAGAGAAAATATCTTTTCCGGGAGAAATTCAATGGATCAAACCTCATTTGATTTGCCAGGTAAAGTTCACAGAATGGACCAGCGCCGGGAGTCTGAGGCACCCTGTATATCTTGGTTTAAGAAACTATAAAAGTGCGAAGGAAGTAATTCGCGAAAAACCTACAGTCCATCATACTAAAAAATAATCGGTAAATTCAGCATACTGTCATGGAGAAATCCAATGTTCCGTTCAAAATAATAAACCCCGGAAAATCTAAGAAGCTTTTTTCCGTTTTGTTCCTGTTCCTAAACTTGCTTTTAAAGCATCCATCAAATCATTTCCTTTCGTGTGCACCACTTTCATTTTCTGAACGGGCTTAAGTTTACCTTTTGATTTCGCTTTAATTATTTTCAACAATTTTGCAGTATACGTATCCTTGTATTTTGAAATATTAAATTTTGTTGTCAGGTGATCTATTAATTTCAAAGCCATTGAAAGTTCCTGTGATCTTCCTGTGATTGCTGCCGGGGTTTTAATGTCACTGGTTTCCCTTATTTCTTCCTGAAAACGTATTTTGTTCAACATAAGAATTTTACCAAACGGTCTTACTAAAGCCAATGCCTCCTTATTTCGGAAAACAAAAGTCGCAATACCTGCCTTTTTAGATTTTTTTAACGCGTCCCGTAAAATGCCATACGATTTTTCCGCATTTTTTCCGGGCTCCAGGTAATAAGGCTGTTCATAATAAATATTATCGATTTCACTTTCTTCAACAAAGTTCTGAATATCGATTGTTTGTGTTTTTTCAGCATCCGCATTTACAAAATCATCGGGCTCCAGAACCACGTACCGGTCATTTAAAAAATATCCTTTTACTATATTCTCATATTTCACTTCTTTCCCTGTTTTTTCATTTACGCGTTTAAACTTAATTCCCGAAAGATCTTTGGAATCGAGCATGTCAAGGTCCAGGGAACTATCCTGAACAGCGGAGAAAATTTTAATCGGAATGTTTACCAGGCCAAAGCTTATTGCACCTGTCCATAATGATCTGGGCATAATTTTGAAGTATAAGTACCTGATATACCCTACAATTCTGTGCCATCATTAATGATGCTACCGGTAGTTGATAAATCGGGAATTCAAATCAGGTGCACCGTAAAGGTTTGTAGAAATAAATCGTCACTATGGGCATTAAAACGATGTGGTATTGAGATTATGAAATGGATTGGGGGTACGGAATTGTTTTTGCTTATATACTATCAATTAAATTTATTTATGGAAAAATCAACAAAATCACTGATAGAAAGAGGGGAACTCACTGCCGGAACGAATATCAGTTATTGGACAGATTCTTCATCGGCTGATTCTTATCCCAAATTAAATACCGATCTTGATGCTGATGTTGTTATAGTAGGTGGAGGCAATTCAGGACTTAGTATTGCTTACCGGCTATTGAAGGCAGGCAAAAGTGTTGTAGTTGTAGAGGATGGTTTTATTGGAAGCGGTGAAACCGGAAGGTCAAGTGCGCATCTTACTGCAGTTTTGGACAGCCGTTACTTTGAACTGGAAAATATATATGGAAGTACCAATACCAAATTAATAGCGGAAAGTCATATGAAGGCCATTTCATTTATAGAAATGACTTCAAAGATTGAAAATATTGAATGCGATTTTGAGCGCGTGAGCGGATATCTTTTTCTTCATCCAACCGATAAACCCGAAACACTTCAAAAAGAACTTACTGCTGCCACTGATGCCGGACTTGAAGTGATTTACCACGAAATTACACCGGGAATAAAAAATCCGTCAGGACCTTGTCTCGAGTTTACGTACCAGGCAAAATTTCATCCCATGAAATATATAAAAGGCCTGGCCGAAGCAATTGTCAAAATGGGTGGCCAGATTTTTATCAATACACATGCAAAAGAAATTGATGAGACGGGAATCACATCCCGTGAAGGATACCGCGTTTCAGCAAAACACATTGTAGTTGCAACCAATTCTCCGGTAAATAATAAATACCTGATGCATTTACGCCAGTATCCTTATCGCAGTTATGTTATAGGCGCGTGTGTTAAAAAAGACAGCGTACTCGATGCTTTATATTGGGATACCGGCGACCAGAGTGGTACTGTTCAGCAGGCATATCATTATGTCAGGACACAGCCCTATAATGAGAATTTTGATTTACTTATTTGTGGTGGTGAAGATCATGCAACCGGTTTGGCCCAGGCAGACAACCAGCCGGCGGAAGGGGACCGTTATCGTAATCTTGAGAAGTGGGTTAGAGAACGTTTCAATATTGAACAGGTACTATACGAATGGTCAGGACAGGTTCTGTATGCGTTTGATGCGTTAGGATACATAGGAAGAAATCCCATGGATCGCGATAATATTTACATTGTGACAGGGGATAACGGAAATGGTCTGACGTATGGAACGATTGCAGGTCTGCTCATCACAGATCTGATAACCGGAAATGAAAATGAATTTGAGGAATTATATAAACCTGCACGTTTTAAATTTTTGCAGGCCGGAAATGTTTTTATCGAGGAGCTTGTTACCGGACTTGCAGCGTATTATAAAACCAAACCCCGTGATACTTCTGAATCAATACAAAGTATTAAAGCCGGTGAAGGAAAAATTATTGAGATTGAAGGGAAAAAGTATGGAGCATTCCGGAGTTTTGATGAATATGTTCACATTGTTGCATCTGAATGTACGCACCTGGGTTGCAGTGTTAAATGGAATGGTGATGAAAAAAGCTGGGATTGTCCCTGTCATGGAAGTCGATTTACGACCACAGGAACTGTTGTAAATGGTCCCGCCAATACGAATTTAAATCATCATAAGATTCATGAATCCGAATTTGAAAGTATAAAATCACACCTCAAATAACACCTACATGAGAATTATTTTTAAGAAAAACGAAGAGGTACACCCTGAAAATATCTTAGAACTTGAAGCCTTATCTAAAAAATGGAAAATTACGCTGCCGGAATTATGCAGGGCAATTGTTGAAACAGGTACAACCAATACCCGGCAATTGAAAGATCATATCCTTAAGGGGAAACAATCCATAAAATCAAGTTACATCTTAAAAAAAATTTATTCTCATTTGCACATAGTAGGACGAAATTCATAAACGGTGTATTTTAAAATTGCACTTACTTATGGATAAGCGACTCACCCGGATCTTAAATAAAATAAAAGAGCAGAATATTAAAATCGCTTTCGCGGAAAGCGTTACCTGCGGATTAATTGCGCATAAGTTAAATACTTTTACAGGAACTTCCGAATTTTTGATGGGAAGCATTGTCTGTTATAATCCGGAGGTGAAAAAAGATCTTTTCAGTGTCCCGGAAAAATTAATTCAAAAATTTACCACCGAATCCTCGCAGGTTACCGAAGTCCTTGCACGCAATTTGTCAAAATTAATTACTGCAGATTTATACGGAGCGGTTACCGGGCTTGCAACTGCACTTCCCGGATCACCGCATCAGAAAGGAACCATATTTTTATGTCTTTATAACGGGAAGAAACTCGTTTCCGAAAAAAAATTATTCAGAGGAACACCAAAAACTATCCGTAAAAAAGCATTCGGTGCGATGATGGAATTAATTGCCCGTCAGCTCAAAACATCGAAGCGTTTATAAGAAGGTGCTCCATGATATTCTGAATTAAAAAGTTCTCTCCTTTGGAGGTGATTTAGGTGAGGTTAAACACCGAAAACGTCTCACAAATTTATTTTCTATCAACCCGCATATCTTCGATCGGGTATTTTCCATCGTGCAGCACAACATCCATACTTTTAACAAACCGGAATAATTCCGGCCATGAAATAGGTGCTTTAAATTTTCGTACCTGAATTTTATCATCCGGCAAACCTGCAGCACTTTTATCTTTCGCATATAAAGTTATCAGCGGAGTTTCACCTGATAAATAAATTTTCAATGCTACCGGATCAAAGCGTGTTTGATCCATTCCCGGTATTAACGAAGTGAATGAATTCATGCTCTGGCTATCGTGAAACTCCAGAGAGGCTGATCCTGTTAAATCATGTCCTTCGGTTTCGAAAGGTTGGGATTGATGTTCCATTTTATTTTGGGGGTTTAAAAGAAATAAAAGCCTCCGACAATGCGGAGGCTTTTATTTCTGTTTTAAAAATTAATTAAAATCAATTAAAAAATGATTTACCTCTGCGACGGCCTGAAGTAGATTTCCTGGAACCACGACGCTCGTTTTCACGATCGCTGCGATGTGATTCTCTTGAATAATCATCGTCCATATCTTCGTTACCATTGCTCCTGCCGGAACTTTGGTAGCGGCTATCTTCGTCACTCATATAATTTCCGTAACGTGATCCTCTTTCGTTTTCATCATCTCTTGAAAACCAGCTACCAGATCCACGACCTGATTCATAACCGGAATTTCTGTCGGAGTAACCACTGCGGGAACCATATCGCTCATCTTCTGAACGGCCACCCATACCACGGCTGCTTCTTTCTTCACCCTGACGATTAGAGCTCTGACCATAATCTTCCATTCCACGGTTTTGTCCATAATAATTCTGACGGCCTTCATTTCTTCCGTAAGAGTCATTACCTGACATGCCCCGGTATCCTGAAGTTGGATCCTGGTCGAAACGACCTTCATAATTCTGGTTTCCACCGTATGCACTTCCGTAAGATGGTGACTGGCCTCTCTGGCCCCAGTTCTGGTCAGAACCTGAACCATAGCCCTGGTTTTGACCGGGACGATAGGATCCATAACCGAAGCCACTTTCCATACCTTGTCCACGGTTTGAGGAATACTGATTTCCGCTATTGCCGTATTGGCCATATTGAGAATAGGGCTCATAACCCATATTGTTACCGGTCTGTTGCTGATTTCCGAACTGTGAACTTCCCTGGTTTCCACGTGAACCAGAATCCCTTCCGGAACCTTGTCCGTATCCACCCTGATAATTTTGGCCGGTTTCGCCCTGTCCGTATGAACCATGTCCGTATGAACTCTGTCCATACAATCCACGCTCTGAATTACCTTGTCCATACGACTGGCCACCAGAATAACCCTGGCCTGACTGTCCCTGGCCACCTTGTCCATAAGATTGTCCATAAGATTGTCCGGAACCTTGTCCGTATGATCCCTGACCACCTTGTCCATACGACTGGCCACCAGAATAACCCTGGCCTGACTGTCCCTGGCCATACGGAGATTGTCCGTAGTTATGTTGTGAACCGCCCTGACCGTATTGACCTTGTCCGTATTGTCCCTGGCTCATTCCACCTTGTCCGTACGACTGACCTGAACCCTGGTTATAATTATTTTGTCCATAATTACCCTGGCCGGATTGATGAGAACCTTGTCCGTATTCATTTTGATTGGAAGACTGGCCGGTACGTTGTCCGTAGCCACCCTGATCCTGGTTAGACTGGCCATAAAATCCGGAAGAATATTGTTGACCGGAATTTTGTCCGCCATAGGAATTATCTCCGGAGCCCATCTGTGAACCTGAGCCATAGCTACCTTGACGGGAACCCGATGACTCTTGTCCTGAACGCTCAGACTGACGACCCTGCGATTGTGAACCGTAAGAATTTTGTCCACCTCTTTCAGACTGACGCCCTTGATTTTGTGAACCGGAGCGGCTGCCTGATGTTTCGTCATAATAACCCTGGTTAGATGAACCCTGGCTTGATTTATCACTACTTTCTGAGTCTGATGATCCGGATTTGGCGGATGATCCTGAACGGGAAGAGCTGCTTCCTGATTGACCTGCTGTTGGAGATTCGTAGGATTTTGATGTGCTTTCAGTTCCGGATGTGGAATGCTCAGAAGATTCTGAATCAGTACTCCCCGGAGTTTTTGATTCATTAGTGGCTGTTTTCGATGTCCCTGCTGAAGAGGAAGAATCCTGATCGTAGGTGCTTCCGTAACCCGATTTTTTATCATCGGAATTATCTTTCTTGATTTTGTTCTGTGACATGTAGATTGGGATTTTAAAGTTAAAATAATAAGTAAATTACTCTATAAGAGTATAAAAAATATGCCATAGGATTTTGAAAAATTAAGCTATTGATATTCAATCGCACATATTATTAAAAAAAATATTCATGTAGAACTTATTCCCATGAGGGGGAATTTATTACTCTGAGTATTATAGAGAATCAAAAGTTTCAATTCGAGAATCAAAAGTTTCAAAATGAGATTTGTTTAAAAACGAATCACCGGATTTTACAATGAAATCGTGAATAAAGTTTCCCATTATAATCCCTTTTGTAAAAGAAATTCCCCAATCAAAAAATTAATAAGAATTAGCATGGCTGTTTTGAGAAATGGCACAATTTTTCCATACCAAAATGCGAACAGGAAAACAGATATCTACCTGTGTATTCAAAAAATAATTTTAATAAAAAACCAAAAATGAAAAATCTAATTAAAAGTTCAGCAATTGTCGGAGCAGGAGTAATGACCTGCATGTTTTTGTCACTGAATTCTTTTGCACAAACCAATACTCAAAAGGATGCAAAAGAAGTTAATGAGGACAAATTCAAGAATACTAAAGATGCTGATTTACTTGTGGAGGCTTACAGCAGCGGCATGATGGAAATCAGGGTTGCGGAAAATGTTCAGGGCAGGACCGTATCCCCGGAACTTAAAGAAATGGCAAGCCGTCTTGTAGCAGATCACACTGAAATGAATGATCAGATCCGTGCACTTGCAGAAAAGATGAATGTGACTCTTCCTTCCCAATTAAACGAAGCTCAGTTAAAGGATGTTGACAATATCGCAAAAAAATCAGGAACTGATCTTGACAGGGCGTACACAGAAATGCTTGTTGCTTCACATAAGAAATCAGAAATGCTTTTTGAAAAAGGAGCTAAGTGTGAAGATTCTGAAATCAGCGCGTTATTTGCCGCAGGACTTCCTAAAATTAAGGAACACCTGGAAATGGCAATGAGCCTGAAAAATTCTCAAAAGCAGGATGATAAATCCGGAATGAATTAATAGTTAATACAGTTCTCCCCCAAAATAGGCTGCTGTCTGCTTCATGCAGGCAGCAGCACTTTTCAAAAATGACACTTTTCAACAGTTTTTAAATTTATCCTTCTGTAAAATATTTTCTAATCATGAATGATCAGAAACAACAAACCGATATTTCCAAAAGTGGCGAGAAGGATAAAGAGAAATTCCAGGTTCATCTGGATAAACCCTATATCCGCAACAATTATTTGGGAACGGGAAAGCTAAGAAACAAAGTAGCTATCATAACCGGAGGCGACAGCGGTATTGGCAGGGCAGTAGCCTTACATTATGCCCGCGAGGGAGCCGAGATTGCAATAGTATATCTGAAAAGCGATGAAGACGCAAAGCAAACCAAATCAATGGTCGAGAAGGAAGGAAGTACGTGCCTGCTTTTCAGGGGTGATATCAGTAGCGAAAACTTTTGCAGGAAGGTCGTAACGGATACCTATGATCATTTTCACCGACTGGATATTTTAGTAAACAATGCGGGAACACATGAAGATGCTCCTGAAGTAAAAGAAATTACCCAGGAGCAGTTGATACGAACATTTTCAGTTAATATGTTTTCATTCTTTTATTTTACAAAAGCGGCTCTTGAAGTGATGAAATCAGGAAGTGTAATTATCAATACCGCTTCAGTTGTTGCTTATCGCGGAAGCGGCCACCTGCTTGATTACTCGGCATCAAAAGGTGCGGTTGTAACTTTTACGCGGTCACTTGCCGAAAATCTAGCTGAGAAAAATATCCGTGTGAACGGAATAGCACCCGGTCCTATATGGACACCGTTAGTTATTTATTCCTTTGATGCGGAACATCTTGAGAAGTTTGGAAAAGATACCACTATGGGACGTGCCGGATATCCGCAGGAAGTTGCCCCGGCATATGTATGGCTGGCGTCCGATGAGAGCTCTTACATGACCGGTCAAATGATTCATATAAACGGGGGTGATTTTATTAATGGGTAATTTTATCACCGGCCTTTCATGGTCCCAACTTTTTTACCGGCTCCATTTACAATATCCAAATCCTTTGTGATGTACAGATAGTTATATATCTTATCATAAAACATAGCAGGATAATTTTTCCGGTTTGATTTTGCCATCACTCCGGCCAGGTAAACTTTTCCCGCATCTACTTTAACCAGGTTGTTACGGATTGTTACAAAATACTCAGCCTGGGGATCAGCATCAAAATAAACATCGTATGCAATATATTTTTCAGCCAGGATTGTAGGTTCTTTTTCAGATGGCTTTTTTACAGTGGCAGGTACTTCAACCTGCGTATTGGTTTTAGGAGGAAGTATTCTTCCTGCCATTTGTGCATGAGCCCGGTTCCACCCATTTGCAATTGCCAGCAGTCGATCCGCTTTACCAGGATGTGTATGTGAAGCTTTAATACTTGAGGCTATTCGCATTGCAGCCTGTGCATCGCTTAAGGATGCACCCATTTTACGCAATACAAATCCTGAAAATTCATCAGCCTCAAGCTCTATGTCGGGCCTGCTCCCACTGGAAGCAAGTGTATGTCCGTTTAAATGATGCCCGATTTCATGTGCAAGAATACTTACAGCGGCCCAACTGTTTCCCGCTTCTTTATTTAATTGATTGATAAATCTGCTGTTGTATAACACATATCGCTTACCATCATAAGTAACTGCAGCGGCATTTGGAATGGCAGCTTTCCGGATTTCGAAATTGGGCTTCAACCCAACTATATCGACAATGCTTTGAATAATTGTATATGCACTATCCGATGCGTTAAATGCCTTTACCTTTCCATCAATTTCTTCTCCGTAATAACTACAGGTAAAATGTGCCTTTTTTAACATATTGCCTGTCTGCTGGCCAACTGTAATAAAACACGAAAAAAACAGGAGGGGAAGTAAGTATTTTTTCATCCCCGATTAAGTCCTAAAACTATGCCAAGTAACCGCTAAAATGCAGTAAAATAGGGCTATTCCCGGGCAAGCTATCCCTTGAAACTGATTTTAAGCCCGGTACCAAAAACGAGGATATCATATAACCGGATAGCTTTACTACTGTGATAATAAGTGGCTATATACAAATCATTAGTATTGCACTGAAAAAATGCTGTATATACGAATTTGTGCATTTTAGGAGTAAAACTTATTTGTGAATTCAAAAAAGGCCCGAAGCGAATGGAAGAGTTCCACCAATAATACATTTCAGGATACCGATCGGGCCATCTGACATAAATATTATCCCCAATACCCGTTTGAACAAAAATACCGGCGCTTAAAAATTCATACGATATGTTATGATCGATATACCTGAGCAGTGAATAGGAACCATATAAATTTAATGTGGTAATATTTCCAAATTCAGGAGGTGTGTATCCAACCGTAAAAGCCAATTCTGTTTTTGGATATACATCATAAAGTATTCCGGCTGATATCATTCCTGAACCACCGGCATACTGCATTACAACACCATCGGGTACAAACCATTTTCTTTCACTGCCGGTGCTGTCAGTGATTTCCTGCGAAAGGCATGAAGTGCTAAAAACGCACAAAATCACACACAAAGCGAGGTGTTGAATTGCCATCTATGATAATTTTTACATCTGCAAAAAACCTGTTTTCCGGACTGCTGGTATTCAAATACCATATGCCGTCATTATAAGGTTGACTAATAAACCGATGATGGTTGTGACCATGTGCTACAAATAAAGTATTCTTTGCATCTCTTACAACTTGAGCATATGCTTGTTCCAGGTTTTCATCAAAATCCACATGGAATGGAGGAACATGCGATAAAAAAATTGTTGCATCAAAATTATGCTCATCTGTTAATTGTTGCTGCATCCATGCGATATCGGGAGCAGTTCCATTAAAACCAAATTCCCTGCCGTTGGTGTTGTGCATTACAAACCGTATTTTATTCCATGTAAATGAATAATTCAAAGGGCCGTAAATATCCTGGTATATCTGAATACCATTCGCAAGACAATCATGATTACCGATCGCAGTTAGAAACGGCGCCCTGAGACGTATCAGTTCTTCACACACCCATTCAAATTCATTTGATAAACCAAACTCGATCAAATCACCGGCAACAAATACAGCATCTACATCGGGAATCATGTTTATGCGATTTACAAGGTCTTTTAAATCATCATAATGGCGCTGTGTGTCGCCAGTAAATATCAGGCGCAAGGTGTCCTTGTCGGGAATTTTTAATAATTGCTCCAGGTTATAAGCATTCGAAGCCTCAATTGGTGCTTTATATCGATTTGTTTCATAGCTGTGATATTCGAACCTGTCACACGAGCTATGAAATGATACTGCTAAAAGAAGTAAAGCCGGTACAAATAAACGGGTGTTTAACCTAGCCGTTTTCACCATATGCCGCATCCACCGGTTTTGATTCGGGTGACCCTTTTTGACGGAACCAGATGGAAAGAACCACAATAGACAAGACGGCAAGGGATTCGCATTGCCAGTTCTGGAACGATTCAAACCAGAAGTGTGATCCCAAAAAATATTGACCAGCGGGTTACAGGGTTTCATTTTTTATGAATTGTTCTTCATTATAATTTTTCAGGCTTCCATAAAAATGCAAAACAAACGACAAAATAAATAAAATTATAAACACAATGGTTAATGAATTACTATATAATTTTAACCAGAGTCCGCCTTTTTTAACCGGCCATGGTGCTTTTGGATGAGGCCTGTGCTCACGGTCAACCGGTTCCTTCCCGTTAAGGCCTTTGGATTCAGATGATCCTTTCTGACGCAGGAATAGGGTAGGATAAACATAAAAAGCCATTTGCAGGAACTCGCTTTCCCAGTTTTCGAAAGTTGCCTGTATAAAGTGCCCGCTCACAGCGTATTCCGGTGCGGATACCTGTTCAAAGCCCTCCTCGCTACGCTCGTTGTTATAAACGATCAGTCCGGTATAAAACTGGCCCCCGATAAAAAGTATCATGAAAAAGAACATGACCAGGCTTAGGCTGTTGCTGTATAAAAATGAAGATTTTTTCTTCATGACCTCAAAAGGGGTTTAAACACAAAATGCGAAACCGGGTAGATTTCGCATTTAAAAACAAGTGCCAGAAATTAAATTATTGTTAAAAATAATCCGGGTAAGTCTGCATTATTCAATTTCATTTTTCAAAAATATAGAATTGGATGAAAAACCGGTTTCAGAATTCTCACTTCCGGATTGTTTATAGGCAACCAGCGGTTCAACCCTGTCTGATCCCTGAATATCGCGAAAGGTGGATGGAATATCCGTTCCATTATCCGGAATAAATATTTCCTGACCCGCTTTATCAGGAATATTGTGAATGGTAACATAATGATGAATCACCGCAATTGCAATGACAACATATATTGTTAACAAAATTTTGTTGGTTTTCATTTTAGTTTTTTTCCCCGCCAAATCAGTCTTGGGAGGCAGATATAGTAATAAATAATTATGCCATAACTAAATTTTATCCATTAAACCAGGAGGGGATACAGGAGATTAAGGAAGCTATCTTACTGTTTTACAGTACAACAGGCGAATCTTATCATGCAGGTGAGAAGGATCATCGCTGACGAGATCAGATTAATCAGTAATCAACATAATGGGGAAGAGTGAGGAACTGTGTGGAATTCATCAATATTGGATTGTAGAAAATAGTATCCAATCTTATAAATGGATTCTTAAGCAGCAACCATTGACCGGCATTCTTCCGCACAGGTTTTACAAATGGCAGCACATCGCTGGCAATGATCATGGGGATGTTTGGAACATTCATTTGCACAAGCATCACAAGCATCAGCACACAAATTACATATCTGCTCCGTGTACAATTCACCCATCGACATAAACCGGGCAGCTATACGGCATAATTCAGCACAATACATGTTAAGTTCAATGCATTTAGTCAGTTTATGCACCTCTTTTTCCTGGAGGCAAGCCACTGCACAATGGTCGCAATGCTGTGCGCATTCGTAGCAGATATCAATACAGGATTTAAATTTATCGTGATTCATAGCAATGTAATATTTAAAATGTGATTCAACAACAAAACTTCCGGTTTCTGCATTAAGCAGTTCCCGGAAGTTCATTTAAAATAATTGATTAGCGGTTTCCACCACGGTTTCCGTCAGACTGACTTCCACCACGGTTTTCCTGGTCTTCTCTTTCACGGGTCTCACGATCCTGTTGAGTACCTGTAGTAGTTCCCTGTGAACGGCCGGAGTCGTTTCCACCTTCACGACGGGTATCTGCACCTTGTCCTTGTTGTCCGGCTTGTCCGGGCTGACCAGTACGTCCTTGTTTTTCTTCACCTTCGCGGGCTGAAGTTTCATTTGCAGGACGGTTTTTGTTTTGATTTTGATCGTTTGCCATAACTAATAGATTTAAACTGTTAAATAATAAGTGAATTGTACTTTCAGGTTTTCTGCTTTCGCAGATAAATTGTAACATCCAACCTGGAGTTACAGGGTTATTTTAAAATCTGAATTACAAATAATAGTAGCATAATTGTGCCAGCATTTTTAGTTCCGATATACAAAATGGCAATCAACAACAGACTATGCCCTGAATCATTAGTTTACGATTTGTCATAAAAACAAAATTCCGGTCAAACGAATGTTTGATCCGGAATGATACTATTGTTTTAGTTACCCTATTTGTAGAATTGGCTCCTCAAAAGCAATTTATGCAGCAATACTTTGATTCTCATTAGAAGCCCGGAGCAACTGCGTAATTTGCTTATCAGAAACCGGTGAATAATTCAGATAATTATTTCCAACGCCTGTAATGTTCTTCAAAGTTTTCAAACAAATTACATGATCCACTTCCCGGTTTAACTTATTAATGGTACATTCAGGTGCAACCGGGATGGCTATAACGATTTTTTTAGGACTTTTTTCTTTTAACTGACTTATCGCTGCAAGCAAAGTACTTCCTGTTGCTGCACCATCATCAACCAGGAAAACTATTTTTCCTTTTGCATCAGCCGCATTATGACCATTCACAAATTTCTCATGCCGTTCTTTTAAAAACTTACGGATCTTCTGTATCTCATTTTTAATAAAAGATGCCGGTACATTAGCTCGTTTTTCTATGAAATAATCTTTGAGATTAACCGCACCAATTGCAAGTCCGCTATCGGGATGAGTAATACGTTTGGATAATAGAAGTTCCATGGGAAAATTATAATCTTTAGAAAGATAATATCCTATTGGAACGCCTCCACCCGGAACGGCGTAGATGATAGCTTTTTGATTTTTATAATTATGGAGACACGGCATGAGCTTGAGTGCTGCGTCAAATCGATCAGTGAATAACATAAGTTGTGGCTTAAAAATGTTTTTATATTAACGATAATTGTTATTAATAAATCATTGCTTCTTCCTGAGGAGCAGGATTTGGTTGAGCCGGAGGTGGATTATCAATACGTGTTGGGTCGGTTTTACCCGGTTCCTCAATACGTGTAGGATCCACTTTACCTGGCTCATTGCCTCCTGGACGGGGCCGCGTTGGATCAGGATTCTGATCGGGCCTTGCAGGAATATTTTTGTCGGGGGTGTTGGGGGGCATTTGCATAATTAAATATTTTTTAAGTTAACTGTTTGAAGACAGAATTAAATCTGATCTTTAATAAATTGTTTTAATGTTACTTTTCCAATTTGGAATCGGGTTCTGTATCTGAAAGATATCCTTCATGATCTACACAATCTCCAATGCTCATCATGAATATGCTCCCATCGCTGGCAATTATGGTACCATCAGTCTTTACAGTAGTTCCATTCGCCAGTTTAGCATTGGCTTTAAGAATAACACCATCATGAACAACATTTAAAATTCCATCATTCAATTCAGCACAATACTGACCTGAATATTTGTTTGGTAAATCATCAATTGCATTCATTGATAAAAATCCGGCTGCAATAACAAATAATATCGTTTTCATTTTTCTATTATTAAACCGAAACTATTCGGATATTCAACACACTTATGTAAAGTGCCATTCAGGTGTTGATGCAATATCCTGACTTGGTATATCTAAAAAACATGCCAACTTGTTATTTCATTCGCCTTTACAGATAATCCTCAGTGCAAATAAAATTGATTTTGTAGAAATTAATTCCCAAAAAACTTAAGGCCGTTAAAAAGAAACGTGATGAAACCAGTCTGCAAAAAAATTAAACTAAACCGAAGGATAACTCTAAAAAAAACCTTCTGCTTTCACAGAAGGTTCTGTTAGGATTTTCTATTTTCCTTTCGCCGGCATAACCCGGATCAAGTTGTAAGGATACTTTCTCAGATTTCTCATTGAATCACTCCTAAATTGAAAATCCTGACTTGTATAATACATAAAAAAATATGCCACCGGCAAACAGATTAAAATCGTATTGATACTTAGGAATCAATAGATTTATTGATTCCCCGCATATGTAGACATATTTCCTTGATCCTACTCATGTGGGGATATAATGAGCAAAAACTACCCGCATATTTGTTAAATCAGAACAATTGCTGCCTGGTTCACCTGCATGAAATGATTACCCTCCGGTGGCATCATTTTAGTATTACGGTCATCGAACTTTCTGTTACTGTATCTTTTAACTTATATGACCCGGCTAAAAAAAAGAACTTTCATAACCCTTGGTATCATTGTCCTTCTGATAGTGCTGGTGATAGCATTTATATCGCCTATTACGAAATATCTTATTGAAAAATACGACGTAAAATATTCCGGCAGGGAAATAACTATAGATCTGGCCTACGTAAACCCATTTACAGGATTCGTGCATTTCAGAGATCTTACCATTTTTGAATTTGAAAGCGACAGTGTTTTTTTTTCCACGAAAGGCTTTAGCGTAAATCTATCGGTTTTAAAATTACTCAGCAGTAATTATGAAGTCAGCCAGGTAACACTTTCCGAGCCCAGGGTCATTTTCATACAGACCAAGAATAAAACAAACCTGGACGATCTGATTGAAAAATTTACTGCAACAGCTGATACAACCGCACCACCTGCAAAGTATCTGGTAAAGAATTTTAATATTAAGGATGGTGAATTTCATTACCGGGATAATGTGATCCCCGTAAATTACTTCGTTAAAAATTTTAATCTTGAAGTAAACGATATCAGTTCTGAGATTGATTCCCTTACGGGAAAATTTGATTTTGCTTCCGGTGTAGGCAGCGGCAATATGGATGGAAATTTTATGGTTAACACATCTGTTCAAAAGTACCGGATGGATGTTAAAGTCTCAAAATTTGATCTTAACATAATAGAGCAATACCTGAATGATCTGACCAATTACGGAACCTTTCGTGCCTTTATGGATGCCGACATTAAAACCTCGGGTTCTTATAAAGATCCTGAAGATGTCACAATTGCAGGAATGGTTGCTATAAATGATTTCCATTTTGGAAAAACTACCAAAGAAGATTATGCATCCTTTGAGCAGCTTATTGTATCCATGGATGAAATCAGTCCTAAAAAATATATTTTTCACGGGGATTCACTCATCTTACGAAAACCATTTTTCAAATTCGAGCAATATGATCAGCTTGATAACCTGCAAACCATGTTTGGCGCGGGTGGTTCGAATCTGCAGCAGGCCCAGGCTAACACTGAACAGTTTAACCTAATTCTGGAAATTGCTGATTTCATTGATCAGATTTCTGACTATTTTTTTCAAAGTCATTATAAAATTAACCGATTTGCCGTTTATGATGCCGACTTACGCTACAATGACTATTCATTGACCGAGAAGTTTGCCATTGATATGAATCCCCTGACTATTGAGGCTGATTCAATTGATAAAAATAAAGACTGGATGCATCTCAGGGTTAAGTCCGGCATTAAGCCTTATGGCAATGTCACCGCTAAAATTGCCGTAAATCCGAAAGACAGCAGTGATTTTGATTTGCATTATGATGTCAATAACGTGCCATTAACCATGTTCAATCCGTATGTGATTTCGTTCACTTCATTCCCATTCGACAGGGGTACCATTGAACTGAAAGGTGACTGGAATGTACGTAATGGCGAAATTGACAGCAGAAATAATTTGCTTGTAATTGACCCCCGGCTAACTCAGCGATTGAAAAATAAAGAAATCAAATTCTTACCCTTACGATTTGTAATGGCATTAGTCAGGGAACAGGGAAATGTAATTGATTATGAAATTCCCATTAAAGGAAACCTGAATACCCCCACATTTAAAATATGGGATATCATAACAGATATTCTTAAAAACATTTTTGTAAAGCCTGTCAGAACAAATTACCGGATGGAGGTTAAAAATGTTGAAAAAGAAATTGAAAAGTCCTTATCCATTAAATGGGATATGCGCCGTGCAACACTTGAAAAAGATCAGGAGAAATTTCTCGAAAAAATCACCGAATTCCTCAAGGATAATCCAGAAGCAAGTATTTCTGTACATCCGCAGATTTATGAAAGCAAGGAAAAAGAATACATTTTGTTTTACGAGGCTAAGAAAAAATATTACCTGGATAGTAATACTCTGAAGGTAACCGATTTTTCGGAAGAGGATTCAGTTAATGTTGAAAAAATGTCGGTTAAGGATTCTTCTTTCGTAAACTACATTCACCGTAATATTAAGGATTCTTTGGTGTTTACCATACAGGAAAAATGCATGCGTCTTATCGGTCCGAAACTGGTGAATGATAAATTCGAACAACTTCACAAAAAAAGGGTGGATGTTTTTACCAGTTATTTTAAGGATGTTGAAGTAAATAAGCAATTGAAATTTCTGCCCGCAAATGACAGAGTGCCTTTTAATGGGTTCTCGTTTTTCCGTATTGACTATGATGGTGAACTACCTTCTTCTCTTATTAAAGCCTATGAAAAAATGGAGGACCTGAATAGGGAAAATCCACGTGACAAATTCCTTAAGGAACGAAAGGATGAACCGGATGGTCCTGCTGTTAATCCTAATATAAAAACTGATTGAGATGTCTGATATAATAAATCTTAAAGAGGTCTTGCCCGTTTTAATACGAAAAATTAGTTTCTGGAATTCTGCCAGGACAACAATTACGCTGTTAAGATTGCCCTTCTCATTATTTTTATTACCGGTAACATTATTTTCATTCGTGTTTATTGCGCCTGAATTCTCAGGAAGCACAATTGCATTGCTGGCAGTATGGCATGTTTTGGTTTTTCCATCGAGCAATGGGTATAACAGTTATCACGATCGTGATACAGGTCCGGTTGGCGGTTTATCATCACCACCTCAGCCTAGCAGAAGTTTGCTGCTGACATGCAATTTCATGGATGTTTCCGCTATTTTAATTTCATTAGCCATTAGTATTCAATTCGCTGTATTTGTAACCTGCTACATAATAGTATCCCGACTTTACAGCAACCGCGAAATCCGGCTGAAACAATACCCGGTTACCGGATTCCTGGTTGTTTTCATATTCCAGGGATTCTGGGTATTTCTGGCCAACATATACGCACTTGCTCCTCACCTTATGACCTCATCAGATTCTATTCTTATGGCAGCAGTAGCATCATCGTTTTTTATCGGAGCCATATATCCGATTACGCAGATATATCAGCACAAAGCTGATAAAGAAGATGGGGTAAAATCATTGAGTATATTGCTTGGTAAAAAATGGACATTTGCATTTACAGGAGTTCTTTTTCTGCTGGCTACAATAAGCATATACTTTGCTTTTAATCTTCATCATATACCTGAAAATTTCCTGTTGTTTAACGTGATGATGTTACCCTCCATTGCATTTTTCCTTTATTGGGCGTACAAATCCATTCGCGATCATACCCATATAAATTTCCGGAACACCATGGTTATGCTTGTTTTATCATCAGGTCTTCTTAACCTCTACTTTATCATACTTTTAATTAAATAATATGTCTTACATACTCGATATCGCAACAGCTGTACCTGATCATGCTATCAGCAACAAACAGGTAATTGATTTTTACTCACGGTTTCTGGATCAGAATAATGCCCCTGAACTTCGGGAAAAATTGCCATTGATCGTCGAAAATTCCAGGATCAAAAACAGGTTCAGCTGCATTCCGGATTTTACCGGTGAGAAAGCCGCCTTATTCCATTCACCTGACTATAACCCCAGCGTTGAAGACCGGCTTTCATTATATGCCGATCATGTTTTGCCGCTTTCAGTTAAGGCAATTGATGCGTTATTGGTTAATACGCTATTTTTACCCAGCGACATAACCCATATTATCACCGTTAGTTGCACCGGCCTAATGGCACCGGGGTTAGAATTCCTGATTTCAGAATATTACAATCTTCAGCACGCTGAAAAATCTGCCATAAATTTTTTAGGATGTTATGCTGCATTGAAAGCACTTAACCAGGCCAATCACATCACCAAATCAGAGCCTGGAGCATGTGTGCTGATTGTGTGCACAGAATTATGCTCATTGCACTTTAATGCTTCCACAAGTATGGAAGATGTAATTGCCAACCTGATTTTTGCTGACGGGGCGGCAGCCATGCTGGTATGCGGCGATAAATCACCTCATATCAATAATAAAATAGTGTTGCATATTGATTCTATGGGGAGCTCATATATACCCGGAACACTTGATCATATGACCTGGAGTGTAACTTCCTCCTCCTTCAGGATGTTCCTGAGCCGTAAAATAGCAACTGCCATTAAGGATACTATTCTTTCAGCCACCAGCAAATTTCTTGTGGAGAAACGTCCGCACATTGACCATTGGGCGATACATCCCGGAGGAATCCGGATTATACACGCTGTGCAGCATGGATTATTATTAAGTGATAAGGAAGTAGAAGATTCCTTAAGCATTTTACAGGAGTACGGAAACATGTCTTCACCAACAATTCTATTCATTCTTAAAAAAATATTTGACCGGATAAAAGAATCACCGGCATCAGGAAATGAATCTATTTTTTCCTGTGCTTTCGGGCCTGGCTTAAATATTGAGATGATGCAATTGTCAGCAGTTGACACATCTACCCCTATTAATAAATTACTATATCATAGCAATGTTGTACACAGTCAGATCTAATGAATCAGAATACCTGGACAATAACACAATACCTACCGGGGACCTATTCAAAAATTTAACGGAATTAGCCACAATCAATAAATTACTGGGAGGGCACCGGGCTTCTGTAATGGGAATGGCTGAAATTATACACACCAATCCATCAGTGAAAAATATTCTTGATGTGGGTTTTGGAGGTGGCGATTCAATATTGCAGCTTTCCAAATTTGCGCAGGAAAGAAACCTGAATATAATGTTTCATGGAGTTGATCTTAAGCCCGATTGTCTGAAATATGCGGAAGCAATGTTATTTTCTCTGAAAAATAAAAACCTGATCTGCAAAGATTACCGTGACCTTTCACCGGAGATGCTGGAACAGATGGACGTTATACATTGTGGATTATTCCTTCATCACCTTGAGAATGATGAAATAATTCATTTATTTCAAATGGCCCGCTTTCATAAATGCATTTTATTGATTAATGATTTGCACAGGCACTGGTTTGCATATCAAAGTATCCGCTTACTGACACGATTATTCTCAGGTTCATGGCTCGTAAAAAATGATGCACCCATTTCTGTGAAAAGAGGATTTCGAAAAAAAGAATTAATAGCTTTATTGCAGGCTGCCGGGTTCAGCGACTACATTGTTAAGTGGACCTGGGCTTTCCGATACATTGTAATAGCACGAACATGAAACCAATAGCCATTATTGGCGGGGGTATAGCTGGTCTTTCACTCAGTATCGATCTGCGTCAACGCGGTTTTGAAGTAGTTTTGATTGAAAAAGGGGCTTATCCCAGGCATAAAGTGTGTGGGGAATATATCTCGATGGAGTCGCGTGCCTACCTTGAAAAAGTGTGCCCTGTTTTGTCGAAGTTGCAACTTCCCGTAATCGATAACTTTAAACTTAGTTCTACCGGAAATATTACCTATTCAACAAAATTGGACCCCGGCGGTTTTGGTATTAGCCGTTATCTTCTTGAATTAATGCTCTTTAACCAGGCCACCGAGTTGGGTGTTAAGGTTATGTTGAATTGTAAAGCAACGCACTTTGAAGCCGATGAAAATTCAGGAAGTTATACTGTAACCACGAATGCAGGGGTGATTCATGCTTCATTGATTTGTAATGCATCAGGAAGAAAATCGAATTTCGAAACTAAAACCCGTCAGGTAGCTGCATCCCCTGAAACCAATTACATTGGAATAAAATATCATGTATCCATTGACCGTGACCCTACTTTAATTGAAATACATAATTTCCCCGGAGGATACTGTGGTATTTCTTCTATTGAAGATAACAATGCTTGTTTGTGCTATATTGTTAATTCGGAAGCCTTAAAAGAATCAGGAAATTCTATTCCAAACCTGGAGCGTTCGGTACTATTTCAAAATAAAGAATTAAAAAATATTTTTCATTATGCACGTTTCCAGACTGCACACCCATTAACGATCAGCGGAATTAATTTTCTGATTAAAAACCCCGTGTCGGATGACACAATTTTCCTGGGCGATTCTGCAGGAAGCATAGCCCCAATTACCGGTAACGGAATGAGTATTGCTCTACGGTCAGCTTCAGCTCTTGCCGAAACAATTGAGTACTATTTCTCAAACGGGTTACCTGCAAGGCAACTTATGAAAGCATATTCCGATTTCTGGAATAAAGAATTTTCGTCACGGATTAAACTGAGTCGTTACTTTCAAAGACTATCTGAATATCCAATCCTTACCAATCTCACCATCCGGTTAATGAATAGTTTCCCACTTCTGGGAAAGAAAATAATCAGTCAGACTCACGGACAGCCATTTTAAGACTGAATTAAATTTAAAACGACAGTTGATTACAAGAATGTGTGTCATGGTTAACCGGCAGTTGGTGAAAATTTACTTACTTTAATAATCCGGTAACCTGTATATATTAAAATTAATCCTAAAAATTCAGTAACGAATAAAACTTCAACATATCCCATCCTGGTAAACATTCCTCCAATTCCGGGCAGCAATCCACCTATTGCTATAAATATGTTTCCCATAAATTGAGGCTGGTGATTTCCGCGTTCAAAATACCTGATAGCCGAATAAACTGCCCCTCCTACCAAAAAAACAAAAGCATAAATATTAATTACAGGTGAAAACCAACGAACCCATTGCCATGTAAATACTGCCCCTGTTAATTTATAATTAAATGATTCAGGTATCGTGACAGGTGTAAGCACTACGGCAATTGTAGCTATAATGATTAAAAGGATAAAGATGGTTGCAGTACTATCAGCAAATTTTTTGTTCATTAAAAGATATACCGACCCCTGGGCGAGGGGAAATCCACCCAGCAAAGCACCAACTATATACCAGTACTTTAAATTTATTTCCGTCCAACCCCATAAAATATTTATGCTTTCAGCCAGGGTTCCCAGGCCAAAGGCAATAACACCAATCGTCCACCATAACAGGTAAGTTGTTTTCCTGTGCCGGTAATGATTAAAAATTTCTATTGAAAAATAAATTGAAAAAATCGTGGTAACAATAGGTATGTATTCAATCCAACCTGACATAATTAGTATACAATTATCTGATAAACTATTCAATTACCTGCTAATCCTGCAATTGTATAACCCAGTAATATAAGCGTGAGCAGGATTGCAAAGATACTAATCACCGGAACATTATAAATGTTTAGCGGAATTTTATAAGGCCGCTTCAGATCTTTATCCTTAAACCTTAAAACGATTACGGATAGATTAACAACTATAAAAGTTATAAAAATAAAAAAAACTGCAATCCTGGCTACGGTTTCAATTTTCCCAATTAATGCAAAGGCGGACGTAACTACCAGGATTAATGTAAGCGCCACCACCGGTGTTTTTCTTTTAGGTGCTATGTATGCCAGGGGACTTAAAATTTTTGTTTCCTTCGCCATATTCAACAACACCCTTGAACTGCCAAGCATATTAGACAGTATTGTGTTGGACGTAGCAAATAAAGCGATGATGGAAATAATGAGCACACCGGTTTGTCCATGAAATTTTCCTGCGATATCACCAAGCGGACTTTCTGAATTGCCCAGGTCCTGGTAAGGTATTGCACTCACCGCACAAATTGCTACCACTGAATACATGATTACCACGATAATACTTGCTGAAAACAATGCCCTGGGGATATTCTTTTCCGGTTCTTTTGTTTCTTCAGCAAGTTTTACAATTTCCTCAAAACCCATGTAAGCAAAAAATGCAAGTGCTGCTGCTGCAAAAATATCATTTGTACCTCCCTGAGGCTTTTCCATAAAATTAACACTCCCTATTTCCGGAAATGCAATATAAATTATAAAAAGCAGGCCCAGTCCCTCAATACAAGTAAAAAGGATATTAACCGCTGATGATTTGCGGATACCGGAAATATTAACAAGGTATAACAAAGCTATAATTCCAAGTGAACCAATAACAGTGCTGATATCAAGCAATGTTGATAAATATCCTGCAAATCCCACCGATACTGTGGCTCCACCCACAATGCCGTTTAATGAAATAATTATTCCGAGAATAAGTCCTGCAGTTTTTCCGAATGCTTTTTTGGCGTAAACATATTCACCTCCGGACTTTGGATAAGCGGCACTGAGTTCTGCATACGAAAAAGCTGTTGCAATGGCGCTGACAGATGCGATGAGAAATGATAGCCAAATAAAATTTCCCGACAAACCGGCAACCTTGCCAATGAGAGTATAAATTCCGGCTCCCAAAATGGAACCTACTCCGAAAAAAATACATTCTGCAAGTCCTAATGATCGTTTAAGTTCCGTCATACATGTTATAAAAATTATTAAAGGTGATTCTCTTCCTTTCAAAAATAATCAATTAATTGTATTCATCCAAACATAACCGCGGATAGAAAATTCAAATTGCTTTGGCTCTAATTTTGCATTTCAGGTGGGAACGCCATTATAATATAACGACATGTATCCAATTACAGCCATGAGAATTTTTATTACAGGATTAACCATTATTGCAACTTCGGCCATTACTATGGCACAGTTGCCTTCAACTTCATCTGGAGATAACGCATCTCTTAATTCCAACACTCCATCCCGCATAGAATCTGCCTCGGCTGGTGTAAAGGCCTCTGCAGGCGCGGTTAATGAGGCGCCGATTCCGAATGGAATAATGCTGATTGGCACTACAATGATGATTGTAAAAAACGGGGTTAGTACACCTCTTGAAAAAGATGTAGTATTTTCAAACGGAACCCGGGTCAGGAAAGATGGTTATGTTATCAGAAAGAACAAACATAAACTGTTGTTAAATTTTGATGAGTATGTGGATGCTTCGGGGAAAATTCTCCCCATTACCAAAACAAGTTCTTTTATTAACCCATATTAAATTTAAAAAAAATGAAAAACGAAAAATCAATTGAAGTATTGAACAAACTGGTTGAAATTAACAATGACCGCGTAGCCGGTTATGAGACTGCTTTAAAAGAAACTGATGAAAATGATCTTCAGATGCTTTTTAACCAATTTATTACTACCAGTCGTAAATGCAAACAGGAACTTGCTGCAGAAGTTACCCGCATGGGTGGTGAGCCTGAAGAAGGAACCCGCACAGATGGTAAAGTTTACAGGGCATGGATGGATGTTAAGGCTGCATTAACAGCCCGTGACCGGAAAGCTATTTTGAATTCCTGTGAATATGGAGAAGATCATGCTGTAGATACCTATCAGGAAGTTATGAAGGATGATTTTCAGCACCTGACACCTGAACAACAGTCATTGGTTAAAAATCAATATAACCAGATTAAAGCTGACCATGATAAAGTAAGGTCGATGCGTGATCAGTTAGTCGATAATGACTAATTAATCCTCATCAAATTTTATAACGCATCTCTGAATTACGAGGTTATGTGAAAGTCGGCTTGATTTCATATAATCATCAATCAGTAATTCCGGGGTGCGTTCCTTCTATTAACCCGTTAGCAGAGGTATTTTACACAAGTTCTTTTTGGTATGATATTTTCAATAGAACAGAAAACGCCCGACATGCCACAGAACGACTTAAAATCTGTTTACTTTGTAAGCGTCTATCTTCTTTTGTACTGTATCCTTTTACAGATTGAAAGTACATTCCACTATGCTTTTATGATGCTTCTATTTTCACCTATTCTGATATTCTGGATGGTTTATACTGTTTTACGATACGGACGATATAATGGCGGGGACCTGGGTAATAGGGAATCCGGTTACCAGGATAGAAGCTGGGAGGAAGATAAAGACCGGTAATCGGTTTTTATATTGCATTGCCTAAACAACCTTAAAATGGATAAAGTTCTTATTGAAAAAGTCAGGATGGCTGTCAGTGCCCTCTTTAAGGAAAAGTATGATATGCGTTCCACCTATCATTCCTTTCAGCATACAAAAGAAGTTGCCGAAGCTGCCGAGAAAATTGGCAAAGCTGCAGGGCTTAATAATGTAGAAATGGAAGCTGTTCTGATAGCGGCCTGGTTTCATGATACTGGCTACCTTATCAATGCGCAAAATCACGAATCTCACAGTGCTCAGATTGCCGAAGAATTTTTACGGACCAATCATTACCCTGAATCTAAAATCCAGCTTGTTAAAGACAATATCCTGGCAACAGAAATCAATCACATTCCCGGTAACTTAATGGAAGAAGTTCTTCATGATGCCGATTATATAAACCTTGCCAGCCCTGATAATCTGAAACAATCGGAGCTGTTACGAGATGAAATTGTGAATTATGGCGGCAACAAACCTACAGAGGAAGAGTGGCTCACTGCCGAACTTAAATTTTTGCTGAATCACAGGTACTATACTGCGTATTCAAGAAATAAGCTGGAGGAGAAGAAAATTGAAAATGTAAAAAAGATCAAGAAAAAATTAAAAAATTACCGCAAGGACGAAGCCTTTATTTTAAACACTCCTGTAACAGAACAAATTGAAAGACCTATGAATGATTCAAATCAGGAAAAAAATGGAATTGCCCCGTCCAATGGAGTTGGTAACAAAGAAATTGCTTTGAATGTAAGAAAGGAAGATGGAAAACAACCTGGCAAAAAGAAGGAAGATAAAAAGGAACAGAAAAAAGCACTCGAGGAACAAAGAGCGTTAGAGAAAAAAGAAGCTCTCGCAGTAAAGGAGTTTGATACTATTTACAGGCTGGTTGCAACAAACCATATGCGTATGAACGCTATTGCCGACAGGAAAGCCAATATCATGCTTTCACTCAATGCCATTATCATCTCTCTTACTATGGGAATAGTTGCTTCGTCGTCTGAATATACACTCCGGTTTATTATTCCTACAAGTATTCTAATTGTAGTTTGCCTGATTACTATTGTATTTGCAGCGCTGTCGACACGACCAAAAGTTACATCCGGGACCGTAGATAAACAGGATATTGAAGACAAAAAAGCCAACCTGCTATTCTTCGGAAATTTTTCTAAAATGAAATTTGAAGATTTTGACTGGGGAATCCGTAAATTACTCGTTGACCAGGAATATCTTCACAATTCCATGTTCATTGACTTTTACAGTCTGGGTACAGTGCTTGACAGTAAATACAGATATCTCAGGATTTGTTACAATGTATTTATGTTCGGAATTGTAACAGCCGTTCTTGCAATACCTGTATTGATTATTTTGGGATTTTAATTTTCCGGTTCCGCTGCCGGAATTTTATCTGTAGCTGATTGATTCGTTTCCAAAAATGACATGTATGAGTAATTAATGGTACCAATATGTTCGTATATATCTTTCCCTTCCCGGAGTGTATAGTCCTTTAAGGCTACCTGTTTCGCTTCTTCCGTATAATACGCAAGCAATTTGTCGGTAAGCAGGATATATTCCATTTCAGTAATGCTGTTTTTTAGCAGCTTGTGCACAACTACCATATCTTCACCTATTAACTTTGTAATGCCCTCTATTTCGGTGGATGTTATTTCTGCCGCATGACACACTACCTTAATGGATAATTTTTCAGAAGAAACACTTTTGTGAAAATTGTCCACATGTTCATCCATCAACACTTTCAGGTTCTCATTAAATTTATCGTAAAAGTCCTGGCATTGCCTGATGAGTTCGTTAAGAGTTGGCAATATTCCAAACCTGTAAAAGACAACTGCATCACCTTCTATTTCCCCGACTTTCATATTCAGAGTATTGGCGTTCACAATGGTACGTAATAATGGAGGAATTATCTTGCGACTGAATTCAATATCATTTTCAGCCATGAATTGTGTAAATCCGGAGATATCCGGGATGCAGATTAAGGCTGCACCATTCTCATTTAAAGTTCCCATAAATTCCTCTATACTAGTATATTATTCCCCATTATGGGAAAGATCTGACATGATTTGTTGAATTGTGCAAACACAAAAACGATTTAGTCCGTCATTAATTCCCAACTTTATGTATCTAATTCCTATATTCAATATATATGCCTGAATTTTTCCTCTAAATTATGTTATATACTTTGGCTTTTAACCGGAAGATTAAAATAAGAGGGTTATTAAGGCACTGATTTTGATAACTAATGGATGGCTTTATACGTAAAACAATTATTAAATTCCGATTTACCCGTTAAACAAAATATTATGAAAACCATAGTGTTAATCAGGCATTCCAAATCCGATAAAAAATCTAAAAAGTTAAGGGATATTGAACGTCCGCTAAATAAAAGAGGGCTGAAAGAAGCTCCTATGATGGGGCAGGTGCTTAAGAGTTTTCAGTTAACTCCAGATCTGATTATAAGCAGTCCGGCCGTCAGAGCTCTGAAAACTGCTGAACTCGTTGCAAAGGAATTTAATATTACTACCGACAGCATCATTACGGATCCAAATCTTTACTTGGAATCTAAATCAACGCTTTTAAGTGTGATCAAAAATATAGATGATAAATACAACACGGTTTTTATAGTTTCACACAACCCCGGTTTAACAGACCTCGTTAATTATCTTTCTATTGAAACTATCAAGAATGTTCCTACAAGCGGCGCACTTGCAATTGAAGTAGATACAGAAACCTGGAGTGAACTTGATATGGGAAACGGCAAACTGCTCTTCTATGAATATCCTAAAAAACACCGGGAACAGGCAGCTAAAGCTGAAGGCCTGGTAGCTTCATAAAACAACCACAATTTTTAGTTTATTAAAATCCATATACCAGATTCATGGTAAAGCCGTCTTTATAGGGAAGTAAACCAATGTCCAGTTTTTCTTTCAGGTCTTTTGACTTTTTTGTGCGGTGCAGCTGGGGGATAATAATTCCTGAAGCTGCGCCAATCACATAACCTGTAATCACATCGGTAGGAAAATGCTTTCCTGCTTTTACACGAAGGTATCCGTTAATTGCGGGAACTGATGCTGCAAATGTCCATAATCCGATTTTGTAGCCCCTGCCGAGAGTAGGATGATAATCATGTATCACTTTTGCAAAAAAGTAGCAGGCTGCGGCTGTCTGCGATGTATGACCTGAGAAAAAAGATTTCCTGGACGTTGAATTGGTTCGCTGATCAATTGGAAGTTCTGTATTATATACATAAGGCCTTGGTCGCTTTGCGAAGTTTTTCCCTATTTCAGTTAATCCATAATTAAATGTAAAAACTTCAGCATACATGATTAATAATGTTTTTATATCCCGTCCTGTATGATGCTCCGATAAAAATATAGCTGGCAACAACGCGGTGGTGTATAACACATAGTCACTGGCTTTACCTGCTGTTGTTGACCAGTTAAGTGCAGAACTCCTGTCAATAGAATTTATATCGCTAATTTGAGGAGGATCATTAATCAATTCCGTTTCAGAAAATGGTTTAGCGTAATCAAGACCCTGCACTAAAAACCCGGCAGCAAATGTTACTGCGCTTGTAGCAATAAACGGGAGTTCCTTCATGAAGGTCCTTGTGTAGGGAGGTTTGATAATCAGGTGATCATTATCCGTACAGATTGCGCAGTAATCATGAAGTGAATCTTTAGGAGCTTTTCGCTGCGCTGTTACATTAAAGGTGGTCATTAAAACCAACACTGAAATAAGCTGAAATTTTAAAAATGCATTCGTGTTCATAACATTACGTATTAAAATAAAAATCCAATTGCTAAAGTTACCAATTTCTCTTCTTTAGAAACGGCATAATTAAGGTTTATTATTGTGCGGGCGAAAGGATCGATCCATACTCCTCCTCCGACGCCATTATGCCATTTGTCTGATTGCTCACCCTTCACCCACACTCTTCCCGTGTCATAAAATCCAAGTATACCAAAGTGAGAAGGGAACAGGTAGGTTTTAAAAGTAAATAATTTTACTCTCAGGTCCGTATTGATATAGGCCACTGTCTGACCTGAATACCTTCCACGTAAGTGCCCCCGCAGGTTACCTGACTCACGGTTGAGCGTATATCCTCCCAGTGTATTAGCCTGGAAAAAATCAAAATCACCAATTCGAGTGGCGCCTCCCACCCGAACCGCAATAGTTGCACGGTTCGCTATAGGAACATAAATGTTTACATTGGACTCAATATTGGATGTCACATATTCATCACCATCAATTGAGGCTTGAGTTGTAGCTGCCAGACGCCATTTAATACCACGGAAAGTCAACACGGTATCGTTGATGCTCTGAATTTCATATTCCAGTTTTGCCCCTCCCAGGTTACGTGATATGGCCTGGCCTATGTATGGGTTTCCTTCCGGAGAAGTAATAAATCTTCCAGGTGTTTTCTCTACCCTGATGTACTCATAAACAGGTCCTATTTTAATTGTATGAGCTTTACGGATTTTACGTTTAAAGCCAGGATAAACATAAACATTGTCAAAGCGCAGACGATAAAATTCTTTATCATCTACTAATCGGATCGATTCATTTCCCAATCCAAAAAAATTAGTAGTGCTTCGCGGAGCAAGTACTTCTGCATCAGCATGAATTCCCCATTCTCCAAATACTTTTATAAAATCGCCGAGGTAGCGCAGGTTAAAAGATTTTTCTTTTAAAGCAACGTTCGCTACAATCCGCTGTTTAAATGCATAGGGTTGTTTACGGAAGCCTTGTTTTTTCAACAAAATTCCTCCCCCAAGGAAAACACCGTCATCACGATTGTAACCAAAAAATGTTGCAGGTGCAATGAGGTCGTATGGATGGGAATCATATTCATAGTCATTAACCGAAGACGCTTTTGAGGTCATGTTTTTTGATTCGCGCCCGAATTCAATGTCATTCTTCTTCCTTTCATCATAAATCACTGTTTTTCGACAACCGCGCTGAACATAGGATTCATCAACAATTTTATCTTTCCCTTTTCCTCCAATTAACCGGATGGTGATTCCACTATTTACTTTTCCTTTCACAGAAAACTCATCCTCTCCATCCTCACCATAAATTCGAACTTCTTTTGTTTCTCCAGTTTTAAAAGTTCTACTGTACAGTAAATTTTCAGCTTTAACAGAACCATCATACATCTCAACCAATGTAGAATCATCGTTAATCCGTGTGATTTCAAAAACTTCCTTTTCATTACTTCCCCTTACATCTACATTCCTTGACAGGAACTCATAATACCTTTTCGTGAAAGAAGGCATGTTCTCGCGTCTTGCTTTCAAAGTATTTATCATTTCAACGCCGTCAATTTTATAAATTGTATCAGGGAACTGACGGATAGCATTTTCAATTTTCTTGTCTGTAAGTTCCTGCTGCAACTCAGATGAGATCCTGTTCCAGTCTTCACGTGACAATCGTGAAAGAAATGCATGATCGAAATTCCTTGCATTATAATTTAACCCGGTTACATCTTTTACTTCATTGCTAAAATGCTGGAAACGTCGTGCTACCCATCGCCGGCCTGCTATCCAGGGAATCACACCATCAAATCGTGCAAAAGCCTGGTCACGGTCTTTGGGTATGGGAATATAATAATCCTTTTTAGCATTCAGTGTTTTGCAACGCTCCATCCGGTTATCATCACATTCAACTTTTCCCCAACGCCATTGACCCTGGTGACGATCCCAGTCATTGATCCACATATCAAACAAGCGGCTTTTTAAAAGCGCATAATCATCAACATAAGTATTGTTATCCTTTTTCTGAAGTTTCATCAGCTTATCAGAACTGATGGCTTCTTCAACATACAGAAAATTATCAACCGCTTTCATATCCCCATCAGCCTTTTTCTCAAACACGGCAAGTGTATTGGCAAACTCATCCCTGTATTCCTGGAGTTGCTCGTCATTGGGAATGAAAACAATTTTTGGGTCACTATGCAGTATGCCGGCTACATCAGAAAGATTATCAATCACGAACGGTGTATACGGATGAATGGAAGATGTCTGATCTTTCACAACATCTGCAGCAAGTGTGTTGGTCATCATAGGTCCCAGCAGATTTTCGGGATATTTTACAACGGATCGTAGCGTGAGCTCCTCTCCCTTTTTATTGACGAGATGAAGGGATTTGGTTTGATTGCCCCCACCTTTTTTTGTTATTTCCAGCCCACCTTGTTCCGTTTGCAGGTCAATGAGCGGAACACTTACCGGTGCAGTCCAGGCACCACGGTAATGTTCTCCCAGCAATAATTTCTTAAAACCTCCTGCCTTAAGTTCCCTGTTTGCAACCAGGGTGATTGTACTGTCAGAAACATTTTTGCGTGAAGAAATTGCAGTGCTGTCATAAGGCATCCGGTAATCATTACTCTTTAATTGTTTCCTGAACACAACCATATTTCTGGAGGTATCATTCCTTGCAGCATAAAATTCCATCCATACTTCTCCATTCTCAAAATATGTAAGTTTTGTAAGTCCGTTTTCCGGATATGTAAATTTAGAACGTATACTGGCGGTCCAGGTAATTTCATCAGCAGAATTCGTTATAATATAATCCTGCTCATGATATCTGAAATACTGAAAATTTTGTTCGAGTCCGGAGGCATATACAACATTGTCATATTTATAAAAAGTCCTGATAAGACTTCTGCTTAGCTTTTTATTGAGCGAATAGGCCTTATCATTTCTTAATCCCAGGGCTATGCGGGTAATGGGGTATAAAGTGCCTACCACAGGTAATGGAATATAAAGATTTTTATTAAGCTCTGTTAACGGAAAAATATGCTGTTTAAGTGAGAACCAGCCCCCATAATTACCCAGGTTAATCGCAGGATGATGTCCGACAACCAGGATATTTTTGCGTTGGTTGTCATCAATAGTTTCTTCCAGTTCTTCAAGCCACTCATTAGTATTTTCAATCTTACAATCACGGTTATTATTTTTCTTATCCCCCAACCAGTAATCATTATTCACGGTTACCAGCACCAAATCATCGGTCAATTTAATATCATCGGGACCGGGGCAACCATCTTCAGGATAAAAGAGATCCTTCCTGTCAAGTTTTTTTTCAACATATTTTTTTACTGTTTTGGTATCATAGTTTTTCTTTCCTTTAGCTACATCATGGCCGGCAATAAAATAAATTTTACTCTTGGAATATTTTAGTTGTTCAAGTTGAGTATCCAGTTTTTTATCGACCATTGTTTTATCGATGTCGTCTTCTTTCTGATTTCGTTTCTTATAAACGCGGTCATTTAAAAATACTACTGTCTGTAATGTATCCGCAGGATTCCAGATACGCGTTAACAGATCAAAGGATTCGCTTGTTCTGCTCTTCTCATAATCAAAACCACCCATAAGATAAACTGAATACTTCACCGGTTGAGCCGGCAATGCTTCTTCATTCCAGTTTCTTTCACTTGTTGCATAAAATGGTTTGGGGGCGCTACAGGCTCCCAGAGCGAAAACAGCAATGCATAAAATAGCTTTAAATAGCCTCATTCCAATTGAGTTTTATATGAAAATTTCAAAATGTTTCCTTTACCTGACTTCCCTTCGTTGGAAATATACAGGTTACCTTCACGATCGAAAGTAATTCCTTCGGGCTGCTTAAATGCCTTGTTGGATAATTTCACTGCTTTCTTAAGTTTACGGTCAGGATTGATGATCAGCAGAACGTTTCCTACTGCCGACACCACGTACATATCACCATTCAATGGATGAATAGCGAGTCCGGCAGGCTGAAAAGATTGTTTGGTGGAGATATTATACAAATTCATTAATCTCCTGATTACATTTTTTTGCATACCGATAACCATACTCTCCACTTTATTTATATCAATGAGGATGTCGGGAGTTGTATTTAATTTCCTGGTTACAATATCAAAACTGTAAATGGCCCGCATACCGGTATACCGTTCAGAAGTTTTCTTAATCCACGGTTGTCCTTTACAAGCAATAAGAAGAAGATTTCGTTTTTTATCATAACACAATCCTTCAGTATCATTCGCAGTCGTCAGTGAAGTTTTAAGCTCCTTAATTGTCAGTGCACCTGGATTACTGAGTGGTGCAATTTCAAGAAGGGTTCCGTTGCTTTTAAGTACATATGCAGTATCACCCTTAACAACGAGATCTTCCCAATCACCTCCTTTTGAAAATTTAATTTTCTTTATAATCTCTTCCGATAAGAGATTATAAAAAAATAACGTTCCAACTTCATCATCTATCAATACTGCATTGGAATCACTAACCAGGTTCAACCCGGATACTTCATTAAGGCTCTTTTTTAGTGTGAATGTTTCAGTTGGTTCTGTTAATTTGTAGGGAACTATAATGGGTGCAAACAATTGATTTGAGCAATTTGATAAAATAACTGAAATGAAAAGGTAAATACCAATAGTTGCCGGAGTAAACAGTGTATTGTTAGAAAACATATTATATTACAGGCTTAAATGGGTCAGTTAAAGACATCCGGTAAAATCCGGATGATTTGCCGGACATATATTGCAATTTTTTTGCCAATTAGTGAGGTCATGGCACAAATCCCTCAGTATTGGCATTAAAATGGCGGTTAGGGATTTTCAAACGGGAAGTTCCTGTTATAAATTACAAAATTTAATATAACACAATCTATTTTATGCGTCCCATTATAACAATTTTATTTTCAGTATTACTGACAATCTCTGCATTTTGTCAATTGCCTGAAGAGCCTACTTTCAGATTATTTCTCATAGGCGATGCAGGTGCAGATGATGAAACGGGTCCTACACTCCTCGAGCTTGAAAAGGATCTTAAGGAAGCCCCTAACAGTGCAGTGGTTTTTTTGGGGGATAACTGTTACAAAAAGGCTTTTTTCGGACTTTTGCCCATGAATGTTAAGGGATATGACGGTGGCAGAATCACAAAAAGACGGATGCTGGCGCAACTTAATATTCTTAAAGATTATAAAGGATCTGCTTATTTTATTCCTGGCAATCATGATTATTGGAACCTTACCAATATACGACGGGGTAAGAAGGTTTTATTAAAGGAAGAGCGGTTTGTGGAGAAGACGTTGAAAACATTTAATTCCCTTAAAAATAATGGATCAACATTTTTACCTGACAGTGGTCATCCCGGTCCTGTAGTGAGGGAGTATAACAACGACCGTACACGTCTTATTTTTATTGATACGTACCGGTTGATTCTGGAAGAAGGAGAAAAACGTCCTGATACGGCTTTTTTAAATACCTTTTACAGGGATATGAAGAAAGCACTCAAAGGTGGAATAACTAAAAAGCAAAAAATTATTGTCCTTGCCCATCACCCTATTTTCGCAAAGGGAAAACATTCACTGCCATTAGTTGCATGGCAAACTTTTGTACGACGATTTGCTGATGCCAATACAAATTACCCGCCGTATAACCGTATGGCTACACGTCTTGACAGCCTGTTAAAAGAAGAGAACCGCCCTGACATATTTTATATCTCAGGGCATGAACACTCTCTTGAATATTTTAACAACGACAGTCTTCAATACATCGTAAGCGGTGCAGGCAGCAAGGTTGACATGGTAGATTACAGAGAAACTGTCAAGGAAAATGAATATTTCATCTGGAATGAAGAAGGATATTTTGAGATTGAATTTTACGGACGCTTTGAAAGAGTAATCATTCATCACCGCAAAGACGCTGACTCAGAAATGAAAGAACATTGTCTTGTAGGGTGCGATGTAAACTGATGTTACGATTTTAAAATTTATAAATAGCAGTCAGCCCGTTTATTTCGCCATTTCCAAATGGATATATACCCAATTTTTGCTCTTTATCTGAATTAATCCTGTGGAATCGGGGCACCAGTAAACCACTGAGCGTACCAATAGCAACACCCGTTGCAAGATCGGTTGGGAAATGCTTTCCTGCTATTAATCGTAAATACGCTGTGGCTCCGGTTGCCGCTACTGCAACTCCATAAACTGCGTATTTGAAGTTTGATTCCGGATGATAGTGATCGTATACACTGGCAGCAAAAAAAGTGCTTGTTGCAACAAGGGCTGGATGACCCGCCATAAAAGAATCCTTGTAGTTCCCTGAAGTTCTTTCTCCAACGGGAAGATCGGTGTTATAGGTTTCAGGGCGATACCTGTCGACTAAATAAACGGTCCCGGTATAAAATAGCCCGGTTATAGACATTGCTTCAAGATAAAGTAAACCTACTTTCAATCCATCACGCCTTATTTCCCGGTCTAAAAACAATGTAAATACGTACGGTATACTTCCATAAAACAGGTAATCACTGGCCTTTTCCGCTTTTTCGTTGGAATTGCCGGCAACCCACCTGTCGATTTTAGGAATATCCGCTTTATCCAGGTTGCTTATTTCTTCTTCGGTAGAGCGGTCTTTGCTGTAAATTTTAGTAAATGCAAAACCTGACCAGCCTCCTGCAACAGCAATAATTGGAATATCAACAGCCAGATTTAACTTATAAACCTCCGGTTTTTCAGAATCGTTTTGAGGAACCGGGCTTACAAGATTGCCGGCGGTTGCGGTTTGCCTGGATGAATCGGTCGTAACAGATTCTGATGCATTATGATGAATGGAAATTGATGTATCGGCCTGGGCAAAAGCAGACATAGTGTAAATAAAAGTAAACAGTACTAAAAATGATAATTTGAACCTCATAGTTTCAAGTTTAAATAGTTAAAATGTTCCGTATTCTGATTTGTCTGGGGTACGCAAAAATTAATCCACCAGGAAAACATTAATACTTTGAGTTGCTACAAATCGGGAACTCAATAATTACACCTATAAAATGAGAGAAAGCTTTTTCGGGAAACGACTCTAAGAAAACGTTATGGATAATTACATTTCACAAAAGATCTTCCCCAGCCCGGCCTCACTATGGGCATTTTTTTCTACATCCCTGGGGGTGGTGCAAACCTTTCGGGACTACCGGGCATATTATTGTCGAGCCAGGTGATCCGTTGTTTCAGCCACGTTTTAAGAAAAGCTACTTCTTCGTTGTATGTGTTATACACTTTGCTGTTTGACCAGATATATTTTCCTAAAACCGGCCAGCGGGAAAAATTCCGCTGCTGTGGCTCATTAAGTACACCGGCAATTGAATCAATTCTTTGTTCAAGCCGGGATATGCTTAAGGTGGTTTTTCGTAATTCCCTGTAACGGTAATTTAATTCATTTGTAAATTCCGGATCCTTTAATAATTTCTGCCACCATACAGGTACCAGCCACGCATGTCCGGAACAGTATTCATTAAATTTATAAATCCACCCTTCCGGTGAAGCTCCGTTGCAATAATCTGCATTACCCATTGATATATTGTAATCCCACACCGGACCCATAACCAGCTTACCGTTTTTGTCATCCCGATCCTTATAAAAGTATGTGCTCAACCGGTAGCCGTCTATATTTTTTGTAACCTCAGTAAGTATAAAATAATCGATGAAAGAATTAACATCAATGAGATTCCGGTAATTCTTCGGACTTCTGGAAAATTCTGAACAAATTATTGCGTTCTCAACATCAAACATAAAATCCATAATATATTTTTGTTGCTCCCTGGAAATGTCATCCGCATCAGGTTCTTCAAAATGAAATTCGATGGTCTGCCAGGTTGCTTTATCAGGGAGAAATGGACTAACAGCATAATTACCCGAGAAAATAATTCCAGATTTTTCTTCAAAGCATGCTTGTGGAACATCTCTCCTTCGTCCTGTAAAAAATTTAGGAGCTTGGGTTATCATTCGTGTTATACGTTTCCTGTTCAGTAATTTGTCTCCTTCATCCTGCCTGTCTATTTTCAGTATATACCCACCTGTTAAAGGAACACCTGCTGTATCGTCTTTTGACAAACCTGAAACAGGAACACGGTGGGGCCCCTGCTTTATTTTTTCCTCAAGCACATAGACCCCTTCGTATTTTCTGTCTATGATTAACTCAACATACGCTGTACGGCTCGCATACCGACCCATATCACGGGCAATCTGGTACGCTATCACATCTCTCATTAAGGATTTGTCATTGTAAGGGGCGTATAAAATCCAGTCATTGTCGGGGGGCATTCCAAGGAGTGACACGTTTGCTTCGTCATTGTAAAAATCCAGCGTTTCAAAGCTGTACGACTTTTTAGGAAATCTCCTGGAGGAAGATCCGCGGATTTCAATGCTGATCTTCCCGTTAAAATTATTGAAATCATCTTTGTCGGTATTGTATTTTCCAGGTCCGTTTAAAATTATTCCCATGTCCGCCACAATACGATTGTCATCAGGAATTCTTTTTCCTTTAGTTGAAATTACTACAATAGGGAGTGCAGTTATAAGTGTGGGTTTCTCTAGATTGGAGGTTGAAGAAATCCTTTTCTTTTGCCCACAACTTATCAGAGGTACAGAAAACACGAAATAAAAAATAAAAGCAGCGCAAAAACAAACTTTCATTTTAAATAAAAAGCAAAAATAAAGCCGTTTTCAATCTAATCGGTCAGGCTGCTTTACGGAAATAATTACGAGATCCGTAACTGCGGAACCATCGGAATTGGTGGAATTAATTCTTTTCAATTCCAGAATTTCAAACCCGTTATGTCTTAATGTTTCGGTTAAAAATTCAGCATCATAAAAATGCATAAATATTTCATCCCCGGTACTGCCTTTTCTGAAACCCGAATCACTGTACCTGCCTTCCATTGTACTGATATAGAACACGCCTTTGGGTTTCAATTTAGCAGCAACATCCTTAAACAGCTTTTGTGTTTCCTGTGATGAAATATACGGTAACACAAAACCACACATTACTGCATCAAAGTGCATTTTCAATTTTATTACTTCCCGGCAATCCAGCACCTGAAATTTAGCTAACGGATTATTTAAAGCAGCAAGTCTGACCATTTCAGGAGCCAGGTCGGTTCCCAGGATATCAAGGGTGGGATGTTTCTTAAGAAGATAGTGAGTAATATTCCCGGGACCGCATGCCAGTTCCAACACTGACCCATCTGACGGAATTGCGTTTAAGAAAAAATCAAATGTTTCATGGTAAAAACTGGTGTCCATAAACCGGTCCTGATACTCTGTAGCCAGTTTATTAAAAACAGAAGCAGCGCGTTGAGAATGATCCATAATGCCATCAAATATAACTAAAACCCCGGAACAGCTATCACATCATAAATTATTCTGAAATTCCCGGTTTACAAACCGGCTACAAGTATGAAAGTAATTCCCCAAAAGGTGCTTTAATTTCAGCTATTTATACTCCGGAAAGTCCGCTAAACCCCTATTAATTTACAGCACACTTTTTGTCATTTCTCCAGTATGAAATCACAAACAGCAGATAGCCCTGCTTTTGTAGAAAAAGCTCGTGATCGCTGCATCAAAAAATTCTTGCGATACTTTAAAAAGGGGTTTAAAGACGAAAAGTATAAAGATTGGGAAAGACACTATAAGTTCGATGCCCACCTTAGTTTCTTTGAAGCATTAAACCGTGAAAAATACGGGGAATTACTAAAGAAAAAAGAATATATGGAAATAGCAATGACAGCGGTGAAAATTGAATCGCGTACTAATCTTTTATTCTCATTTGAAAAAATGGCTTTGCGCGATGCATTAAAATCCACTGAAGGTGCAAAATTGTTCGCCACAGGTTTATATGATTATGTCTATGGCAAAGACGATATGAAAATTCGTTTTGAACGGTTTGCAGAAATCATTGGACAGCTTCCGCGAAAGCAAACACGTGTGCTGACCTGGCCGCTTGTTACGGTTTTTGGATTTATAGCAAATCCTTACGAACATATTTTTCTTAAACCCCGGGTTACACAAATAGCAACTGAAAAATATAAATTCGATTTTAAGTATCAATCAAAACCCAACTGGGAAACTTATAAGAGTTTGCTTCAATTTGCAGCAGTCGTTAAAAAAGATACCAAAGGACTTTATCCAAAAGATTTTATAGACCTGCAGTCGTTCATTTGGGTTATGGGCTCTGACGAGTACCCGGGAAACTAGCTAATCGAAAGGCTTCACTTATGTAACGAATCACGCCTGCCTGCCGCATAATTTTGTTATGATCATTTATGTTGAAGACATTTTTATAAACTGAAATATAATTCACACAAAAATGTCAGGCAGGAATGGGCTTCACCCTACGAAATGTAACGAATCACGCCTGCCTGCCGCATAATTTTGTTATGATCATTTATGTTGAAGACATTTTTATAAACTGAAATATAATTCACACAAAAATGTCAGGCAGGAATGGGCTTCGCCCTACGAATCTACCTTAATAATTAATTCGTTACATTCGATTCGTACCGCAGGATTCCCGCCAGAAAAGTCGGGCAGGCGTAATTCGTTACATCCGTTACATCAGATTTCCCTGATATACACTTCACCTTTATACGGGTGAATGGTGGAATGAAACTTATAGTTAGCCACATGCATCAGGTAATACGTCATTATATCGCACCAGCAAATTTCTTCTTTAAATATTTTCAGTTTTGGAAATTTGCCTTTCTGGCAACTGTTCTCCTTATCATAGTCATATTTCCCTTTATTTTTAACACACCATTTTTCAAAAAGCTCCAGTTCATCGGGGTGTGAAAAAACAATTTTGAAATGAGTTTCTTCGGTAACAGATTTCAAATCATCATTCATGTAATGATGATGTTTATGGCGGTGACGAATAATTTTTGCAGTGAACATAATCAGAGTTTATTTACAATTTTTTCAAGGTTGATTCCTTTACCAAGTACCGGTTTAAAAATATCGCCTTCGCTTTTAATTCTTTCCAGGGCGTTAAAGATAGTAAAGTCTGACATTTTCAAACCTTTTTTAACTTCATCCCAATGCAGGGGCATACTCACCGTGGCACCGGGCTTGGGACGCAATGAATAGGCGCACGAAACCGTTGCCTGGGGCCGGTTCTGAAGAAAATCGATATACATTTTCCCTTTCCTCGCTTTTACAATACGTTCAATACTGGTAAACTTTGGAAGCTCGCGGTTAACCATAGTGGCAACTATGCGTGCAAATTCCTTTGATTGTTCGTACGTATATTTGGCTCCCATGGGTATGTAAATATGGATACCGGTTGAGCCACTGGTCTTGGCATAACATTTTGCCCCCATTGATTCTAAAACCTGGCGGGTCACCTGTGCTGCTTCTATAACCTGATCGAAAGTATTTTTTGCAGGGTCCAGATCAATTATGCACCAGTCGGGATGGTCAGGGTTTTCGATGGTGCTGCTCCAGGGATTCATTTCAATACATCCCAGTGACGCCATATATAACAAACTTGATTCATCGGTTCCCACCATAAAATGTTTATCCTGGGGATCATCTTCGCTTCGGTATTTATATTTCTTAATCCAGTCGGGCGCCTTACCGGTAACATCTTTCTGGTAAAAACTTTTGCCGGTAATACCATTCGGATGCCGGTTTAACGATTGCGGCCTGTTTTTGAGATACGGTAAAATATACGGTGCTACGCGGTAATAATAATTCAGCATATCGCGTTTGGTGATTTTTTCTTTTGGCCAGTAAATTTTGCTGAGGTTGGTAAACTTTACCTCATTTCCCTTTATAATCTTTACCTGCGTTTCTTCGGAAGGATTTAACAATGTTTTAAGTTCTTTCTTCTCTGCAGGTTTTAATAATTTAGTCGCAGATTTTTTTGTTGCTACCATTTTCTCAGTTTTTTTTGGTGTTTCCAGAACCACTTTATCAGCATTTTTATCCATTCGCATTCCTTCAAAGGATGGGTGTCGCATTACTCCATCGGTTGTCATTTCCGTAAAGGCAACTTCACAAACTAATTTTGGTTTCAGCCATACGGCAGTTGCCTTGGGAGGATCTGGCCGGAAGCGCGAAGGTTTATTGATGTCAGGGATCTCGGTGAAAGGTGCTTTTTTAACAATCAATGGCTTAAATTTCTTGAGCATATCTTTTTGCTGCTTATCGTTGAAGCCGGTCCCCACCTTTCCGGTATAACGAAGCGTGCCTTTATCAAAAACCCCAACCAGCAGTGAACTGAATGCTTTTAAAGATCCAACGTTCCGTGTATATCCCCCAATTACCATTTCCTGCCGCTTGTTAGCTTTAATTTTTAACCATTCATTTGATCGCATCCCGGCAGAATAGGAACTATCCGACTTCTTTGCAATAATTCCTTCCAGTCCCATTTTTTCAGCCAGTTCAAAAAATACTTTGCCGTCCTGGTCAAAAGTTTCGCTGAGGCGGATGGTATCACTTTCGGGAATCAGTTGTTCCAGCAATTCCCTTCTTTTCGTAAACGGTTCAGATGTGATGTCCTTTCCATTGATCCACAGTAAATCAAATACATAAAAATACAATTGGCCGTCGGCTTCACTTCGCCAGTTTTGCAGTGCTCCGAAATTTGAACGGCCATTCTCATCAAGCACTACAATTTCACCATCAATTACTGCATGAAAATTCAGTTCCTGCAATTGCTGTTGAACAGGATAAAACTTATCGTTAAATAATTTATCGTTTCGTGATTTAATAGTTACCGTTTTCTTATTACAAAAAGCAATGGCACGGTATCCATCCCACTTGACTTCATACAACCATCCTGGAGTACTAAAGGGTTGGTCGACCAATGTTGCGAGCATCGGAGGTAATTTAGAAGGGAAAGCGGCTCTTTTACCTCCGGGTGCCTTAATAGGAAGGGTACTTTTTTTTTGCGTTGCTTTGGTTTTAGATGCCGCTTTTTTTGCAACCGGTTTTATTTCCTTTTCGATCAATTTTTTGGCTGCTGCTTTTGCAGTTCCTTTCCGGGATGCTTTTTCTTCAGCTGACCCGTAAATGGTACTTGATGTTTTTTTTACCTGTTCCAATGTTTTTTTTGAAATTACAGATTTGTCTTTTTCAGTAATATCGTCCGGGGAAGCATACTTATCATTTACTTTCATAAGCAGCCAGCTGTTTTCTTCCCTGCCTTTTGCTTTCACTAGAGCATATTCACCTTTTAATTTTTTTCCATGCAGAACAATTTTAATTTTTCCTGCATGCAACTGCTTCCGTAAATATTTATCCTGTGATTTTTTATCTGAAGCTTCACTTTCTGATGGTTCATAATAACCTTCATCCCACACTATGACTGTACCGGCACCATAACCGCTGGGTATAATTCCTTCAAACGAGCGGTAATCATAGGGGTGGTCTTCAACCATCATAGCAAGACGCTTTACACTGGGATCGGTGGAAGGACCTTTTGGAACAGCCCAGCTTTTAAGTACCCCTTCCATTTCAAGCCGGAAATCGTAATGCAACCTCGAAGCATGATGTTTTTGAATTACAAAACGCAACTTCCCAGAGTCGGCTTTGCCACCGGTAGGTTCAGGACTTTCCTTAAAATTTCGTTTTTGACGGTATTTTGTGAGTGCCATTGGATTCGATTTAAAAACTTACTTTGGTTATGAGAAAGTTATAGAATTTTCTGCTTTACGCAGAACGATATTATTTAAAAGGGTAAGATTGTCAAAGGCGTCCCCCATGGTATTGTTAAAATATACGAACACTGTTTTTCCTGAATTCATCCATTCCACTATATAGGTCGCATACTCCTCCAGGAATGCTTCAGAATAGCTGTCGCGGTAATTTCCCGATGGACCGTGAAAGCGTACATAAACAAAATCTGAATTGTCATCAATAAAGGGGGTAGCCGACCTGGGAATATCCTGTTTTACCAGGGCAAAATTATAAGTGTTTAGCATCCCGTACAATTCTTCATCATACCATGAGGTATTCCGGAACTCTACAGCTACTTTCCAGTCTTTGTTCAAATTCCATTTTGAAATAACATCCATTAAATGCCGGAACTGGTGTATAAACTGAATAGTCAGTGATGGTGGAAACTGAAGTAACAGGCAACCGTTTTTATAAGTGGTTCCTATTACATCAAGGAATTTATTTACGTGATATTCTTCAAAATTCAACTCTTTCACGTGTGTAACTTCCTTCCAGAATTTAAATGTAAATTTAAAATTATCCCCTACCGAATTCATCCATTTAATAATAGTGGAAGACAGTGGAACCTTATAAAAACAACTATTGATTTCGATACTATTAAATAAAGAGGCGTAATACGTCAGCCGGCTGCTATCACGGAATAGTTCAGGATATAAATGACGGGGTGTTTTAAGTTGTAATCCACTTAATCCCGAGTAAAATCTGGTATTCATAAATGAAATACTTATTGTGAAATAAATACCAAGAGGGCGAGATTTCAAAATTGAACCGCGCCCTCTTGATGGAAACTCCGATAATATCAGAATATTATTCTTCCTCTTCCTCGTCCCCTTCAGTTACTGCTTCCATATTGACTGAACCTTCAGCCAGCTGGGTAAGTGTATTGTCGGCATCTTTTTCTTCATCAAGAATTTCCTGCAGAATATCTGCGGCATCGGTCATGCCTAATGTATTGGCAAAAGCGCAGAGTGTACCATACGAAGCGATTTCATAATGCTCAACTTTCTGAGCAGCATAAATAATAGCCGCATCACCGGTCATTCCTTCGAACTCCTTCATAATTTCGTCGCCTTCTTCAAGAATACCTTTCATAGCAGCGCAAGCTTTAGCCTCAGGTTTTTTGCCAAGAGATTCAAAAACGCTTTCAACCTTTTTAACCTGTGCCTGAGTAACTGCGAGGTGTTCTTCAAGCGCTGCTACAAGTTCATCAGAAGTTGCATTGCTGATCATTTTAGGAATTGCCTTGGTGAGGGTTTTTTCTACCCATAGCATGTCTTTTAATCCGTCCTCAAATAATTTCTCGAACGGAGATTCACCATTTGATGAATGTTTGGAGTTTGATTTGGAAGCTTTGGCAGGTGTTTTTTTACCTTTGCCAGCGGAGCCTGATTGAGAGCTTTTCATAATAGTTAGTTTTAAACTGAGTATTTAAGATAAGTGAACTTTTAGTGGGTATGAAATAGGGAACTATGATTGTACCCGTCAACTTAAAGACATAAAACTGTGCCAAAGCTATCCCTAAAACGTTTTGAATTAATTATCAAAAGAATAAGGTTTCCTGCATAACTAAAATCCTCAATTGCGAGGGGGAATACCGTGTGCCTGTAGAATTAATTCCCGCGATAGGGAATTGTCATGAACGGGTTGCGGGTATGTAAATATGAAAAGTAGCACCCTTATTAAGGGCTGCATCCACGCTGATAAAACCATTATGGTTGTCAACAATTTTCTTCACAATTGCCAGACCAATGCCGGTTCCTTTGTAATCTGCTTTACTATGCAGCCGCTGAAACAAATCGAAAACGATTTCACTGTATTGTTGTTCAAAGCCAATACCATTATCCGAGAATGTGAGGTGACAATAGCTGATTCCTGAATTTAATTTTTCTTCCTTGAAAAATCCTGCCGGGGCTACTATGCTACTAATAGAAATAGTTGGTTTTGTTCCCGGGACGGTAAATTTCAATGAATTTGAGAAGGTTCTGAATAAGTTGCCGGAACTGAAACGGGATAAGCCAGGCGTGACAAAGTTCTCCTACGTGAACTGTCGCTCCTTTTTGGGCAAGTTCTTCTTTCATATCATCAAGCACTTCATCAACAAGAGTATTAAACCCTGTATATACAAATCTTCTTTCCACAGAATTTGTGCGTGAGTAAACGAGAAGATCTTCGATAAGTGCCTGCATTCTTTTTGCAGCCATTTGAATCCTCCCAAAGTGATTTCGGCCTACATCTGACAAATTGGGGGCTTCCTTTTGAATAATATGATTTGCAAAAGTTTGAATTTTCCGCAAGGGTTCCTGCAGATCATGCGATGCTATGTACGCAAAGGAAGCCAGTTCCGAGTTGCTTTGAATAAGTTCCTTGTTTTTATTTTCCAGATTTTTCTGATAATCGAGGATGGTGCTTTCGTTTTTCTTTTTCACTGTAAAATCAGTGATGATTATACCCACCGTAGGCAATTTCGGCTGCAGTGATGTGAGGGAGATATAAACCGGTATTGTTAATCCATTAGCCAAAAGATTAATTTCCCCTCTACTTTTACCTGTGGTTGAAGCTATAAAGAGTTTTTTAAAATTCTTCAACGATTCAGGATGGATGAAATCAAACAGTGAGGTGCCTATCACCTTTTCATACCCCAGATTAAGCAGTGTACAAAAATAAGGATTAGTATAAACAATGAGACCTTCTTCCGAAACATTTAGCGCACCTTCTCCGAATTGCTCAATTAAAACACGATAGGCATAATCGCCACTCTGAAGTGTATATATTTCTGATTGCTGTTGATTGCTTATCGCAAAAGCATCCACCTCACCCTGTTTAATGGCATCAATCATCTGCTCTGATTCTTCCAGCCGGATTTCCAGTTCCTGTATGCGAGCTAACAGGTGATATGTAGATTGTTGTAACATTTTATGGATTAGCAATTCCTAATGCTTTGATAACTTTTTTGGTATCAGACAATGTCCCAATCAGTATTTTTTTGGGTGGTGGCACTAATTTAATTAGTGAAGGGCTGAATACAATGTGCTGTTCAACTGCAGCCGTGGGATTTTTATAAATATCAATAATTTCAAGATCAAAGGAGTTCTCAAGATATTGATTGCATAACTTCTTTATATTTTCAACTGCCTCCATTGACTTAGGCGACATGCCGGATACATACAGCTTAAGCACGTATACTTCCCCGTTATGAGGTGTGGGCGTTTTCTCTTCCATAAAAAGAAGGTTAAACTGTTAACGGCCTAATGTTTAAGCCTACTAAAACTTTTTCTTCATTAGAAAGGTCGCCAATTATTTTTCGCAAAGGCTCCGGAAATTTTCTCACCAATGTTGGGATTGCAAAAATCTGATCACCCTCGGCTAATTGCGGATTTTTTAGTAAATCAATAACCTCTATGGAGTACTGTCCTTCCAGATGCTCCTTACAATACTTCGTAATATTTTTCAGAGCAAGAATCGATTTCGGTGTCTGACCTGCTATATATAACCTGAGTTCCCATCTTTCATTTGGTATCATCTTCATTATAATTAAACTGTAACATAAGCTTCACGCTCATTAATAAACCGGATTCCTTTATCAGAAATGACGAATCGCTGCATGCGGTTAGAATGTCCCATCCCGCGTGCTTTTACAATCAGCAAATTCCGTTCACGCATAGTACTGCGTTCATCATTTTTAACGGTGAGCCAGGTATCGGCAAGCGAAGAAACTGCATCAATTGTGGCGTCATTCTGTTCTTCTGTTCCATAGTGCAATAACGATGTAAACAGTCCGTTGATTTGCATGATTTTTAATGTATCCATTAACCGAACCAGCATATTCCGCACTTCGCTGTTGTTGCCTATAGTCATAAAACTACTGATAGGATCAATTATAACTGCACGGGGCTTAAAACTTTCAAGCATTTTATACATGGTAAGGAGATGTAATTCAAGACCCTGCAAAGACGGACGGGAAGCATGTATCATCAGCATTCCTGAATCGATGTAATGTTGTAAATTAAGTCCCATTGTTGACATATTTCGGATAAGCTGATGCGGGGATTCTTCAAAAGAAAAATAGAGCACCGGTTCATCACGATGACAGCTGCTCAAAGCAAAGTAGGCCGCAAGTATGGTTTTAGCGGTTCCGGCTGATCCGGTTACCAGGGTACTGCTACCCTTATACAGGCCCCCTGCCGAAAACATCTGATCCAGCTCAGGAAGTCCGGTAGATATAATAGATGTAGGGGATATATAATTAAGATTAAGCGATGTAATAGGAATCATCTATTATAAACGGATATTCATTAGTTCCATGTGTAGAGCCACGGTATTTAACGATCCGAAGGCGTCGGGTGGCAATCTGGTCATTAACCCTGAAATCGAGAAGTATCACACAATCGGATACATATTCCTCGAGTCCCTGCCTGGTAAGAGTTGTATCCCCGCGTTCACCTGTTATAATTGCGGTTACGCCTTTGTCTTTTAACCAATGAAACAATCTTCTTATTTCGGAACGTAACAATGCCAGGTTTTCAATACCACTGAATAATGTTTCAATGGTATCAAGCACAACTCTTTTTGCTCCGATGCTATCAATAGCATGATTAAGCCGAATAAATAATCCTTCCAGATCATAATCACCTGTTTCTTCAATTTCCGCACGTTCAATTCTTACAAAATCAACGCGTAATTTTCCATCAGCCTTTAATTTTTCGAGATCGAACCCCATTGATTTAACATTCTGAGTCAGATCCGAACTGGTTTCTTCAAAACTCATAAACACTCCCGGCTCATCAAATTCAGTAATCCCTTTCACAAAAAACTGAATACCGAATAATGTTTTACCACATCCTGCACTTCCGCATATTAGTGTCGGTCGCCCGGTCGGAAAGCCCCCTTTAGTTATTTCATCGAGGCCTCTTATACCCGATGCTGTTTTTGGAAATAGTGAATCTTCCGAAATCCTCATAGTATTTTCTTTGATAGACGATTAACACCTGTACAATTTTATGCCAATTTCTAGACGGCTTATACAATTTTTCCCCTTGAACCGGGAGTTCGGAACCAGAATATTTTATTGTATTTCAAAAAGTTAAATCCATGAAAAGAGGACTGGGGATTGATCAGAAATGTGGAAAATTTGAAACAATTTTACTCAAATTACGAAAACTTCTACAATTATTTGCAGAAAATATTCCACAGAAACATATTAAATAATGGGGAAAGATTGCTTGCATAAAAACCGGCAGTATTCATCATTTGAAATATAACTAACACTATTCAAACAACACGAAAATTATGATAATTATAGAAGACTCCCTGTAATGTCTTAGGATCTATGTTCCCCTGATGTTATTTTTTTTTCACCCGAAACAATGCATTAAACACAAAGTTTATAATAATCAACCTTGCTTTAATAGTGGTGATGCCGCGATATTTTTATTATAATACCTCCTTAGTTTTCTATTCAGGCGTATAACAGTTTTCTCCGGACTTCTTTTAAAGAAAAGGGGGTCAAACGTTCTGGCGTAAAATTTTAGAGGCCGGCGCAATTGTTTAAAATTTTTATCCATAATTACGAGTCCATTAAAACCTCTTCCGGAACTGCCATAATAAACCGGAGCTTTCCGGATATTCCAGTTCCCATCCGTTTGTTTCGTGCTGCCCGAGTAAAATTGGGCAGTATCCTGAAGTATTTTTCCGAAATCTGCAATATAAAAAAATGGCATCTCCATTTTTAATCCAGGATCATGCTGCATGTTGTCGTTCAAAAATGAAACTTTTTCTATTTGACCATCTACAATAAACTGTGCATCATCCGTAAAGAAAAAACGCGTAGGACAATACGTGAAATATGTTTTAAATGCAGAAATTACTTGTGCATTAAACACGTATTGTTTACTTTCAATTTTATTTGCTAAGCGGACATTACCCATTTTCCGTAAAGCAGCCACAGACTGACTTTTTGTATGCAGCATAACCAGCAAAGTTCCCTCTTTCAATTCTTTTATCTGCTTATTTGCCTGTATTTTTTTCTGCTTACGATAACTGATTCTCTTTGCGGAAGAATCGGGATGTTGCGCCGTAACGGGCTGGTCACTTACGCTAATTATAATGACACATAAAAAAATTAAAAGACCTGAGAGGCTGTGCATGGGCAGTATTTAAGAGTAAAGATATATGGCTTGATTTTAGTTCAAATGTAAAAGAATAATCTGTTTCATGAAAATTGCTACTTATAATGTTAATGGCGTTAATGGCCGTTTACCTGTTTTATTGCGATGGCTCAAGGAATCATCGCCGGATATTGTGTGTTTACAGGAATTAAAAGCACCCAATGAAAAATTTCCTGAAGGTGCTATTAACGATGCAGGGTATTCGGCCATCTGGCACGGTCAAAAAAGCTGGAATGGTGTGGCAATACTGTCGCGGGTTGGAGTTCCTGAAGAAATAACCAATGTATTACCCGGTGATCCGGACGATAGCCATAGCCGTTATATAGAAGCGATGGTTAATGACATGGTAATCGCTTGCCTTTACCTTCCCAACGGCAATCCTGCACCCGGTCCGAAGTTCGATTACAAATTAAAGTGGTTCGATCGCCTGCATCAGCATGCGCAGGAATTGTGGGATGCAAAAATTCCGGTAATACTTACCGGTGATTTTAACGTAATTCCAACCGATCTGGATGCCTACAAGCCGGAACGTTGGGTTAAAGATGCACTCTTCTTTCCGGAATCAAAGGCGGCCTATAAAAAACTTTTAAAACAGGGATGGACCGATGCGATTCGTAAACTTTATCCTAAGGAATCCATTTACACTTTCTGGGATTATTTCAGAAACGCCTACGCACGAAACGCCGGAATACGAATCGATCATTTTCTATTAAGTAAACATATTGCCAAACGCCTTGTTGATGCAGGTGTTGACACCGCTGTTCGCGGATGGGAAAAAACCAGCGATCATGCTCCGGTTTGGATTGAAATTAAATAAGGAAAAGTCAGGGAAAAGTCAGGAAAAGTCATTGAGACATTAGGACATTATACTTTTAAATTTTGGATTTTTCATTCTACATTCTACATTTTACATTCCCGTTTTCTAAATTTTACAGGTTTTGGTGTATCATCAAACTTGAAATATTTTAGCAAACAAACTGTACTCCTCTCCTTTGGAGAGGTCGGGTGAGGAAAAAAGAGTCATTGAAAAGTCAGGGAATGGGTCAGGGAAAAGGTCATTGGACATTGAGACATTAGGACATTGAACTTTTTAATTTTGGATTTTTCATTCTACATTCTACATTTTACATTCCCGTTTTCTAAATTTTACAGGTTTTCATTTATCATCAAACTTGAAATATTTTAGCAAACAAAATGTACTCCTCTCCTTTGGAGAGGTCGGGTGAGGCAAAAAAAGTCATGCGTTACGAATCTACAATATAATGAATACGCCTTTCGTAGATTCGTAGGGCGAAGCCCATTCGTTATTTCGTTACATCGCTACATCTTTTTACCTTCCGCTATCATTTCATTTGCCTCCTGCTTTTCTCCGTGGTCCGCAGTTTCTACCTGATTTTCCTGAACGGTGGATTGGTGGTTGATAAAAAATTTGCAGTATTGCGGCAAATGATCAGAGCCGATATGCCGGAGGGTTTTAAATTCTTCGATGAAGACATCGGTGGAATGAAAAAATAAATCGATTGGAAAACGTAACCACTTATATTTTGCGTGATAAGTAGAAATGAAACCTCTTCCGATACGGGGATCGATGAGCTCGGATGTTTTCCGGAACAGAACGGATGACCGGGCCCAGGCTACGTTGTTAAAATCACCGACAACAAGTGCGGGATGTTTTAATTTCTTCACCATTTTAGCTACCATAAGCAATTCTCCATCGCGTTCCTTGGAAGTTGTTTCTTCGGTTGGACTAGGTGGAGGCGGATGAACACCGAAAAATGTAAATTTATTATGATTACGGGTTTCAAGATCTATTTCCACGGATGGCAGGTCATCGGCCATGAAATAATTTACTTTTGAACGCTGCACTTTCAGATGTGTGTAAAAATGCATACCATAAGTATTGTCGAGCGGTACTTTAGTTGCGTTGGGGTAATCTTTCTCTAAAACCGACAGTGCATTTTCCCAATCCTTATTGGTTTCCATGGTAAGCACAATGTCAGGTTTGATTTCGTTGACCAGGTCAATAAGTAACTGGTATTCTTTGTTATATTGATAAACATTAACCGAAAGAATTGAAATGCTTTCCGAATCCTTTGCTTTATTGGTTCGATTGCCTACAGGATAAAGATGCGTGTAAGGAAATAATATAATGGAATGGTAAATAAAAAATCCAGCTAATGCGGCTTCCATAGCCCAGAAGGCTGCATTCCGGTCTCCGATCATAAAAAATCCGGCTGCCAGCATAATTAGCTGTAGAAACATTAATTGAATTCTGCCAAAATCAAAGATTCTGAAAACCCAATGCTGATCGGATACAAAAGGCATTGATGAAGCTATAACCAGTAAAGCTGAAAGCAGGTAGTAGGTCAATTCCATAAATTAATCCTTGCAGGAAAACATAGGTGGCTAATCAATTACATCAAATGATATCTCAAAAGTAATTAAAAACCGTTCATGATCACACAGTCCATTTATTTGAATTAATGTTCTGAACAGGCACACGTTCTTCCTGCATATATCAGTCACCGTGAGGTTTCATATCTGGCCATTTTTTTCCATCCCTCACATAGTGATCCAAAAATAATTTGGTGGTATGGTTAACTTCCCTTGCATGCTCCGCCAGGCTATGCTGTCCTCCTTCAAAAAGATGAAACCGCACAGGGTGCTGCAATTCAACCAATTTTTTCACCATCGAAATTTGCTGATCCGGCGACACCCGCCAGTCGGCACTGCCGGTAAGGATGAGTATGGGTGTCGACTTATTTAACTTATCGGCCCATTGTATGGCAGAGCGCGATTTTAAAAGAGTATCCCTGTTCTCTGCATAGCCCGGAATAACTGCTGTAAATACCGAATCCATATCGGCACGTTTATTAGCTGTTTCAAAAGCATCGGCCAGTCCCGAACCAATAATGGCAGCTTTAATACGGTCGGTTTTAGTCAGTGCAAGATACGTCATCATACCTCCGCGACTCCAGCCATACATACCGATACGGGTGGTGTCGGCTTTCTCAACATTGGCCAGTAGCGGCATCAGGTTCAATACATCATTTACCTCGGCCCCGCCAAATTCATCTTTACCTTCACCACCCGCAGTTCCCCTGTATTGTGAGGCAACAACCACATAACCCCAGTTAGCGATTTCGCCCAAAAAACGCGCAAGGGAATGGGGTGTGATCATACCCAAATCACGGTTACCACCACGGTTATAAATAACACAAGGAAATTTTCCTGCCTTTTTAGGAACTGCCATGTATCCATTTACTTTAAGTCCATCTGATAAATAAACAATTTTAAAAAAATCAACATTGGCAATAAGATTATTGATGGAAGGTACGGTTCGTTTTATTAATGCTACCGATGTATCGGGAAAAGTGTAAGGTTTTTGTTCTACGATTTTACCGTTCTGTGCGTGTAAGTTTGCCAGGATGGAAACTAATAAAAATGTGGTGAGGAGGATTTTTTTCATAGATGTGGTTTGGATAAAGGGGAAATGAGTCATTAGGAAATTAGCAAATTGAGACATTGGAATTGTAAGATGCATGAACATCAAGTGATGAAATTTTATCGTTCGTTGGTTGTAACAGGGCATTTCTGAAAACGAAAGTACGTATTTATTCTCTTACAAAGCTTGCCAATAACTTTTGAATAGTCTCATTCGAACGCCGCAATAATCCTAAAACCGTATTGCTATTCCCGTGGCAATAACTCCTAATGATGTTCTTTCAGTAAATTCATTTGAATTGGGGAATTCACTGGTGGGATAGTCGTAATTATTGTGCATAGCCCCGTATCCGATATGCATATAGCCATACAAACTTATCATAAATTTCTCAGCCTTGTAAGGAATCACTTCCAATCCCAGGCTGGGCCCGATGAATACCCCGGTGCGCTTTGTATAATTACCCGGTTCTCCATTTTTAAATTCAGTCCGCGACCGGTTCAGGTATACGGATGTTCGTGCAGCCACATTAAACCTGCATATTTTTAAAAATGGTAACGATGCCCCGTATTCAACGCCCGGAATTAAAACATTTTTATAATATTTGCCTTGTAAACCGGAACTTCTGTCAACCCAACCCGACACACTCACTCCATAAAACCACTTGGCCATCACAAATCTTTTGTAGGAAGCATCAAAATAATTGTTATCAATATCTGTAGGAAAACTGCCAATGCTTAGCTGGTTTTTAAACCGCGTGCTGTCCTGACCCCGTAAACTTTGGGTGAATACCAGTAGCAATAAGATTGAAAATAATCGTAAATGATCCATATCAACAGGTAAAAAGAGATTCTACAGCCAAGGTAACTGAAAATCTTTGAAAATCCAAAAAATATATAAAAACCTGATTATTCACAAACAATCAACATCCAATTACCTGATCTGCATGCTTCTTACTTAAACTTCAAATGCATACTTATAACATCTGATATCATATCCGTTGATTTCGTGTAATGTCCGTATCGGAATTCTACGGCATTAAAATGTTTAATACCAAAAATTCCTCTGAGCGGAATATATTTCAGACCTAGGCCAACAAAATTACTATTGAAAGCAGAGAGATCATAATTACTGGTATAATACGTTTCATCAATTGTGTATTCACCATACCCTGCAAAATGTTCAGTAGCCTGCTGTACATACATCCTGCCAAAGGGACTTAATGAAAATGTTGGAGTAACTTTAATTGGAATTTCCAAATTAAAAGTATGTGATGAAATTTTCCAGTCATCCATATAGTATCGGTAATACGCTTTTATTATTACCCGTCCGCCCGGAAAATAACTAGCCATAACAGCCAGGGGAATTTTCAACCGTGTATCAGGGAGATTTTCCATTCGCACGCTGGTATTGTTAAAATAAACTCTGTGAAACGGTAAACCAAGATATCCCTTTTGTGTGATCACATCGCCGAGCACTACGACCTGTAATTCAGGATTAATAATCTGAGAATAACTCAGTGAAAGTGCGTAGGTATTACGCGGCTCTCTCCTCCTGCCCGGCCCACCGCGCAGTTCAATGGGCTTGATCATTGTTACCTGGTCAAAAAAAGATTGAAATTTTGCGGTGAATTCGCCATTGCGGTTCTTCGATTTTTTCGCGAAATGAATATTGGCGCCAGCCGAAAAATAATCGTACTCTGATGAAAAAGATAATCCCCCTCCTACAGCTTGTCCTTTAACATCATTCTCCCGGAGGTAACTCAACGAAGGATAAAATCGGTTATCGGCAGAGGAGGCGGATGAATTAGCGCTCAGATCAATCATGTCGGAAGATGCCGAAGTGTAATTATCAAGTCCAACTTCAATGGTCAGATTATTTTTCACACCATCTTTTCCATATTTTATCAGCTTCAAATCAACTGTGTTGGAGAAGTCTGTTAATTCTTCGGTACCCACTCCACCGGTGACAGCCGAATTATTTCCATCCTGGGTGTAGTAACCCGACACCCAGTTTACTTCTTCAATTTTCAACTTGCGTTTTTCATATCCTGAGGAATCGGCGGGTTGATTTTGCGGATAAGCCTTCATCCACGCAAGTAAGGCAAATACCGTAATAAAATTTCTTTTCATTTTCGAAAATTAATAACTAATTACATCCGCAACCGCCACCTACTTTTCCCGCATTTGCTCCTGATGATCCTTCCCTGTAGGACTGAAAACTTAATTCTGCTTTCTCAACTTTCCGGTTAGTAAGCGTCATTTCTGAATCGTTCAGTTTTCCTTTCTGAAATTCCTTTACTGAAACGCATGAACTTGTTAACAGTGCAATAACGAGGACTAACGGATAAAGCCTGTGTGAAATGTGTATCATTGCAATTTAATATTTTTAGAAGTGAAAATGGTATTGGAATCATCAATGATTATACAATGGAGCCCCGGAATCTGGTTTATCATAAAAAGACCGGCTTCCTTACCCATTACGGCAATTGGTGTAGCCATGGCATCGGCCAGCTCTGCATTGTTGGCAATCACTGTTACGCTCTTAATTCCGGCAACCGGATAACCGGTTTTGGGATCAATGGTATGAGAATATTTTTTCCCGCCAATCATGACAAACTTTTCATAATTTCCGGAGGTGGCTACGGCTTTGCCAGAAATCCCCAGATAGGAAAAAGCCTGCCGGGGCTGATCGGGATTGGCAACACCTATTGTCCATGGTTTTCCTTCCGGCTGTGTACCCCAAGTAGTCAGATCACCACTTGCATTGATAATGCCTGAAGTAATATTATTTTTTATCAATACTCTTTTTGCCATTTCCGCAGCATATCCTTTTCCGATACCTCCAAATCCAATTCGCATTCCCTTCTCCTTTAAGAAAACTGTATGCTTTTTTTTATCAAGAATAATATTCCTGTAATTAATAAGGTGTACCCGCTTTTTTGCTTCTGCCGGCTCAGGCAATGCTGTCATTGTTGTGTTAAAATTCCAAAAATTTTTATCCATGCTGCCATAGCTGATATCAAATGCACCCTGCGTAAGTTTGGAAATACGTATACTGCGTTCTACCAATTCATAAACTTCCCGACTAACGGCCACAGGCTGTATGCCCGCCATTTCATTAATGTGGTAAGTGGTACTGTCGTTGCTGAAAGTAGTTAACAGCTTTTCGATTCGCTGAATTTCATTGATAGCAAGATCTATTGCATACGAAGCCTTTTGAGCATCATCAGAAATAACGGTAATAGCAAAATTGTTCCCCATCAACTTGAGGGAACGTACATATTTTTGCATAAGTCTATTGTTTGTTGGCAATACAAAGTGACCTGATCTCTTCAGTCCACTTATCAACCGGTGTTGTTGGCTTCCCATCCCACACATGAAGCACATTGCCATCAGGATCCAATAAAAGGGTGAGTGGAAAGCTACCTTTTTTGTTAAACTTCATGGCCAATTCCTCATTACTCTTAACCAGTTCAGGATCACCCATATTTTTTTTCTTCCTGGGAAAGTCGGCATTCACCAGCACCAGACTAGAATCTGCCATAGTCAAAAAAGTTTGCTGATCGAAATAATCCTTCTTCAACAAAATACACGGACCGCACCAGTCGGATCCCGAAAAATTAAGAAGTATTAACTTGTGATGTTCCTTTGCCGTTTTCTGTGCAGCCTCAAAATTAGTCTCCCATTGAAATGGAAGTAGTAATAACAGGAATAATGCGGAGATGTGCACGAAATTGAGATTAATTAAGCGGTTTGGAGGGCTGAATGATTAAACGAAGGAAGTTCAAATTTATTTTATTGACAGGCAAAATACATGTTTATAGTCAATGGATCAATAAATTCCCTCAGGCCACATTTGTCCAAGCAATACCAAGGGGTTCAAAGAATTAAAATTACACTAATAATTTTTTTATTAGCCAGACATGCTGCAAAGTTATATCGAACTGTTTATAAATTCCATGATCAAAATCATGTTGTAACAGATTTAAGCCTGCTGTTATCCCACATTCTTGAAAAAAGGAGTATTTAATTGGAGACCAGGCAAAAAATATTCTGAAAAAGAAACGGAGCGACAACCTTATGTTATCGCTCCGATTTAATAAAATTAGACCGTCGGATATTATGGCTTCGGACTTACCGGCATCGACGTTACATTCATATCACGCACGCACAAATACTTTCCATCACGCTTTTCGAAGTAACTCATATAATGACCATGAGAAATTTCTTCCCCCGCTGCATTCATTTCCTTCCAGGAGCCAATTTCAACAGCTTTATCGCCTTCGGCAAAAAGATCCACTACCTTGTATTCGTTAACGATACCGGTCGTATCTTTTGCGAGCCTCTCAGCAATACGATTCTTAATCGCTTCCTTACCGGAAAGCGGCTCCATGTTCCTGTTATAACTAACGGCATCATCGCTGTAATAGGCAACAACACCATCAGCATTCTTAGCTTTTTCAGCTTCCGAATAAGCGTCCTCCATTGCCTGTATCTCCTGGCGTAAGGCATCCATATCAATAGCAACTGCTGCCGCAGGAGCCTCCGGTGCAGGTGTTGGTGAACAGGAAATAAATAATAAAGAAACCGCTGTAAACAGGGTCATAAATTGTACTTTCATTTTCATAGGGATTTTAGTTAAGTTGATTCCGGTTAAAGGTAAAACTTAAATTGAATTTCCCAATAAATTAAAATGTACCTTTAAAAAGGCATTTTTCAGGATTTGTCTTCGATCACAGCACAACCAGTTTCGCAAAATATCGTATGCCCCCTGCTGATAGCTCGCAATAATAAATCCCTCCCGGCAATGCCGGCAAATTAAAGCTTGACATTTCACCTGCAGGGATTTGTACGATATCGATTTTCGATCTTCCCTGTTGATCATAAATTTTCAAAATTGCGTCTTCAGAATAGTTCTTAATAATTGTAATCTCTGTAGAACTCTGTGAAATTACGGTGTTGGGGTATATGAAAAAAGTACCCGGTGACTCCGTAACTGCAATACCAGAAACAATATTCACCTGGTTATAGGTGGTGTTGGTTTGCACCGGAACATTAAAATCAAAGTATATATAAGCCGTATTCCGTATTTCAGTGCCAATGGCCAGCGAATCGTGCAGCAGCACATTAAATTGAACAAAGCCATGGCTGTTTGGCTCATCATTCACACTGTCGGGTAAATTAATATGCTGAAAATTGAACCTGATTACATTTCCATTTATCTGTATTACCGGTTCAAAACTGTACGCAACCAGTTGAATCGAACTTTCATCGATAGCTGCAACCAGTGTATCTACTATAAAAATATGCTGAGCCGGAGCATTACCGGTATTCTGAAAACGAATGGTATAATTCAGCATATGCTGACTCGTATCAATAATACCTTCAGGATTTACGAGTTTATCATTCGGATCGTAACTATTGATTATAGTTCCGCAAAATGTATAATAATTATTCAGCGGGTTAAAATCACCGGCCACAGGCAACACTTCTGTTTCTATACAAAACACATCACCAATTGTGGCAAAGGATTGAATCGAGACCATAAAAACAAAATCATTATCGATATCCACAGTTCCATAATCCGAAATTGTATACTCAAGTGTGTCGCCATTAAGTACAGGAATCAGCGCTCCCGCATACGGACCGATATAGGTAAGTGGTCCGCTCAAAATAAACCGCACACTTCCTGAAACACCGCCGGCGCAATTTAACCCAACCATATGGCTGAGGTCTCCTGCAATTGCACTCACACCTAAGGTATCTCCCGGCCTGAATACGCCATAGGGCACTAATCCTGTAATGCCTAAATCAACGGCCGATGGGCATTCGATTGAAAAATTTTTATCCACTTCAAAAGAATCGGCAGGTGCAATAATGGAGGTATATCCTAACGTTGGAGGACATGTGATAGTAAACGCGGTGATAGCTGTATCAAGAGTGTAGTAAAAAGTTCCAAAGTCTGTGTCAAACGTATATTCTCCCAGCTGACTGGTAAATGTTTGCTGTATCAAATTGCCATTTTCATACAATTTCACTTTAACATTCTTAAACCCGCTTTACTACTAAATAGAAAATTGTATCAGCCAATACTTTTTACTGGTTTGTATGTGGCAACATGGCGTTCCCCGCCTTTGGCGTGGCGGGCTTTCGCCATTACGCCCTTCAGTGAGTCGGGTTTCAATTTATCATAGTTTCACTTACAGGTGATCCATGTCTTCCGTGCAGGGGGTAATTTGGCTCAATCCCTAACGCAAAGTACCGTTTTAAAAAAAATTACTATTTTGCATAACCAAACTATCAAAAAATAAAATCATGTTAATTAATCGTTCTCCCGCACAATCCTCCTGAACAAATCTGCAGTACACTGAAAACGCCTCTCATTCAATTATGATTTACAGTTTCGAAAACATACTTTTAATAGGTTCAGTGCTTTTGCTGTTAAGCATATTGGCAAGTAAAACAACCGGGAAACTGGGCGTTCCATCACTTATAATTTTTCTTGCCGTTGGCATACTGGCAGGTTCCGACGGTATTGGAGGAATTCATTTTGATGATGCAAACGTTGCACAATTTCTTGGTGTAATCGCGTTAACATTCATCCTGTTTTCAGGAGGACTCGAAACCAAATGGGAAAGTGTGCGGCCTGTGATGTGGCAGGGAGTAGTGCTTTCTACATTTGGAGTTTTACTTACTGCTGGATTAATTGGTGCCTTTATTTTCGTCGTCACCGATTTTACATTTATCGAAGGCTTGCTTATCGGGGCCATCGTATCTTCTACTGATGCGGCTGCTGTATTTTCAATTCTCCGTTCAAAAAGTATTGGTCTGAAAGGCAACATGCGACCCCTTCTCGAACTCGAATCAGGAAGCAATGATCCGATGGGCTATTTCCTTACCATTGGAATTACTTCGTTAATCATCAACCCCGATGCCTCCTGGGCTTCGCTGATCCCGCTCTTCTTTCAGCAAATGATCATTGGTGCTGTTGCAGGCATTATTATGGGAAATGCAATGTTCCGCATCCTCAACAAAATTAAACTCGATTTCGATGGCTTATACCCGGTGCTTATTTTATCACTCGTATTTTTTACATACAGTATAACTGCATTTTTCAATGGAAACGGCTTCCTGGCAGTTTATGTTTCAGCACTCATACTTGGGAATAAAAATTTCGTCCACAAAAAAAGCATGATGCGTTTTTATGACGGACAAGCATGGCTGATGCAGATTGTAATGTTCATTACTTTAGGCCTGCTGGTATTCCCGAAACAAATGTTGCCTTTCATAGGCACCGGACTTATAATAGCAGTGTTCCTTATGTTCGTGGCACGACCGGTTGCCGTGTTCATTTGCCTGGCTTTTTTCAAAATGAAAAACCGCGAGCGCCTGCTTATCTCCTGGGTCGGGCTTAGAGGTGCAGTACCTATCGTTTTTGCCACCTACCCCATGATACAGGGTGTTGAAAATTCCGGAATGATTTTTAACATCGTCTTTTTTATTGTTCTTGCTTCTGTAATTTTACAGGGAACTACCATTCCTCTTGTAGCAAAATGGCTGTACCTGTTCAAGCCCGTAAAATTCAAAACCCGTTACCCACTCGAACTCGAACTGTCCGACAATTTTAAAAACGAACTCTTCGAAATCGAAATCAACAACGGCTCCTCAGCTATCGGTAAACAAATTCTTGAATTGCGCTTTCCAAAAACTTCACTCATCGTTTTAGTTAACCGTCACGAAAAATACATCACTCCTACCGGGGCCACCACACTTATCGAAGGTGACAAACTTTTAATCATGTCTGATAAAAAAAACGACCAGGAACTGATTCGATCCTCACTTAAAACGAGCGACTAATTTATCATCGATGCTAAAAGGATCCGATTAATGTCACAAACTCTTGCGCCCTTTGCACCTTTGCGTGAAAAAGGAGATTCACCCAACGAAGTTAAAAGATCCAGTCCATTTAATGCTTCTTCTGCATCAGCTTTGATAACAACCCACCTGTTTTAGAAAATCCTCTTCCGCCACTGAGCATTCCCAGCAGAGACGTTAAACCAACGCTTCCAACAATACCGCCGAGCGCACTTTTTGTGCCACCCATCAATCCTCTGCGTGAACCGAATAATTTAGCCAGCAGCAGAGGAGCAGCAATGGCAAGGAGACCTTTTCCCAAACCCGACATCGATATTCCCGATTTACTGAACATATTACCCATCCCCAATGAATCAAGGAAGCCTGGTTTGGAAGTTTCTGCGGAATCTGATTTAGACACAAATTCATCAAGCACGGCATACTGCTCATCGTTGATCCCAAGTTGTGTCGAAATTTCCTCAATTTTTGCTTTCTCCTGGGGGGAATACTGTCCGTCGGCACGCGCAAAACTGATCAGTTCAGTGATCAACGAAAAACGAAGTTCACTGTTTTTTAAGGTTTCCATCCAATCACCAAAATCTGCTTCCGACAATCCCTTTGCGGTTTTAAGGACGCGCTCTTTTTCCATCCCGGTGATACCGGCCTCCTCTATCAGGTTGCTCACTATCTCTATTTCTTCGGTAGTAGCAACATTATCAGCAATAGCCAGCGATGCAACGGCACCTATGTAGGCAATTCTTTCCTTCTGGGTATAATCTTTTAAAAATGACTGTTCCATAATTGATAGGTTTTAAAGTATGAAACAGGGAGGCAAAAAATAAGCCAGATAATGATACCCATTAATCCGGAAAAACGCACAATGGGGTTGTCAGCACGCCACTTTATAGGAAGGTGTACTTACAAAGGATAAAGAGCATCCAGCCTTTTCCGCATTTCTGCCGCCACCTTGCTCGCATCATCACCCTGGGCATCCAGTTTCTCAATGATGTTCAAAAAACTTTGTCTGTCGCGGTTCTGACTCAGCTTAAAAACATTCTCCATGGAGGTAACCTCAATTTCAAAAGCCACAATTGCTTTCATAAGGTGATGTGTATACTCCGGTGATAAATTATCATAAATGGTGGTTGAATGCGGGTTGTTATTTTCAAAAAACAACGTCACTTTTCTCAGCACATCCACCAATTCCTCATCACCCAGGAACCGTATGGTGCCGTTTACATGTACACTCATATAATTCCACGTTGATGCCTGGTGCGGGTCACTGTACCACGTGGCACTTACATAAGCATGCGGACCGGTAAATACAACCAGCAACTCACGGTTGTGCATAAACGCTTTATGATGATCGGTATTTTTCATCATATGTCCGCGTAAGATCAATCGGTTGCCATCTTCTTCCAAAAAAACGGGCAATTGTGTTGCTACAGGACGGTTATTTACATCACAACCTGATACAAAGGCAAAGGGATGATTATCAATAAACTCCCTGACGACTTTTTCATCAGGCTCTTTGAAGTAGGGAAGGCTGTACATATCACAAAAATAATCAGAAAGTTGAAAGGGGCAAAGTAATTTTCATAAGATCCTTCCCTGCTTCCTTCTGTCACTGGTTACTCACCTGATATCCATGTACCTTTCTCCTTAGCTAAGTCAACCATAGCCTGCCCTGCGGGTTTCATACGACCATTTTTGGTAAGTTCGGTAACCCGTTCACGATTGGATTTGCTCCAGGTGCTTTTAGGATTACGCTTTGAAAAATACTGATAATAACTTTCTCCATCGCGTTTATTTGCCAGACTGTCTATCCAGCCAAAACAAAGTCCCTCTTCAACAGCCTCTGCATATTTCACTCCCGGAGTGACTGCTTGTTTATGATAAACAATCAGCCAAACTTTGTTCACCTTTTCATGATTCTGCTGCAACCACTTTCGCCACTCTTTCCTCGATTCAGCATGAAATACCGGGATGTTCTTGTGAAGTTCCATACAGTTTAATAACAGTATAAATATCTTAACTTTTACTTTTCCTTTTTCATTCTTTTCAAAATTGATTTCATCAAAGCAATTTCTTCTTCTTGTGATTTAATAATTTTTAATGACAGCTCTTTGACTTCCGGATCTTTAAAGTCTGCGTTTTTACTGGTTAAAATAGCAGATGAGTGATGTGGTATCATGGCTTTCATAAATTGCTGGTCACCGACAAATGCCTGGGTTCGCAAAAAAGCAAATGAAACAACGAAGACAACAACACTTGATAATATAATAATTATATTCGTTTTCTTATCGGGATACATCTTTCGCATAAGAACCAGCATAAGTAAAGCCATGGGTGTTACCATTAGCAACGTCATATACAGCCGGGTTGCACTAAGAAAAATGTGACCCGGTTTGTCGACATTGAAGAACATCACAGCATACATAATGCAAAATGATATACCAAGCATAAGTAAAAAATTTTGGTAGTTTCCCTGCTTCATTTCATTTTCCATGATAAAATTTTTGTTAGGTTTAATTCTGTTTTGTTATACAACATATTTAGAAAGCAAAAATCCTGCCCAAACTAAGATGATCTGTCCTCTAAAATACCCAAAATTCCGAATGTTTCAGTAACAAAATAATTAAATTTTTGAAAATGAAAGTCTTTTGCGTATAGTAAGAAGTAGCTACAAGTTTAACCGGTCCTCCGCGTCTTATTACCTCTCTAATGGTAAATGTGGCCCCATGCGGGCGGGTCTCGGTACTATTTTGGGGACCCACCACCAGAAAAAATAAATCGCCAAGTTCCATATTAAATATGAAAATAACTTATCTATTGATGATTTAAAAATTAACACGGAGGGTCGGAATTTCGGAGGGGCACGGAGAGATTGTGATAAATTTTTTACTTTTACAATTAAATTCAAATCTCTTCCTGCCCATCGAAAATATAGTTTATACGTATATTAACAGAAATTAAAAATGTATGAAACCTACAATCATAAGTGAACGCAAAAGGCTTCTCCACTCAATAGAAAACGTTCTCGAAGGACCCATGATTCTGCTGGGATTTGTTTGGCTTGTGCTGTTGGTAGTGGAACTGGTTTGGGGAATAAACAAAATGCTCGAATATGTCAGCTTAAGTATATGGGGAATTTTCATAATTGATTTTCTAGTTAAATTTATACTTGCACCTGAGAAGCTAACATTTCTTAAAAAAAATTGGCTTACTGCCATCTCCTTATTTATTCCTGCATTACGCGTATTCCGGGTGTTCCGGTTTGTCAGACTACTTCGTGGTTTCCGCGGTATCCGACTTGTGCGAATCATATCATCGCTTAACCGAAGCATGCGGAGTTTAGGCAAAACGATGCAGCGACGTGCTTTTGGTTATGTAATGGTCCTCACACTGATAGTAACCTTTGCCGGAGCGGCCGGTATGTATGCTTTAGAAAATCCCAACCCCGGCTTCACCAGTTACTGGCTTTCCCTTTGGTGGACTGCCATGCGGGTAATAACGGCAGGCAATGAATTTCATCCTATGACACCGGAAGGACGAGGGTTAGGATTTTTAATTGCAGTGTTCGGATACAGTATTTTCGGTTACGTCACAGCAACTTTTGCAACCTATTTCATAGGCCGCGATGCAGAAGAAAAAGATACTCCTGTTGCCGGATCCCACGATATCGAAGACCTTAAATCAGAAGTTATTGCCCTGAGGAAAGTTATTGAAGGTTGGAAAAAATAGCAGGATAGATTTTGTGTGATTTGATGTGACCAGGGGTTTTGTATTATCAACTTTATATGAATCCTTAGATGGAATATTGAATTTACTTCCATATTTTAAAATAGTCGCATCGTCAACAGCTTTTAAACTTTTGATCCCATAAAGCTTGAGAGCAACATTGGAACATCCTGAGAATGTCATTAAAATTATCCAAAGAAAAATAAACGATTTCATTGCAAATTTCATTTCTGTAATCAATTACGTAAATTCGACATTGCGCGGGACCAGCTGTTATGCTCCTGTACTCATTGCTCGAAATCAAGATTTAACGGTTCAGATGGTGACGGTACTTGAGAGTTGTTTATTGACCCGGTTGCAGGAACTGAATCATCTACGATTTCAAATGACAGGTTGTCAAACCAAAGCTGACCTGTACCTTCCAACAAGGCTCCGAAGGCAATTAAGGATGCATTTTGTGGGACATCAAGTACAATTTCATACCGGGTCCATGCTGTTGTTCCCTTAATGGGTCTATCAGACATGTTATCAAAGGATAGCGGTTTGGTTGAACCAACCTGGTCAACTCTTAGCCATAACCCACAACTTTTTTCAACCGATTCGGTTTTGACATAGCCACTCATTTTTATTCGCTTATCAGCATACTTGCCGGGCTTACATTGTTGCATTAAAGTTCCAAATCCTTCAATAACTTTTTCATTTGATTTTATTGTCGCTGCGTTTTTACCACTATAACCTGCTTTTTTGTCAATACCCATGTCATAACTTTTCGGCTTGCTACCGGCTTTGAACCAATTTGATGGTAAATCAAATGATGAACAAAATAACATAGTTATGAATAGTCCAAAATAAATACTGATTTTTTTTGTCATGATAAATTATTGTTTGTAATATCTATGGTGGTGGGTATAATGGTTTGCAAGCAATCGCAGATGGTTATTCGAAGATATGAACTTTATTAAGTGTAAGCAAATAAAATGAACGTCTGAGAAGGACTCAATAATAATGCCCTGCCGAATTCGTCTGCCCATTTTTTACTTGTTTATTTTTCTGCAAGTTTTTTTGCTTGACCTACCCAATTCGGTGCATTGTTAATAGTCTGTCGAAGGAACAAGTTCAGCTGTGCGGAATGATGTTGAATATGTCTCATATTATACAACAAAATCTCAAGCAAAGAAAAGTTTTTGTATTCGTTAATCCAACGGTCGTTTAGTTTGTCTGCTGTTAGTTCCCTAATCAGTTGATTTGCTTTTAGCCGACAGTGATCCAAGTAGCTAAGCACTTCTGTCTTTGTGTATGTTCTATCTGGCTTTTTACCTGTCGGGTCAAATTCAGAAAAAGTAAACGGTTCTGGTGGCTCAAATGTACTTGGTTCTAATGTCAGGTAATAGTCTGTCCAAAAAATGCAATGATAAGATAGATACCAAAAATCTAATGCTGTGTCCCATTGTTCTTCAGGACATGTATTGATTGCATTTTCAAGCATATCAAGACTTGCTCCAAATTGAGTCCAAATTGCGTCATTTATTGATGTAGAAATCTCTATATTCATTCTTTCAGTTTATTATTAACAATGGTTTTCAGTGGGCTGCAGCTAACGTGTGGCTGCCTTATGCTGTGGCCGACTGCGTGACGATTAATTGACGTGCTAATATAAAAATAAAAGCGTAATGAATTGTTGAATTTTAGCAAGGGACCGGCAATAGCGCAAGTGTGCTGTCATGAATAGTAATCACTTCACTCATTTCCATATTCCGAAGTCTGTTAAGGTTGTCGATTTGACAATTGTCCTAGGATAAAATTCGTATGTCGCGAAACCAACTATGGGCTGATCAAAAAATAAGACTAATGGGTTTGTCGGCTTATAGATATTTCCCCTTTAAATTATTGCCTGTTCAATTTGAATGTACAAAATTTTGTTGTCGGTAGAATCAACGACTTTAATATTTCCTTTCAAAAAGGATGTTGTTGAAGGAAATGTTTTGGCACCGAATTTTTTTCTCACATTGTAAAAGATCAAACTGTCATTTGTCTCTTTAATGCTATCAAATTCATACCTCATTAGTACGGTATGAGTCGCATTTCCATATGTATTGTTGTATTTTGTTATATCAAATTGAAAATTGTTAAAACTTTTTGTGTATTGTTCGGTCGGAGTTAATAATGTGTCTTGTTCGGTTGTTGGTTTTGAGCCGTCAAAGATGTCAAGCATTTTTAGATTTTCGATTACTGGTTTAGTGATAAAGTAAGAACAAGGTAATCGGTCTATTTTACTTTTCGTGAATATTTCGTTGGAGTCGAGAATGGTTATGCCAATGAAATCAGAATTTGTCACGAAAGCCCGTGAATATCCAAATTCATAGAAAACATACTTTCAATTCTCTGTCTATACAAACTATTAAGTCTTTCGTCATTGGCGCAACACCAACTGATAGAATGAAAAGCAAAAGTATGTATATAAGTGGTCGTATCATATTATTGTGCCGAACGGTTTGCCTGTTGGCACCGGGGACGGATGCCAATTTAATAAAATAACTAATACATAAGCCGGCCCTAGCAACCAACTGCCTATTATAAGCCGTTTTTCTTCTTTTCTTCATCTAATTGTCGTCTCAATCTTTGACAATTTTTCCTTGCTTATATAAACCATCTCTGACCCATATTTCATATAGATATATTCCTTTATTAAATTGCTCAAAGTTTAGAGAAGTGGAGTTCGTAAATTTCTTTTGCATTATTTTTTTTGATGCAATGTCATATAGAATAATTTCTGCAGGTTCCGCAAAATTGACCTGTACATTTAGTTTATCGTTTACAGGGTTGGGGAAAATATTGATTTGTAAATTGTTTTTATTCAACTCTTGCACACTTGTAGTACTATCCGGTGTATATTCCCAAAAATCAATATATTGATTTGAAGGGGGTGCATCTCTTGTTCCTAAACCTATATATCCTTTATTTCCTATAGAAAAGAAAGAGGCTTCATCTCTCCTTATCCCAGCAAAATTAAGTTTTTGTATCCATTGATTTTGTGAAGGGTCATACTGCCAGAAATCATTTGCTACAAATGGCGAAACAGGCAATTCTCCAATTCCAACATATCCATAATTACCTATTGTAAAATAGGCTGGATCCGTTCGAACACCTCCAGGAAAATTTGCCTTTTGTGTCCATGAAGCAGATACTAAATCGTATTCCCAAAAATCAGATACAAAGCCGGAAGTATCTATACCAATTCCAACATATCCTTTGCCTGCCAACCCAAAAGCTGCTCCAGATTCTCTTGATATTGCTGGCAGATTTGTTAGCTGAGTCCAATTATCCAAGATTGGATCATACTCCCAAAAATCATTTAAAGTATGGAATAAAGAATCATAAGCTCCTCCTCCAAAAACATATCCTTTATTCCCCAATGAAAAGGTCATAGCTGCAGCTCTTTTGCCACCACCAAAATTTGCTTTTTGTGACCATGTGTTAATTGCAGGGTCATATTCCCAAAAATCTTCCAAAAATGGAACAGAACCACTATATCCTAACCCTGCATAACCTTTATTCAAAATGGAAAATCCAATTGCCCACTGTCGAGGAATTCCTAAGAAGTCTGCTTTTTGCGTCCATATATTAATAGCAGGGTCATATTCCCAAAAATGCGCGTGTGTATTCGATCCACATCCAGTATATCCTTTATTTCCGATTGAAAAACTAAATGGTGCGTCTCTTGTGCCATCCGGAAAATTTGCCTTTTGTGTCCAATAATCACCTTTTGTGATTTGCGTAAACAAAATAAAAAAGATAGTAAAAAGTACTTTCAATGGTTAATAATTTAAGTTTGAGATATTGTTTATACTTAGTGTTAAAATGGCTTATAACGGTTTCATGGTTGCCGCCGGCCGGCCTGCCACCAAGATACAATAAATTTAAAAACAAGGCTGGCTGGCGGCAACCATGTGTTATCCGTAGTTTTATTTCATCAAGCTTTTATAATCTTTCCAAACTTAATAACTCCATTTTTATTTCTCACTTCATATATGTAAATGCCTTTTGCAAGCATTTCGGTAGTAATGGAAATAAAATTAATAAAATTATGAGAAAAAATCTTTCTCAACATGGAATCATATAAAATTAATTCTGTGATTCCCGAGAAGTTAACTTCACAATCAAATTTTGAATCAAACGGATTAGGAAAAATATTAATAGTTTTTTGTGTTTGTTCTTCAATTGCGGAAAAACAGGAGCTTGAACAAGGACATAAAGCAACATCGTCAATATAGACATAAACATAATGTAAAGGTTGAAAAACATTGAAATATGTGTAAGTTGTATTCGAATCATTTTTGAAATTTCCAATAGTAAGATATTTTTCACCGCCAGAAGCGGTAAAAACTCCAGATACCAATGTCCAGTTTAAAGTATCAAAACTATTTCCTATAGGATTATTAATCTGCGGAACGAAAGGTAATGGATCATAATTAGTCACTCCAATAATCGCAGAATCTGATAAATAAGCCCCAATTTCATTTGTTGTATACCGGCAAAATCCCAGACTAACGAACATCTCAAAATGATAGCAAGTATTGGCTATTAAAGGAGTTAAAAGTGGTACTTCAATATATTCACGATATAATGTTAAAACTTGAAATCCATAACCCAAAATTATTCCTGAATATGCTTGTCCGCTATGTGGTTGTTGATAACCTAAATTATTCATTGGCACACTAATACTATTAACCAATGCGCAGGAGTTAAAATAGTCAGATGAGATAGAACTAGAAATATTTGGAGCCGTCCAAAAGTTGCAAGAATCTATTTGAGAATATCCAGATGGGCAACTACTGTATAGTTCAAAGGAACCATTCGGTACAAGATTTTGAGAATAGCTAATTCTGCAAAAAAATAAAAATACAATTAAGTAATATATTTTGTTCATTTCAAAAATTACACATAACTTCTAAAGATTTTATCCGCAATTCTTCGTAAAAATACTCTAAAATGCTGTTGTTATCAAATTGCGGATAAAATTGAGTTGGACGGAACCGTCGTGGGAGGTTGTAATGCTAATTGGTTGAATTTCATGCCACTGATATATGGAAAAGTAATACTCGGGACTGATTTCAAAACCATGACATTTGGCGGTTTACTTGGGGGGTTTGGGATGAGAAAAGCAATCGGATCTTGCTTTGCGTTCGCAAAAACACATACTTTTCCCCTGCCGTTTTTGCAGCTGAAAATTAGTGGTCTGTTTTCAAAGAACGAATCTTGATTTTATACAGGCGGAGACCGTTCACCACACAGCATAGTTGATGGAACCATCCGTCCGTTTTTACAACAGGGGCACATCGTTACATCAAAGCCAGTCACCGTTTTTAATACTTCTTGCCACGAAAGATTTTCGAACCTGGACTTCCTTTCTCTTACAGCCATGGATTTTTTGCAATGCGCCAGCAATCCCTGACGGTGCCTGCAGGCAAGCAATCCATAATAGCGGATCTTGCAAAATCCATGCGGCAATACGTGCAGCAAAAATCTGCGAATGAATTCATCCGCATGAAGCGTCATAACTTTTTTCTTACTATGGTCTTTGTAATCTTTGTAACGGAATGTGATCTTGCCACCTTCTATGTTTTGAATTCTCTCATTGCTGATAGCTACGCGGTGAGAGTAGTTGCCTAGGTATTTTACTATTCCTTCAGCGTTTTTAAAGGGTGGTTTGGCGTACACCACCCAATCTTTTTGATAGAGCACATCGAGCAATAGCTTGAACTCTTTTTGCTGTTGCAAACACTTTATCGTTCCTTCAAATTTTAATTCTCCGTTTTGGTAAGCCTTCTTAAGTCCGGCCAGAAACTTGCCACGGTACAATCGGCTGATTACCTTTACAGAGATAAAAAACTTTTTACCGCTGTTTTTCCAATAGCCATTCCACGCACTCCATCCACCGGCGGGT
>JBBQQQ010000017.1:0-89153 GCA_038215705.1 Bacteroidia bacterium
CTAAGAATTCCCTGTTTTTAAGAAACAAAAGTTAACCGAAGGCAATAGACCAAGCTTAATAAGTAACCTACTCGCAACTCGTCACTCGTCACTCGCCACTAAAACATAAAAAGAAACCCAAACATCAATTTGACATTCGGGCTTCATAGTTAGCTACTGTTCGTATTATTGTCCCAGGTAGGTGCGTAGGATTTTGCTCCTGGACGTATGTTTAAGCCTCCGTATTGCTTTTTCTTTGATCTGCCGCACTCTTTCGCGAGTTAGCTCGAAACGCTCTCCAATCTCCTCCAGTGTGAGCGAAGGTGCTCCTCCTTCGGCAAGACCATAGTATAACCGGATCACATCTGCCTCCCGGGGAGTCAGTGTTCCCAGTGCCCGTTCAATTTCGCGTCGCAGCGATTCAGTGAGCAGTGCCGTTTCAGGTGACAGTTCATCTTCGCCCGGAATCAGGTCAAGCAGGTTGCCGTCTTCGCCCTGCAAAAAGGGTGCGTCCATTGAAACATGCCGTCCCGAACTCCGCATAGTATCTCGGATATCATCCTGGGAAATATGAAGGACTTTTGAAATTTCTTCATGGGTAGGCTCTCTTTCGAAATCCTGTTCCAGCTTGCAAAAGGTTTTGTTGATCTTGTTGATAAACCCGATTTTATTCAGTGGCAGCCTCACAATACGTGACTGTTCTGCCAGCGACTGCAATATTGACTGGCGGATCCACCATACTGCGTAGGAGATGAATTTGAATCCACGGGTTTCGTCGAACCGCTGAGCGGCTTTAATCAATCCCAGGTTTCCTTCATTAATCAGATCGCCCAGGGTCAGTCCCTGGTTTTGATATTGTTTGGCCACCGACACTACAAACCTCAGGTTGGCTTTGGTTAGTATTTCAAGTGCTTTCTGATCGCCCTGTTTAATGCGTCGTGCCAGTTCAACCTCCTGCTCCGAATTAATCAGCATCACTTTCCCGATTTCCTGTAAGTACTTATCGAGTGATTGGGTTTCCCGGTTGGTAACCTGTTTGGTAATTTTTAATTGTCTCATCGTCGTCGTTTCTCGCTATTTTAGAAGTGGTGGTGTAACGCCTCATTTCAAAACAGAGTTACAAACCGCTTTGCGCAGAAAGAATTTGAGATGTAAGAAAACTATGGATAATGAAGAAAATGGTTAAAAATGGAGTTACCAACTCCTTAAAACGTAAGAAAACCCACCATTGCGGCAGGTTTTCTTACGTTTTTGATGTATTTGATCCAGGAAAGGAATTCCTTTATAAAACCCGGAATCAATCCTGATTTTCGGTTGGTACTTTCCTTTGCGGGATAGATCCTGCCGGAGCACCTGCATCCTGCGGTCTTCTTTCTGCAGACCGTTCCTGGTGACCTTCAGGTTTTGGAAGTAACACTTTACGTGATAGCTTTAACTTATTGGTTTTCTTATCGATATCAATCAGTTTAACCTGTATTATCTGACCTTCTTTTAATACTCCCTCAAGCGTGTCGAGGCGATCCCATGAAACTTCAGATATATGCAGCAGGCCATCTTTTCCGGGTAGAATTTCTACAAAGGCACCGTACGCCATAATCGACCGAACCTTGCCATCATAGATATCACCAATATCAGGAACCTGAACGATACCTTTGATACGGCGTTTTACTTCTTCAATGGAGGCTTTGTCAGAAGATGAAATTTCAACGATACCTTTTCCATTCACTTCTTCAATCGAAATGTTGGCGCCGGTCTCACGCTGCATTTCCTGTATAATTTTTCCACCAGGCCCGATAATGGCACCTATGAATTCTTTCTCTACAATCAGCTTTTCGATTCTAGGAGCATGTGGTTTGTAGTCTGAGGCCGGATTTGAAATGGTTTTATCCATTTCATTAAGAATATGAATCCTTCCGGCTTTAGCCTGCTCGAGAGCCTGAATCATGATATCATAAGGAAGACCGTCAACTTTAAGATCCATTTGTGCAGCACAGATACCATTACGGGTACCGGTAACTTTAAAATCCATATCACCCAGGTGATCTTCATCGCCGAGGATATCACTCAATATCGCGAAGCGCTGACCATCGGTGATCAGTCCCATGGCGATACCGGAAATCGCACTTTTGATTTTAATACCGGCATCCATCAGCGCAAGCGAACCGGCACAAACCGTAGCCATTGATGAGGAACCGTTTGACTCCAGGATATCGGAAACAACACGGAGCGTATAGGGATTTTCTTCCTGCGAAGGCAGCACCTTTTTAATTGAGCGCATAGCCAGGTTTCCATGGCCTACCTCGCGGCGACCGGTTCCACGGTTTGGTTTTACTTCACCGGTCGAAAAACCAGGGAAGTTATAATGGAGTAAAAATTTGTTGTAACCATAAAAAATGGCACCGTCGATAATCTGCTCATCTGTTTTCGCGCCAAGCGTAACCGTAGTCAGCGACTGGGTTTCGCCACGAGTGAAAATGGCGGAACCGTGCGTAGAAGGGAGGTAACCTACTTCCGACCAGATCGGGCGGATATCAGTTGTACCACGACCATCAAGACGCTTTTTGGTATCCAGCATCATCGTTCGTACTGCTTCTTTTTCAACATCATGAAAATAGGTGTTGATCAGAACTTCTGATGCACTTAATTCTTCCTGTGAAAGTGTTGTTTTAAACGCATCACGAATTTCATTGAATCCGTTACGGCGGGCATTTTTATTGTCGTTGCCCTGTGCGGCAAAATCATAAACCTTTTGGTAAGTAGCTTCCCTCACTTTAGTGCGAAGCGATTCATCATGTGATTCATGGCTGTATTCTCTTTTTGCCACGTTGCCGGTCATCTCTCTTAAATCGAGCTGAGCCTGGCACTGCAGTTTAATAGCTTCATGCGCAAACTTAATGGCTTCAACCATTTCAATTTCCGATACTTCATTCATCTCACCTTCTACCATAACCACATCCTTCATGCTGCCTGCAACCAGCAGATCGATATCGGCAGTAGCTGCTTCGGTAATGGTGGGATTAATTTTAAATGCACCATCAACCTTCGCTACGCGAACTTCTGAAATAGGGCCGTTAAACGGGATGTCGGATATCGTAAGCGCTGCAGAAGCGGCAAGTCCTGCTATACAATCGGGGGCAATATCTTTATCAGATGAAATCAGGGTTACCATAACCTGTGTGTCGGCATGATAATCGTTGGGGAATAAAGGACGAAGTGCGCGATCGATCAAACGGGAGATAAGAATTTCGTATTCTGAAAGTCGTGCTTCACGCTTGAAAAAACCACCCGGGAATCGTCCCGCGGCAGCGTATTTTTCCTGGTAATCGACCGATAACGGTAAAAAATCAGCCCCTTCTTTTGCTTTAGGTGAGGAGACTACGGTAGCCAGGATCATGCAATCGCCCATTCTGACGACTACCGAACCATCGGCTTGTTTTGCGAGTTTGCCTGTTTCAATAGAGATGGATCTACCATCGGCAAGTTGAAAAGTCTTTGTAATTGGTGTTTTTGACATTTTGTTTCCTTTTAAGTTGACCAGTTATTAACGAAAAAAAGGCAATTCCATAATTGCCTTTAAATTTCATTCTTATAAATTTATGAATTATTTTCTGATTCCGAGTTCACCTATGATAGTCCGGTATCGTGTAATATCGGTTTTCATAAGGAAGTCAAGAAGACTTCTCCGCTTTCCTACCAGGCGTATCAGGGAACGCTGAGTAGAAAAATCTTTTTTCTGTAATTTCAAATGTTCGGTGAGTGAGTTAATACGCTCTGTGAACATAGCAATCTGGGCTTCTGCTGAACCGGTGTTGGTATCGGAATTTCCGTATTTGCTGAAGAGGGCTTTTTTTGACTCTGTACTGAGTTGCATTGTATGATGTGTTGAATGAAATTTTGAAACGGACTGCAAAGATAGAAATTAAACCAGGAATGACAAAATTTTTTGAAAATCAGTTTTTGAAAAAATGCAATAGTTGAGAAAGTTTGAGTTTCAGGTCATTGCGGGGAACAATCAGGTCAAGAAAACCATGTTCCAGTACAAATTCCGAGGTCTGGAAACCTTTGGGCAAATCCTTGCCAATTGTTTCTTTTACCACTCGTGGCCCGGCGAAAGCGATTAGTGCGCCGGGTTCAGCAATGTTGAGATCTCCAAGCATGGCAAAGGAGGCTGTTACACCCCCGGTAGTAGGGTCGGTGAGAAGTGAAATGTAGGGCAGCTTTGCCTCTGAAAGCAGGGTAAGTTTTGCCGATGTTTTAGCCATTTGCATGAGTGAGAAAGCAGCTTCCATCATACGTGCTCCGCCTGACTTTGAAATAATCAGCAAGGGGTACTTTTTAGCAATGCACACATCGATGGCACGTGCAATTTTTTCACCCATTACCGAGCCCATTGATCCTCCTATAAATTCAAAATCCATGCAACAGATTACAAGGTTGTTACCTCCCACACGCCCGTGAGCAGTCCGGATGGCATCCTGTAAATGCGTCTTCTGAATGGTATCCCTTAACCGGTCGGTATATTTCTTGGTATCGGTGAATTTCAGTGGATCACCTGAAATCATGTTCACATTGAATTCTTCGAATTTGTTTTCATCAAAAAGTATTTCAAAATACTCCTCGCTTCCGATACGCTCATGAAAAGAACATTTGGTACATACATACAGATTATCTGAATGCTCTTTTGAGGGAAGAATATTTTTACAGGAAGGGCATTTATACCAGAGTCCCTCCGGAGTTTCCTTTTTCTCCTTTGTCGAAGTAGTAATGCCTTCTTTGATTCTCTTAAACCAGCTCATGAATGGAAATTAGATACAGGAATGTCAGGCAATGGTGATTTCGGCATTAAGATAAACATCCTGTATGGCATTTAACAAAGCAATGCCTTCTGTCATGGGTTTTTGAAACGATTTTCTTCCTGAAATTAGTCCCTGCCCTCCGGCTCTCTTGTTGATAATCGCAGTTTTAACGGCTTCTGCAAGATCTGTTGCTCCTTTCGATTCTCCTCCTGAATTAATCAATCCCGCACGACCCATATAACAATTGGCAACCTGGTAACGAGTCAGGTCAATAGGATGATCGGAAGAGAGTTTTTCATAGACGCTCGCATGCGTCTTGCCGAAATTAAGGGCTGTATAACCGCCATTATTGGTAGGAAGTTTCTGTTTGATAATATCTGCCTGTATGGTCACTCCCAGGTGATTTGCCTGTCCGGTAAGGTCGGTAGCAGTATGGTAATCGGTTCCATCTTTTTTGAATCCGCTGTTGCGGAGATAGCACCATAACACAGTAGCCATTCCCAGTTCATGGGCTCTTGAAAATGCTTCCGCTACTTCTACGATCTGGCGTGATGATTCATTGGATCCGAAATAAATTGTTGCTCCAACAGCTGCAGCACCCATCTCGTAGGCATCCTCAACATTCCCGAACATGATCTGATCATATTTGTTTGGAAAAGTCAGAAATTCATTATGGTTAATTTTCACAATGAAAGGAATACGGTGCGCATACTTCCTGGAAACAGAAGCCAGCACCCCGAAAGTTGAGGCAACTGCATTGCAACCACCATCGATAGCAAGTTTAACGATATTTTCAGGATCAAAATAAATGGGATTAGGGGCAAAGGAAGCTCCACCTGAATGCTCAATTCCCTGGTCAACCGGAAGAATGGAAACATAGCCGGTTCCTTTTAAACGGCCCGAATTATAAATCCACTGTAAATTTCGCAGTACGTTGTTATTACGGTTGGTAGGAATGAAAATCCGGTCAACGAAATCGGGGCCGGGTAAATGTATATGTTCCTTTAAAATAGTTTCGCATTTGTGGTTTAGCAAATAACCAGCGTCTTTCCCTAAAAGTTCTTCAATTGATTTTACTGACATGCTATATAAATCTTAACGAATATTTATGATTGTTAATTACCGGGCGACAAAACTACGCAAAAATTCAATTCCTTAGAAAAAGCGCCAATCCTGCCCGGCTTAAAGAGACGGGTGACAAACATTAAAAAGGATATCCAATACCAAAATTGGGGTTCAGATCCAGCTTTTTATATACCCAACGTTTATCCTCATCGCGTGAAGGGTCACGAAGTGGAACACCGACATCAACCCGAAAGATGAAAAACTTAAAATCAAATCGTAATCCCAACCCTGTACCTACTCCGAGTTCACTCACAAAATTTTTGATCCTGAACTGGCTTCCCGGCAGATCCAGGTTATCATTTTTCAGCCACACATTCCCGGCATCCAGGAAAACTGCGCCCTCAAGGATCTTAAAAATGTCGATGCGGTATTCAATATTAGCATTGATTTTGATATCGCCCAGCTGTTCTATATAATTATCGGACTGATACGAACCCGGACCAATTGTTCGCGGACGGAAAGCCCTGAGATCGTTGGCACCACCTGCGAAAAATGTTTTTTCATAAGGAATAAAGTCGGAGTTCAGATAGGCAAGTCCTATACCTGCCGCCAGCCTGTAAACCAGTGATGCGTGTGGAGAAAAAACCTGGTAGAATCTCAGGTCGAAATCGGGGCGTACATACTGCGAATAATTTATGTTTAGAATGTTATAGGAAGTCGTATCTGCATAATCCTGTTGCGCAATTCTATCGATAAGCCGGAGGGTATTTCCGGCAATTTCAAAGGAAAACCGGAAGTAGGTAAAATTCCTAAAAACATTTGCTTCCTGTGTATTATAAACAAAAACATACCGGCCGTTTGTGATGAGGTAACTCTGATAATACAGGGTTAGCTGAGGATCATCAAGTTCTTTGAGTTTATCGATGAATTCCTGGGTGAGGGTATAATTGGAATAATTGATTTCGGCGGGATATATAAAATGCTTTTTATGGCGCGTTTCCCGGAATTCAAATCCGCTGGAAAGCGTGAGAAGATTACGGGTATATTCAGGGCGTTTCTGGAAATTGTAAGCGATTGTGAACAGCGTTACCGGGTTAGTTGACCGGGTATGGTTGAATCGCGCCAGCGGCCATAAAAAACGTGGAATCCGCAAGGTAATTTCAGGTCCGAATTCATACGTGTTAAGCGATAAGGCAGATGTTTCACTGGCCGTTGAATCTACGAAATCGGGGATGGATTCAATTTTGGCAAGAAAACGGAATTGCACCGATTCAGAACCTTTGAAAGAGTTTTTGTTGATATAAGTGAAGTTACCTCCGACACCGAAATTCCCTCCGTTGTTGGTCCCTTCGAGTTCTACCTTATAGCTTTGTTTAGGCGAGGGGGTAAGATTAATATACGAATTCAGCCAGTAACCGGGTAAGCTGTCTGTAGCAGTAGGTTCATACCGGATATTGATAAATTTAAAGAGCGACAGGCTGGCCAGCCCGTTATACGTGGCGTCGGAATTGCTGATCTTGTAAAAATCATTTTTCTCAATAAAAATCCGCATAAGTAACGATTCAGGGTTGTACTGGCGTTTGTGGTAAGATGACAGAAAATGGTATCCTTTGTAATGAATGGTATCAGTAGGTGGTGAAATTACTTTGGAGAGCGGGTCATAATCGGTTTGAACAAAAATGTCCTTAATCCGGTACATTTTATGATTTCCCGTACCCAGCGAATCACCCGGTGCCAGCTGTTCACTGGTACCTGCAATGATAAAAGTAACATCCACCTGCCTTGATTTAAGCGAACTGTCTATATCATAAGAGATGTACAACTGGTTAAAATCGAAATACCCCATATTTCTCAAACGCCGGGTAACCCGTTCCCTTTCATCCTGGAAATCGGAAGTACGGAACCTGTTACCTGTTTTCAAAAGTGTTCCCGCTGTATCACTGAATACAATAGTGGCAACCACTGAGTCGGGAATATCATATTTTATATTCCGTATCAGGTATGGTTCCCCTGTTATAACGGAATAAATAACATTCGCTTTTTTGCCATTCTTAAATATGGTGGTGTCAAAAACTTCGGCGTTAAAGTATCCTTCATTTTGTGAAAATTGCAGCACCTGTGCATGCGACTTGAGCGTAAGTAAGGGATCGAGCACAACGGGTTCTTCACCAATGGTTCTTTTTACCCATTTCTTAAAGGTGCTTTGCCGCCCCCTGTTTGCAAGTGTGTAAACTCCGAGGTGGAAACGGAACAGACCTAAAATTTTCCTGTTGGGTTTTTGCTTAAGAATCGACTTGATACCTTCATTCAGTTCTGGCTTGTCGCTTTTGACTACATTTTTATTCAACAGCCAGGCTTCGGGACCCAGGTGTTTTACAGGACTGCAGGAACTCAAAAAACATGCAAACACAGCGGCACCAAGAACAATCCGGATTGTGCGCATAACGGAGCTGGGTACTTTATTCTTATTTGTTCGCAATAGGAGCCTGGAGGTTTTTATGATTAAAACCTGAAGAAGCAAAAATACTATTAATTAACTTTGAGCCCATACGTAAACCGTGTACCTGCATGAATTTGTTGACACAATCCGCTGCATGATCAGCAAAAAAATGATCTCCGATATCCGGGCACTTCACCTGGATAAGCACCGTAAAGAGCAGCAGCTTTTTATTGCGGAAGGTGAGAAGGTAGTCAGGGAATTATTGAATTCGGAGATAAATGTAAAAATGCTTTTTGCTACCGGACAGTTTGATGTTTCTGAAATAGCTATTCAACCACAAACGGAGTTTCATGAAATTACAGAAGCTGAACTGCAAAAAATAAGTTTACTTCATACACCCAACAAGGTAATTGCCATCGCCGAAAGGCCCACGCCACAGGTTTTCAATTTTAAAACAACATCCTCACTGATTTTGCTCCTTGACGGGATAAAAGATCCGGGTAACCTGGGAACACTCATCCGCACAGCCGACTGGTTCGGACTACGCACAATTTTTTGTTCTGAGGATTGTGTCGATACTTACAATCCAAAAGTGGTTCAGAGTGCAATGGGTTCGTTGTTTCGCATGAATGTTTATTATGAATCGCTGCCGGAAGTAATTGCCAGGGCAAAGTTAACCGGAGGTTATTTAGTTACCGGGGCTTCCGCCGATGGCATACCTTACTATGAGTGTGAGACCCGAAAACCCATGTTGCTCGTGATTGGAAGCGAATCGCATGGTATGAGCCCGGGAGTTCTTAAAGTGGTGGATGTTAAAGCCGGTATTCCGCGAGCTCCGGGATCGGTTGCTGAATCCTTAAATGCAGGCATTGCCGGTGCATTGCTGATGGCGCACTTCCAAAATCCCGTTAAATGAAAAATCCCGGTTTTTTAGCCGGGAAGTTCAGGTTGAATGGGATGTCAGTATTGTTAGTTCAGTTTACTCGGAACTGTCATCTTGAATTCCGGAATCCGGACATAAAAAAGTTTTTTATCGGTAACCCGTTCCATCAGGTAAGTGCCATGCATTTTACCAAGTTCCGTGTTGAGGTTACATCCTGAAACGTACCGGTATGTTTCTCCCTGGCTTATGTAGGGTTGTTCCCCGACTACTCCTTCACCTTCTACTTCCCTTCGGCTGTTATCAGAATCCACAATGTACCAGTGGCGGCGTTTCAAACGGACTGTCTCGCCGCTCTCATTATGAATGGTAATCCGGTAAGCGAAAACATAATGAGACTGGGATGGGTTGCTGTGAGTCGATTGATAAAACGTTTCAACACTCACTTTAATCCCTGCGGTAACTTCAGTTATAATCATACCCGTTAACGTTTATTAGTAGTAATCGTTATTCAAAAGTAGAAAGCCAAAACAATAAATGAAAGTAAATTTGACCAATAAACTCATTTTTTTGGTGAAATGGGTCAAATGAGCAATCTAAAATGAATGTTAACGGCTTTTTAGTTTTTTAAAAGCCACCAAAGCGTCATAACGGGTTCCGGTTCCCCGGTAATAGACAAATATATTGTATTCATTCTCTGTTTCATAGTGGCTTCCTTCCACTACCGTTTCATCAGCAATCAGTGCTCCGTCGGGAACAAAAACATACTGGTAATCATAATAGCCCTGCTTTAAAAATAACAAGGCTTCATAACGGGCTTCATCATCATTATAAACCATCTTATTCTCAGGGGTAGTCTTCCAGTCAGAAAGGGCTCCGAACACATAAAAATTTCCATTGGTTAGAATTTCGTGTTTCAAAGTGAATTTAACACTTGCATATTCACCTTCAAGGTCATTGTCGCGCCCGTCCTGTGTTTTAACAAGGAACTTTCCGTTAATATCATTTTCAGTTACATACCTCCCGAATGACCGGCTTAAGTCAGTTGTAAGTACTACGGTGTAACCGGTTTCCGTTCTCAGAATATTTTCTACAAACTGCGTTTGCATCCTGAGCGTCCTGGTATCAAATGTCCGGAACTCATTCCCCGCGTTAAAAGTATTTTCTTCCTCATAGTTATAATCCAGTTCATTATCTTTCAAAAACAAAGGTCGAAGTCCTTTTATACTATTGTCCCACCTGCTGTTTTGCTGTATAACCACTTTAATGTCTTCAAAAGGATTGACTACCTGAAGTCCCTGGTGGAAAATAGAAAAATCGACTTCCTGCTTTCTGTCCATGTCGTTCACAATTGTGGCACGGTGCACGTTGGCTTCAATAGTTGCCCTGGCATGCAAAACCATCATCCGCCGTGTGAGTACCGGAGTTTCGGGAGCACCTTCTATGTAAACTTTAACCAAATAATTTCCTGATAGTATGGGTAACACTTCCCTTCCGGGGATTTCCTGTTCATAATGCGTGTAGGGCTGTAGTGTATTGAATGAGGTACGGTAATTTATGATCCTATCTTCCGTAAAGCCCGACAAATATTCATTCTGCAAAAGTGATGATGGATTCCAGGCTGCATCACAATGAATAAGAGTATACATGTAATTTTTATAATCGCCTTCAAGATCATCGAATGAAAGAATTAATTTTTCGGGGCGGTTGAGTTCAATAACGGGATCGGATAAACGAAGATTGGCCTGTTCGAATACTACGGTCCGGATATTTTTATTGTAAACAAAATTCTCATAACGGAGGTAGCCCGAAGCGTAATAATCGGTGGTGTCCTGTGCGGAAAGCGGACGCACCATAACAATAACTGAAATTACCAGTAACCAAATTAAAATTTTATTGCATGCACGTCCTGTCATTCCAGCTCGATCATTTGTGAAAACGCCTGTTCCCATTCCGACTGTAATTTTTGGAGCGACTTTTCCAGCAGGTTAAACCGCGCCTGTAATTCGGTGCCTTTACCGGTACTGCCATAATTAGCCGGATCCGACATTTCAGCCATCAGTTTATCTTTTTCCGCTTTCATTTCTTCCAGTTGCTGCTCCAGTGTTTTAACCGTATGGCTGAGTTTCTGGTGTTGCTTCTTTTTTTCTTTCTCAGGATTAGGTGTGTTGTTTTTTTCTTTTTCAACCTTTGGCAGGGAAGGAGTTGCCTTTACTTTATTATTGGCTTTTTCCAATGCCTTCTTCTCCATCCATTCCTCGTATTCAGCATAAGTACCCGGGTATACCTTGAGCTGTTTGTTTTCGATGTACCATATTTTGTTGGCCACTTCAGCCAGGAAAAAACGATCGTGTGAAACAATGATGTAGGAACCTTTAAACTTTTGTAAAACCTGGATCAGAATGTTAACTGATTGTATGTCGAGGTGATTGGTAGGCTCATCAAGCAGCATAAAATTAGCTTTGGTGAGAATGGTTTTCGCCAATGCAACTCTTGATTTTTCTCCTCCCGACAGCACTTTTATTTTCTTAAAAACATCGTCGTTCTTAAAAAGGAAAGCACCCAGCAAAGTCCGCAATGTTGTGTCAGTCTGATCAGGTGCACATTCCTGTAATTCCTGCAAAAGGGTATTTTCAAGATGAAGGCTTTCGAGCTGGTGCTGAGCATAAAATGCCTTAACCACATTATATCCGTTTTCAAATTTTCCTTCAAAGGGCTCACTCTGGTCGATCATGCGCAGCATGGTGGATTTTCCTTTTCCATTCGCACCAATAAGAGCTACCTTATCGCCGCGTTCAAGTTGCACATGGGTATTGTGAAAAATTTCGAGGTCTTTATATTTTTTAGATGCAACATCAAGAGTTGCTATAATCTTTCCCGGCTGGGTGTTAAAATTAAAATTGATGTTAATGGTAGCAGCAGGATCGGCAACGTCATTAATTTTTTCAACCCGTTCCAGCGCTTTAATTCTTGACTGTACAGCCTTCGCTTTGGATGCTTTCGCACGGAATCGCTCAATAAATTTTTCCTGTTCCTTAATGTGTTTTTCCTGGTTCTTAAACTGACTGCGCTGCAGTTCTTCCGACATAGCCTTCGCCTCCAGGTAAAATGTATAGTTTCCGGTGTACGTAGTGATTTTACTGTTCGAAATTTCAGCAATCTTATTTACAACTCTGTCGAGGAAAAACCGGTCGTGTGAAACTATTACCACGGTTCCTTCATAAGCATCCAGGTAATCTTCGATCCATTCAATGGAAGGTAAGTCGAGGTGGTTGGTAGGCTCATCCAGCAAAAGCAGGTCAGGTTTCCCCAATAATATTTTTGCAAGCATCACCCGCATTCTCCAGCCTCCTGAAAATTCATTCAGCGGACGTTGAAGATCGGCCGTTGAAAATCCTAATCCTTCAAGTACTGCTTCTGAACGCGACTGTATCTGGTAACCATCAAGTGCATCAAAGTGGGACTGCGCATCGTGAAGCTTGTGCAGCAACTCTTCTGAGTGATCCGTCTCCAGCTGATGGAGATACTGGTCTATTTCTTTCGCCAGCCGGTTTTGAGTTTCAAAAGCTTCCATGGCAACTTCCAGGATCGATTTGCCCGACTCATAGGAAAGCAGATCCTGGTTAAGAAAACCGATAGTGAGATCTTTTCTCTTGGTGATTTCACCGCCCGAAAGCTGGTATTCACCGACTATAATACGAAGCAGGGTTGATTTGCCTGTTCCGTTAGCGCCGATAAGACCGATTTTTTCAAAGGGTTTAATGTGCCACGAAGTATCCTGGTAGAGATACCGTGAGCCGAATTCAAAACTAATATTATTTAAGACGAGCATTTTTTGTTAAAAAGAGGTGCAAAGGTAGTGAAAAACAACGCTCCTAGTATGACAGGAAGGTGCTGTAGAGGTGTTGCAGGTAAGCCTTTCCCTGTTTTTGTGCGGGACTATCGGTGTTAAAACCGGGCAATCCCTGGTCAAGGGATATTATTGTATAAGTACTGTCGGTTATCCATGTAACAGCCATATCAAGCGATAGGTAAGCGAAATCAACGCGGTTGGTATCAAGTAAATTATTACTCCATTCATAATTGTATGAAGACAAACCAAGCGAATTTAACAGTGTTGCTGCAATATCGTGCTGGGCGCCGACTGTATTCTCAACCGTACCTTTATATTCAGATTTTAATAACGGACTCCACACCAGTAACGGGATTTTACGCAGTAACGGATCAAAATAATCGCGTTGTAACGGAAGCCGGTGACCATGATCAGCTACAAGAATAAAAATAGTGTTTTGATACCATTTTGTTTTTTTCACTTTTTCAAAATAGGCAAAAAGGCATTGATCAGTGTACCATGCGGATTTTTTAAACAGTTCGGGTTCCGACGATTCATTGAAGGGTGTAGGTATCGGAACTTCAAAAGGCTCATGCGTACTTAGGGTTAACAGTGTTGAAAAGAATGGCTGTTTTTCATCATTGAGGTCAAGAAGTTGTTTATCGAAAACAAATTCATCATGCGCTCCCCATTTGCTGTTGTGTTGATTGGATTCAAAATCATTAATGCTGATAATTTTTTTAAATCCCGATGAAACCAGGTAACTATTCATATTCGCAAAGCCCAATTCACCCCCATAATAAAATGACGTTGCATATCCGTTTTTCTTAAGGTCGGCGGTAATTGCTGGTAGTTTGGCTGTTTTATCGGGAAACCGGATTATCGAATTATTAGGCTGAGAGGGAAAGCCGCTCAAAACAGAAATCAGTGCCTGGTCGGTGCGAAAACCCGATGAATATACATTTGAAAACAGGAGCCCTTCTTTTGCAAGTTGTGTGAATCCGGGAGTAACTCCTTTAATTCCTCCCAGTGGCTCTATTACGTCGGCTGTCCAGCTTTCAAGTAATATTAACACCACATTGGGCGGCTGATTGATTTCGAAAATTTTTTTCGTTCGTGATAAATCCTTTGAGATGAGTCTGTCCAGTTCTTTCTCTGCTTCCTGTGCCGTCATCCACTGGTACGGGTTTTCCTGATTCAGTCCTGACTGTTTCACATTATGGCCAAGGTACCATATATTATTGATGGCAACCTGGTTAAGCACCCTGTGTGAGGAGAAAGTGGCAGACGATTCGTTTACCGGGATGAGTTGCAATCCGCCGCGTATTCCGATTACAATTAATGGAAGCATTATAACGGTCGCGATTGTACGTTGCAGCACTGTTCCGGTTATTTTTCCATACGCAGCATGTACAAACCGATTATAAAATCTTTTAATACCCGTATAAAGCAGAATGATAATGATTATAATTAAAACCAGCTGCATTGTTGAAACGGAAGCAAGCATTTCCCTTGGCTGCGCCACATAAGCCAATCCACGTGAGTTCAATAGGGTTCCCCAGTATTTAAAAATAATTATATTGGAAAGACTCAACAGGATGACTAACAGGATTATCAGGCTGTAATATATTTTCAGGATATTAAATATAAGTTTGTCGGCTCCACCAATCAGCACAAGTGTCGTCAACCATGGAATAACTGCAAAATAGGATGCAGTTGACCAATCCAGTTTATAACCGGTAATAAGTGATTGAATTAATTCTGATGGGGTAATAGTATTAATGTCAACTGCGCTGAAGAGAAAAATAATCCTAAAAAGAATAAAAACCAGGAACCAGAAAATATAATGTTTGATAAATGCGACGATTGTGGTATTCATCATCAAAAAGGAATGAGATTACCTGAACCTGTCACATATTTATTGATTACCGGGGGATTTCCTTTGTAGTAAATATCTCCGTTATAACCAATGTCGGCAACGAGTTCCTTTGTTGCAAACACCTCGCAATCACCGGTGCTTCGTGATGAAACATAAACATAATCTGTTTCCATGTTGGCAGATCTTAAATACCCGTTGCCTGCTGCGTAAAGATAGGCAACCCCGGCTTTACCCGAAGCAGTAATATCGGCCGGGCCTGTATGAAGTTTTAGTTGAACTTCATTGCAATTAAATAAAAAATTAAGGCTACCCGTCCCATTCCAGCTATCTACTTTAAGGAAATTTTCCCGTAAGGTATCGGAACATGTTAAAAATCCTGACCCGTTATAAGTAATCTGGCTGATGGATTTAAAATGCACTTTAACAGTAAATTCATTTTTAAAATCACGAAGCCAGTTGCATCTGTTTTTATTACTCAGCTCGAGGCGGTTGTCAATAACCTCTGTAAAAATACCATCAATCAGATTTTTACCGCAGGTAATTTCAATAAATTCAGTTGTGTCGGGTACAAGAATTACATCAATATTGTTATTTATTACAAGTTCATTGAATGAACCGGGGTTACGGGTTTTAGTTGTCTTGCTCCCTGTGCTCTCCATACAGTTGCAGAAATCCTCTTTCTGGCAACCTGGAAACACGAATGAAATCAGTATAAGTGTTATGAGGATTTTTTTCATTTCGATTTTATTTTATCAAACCTGCATCCCACACCCCATTCAACAAAGTCGGCTTTTCCCCAATGGGATTTTAAATGCATTAAAACAAACAGTTTTTCCGAAAAACGGTAACGCATTCCTATACGGTGATAAATAGAACCATCGTTTTTGAGTTTAGTATACAAATAACCTCCCATGTTAATAATGACTGATAAATCATCAATCACAAGTTCATAACTTCCATGAAACCCTCCTCTAAAGACTTCAATTGAACTTTTTAACTCCAGGTTTCGTTCTTCCAGTTTCTGATGAATGGAGCTATCGTAAAATATATCACCTCCGAAACCAAATGCACTTTTCGGAGAAATCTGCCACGACTGGTTGCCGGAAACAGAAACAGCGTAAAAATTTTTACCGTCGGCGGGATAAACCTGTTTCAGAGAAGCGGCTCCGAAAAATGTTAACCGGCGGCTTTTTTCAAAAGTTGCAACAATTTTTTTCCGGGGCAATTGCTTTTCACCAATGTTATAAATAAATCCTCCTGTAATAGTCATCAGGTTAAGCCCCAGGTTAGGAGTAGCAATGCTTCCGTTTGAAAAATGTGAAATTGATAAGCCTCCTTTGAATACGAGATGTTCGGTAATTCTTGTTTTAATACGGGGTTGCAATACCAGTCCATAATTTATATGAGATCCAATAGCTACATTTTTATAATTTTCATCAGCTTCAAAAACTTTTTCCACATACCCCAAACCCCAGCCGAATTTCAGCTCCAGCGACGTTTTTCTTCCCCTGGCAAGGGGAAAATCAAGATAGGGTATTAACGTGACGGCTTTTCCCAGCTGGTTGCGGTTACCCAGGTCCCATGCAGTGAGCGAAATTCCGATTTCAGGGTATCCATAAGTGTTGTGCCAGTTCTTCGAACCATCGGGACGAATAATGAAATTTGCCTCAAGACCGCTGATCTTATCCTGTTGAAGCGGGATAATAAGCGGCCTGTGGGCCACCAGGAAACCATAATGGAAACCCATGCTCACGCCAAGCCGGTGTGCGGTTGAATCCTGCGACCTGGCACCAGTGAAAAGGTGCAGGAAGAGGAAAGCAATCAGTAAATTTTTTTGCATGGCTGGGTGCAAATATAAAAAGCATTTTCCGAAACAATATTTCCAGGTAAGAGATATGGTTGAGTGCATTAACTATTTTTGCACCCAAACAAGTATCATGGATGCAAGATTAAAGGCTTTTGAGCGTATTCTAACGATTATGGATGAACTGAGGGCTCAGTGCCCCTGGGACAGGGAGCAGACAATGGAAAGCCTCCGGCATCTTACTATTGAAGAGGTTTATGAATTAGGCGATGCCATTTTGTCGGGTGATATGGAAGAAGTTAAAAAGGAACTGGGCGATATCCTGCTCCATATAATTTTTTATGCCAAAATCGGTTCTGAAAAAGGTGTGTTTGATATTACTTCCGTTATTAACCAGGTATGTGAAAAATTAATACACCGTCATCCTCATATTTACAGTGATGTTAAAGTGGCCGATGCCGGCGAAGTTTCCCGGAATTGGGAACAATTGAAATTGAAAGAGGGAAAAAAATCAGTTCTTGAAGGGGTACCCAATTCACTTCCATCATTGGTAAAAGCAATGCGAATTCAGGATAAAGCACGTTCTGCAGGGTTTGACTGGGAACAAAAAGAACAGGTGCTTGATAAGGTTGAAGAGGAACTTGCAGAGTTACGGGTTGAGCTGCAATCGGGAAATACAGAAAAAATAAAAAATGAATTTGGTGATTTACTGTTTTCACTGGTTAATCTCTCCCGCTTTATCAACGTAAATCCTGATGAAGCACTTGAAAGAACCAATCTTAAGTTTATTTCCCGTTTTCGTTACCTGGAAGAAGCAGCCAGGGAGCAGGGAAAAAAATTAACGGATATGTCGTTGACAGAAATGGATGTGTACTGGAATGAAGCCAAGATAAAAGGCTTGTAATTATTATTTTATAACACTACAGTTCTGAAACTTTTTTCAGCTGTGAACTGTTCTCCGTCCGTAATTTATTAAAATTCTATTTTTATGTCATTGAAGCCAGGTGATACTGCACCTTTGTTTGAACTTTATAACACACGAAAGGAACCGGTGCATCTTGAAAAGTTAAGAGGTAAAAAAATTGTTTTGTTGTTTTTTCCTGCGGCTTTTACAAGCACCTGCTCGGAGGAACTTTGTGCAATCCGGGATGATCTGTCGTGGTATAATAATGTTAATGCCGAAGTGTTTGGGATTTCCACCGATGCGGTTTATTCGCTCATCAGATACAAGGAAGAACAAAACCTGAATTTTGAACTGCTCTCCGATTTTAATAAAGAGATCTCTGCTCTTTATGGTGCGCAGTATGATGTTTTTGCCATGAACATGAAAGGTATGTCGCGCCGAGCGGCTTTTGTAATTGATGAACAGGGATTGATTTCCTATGCTGAAGTGCTGGAATCGGCGAATGATTTACCTGATTTTGAAAAAGTGAAGGCGGCATTAACTTAATACTGCCAGTAAAGCACCTACTACTATTACAATTAATTTATACAGATTGAAACGGTGATCGCTGCCCGATTCAAACAAGATAGTAGTAGAGATATGCAGAAATATTCCAATGACTACGGCCATAATCTGGTTATAATAATTTGAAATATTCATCAGGTCCGTTTCACCAAGCAGACTGCTGAAAATTGCTCCGGCCGGGGCCATGAGTGCAAATATTGCCAGGTTTATGATGGTTGCGCTTCGCGAAATCCCTGAAGCGGTAAGCATGCTTACAAGCGCAAAAGCAACGGGCAAATGATGAAGCAGAATGCCGGTAAGCAGGGAATGATTATGATGCGCTTCATCAAAATGTGCAGCAAGCGGCATTCCTTCCAGGAATGAATGGATACAAAGCCCTGCCATCATAGCGAGGGGAAAAGTATTATTCGGATGATGATGCACATGGATGTGCCCGTGTTCAATTCCTTCAGAGAAATATTCCAGCAACAGCTGAATAAAAAAACCTGTTAATATATAGTAACCGATGTGGCTTTCGCCGGATGCATACACCCCCGGAATAAGGTGAACCATGCTTATTGCAAAAAGATAAGCGCCGGTAAAAGCCAGGCTCAATTTTAAATAAATAGGGTTTGTTTTGGGAAACACGAAAAAAAGCAGACCGGAACCGAATACAGCACCAAATAGTAAAACTGTTTCCCAAAGATTCATCTTATAGAATTTTTTCAGTCACTATAATCAGCCGTTGTGAATTGGCCGGATCGAATTCATTCAGATCATAATCACCGAACAACCCTGAAATTTGCATCCCGCAAGGTAAAAGATATCTTTCAAAATCATGTAAGGATAACAAAGCAACCTTTTCAGTGAATTGAAACACTTCTCCCTGATCTGTGAAATTGATTTCCTTTAAGAGAAATCCATTTTCTATCCGTTTGCTGAGGTTAAATATAATACCATTAATTTCCCGTTTATCATGAGCTACAAGGTGCTCTGCCACATAATTGCTGTTGAAAAAATCAATCACAATTTTGCCGCCTTTTTTCAATGATAAACACGCATTTTTTATTGCAGCAACATTTTCAGATTCTTTTTCGAAATAGCCAAAAGAAGTGAACAGGTTAAACACAAAATCAAAATCGTTAACACGAAACAAATTTCGCATATCATGAACAAAAAAACTGAGCCGGTCATTTTCAAACTGCCTGCAGAACTGTATGCTTTCTTCCGACAAATCAATTCCGGTTACTTCAAAACCCTTTTCATTCAGATAAACCGAATGACGCCCTTTACCACAGGCAAGATCTAAAATTCGTGCATTCGGGTGAGGATTGAAGTAGGCTATCAGGTGATCCAGAAAAATTTCTGCTTCCCGTTCATCCCGGTGTTTATACAGGATGTGGTAATACGGTGAATTGAACCATGATTTGAACCACGACATAGTAGGAGGGTGGAAAGTGCAAAGGTAAGAACACCGGTTGAATCTGCAACGTCAAATGTCATTTCACCAGTTTTTGATCTGCCACCCTTTCCAGCTGTAAAATAATATAAATGCATAGCATGGTACCAGTACCCAATAAGCATCCTGGTGGCCGATTGACGGGATATCAGCAAAATAACCGTAAACCAATGGCAGCAACGCACCTCCCGCAATTGCCATTATAAGTAAAGCTGATCCGGTTTTTATAAAACGCCCCAGGCCATCAATTGCAAGTGGCCAGATCGCAGGCCACATCAATGCATTGGCGAGTCCGAGAAGTGCAATAAACAGCACCGATGTGTAACCGGTGGTATTAATTGCCACCAGGCTGAAAAGTATGCCGGTTATTGCCGACAAGGCGAGCGCTTTCGATTGGGAAATATATTTTGGTATGGCAAATATTCCCAGGATATAACCTATGACCATAGCCGTGAGGGTATACGAAGTAAAGTATTTTGCTTCTGACAATGGAATGCCCTGCGATTGTCCGTAGTTTCCAATAGTATCACCTGCAATTACTTCGGCTCCTACATACAAAAACAGCGCAACAACTCCGAGCACAAGGTTTGGATATTGTACAACCGATGATTTGGAAGAAGAAGAAGAACTATTTTGTGTTTCCGATTCATTTTCGGTTTCAATTTCAGGTAACGGACTGAAATAGATCATCATGGCAAGACCCATCAGAACTGCAGCCATCACAGAATAAGGAATAATAACCCGGGTAGCAAGTTCATCGAGCTTCAGCGATCGGGCAGCAGCATCCATTGTTTGCAGTTCTGATGTCAGGGAATCTGCATCCGCCAATACCACCATGCCCAGAATGATGGGAGCAAGCACACCGGCTACTTTATTGCAAATACCCATTATGCTGATTCGCCGGGCAGCACTTTCAATAGGGCCTACAATAGTTACATAGGGATTGGATGCGGTTTGCAGAATTGACAAACCTGTACCAATAACAAACAGACCAGCCAGAAAAAAACCATACGTGCGCGAAAGTGCAGCGGGAATAAAAATTAATGCACCCAGTGCCATAACCAGCAAACCGTACATCATTCCTTTACGGAACCCGGTTTTTTTCAGCACCCATGAGGAGGGAAGTGCCATTACAAAGTAAGAAATATAAAAAGCAAAAGCTACCAGGAGGGCTTCAAAATTATTGAGTTCACACGCTATTTTAAGGTAAGGGATCAGCGTTCCGTTCAGCCAGGTAACAAATCCGAAAATAAAAAAAAGAGCGCCCAGGATTACAATAGGCGGAATTGTTGCTTTTTGAGATTGTTGCATGCTGATTTGTTTAACAGGAAGCAAAGATGTTTAAATTCCTTATTTTTACCAAACCGATTTTTTACCCTCCGTATTTAACGATTACTCTTATATGAGCGAGAAAAAGAAAGGAATACAACGGAAATTACGATTTAAAAAACTCAAAAAGGCACCCCCCGGATCCGCACCGGGAGTTATAACTATTTCTGATGATGCTGTTAAGCCTGTTATCCGCATTACATCCTATACCGAAAACGACCTTGTAACGAATGAAATAATTTCTGCTTCACAAATATCGGAGTACCTCGAAACCCTGCCCGGTCATCACCATTGGATTGAAATCATCGGTTTTGGAGATAAACAATTTTTTGAAGACTTGTCAACAGAATTCAACATTCACCGACTGGAACTGGAAGATGTTTTGAGCGGTTATCAGCGACCTAAAATTGAGGAGGCGGAGAATCATTTGTTTATAGTAAGCCGTCCCATTAGTTACAATCATGAGGATGAGGTGCAGGATGACCAGCTTTCATTGTTCATATTCCCGAATTTTGTGATTTCGTTGCAGGAGCGTCAGACGGATTATTTTATTCCTGTACGGGAACGACTGATACAGAATCGCGGGATCATACGCAAGTCCGGTTCAGCTTACATGGGATATACCCTCATGGATGCCGTAGTTGATATTTACTTTCCCTTTCTGGAACGGTTGGGAAATTTCCTTGACGAACTAGAAGATTCATTATTGAATGCACCCGATGTTTATTCGTTGCAAAACATACAGGCTTCAAAACGTAAATTGATTTTGTTCCGCCGTATCGCCTGGTCAGAAAGGGAAAAGTTAAATGAAATATTAAGAAATCCTTCTCCATTATTCGGAGATGTGGCTAAACGTTATCTGCGCGATACGTATGATCATACCATACAGGTAATGGACATAATTGAATCGTACCGTGAGATTACCGCCAGTCTTATGGATATTTACCTCTCCAGTGTGAGTAACCGTTTGAATAAGGTGATGAAAGTTTTGACAATTATTTCCACTATTTTCATTCCGCTTACTTTTATAGTAGGATTGTATGGAATGAATTTCGCATATATTAATCCTGAAACCGGAGAGCCGTTACCCTGGAATATGCCCGAACTTTATACACCTTTTGGATACATTGGAGTTGTGATTGCCATGCTCATAATTGTAATCTTTCAGATTTATTATTTCTACAAAAAAGGCTGGCTTGATTTCAGGGAAAAGTATTAATAATAAACTCCTTTTACATGCCCCATTTTTCAAAACCTCATTTTGCAGATCTCATACTGCCGCTTGCATTAAACCGCTTGTACACTTACCGCGTTCCTGATGTGATGGCAGCTGAGTTAAGGCCTGGTCAGCGTGTAATAGTTCAGTTTGGCAAATCGAAAATGTATACCGCTGTGGTGTATACGCTGCACGACGAAGTGCCTGAACATTATGAAGCTAAGGAGATAATTGAAGTAATTGATACCGAACCGGTGATAACCCCCAATCAGTTTAAGCTGTGGGAATGGATGTCGGAATATTACCTGTGCACGCTGGGAGAGATTATGATTGCGGCTTTGCCATCAATAATGAAACTGCAGAGTGAGACAGTGGTAAGTATAAGTCCTGCGTTTGTGCCGGGTATTTCGGTGATGACTGCTGAAGAACAACTGCTGATCGACCATCTCAATGAATTTGGGTCGATGTCTGTTTCTGATGCATCAAAATTAACCGGGCTTAAAAACGGATTGCGGCTGGTGCGGAATATGATGGATAATAATATCCTAATTCCACATGAAGAAATGCAAAATTCATTTCGCCCGCGCCAGGTAACTTACGTAAGATTATCGGCAAATGCAAAGGATGAAAAATTCATGCAGGAGCTGTTTGGTAAAATAGAGAAAAGAGCGCCAAAGCAATTGCATGTGCTGATGAGTTTTATGCAGATGACCCAGGAAAAAGGCCGGGATTTTTTTTCACGTACCCAGTTTCTTAAACAATCCGGCTCAGGAAGTTCTGCTTTGCAACAACTGGTGTCAAAAGGAGTGATGGAGCTTTTTGATGATGAAGAAAGTTTGTCGGTGTCACCTGCCATTTCAACAGGCTTACAGATTGAGTTGAGCGAAGTGCAACAGGGTGCCTATGAAAAAATTGAAGACGCGTTTCGCCGTAACAAAGTTACCCTGCTGCATGGTGTTACCTCATCCGGGAAAACGGAGGTTTATGTACGATTGATAAATGATATAATTGGTTCGGGAAAACAAGTACTTTATTTGTTGCCGGAAATAGCACTCACAACGCAGATCATCAGTCGACTCAAGCGCCATTTTGGTGATCAGCTTTTGGTGTTTCATTCACGGTTCAGCAACAGGGAAAGAGCCGATGTGTATATGAAATTGCTGAATGATGGAGAGAATGGTATTTTCAGATACCCGATAATTGTGGGTGCACGATCATCGGTTTTTCTGCCATTAAAAAATCCGGGTTTGATTCTGGTTGATGAGGAACACGACAGCAGTTACAAGCAACAGGATCCTGCTCCGCGATATAATGCCAGGGACACAGCAATAGTGTGTGCACAAATTCAGGGGAGTCATGTTTTGTTAGGTTCGGCAACACCGGGTATGGAAAGTTTCCAGAATGCCGAGTCAGGAAAGTACGAACTCGTTGTTATGAACGAACGGTATGGCGGTATGAAATTACCGGTGATTAAGATTGTCGACCTGAAAGAAGCCTATCGCAAACAACAGATGAAGTCCTATTTTTCACAGGAACTGCTGGATGGTATCAAACTCGCACTGGATGCAAAAGAACAGGTTATTTTATTTCAAAACCGGAGAGGTTTTGCTCCCGTGCTGGAATGTAAAAAATGCGGATGGATTCCTCAATGTGTGAATTGTGATGTATCGCTGACCTATCACAAAAAATCAAATCATTTACGTTGTCATTATTGTGGATACACTACGTACCTGCCTGCAAAATGCCTTGCGTGCGGTGATCCCGATGTGCGTATGAAAGGAATGGGAACGGAAAGAATAGAGGATGAGATTTCAATATTTTTCCCCGACCATAACGTGCAGCGCCTGGACCTTGATACGACATCTTCAAAATTTGCTTTCCAGCGAATCATCAACGGATTTGAAAATGGAGAAATAGATATTCTGGTTGGAACACAAATGGTCACCAAAGGGCTCGACTTTGACAGGGTCAGTCTGGTAGGTGTACTTAATGCCGACGGTCTAATTAAATTCCCCGATTTTAGAGCAGCAGAAAGAAGTTACCAGTTGCTTGCCCAGGTGGCGGGACGTTCGGGAAGAAAATTTAAGCAGGGGCAGGTGCTGATACAAACTTACGAGGTGAAACATCCGCTGCTTCATTTCCTTCAGCAAAATGATTTTACCGGATTTTATAATTACGAACTGGCGGAACGCAATAAGTATAATTATCCACCTTTTTTCAGGCTGATAGAACTGCGGCTGAAACTTAAGGATGAGAAACTGCTGGAATTACTGGCTAAAGATTTTGCCAGGGAGTTGCGACTCGTATTCGGTAAGCGCGTGTTGGGTCCTGTTGTGCCACCTGTTTCCAGGGTCCGGAATTTTTATCTTCAGAACCTTCTGATAAAAGTGGAAAAAAGTTTATCGAACCAGAAAGTAAAGCAAATGCTTTCCCGGGTAACCGATCGCTTTTTATCCCACCCTGAAAACAGGTCGCTTTTTGTACAGGTGGATGTTGATCCGCAATAAATTTATTCTACGATAAATTCACCGTTCATTATTGACCAGTGACCTGGGTAGGTACAAACAAACTGATATTTTCCTGCAGGAGGAGCCGGGAAAGTGATTTCTGATGTTTCAGTAGGCCCTAACATGCGGGTTGCAATCAGTACATCTTTGGAATTTGGTACATAAAAGGCATCCGGTCCCGCTTGTAATCCGGCTGTTGCCACTGCTTCCATAGTTCCGTTATGAACCAGTACCCAGTTGTGAGGCATTGCTGCATCCGTTGAGGTATTGGTAAATTTTAACTTGATGGTAGTTCCTGCCTTTACAGTAAGTATTTTTTGATCATAGGAAATATCAGCCATAGTATTGCCGGTGGCTTTTAAATCAATAGAGATGACTTCTGCATCGGGGCTGATAGCTGCTGCATCATATGCGGGACGATCGTCTTTGAACATATCGGCTGCAGATGGTTTGGCAGTTTCGGTTTCTTTTGGGGCTTCGCTGCCACCGCATCCTGCTAAAGAAATTACGGAAACTGAGAACAGGATAACAGTTAAAGAATGAAGATTAAATGATTTCATGATTTTTTTATTTTAGATAACATGGTTAGAACAAATGTGGAATTGTATTAGTTTGTAGAATAAGTAAATTCATTTTTTCAATCCGGTTTTTCAAAATATTTCCAGAGTGGATCATCCGGTACAGGTGCAATTATTTCAACCGGTTCTTTAGTTACCGGATGCAGGAAATTCAATTTTCGTGCATGCAAATGAATAGAGCCATCAGGATTACTCCGTTCAGATCCATATTTCAGGTCGCCTTTAATGGATGAACCGATTTTAGACAACTGCACTCTTATCTGGTGATGTCTGCCTGTAACAGGATTGATCTCAAGCAGAGCATAACGGTCGGACCGCTTCAGTAATGAATAATTCAACTCGCATTGCAATGCACCATTCCGGGGTGCATCGTAAGCCTTCGATTTATTTTTTGATTCGTCTTTCACCAGGTAGTTTACCAGGTTACCCGATTCCGGTTTCGGTATATTTTTCACAACAGCCCAATATACTTTTTTAACTTCCCGTTCACGGAACTGCTCATTCATGCGTTCCAGTGCTTTGCTGGTACGTGCAAAAAGAACAACTCCCGTAACCGGCCTGTCGATGCGGTGAATTGTGCCCAGGAAAACCTCACCGGGTTTGTTATATTTTTCTTTAATGTATTTTTTTACACGATCACTTAAAGGTTCATCCCCTGTTTTATCGCCCTGAACAATATCACCTGATTTTTTATTTACAGCGATGAGGTGATTATCTTCAAAAAGTATTTCGGGTGTGTTCACTGTTAAGCGTATCTCTTAATATTTTAATTGAGGAACAAATTTTTGATAAAAAAAAACTGACTTATTCCTCAATTTATATCATCAGCAGTTAATATTGTTCTTTCTCATTCGGAAAATCCTTCTTTTTTACATCGCTGATATAATTTTTTGTTGCAAGAAGTATGTTTTCATAAAGGTCGGCATATCTTCTTAAAAAGCGGGGGTTAAATTCTTTATTTATTCCCAGCATGTCATGAAGTACCAAAACCTGTCCGTCAACGCCGTTACCTGCGCCGATTCCTATAATAGGTATTTTAACCTGTTCAGCAACCTTTTTAGCCAGCAATGCGGGAATTTTTTCCAGCACAATTGCAAAGCACCCGGTTTCTTCAAGCTGCAGGGCATCTTCGATGAGGCGCTGTGCCTCCGCTTCTTCTTTTGCACGTACCACGTACGTTCCAAATTTATAAATTGACTGAGGCGTAAGTCCCAGGTGCCCCATAACAGGAACACCGGCAGAAAGAATTCTGCTGACCGAATCACACACTTCACGGCCACCTTCCAGTTTCACCGCGTGTGCGCCGGCTTCTTTCATAATACGGATGGACGAATTTAAAGCTTCCTTGGAATTTCCCTGGTAGGAACCAAATGGCAGATCCACAACAACAAGGGCACGTTTTACTGCGCGCACAACAGAAGCTGCATGGTAGATCATTTCATTCAATGTGATGGGAAGCGTAGTTTCATGGCCGGCCATTACATTGGATGCCGAATCACCAACCAGCAACACATCAATGCCTGCGTCATCCAGGATTCTTGCCATCGAAAAATCATACGCGGTAAGCATCGAAATTTTCTCCCCGCGGCGTTTCATTTCGAGAAGTGTATGCGTGGTAACTTTTTTTATTTCTGTATGAACAGACATATAAATCGTTTTTAGAATGAAAGATTTCCGGAATGGGGTGACTATGTTGTTACAAAAAAATCCTGACAGGATTAGTTTTCGTCAGGAAGTTTAAAAACAGGTTCTTTTTTGGATGAGTCGTTTTCTTCCTGTGTTCCTGTTGGTTCGGTTTTGGTAGTTTTGTTTTTTGAAGGAATGGTTTTTTCATTTCCGTTTTTTTCCTTTAACTTCCTGATCTCCTCTTCAAGTATAGTATTTTTTTCCTTTTCAGCTTTAAGATTTTTTGAGAGAGCAATTATTATATCGCTATTTTCATTTCCACCTGCCAGTTCTTTAAATTTCAACAATTCATTATTTTTTTTGATAAGCGAATCAATCGACTGATCTTTTTTTGCAACCTGGTCCTGGAGTGCTTTTAATTGTTTCTCAAAATTTTTGACTGTAACATCTTTTTCCTGTTCACCGCTTCTCATCGCGGAAATTGTTTTTCTTAACCCTTCGTTTTCTTCGGTAAGCGTATTGATCTGGGTTTTCATTTTGATAATGGATTCCGCCAGTTCAAGAACATCCGGGGAGGCTCCGGTAAGATTATCATTGCCGGTTGTGGATGCTGTCAGGTTTTGATCCTGGGCGGTCGTCATCGTGAACACGTACATGAAATCAATTTTGCATCGGGTTGAAGGACCTACAATCACTCCCAATTTGCCCGACCGATACGATGGCTCGCTAAAGGATTGAATAAACGTATTGTTAAAATACAAATCGTAATTCCTGTTATTGGTACGGATTTCAATCATGTTGGCTGTGCCCACATCATTTAGTGAATTGTTTTTTATCCAACCCCCCGATTTGGAACTGCCGGTAATGTATTTATAGGTTCCGTTCACTATTTGACGGAGCCTGTATTCCCTGAGTTTGTTGAGTTCAACAAGGAACCCTCCCTGACCTTCATCCTGCATCATAAACATGAACCCGGCAAAGCCGGATTCACTCAATGACTTATCAAGCTTAATGGAAGTCACAACGCGGTAATTGTTAAAGTTCTCCTTGAAAGCAGCAATTATCGCATACGGGGCGTTGGTTGCTTTGCGCTGAAGGATGTATTCGCCATCCTGAACAATAAAGAGATTATCGGCATTTGCCAGGGTAGTCCAGTACGTGTTACTGCTATCAAAGTTTTCACTGATCAGAAGCTTATCGAAACGCTCGTTGATAGTTTGTGCGGTAGAGAAAAATGGCAGGAGAGAAGCGGCAATGATAATGAAAGCCGGTACCCGGTAGGTGGTGATTTTGAGTTTTTTCAAGGCGTTCCTGAATAATGTTTCAAAGGTACAAATTTACTTCAAAGTGAAATTTCTTTGTATTACTTTTGGGGGATGAATATGAGAAAATCTGCATTTGCCCTGATAGCCGGAATCTCCCTATTGATGTCGGCCTGTGATAACGAAATCGATCTGACTGCCCCATATAAAGAAATGGGGGTAATTTATGGACTTATCAATCCTGATGATGATACTTTGTCGGTCAGGATTCAAAAGACCTTCCTTGGGGATGGTGATGCCAATGATATGGCTCAGATTACCGATTCCATTTATTATCCCGATATTCTTGATGTACAAATGCAGCGAATTCTTAACGGTTCCGTGCTGAGCTCGTTTCCTCTTGTGCGCTATGTAGGTCCTGATAAGGAGCCGGGTGTATTTCCCTCCACTCCAAATATTCTGTACCGTTCGAATGGAGAAGAAATTTTCCGCGACAGCGAATACCGTATTGTCGTAAAAAATACAGTGACCAATCATGAGTTTTCGGCTTCCACCCCGGTGGTTGACAGTATGCGGATTGTGCGTCCGGCAAGAAGCGCTTCTTCGCTGGTTCAGTTCTCAAATGACCAGTTCCCCTATAATGTGGAATTTGTTACCGCAAAAAACGGGAAAGTGCATACCCTGACAATTCGGTTCTGGTACTTTGAGGAAGTTACAGGAAGCGGTGTTCCCGGAACCAATAAATATATCGATTGGTTTTTCCCAAATATCCTGATCAGTAATCCTGAAGTAGTTGAAACAATCCGCATTCCAATTGATGGAGAAGACTTTTATAAATTTGTAGGTCAGAAAATTCCTGTTGATCCTTCAGTTTTCAGGATTGCAGGGGGACTGGATTTTACCTTTATGGCAGGAGCGGAATTTCTGGCCAATTACGTGGCTATTAACCAGGCAACTACTTCTGTGTTGACAACAACTCCCTATTATTCTAACGTCGTGGGTGGAACCGGAATTTTTTCAAGCCGGTATGTACAGCTTATTCCCGACAAGCAACTTGATGCCTCTTCCAGGTCCCTGTTGCTGACCAGTCCTTACACTTCCGATTTGGGATTTCAGTAATCTTCGCTTAAAGTGTCTTTTTGTCACATTTCTTTCTGAGATTTTCAGGCATTTCCGCTTGTCATGACATTATTTCCTGAAAATTGGCATGGCACAATGATTGACTAAAGGCAGTAGAATCATTTTAAAAATAAAAACCGATGAGAAAAGTAATAGGAATTGACCTTGGAACAACTAACTCCTGCGTTGCAGTTATGGAAGGCAATGAGCCGGTAGTTATACCTAATAGTGAAGGACGCAGAACAACGCCTTCTATTGTGGCATTTCTGAAAGATGGTGAGCGAAAAGTAGGGGATCCTGCTAAGCGTCAGGCCATTACAAACCCTAAGCAAACTATATATTCAATTAAGCGCTTCATGGGTGAATCTTTCAATAATGTGTCGATGGAAGTAGCAAGGGTGCCTTATGAGGTAGTTAAGGGTGATAATAACACCGCCAGGGTTAAAATTGGAGACAGGAATTATACTCCACAGGAAATTTCTGCCATGATTCTTCAGAAAATGAAGAAAACAGCAGAAGATTATCTTGGACATGAGGTTACTGAAGCGGTTGTAACGGTACCTGCCTATTTTAATGATGCACAACGCCAGGCAACCAAAGAAGCCGGTGAAATTTCCGGTCTTAAGGTATTAAGAATCATAAACGAGCCAACTGCAGCTGCTCTTGCATACGGATTGGATAAAAATCATAAAGACACCAAAGTTGCAGTTTTCGACTTAGGGGGCGGAACTTTTGACGTATCCATCCTTGAACTTGGGGATGGTGTGTTTGAAGTAAAATCAACCAATGGTGATACTCACCTTGGAGGTGATGACTTTGACCAGGTAATTATTGACTGGCTGGCGGCTGAATTTCAGAAAGACGAAGGCCTGGATTTGCGTAAAGACCCCATGGCGATGCAGCGTTTGAAAGAAGCTTCCGAGAAGGCTAAGGTGGAACTTTCAAGTTCAACACAGACTGAAATCAACCTGCCATACATTATGCCTGTTGATGGAATCCCAAAACACCTTGTTAAAACTCTTACCCGTTCAAATTTCGAAAAACTTGCCGATACTTTAATTCAGCGGACGCTGGAGCCTTGTAAAAAGGCGCTTTCAGATGCAAAGATGTCACCTAACGAAATTGATGAAGTAATTCTGGTGGGTGGATCAACAAGAATTCCTGCGATCCAGGAACTGGTTGAGAAATTTTTTGGTAAGAAGCCTTCAAAAGGGGTAAACCCCGATGAGGTAGTTGCCGTTGGTGCTGCCATTCAGGGCGCTGTTCTTACCGGTGAAGTTAAAGATGTACTGTTGCTGGATGTAACTCCATTGTCACTGGGTATTGAAACTTTAGGAGGTGTATCAACAAAATTGATAGAATCAAACACAACAATTCCATCAAGAAAATCAGAAGTGTTTTCAACAGCTTCCGATAATCAGCCTTCTGTTGAAATTCATGTACTGCAGGGAGAGCGACCCATGGCAAAAGATAACCGCACAATCGGTCGTTTCCACCTCGATGGAATCCCTCCTGCATCAAGAGGCATTCCCCAGATCGAAGTAACTTTCGATATTGATGCCAATGGTATCCTTAATGTGACTGCCAAGGATAAAGCCTCCGGAAAAAGTCAGAATATCAGGATTGAGGCATCTTCAGGATTAACCGATGCGGACATAAAAAAGATGAAGCAGGAAGCAGAAGCAAATGCCGAATCCGATCGCAAGGCTAAAGAGGAAGTGGAAAAAGTTAATCAGGCGGATTCACTGATTTTCCAAACAGAAAAACAACTGACAGAGTTTGGTGAGAAATTATCAGCAGATAAAAAGCAACCCATTGAAAAATCGTTGGGCGAACTTAAAGAAGCTCATAAAAATCGTGACATTGCGGGTATTGATACAGCAATGACTGCATTAAATGCAGCATGGCAGGTAGCTTCTGAGGAAATGTACAAAGCATCCCAAGGTGCTCCGCAAGGTCAGGCTGAAGGGCAACCTGAAGGTGATGGTGGTGCAACCGGACAAGCTGCCGACGGAAATGTTACTGATGTCGATTTTGAAGAAGTAAAGGAAGATAAAAAGTAATTTCAAGAATAGCACTCATAAAAAAAGTCCTCACCACGGCGAGGACTTTTTTTATGAGTGTTTTTTTTTAGAGGAAATTCAAACGATTCATAAAAGCATCCTTGTAGGATTTTCCAACCGGTATGGTTTTATCCCCGATCAGTACCGTATTTTCATCAAGAACATTGATTTTTTCGATTGGGATGATATAGGATCGATGTACGCGAAGAAATTTTTCAGCAGGTAGTTTCGATTCTATATCCTTCATGGTGGAATGCACCACAAACTGGTCGGTGTTAGTTTGTATGATAACGTAATTATCCATCGCCTGTATCCAGTTAATATTTTCGAGGAACACTTTTACAAGCATGGAACCTTTCTTTACGAAAAAGGAATTCTGGATGACCATACTTTCCATTTGTTCGGCACTTACCAGTGTCGCTGTTGCGGATGACTTACTGCCGGGCTTGCGAATAACAAATGCATAACCGATCAGGTTGTCTTTTTCATCACGAACCGGTGAGCATGTGATATCTGATTTCTGAGTTTCCTGGCTTCTTATAAAAGTGACAGTAGCATTATTGAGTTCGCACAGTTTGTCGGTTTTAACTTTAACTTCAATATTGGTTGCTGAAAGTTCTTCGCCGTTTTCATCGGTTATTTTTACGAGTGAAAAAAGATCTTTTCCGGCAGCTGTATCGTTACCGTATCCCGCGAGGCTTTCTGCTTTTGGATTGAGAAAAGTTACCGCGTAATTGATATCAAGAATCATGATCGCCTCTTCAAGTGTCTGCAAGGCATTCTCAAACCGGTCTTTGCTGTATTTTGTTTCTTTATCTTTTTCGAATTTATACAATGCCATCTCTACGGTGGTTTGTAAATCGGATTCATTAAATGGCTTGACTATGTAACCATAGGGTTCCGTTACTTTGGCCCTGTCGAGCGTCACTTTATCCACAAACGAGGTTAGGAAGATGACCGGAATATCATAATTACTTTTGATTTTTTCGGCGATCTGTATTCCATCAATATCACCTTTCAGTTTAATGTCAAGGAAAACCAGGTTGGGCTTCAGTTCTTCGAGCTTCTGAAAGGCGCTTACAGCATTGGATGCAGTGGCGGGAACATCATAACCCAGGCGGATCAGGGTATTCTGTATATCTTTGGCGACGATAGATTCGTCTTCAACAACCAGGATTTTAATTTTACTCATTGGAAGGGGTTTACGTATCAAAAGTATTGTATAATTTTATTTTTAGAGCACTCTGCAGTATAATTTGTTAACAGCCCCGTTTCCTATGAAAAAGCATCTATGGATTCAGGGAATTATCAGCTACCGGCCTTAAATTCAAGGATAAACGTTGTTCCATTTTCCTTGTTCAATGTCATTTTTCCATCCAGCTGGCTGGTAAGGGCGCTTATCAGCTGCATTCCTAATGAGTCCACTTCCTCGAATTCAAAATCATCAGGAAGTCCTTTCCCGGTATCAGAAACCATTAATTGAAGTGTACTTTCCGATATTCTTTTAAATGAAATTTTCAAGGTACCCTTTTCATCTTCCGCGAAAGCGTGCTTAAGAGTATTTGACACCAGCTCATTGATGATAAGACCGCATGGAACTGCTGTATCAATATCAAGGGATATCTTTTCAGCATCAATTTCCTGGATTATGCGTTCGGGTTGGATATTAAACGACATAAACAGATTTTCTACAAGGCGCCTGATGTAATCATCAAAATCGATCCTGGAAAGTCCTTCATTCTGATAGAACCTTTCATGAATCAGTGCCATTGATTTAATACGATCCTGTCCTTCTTTTAAAGCTTCAAAAGCTTTGCGGTCATTAATATAATGTGATTGTAAGTTGAACAGACTGATGATAATCTGAAGATTATTTTTAACACGGTGATGAATCTCCCGAAGCAGCAGACCTTTTTCTTCAAGTGATTCCCTGATTTTTTCTTCCATCATTTTCCGGTATGTGATATCTGTATAGATCACAACCAGCTTGTTCAAATTCCCGGATTCCGTAAAGATAGGAGTGAGCGTACTGGAAGCCCAAACCGTAATACCATTTTTGCAAGGTATTTGTGATTCAAACACGGTGGATTTTCGTTCCGCAATGCAATTATTTACCAGTTGATCAACTTCAGAGCTCATTGAAAAATTGGTGATATTTTTACCTTTCCGGCTTGTTATTTCATCAATGGCATACCCGGTCATTTTTGTGAAGCCGGTATTCGCCCATTCTATTTCTTTATGTTCATTAAAAATAAGAACAGCGTTATCGGTTTCTGAAGCAACGATGGATAATTTTTCCAGCTCAAGGTTTTTCTGGTTTAATTCATGAGTGCGCTGTTCAACTTTCTGGCGAAGCAAATTCTGGTTCCGCTGTAAGGTTCGTGTGCGCAATTTTAAGAACAGGAATAAACTTCCTACAATAGTTACAACGTAAAGAAAATAAAAGAACGGAGTTTGCCAATAAGGTGGTTTAATGGTAAAACTGTAAGTAACCGGACTTGACCATACGCGGCCGTTTGCTGTTGCTTTAACTTTAAAAATATACGATCCGGAACCCAGGTTTGAGTAATTTGCAATGTTCTGTGACGAAACAGGAGTCCATCCTTCTTCAAATCCTTCCAGCATATATTGATACTTCACTTCCTCAGGCGCGGTAAGATAAATTCCTGAAAAGGAAAAACTGATATGGTTATTATCATAGGCAAGCACCATTTCTTCAGGCAATCCTGTTTTAGGATTTATAGGTATTTGCTTTTTTCTCCAGTCTACATTTTCAAGAAACAGCTGCACATTGCTGATCCGCAATAAGGGTATGGCATTTATCAGGGTACCGGAACTGATGTTATGTTTTATCACTCCATTTACCGTGGCAAACCAAACATTTCCATTTTTATCGGAACTGGCTGCATTGGTTTCAACACCCTGGTAGCCGTTGCTTTTATCGTAATGATTAATGGAAATTTCTCCAGTCTGAAGATAATGTTTCCAGTCAATGCAATCAAGTCCTGTTGAAGTTCCCAGCCAGAGATTCTGATTTTTATCGAGGTAATTAAAAAGAATGCGGTCATTATATAAACCGGATGATTTATTAATCGGATTGATCACGTTAGAATTTACCGCATCGCCAATTACAAAAATTCCAAAATCATAGGTGCTTGCAAGTATCCGGCCTGTTGAATCCTGAATGATGGAGGTTATGGGTGCGTCGGGAATATTATACTTTTTGTTGAAGCTGATTGCAGAGTCACCTTCAAGGTAATAAACATTTTTTAATGTGCCCACCCAGATTCTGTTGTCTTTATCTTCAAACAAAACCCGTACTTTATCATCGCTTAATCCCTGGGCTGCATTAAGATTTTTAAAAGGCTGTTGCTGCTCTTTAATATAAATTCCTTTATCGGTTCCGAATAACAACCGCCCGTTCTTATCTTCCAGAATGGAGTACGTTACCATATTATCGAATTCAGGAAAGGGATGTGAAAATTTCATCGTTTGCGTATCGAGCAGTGCAGGCCCGTTGGTTGTACCAAACCAGTACTCACCTTTTCTGCTGAAATAAATCGACCATATCGTGGCGCTTTTCAACCCTGCTTCAAGTCCCAGCGTATACATGTTAATCCCATCGGTATAATTGACACCACCCGTGAGTGTTCCAAACCATACTTTGCCGCCCGGTCCGGTAGCAACGCTAAGAATGTTGTTGTTGGAAAGTCCGTCTTCGTGCGTAAAATTGATGAAGCGGTTGCCAATATATTTACAGAGCCCGTTCCAGGTTCCCACCCAGTAATTCCCTTCACGGTCCTGAATAATACTTTTGATGATGTTGCTGGGCAGCCCTTCATTTACCGTTATATATGAAATAGTGTCGCTGTTCAGGAAGCCAACTCCGCCACCATAGGATGCAAACACTTTTAAGTTTTCGGAATTCTCAATCACCTCTTCCACGCGATCAGTAAGCAAACCGTTAGAGGTGGTGATATTGGTGAAATTTTTTCCGTCAAAAACCGATATTCCCAGGTAGGTACTGAACCATAAATCACCTTTGTGATCCTCAGTAATATTGTAACAAATATTGCTTACGAGCCCGTTATCAGTAGTATAATTCTGAAAGTTTACACCATTAAATTTACTGATGCCATTAATAGTGGCAGCCCAAATCATGCCTTTGCTGTCAACCAGCACCGATGAAACATTATTATTTACCAGTCCGCGAAGGGTGGTATAGGTATGCATTATTTTTCCATCGAAGCGATTTAATCCTTCGGAAGTGCCGATCCAGATATTTCCTTTTTTATCTTCTGTAATGGAATTAACATTATCACTCAGCAATCCATTGGAAGTATTATAAAATTCATAGGAAGAAGCCGTAATTTTACATACTCCTTTACGGATCATTCCAACCCAGATATTTCCTTCGCGGTCTTCAAATAAAGTTTTCACCGGATTTTTACTGATGGGGTTGTTATGATCAAATCCTGTAAATTTCAGTCCGTCGAAAATGGTAACCCCATTCATTGTTCCAATCCATAACCGTCCATGCCGGTCCTGGATAATATCATTTACCTGGTTACCGGGCATTCCGTTGGAACTGTTGTAAATATTAAGATTATAACGCTGCGCCTGTAATTGTTCATAGGGGACCACAACCCATAAAAAACAGGCCAGTAGTCCGAGTTTTTTAAAAACGGGTTTTGAAAATAAGCTACTTATAAAATCTGACATTGTGGTTTCTTCCTCAAAGAAAAGAAAATCAATTGAATTTCAATTCAATTTGACCAGGAATTGCATACGATTGCCGGGTAATTAAGTTACCTGGGCGACCCGGTTAGTTTTCCACCTGTACCAGGTATGAACCACTACAGAACCAAGAATAATAAGGGTTCCGGCAATGAACCCGCTGTTCATAACATCATATTCCCTGAACAAGATCACCGCCAGGAGGATACTGTAAAGTGGCTCGAGATTTACCGATAAATTAAGCGTAAATGCATCAAGATGCTTGAGGGCTTTCAGGGAAATGGTAAACGCAAAGCTTGTACATACCAGTCCCAGTAACAGCAGGTATACCAGGTCCATTGTTCCCGGCACTTCAAACGATGTTCCGGTAGTGTAAAAATAAAGTGGCAGGAGCAGTGTAAGAACCATAAATCCCGATGCCAGTTCATAAAACGTTATAACCTCGGGTGGATGTTTGGCGGTAAGTTTTTTATTCAGAACTGTGAATACTGCCCCGAGGAATGCGCTGCCAACAGCAAGGATTATTCCGGTCAGGTAAATTTGTTTGACTGAAAAAATGATATAGAGCCCGGCAATAACGCTGATACCAAGAACTATTTCGGCAATTTTTGGCTTTTTACGCTGCGATAAGGGTTCCAGCAGGGCAGTAAACAGGGAGATTGAGGAAAAACAACTCAATGCGATGGAGACATTGGAGGCTTTAATTGCTCCGTAAAACAAAATCCAGTGCATTGTGACAATTACACCCACAAAGGTTATGAATAACATTTCCTTGCGGGAAGGAAGTGAAACTTTGTTATGATATAAAAGTGGTAATAGTCCGGCGGCACTAATTACCAGCCGGTACCATACAATCATACCTTCCGACATTTGAATCGCCTTTCCAAGTATGCCGGTAAATCCCCATAGAAAAATGGCGAAATGCATATTCAGCCAGGCCTTTTTCATATTCCTTTTATTACGTTCAATGCAATTAATTGTTCATACAATTCTTTAACAGGAAGTCCTACTACATTGTAATACGAACCTTCTATCCGTTCCATTCCAATCAACCCGATCCATTCCTGTATTCCATAGCCACCTGCTTTATCAAAGGGTTGTTGTTTAATGATGTAATTATTTATTTCCGCATCCGATAATTTTTTAAATATAACGGTTGTGGTTACATGAAAACACGAAGAAATATCTTTTCCTGAAATACAAACCGCGGTAATCACTTCGTGTGACCTTCCCGATAGTAATTGCAGCATTTCAAAAGCTTCCTGATAACCTGCAGGTTTATTCAGTATTTTATCATCAACACAAACAATGGTATCGGCAGTGATAACAATATTACCTTCATTAATTTCATTAATATAAACTGATGCTTTTTTTTGTGCAATAAACAGTGCCACATCTTCGCGTTTCAAATGATCCGGAAAGTCTTCATTTATTTCTTTTAATACCACTTTGAAATCTAAACCCAGTTCTTTCAATAATGCCTTCCGCCGTGGAGAGCCCGATGCAAGTATGAGTGGTGAAGTTTGTTCCATAAGGAAATTATTTAATTTGATGAAAGCTGGAATACAAGCATTGAACCAATTCCCGTTACCATAACCCATTTGGCAAGCCGGCTGTTCCAGGCAGCATCTTGTTGGGTTTTGGCGCTTAATTCCCGAATCATTAAAATCAGAAGGGGTAACTCGATCAGTGTAACAGTGTAAAGGAAGGAAACCCGATTCAGCCACTGCACCTGGAGTACCTGTATATACACGATGCATCCGAATACAATTGCTGTTAACAGGGAAGCAATAATATGAGCCGTTTTAGGTCCTGCCACAACAGCAAGTGTAGTTGCCCCAAAAGCAGAATCGCCCTCCACATCCTCACAGTCTTTGATAATTTCACGTATCAGGGTCATCATAAATGCAAACATGGCATATGCCGGTATCAGTAATTTAACAGGTTCCGATAACAGCGCCTGGTGATCGAAAAGTATGCTGAGCCCGATAGTTAAAGCTGCCAGGAATGAAACAACCACGTTGCCGACAAGAAACATTTTTTTATACGATGATGAATAAAAATAAAGAAGTCCTGCGCTGAAAATGAAAAGCAACAGGGGATAACGTATACCCTGTATAAAACCAAAGTACCATATAATGATGAAACCGGTAAGGTTTAGCAAAACATAGAGTAAGATCGCACCTTGTCGTGATATCAATATTCCGGTTTTATTTTTTCCGGGTTTATTGATTGCGTCTATGCCCGTATCAAAAAAATCATTTATTACATAGCCTGCTGCGGCAATAAATAAAGTTGCAACAACCAGCAGTGCGTAATTGGTATTGCTGATTGAACTGGTGTAACCGGTATATTCAAGAATGGGAGAAATTATAGCATAGCGCGCAAGGTATAACGAAAGACAAATGATCACCAGATTTTGGAACCGAATGGTTGAAAACACACCTGATATAAATCCTTTTTTTACTCCCATGTGCCCTGCAGTCGCATAACCTGTTCAATGATATCCCTAACACATCCATCCCCGCCATTCTTATGGGAAACATAAATGCACTGTGATTTCACTTCAGCCATGGCATCGTTTGGACAACATGGAACCCCGCATTGTTTCAGAACCTCCAGGTCGGGAACATCATCACCCATGTAAAGAGTTGCGGAAGGATTCACGGAATATTTTTGCAATATCGACTGAAATACTGCATTTTTATCGGAAACACCCATATGAAGTTCCTGTATCCCCAGCTTGTTTAACCTCACAGGAACGCCATTGGAATGACCTCCTGAAATGATTGCAATGAGGTACCCTTTTTTAATCGCAAGCTGCATGGCATAACCATCTTTTATGTTCATACTGCGCAAAAACTCTCCATCAGGCATTACCAGTAACATGCCATTGGTAAGCACACCATCTACATCGAAAATGAAAGTTTTAACCAGCCTCAGTTTTTCTTTAAAATTTTGTTCCATGTTACAAGATTATATAAATCTTTATCAATTACAACTTACTGCTTTTTCTTATTATGAACATTCCTGATTTGGGCAGTTAACAGGTTGTAAAGTGCGGTGTGTTCTTTGTTGTTTTTAAGAAATTCGAGATGACGGGCAATGGTATCAAGATCATTGCGTACTGCAGGACCTGTTTGAGAAGCGAATGCTCCCCTTGTTAATGCATTTTTTACGGTTGATTGTGCCAGTGGCCCAATGAGTGCAGCAGGCAGATGCTGCTGTTGCAGAATTTCGGTTGCGATACCCAGCAGGTAGTTGGAAAAATTATTTGCAAAAACAGCAGCAACATGAATAGCAGCGCGCTGATCAGAGTCAAGAACATATAGTTCACCCGATATGGAACCTGCAAAACGCATGAGTTTTTTTAATGTTTGTTCATCAGATCCTTCGATGCAAAAAGGTACACCTCTGAATGATGAAGGATAATTTTTTGTGATCGTTTGAACGGGATACAAAACGCCGCTGTGAGCAAACTTTTTCAATATACCTGCCGGGGATGCACCGGATGTATGTGCAACAATACCTTTAACAGGAGGAAGTGTTTTGATCACCCTGAAAATTGCATCATCTTTAATAGCGATGATATAAATATCAGCAGCAAGAGGTATCTGCTCAGGATCTGTATAAATCCGGCACTTCAGTTTATTTGCAAGTGATGTGGTTTTTTTTTCATCACGACCTAAAAGACCGGCCAGCTGATGACCGGATTTTACAACGGCCTTCCCTAAAGCGGTTGCAACATTACCTGTGCCAATGATGAAAACTTTCATACATTCATGAGCACACCGGCTCTTTAATTTAGTTTACGTTGCCGTGCAAGATCCCTGAAGCGTTTCCTGATCGCCATTGATGAGCCGATTATCAACAGGAGACAACCTGACCAGAGAATATTTATTTGTGGAAAAATAATCGCTTTCATGATAATGAACTCGCGTTTGTTATCTTTCTTTTCGGAAATTGCCAGATCAATTTTTCCGTTATCCGGATTAATTTTCAGGAAGGAAATTTTCAGACCTAGTTCTTCAATAAGTACCTCTTTCGAAAAAACTACTTTTTCTTTTATTATAAAAAGCGGAATGGCTTCATGCATTTTTTTGTTTATGTCGACAACACGAAGTGAGGCTCCTACCACAATATCTTCCGGCGACAATCCGAGTGCATTGCGGTCAACACTTTGAGTAAGGCCTTCAAAATAAACCAATGAATTGCTAGTTGAAATGGTATCGCCCGCGCTTACCGTATGTGTTTTAGGTTCAAGAAATTCATCATTAGCTGCTGGCTTATCAAAATCTTCAAGATCGGCATACGTCACATGCGTGTAAATATCCTTGGAGAGAAAGTGTTTGGTGGCAGGTTCTGATACATTACCCATTCTTGGGTTTAGCTGCACTGTAGGCTTCAGCGTGAACGCGTGTTTCAAAGTCCCGTTTTTGAAATCGGCATCGAGGTATTCAATTTCATAATACACATTCACGCCAACTTTTTCTTTTCCTTTATAGGTAATAAAATAGTTAGCCATTTGAAGCGTATCACCCTTGGTGAGCATGATATTTTCATTGTTGGGAAACTCCTTTCCAAGGTCAATGTTCAGCAGGTTTTTAGATATTACCTGGCTTTTTGCATTAGATATTAAAGCTCCTAAAAAAATAAGTCCGATTCCAATGTGAGCAACCGATCCGCCTGCATGATCCATCTTTCCTTTCAATACCCTGATTCCATAATCGGCATTGGCAACAATTGCAAAAATGGCGGCAAATAACAGCAGTACATATTGAACCCTGTCGAATTGAAAATAATAAGCAACGAAACCGGAAATTATAATTGAAATAATAATTGAAACAGATAATTTTTTCCAGAATTCATTTTGTTTCGTATCCTTATATTTCAGGAATTGTCCGAATCCTATCAGAATACAAATTATAATTGCAAAAGGAATCTGCCACGAATTATAATACCCGATTACATCTTCAGGCGGTGCAACACTGGTTCCAAAAATTTTGTTGAATACCGGCATTGATGTTGAAAGTGTTATTTGCATTGCTGAAACAACTAAAACCAGCATGCCTATGAACATCCAGAATTCCCTGCTCATCAAACCGTCTTCTTTATCACTTTTCGGAAAAGCTTTCCGGTTAATAAACATGAGGTATCCGGCCTGAACTACAAAAAATGCCATGTAAATAATTAGCTGGCCGGTCATACCCAGATCGGTGAATGCATGCACGGAAGTCTCACCAAGAATTCCGCTTCGTGTCAGGAAAGTAGAGTAGAGGATAAGAATAAATGTTGCAGTGGTAAGAAGGAAACTGCTGATTAGTGAGCTCCCGTTTTTCCGGTTAATCATCATCACATGACCTGCACCAACAAAAGTAATCCACGGCACCAATGAAGCATTTTCAACAGGATCCCATGCCCAGAATCCACCGAAACTTAAGGCCTCATAAGCCCAGGCAGCACCCATAAGAATACCGGTTCCAAGAGCCATGATCCCGAAGAAAGACCAGGGAATAGCTACTGCAGTCCATTCGCGGATTTTACCTGTCATTAAACCGGCCATTGCAAATGCAAATGGTATGAGCGTAGATGCGAAACCTAAGAACAACACAGGAGGATGAATTACCATCCAGTAATTCTGAAGTAACGGATTTAAACCCCTGCCATCATCAATTTTCTGAAGGTAATCGGCCATGTGTATGAATGGCAGATTTGCCATGTCGGGATGCTCACGTAACAACACAAATGGGTTGGTTCCTATTTTGTAATCGAAAATGGTAACTCCCAACACCATTGACATCAGGAATGCCTGCACCAGACAAATGGTCACCATTACCGGTGCTTCCCATGTGCCACCTTTTTTGATGATAAAAAAACTAAGTATTACATGCCAGAACGTCCATAACAAAAAGCTTCCTTCCTGTCCTTCCCAAAAACTGGCGAATATATATTGCCAGGGTAATGTTGTTGATGAATGTTGCCAGACGTAATAATATTCAAACCGGTGATTAAAAATCAGGTAATACAATACAACGAAAATGCTGATTACAGAAACAGAATGTACCAGGTATGCATAACGGGCTATTTTTTTCCAGGAATTTGATTCCAGCGGATCTTTGTATCCAAAATAATAGGAGATTGCAGCCAGCAGTGCACCGGCAAAGGCGAGAGCGATTAAAAGATTTCCAATTTTTCCGAAAACTAACGCTTCACCAATATATTCAATATTCATCAGGGGAATGGAATTTTAAAACTAGGTGCCGGAAGAAATCATATTTTGTTGTGCTTCATTCCCATTGTATTTCGAAGGACATTTCATGAGCAAACCACCCTGGCCCACATGAAACTCATTGCCTACCACTTTACCAATTACAACAATTTGTTCTGATTTTTCAAAATCCTGCGGCTTGCTGTCATTGTACAGCACTTTCATTTCCCGACCTTCATTATCGACCAGGAAAAATCCAAATATATTCGCATTTTGCTCCGGGTTGTAAATGAAATCTTTTTCAAGATTCAATTTTCCAACTACATGATAGGTTTTACCTTCATGTTCCATTGCAGTTGAAAATGGTGCGTACGTACTGGAGCTGGAAATAGTGCTGACAATAACTCCAAGTGCAACAGCAATGAGTATAATCCCGATAATGTGAATTTTTTTCATGGGGTTAAGCTTTTTCTTTGATCTTTTTTTCCATTGCAGTTATTTTCCGGTCAAGCATCATCAGGTAGATAAGTATTCCTAACATAACGGTGGCCGCAACGGCAACAACAACATAAATTTTTCCATTTGACCGCATCAAATCGGCCATGTCTATTCCCGACTGTGCCAGCGCACTATTCACTGATGCTATCATAAATACAAACAGAAGCAATGGAAGTTTAGTAACCATAATTATTTTGAATCAACACTATGTTGTAATTTTCGTAACCTGATTTTAAGATTCATCATCCAAACACCCAATAAAGTCCAGCCGATAACTGCAGGGTAAAATACCAGGCGTAAACGGTGATCGAGATCGTAACTGCTAAAGCCGGGGTTGCCTCCCTTTCCGGGATGGAGTGAATCGGTCATACGTGGAAGTATAATAATAAATACAACCATCATTGCGAAAGCGAATATGCTGTACACGGCAGAGATACGTGCTCTTTTTTGTTCATCATCCATTGAATTCCGTAACAAAAAATAGGCGGCATACACAAGCATCGTTGCTGCAGCTCCATTGAGCTGGACATCGTTTACCCACCAAGCACCCCACGTATATTTCGCCCATATCATACCGGTAAGCAATCCCAATATTCCGAAGAGCATTGCTACACGGGCACTTTCTTCGGCCAGTACATCGGCCTGCAGTTCTGATGAACCCAGGTATTTAATGCTGTTTACGAGGCTTACAATCAGCAGGATCATCATGGCAAACCACATGGTAACATGAAAATAGAGATTCCGTATTGTTTCATTCAGAATCGCCATTTCGGGCACATCACCTAAAAACCCAATGATTACGGTGTATAAAAGTAAACATCCCGAAAGGACTTTCCACCAATGTTTTTTCATTAAGGTATTATGAATTAAATGTTTATGATTCCCTTATTACTGAAATCAATCGCGCCAAAGGTATGGAAATAATAGATAACTGAGAGTGACAACCATTCCAAAAAGTGCTATCAGCACCAGGGCATAATTTCCGTTTATTACCCATCCGATTCCATCAATTGCATTTTTTGAAAAACGCATGATGGTCATCAGCATGGGAATTAAAATAGGGAAGCTAAGAATAGCCATCATTGAAGGACTGCTGTTTGCCCTGGAAGCAACAGCGGAGATCAGCGTCAGGGTGGCTGCCAGGCACGCACTTCCCAGCAGCAGTCCGAAGATAAACATCCGTGTATCACTTACTTCGTTACCGAGAAAAAGTGAATAAAATAAGAAGTTTACCAGTGCTACAATCATCAAAAGTGTGGTGTTATAAATGATTTTTGAAATGATCACCATGGCCGGGTTTAGCAGGGTGTAATAGTACAACTGAACTCCCCGGTTTTCCTGCATAAAGCTCCTGGCAACCGCATTCACGGCTGCAAATACCATAATTATCCAGAACAACGCATTCCAGGTTGGAATATCGATTACCTGCCGGAAAGTGAGATAACAAATAAATACGGTGCTGATCACATAAATCAGGATGCCGGTAATGACAGACTTTTGCCGCCATTCGAGCTGGAATTCTTTTGCAACCAGGTAAAATAACTCCTGAACCATAATGACTTGAATGAATTGTAGGGCGAAGTTAGTTTCTTTTCAAAAGTTAACGGAAATTCGCCCTTAAATTCTTTAATATGAAACTAGATATGTTAGCGTTTGCTTCCCATCCCGATGATGTGGAATTATCGTGTGCAGGTACCATTATAAAACATATAGCCGCAGGATACAAAACAGGGATTATAGATCTTACTCGCGGAGAACTTGGAACCCGTGGTAACGCTGCCATACGTGAGCAGGAAGCGAGCAAGGCCAGTGAGATTATGGGCATAAATGTTCGTGAAAACCTGGATTTGAAAGATGGATTTTTTGAGGTAAATGAAGAAAGCAAATTGAAAGTAATCCGGATGATCAGGAAGTACCGGCCTGAAATTATTATTGCCAACGCCATCACCGACCGCCACCCGGATCATGGGAAAGGATCTCAACTGGTTTCAGAGGCCTGTTTTTTATCGGGACTTATTAAAGTTATTACCATGGAGGGAGGAAAGGAACAGGAGGCATGGCGTCCGCGTGCTGTGTATCATTACATCCAGGACCGGAACATGCGTCCCGATTTTATAGTAGATGTTACCCAGGTTATGGATAAGCGGCTTGAAGCCATTATGGCGTTTTCTTCGCAGTTTTTTAATCCCGACTCCAATGAACCTGAAACGGCAATATCTTCCAAAATTTTTCTAGAAGGGTTAAGGGCACGTGCACTTGAATATGGCAGACTGATAGGAACGGATTATGGTGAGGGATTTATTACGGAAAGAGTTCCCGGAATTGATGATATTTTCAGGCTTCTGTAAAAAACAATATGCATAAAAAAAGGCGACCGAAGCCGCCTTCTTAACGAGAAACAGTAAAATTAATTTTTTACGAATTTAGAAGAGAATACTTTGTCACCAAGAACGGTGTTCACAGTATAAACTCCGGCACTGTATTTTTCAACATTAACATTAACAGCGTGTGTTCCTGAAGACTCAATATTCTTCACGAAAGTGTTCACAACCTGTCCCATGATATTACGAATTTCAATATTCAGCTCAACTGCTTTTTCAACAGAATAGCTCAATACTACATGATTGTTTGCAGGGTTAGGGAAAATTGATACTGCAACTTCTGAAGTAAGATTTTCTTTTACACCAATAACAAGATTTTTGTCAACGCAATCATAAATCATATCGTTGTTACCGATTGCATGCTCTCCATTGGGTGGTACTGAGTATCCGGGAGAACCATCCTGCTGCCAGAGAAGGCTGACACAATTAGCATCAACATTTTTTGCCATTGAGCAGAATACTGCTTCATCAAACGGGCTGTTCGATACGTTCACAGGAACTCCCCATGATGCACCACCATCCATTGATGCCTGTAAATAAACGTTACGGTAGCTGAACGCAAGGGGAGAAGGGTTGCCGGAATCGGTTCCTTCAATCAGCGGGCAATACGAAACATAAATATTTCCGGATGCATCAATTCCGGCATTCGGCATCGAGCAAATTCCATCATTTCCATAACGTCCGCCAAGATCAGCAGCGAAAGCATCGGCTTGACCGGAACCATCCAGATCAGGAGCAGTAGCAATCACAACGGGAGGATTGCTTCCCATACTTTCATTCCAGTATAACAAACCATCTGTTGAAAGGAAAAGACCAAGCAAAGCAGCAGGATCTTCATCCAAAATCAGCATAGCTCCGGCAAACACATGTGCCATACCGTTATTGTCAAGAATAAGCGCATAGGAGCCATCAGTTGTAAGTAATGTATCGGCAACTCCGTCACCATCAATATCGGTAATTTGTGTTGCATCATCATACTTTGTGAAAGGGAAGTCCATAATCACAGTGCGTGTCCAGTTGGTCCCGTTATCAGTCGATTTCCACAAAGCCCAGTCATCAGAAATATCACCTGCTGTGAAAGCAACTGTATTATCTTTTGAATCGATTGCGTATCCATCGGCACGGAAACCAGCATATTCAACATCGTTTACACCGGGAGGTAAAACACGAACAATGTCCCAGGTTGCTCCACCATCCAATGAACGGCTGTAATTAAGTGCACCATCAAGTCCATTCACAAGAGTTCCACCGTTACCGGTAGGATAAGAAATGTCAATCATGTGAATAGAGTTTCCATCAGGCCCGCCTGCTGCAGTTCTAACCCACAGCGTAGGCTCGCCTCCCGGGAAGGTTGGAGTAAGATTTTGGGTCCAGGTATTTGCACCGGCCGGAGAAGTGTTGGAAGCGGTCGAAACCGTAACACTCTGGTGTGATACAACAACTTCATTACCATTGGCCAGTTTAACAATACTTGGCCACCCACGACGATCAGTTTCGATACGGGCATTGGGAATTGGTCCCCAGGATGTACCATCATAATAATTGTAACCGGTACCTCTGTCAGGATATGTGCCGGCAACATCTGAACTGTAAGTCCATGTAGCGCCGAGGGTTCCATTGTCCTGGTAAATTCTGTTTTGGGGAGAACCATTTGACTGAAGGTCATAGGTAGTAGTACCTACAATAACCTGAACCTGGGATGATTTGTTAGTGGTTCCCTGGTTAGCCACAGTGGTATTTACCCTGTTGGTTGGCATTTCACTACCCGAAGTCGGCTCTTGTGAAGGTACTGGAACCTGGGTTCCAAGACGTTGTAATCGCTCTTTAACGGAATTAATAGAAGCCGGTCTGTTTTGGGCATTCGCAAAAACGACCATACTAAGGGCAATTCCTGTTAGTAATAGTTTTTTCATATTGTTTTGGTTTTAGGATTTTCTGAACTCCAAATATAAAACTATTCGGTTGGATAGAAAAGAAGACTACCCATTAATGTGCATTTTTACTTAAAATATACACTCAAAACAAAAAGCCCCGCATTTCTGCAGGGCTTTTTGGTAAAAGGGGTAGAATTACTGAATAACTATTTTTTCAGTAAATGTAGTAGTTCCAACAATTGTATTGAGGGAATAAACACCTGAAGCAAGTGTTTTAACATTTACCTTAACGTTGTTGATTCCGGCAGTACCGCTTACAGAAGTTGTATAAACAGTTTTTCCAAGTACATCAACCAGGTTAATAGTTACATCCTGTGATTGAGTCAGAGAGAAGTCATAATTCAATACCGCATGAACCGGGTTTGGATATACTGTAGCACTTAAAACCACATCTGAATTTTCATTCAATCCAACCGGGTTGTTGATACAGTTGTAAATTACATCATATGGTGCATATGCATCAGGAGTTGCTTCAGAAGGCTGGAAAGTATTTCCCGGCTCACCGTCTTTGTGGTAAGTAAGGTGAATGCAATTGTCAACTTTCTTAGCCATGTTTGGCCAGGCCTGCTCATCAAAATCAGTTGGCTCCACACGTACCGGGGTCGACCAGTTTACACCTGCATCTGTTGAGTACATATAGTAAACGTTACGATAAGCTTCTTCCAGTAAAGGATTGGCGTTTCCGTTAGTAGTATTTTCGATGATAGAAGAATAGCAAAGGTGAACGTTGTTAACACCATCAATTCCAAGAGTTGACATACTGGTAAGACCTGCCTGGTAAATTGCGAGTCCGTCAGGAAGTTCAATCGCACCGCTTCCGTCGATATCCTCAACAAATGCAATCACATTATTAAGAATATTACCTGCCGGCATACTTTCGTTCCAATAAAGCAGACCGTCAGTTCCAGGGAAATATGATGATCCTGTAGGGTTAGGGGCTTCATTCAGAATCCTTGTACTTCCTACAGCAATGTGAACCATGTTATTATTATCGATAACCAGAGAAATACCTGAATCGGTAGTTGGAATGGTATCGGCAAGACCGTCACCATCTACATCAGAAATTGTAGTTGTGTAATTAAATGGAGACAATGGGAAATCATTCACAGTAGTTTTGGTCCAGGTAGAACCGTTATCAGTAGATTTCCACATAACCAGATCTTCAGCAAAACCTCCGATTGCAATAGCCACAACATCGCCGCGGGAGTCGATATCATAACCATCTACAGAACCTTCGAAGAAATCAACTGTTTCATCAGGTAAATAAACATTCTGAATATCCCAAGTTGCACCACCATCTTGCGACCGTGAGTATTTGACGTAGAAAGATCCGGCATTTTCGTTACCAATTACGTGAACGGTATTGCCGTTTGCACCACCAACAACCATTCTAGGCCAGGTTACATTAGTGGTATCAATTGCCATTTCAGTCCAGGATCCGATTCCTTTGATTGGGCGGGAAATAAAATTTGTTGGGTTCGTACCATGATTTACAATGTACTCACCTGAATTTGAAGTCCCACTCACGTTAGGCCATCCTGTTCTAAAAGACTCAATACGACTCGAAGGAGCTGCAGCCCAATTGGAACCGTCAAAATAATTGTAACCGGTTCCCCTGTCGGTAAAGCCCGGAGAAATATCACCTTTTGTCCATACAACCGAAATTGTGTTGTCATCCCATCTCTTAACCCTGTTACCTACAGAACCGTAGTTAGATTGCAAATCATAAGTTGTTTGTCCGAGGCTAACTTCCACAGCGGAACTGCGACTTTGAGAAACAGTAGGATTTATCTGGTTAACAGGAGCTACGATTTCATCGGAAGGTTTAAGAATAGGTAATTTTTTGTTGGTAATAGAACTGTTTAAATTCGACGGTGCTTGTCCTTCGCTCACAAGAGCATTAAAAGAAAAGCAAACTGCCAAAGCCAATCCATTGAGTAATAATTTTTTCATGTTGGTTTGATTTTAGTTATAAATAATTGATTTTGAATAAAGTCGACTGCTTTATTGGGTAAAATAGTATGTTTAACGGCCGTAAATGGCCACTCATTACCTACATGCAAATGTAAGCATAATAACATTAAAATGTGGGGAAACAAGCCGTTTTTTCCATAAGATAAAATAAAATTATTTTATAAACTTATTGAATTTCAGTTGCTTATAAATATAAAAAATAATTATTTATAATTGCTGGAAATTAGTCTCTGGTATATATCATTAAATAATCGACCGATTGATTGCAATGAAAATTGCCGGTTTGCATAATCACGCATGCCTGGGCGGTCAAATTTTGCCTGTTCGAGCAGCAATGAGGTCATTGCATCAGCCAATGCATTTTCATCACGTGGAGGAATCAGTATCCCGAATTTTTCGGTAAGATGTTCTTTTATACCACCCACATCGGTGGATATGACAGGTACTCCGCAACTGAAGGATTCTACAATTGTACAAGGCAGGTTTTCATAATTACTGAACATCACAAACGCGGTTGCTTCCCGCATTTTTGTAATTAGCTGTTCTCCTGTTAACAGCCCGGTAAAATAAATGGCACTATTAAGGAGCCCCGTTTGTTCGGCGTGATCCTGTACTAATGAAAAATCTTTTCCGTCACCAATTATTTCCAGTATGACATTTTTCTGCAAAGGATAAATTTTCTGAAAGGCATTAATAATTCCCCTGATATTTTTTGCAGGCTCATCAAAGCAGGAAACATGGACTAATTTTTTTATAGCATCATTCCTGTTTTTTTCGACGGGCGTAAAATCTTCTGTATTGACAACATTGGAAGTTACAACATAATTATTTTTTAAACCCAGATCCTGCATAGCCGATGCCAGGTTTTGAGTTACTGTAGTAACGGTTCCTGCATGTGCAACCGCTATACCGGTGAACCATTTCCGCAACCATCCTCGGTAAGCGCCTTTGGCAATATTTACCGGAAGATATCTTGACCAGTGTTCGGTAATCAGGTAGGGAATTCCTTTCGTTATTTTTAGCCAAAGTGCAGGAAAAGCGGTCCTGGAAAGAATGTGAACATGTGAAATATCCGGCAAGCCATCTGATTTTTCGATCCAATTTAATCCCTGCAGGTAATATTTCGCATAGGCACAGGCGTTATTAATTTCCGATTTGTATTTACCAAAATATATCCTGAATTCCCTGATGCCATCAAAAATAGTTTCTTCTTTTAAAACAGTTCCGGGTGGGAGGGAAGTATCAGCAGTAACATACAACACCGTTACATCATTATAAAGCCGCACCGCCTGAGCGTGCTTCTGAACAAATAATCCAAGCATCGGATCATGACGATCGGGATACCAGCGGGTGATGAAAAGAATCTTTTTACGTTTGCTCACCGTGGCTATACGAAGTTAGTTCCTGAATTTTAAACGAATTGAATTGCCAATAACTATCACATCCGAAAATGCCATTGAAAAGGCTGCAACCATGGGGCTGAGATAGCCCATAGCCGCAAACGGTATGGCTACAACATTATAAAAGAACGCCCAGAATAAATTTTGCCTGATCGTGGTCATGGTGAGCTTGCCAATCCTGATGGCATTGATGACTGCAAGCAGGTCGGAATTATTGAGGATGATTACCTGCGCGGAATTGATCGCAATTTTTGTCGCCTCGCCAAATGAAATTCCCAGGTCAGCTGTAGCCAGCGACGGAGCATCATTGATACCGTCACCAACCATCAGAAGCTTACCCTGTTGTTTCAACGCCTTTATAACAGCGGTTTTTTCGTGCGGAAGTTGATTGCTGTAAACCGTGTTGATATTCAATTCACCGGCTACTTCGCGGCAGCGTTTTTCATTGTCGCCGCTGAGTAGAACCGGTTGAATACCGGATTGAATTAACAACCGGATCATTTCCGCTGCGCCGGGCTTAATATCATCCCGAAGATCTACCGTTGCGATGAGTACATTATTTTTTGATAGGTAAATGGTATGTGAATTGTCGTTTGTCAAATGTTGATGACTTTGGTAAGAGCCCAGCATGTAGTTGTTACCGGCCCCATCAGAGGCGGAAACTCCAATTCCTTTTTTTTCTTCCACTTTTTCGAATGACAACCAGCCCGATTTCCTTCCCGATAAACCGGTAACTATTGATACAGCGATTGGATGTTCTGAATGTTGTTCCAGGCTGTGTAAAATATTGATGGCTGCCTGTTCATCAAAATTGTAGGTCTGTAAAGCTGCAATTTTAAACTTTCCGGTTGTGAGTGTTCCTGTTTTATCAAAGACAGCGGTTTTTATATTATCGAATAATTCCAGGGTGGCTCCGCCTTTGACAAGAATACCCGCTTTGGCAGCTTTGCCCAGTCCCACAGCAACGGCAGTAGGTGTGGCTAACCCCATGGCACATGGGCAGGAGATCACCAGCACGGCGACAGCGTTCATCAGTGCCGTAGACCAGTCCCAGCCCACTGCAAAGTGCCCGACCAGGAATGTCAGCAATGAAATAAGCAATACAGCCGGAACAAACCATGCACTGACTTTATCGCCGAGCTTTTGTATTTCGGGGCGTGAATGCTGCGCTTCCTTTACCAGTGAAATAATATTGGAAAGAACCGTTTGGTTACCGGCTTTTTCCGTCACAATTTTAACTGAGCCCGATAACACTACCGATCCGGTCATGACAGCATCGCCAATTGATTTTTCAACCGGAAGGCTTTCCCCGGTAAGGGCGGATTCATCCACAGTTGCTTCGCCCCAGTAAATTTTACCGTCAACGGGAATAGCACCACCACTATTCACAAGCACAGGATCCTGTTTTTTTATTTCTGAAATAGCGACTGCTTCAATATGTTCTGATAAATCTTTTTGAATGGTTATTTTATTAGCCAGAACAGGTTGCAGTGCTGCCAGCTCCCTTATGGCAGAGGTAGTTTTTTTTACGGAATTTTTTTCAATAATATTTCCCAGCAGAACAAGTGTTATAATGGTTGCTGTAGTTTCGAAAAATAAATAATTACTCACACCTGTGCCAGCATCGAAAAGAAACATTCCTGCAAGGCTGTAAACGAAGGCCGATACCGAGCCAATAGTGATCAGTACATCCATATTTGGAATGCCGGTTTTGATGGAAGCCCAGGCGCTTTTGCCAAAGTGCATCATCCCCACAACAAAAACCGGAGTGCACAATACCAGTTGAAAAACGGGATTATGCAATATTGGAATATTGAGAAACATATGGGCGAGAAGCGGAAGGGTAAAAATCAGGCTGATGATAAACTTAATTTCAAGTGTATCCCAGCGAAAAGGAGGCTTTCCACTTTCAGACGTTTCCGGTTCGATGACCTGATACCCAAGGTTGCTGATACCTTTTACAATTTCTTCGCGGTTTTCAGGCGCCACTTGTTCAAAAACAACTTCACCGGATGAAAAATCTACCCGGACATCCTTTAGTCCTTTTTTTTCAAGATATCTTGAAATGCCCAGCGCACAATTGGTGCAGGTCATTCCTTCCACGTTTAAAACTGTTTTTTCAGACATTTTACCGGTTCCGGCTGTAAAGTTACACCGTTCCGTTCAAGTAAAACAAAATTAGGGCTAAGTGGTTGCTGATTAAATGGAATTAGCTAATTTTGCACTCCCATCAATAATCCATTTTACAGGATAAGCTTGGATTAAAGGATTTTAGCCGATTAAAACCGGTAAATGGTGATTGTAGCTCAGTTGGTTAGAGCGCCTGATTGTGGTTCAGGAGGTCGCGGGTTCGAGCCCCGTCTTTCACCCTTATTAACAATTAAAATTTAACTTTCACGCAAAGAGCGCAAAGATTTACTTATTGTAATCTGATCTTTTGTCTTCGTAGATAGATTCCTATTTTCACGCAAAGACCACTAAGATTTATTTGTTCCTTTGCAGGGGTTAGAGATTAAGTAATTTGTGCAGAAACCCCTTTGCCTACTCGACGAACTTTGCGTGAAATTAAATTTTCAGAGATCACTTTTTAGAAAACTCCTCCCAGCTTTTGGTTTTGTAAATGTTGCTTCCGTAAAAGGTAAGGATCGGCATGAGGTCTTCCTTAGTCAGATAGCTTTGAACGGCATGGGAGAGCATGCTGAATTGTTCATCCAGTAAAACATACGAAGGATATCCCATTTTACCACTCAGAAGTGAAATTGCGAGTTCATTAGCTTTATAATCGGTAACATATTTAAATTCCTTATCGCGGAAATAAATTGTATCACGCGTTTCAGCATTTAATTTTACGGGATAGAAATTGGCATTGATAAATTTCACCACTTCCTCTTCTTTAAAAGTGGTGGCATCCATTTTTTTGCACCAGCCGCACCAATGTGTATAGATATCAATAAATATTTTTTTCGGGTTTTTTTCAGCCAGCTTTACTGCTTCCTCAAAACTAACCCATTGAATTCCGTCAGGATCATTTTTTATGGGATCTTTATCAGAGTTGCCTGTTGATTGCCCGTTGCATGAAAGCAAAGGCACCATAAAAATTGCAATGAACAGTGCGAACAGAATATTAACTTTATGAATTGACTTTGTCATCATTTTATACAGGAGTTTTAACAGCCATTACGAAATTACATAATTCTTCAGCAGCATTCAGTCACATTGATTTTATATCATACAATTGAAAGCACAAAAAGTATCATCAATTGTTAACTTAATGTATTAATCACAACGGCAGGAATTTTATTGCCGTTGTGATTAATTTAAAAGATGTCTATTCTTCCTTACGGGTTGCTATCCGGTAAAGTACCAGGGCCAGCAATACAAAAAAGATAGTACCCAGCACCTGGTATCCACCGGTGCCCAGTGCTTCTGTGATGCCATGTTCAAGGTTTACATTAGCCAGCGACGCTGAAATATTATCATTAACAGAAAGTAAAGCAACCAATACTCCCGCCAGTGCGCCTCCTGCAACCAATCCCGTTGCAAACAAACTTCCTTTGCCCAATTCCGCATCTTCAACTGTTTCGTTTTTCTTGGCTGTTTTCCAGTCTACGATTCCCTTAACTACTCCTCCTGCAAAAATGGGAAGTGTGGTGGACAGTGGCAGGTATGCACCTACTGCAAATGATAACGATTTAACCCCGCATAACTCCATTGTCACTGCCAGGAATACACCCACAAGCACAAATTGCCAGTCGAGATTGAATGATAACAGTCCTTTGATCAGCGTAGCCATCAATGTTCCCTGTGGTGCCGGAAATTTATCACTTCCGATAGCATGTGTAATTCCCTGTGCCGACATTTCAGCCGTTGGCTGATCCAGTATCTGTATGGTAAAACCAATGGCAATTGAAGAAACAATAGCACCAACAAACAATGCTATTTGCTGATATTTGGGTGTTGCACCAACAATATAACCTGTTTTCAGATCCTGCGAAGTTGCCCCTGCATTGGCAGCTGCAATACAAATCATACTTCCAACGACGAGTGCCATTGGTTCAAAAACTTTGCCCGTCCAGCCCACTGCAATAAAAATTAATGCAGTTCCCATAAGAGTTGCAATTGTCATCCCGGAGATTGGGTTGGAAGAAGAACCGATAATACCTACAATACGACTGGAAACGGTGACAAAAAAGAATCCGAAAATTACCACCAGCACTCCGATAAGTAATTTGTTGAGGATACTGTCACCGGGTATCTGTGGGAGAACTGCCATCAGCGCTACCAGGGCTAAGCTGCCTATGATAACGGTTTTAAAAGAAAGATCATTTTCGGTTCTTGAAACCACGGTGCCAGCATTTTTTTCTTTCATCGAATTAATGCTTTCGCGGAAGGAGGTTACTATGGTAGGAAGCGTTTTAATAAGTGTGATAAATCCACCTGCTGCTACGGCTCCGGCACCGATCTGCCTTACATACGCCCTGTAAACCGCAGTGGCAGTACTATCGAAACTTAATGTTGCAGGATCCCAACCGCCGGGACCGCCGGGTGTAAGCACATCTTTAAGATAACCCAGTTTTACCAGTTGGAACGCAATCGTTTCACCCGGCACCAGGGTAGCAAGAAGCGGAATCAATCCCAGCCATGCCATAACACCTCCTGCCACAAGAACGCCTGCAATCTTCTGCCCGATAATATACCCTACTCCGAGGTATTCAGGCGTAATTTCGCCGTTCACGGTAGCAGATGGGAAAAAGCGGTTAGTCTGTGCCGTTACCCACGCCGGAGTTTCAGCAATAACATGAAAAACTTTTTGGAGCATTGCATAGATGAAGGCAAACCCTAAACCCCAGTATGCTGTTTTTGCAAAATCACCACCCTTTTCACCGGCAATCAATACCGAGGCACAGGCGGTTCCTTCGGGATAGGGAAGTGTGTTATGTTCTTTAACAATCAGTGATCGTCGCAACGGGATCATCATAAGTGTTCCGAGAATACCCCCGAATACGGCCAGGGTAAAAATGGTCCAGTAATTAAAAAATTCCGCACCGGTACTCACACCCTGTTCATTAATTGACAGAAATAAAAATCCGGGCAATGTGAATACCACTCCTGCTGCAATGGATTCCCCTGCAGAACCTGTAGTCTGGATAATATTATTTTCCAGTATGGTAGTTTTAAAAAACTTTCTTCCCAGCGAAATTGCCAATACAGCAATAGGAATGGATGCTGACACGGTTAACCCTGCCTTTAATGCGAGGTACACGGTTGCCATTCCGAAAATTATTCCGAAAAGGGCACCCAGTATCACGGATTTCACTGTGAATTCCGCAACTGAATCCGTTGCTGAAATATAGGGTCTGAATTCCTTTTTTAACGGTGTTTCCATAAATGCAGTTTTAGCAGGATGTAATCTTAGAAAAAAATTAGGATTAAAAAAAAGGCCATCCGTAAAGAACAGCCTTTTCATAAGAGAAAGAATAAAATTAATTTACTCCGTGCATCATTCGTAACAACCTTTTGTAAATTAAAAGAAGAATAAGTGCAGCTGCGCCGCTCATGATAATAAATATCATAAAGAATTCATAAAGGTTGGTAATCTGGTAACCTAATAATTTTGGAAACTCAACGGCTACTGATGCCGCACCATCGGTGCCTGATGGAGGAATAAGTGCACTTAGTGTACCTGCAAGTTTATTAGCTGCTGCATTGGCAAGAAACCAGGTACCCATAAGCAAAGATGCAAAACGTACCGGTGCAAGTTTTGATACCATCGATAATCCGATCGGTGATAAAGCAAGTTCTCCCATGGTGTGAAGGAAATAAAGTGTGATAAGCCACCACATTGAAATTTTTACACTTGCATCAACACCATGCACACCAATTGCTATTACTACATATCCGAGGCACAATAAACCAAGTCCCATTGCCATTTTAAGCGGCGAGGAGGGTTCCATATTTCGTTTTCCCAGGCCTACCCATAAGCTGCTGAAGAGGGGAGCAAGGAGGATAATTCCCAGCGGGTTAATCGATTGAAACCAGGAAGCGGGCATTTCCCATCCGCCTATGTAACGGTCGGTTTGTTTATCGGCAAATAGCGTTAGTGATGCCCCGGCCTGTTCAAAGGCACTCCAGAAAAATATCACAAAAAAGGCCAGGATAAAGATCACCCATATTCGTTCTTTCTCATCTTTTTGCAGGGATTTATCGGTAATGATCATTGCAGGTATGGCAAGGGCAGAAGCAAAGATTATGGAGCCAATAACATCCAGTTCAAGAAAATAATAAAATGCGAATGCTGTGGCGATTCCAAGGCCAAAAATCATATAGATATTATTCATCGATGATTTTGGAACATCAACTATTCCTTCAGTCACTTCTTTTTTGTAATGGCTGGGAGGCATACCAACAGGTTCACCTTCGGGACTGAGCAGATATTTATTTTTCATTAGTTCAAAGGTGATCACGCTAATGATCATTCCGATGCCTGCTGCCAGGAATCCCCATTTGAAATCGTGAATATCACCGGTATCACCCAATCCGCCGCAAATAAGTGGTGAAAAGAAAGCTCCCAGGTTAATACCCATGTAAAAAATGGTGAAGGCACCATCTACCCGGACATCATTTTTTGGGTACAGCTGGCCTACCATTGTTGAGATATTCGGCTTAAAGAATCCATTTCCCAATATAAGGAAACCCAATCCTGAAACCATAAGCGGAGTTGCCAGGTCAGTGCCCACAAAACTTCCGCTCATAAACATCATGATCTGACCGATGGCCATCATAATTCCGCCGATAAGAATACTTTTCCTGTTACCCCAGTAACGGTCGCTAATGTAACCTCCCAGGAGAGGCGTGAGATAAACCAAACCTGTAAAACTTCCATAAATGTTGGAAGCATCCTTATCACTCATGAGGAGTGCTTTTGAAAGAAACAATACGAAAATGGCCCGCATTCCATAATAACTGAAACGTTCCCACATTTCAGTAACGAATAAAATGTAAAGCCCTTTAGGATGTCCTTTAGCGGCGTTTGCTGATTCTGCCATAAATCTAGATTAAGTGGTGGTTTAAAATGAGGTTGGTTTTAAATTAAAGGATACTTAATTGCTTCCGGATTACGGTGTAAACACGGCGGTGCTAATGTACATTATTTTTAATAAAAGCGGTTTTAGTAAACCGGCCTTGGAACATTTATCACATATATGTGTCGGGCCTGCGGGTTATTTTGAGTTTTAAAATAAATCTGTTACATTTGAATTACATTATTAATGTCTCACCACTTCACTTACCAGATTATGCCAACAGGAGTAATTAAGTTTTTTAACCGGAAAAAAGGGTTCGGTTTCATTAAGTATGATGATTCAGAACAGGAAATCTTTGTTCATGCCACCAATATGGCTGATAAAAGAGTAATACAGGAAAATGATAAAGTGTCCTTTGAAGAGAAAGACGGGGATAGGGGCGTTTCCGCCCATAATGTAAGGAAGCTTTAAGAATTCAGTTTTTCGTTACCTTTTAAGTAAAACTTCATTAATTTGGAGGTGATTTTCTTATACATTTACCATTACTGTTTCCTTACTGAAAAACACCTCCATACTATGAAGAATTTTTATCGTGCATTGGCATTCACTTCATTGGGATTGTTGCCATTAGCAGTTAATTCACAATCGTTTACTCCTGCTTTTACCGGTCCAATCACAGACAATAACACAGAGGTCTGTTTCCCTTTTGTGGTGAGTGGATTGCCTTCACAAATGGATACATCATTTGGATTGGTATCCATTTGCCTGGATATTACGCATACCTATGTGGGTGATTTGAAAATACGGTTAAAAGCACCCGACAATACTATTATAATACTTGCAAGCAATGTTGGAGGAGGTGGTGATAATTTCACAAATACCTGTCTTGCGGAAGATGGAGTCGACGGCTACCTTATTGTAGGTACACCACCTTACTCAGGTTTTTATATTCCGGGCGAGTCACTGAATCTTATGAATACCGGCATCAATCCAAACGGGGGTTGGGAGCTCTGCATAATAGATGAAGTTCCAGCCGATGCGGGTACTTTTAATTCCGCCTCCCTTAATTTCGGAGCCAATCCTCCACCGGATCCATTATTGCCACCTAATATTTGTTCTATCACCAATGCGTTGGGATGTGAATGCCCTGATACATCCACGACAGTGTGTGACTTGTTACCCGACATGACGGCTTCGGCCCTGATCATACAAAATGAACACACGGAATATCCCGGTTATTTAACGCTGTCAAATGCTACACCCAATATCGGATACGGTCCGCTTGAGGTACGAGGTATTAATGTGTGTTATTGTGATACCATGGTGGTGGGTTGTGCTACGCCGGTTTGCCCGGATGGATCATTTCCGAAACAATTAATTACTCAAAGAATTTACAATAAAAATGGTCAGACTATGACACATTGGGATAACCCGGCAGGTACGATGACCTACCATCCCAACCATGGACATATGCATGTTGATAACTGGGCCACCTATACATTAAGGGTGGGTACCAATGATCCTGATCCGTTAACATGGCCGCTGGCCGGAACAGGAGGAAAGATTAGTTTCTGCCTGATAAACCTGGGAAGCTGTTCGGGCAGTCCCGGATATTGTCTGGATTCGCTTGGTAATACGTTAACAGGAAATAATTTTCCAAATAATGGCCTGGGTGGAGTAAGCGGTTGCGGAAATGAACAGGGAATTTTTGTGGGAAGCCTGGATATTTATAACCAGGGTTTATCCGGACAGCAGATTGATTTTCCGGGAATATGTAATGGCGATTACTATATAGTATCACATACTGATCCTGATAATTTATTTCTTGAAATGGATGATACGAATAATCATGCTGTGGTACCAATCACTTTAACACAGCAGGGAACAGGACCTCAAAATCCATCCTTTACATATACTGCTACCGGTCTCTCCGTAAATTTCACTTCTAACGTTCCGGGCGTAACTGCATATCAATGGTATTTTGGTGATGGTGATTCTTCCAATGTGAACACCGTTATTCATGCATTTCCTGCAGCAGGAACTTATACCGTGATGCTTGAACTCTACAACGGAACCTGTAAATCATTTGTGGCGCAGTCAGTAACTGTGACAGATCCGGTGGGAATAAATGAAATTCTTCCGGTATTAACCGATGTGAATGTGATGCCTAATCCCTTTCTTCACAAAACAGATGTGACTTACAGGTTGAGCAAAGATGCATTTCTTGAAATAGCCTTATTCAATATGCTTGGAGAAAAAACCGTTACCGTATTCAACGGGAAACAAACTGCAGGCAATTACACACTGGCCCTGGAGGATTTGCCTGCAGGAACTTACATTCTGAAAATGAAAACCGAAACGGCTTCCTTTACGCACCGGATTGTGAAACTCCAATAAATTAAAAGAGCGTAGTGAGCAGTTGCTAAAATCAATTATTTTTTTTCAGCTTTTTTCTCACCTGTGCTGTAGGCTTCTATTATATCCTTCACAAGCTTGTGTCGTACCACATCGCGTGCATCGAGTAAAACGAAACCGATTCCTTTAATCCCATTCAACAACGCCATTCCCTGAACTAGTCCTGAAGGCTGTGTTTTTGGAAGATCCACCTGAGTAATATCCCCGGTAAGAATCATTTTTGCAGAAGGACCCATTCGGGTCAGGAACATTTTCAGCTGGCTTTGAGTTGCGTTCTGGGCTTCGTCAAGAATTACATAGGCATTGTCGAGCGTTCTTCCTCTCATAAATGCAAGAGGTGCAACTTCAATAATACCATTGGCAATAAATGTCTGAAGTTTATCACCCGGAAGCATGTCGAAAAGGGCATCATATAAAGGACGGAGGTAGGGATCAATTTTTTCCTTCAGGTCACCGGGAAGAAATCCGAGGTTCTCACCCGCTTCAACAGCAGGACGCGTTAAAATTATTCTCCTGATCTCCTTATTTTTCAAAGCTCTGACGGCAAGTGCAACTGCAGTGTAGGTTTTACCCGTACCGGCAGGACCTATAGCGAACACGATATCATTATTGTCGCACATTTCCACAAGCTTCTTCTGACCGGGCGTACGTGCGCGGACCATTATGCCATTCTGACCGAAGACGAGGACATCGCCTTGTTTTTTTTGATCATCAGAGGTAGGTTCCTGTTTGCCATCGAGCAATTCCCGTACAAATTCCGGCTCCAGCCGTCCCACATTTTCATAATGCATGATCATTTCATCCAGTACTTCCTGGAGTTTAGAGATCTGAATTTCATCACCCAGCACTTTCAGCTCATTCCCGCGGGAGACAATTTTTAGAAGAGGAAATTTTTTTCGGAGTAATTCGAGGTTGCTGTCGTTAATACCATAAAATTCAACAGGGTTAAATCCAACAGGAATGGTTATTTCTTTCAAGAGGCTTAAAAAATTTAGTTAAATCAGTAAAGAATGTAAAGGTTGTTAATTTCCGGGTTTAAAATTATAAAATACAAGGAAAAAGGTGTGCCACATTTATCCTTAATTTTGGCACTTCCTGAAAAACCTAACACTTTTGCACCATAATGCCTGTTATTACTCTCACAACCGACTGGGGAACTACTGATTACTTCGTCGGAGCACTGAAGGGTGATATAATCTCCGTTTTCCCCGAAGCCGTCATAATTGATATTGGTCATGCGATCCAGGCGTATGATTTGGTGAAAGGTGCATTTATATTTAAGAATGCGTGGCACCATTTCCCCACAGGCACCGTCCATATATGTGCCGTTTCGGGTACATCCGACGAACCGCCGCCGCTAATCGCATTAGCCTACCACGGACATTTTTTTATCGGGCCCGACAATGGTTTCTTCACACTCGTTTATGCCACTCCGCCGGACGAAGCCTATTATATTCTGGATGCCCGGGGTAATAAGGTGTATGCAAATTCCTCGGTCCTTGCCAGTTCAGCCGCTTACTTATCAAAAGGTGGTAAAATAGCGGATATGGGTGAGAAGGTAACTGCCATGGTAGAAAAATCCCTTTTGCAGCCGGTAACTGAGGAAAGCATCATACGGGGAACGGTGATTTATATTGATTCTCATGGAAATCTCGTTACCAATATCGAAAAGGAATTGTTTGAGCGCATAGCACGGGGAAGGGATTATGATATAATTCTTAAAACCCGGGAGTATGTGATATCTGAACTGAGTACTGATTATTTTAAGGCCGGAAGGGGTAATTTACTTGCCATGTATAATGAGGCCGGGTTTCTTGAAATTAGTATTAGTCATGGAAATGCAGCAGGCTTGCTGGGAATTAAATACGCTGAAATAATACGGGTGGAATTCAAATGATAGTAAGAATAGTTAAACTCACTCTCAAAACCGATAAGTTGAACGGTTTTTTGGAAGCATTTGAATCTGTTAAAGATCAGATCAGGAATTTTGAAGGCTGCCTGCATACGGAATTGCTGACCGACACGGAAAATTCAGGAATTATTTTTACGTATAGCATGTGGAATACAGCTGATGACCTGGAACGCTATCGCCAATCAGAACTCTTTCAGTCGACCTGGAATGCCGTTAAGCCCATGTTTGCAGCAAAAGCAGAGGCATGGACTCTTAATAAACAGGTTGACAACTAATAGATACTTCACAATTGCGATCCTCCGGGATTCGTATTTTTGAAGCGCAACGAAAAATTATTATGTTTTCATTATTAGTCAAAGAAGTCAATAGTTTTCTTAATTCCCTGATCGGGTATATCGTTATTATTGTCTTTTTGCTAACCATCAGTTTGTTCGTATGGGTATTTCCGGATACAGAATTTAATATTCCATCAGCTGGTTTTGCGAATATCGACCCTCTATTTATTATCACGCCCTGGGTCTATATGTTTTTGGTGCCTGCCGTGACAATGAGGTTGTTTTCTGAAGAGAAAAAATCAGGTACCATAGAATTGCTGTTAACAAGACCGCTTACTGAACTGCAGGTGGTGATGGCAAAATACCTGGCAGGTGTGGTGCTGGTGTTATTTTCATTGATTCCTACTCTCATTTATTATTTCAGTGTTCATAAGCTGGGAGCTCCTCCGGGTAACATTGATACCGGTTCCATGTGGGGATCGTATGCAGGTTTGTTATTCCTGGGTGCAGGGTTTGTTGCAATCGGTGTTTTTGCATCGGCGGTTTCCGACAACCAGGTGGTAGCATTTATTATTGCCGTTTTCCTCAGCTTTTTTTTATATGCAGGCTTTGATTCCATCTCAGGCTTAGTCGGTTCAGGGCAGGTAGCGAATGTTATTTATCTTCTTGGTATCAATGCCCATTACTCATCAATGAGCCGTGGTGTAATTGATACAAGGGATGTAATTTATTTTATCAGCCTGGTGAGTTTTTTCATCATGCTTACACGAACGGTGCTTGAATCAAGGAAATGGTAAGCAAAACATCAACCCCCGTTTCCGGAAATAAAAGATCACTGAAAAGCCAGAATATTATTCAGCTGATCCTGCTGTTAATCCTGCTGGTTGGGATTAATGTAGTTGCTTCATTTGTGTTCACACGTTTTGACCTGACTTCCGAAAAGCGTTTTACACTTTCTCCGGCAACAAAAAACCTGGTGAATAGTGTTGATGATATTGTATATGTAAAAGTTTACCTCGATGGGGATTTTCCTCCTGCATTTAAACGACTTCAGAATGCAACACGCGAAATGCTCGATGAATTAAGGGCTTATTCAAATGGAAATATTGAATACGAATTCATCAATCCCTCGGAACATCCTGACCAGGCAGAGCGGAATAAACTTTTTCAGCAACTGGTCGACAGGGGAATTCAACCTACCAACCTGCAGGCACAAAATAAATCAGAAACATCACAGCAAATAATTTTTCCGGGAGCCATTGTTTCTTATTACGGACAGGAGCTTCCTCTTATGTTGTTACAGGATCAGATTGGTGCTTCACCGGAACAGATGCTCAACAATTCCATACAGGGTCTTGAATATGGTTTTGGTAATATTATCCGGAAGCTTTCAAGTAAAGTTCCGCAACGCATCGCAATCATTGAAGGTCATGGTGAAGCAGCCGAAGAAAATCTCGCTGACATTACACGTGACCTTTCGACTTTTTACAGGGTGGAACGGGTTAAAATAGAAGAAAAGCTCGACAAGCTTAAAGGATTTGAAGCAATCATAGTTGCAGGTCCTGATTCCGTATTCAGCGAAAAAGATAAATTTATAATTGATCAGTTTATTATGCGGGGCGGTAAAGCACTGTGGCTGATTGATGGCACTAAAGTTACAATGGACAGCCTGCAGCGAAGTGCGGAAACCATCGCTATTGCTAATGAAATCGGATTGGATGACATGCTCTTCCGTTATGGTGCAAGAATTAACTATGACCTGGTGCTTGATATTCAGGCGGCCCCAATACCAATTGTAACAGGTTATGTGGGAAACAGGCCACAGCAGTCGTTGCTTCCCTGGTATTATTTTCCTCTTGCCATTCCCGAATCCACACACCCGGTTGTGAATAATCTGAATGCAGTGAAGTTTGATTTTGTCAGTTCTATTGATGCAGTAGGATCCGATGCAGTTAAGAAAACACCTTTACTCACCAGTTCCCAGTATTCGAGAGTATTTACAACACCTGCACGCGTCACACTTGATATTATGCGTGAAGAACCGGATCTGAAAGCATATAATTCACCGGGAAAAATATTTGCGCTTTTGCTGGAAGGTACATTCGATTCTAATTTTAAAAACCGTGTATCTATTCAAATTGCCTCGGATAGTTTAATTGATTTTAAAGAGAGAAGTAGTGAAACGCGCATGATAGTTGTCGGGGATGGTGATGTTATTCAGAATGGTTACAGAAAATCTACCGGAAGTATAATTCCATTAGGCATGGACCGATACTCCGGTCAGTTATATGGAAACAAAAATTTTATTTTGAACTGTATCGATTATCTCTGTGATGATTCAGGACTTATGACGGTTCGTTCAAAAGAATTGAAACTTCGTTTACTTGATAAAACCCGTGTTGAAGCATCACTTGCAGAATGGAAAATAATTAATACCGCAGGACCCGTTTTGTTAATTGTGCTTTTTGGACTTGTGAAATTTTACAGAAGGAAAAAGAAGTATGCTCAATAAGTTTAAATCCTTTACAATCCATGAAAAAAAATAATCTGCTTCTTGTTCTGGTTTTAGCAATTGCAGGCATTGCTGTGTTTTTATATCTTCAAAATAAACCGGGTACTATAAATGAAGAACTTCGTGATTTTGCAGTAAAGGATACTGGATCGGTTACAAAAATGTTTTTGGCTAATAAAAGCGGACAACAAACCCTACTTGAAAAAAAACCTGGCGGCGACTGGGTAATGAATGGTAAAACGCTCGCCCGCCCTGATGCAGTAAAAACATTGCTCGCATCACTTCATGATATCGAAGTGAGAAGCCCCGTAGGAAAGAAGGCGTATAACAACGTAATCAAAACCATTGCCGCAAACGGAATAAAGGTGGAATTATATAACAGCAAAGGATTGATAAAAACTATTTATGTTGGCGGACCTACACAGGATCAGTTGGGAACTTTTATGTATCTTGAAAATTCCACCGTTCCATTTATCACCCATATCCCGGGTTTTGATGGATACCTGACACCACGGTTTATTGTAAATGAAGAAGAGTGGAAGGTAAAAAATGTTTTCAGGCTTAATGATGGAGCCCTTAAATCACTTACTGTTACCGACCGGCAGCAAAAGGATAAATCGTTTACCATTTTACAGGATCAAAAGGGTAATTACACCATGAACGATGGTGAAGGAAAAGCATTGTCGAATCTCAGCCAGGACAAAATAATTAATTACCTGCAGTCGTACCGCATGCTGAATTATGAGATGCATGAAAAATCGCTCACACCTGAGCAAAGGGATTCACTTAAAGCCACACAGCCCTTCAGAACGATAGTGCTTATTGATGAAGCCGGCCAGTCTACACAAATAGACTTATGGCGACGCCCTCTTACCGGAGCTTCGGTGAATAAGGCACTGGAAGATGGCACCCCATTTCCATACGACGTGGATCGCATGACAGCCACTATCAACAAAGATCCGGAACTAATTGTGGTTCAGTACTTTTCTTTTGAAAAGTTATTTCGCCGCCCAGCCGATTTTATGGTTCAGGGAACTCAAAATTAAGGAGGCGCTTTCGGAATTTTACGATTATATTTGTCCTCTTAATTCCGTGACGCTTAATCGCAACTTAAACCATAAAACAACCAGGTAAAAATATTTATAATGAAGTTTATCGTTTCCAGCACGCTTTTACTGCGTCATATTCAATCTGTTAGTGGTGCTTTAAATACCAACAGTCCTTTACCCATCCTTGAAAATTTTCTTTTTGAGATCGATAACGGAAACCTGAAAGTTTCTGCTTCCGACCTGGAATCCACTATGACTACTTCCATGGAGGTTACTTCCAAGGAAAAGGGTCTGGTTGCTGTTCCCGCAAGGATACTTTTAGATACCCTGAAGACTTTTGCAGAACAACCACTAACGTTCACCATAAACGATAAAACTTTTATGATGGAGATCAGTTCCGAAAACGGTAAGTTTAAACTGGCCGGTCATGATGGAGCCGAGTATCCAAAAATTCCTACTATTGATCAGCCTAATTCAATTGAAATGCCTGCGGAGGTGTTATTGGAAGCTATCAATAAAACAATTTTTGCAACCGGAACTGATGAACTGCGTCCTGTAATGTCAGGAGTATTTTTCCAGTTGAATAAAGACAACACAACTTTCGTAGCTACCGATGCCCACCGTTTGGTTCGTTATCGTCGCTCTGATATCCGATCAGCAAAGTCGGCTTCTTTTATCGTTCCCAGAAAACCATTGGGTCTTTTAAAAAATGCCCTTACGGGGATGAAGTCGAAAGTAAAAATTGATTACAACGAAGCAAATGCATTCTTCACCTTCGATAACTACAGTTTAATTTGCCGATTGATTGATGGTCGTTATCCCAACTATGAAGCGGTAATTCCACTGGACAATCCGAATAAACTTAATATCTCACGCGATTCTTTTTTAAATTCCATCCGTCGTGTTTCTATTTTCTCAAATAAGACCACCCACCAGGTCAAATTGAAACTGGCGGGTTCAGAACTGATAATTTCCGCTGAGGATATTGATTTCAACAATGAAGCGAATGAAAGGCTTTCCTGCGATTATAATGGTCAGGACATGGAGATTGCTTTCAACGCACGTTTCCTTTCCGACATGCTAAACAATATGGGTACCGAAATGGTACAAATGGAATTGTCGTTGCCTAACAGGGCCGGAATTCTTACTCCTTCCGCTGCAGATGCATCTTCTGATGAAAATGTGCTGATGCTTGTGATGCCGGTAATGCTTAATTAATTTCACACCACTTCCTGTTCAATAGCCCGGCATTGTTTCAGCCAGTGTTAGCTGCTATCTTTTATTTTTTAAAAACCAAATCACTGCAAGTTCGTAACCTGTCAGTCCCAGGCCCGAGATAATCCCTTTGCAATATTTGGAAATAAGTGAAGTTTTTCGTTCTTCTTCACGCGCCAGGATATTAGAAATATGAACTTCCACCACCGGACTCGTAATTGCTGCTACGGCATCGGCTATCGCTACCGAAGTATGTGTATAACCACCTGCATTAAGAATTATTCCATCGCTTTTAAAACCATGTTCCTGTAAAAGATTAATAATTTCACCTTCTACATTGCTTTGGAAATAATCAATTGAAATTCCAGGGTAGGAAGTGCGTAGTAGTTCAAGGTAGGAGTCAAAATCCTGGTTGCCATAAATGCCCGGCTCCCGCACACCCAATAGATTGAGATTAGCCCCGTTAATTATTGTGATGCGCATAGATTCCGGTTTATTTCACAAATTTAGAAATTTACCCGTGTATTAGTTGTTAATTTTGGAGCATGAGCTGGCCTTCCTACATAAAAGGATTCCGATCGTATCTGCAACTGGAACGTTCCCTTTCGGGAAATTCGGTTTCGGCTTATGAGCATGATATTGACAAACTGTTTCAATATGTTCAAACTATCAATTTTCAGGGTGGGCCCGATAAAATTCAGTTAAGCGATTTGCAGGATTTTCTGAAATGGGTGAATAAGCTTGGTATGAGTGCGCGATCACAGGCCCGGCTGCTTTCAGGAATTAAATCGTTTTATAAATATCTCCTGCTTGAGAATGTAGTGAATGATGATCCCACATCACTGCTTGAAGGTCCAAAGCTTGGAAGAAAACTTCCTGATTTTTTGACAGTGGAAGAAATTAATGCCATCATCGCGGCAATTGATCTCAGTAAACCGGAGGGAGAGCGCAATAAAGCCATGCTTGAAACCCTTTACAGCAGCGGCTTGCGCGTTTCGGAACTGGTGGGTTTGAAAAAATCGAACCTTCATCCTGAAATCGGTTTGCTACGAATTACCGGAAAAGGAAATAAAGAGCGGCTTGTTCCTGTGGGGAGTGTTGCGTTAAAACAAATAGCTATTTATGAAAGCGCATACAGGAGTCATTTAACAATTAAACCGGGCAATGAAGATTTTTTATTTCTGAATCGCAGGGGTGCTAAATTATCACGCGAAATGATTTTTATGATTATCAAAGAGCTCGTGAAAATTGCAGGCATTAAAAAAAGTATCAGTCCGCACACCTTCCGTCATTCCTTTGCAACGCATCTTATTGAAGGCGGAGCCGATTTACGTGCTGTGCAGGAAATGCTGGGACATGAAAGCATTACTACTACTGAAATTTATACTCATCTCGACAGGGAATACCTGCGTTCGGCTATTTTGCAGTTTCATCCCCGGAAATAATTTTGTTTATGGATTCAGAAAAATTTATAACGTTACTGGAATTGCAGCCACATCCCGAAGGTGGATGGTACCGGGAAGTATATCGGAGTGCAGAACAGCATCCCGCCAAGGGAATTGATTTTCCAGCAGGAAGAAATTTTTGTACCGCGATTTATTTCATGATTACAAAAGGAAATTTTTCAGCTTTTCACAGGATTAAATCTGATGAAACGTGGCATTTTTATGCAGGTGATGCACTGGAGATTATTGAAATAGATACAGCAGGTAACCTGAAGAAAACTGTTGTTGGCAGTGATGTCATAGCAGGAAATTTTCTGCAGTATACCGTTCCGGCAGGAACATGGTTTGCATCGCATGTTTTTTCCTCCGGAAAATATTCACTTGTAGGTTGCACGGTTGCACCCGGATTTGATTTTCGCGATTTTGAAATGGCCAGCCGGTCAGAAATGCTGAATGAATTTCCCTTTCACCATGAAACGATTATAAATTTTACAAGAGGTTGAAAAATGTATCAAGGATTTTGTGAGGTTGATTACATACTCCTGGTAACACTGAAAGATCCGCTTATATTACCTGTAAGAATAAGATCATAGGTTGTGGTGTCATAAATTTCTATCGGTCCTGTAAAAGAACCTGTGATCAGTGCACCTACGGGGCCAAGGAAAGTTATATTCGTGGAGCCTGCAGTTGTTGTTCCGTTTGATCCGTAGGCATCGAAACCATGATACACTGTGTTATAGGATTCACCATACATGACCAGGGGAGGAGCCCAGAGTACCGAATAAACATGACTCCATGGCATATTGGAATTGATGAAACTGTTTTGAACGGGTATCCACATTTCAATGTAATAATTTGAAAATCCGAACAAATTGATTGAATCCATTGAATATAGTGAAATATAAGACCAGGTGTTCGATGAGTCTGTGTATACAATTGCAGGTTCCATGTTAAGTGTTCCTGTTTGTGTTCCAGTAACAGGGCTTGTAAATGTAAGTGTCATGTTGCCACTTGATGGAGCAGTAGAACACACCTGGATAGTTCCTGCACTTGTTAACGATCCTGCAACACCCGCAGTTAGACTTGTTAAATTGTACTGATTAAACTGTGAAGAAAAAAGAGTAACCTGCTTTGAAGCACCTGCAAAAAGTGAAAAGGTGCTGCCCGATAAACTATAATTGTAGTATTCATCAGAATCGGTTATGGTTACGAATGAAAACAAAGAATTGTTATTGCAGTCAGTAGAATTCCCGGTGATGATGGTAGCATTTTGAAATACAAGATCAGGTGCTGTATAAATTTGACCATTTGAAAGAGCGGGCGTCAGGATTGGTCCTGCACTTTCTCCCATGTTATAATAATAACTGCAGGCAACTTCGTGACTCAGTCCATCAGGAACGTAAAATTGATACAATCCATTTTGATCGGTCCTTGCTAATTCATATGTCCAGTTTTCTCTTACAACAGCATTAGGAATAGGGTGACCTGCTATATCTTTTACCTGTCCGGTGACCAGTGCAGTTCCAAGCGGAAAAACTGCATTCCACCACGAAAAATGAGTTACCATGGAAACATAATTATTGCCTGATTTTTGAGCTGTTCCTTCAGGTTTCCAGTTTCCGGATGTGGCATCCCCGCTAACTAAATAAACTGTTTGAGGCGACGTGATCCGGGTGTCTGCAATAGGAATTGTGAGAATTGCGGGTTTAGAGGGTATCAAATTTAATCGGGTTCCGGCAGGTGAAGTCAGTTCCACAACAACAGAACCTAACGAGTAAGCGAATTTTATTATGTTGTTAATTATTACCTGGCTGTCATGTACAGGATTTATTCCTGAATTTTTTTCTTCCGTAGGATCCATGTAAAAGACCGAAACATTTACGATGCCGTTATAAAGTGTGCCGTCGGACTTCTGTATGGCCATCGACTCAAATGCGATGGTAACGCCTGAAGGATCAGTAACAGTTCCGCCCGTCATGCTGTTGAATGTATGTTTATTGAATTCGGGAACGGTCATATCACAATAATTTATAATACCCGCTCTTGCTTTTAAGCTTTTAAAAAATCCGTTTTCAAGAGAAACAACACAACGGTTAGCAGGAACCGTTATATTCCTGAATAAATAAAATCCCTTTGCGTCTGTTGTTGTGGTGATGGAATTGCAGGTTACTTTTACAAATGCTGCGGGTAGCTGGTTGGTCATAACCACCCTTCCTGCTATTGTTGTAACCGTGACCGGAGATGGAATGACTATTTCATCTGAATCATCGTCCTTTTTACAGGAAATAATGACAAGACTCATCAGGCACATTATGAAAAAGGAGGTAAAGTTGATTTTGAAGGATATCATGAGCAAAGGGATAAATTTTGACTAAGTTATGCTAAATAATCACTTATTTGACGGGTTGTTCTTATTTTGCATGAAAATTGAATAAACCCGGTTAAAATTGAAGATAATTGTAACAGGCGGAGGTGCTGCCGGTTTTTTTGCTGCAATTCATGCTGCTGTTCCCGGTGCACAGGTTGTACTACTTGAGAAAAGCAATAAAGTTCTTGCTAAAGTTAAAGTCTCAGGCGGAGGAAGGTGTAACGTTACGAATGAATGCTCGGATCCTGCATTGCTGGTAAAAAATTATCCGAGAGGAGGGAAGGAATTGTTGGGTGCTTTCACACGGTTCGGCACAACTCATACTATTGATTGGTTTAAATCGCGTGATGTAAAATTAAAAACAGAGCCCGATGGCAGAATGTTCCCGGTCACTAATTCGTCCCAAACAATTATTGATTGCCTTTTGAAAGCAGCACACGAAGCAGGTGTAACTGTCAGGATGCAGGCTCCTGTTACTAAAATAGCGCATAGTGAAAGGGAATTCATAGTGACAATTAATGATGATGAAATCATAACGGCAGATAAATTGATTGTTGCAACCGGAGGGAATCCTTTACTCAAAAATTATTCCTGGCTTGAGAATCTGGGTCACTCCATCATCCCTCCTGTACCCTCACTTTTTACCTTTAATATTCCGGTTAATCCATTCAGGGATCTAATGGGGCTTTCGATTCCGGATGCGGTTGTGAAAATTGCCGGTACATCTTTCAGTCAGCAGGGGCCTTTATTGTTCACACACTGGGGTATCAGCGGACCGGCTGTTCTGAAACTGAGTGCGTGGGCTGCACGGTATCTTGCAGATAAGCATTATGATTTTGTTGCGATTATCAATTCATTTCCTGATTTGTCCGAACAGGAGTTAAAGGATGCGTTAATGGATCACATTAATTCCAACCCTTTGAAAAAAGCTGCAACTAACAGTTTCAGAAAAATTCCATCACGGCTTTGGGAGAAGTATTGTTCTTTAGCAGGAATAAGCACTGAACATCGATGGAATGAAACAGGTAAGAAATCTATCAACAAGCTTGTTCAGATTTTGTGTTCGCTTGAATTACATGTAAACGGTAAAACTACTTTTAAGGAAGAATTCGTAACCTGCGGAGGTGTGAGCCTGAAGGAAGTGAACATGAAAACCATGGAAAGTAAAATACTTCCCGGATTATTTTTTGCCGGTGAGGTAATGGATATCGATGGCATCACCGGCGGATTTAATTTCCAGGCTGCATGGACAACAGGTTACATCGCAGGAACAGCAGGTACACCCTGATTTTTTTTCTTTGGTTTAAACATATAATACGCTCCTATTGTTGTTAGAAAATTTATTTTTATGCCGTTTGTGCTTTCCTGAATTCGGGTAATGCCATGGTTTAGAATGAATGAAAATCCTAGCCCCGTTTTTGTATTGATGTTCAATCCTGCAAGTATACCGGTATCAGTTTTTCTGAGATTGTATAATTCGTATTGATCCAGGTTAAAAGTTCCATTCATCCTGATCAGGTATCCCAATTGCATTCCGGTGATAAAATACATTCTATTCCCCATTCCTATCTCTATCGGCAAATACAAATCAGCATAACCAAACCGTAGTTCAGGATAAATTTGATGACCACCATATACAAAGTCTGTCTCAAATTCTTTATTAAGGTCATCTGAACCCTTTAATGCATAACCAAGATCAGGACTGAAGTAAATGCCTTCGATTATTTTTAATTTTACCCGCATACCGGCCCGGTATCCAATTGCGGTATAAATTTTATCAAGTCGCATGGTGCTTATTCCTGCGCCAACATGAGGTCCGTATGATATTTTTGTTTGAGCCGCTGCTTCTGAAAGGGTAAATACTAGAATTGTTGCAAGTATCAGGGTTGATTTGAAGAAGTTCATGTTCAAATAAATTTTGATGAAGGGAAATTTAATTGTGGAAAATATGCAGGGATATGATTAAGCATCCCTGCATATTTATAAACTTAGAGTTTTTGTAATTTTTTGAAAAGGGTGGAAGAGCCGCTTTCAATTTTTATAAAGTAGGTTCCCGAAGCAAGATGGTGTATGGGAAGTGTGTATTGACCTTCACCTGTTAGATCAGGTACTGAAATTTTTCTGCCCGTGTAATCGAAAAGTTCGATGGCGGTTATATGTTGTGATGTTTTACTTGCAATGGAAACATAATCCTGTGCAGGGTTAGGACTAATTTTAAAGTCTGATTCCATCGATTCATTTTCAGGTGTACCTACAACCTGCTGGCATAAATTCAGACAAAGCTCTATTCTTGGATTGAGGTATCCCATAACGGTATCGATATACGCCATTGCTTTAGCTTTTGACATATTCCCATTTGTGATTAAGGCATTCATATGAATGTCGGTGCCATTTTGACCGCATAACAAAGCGCCCTGCACAACAGTTAATGAATCCCACCACTCCCATGGACCTGACTGGACTGCGGGTATCATATGAAAAGGAAACAAACCTTCCACACCATTATTTACATTATTGGCTGCCTGTGTAAATGAATCATTGAACAGATTGGGTGAAAAACAATTATTGTTTCCATACTGGTTTGCCAGTTCCAGAACACGCCCTGAACCGATTACATCAATAACAGCCTGCGGTGGATTTCCCGGAACATATACGATTCCTGAATAGTAAGGGGCAAACGGATCCCCGACTACATGAAATGCAACGGTAGGAGCATCGCCCGGTTCAATCCAGGTGCTGTCACCCAATGCTCCACCCATATTAAAGGCAAAATGAACATTGTTTGTGTACCCCGGGGAGTTATTGGAATTATTAAAAGCCGGATCACCCCCGAATCCGTCAAGATCGCCGAAGATATTCTGATTTATGTACGACTGGCCTGCTACAATCGGAACTAAAGGGTCGGTGGTGCCACTTATAAGTTTTGGTATGCTTAATTCAGCAGGATCATCCAGACTGATATAGTTTAACGCTATGTACCCCCCTGTTCCCTGGCCACCAAGAATTATGGCATTGGTATCAATTTTATAAACGTTATTGGTATATGCATCTTTCTTGAGAAACCTGACGCAGGCTTTTGCATCCTGCAGCGAGCGGTAAACAGCCTGGAGCAAGGTTCCTCTTCTTACATCTACATTTGATGATAACGGATTCCAGCCAAGGCGATAATCTATATTAGCTACCACATAACCTCTTTTTGCAAAGCGGTTAGCCATTTCGACGGTTGCACTATCATTTTTATCACCTGTGGGAGTGCCGTTACAATATCTTGGGAGATAACTTCCGGTATGCATCAGCACTATCACGGGCCGAACCAGGCAGGGGTCACCGGCTGGCTCATATACATCCATAATCAGTGGTTGTAACTGAAATGTTCCTAATGGAAAATTGGAAAAATTTTCTCCATATTGAATGTTGGATGTGACTGTAACCGAAGAGAAGACTTCCGATACATATCGTTGTGCGTGAACACAAAATGGAACTATTAATGCCATAATAAATGGAATAGATTTGTGTAAATTAATTTTCATGATGTCAGGTTTTAGAAGTTTGAATTTATCGCTGCACCCGGGTGTAATGGAATGCCTGATTCGAAATTAGATCAATACCTCGGCAGGTGCTAATTGATATCCGGGGTGAAAAATATATGTGTTGCAGTAAATGATAAAACGCAGCAAATGCTCCCCGTCAAAGGCTGATATTTTACTACTTTACTATCGGAAAGGGAGGAATTAGTAAAAATTGCAAATAAAAGGTTTGTCCATTCGCACTATCACATAAAGTTTATTCGCATCACTGCATGAGCAAACAGGAAAAGGTCACAAAAAAAACCCCTGAAACAATATCAGGGGTTTTGTGCATAGGAATAAAATACTCCGGTTCAGAGCATATTTAATTAACGCAAAATAATCTTCTTATTAGCTTCTCCGTTTTCAAGTTGAACACGCACAACATAACTGCCCGCACTAAGATTGCCTCGGTGAATGTTGTAAATTCTTGACTCTGTAACCGCAATATCAAGAACTTTTCTGCCAGCAACATCATAGATTGAAATACCCTGCAATTCATTTTTTATTGCAGTAAGATCAATTGAAATTACATCCGCTACAGGGTTTGGTGTAACAGTGATCAGCTCAGAAGCATCACTGATGGTGCTTATGCCGGTAGGAAGGTTGAGGCAATAAACAATTCTTGGATTAAGATACCCCATAACGGTGTCAATATATGCCATTGCTTTAGCTTTCGACATATTCGGATTGGTAAACAAGGAATTCTGGTAGATGGTTGTGCCGTTTTGTCCAACAGCAGCCGCTCCGTTTACTACCGTCAATGAATCATACCATTCCCATGGACCTGACTGAACAGCGGGGATCATAGCAAATCCGTAAAGACCATCATAACCTTCATTGTTAACATTTGCAGCCTGGGTATAAACGTCGTTGAAACCGGCATTGATAAAGCAATTGTTGTTACCATACTGGTTTGCAAGTCTAATAATATTCCTGGAACCGATTACATCAACAACCGATTGCGGAGGATTGCCGGGAACATATACTATACCGGAAGTATATGGTGCAAATGGATCGCCGATGACATGCATGGCTACCGTTGGAGCATCACCGGGTTCAAGCCAGGAACTATCGCCAAGTGCGCCGCCCAGGTTGAAAACAAAATGTATGTTATTAGCATATCCTACCGAGTTATTCGGATTATTTAACTGGGGAACACCGCCATAGCCATCATAATCACCCAGTAACGCCTGGTTTACATAAGGCTGGCCTGCAACAAAACCATAGGTTGGGTCTGTGATACCGCTTATAAATTTAGGAAGTGTAATTTCAGCAGGATCATCCAGTGATGCATAATTAAGTGCGATATAACCACCTGTTCCCTGTCCGCCCAGGATTACTTTGGAAGTGTCAATTTTGAACACGTCAGTAGTGGCAGCATCTTTTCTGAAGTAGCGAACGCATGCCTTTGCATCCTGAATGGAGCGGTAAACAGCATTTAACAAAGTTCCCCGGCGTATATCCACGTTTGAACCGGCAGGATTCCATCCCAAACGGTAATCCATGTTGGCTACGACATAACCTCTGCGGGCTAAACGGTTACAGATTTCAACGGTTGCACTGTCATTACGGCTGCCTGTCGGAGTTCCGTTAATATATCTTGGCAGATAACTGCCGGTATGCATGAAAATGATCAGCGGGCGTTCAGTAACGAGGTCACCTGCCGGTTCATAAACATCCATTACCAGAGGTATGTTGGTAGGAGTAGGAGGAGGGAATACAGAAATATTTTCGCCATACTGGACATTCGTTGTCACGGTAACGGAACTGAAAACTTCTGAAAGATAGCGCTGAGCCATTGTTATACCGGGAAGTAACAGCAGTGCGATCCCGGTCGATAATTTGAGTAAAGTTCTTTTCATGATAATCGGATTTAGGCCTATAAAATTAATCAATATTATTTTAAATTTTTGGATGGAGCAGAAATATTAATGCTGAAATAGTATAATCGCCCGATCAGCGGTCCCCCATACAATTCATAATGTTCATTATTAAGCAGGTTAGACGCGCCCAGTTTGAACATTAGTTTTTCGTCAAGAAACTTATAATTCACCTGTGCATCAACAACGTGATAAGATTCAATAATTCCCGTAAACTGGGGTGAACCCTCATAGCGGAAGCCATCAATCCATTTAAAATTGATATTGAAACTGAAATTCCGGATATCCCGTCCGTTAAAACCAATATTATATTTGTGTTCAGGAGTATTGTATGCCGGGATTAGCGGATCATCGGATCCCAGCCTGTCAAGCAAATTATAGGAATAGTTGGTTGTAATGGCAAAATGCTTTCCTAAATAATAATTCAGTCCTATTGATACGCCTCGTGTGGTAACTTCATCTTCTGAATTGGTTGCAATGCGCACAACATTATTAAACCGCAGGTCCTTATATGTTCCAAAGGGTGATGAAATAGTAAATGTATCTACATCAGCACCGATCTTATAACCAATAAAATTGGTGTACCAGCTATAGTATGCACTGACATCAAGATAAATTTTATTTGAGAGCGTGGTCCGGTAGCCGACTTCTACGGTTTTTACTTTTTCCGGTTCAACCGGTGATACACTGAAAAATGAGAGGGTATCGAATTTTTTATTGGCATCAAAAAAATTAATTAAAGAAGGTACCGTTACCAGGCCTTCGTAACCATCTTTATTGCCAATTAAAATTGCGCGACCCACGGGATAATAAAGATATTGATCGGACAGGGTAGGATTTCGGATGGCAGAAGAAAAAGATCCACGAATTACCTGTTGTTTGTCGGGGATAAAAACAGCTGAAAAAGCGGGAGAGAACAGGTAATCAAAATTTTCATTTTTATCCATTCTCACGGTTGCGCTGAGTTTCAATTTTTCACTGATCACTTTCTTTTCCACTCCTGCATATACGCCTCCTTCGTTATTCCTGATTTTAATACCTGAAGTATCACTAAAAATTGTTCCTTTCGAATCAGGCACATACCAGCGGTAATTTGCTCCTATTACTAAGTCAGCCCACCCGGGTGTAAATTTGTATTCGCCGTGCACATGATAAAGTGCTGATTTGTCATAAAACCTGGATCCGCCCTGTTCAAATGATGTTCGTGAAATGATGCTTGCAAATGCGGTGTCAAACGATGCGGAACCGGGTTCATAAAATGCGTTGTTATCATTCAGCGGATATCCGATACCTTCAGCATAACCCTGGGCAAGGTTGTGATAATATTCAAGTGTATCCGGATAAAATTGTGAAAGGAACGGATTAATCGCGGCAAGGTATTCTTCATAGGTTGGGTAATCTGCCGGCTGCGGGAACCCTTCCAGGTTTCGTATCGGTGCTACACTGTTATCATTCCAGTAATTTACATAATCAAGATACCATTCATTATTATTTTTTGCCGAATTCTGTAACAGCAATGCAGTGAAAAATGCATCATACGATTTACCTGCATCTTCATTGGTGGCATAAGCCCTGATAAACCATTTATCCTCTTTTCTCAGTTCGATACGATTCTGATAAAATTTAATTTCCTTAAGTGAATACCGGTTATCGCCCTGGTAAATAGTGCTTCCTGTTCCGAAATTGGAAGCCACTATTAATTCTGTCAGGGGCCGTATCTTGTAATGTAGCGCTCCACCCAGTTTAAGATTTTCGGTTTTGTAATCCACCAGGTCCGATTCCAGATAACCCCTCCTGGTAATAACTCCCAGTCCGGGCAGCGAACCCGACTGGTTATTGTGATCATATCCGTTTGTATATTCATCACCATAAATATTTACGGCATCATAGCCACCCGGATTGTTTTCATCACTGCGTGACTGCGGGGTAGCTGAAAGATTATTGGCTTCCCAGTCATTTACTTTCAGGTAAAATATATTAAGTTTGTAACCCCATTTTTCTTCACCCTTTTTATTTTTTAAGACCTGTGCAAAGCGCACTGCGTTTTCAACCATACTCCGGTTGCCAACTTTGAATGTGAACTCCAGGCCGGGATTATAAAAAGGACTTCGTGTAGTCATGCTGATAACACCATTAAAAGCATTCGGACCGTAAAATGCGGAGCTGGCACCAACTACAAGGTCAACTTTGCTCACATCAAGATCAGAGGCACCCAGGAAATTGCCGAGTGAAAAGTTCAACCCGGGACTCGCATTATCAACACCATCGATAATCTGTAATGACCTAACCGGGGAACTGCTGTTGAAGCCACGGGTATTGATTACTTTAAAGCCGATGCTGGCTGATGTTAAATCCACACCTTTTAATTGTCCTAGTCCTTCATAGAAATTTGCAGCTGGAGTTTCTTTAATGGCTATGATGTCCATTGATTCAATTGTCAACGGAGCTTCCTTTTGTTTTTCTGAAATGCGGCTTCCTACAACTTCAACATCTTTGAGCATCACCTCATTGCTCTTAAGTTTAATGGTGATGGCAGTGGTGTTTTTAACGGAAATTTCCTGTTCAATGTATCCTATGTATGATATTACAATAATTACTGGAAGCGGTTGCTCGGTTTCAATCCGGAATTTTCCTTCGAGATCCGTTTGCGCACCCACGGTAGTACCTTTAAGAACCACGTTGGCACCAATAAGCGTTTCGCCCGATTCCGAATCTTTTATTATTCCCTGAATTACTTGTTGGCCATTGGCTATATTATGACTTAATAATATGAAAAACAGAACTTTAACCAAACTTGCAAGCGGAGTATAATTTCCTTTTCCAGTCATAGATGCATCAGGTTAGCTCATCAAAAATAAGTGTTTCCTAACATGAATAGTCATATTAAGAAAAAAAGAAATTTAAATAAACCAGGAAGATGGTTTGCGATTACTTTACGGAAGAATGGAAAAATTACAAAACCGGTTTTTCGGTCTCTTGTTGTATTCCGAGTTTATTGATATACCGCCTGAATAATTCTCCAACGGTGTCGAATTCTTCCCTGTAAAAAATTCCGATGCCTTGTGTATAAGGAGAGTTGTAGTTATTGAGAATGCTTGTATTAATTGTTTTGTTGAAAGCTTTAAAACGTAATTTTCCTTCCTTGGTAACTTTAACTTCCACATTAAAATCACCCACCAGGTTAGAGGTACTCTGATTGCTTCCTGAAACACCCACATTCCCGTCGACAGAAACACGATCGTTAAACAATCGCGTTGAAAGCGCAAGTTCAAGTTCTTCTTCACTGAATGCGTCGGCAGCCCTGTATTTCACTCCCACATTCACCACGTCACTGATTTGAGAAGCCCAAACACTGAGTTGTTGTGAAAGTAATTCAGCTGCATTGGCAGACACTCCAGAAGAAGAAGTAGCCTGTCCATCAACGCCAGCCCCAGGTGAAAACCTGTTCAGTACAAGCAGGCTCATGGTCTGCTTGCTTTTTTCCTGTTCAGTGGAAATATACCTGTTTATAAGAGTTTCAGCCGTGGGGTCAATATCAGGAACTTGAATATCAAATTTTATAGTCGGGTTAAACAACTGCTCGCGAAGCGACAAATGCACTTCAACCGGAATCCTGTCGGTGAACGTGGTATCCTGAGTCAGATCATACAAACTTGCCTTAAGTTTATACACTGCTTTCAAATCAATTTCTGCATCATAAGGTGAGCCGGTCCAGCGCAGGGTACCACCCGGTTCAATAATGAACTTTTTATTCAGCAGGTTTTGAAGCGTGAAAAGATAATCACCGGAAACTACCTGGTAATTTCCGTACATTTTAAAATCACCGGTGGTATTGATCGACATGTTGATGTTACCGCTTCCCCGTCCTTTTATTACATCACCGATTTTAGAATCAAAAATGAGTTGAATTTCCGCATCAGGAGTAACATCCAATTCAAAATCCATTTCAATTCCTGATAAATCCACATCTTTACTTTTAGTTGCAATAATTTTTGAATCCGTGGAAACAAAATTAATATAACTGCTTTTTGAAATTTCAGCCGGATTCGAGAGGGGTATAAAAATACGTGTATCCCGTTCTGTACGGATGGCGATTCTCATGTAAATGAGATCAAGCGGTCCTACTATTTTTACCTTGCCCGTACCGTTAGCTTTTCCGTAATACAATTCATTTTGCGACATGCTTGTATTGAGCATCTGGAAATTTTTTGCATCAATATTCAGGTCGAGAATAAAATTAGAAAGGTTGGTATGATAAATATAACCATCAAGTTGGGCCTGGTGACCATTTTCATCATTTATTTTAAAATTCCTGAACCTGAAAAACTTTTCAGTGAATTCCACTTCTTCAGCCAGACTATATCTTGTATTAAGATAATCAACCACAAAACTTGCCTGTTGCAATCGCACTTTTCCTGTAAGATTAAGTTTATTTACCGGACCTGCGAGATTAATTTTTCCTGTAGCATTGCCGCGAATGTCGGAGGCGAATCCTTTCGCATATCCTGAGAATGCAGTAAGGTTTGTTTTTTGAAAACGGATATCAAAATCAAGCGAGTCATTTACTGGTTTGATAAAATACTTCCCTTCAACTTCAATGTTCTTTGTTCCACCCCTGTCAACAAGGGCTTTCATGGTGATAGTTTTTCCGGAGGTAAGAAAATTGAAATCAATGGTTGCATCTCCCAACGTATCTCCATACAGTGAGAGATCAGTAATGGTCATGTCAGACGAGATGCCCGGTTTGGCAAGAATTGCTGAAAAATCGCCTGAGCCAGAGGCTTTGCCCCCGATTTCAACGTCATAAATTGCAAGAAAAGGATTCAGGATACCGGCTTCAAAATTTTTAAGTATTAACGTGAGTTTGTCATTGAAATTTTTTGAGGCAATACCTTCCAGACTAATTTCCGAACTGTCGGAATTTAATACAAGCCGGTTGATCACAACAAAATTTGAATCGATGAGAATATTGTTTTCCGGATCAATTTTCCATAACCTTTTGTTTAAAATTAATTTAGAAGGGAGAAAGTGAGCCATGATTTGTCCGGAAGGCAGATACTTAGATTCACCACGAATTATTACGTTGGTATTTACTGTGTCGGTTGATGCTACAGCCAGGGAATAAGTAGATTCGTTTTTATTTGTTTTAGCCTTTAATTCCACATTAGCGAGTTTTAAAGTATCACTCACTTTAATCATGCTCAGGTTGTTATCAAGGTTTAAAAATCCATTTTCTGTATGTGAATATATTTTTATTCCAGAAAACAATGCTTTGGAATATCTGATCGAATCGGATGTGAGTGTTATCGAGAAATCATTTTCAAAACTATTTATGGTTCCGTTGAGCCTTGTACCTTTACTGATGGTAAGCTGGGGAAAAAACACTTTGGTCACCTGGTTGGTATTCTTAAAAGTCAGATCATAATTTCCCTTGAAAATATGTGCGATATAATTATCTTTTTGTTCGAATTCTACCAGGGGTACATAGGAGGTGAGAAGCTTGCCAATCTCAGTAAACATGGAGCTTCTTTTGTAAGAACCACTTATGTTGAAGTCGGCAATGTCGGAACGAAGGCTTGCCGTTTTAATGAGATTTTCAGAGGAAGCCTGATATACCAATGTATCGAGACTGATTGTGTCGTTGATTTCAGTATACACCGTTTTGCCCAGCCGTATATACCCCGTCATTTCATCAATATCACTTCCCATGATACTGATTTCAGCTGAAGTGTTAAATGCCACTGTTGAATCCCGGTCGAGCAGATTTAATTTCGTTAGCCGTGCATGGTCAATCTTTGTCCGGAAGTCGAATATAGGAACAGAATGACTAAAGTCGATTGTTCCGTTAAAGTCCAGTCCCAGGTTCTCTTCATCAACTTTTAAAAACCCATTAAAAAGTTTCTTTGCGATTTGAGCATTGACAAGAATATTGTTGTAATTGTAATTATTTAACGTTAATGATTCAATCACACCATCCATTTTAGCATTTATCCTGTCAAGCGAAAGCCCGGTACCGGTAACATTTGATTTGAACGTAGTTTGACCAAGCAATTCAGGGCTTCCGATAAACCGTCCAATGTCAAAACCAACTGCTGCAAGATGCCCGGAATAAGAGCTGCGATTTTTTTCCCTGTCGATTTTTAGATTTAAGTCAGAAGAAATAAAACCAATTGCAGTGTTGGCATTTCCATATGCAACAAAGTCATTGAGGAATCCTGTAAACTTACCTGAGAACCGGACTCTTCCCAGGGTACTGATGTTCTCCGGCAGACTCATCATCACATTCCTGTTAAAGGGATACTCCGGTATGGATTCAATGTCGTACTTATCCGTGGTTAGATCTTCCACCACAAGATCGAAAAAGGATTCTTCGAAATCAGGAAGTCCGGTAATGCTGATATCACCTTTGAAGTGTGAACGGTCGGCAAAAGCGATCTCAAGATTTCTTCCGCGCAGCTGATTAACGGTACCTCTGATTCTTCCACTGAAATTTATTTCCTTATCGAGACCTTCAAGTTCAGTGGCGAAAAAAACCAGGTCTTTGGATGATAATTTACTTTCTTCAAATTCGGAATTCATTTTCACCTTTTCAATAAAATCATCAAAATCGGTAAAACTATCGAACCGGAATGTTAACCAGCCTTGTAATTGTGTGTAAGGAGTTTTAAGCAGCAGGTTTTGGAAATCCATTCCTGTAGGAGAAAACATTGCGGTGGTTTCCAGATATTCAAGCCGGAAACCACTTTTTTCCGTAAAGGAAATATTTTGTATGTTGCCATAAACTGAATCTCCTTCAAAGCGCATATCATCAATAACTGCCTGAAGGTTGTACACCCTGATGTCTTCAAAATCGACACCTTTAAAATAATCATTATAACGGTTATCCCTATATACAAATTCAACGTTATTGAGCCGGATTTCACCCGGGTCAAAATCAAAACGTGCCGACGCAGTGGTGTCGGGATTATCGGAACTGAAATAGTTGGCAATGAAATTAAAATTTAGCCCCTTTTCATTCTTATATTTCTGAAGCTTGACAGTAGCATTGGTCAGCTCAATGTCAGAAAGATAAATTTTATTTTCACGCGGGGCGAACATATCGATCACCGAATTTAGTTCCTCTGCATATAACAAAGTGTCCTGGTGCTGATCTTCAATGTAAAGTCCTTTAATGCTCAGTGTTCTGAAAAATTCTATTTCAATCCGCTCAATCGATACACGGGTGTTTAATTCAGAAGCGAGGTAGGTGGTGACCCGTTGTACGAGCCAGGTTTGAAACCCGGGGGTACGAATTGCAAAAACCAGCCCTGTAGTTAACAGGAACAGGGAGAATAAAACCCAGGCCGATATTTTCAGTAATTTTTTAATTGTTCTTATGCTTTAATCCGGTTTCTAACGTGAGATAAGCTTAATTTTGTGCGTTGCCACAATGAACTCTAATGAATAAACCGGTTATCATCCTGGGAATTGAATCGTCGTGTGATGAGACTGCAGCAGCAATCAGCAGTAACAACAAAATTCTCGCCAATATCATAGCAACACAATCGGTACATGAAGCTTTTGGTGGAGTGGTTCCTGAACTGGCTTCCCGTGCACATCAGTTGCATATAGTTCCAGTGATTGACCAGGCTATAAAACAGGCAAATATAACTAAAAACGACATTGATGCTGTAGCCTTTACCAACGGCCCGGGGCTAATGGGATCATTGTTGGTCGGAGCAGCTTTTGCAAAATCGTTCGCACTGGCATTAAATATACCCCTGATCGAAGTGAATCATATGCAAGCTCATGTGCTGGCTCATTTTGCACAGCAGGCAGGTCAGGCAGAAAACCAGGTTCCTGAATTTCCTTTCCTCTGCCTTACGGTTTCAGGAGGGCATACACAGATAATAAGGGTGACAGGTCATTTTGAAATGGAAGTAATAGGTCAGACACAGGATGATGCCGCCGGAGAAGCGTTTGATAAAATTGCCAAATTGCTTGGATTGCCTTATCCGGGAGGACCATTAATCGACAAAATGGCAGCCTCCGGTAATCCGGAACGATTCCGGTTTCCGCATCCCCATGCACCGGGCCTCGACTTTTCATTCAGCGGACTAAAGACTGCCGTCATGAATTTCATTAATAAAGAGGAGGGGAAGGATCCGGGATTTATTAACCGGAACATTCACGACCTGTGCGCTTCAGTTCAGCATACAATTATTTCAATCCTAATCAACCGGCTGCTACAAGCGACCGAGCAAACCGGCATTAATCGAGTGGCTATTGCCGGCGGTGTTTCAGCTAACAGTGGTTTACGTACAGCTTTACTGCAACACAAGGAGTGGCAGGTTTTTATTCCTGCCTTTGAGTATTGTACTGATAATGCCGCCATGATTGCGATCACCGGTTATTTTAAATATCAGAAAGGCCTATTCGGCGACCAGCTATCTACACCTTTCGCCCGTTTTAACGGATTGTGAGTTTCGTTGTGGATAAAATTCCAAACAGATCCATTTCAAGGGAGCTATTACCTTTACTTTTACACGAATTATACTTCCTGTAAAAGGGATTTTCAAAGCCGAAAACCAACTAAAAATAATCAAATAATGGAAAACAAACCTAATTCTGTCACAGATAAGAAGAGCAGTAACAACAACAAAATCTGGATCATCCTGTTTGCGTTGTCGGCTATCTTCAATATCTATCAGTGGCAAAGTAATAATAATGAAGTAATGGAATACCAGTCGAAGAATGATAGCCTGGCGACTGCTAAAATTGATGTAGAAAAGGAACTCGGTGAAACTTACCAGGAATTGAATCAATATAAAGGAATCAATGAGCGCCTCGACAGCCTTCTTGCGGAAGCTAACACCAGTATTGATCAGCAAAAAGCACGCATTGAAAAAATGCTTAAAAATGAGCGGAATTCTGCTTCGCTAAACAAAAAGCTGAAAGCTGAACTTGAAGAAATTAAAAAAATGCGTGATGAATACCTTGGTAAAATTGATCAGCTGCTGGTTGAAAATGAGCAGTTGAAAAAAGATAAGGATGAATTGACCAGCACAGTTGAAAATTTGTCGAAGAACCTTGAAAGTACCGTTAACCAGGCTTCGGTTATCAAGTCGGAATATTTGCAGGTGAAAACTTATAAAAAACGAGGCTCCGACAAATATGCTGAAACAGCTATGGCAAAGCGTACCAATAAAATGGAAGTTTGTTTTTCAATTCTTGACAATAAGATTGCTAAAGCAGGAGAGCGTGATGTATTTTTAAGGATCGTGGAGCCGGGTGGAAAAACAATGGGTGCTCGCACTGAAGGTTCAAGTACTTTTAAAATGGCAAATTCCGGTGAGGAAGTACAGTTCACGGCTTCCAGTAAATTGAACTATGACAATTCAAAACAAGATTTATGTCTTAACTGGGAAGAGCAGGAACGTATATTCGCACCCGGTACATATGTAATCGAACTTTATGTTGATGGAAACCTGAGTGGTGCAACATCGTATGTTCTGAAATAACATATTTGAATTAACAAAAAACAAAAAAAAAGAGGCTGCTCCACCGGAACAGCCTCTTTTTTATTTTGACAGTTATCGAAAGTTATTTTTTATGGTTTTCGCTGAGCGTGAACTTTACCGGATTCTTAACTTTTTCATTCAGTAAAGCCAGCTTAACCACTTCAATCATTTCCTTAACGTAATGGAAATTCAAACCCTTTAAATAAGTGGATTTTATTTCTTCAATATCCTTTTTGTTTTCGGCACTCAAAATAATATCGGTAATTCCTGCTCTGCGGGCTGCCAGAATTTTTTCTTTTATGCCACCAACAGGAAGCACTTTTCCCCGCAGCGTTATTTCACCCGTCATGGCAAGTTTCTTCTTGATTTTCTTTTGCGTAAATGCAGAAGCTAGTGCGGTTAGCATAGTGATTCCTGCCGAAGGGCCGTCTTTAGGAGTAGCACCTTCAGGCACGTGAATATGAACATCCCAATTATCGAAAACCGCGGGATCCACATCCAGTACGGGAGCATGTGATTTCAGGTAAGCCAATGCAATAACTGCTGATTCTTTCATCACTTCACCCAGATTACCTGTCAGCGTAAGCTTTCCCTTGCCTTTACTTAACGACGTTTCAATAAACAATATATCTCCGCCTACCGGTGTCCATGCAAGGCCCGTTACAACTCCGGCTACGTTATTGTCGATGGATTTTTCTTTCTGAAAAATTGGAGCACCCAGTATTTTCCGCAACTGGTCTTCAGAAATTTTAGGGTTGTATTTTTCTTCCATCGCTACTGACTTGGCAGTGGAACGTATTACGGAAGCAATCTGTTTTTCGAGGTTACGCACACCCGATTCGCTGGTATAATCATCCACCAGTTTTTCAAGTATCTTGTCACTCAGAATAACCTGTCCTTTTTTCAATCCATGTGCTTCAAGCTGTTTCGGAACGAGGTGTTTAATGGCAATCTGAATTTTTTCTTCAACCGTGTAGCCATTTATTTCAATAATCTCCATCCGGTCACGAAGAGCAGGCTGAATGGAACTTAACGAATTGGCAGTGGCAATAAAAAGTACTCTCGACAGGTCGTATTCAATTTCAACATAATTATCGTAGAAAGTTGTGTTTTGTTCCGGATCCAGAACTTCGAGAAGTGCTGATGATGGGTCGCCATGAAAATCGGAGGAGAGCTTATCAATTTCATCCAGTACAAAAACCGGGTTTGCTGATTTTGCTTTTTTCAGATTTTGCATGATCCTTCCGGGCATGGCACCAATGTAGGTCTTGCGGTGACCGCGAATTTCGGCTTCATCGCGTAAGCCACCTAACGACATGCGCACATACTTTCTTCCAAGTGCCTTGGCTACTGATTTTCCGAGCGAGGTTTTACCTACACCAGGAGGGCCGTACAAACACATGATGGGAGATTTCATATTCCCCTTTAATTTCAGAACGGCAAGGTATTCCAGGATACGGTTTTTAACCTTGTCAAGACCATAGTGATCGGCATTCAGAATTTTTTGCGCGCGCTTTAAATCAAAATTATCGACCGTAAATTCTTCAAAAGGAAGTTCAAGAAGTAATTCCAGGTAATTTAATGTTACGGAATATTCCGCTGCAGCGGGATTAATACGGTTTAAGCGCTCCAGTTCTTTTTCAAAAACACCTGAGACCTCTTTCGACCATTTCTTCTTCAGCGCTTTTTCGCGGAGGTCATTTATTTCCTGGTCCTGCGAATTTCCTCCCAACTCTTCCTGGATGGTTTTGAGTTGCTGATTCAGAAAATAATCACGTTGTTGTTTATCAATATCTATCTTAACTTTCGACTGGATCTGGTTTTTTAATTCCAGCATCTGGAGCTCACGGGTCAGGTATTCGAGTACCATGGTAGCGCGCTCTTTCATATCAATCATTTCAAGAAGCTGCTGCTTGCGTTCCACATCAGCATTCATATTGGATGATATGAAATTGATGAGGAATGAAGGGCTTTCAATATTCTTTATTGCAAAAGAAGCTTCGCTTGGAATGTTTGGCGACTGCGTTATAATTTGCAGCGACAAATCACGTAATGAATCAATCAGTGCAATGAATTCTTTTTCAAGCAGCGAATGTTTTTTATCAGAAAGCGGGGTGATACTGGCTTTGAGGTAGGGTTCGGTATCTTTTACCTCATTAATTTTAAAACGGCGTTTTCCCTGTATGATCACTGTTGTGTTTCCATCAGGCATACGCAACATACGAATGATGGTAGCAACGGTACCAACCTGGTGGAGGTCTGCCACCTGCGGATCTTCCACAGCACTGTCCTTTTGGGCCACCACTCCAATAATCTTATCGGATTTGTAGGCGTCTTTAATCAATCGGATTGATTTATCCCGGCCAACGGTAATAGGAATAACAACACCCGGAAACAAAACGGTATTTCTAAGGGGCAGTATAGAAAGGATTTCAGGAATTTTTTCAGAATTCATCTGCTCTTCGTCCTCTGAAGAAAGTAATGGGATTAAATCGGGCTCATCGTCCGTTAATCCTGTAATTCCATAAATCTGGTGATTATGATTGTTGTCGAACATGCATGAATAATATTTTGTCAAATTGTCAGTAAAATCTGGCTTTGACGGTTTTTAATCGGTAAGTGAGATCAGGTCAATTGATATGCCAAAGTAAACCTGCAAATTGCTAATACCTGATGGGTGTTTTAATTATTTGATAATCAATACTATTAAAGGGTAAGCTTCACCGGCTGGCAGCAGTTTTGTTTTGACTTTCTGTCATATCAAATACTGACTTTAAAATCGCCTCTTCGGTTGCGTCAAAATCCATTCCACGACGTTTGAATACCTGTCGTGCCAATTCCGCGGCTTTCTCGAACCTGAAAACTGGTGAATCTTCAAACCCGCCCCATGAAAACGAAGGGATGAATTTCGGTGGAAATCCGGCACCGAAAATATTGGCATTAACACCAGTGACAGTTCCGGTATTAAACATCGTATTAATACCGCACTTGGAATGATCGCCCATAAACAGCCCGCAAAAATTCAGGCCGGTGGGAACCATTTTTTCGGAACTTATATCATAGACCTGAACGGCCGAATAATTATTTTTAAGATTAGAATTATTTGTATCAGCACCGAGATTACACCATTCACCGATTACTGAATTTCCAAGGAATCCGTCGTGTGCCTTATTGGAATATCCCAGAATTACCGAATTGCTGACTTCACCGCCCACTTTGCAATGGGGCCCGATAGTAGTGGCGCCATAAATTTTAGCTCCCATCTTAATTGTGGCATTTTCACCCAGCGCAAAAGGACCGCGAATCATTGCACCTTCCATGATTTCTGAATTTTTTGCCAGGTAAACCGGGCCGGTTGAAGCGTTGATGGTAGCGCATTCCACTACGACGCCTTCTTCAACAAATATATTGTGTGCCGCAATCAGCCTGTTGGAATTACTCAAAGGTGCAGAACGTCTTCCTGCTGTAAGCAGTTGAAACTGTTGGCGCAAAACCTGGTCATTTAGTTGAAAGATATCCCAAACATTTTTGACCAAGGTAATTTTGTGATGAAATTCAATATCCTTGAAACGGCCGTA
>JBBQQQ010000018.1:0-83705 GCA_038215705.1 Bacteroidia bacterium
CCAGTGCCCTGTGCATGTTGTAAGGATGTAGTACCTGTGCAATCATTCCTGTGTTACTTTAACTTCAACCTGTTTTCGTTTTCAGGGGCTATCCGCCTTGCAGCGCATTCCTTCTGAAATTGAAAACCACTTAACGTTCAGTCCTTCATTGTTAGCTGAGTCCTCCGACATTTTTTTTTTCGGCTCGTTTGCACAACTACTATGGCCTCTGCTGACTTCCTTCCATTACATTTCAGCAACAGTTAGGATCTCCCCCGGTAAGAGCATACTCCTTCATCCGATTCCTGTGGCATCTACTATAAAACGTTTATGTACTCTTTGGACGTTGTGTAGCTGTGCACACTCATCCTCGTTTTATAGCCTCTTATGCCCTTCCTGTAAGCCTGCCTTGAGCGAAGTCGATGGGTCAGTACCGGACTTTGCAGTCTCGCTTCCTTCAGTGCGAAGATTTCTCTTCACCACCTTGCGACTTGCTAACACTTCCGGACGTTACTCCGGCGTATAAGGGACTTTCACCCTCTGGAATACATTAATTGTCAGGCAAATAGCAATTTGATTTTCTCCTCGCTATCCTTTACCTTTCGAATTTGTGCGTCATGCTCATGCGGGGCGCACACACGCAGTAGCCGCTAGCCGGCTGAAGGAAGTTTTTGTGGCTTAAGGACTTTGGGTTATCTTTGGGAATCAGAAAGCACCTGGAATTTGCCGGCCAACGGTTACTGTAAACCGCTAGCCACAATGCACAACATAAATGAAAATAATTTTTGGAATTTTATTTTTTATTGCCATTTTGCACGTAAATAACGATTGTGTGCTTGGTCAGGGTGCATGGACAAATAAATCGGATTTTGGAGGCTCTGCAAGGTATATGGCTGTCGCATTTTCTATTGGTAACAAAGGTTATATCGGTACGGGCAGTATTTTAAACATCTCTGCTTTTAATGATTTTTGGGAATATGATCCAGTAACTGATGTTTGGACTCAAAAGGCGAATGTTGGTATTGGTTCAAATTTAGGCTTTGCGGTCGGTTTTTCAATTGGAACAAAAGGATATATAGGAACCGGAATAATGAACAGTAATGCTAGTCAACAGTTTTGGGAATGGGATCAGGCAACCAATGTGTGGACTCAGAAAACTTCTTTTGGTGGAATTTCAAGATGGTATGCAACTGGATTTTCAATTGCCAACAAAGGATATATTGGATTAGGATGTAGTGTTAGTGGCAATCTTCCTTATAACCAGGATTTTTGGGAATACAATCCATCAACAGATACATGGACACAAGTGGCCGACTTTGGCGGAGGACCAAGAATGTGGGCACCTGGCTTTTCAATTGGTAATAAAGGTTATGTTGGTACCGGCAACAATGGTGCTTATTGCAATGATTTCTGGGAGTATGATCCTGCAATGAATATGTGGATTCAAAAAGCTACTTACGGTGGTATGCCAGTAAATACAGCAGTTGGATTTTCAATTTTGAACAAAGGATTTATTGGAACAGGCGTAGGAGGCATTCCTTATAACAGAAATGATTTTTGGGAATATGATCCAGCTACAGACGCATGGATTCAGATTGCCGATTTTGGAGGTACCGGAAGAGCCGGTAGTGTCGGATTCTCTATTGGAGGCAAGGGGTACGTAGGAACAGGACGAGACGCAGTAGTAGGCAATACCAACGACTTCTGGGAATTTGATCCTTGCAAGGCAAGTGTAATTGGAAATACATCAATTTGTCAGGGAGACAGTACCGTTTTAACAGCTAATTCAGGAGTTAGTTATTTGTGGTCAACCGGTGATATAAGTCAAAGCATTACTGTTTATACTGCTGGTAATTATACTGTAACTGTATCACAAAGTGCCCCATGTGGAACAACAACAACGTCAAACCCCATTTCCGTAAATTACATCACTCCTGCTTTTAATTTCACATGGAATGCTTATTGCCAATATGACACTGTTTCGTTTGCGCCAACAGTTACATGTTATAATGACACCAGTTGGTTGTGGAATTTCGGTGATTCCTTATCCGGAATTGAAAATTTCTCAACATTACAATTTCCATCACATTATTTTACAAATGTTGGTATTTATGATATAACTCTGGTTCTAAATGGAACCGATACCACACAAAATAGTATCTACATTACTGAAGTTCCTGTAGTAAACCTGGGAAATGATACAACAATTCTTTCGGGTGACAGCATTTTGCTTGATGCGGGCTATGTCAGTTGGCAATTCGGTAATTATTTATGGTCAACTGGCGAAACATGGCAAACAATTTCCGTTACAGATACCGGAACATATTATGTAACAGTATGTGAGTTTGGTTGCTGTTCCTCTGATACCATACACATTACTTTAGCAACCGGAATTAACAATTATGAGAATGGAGTTATTAACGTCAGCTTTTCGCCAAATATATTCTCCATTTCAGCCATTTTACAATCAACTTTTTTATTGGAAAATGCCACTTTGAATATTTATAATACAAATGGAAATTTAGTAAGACAGGAAACCGAATTATCCGGTCACTCATTGATTTTTCAACGAAACAAGTTGTCTAGCGGATTGTATTTATTTAGTTTAATTCAAAACAATAAAGTTTTGACAACAGGTAAATTTATCATTATAGATTATTGATATCACCGAAATCTCCATTCAAGGGCCGGATGGTGTTTACAGAAACTATTAAATTGGCAGCCGACCCCGTCACCAACTGCCAAGCCGTAACCGCCAATTGCTAAATTGGATTACCTTTTGTAAATTAGTGGCATGAATTACACGCATTATATTTCAATTGACCCTACTATTCGTTTTGGGAAACCTTGTATAAATGGTTCAAGAATTAGTGTTTATGATGTTTTAAGCTGGCTAGCTTCCGGTTTATCAGTGGACCAAATTTTAAGCGATTATCCTGAATTAAAGGAAGTTGAAATACAGGCATGCCTAGCTTTTGCAGCAGACAGAGAAAACAGAATTAGAATAGCTTCATGAAACTTCTTTTCGATTAGAATATTTCTTTTCGAATTATAAAGAAAATCGAAGACATTTTCCCGAAGTCGGAACAAACAAAGCGACTTAACTTAGACAAGACCTCCGATTTTGAAATTTGGGAATATGCTAAACAAATAATTGTTGCATAGTTACTTTTGATTCAGACTTCATCGACATTTCTGTTTTGAAAGGAGCCCTACCGAAAATAATTTGGCTAAGGCCGGGAAATACTTCGACTAATTCTATTGCAGAAATAATCATGTCAAATCAAAGGATCATTGAAGAATTCTGACAAACGCTGAAGTGGCATATTTGGAATTAGCATAAGCAGCTGGTGGTAACAGCATTCTGCCGCAAGCCTGGTGTTTGGGGGTGGTGAATATAATTATATCTCCGTCTGGAACGTAAAGGGGAAATGTGTATCTTTCATCTCAGAAGCCGGACAGTGGCAGTCGGTCAAACCGATTAGGCTTCATGCTTGGGCGACGTGCAAACTCCGTACATTTGGAAACCTATTTCACTTTACATCTTGAAACATGTTTGAATTTAGATACCATAAAGTAATCTTACAAAAATTATGATGAATAAAATATTAACAATGTGTACGATCATTTTCGTGTTGTGCGGACAAAACACAAGCTCAAATGCACAATGTTGCACTTATACCATTACCATGCACGACAGCTATGGCGATGGATGGAATGGCGCAACTCTGGAGGTTCTTATTAACAGCCTTTCAGTAGGAATATTCAGCGCAAGCAACAGTGGAAGCACTGCAGCTATTTCGATATGTAATGGTGGCATATTGGAATTAATTTATAATGCCGGAAACTATGAAAATGAGAATTCCTATGAATTGCAGGATTCGTCATGGAATATTCTTTTTCAGGATGGCCCCACTCCTGATACAGGTAGCGTATTCTCCACTATAGGAAACTGTAATACGCCTCTTTTGCAGGGCATTCATCCATGCATTGCAATTCCAGTCGACACCATCCCATGTATTTCTGTTGACAATACGGGCTATCCGGGTTCTGGCTACACCCCAAATTGTTCCTGGTTTGCGGGTGGTGATATTTGGTATACAATGCAGGTTCCTGCTTCCGGAAATTTGAGTTTTGAAACCCTCAGCGGAAGCATTGATGATACGGGAATCGCTGTCTGGACCGACAGTACATGCAGCAATCTCAATATCGTGGGTTGTGATGATGATGGCGGTAACGGTTATTTATCTTTCCTTCCTGTGTATGACCTTACTCCGGGGCAAAACATTTATATACAAGCCTGGAAATGGGGTGGTGGTGGTGGAACATTTAAAATTTGCATAACCGATTTAGGAACCGTAGTTCTTGACAGCTCAGAACTACCTATCGTAATGATAAATACATTAGGTCAAACCATTGTTCCGGAAACGAAAATCAACTGCCTGATGGACATAAAATACAACGGACTCAACAGTATAACTTATGCATCTGACAATGCAAATGTTTACAGCGGGAATATAGGCATTGAAATCAGGGGAAATACATCAGCCTCTTATCCTCAACGTCCTTACAATATTGAAACCCGCGATTCAGCAGGAGCAAATAATAATGTTGCGATATTGGGAATGCCGGCTGAAAATGACTGGGTTTTGCTTTCCAATTATAACGACCGATCGTTAATGAGAAATCTAATTGCCTTTAACCTTTTTGGAGAAATGGGGACTTACAGCGTGAGGGCTCAATTGTGCGAAGTACTTATTGATAGTTCTTATAAAGGTATTTATGTAATAGGAGAAAAAATAAGGCGCGATGCCAATCGTGTAGATATTGCAAAATTAACTCCTGCTGATACTATTGGAGATGAATTAACTGGTGGATATATATTACAACAAAACTATTGGGATGCAAACAATAGTTTTCAATCAAATTATTCACCAATAGACCATCCGGGATTTGATGTACATTTTGTTTACGAATATCCTAATCCTGATACAATTCAGCCTCAACAAAAAGCTTATATAGCTTCTTACATTGACAGTCTGGAAACAGCACTATACAGTATTAATTTTGCTGACCCGAACGTAGGGTATAGAAAGTATATGGATGTACCATCATTTATAGATTACTTCCTTGTTAACGAGTTATCAAGAAATGCGGATGGGTTCAAGAAGAGCGTTTTCTTTCATAAAGATAAATACTCAAACGGGGGCAAGTTAAGAGCCGGTCCGGTATGGGACTTTGACTGGAGTTTCAAAAATCAAAATTACTGCTTCTTTAACAACTTGCAAGGAGAAGGTTGGGCACATCATATCAATGATTGCAACGTTGATAATTATTCTACCGGTTGGTACATCAGGTTGTTGCAGGATAGTACTTTTCAAAATGAGCTTAGATGTACTTACGAACAATACAGGCAAAACATTCTGGACACAGCAACTATTTTCTCATTCATTGACAGTATAGGTGCCACTGTACAAAATGCCCAGGCAAGGCATTTTCAAAAATGGTCTTTACTTGGCCACACCGGACCTGATTGGGAAATTGAACCCGTTGCAGCTACCTACAATGCCGAATTGGATACACTTAAAAATTGGATCAATAAGCGTCTACAGTGGCTGGATGCAAATATTCCCGGAGTTTGCATAACAACAAGTGTTACTGAAAGCAGCTTGCCCGGCAGCGTGAATTGTTACCCCAACCCGATAAGCAGCTATCTTATAATTGATTATTCCTTGCCATCTGTAATGAATGTATCTGCTCGTCTTTATAATAATTTAGGTACAGAAGTTTTATCAATCGCCCCAATAACGCAAAACACCGGGCAGCATTCACTAAAGCTCGAAACCCAATCTCTTTCGAGTGGTGTTTACATTTTAAAATTTGAAAGGGGTAAGGATATTATATCAAAAAAAATAGCTGTTATGAAATATTAGACTTGGTCATGACAGCTCACCCAAGCGATAACATCATGAGCATCTAATAACCTTTGGTGCGAGCCTCGAACAGTTAGGCCTTGAACGATCAGCAGCACGAACGCATAACATGGCAATTTGCCGCAAGCGGAATTATGTTTGTAAGGAATGTGATTTTAGCTCCGTGTTTACCATAAAGGGTAAATTTATTAATTCGTCTTCGATATCGGCCTGCGGCAATGGTCGATCCGTTAGGCGTCATATTTAAAAACCTTACGTTACAAACTAATCACATTACTATTCTTGCAGACAGACAATTATTTTTCAATTCCCAACTTTTCATTTAAAACCAATTGGTCGTTAGCTTCAAAAAATGGATTGTGAAATTTATGTAATTTCGAAAGCATTGTATGCATAATTGATTTTTCTTGTTCACTTAAGTCACCATCCACCAGATAAATTGATTTTGAAGTACTGTAAAAATCAATTTACATGTATAATCGCCTGTTAGTAACAGACCATGTCACGCAAGGCCGGGCATAGAAGTAAGTCAAAAACCCCCCATTTCTTTGAATTTTGGTAATTTCCCATATTTCATTTACATTTGGAAACACAGCGGTGAGTTTCAGACACTGTTTAAAGCTGTTAACGGCCTATGAAATTATTATTACTATCAGTCTTTTTAGTGCTTTTCGCAACTGCTGTCAACGGACAGGGTTGGAGATACCAATACGGTGGACGGGGTGGAGAAGGTTTATCAGAAATTATCAGGCTTTCGGATGGAGGATTTTTAGCAGTTGGATCTACCTCGAGTTTTGGCATTAACGGTGATATGTTCCTGGTACGAACCGACTCACTGGGTCAACTTTTGTGGCAGCGAAATATTGGCACGGGAGCCGCTGAAAGCGCAGCTGATGCTGCTGAAGGTCCTGCAGGAGAAATTTATGCAACCGGTTCTGTAAATACTAATGGCGGTGACGTTTACCTGGTAAAACTTTCGCCTGGTGGAAATGTCCTCTGGACAAAAACATTTGGAGGATCTCTTTCTGATAACTCCGTTTCAATAGTTGCAGCAGGAAACGATATTGTAATTGCAGGAACTACCACCAGCAATGGGATTCAGAATACTCCGGATATATTTCTCATGAAAGCTGACTCCTCAGGTAACCAGCTCTGGTATAAAACGTTTGGAAGCCTTGTGACGGAAAAGGCGTTAGCCATGACCAAAGTTCATGATGGTGGATTTTTGGTTTGCGGGCAATATCAGACTGCATCGGTATATGCAGGTTATGCCGTCCGCACAGATGCTGATGGTGATAGCATCTGGAAGAAAATTTATTTGATTGGTGGAGCATCTTACGTAGGATATAATTCCTGTGCAGAGCTGAAAGGTGATTCTGTATTCGCGATGACAGCGCGCGGAGGCTCGTCATATGGAACTTATTATGCAACTCGTATAGGCCTCGACGGTAACGTCATCAATCATTTTACTCAGTCGGGTTATTTGAGATACAATACGGATGTATATGCCACATCAGATGGCGGATTCGTTGCAAATGGATATCCGTTCACAAAATTTTCTCCGCTCGCTACTGTAGAATGGGAAACTGGGATGCTCGATGGTAATTCGGTAATTCAGAATCCCGATGAGAGCTATTGCACGGGTGGGCTTGACATTTCTATTCACCCTCCGCCGACCATCTATTCCGATTATGATATTAAAATTGAACGTACAAATGCTAACGGCACACCGCTGCTTACAGGACTGGTGCCAACTACTTTAAGTGGGCCAAGTCCGTTTTGTGAAGGAGATACAATGATTTTATCCGTACCTCCGGGATTCGATAATTATTTGTGGTACCGGTATGAGAGCTTCCAATATTATTATGGGATTCAGAATTCAAATAATGATACTCTTGTTGTCGATACAATCGGCTCTTATTTCTGCCTGATGCAGTTGGGTGATCAGTATTTTTCATCGACGATAGGTTCCGTTCAATACAAAATTCCACCCTTTACTCAATTGAATTATTCGGGCACGGTTTCAATCTGCCTTGCTGATACATCTATCATATTTAATGTCAACCAGCTGAATTCTACAAGCTACCAGTGGTATCTTAACGGCAACCCAATATCTGGAGCTACTTATATTGCACATAGCCCTCAGGTTACAGGTGATTATTATGTTACTGCTACCAATACATGCGGGAGTGCAATTTCTGACACTATAAATTTTAACGCTAATGGCATTCCTGTATTGAGTATAAACCCTGACACCTCTTACATTGATTATATTTTTCCACCTGGTGAAGATTGTGGAACAACTACACTAACGATTCCTTATTCAAATAAATATACCTATGCGTGGTACCATAATGGTAATGCAATTCCCGGAACCCAGTCCACAAATCCGGTTTCAGCTACCGGAAGCTATTATGCGATAGTAACAAACAGTTGCCAGTCCACAACTACCGGCACCGCATATGTGTTGGCCGATACTGTTGCCTATCCTGTTTCTGTTAATGGCCCCCTTACGGGATGTGGTGGCGAATCCACATCGTTACAAGTTCCATACTGCAGTGGTTGTTCATATACTTGGTTCAGGAATAATGTACAGGTATCGGGGTTTTCCTACTATTATTCTCTAAATTCACCTGGTAGTTATTTTTGTGAAATAAGCAGGGTATGTTCAGGCAATGTTGTTGTTTCCACAACAGACAGTGTAACTTATTTGTATGAAAAACATACCAGGAAAACAGTCAATTTTGTTGGGCTGTTTCCTTCTTTTTGCGCCAATTCACTTGAGTTAAGCATTTATGCATCATCAGGTGCAACTTACCAATGGTTCCGCGACAGTATCCTGATTCCAGGTGCCGACAGCAATGTTCATTTCGCAACAGCAACCGGGATCTATTATGTCGAGGAGTATTTTCCAGCATGTGACCCTGTTCGAAGTTATAACCGGTTTATCAGGTATGGACTTCCGGTAGGAGTAATCACTTCAGAATCTACTGTTTTTTGTAATGGTAATGGAACTATTGAACTGGAACTTATTACAAATGATCCGACATATAATAATTATGGAACCGCCCAGTGGTCATTAAATGGAGTAGCAATTCCCGGTGCATCAAATAATTCACTTTATACATCACAGCCGGGAGTTTATGATTGTGTCCTGGCAAACATCTGCGGAAGCATTACAACCAATTCTATAACGCTGGTAGACGGAGTAAACACTATGCAGATAACCGGCGACGGGAATAATATCTGCGCGGGGGATACCTTTCATCTCACTGCTACATCCGGACCCGGATATACTTATCAGTGGTACCACAGCGGCATTATCACTGGTGCCACTGATTCAGTCTATTCAGGTACGGCTCCAGGCTACTATTATGCGAATGTTAGTGATGGGACCTGCAATTATTATGCAACCGGTTATACTATCGTTATACAATCACTGCCACAAACCTCATTGCTGCCTGTAACGCCTCCCTATCTTTGCGGTAATGATTCGGCAGAAATTGCAGCCGCTAGCCGTTATGATTTCCTATATGAATGGTACCACGATAACCTGCTGATACCCGGTGAAAATAATAACTCCATATATGCCAGTCAGCCTGGTGAATATACTGCCGTGTACACCGATAGTATAGGTTGCAGGTTTACATCTGCTGCAGTAAATGTATCAGATAATGAGTTCGGTAATTTTGCCATTTATACAAATACTGGAAATAATGTGGCCTGCAATGGTGATTCCATCGAAATGTTTGCAGGGTATACAGGAGTGAGTTATCAATGGTATCTGAATTTGAATCCAATTGCAGGTGCCAATTCATATTCCCTTCAAACTGACTCATCGGGACTTTATTCGGTAATTGTCACATCTGCATCGGGTTGCACGGGTATTCATTCTATGCCAGTGATTACAACAGAGCCATATCCAATTACTCCTGCTATAATTCCTTCTTCCTGTGGCTATTCCTCGGGTTCGATTTCGGTTTCTGCTTATGGAAATTATTATCTCTGGTCAACGGGAGCAACAACTCCAACTATTTCAAACCTTGCTCCGGGGAATTATACACTTACGATTACCGATATCTTTACTACCTGCCCGTCGACGTTCACTATAACGGTACCGGACACCAGTCAACAGCTTCCCGTGATCACAGGTGATACTACAATCTGTGCAGGCGACTCAACGATGCTGATTGTAAGCAATGGTTCATATTTCGCATATTCATGGTCTGATGGTTCCACCACGTCATCTATCAGCGTACAGGCAAGCGGACAATACTGGGTAGATGTATCGGATTCAGCCGGTACCTGTACGGGCAGCGATACAATAAATGTTACTGTAAGCCAGCTGCCGGTAATGACGGTGACTGCAAACGGATCTTTGGGAATTTGTGAAGGCGATAGTGTTGAACTTGTCGCTCCCCCCGGGCTTTCAACTTATAAATGGTTAAGAAATAATATTTATACCGGATACACACAGCAAACCTACCGCGCATTTAATACTGCCAACTACAGGTGCGTAGGTACAAATGCAGCGGGTTGCAGGGATACCTCATCGGCAATGAGGGTTCGCATAGTTTGTTTTCCCGTGGGACCCAATCACAGCAAATTTGAAAGTTCCGAACCGCAAAATGATCTGTTTGTTGAGGCTTACCCAAATCCTTCGACAGGTGATTTTTACATCCGCGCAAGCTGTAACAGTGATTCAGAAATAAGTTATAATTTGTTTAATATAACTGGCAGGAAAATATTATCAGGAATTTCAACATCAGATCATTTTGAGATCGATGGCGCATTATTAGTTGCAGGAGTTTATAATATGGAAATCGTTTGCGGAACAAACAGGAAGTATGTAAGACTTGTAAAAATGCAATGAGCATTAGGAAAAAACAGATAATACAAAAACGTTTAACATGAAAATCAAAACAGGTGCCGGCATATATATAAAATTATTTTTAGGATTGTTCTTTTTGCTTATCAGCGTCAATTCATATTCCCAGCTGGCAATTGAATGGCAAAGTTGTTTGGGTACCACCGATCATGAGGAAATCAGTGCGCTTGATGAATGCGCCGACGGGGGCTTTATCGGTGCAGGTTATAGTGATTATGATTTTTACATTGTAAAAACCGACAGCAGCGGAAACCAGGAGTGGATGCGCACTTATGGAGGCACTGCTAATGATAATGCCCATGCGGTACTGGCTCTTAATGAAGGCGGATTTCTTGTTGGTGGAGAAACTCAATCGGATGATGGTGATGTGACAGGATTTCATGGCCAGGCAGACGGCTGGCTTATAAAATTGGATGACCAGGGAAATATAATCTGGCAAAAATGCCTGGGTGGAACGTCTAACGATTATATATGGTCGATGCTTCAGCTCCCGGGCGGAAATTACCTGGTTGCTGCAACAACAAGTTCCTATAATGGTGATCTTACCGGACTCCCTGTTGGAAACCAGTCGTTATGGCTGATAGAAATTGATTCTTCAGGAACCATTGTAAATAACACGCTTCATAACGGATCCGGCAATCTTTCTTATAGTTTAAAGAATACTAACGATGGTGGATATGTGCTGACAGGCAGTTCAGGTTTCCCGGGTGGAATGGTTATTACAAATTATGGCAGCAGTGACCTTGCCGTGGTAAAGCTCGACAGCACACTTACATTGCAGTGGTGTAAAAATTATGGAGGTTCGGGTTATGATAAAGGTGTATCCGTAATTAATACATCCGACAACAATTACCTTGTGGTAGGCAGGACTTATTCTAATGACGTTTATGTAAGCGGAAATCATGGCTTGGGTGATTTCTGGGTAGTGATGCTCGACAGCGCCGGTGATTTTGTATGGCAAAAATGTCTTGGGGGTAACTCCAATGAGGCCGAATTATTTGGTGTATATGAAACCGCTGAAGGAAATTATCTTGTTGCAGGACTTGCTGGTTCAACCAATGGCGATATTACGCATCCCTACGATGGAGTTGATTTCTGGATAGCCTCGCTCGACACTGCCGGATCGGTATTATGGGATAAGTCTTTGGGCGGGGGAAGGTATGAATCAGCAGGCGCTTTTAAGCTTTCCAGCGATGGCGGATATATCCTTGCCGGAGGAACTACCTCCAACGATTTTGATGTGAGCGGTCATACGCCCACGTATAACTCAGATGCCTGGATCGTCAAAGTAGAAGACCACCCTAACATGATTAAAGGAAAAGCTTATATTGATGCAAACTCCAACCAGGCTTTTGATGCCGGTGAAATGCCGCTTGTTCTGCATCCTGTCAAGGAACAAAATTCAACCAGATCAACCCTAACCACCAGCACCGGCGATTATATCCTCAATCTTGCAAATCCCGGGAGCTATTTAGTTACCAGTGATTCTGTCGAATATTGTTCAGTAAGCCCTGTTTCCTATTCCGTAACATTCACCGGTTCCGGCGAAACCGATTCACTGAATGATTTTGCATACCAGCCTTCCCAATCGTTATTCGACCTTAGTATTAACGTTACCGCTAATGGTGTTATCAGGCCCGGCTTCACAACGGTTTTTCACATCGAATATCAGAACCTGGGAACTATCACAATGGATGGTCAGGTAAAGCTGATTAAGCCGGCTTTCATGAATTATTCCAGTGCTACAGCAGTTCCCTCGGTTATACTTCCCGATACATTGATATGGAACTATACTGGTCTTATGCAATGGGAATCGCGGACAATTGATGTAGAATTGGAGACTGCGATAGGAACTTTAGGAATACAGGCAATGTTTATTGCCGAGATTCAACCCATACCCGGCGACGTTAGGTGGTTTAATAACCGCGACACCATCATTGATGTTGTTGTAGGATCATTCGATCCTAATGATATTACCGTGGATATTCCTGTACTGGAACAGGCGCAGACTGCAAGTCCTCCCTACCTGGAATATTTAATACGCTTTCAGAATACAGGGACATATCTTGCAACATTTATTGAAATTGCAAACCCTGTCAGCTCATGGCTTGACATGAATACTTTTGAACTAATTGCTCTCAGTCATCCCGGTACGGTAAATTACCTGCCCCATTCACGCAACCTTGATTTTTATTTTGATAACATTAATTTGCCAGACAGCGTGAGCGATGAACCGGGAAGTCACGGATTTATACGTTACAGGGTGATGCCTTACCCGGGCCTCGCCATAGGTGATACCATATCGAATTATGCAAATATTTATTTTGATTATAACGCTCCTGTGATTACTAATTTTGCTACTACTGTTGTTAATAACCCGGTGGGTGTATATGAAAATACGGAGGCTGCAAAACTGGTCATTTACCCTAATCCTGGTGTTTCAAAAGTATACCTGCAATCTGATCACGATATGGTTGCTGGCGTAACCATTAATGTTTACAATATGTTTGGAGAACGGGTACATCATTATGCCGGGAGAGTATCGCAGAGGTTTTCGATGGAATTAGATATTGACGATTACCCCGCAGGTGTTTACCTGGTAGAGCTGATAACCGGTTCAGGATATTCAACTGCGAGGATGATGAAAGTGAATTAGGATTATTGAAAAAATCACAGGCTCATTTTTGTTTTGAAAAGGATTAAAACGACAATTCATTTTATTTGTCTTAAATTTTTTGTGGATGATTAAACAAGCCATGCTTTATTTTGATAGTAGATGTAAATTACATTTCATTCTTTAAATATACCTATACCTAAATTATGAATACAAAAAAAACAATTCTTCTATCCGCAGTTTCAATGTTGTTTTCCTTGATTACACTAGCGCAGGTGGATGAAATATGGGGCGTAACAAAAATCGGTGGCGACACTCTGGGAAATATTTATAAAATTAATACCGATGGCTCCGGTTTTGGAAATATACATCAGTTTGAGTATTTATCAGGCGACAGGCATAATGCCGGTTTTATAGATTACGGAGGATTGACACTTGCAGGAGGAAAAATGTATGGATTAACTTCCCTGGGAGGTAATCATGGTGTCGGCACTTTGTTTTCCTATGATACCTTAACCGGTGTCCAGACTAAAATTATTGATTTTGACAATAATCAATTTGCACCGGGCAAATATCCTTCCGGTAACCTCCTGCTCGCTCCCAACGGACTGCTTTATGGAGTGGCTACAGGAGGAGGTTATTACGGATTGGGTGTACTTTTTTCATTCGACCCAGTTACAAATGCATATACAAAACTCTTTGATTTTGCAGGTGCAGGTGGTGGCACAGGACCACAAGGCGGTTTATGTATAGGACCTTCCGGAAGATTGTATGGACTTTGCGGATTGGGTGGCATTCATAATAAAGGAACCATATTTTATTGGGATTATAACAACTTAACATTCCAGCGGATTTTTAATTTTAATGATACTATCAGTGGTTCGGCTCCCATTGGTCCTTTGGTGATGGCGCCAAACGGCATGTTATATGGCAATACGGAAGGCTTCAACCAGTTTGACCAAATGGGTGGATATTTTATGTATAATGTAGGAACAAATACGTTAACCACCATTCATGATTTCGATTTGGATGGACCTGCTTTTCCTGATGGCACAACCCCCCAAACCGGCCTCACGCTTGCTTCGGACGGAATGCTTTATGGAAACACATATCAATCGATTATAAGAATTAATCCTACCGGAAATGTGTACACCAAAATTTTTGATTACAATTCAAATGTCACCGGGCAGGGAAAATTTGAGGAAGGCGCAAATGGTTTGTTATATGCGGTAGGACCCGGCTTATCTGCAGGTATTATCTATGTTTTTGATTATAATAGTATGGCATTAACAGAGCTGTATAATCTTGTGCCTGCAACCGGACAATTTGTTACAGGAAAGCTTTTGCAGACAGGCAACGGCAAGTTCTGGGGACTTACCAGGAGAGGTGGTGCAAATGACGATGGGGTAATTTTTTCTTTTTCATTGCCGGGTACGTATACTGATTTATATGATTTCCAAAACTGGAGCGAAGGCGAAGAACCTTTGGCAGGGATTATAAAAGCAACAAATGGTAATGTGTACGGCACAACCAGCAAAGGCGGGCAATTTGGGCGGGGAACTATTTTTAAATACAATACTTGTACCGATGTGCTCACCAATGTAATAGAATTTACCTCTACAGCACCAAGCCCCAGAACTCCCTGTGTGCAGCTTACGGAAGTTCCAAACGGAAAATTATTCGGAGTTAGTTCAGGAGGAGGCACCGCCAATTACGGAACAGTATTTTCCTACGATACTGCTACAAATGTGGTAACCAATATCAATAGCTGGGTTTCAACTACCTCACTTTTTACTAAATTAGTGAACCATTCAAACGGGTTGATGTATGCTACGTACGGAAGCGGGTTTGCTGCCGGTGACAAGCTCTATTCAGTTAATCCGGTTACAGGAGTTTATACAAATCTATATTCATTCCCTGCCTCGTCAAACGGGTATTATGCTTCTACAGCATTACTGGCAGATCCCAATGGAAAATTATATGGTGCCACTGCTTTGGGTGGCTCAAATGCAAAAGGAACTATTTATTCGTATGACCCCTCTACCTCCACCTTTACAAAACTATTCGATCTTACAACAGCAACAGGATACAGCATTAATGGAGAGATGGTAAGAATGCCAAGCGGCATATTTTATGGAACAGCACAGCAGGGAGGCTCTTACGGATATGGTACAATATTTTCTTTCAACCCAACAGGAAATGTATTTACGGTGCATCATAATTTCGGAACGGTAAACGGCAGCTTTCCGCGTGGACCCATGTATCTGGATGCAACAGGTAAATTTATCGGGGCTACTTCAGGCGGGGGAATATACAGCGTAGGTGTTTTATATTCATTTAACCCTGTAACTAATATATACCTTAAGATGAAAGATTTTAATGGTGTGGATGGAAAAATTCCTCTTGGTGAGTTTGTGGCAATTAATGCAGGTATTAAAGTTAGTTCTTCTGCTGGCATTTCCTGTCCGGGTTCTCCTGTTACATTAACTGCAACAGGTGCAGTGAGCTATGTCTGGCAACCCGGTGGACTTACAGGTGCTTCAGTTGTTGTAAATCCTGCTACCACTACAACCTATACAGCTACAGGAACCACTGCTGCGGGATGCATAAAAAATCAAACAATTACTATTGAAATAATAACAGCAAACGCAGGACCCGACCAATTTATATGTGGTGCAAATACAGCAGTACAATTAAATGCAACTCCTGTCGGACTTATTGCCAAGCCATATGATTTTACATGGGCAAATAATTATGGCAATGCAAATGTGGATGAAGGATTTGCAGTAGCAACCGACCAGGCAGGAAACGTATATACTTCAGGGTATTTCGAGGGAAATGTAAGTTTTGGTTCTTTCACATTAACCAGCATTGGAGGCGTAGATATATATTTAATAAAAACCAATGCTGCAGGAGTTGTTCAATGGGCTGTAAAAGGTGGTGGTTCAGGAAGCGATGCACCCAGAGATATAATAGTTGATTCAAACGGGGATATATATTTAACCGGTTCCATACAAGGTGTAAGCACTTTCGGGAATCTGAACTATACATCAGATAATGCCGGACAGGCTTTCATTGCAAAGTTTAATAATGCAGGAGTAGGACAATGGATAAGGCTTGTGGGAGGAACAAGTACTGATATCGGACACGGAATTGAAGCGGATAAATTTACCGGTGATATTTACATGACAGGGCAGTACCGCCTAACAGGAGTTTTCGGAACAGTAAACCTTACAGCATCAAATGGAAGTGATTATTTTCTTGTGAAATATAATGCTGCAGGTGTTTTTCAATGGGTAAGAACTTCAACAAACAGCAATTGGGATGATTACGGAAATGGCGTTTCAGTTGATAATTCAGGTAATATTTATGTAACAGGCTACGGGGCAGGAAACAACATGCAATTTGGTGCATTTACAGTCAATTGCAATGTAATGAATGCCTTTATTGTGAAATACAATGCTGCCGGAACAGAGCAGTGGGTAAATACAGAAGGAGGTTCGGGGCTTGTACAGGCATTTGATATAATTAATGACCGTAATGGTGATGCGTATGTTACCGGCTATTACAACGGCACTTCCACATTTGGATCAAACACATTAACACAGGTTGGCGGGGATGATTTTTTCTATGCAAAATATTCTGCAGGCGGCAGTTTACTCTGGGTCAAGTCTGCCGGTAGTTCCGGTCCTGACAGAGGAATGAGACTTGCAATGAGTCCGCTGGGGGATAAAATATTATTGACCACATTTGTAGCAAACAATTGCAATTTCGGAACAGGCTACGTCATTTCAAATCCTTATGCAAGCCAGACCACTGCTTTACTTACCACAGATACTCTTGGGAATTATACCTGGTCAACAAGTGATTTCAGTGTGCTGGTATTAACGTACGCAGCTGTTTTTGACCCAACCGGGGGAGCAATATACGCTGCAGGTTATTTCAGCAATTCAACAAATGTAGGTCCGTTTAACCTTACACCCGGTGGTGGTTCAGGGACTGATGCATTGTTGTATAAAATGGGACTGTCTTCGCAGTTAAACTATAGCTGGGCTCCTGCAGCAAGCCTCAATTTTTCAAATATTCCAAATCCTGTTGCTACTCCACCGGCAACTACAGTTTATACCGTTACCATTTCCACCGGCACCTGTAGTGTGAGCGATGCTATGACTGTTTATGTCATTACCGGCGTTAATGCCGGACCCAATGTGTCCATTTGCAATGGCTCCCAAACTACTTTAAATGCAACAGGAGGAGGTCCAACGTATTCCTGGTCTCCGGCAACAGGCTTAAGTGCAACCAATATTCAGAACCCGGTTGCTTCACCCACTGTTACCACAACGTATACAGTAACTACTGTTTCGGGAAATTGTTCAAGCACAGATTCAGTTACAGTAACGGTAAGTCCTGCTGTTGCCATGCCGGGAGCAATTTCAGGAAACACAATCATTTGTGCAGGAAGTGCTAATACGTATTCCGTTTCGCCGGTTGCAGGTGCCACTTCCTATACATGGACATTGCCGGGGGGCTGGACAGGATCATCAACAACCAACACAATTTCAACCACTGCAGGTGCTTCCGGAAATATTACCGTTACTGCAAACAATACATGTGGCTCTTCTTCTGCTCAAACATTGGCAATAACAGTAAATACTTTATTACCAATGCCAGGAGCAATAACCGGAACAACAACAATTTGTTCCGGAACATCAAATACCTATAGTATAAGTTCTGTTGCCGGTGCCACCTCTTATACGTGGTCATTACCGGGAGGCTGGTCAGGAACATCAACAACAAACAGCATTATCACCACAGCAGATACAACATCAGGAAATATTACGGTTACCGCAAATAACGCATGCGGGGTTTCATCACCGCAAACATTAACTGTTACTGTCACTCCTTTCCCCACAATAACAGGAGGCATTTCAGGCAGCACACCAATTTGTGCAGGCACCACATCCATGTATTCCATATCAGCAGTTACAGGCGCCACTTCCTATACATGGTCGTTACCGGCAGGCTGGACGGGAGCCTCAACAACTAACAGTATCACCGCAACTGATAATGGAACATCTGGAATTATTTCTGTAACTGCATCCAATGGTTGTGGTACAAGCACAGCAGCAAGTTTGGTTGTTACTGTTGATAATATTCCTGCAACACCGGGACCTGTAAGCGGACCAGTCACCATTTGTGCAGGCACCACTACTACCTATTCCGTTTCACCGGTTGCAGGTGCCACCTCCTATACCTGGACATTACCCGGAGCATGGACAGGAACATCCGTAACCAACAGCATTAACACCACAGCAGGTACCACACCGGGAAACATTTCTGTCACTGCAAACAATTCATGTGGCTCTTCATCTCCGAATACAATAGCAATAATGGTAAATACATTGCCAATTGTAAGTTATATACAATCACCTTCAACGGTGTGCATTAACTGGGCGCCAATTACATTAAGCCCGGGAAGCCCTGCAGGCGGTACGTATTCAGGGGCAGGTGTAACAGGAAACTCTTTTAACCCTTCAATAGCAGGGGTGGGAAATCAAACCATTATGTATTCTTTTACCGATACAAACAATTGTTCTGCATCCTCTTCACAGTTAATTTTAGTTGACATGTGCACCGGTATTTTACAAAACGAAACAAATAAAATAATCATTTATCCAAATCCTGTAATAAGTGAATTGACAATTGATTTGGGACAATTAAATTCTGGCGGGTGTCAGTTTTATGATGTAAACGGAAAAATTGTATTTCAGTCGGAAATCAACAAGCACCAAACAACAATAGATGTAAGCAAATTTGCAAGCGGAATATACTTCGTAAGATTGTCAGATAAAGATTGGAAAGTGTTTCATTCGCAAACAATAATTAAGGAATAAATTACGATTAAGAAATCCCAATGAACCGGAGTTAGAATACATTAGGTCAAGTCTGATATTATTTTGTTCAGTCGTGTTCATGAAGATGAAAAATCATAAGGTAATTTTGTTTTGTTTCGGAATTCAGCAAGCGCAACTTTAACCATTCAGTTCAATCAATCGCAACAAAAAAAGTATTCACTAGAATTGTATAATGTTTATTGGCATGTTTAATTCCTCTTGGATTCACTCTTTTCAAATTCAGAAAATTTAGCATTGTTCCATAACTGGGTTTACAGATCTGGCCCCAGGTCATGCTGGAGTGCAAATAAGGAGGCCTGCAGTTAAATATTTTTCCATGTGTGATCTGCACCGTTAGAGTAAAACCAGTATTTTCACGGCTTGTTCTGATTTTAGCAGGAGTCTGTCGTTACAATCGTTCAGATTGCAAAAAACTTATATTATATGATTAAAAGGTATATTCTGATTACCCTTTCCTTACTCATAGGAATACCCAATATGATAGCAACGGGTCTGTCATTGTTGCATTACGAATATTGGTGGATAAGGATATTTGATTATCCAAAATTGCAAATGATTGCTTTTATGCTTATTGCATTAATTCTATATATTATAGGCAAAAGTGAAACCAGGCTATGGAATAAAGTTTATGTAGGTTTATTGTCAATCACTATAATCTACCAGGTGTATAAGGTACAACCCTACACTAATTTAGCAAAGTATCAGGTGCTGGCAGCAGAAAAAAACGATCCCGTTAATTCTTTCAGCATGATTCATTGCAATGTTTTAATGACTAACCGGGATAGTGAGAGTTGCATTCGTGAAATTACACGTTATGATCCAGACGTGATACTGGTTGTTGAAGCCGATAAATGGTGGCAAAATGCTTTGAAAATTTTGGAAAAAGACTATCCTTACATAGCGTTTATGCCATTGGAGAATACTTATGGAATGCTGCTTTATTCAAAGCTGAAATTGAAAAATACAGACTTTAAATTTCTTGTAGAAAAGGATGTTCCATCACTTAACCCGGTAATTACTTTGCGTTCAGGAGTTAATGTAGAATGTTTTTTTATTCATCCTAAACCTCCTGTTCCAGCTGAAGCACCCAGTTCGATAACACGTGATGCAGAATTAATTCTGGTTGCCAAAAGTGTTAGAAAATCTAAATTGCCGGTTATTGCAGCTGGGGATTTGAATGACGTAGGCTGGTCACGCACTTCTAAATTATTTCAAAAAATGAGCGGTCTGTTAGATCCACGTATTGGCCGGGGGCTGTTTGCCACTTACAATGCAAATAATAAATTTTTTCGCTGGCCATTAGATCACATTTTCCATAGTAAAGATTTCAGAGTTGAAACTATTAAAAGGTTGGATTATATAGGATCTGATCATTTTTCTATTTACATTAAATTAAGTTATGAACCTGAAACAAAAGATGAACAGAAAAATTTAAGACCTGATAAAGAAGATATAAAAGATGCAAATGAAAAGGTAGAAAAAGTTAATTAATAATTTAATAGAAATAAGCATGATGAATTTCACAGAGTCATTTATTACGAAATTCATACCTGACATCTGTCTACCAAGACCTTGGCGAACGCACAACAAGAAGATACGATAAAGTTTGAATTGTAAATCTATTCAACAGCACTACTGAAATGCCTCCCCCATTATCTCTCAAAAAGTAAGTTTGGCTGACACTGAGGCATTTAGACGACTAAATGCGGGTAATGCATAACTTTTATATAAGTGATTTAGTTCTTTCGGGGATATAGATAAACGGAATCAAAATTGTAATTTATTTTGTTAGTTGAGTACTAATCGAATTAATAACATTAGGCTGTTATACCTGAACCCATTGCAATAACAACTTAAGGGTAAAAATTGTATTTTCACAGTCTGATGTGGGGTAAATATCATAAGTGGCTTTGTATTTATCCGTAATATAGGCATATGAAAAACTCCATTTTACTTTTTACATTTATCCTCTTATCGGGAATAGTTACTAATGCTCAAGTTCCAAATCCCGCCCTGGTTGGCTATTTGCACAATTGGAACGATGCAAATGCACCTTACATTCAACCTGACCTGATTGATTCGCGTTACAACATTATTGATGTAGCATTTGCCGTTCCGCAATTTGGAACAGATTACAAAATGGAATTTATTCCCGACCAGGTTACCCCTGCAACCTTTATCAGCCAGATTCAAACTTTACAAGGTCAGGGTAAGAAAGTAATTATTAGCATAGGCGGAGCAACCTCGCCAATATCTTTAGACATTATTGCTGAACGCGATACTTTCATTGTCACTATGAACAACATCATCGCAACTTATGGTTTTGATGGAATAGATATTGACTTTGAAGGAAACTCAATTACTGTTAATGGAGGAACAATTGCAGTGCCAGGTGATGCTAAAATAGTAAATCTTATTTATGCGATAAAACAAATTATGAGTGATTTTTACGCTGCTAATGGTGAACGATTGATTCTTACCATGGCTCCTGAAACAGCATTTGTGCAAGGAGGCATGTCAGCATATGGTGGAATTTTTGGCGCTTATTTACCTGTAATAGATGCTTTGCGTGATTCCCTTGAGATACTTCATGTGCAACTTTATAATAGCGGAAGTATGTTTGGTATTGACGGAAATATATATTCGCATGGCACTGCAGATTTTATTGTTGCAATGACAGAAGCAGTAATACAAGGATTTAATACAGCAGGAGGAATTTTTACAGGATTGCCCGCAAATAAAGTTGTTGTAGGATTGCCTGCATGCCCCAGCGCTGCCGGTGGCGGATTTACTGACACCGCAAACGTAAGAGCGGCTATTGATTACTTAAAAGGGAATGGTTTGCAACCCGGTACTTATACATTATCCCAAGCGAGTGGATACCCCAACCTTCGTGGGATGATGACATGGAGCATCAATTGGGATGCTGTGAACAATTGTGAATCAAGCTATCAATATGCTGAAAATTATGAAAACATTTTTGGAGTTTCAACCTCCATTTCTGATTCACACCTATCAACCCCCTCATTTACAATTTATCCAAATCTGACAGAGGAATTCATTAATGTTAAGATTACTGATTCAAATAAACAGAATATAATTATTCAGATTTATAATTCACTTGGTGAAATGGTTTTGGCGCCAACAGTATCAAAGGAACAACAAGTAATAAGTATTTTTGATTTAGCAAGTGGAATTTATCTGATAAAGTATCAAAACAGTTGGGCTAAGTTTATCAAAATGTAATGTTTCATGAACTCAGTATGAATACTATAGTAAATTGATATATAATTCAGAAACGAATAAATAAACTAAATGAGGAAAATAATATCTTTTATGCACATCTCACTCGATGGTTTTGTGGCAGGGCCAAATGGAGAAATGAACTGGATCAAAGCTGATAATGAAATATTTGATTTTGTGGGTAAGCGGATAAGTGAAGGCGACACCGCATTATACGGCCGGGTAACCTATGAAATGATGGAAAATTACTGGCCTACTGCCGGCGACAAGCCAACAGCTACCAAACACGATATTGAACATTCAAAATGGTACCACAAAGTGCACAAAGTCGTTTTATCTAAGACAATGAAGGACGAGCTTTCAAGCAGCACTACAATTATTGGTGACAATGTTTCTGAAAGAATAAATGAAATAAAGCAGCCCCCACATGGCGGCAATAACGATATCCTGCTTTTTGGTAGCCCGACAGCAACACATTCACTTATTCAACTAAACTTAATTGATGGTTTCTGGCTGTTTGTTAATCCAATTATTCTTGGGCAAGGAATTCCATTATTTACAGACATCAAAGACAAAATAAAACTAAATCTTGTGACTACACGACAATTTGCTTGCGGGGTAACGGAACTGAATTACATAGTGGACAGATAAAAATGATTCGGTGAACAGACTAATACATGATGGCAAATTTCAACGATAATTGTATAATGGTTGCCAGGATCCTGGCATTAACAATTCAGGAATGATATGAGAAAAATAATTGCGGCGATTAATATGACAGTCGATGGATTTGTACCGCACGAATTAAGCAATGCCATTTTTTTTTGGCTACGTCAAAGCAGCCTATCCATGCAATTTTATATTTACCAAATTCACATGCATTGCTGCAAGATTCGAGAAAAAGCGTGTCCGAATCTTTTGCATGAACAATTGTTTGGTTAATTTGGTTGATAAATTTGTACAAACGGTTAGCTTTCTCGAGTTTGGCTTCCGAAATTCTATTTTCTTTTAAGTAATTCGTGAGCCCCTTGATTAGGAGATCTATACATGTGGCACATGCAAAATTTAGTAAAACTAAGTTTGATGAAACCGCAACCCATGAACTCAAAGTATAACCGTAAGAAATATTTGATTCGCTACCGAAGTAAATTAATATCCCGAAAAAAGAGCATATAAATGTATTTATTCACGCAGATAAATAGGCGGCAGCAGAAGAATATATGAGGGAAGCAAAAATGATAACTGTAAGTAGAAATAATAATCCAGTGCCGGTTACCGGTAAATAATAGAGAAGCGATACACATAAGCAATAGAGAATGAAAATAAAAATAGCTTTACGTATTTTAAGGTTTATCCCGGGAATTACAGTTAAAATAACTGCCGTATCGAATGCAACTAAATCCGCAAATCCAACAACGGGAAATCCATTCATAAAGGCCATGACAACGCTTGGAACCAGGACAACTAAACTTAATGGTGTTAAATATGTAAGGATTGTACAAAAAACGGAATTTCGCCAATAGGATAAATTTCCTGCATCAACAAGTTCAGAGTTTGTAACCACTTTACGAACATGGGTTTTATATCATCCCACCAGTTGATAAGAATTTTATTTAATTGTTGCATATAAAAATATTATTGCAGTTGACTTTATTGAATGATACTAATTACTCCCTTAAAGCCTTTCTAATTGTAAAATTATTTGTGTCCTGGTGGTTAAATTTGAAAGAATAACTAAATTTTTTATAAAAGGCAGACACGGTAACAGAAAGGAAGTTATTTACAAGAAAAGGATTTATTGTGAATATATTGCTCACAAAGATAGTCAATAATTTTATCCATAACTATCTTCACCTCTGTATTAGCTGAGGCAAACGATTGATTAATAGGCAATTGAAAGTAAAGGATTTAGATAAGTTTGCTTTCTTTACATGTTGAAAAGCCCGTGTGTATGCGGTGCAAATTGCCCTGGTTCCGGCAAAGCAGGTTATAGACATGGTTTTTTTTGTTAATTTAGTTAACCTTAGCGGGAAAATCCTGCTTTGTGGTGCAAAATGAAAAGCTGTACAGTGGAAACCGCATTATTGTAATGTGAAAATTCATTCGGTATAAATTATGAAACCTATATTACTAACATATTTATTTTTATTGACAGTTTGTACATGTCTAGCCCAATCGTATCGTACAGAAACTGTCGAATGGCTGAATCCTAAGGTTTATAAAGCTAAGATTTTTACATTTAAATCGGATTCTGTATATTTTGTTGCCGATAATTGCAGGATATTTGAAATACGAACCATTTCTGGTGTTACAGGTTATTATTTGGAAGGCGATGCACGAATTCAGATTGAAACAAAAAATTTAATGGAGAAATGCACAGCTGCAATGATAAGGTTCAACCCAGCTGATGTGGATTCATTAATTACAATTGTTAATCTCAGAGAAATTCAAGATGATGAATTTGTAAATGCATCTTTAAAAGTATTAAAATCTACCTTCCGGCATTGCTATCATGCAGGTATGGATGCTATAATACCGGATTCTGGTTTTTACGCTGTTAATTTTTTTAGTATAAAAATAGGTGAAGTTTTGGTCAGCCGGTATAAAAAGGAACTACTTTATTACAATTTTACAATTCGTTCAAAGATGTGATCAGTAAGGTAAAGCCATATTTCATTAATCCAGGTAATTTTTCAAATTCATCCCCTTTACAAATTATAAATTCAAATGATCAATGTAAAAATATTTTTATCACTTTTTTCCACTTTCCTGTTTCTATTTAGTAGCTGCAAAAAGGACGGTGACCTTCAAAAAGACTCAACTCCATCCTTTACAGCAAAAATTAATGGAATCCCCTTTACTGCTACAACAAACTACTGTACGTTATATGTTGACAGTGCATTGCAATTTCGGGCTTTCGTACTAACAGGTTATTATTTGGACAAGATTTTAGCAATTACTTATATGGACACTGTTTTAACCGAAGTTGTAACAATTAATACCCCAATGACCGGTCTGGGCATAAACTTATCATATGAGGACCCTATTTTCACAAATGTAAATACGCAAATCAGTTCGTTACTTATTTTTACGAAATTCGACACTTTGATCAATATTACTAATGGGATTTTGAGTGGGACTGTAGTAGGACCAACAACGCAGGACACTTTATATATTACTAATGGAGAGCTTAGGAATATTCCCTACCTGTTCGAATATTCAAATTAATTATTGGAAAAGCAAATCATAGCTGGAAATTGTCCTTCTTCAGCAGCTTGACCCTTTTCGGGTGATTACGACTCATTTGTTTCCATGCACGGTTTTTTGTATCTTTAACCGGCAAAGACCAATCATGAATCCACAAGCTACCAGATGGACTTCGTAGGAGGGATGCTTTACTTTCGAAAATTAGAATGACGAACTTTTAGCTACGGCTAACATCGAATTTTGGTTGAAGGTTATAGTTATTTTATAATGATAACAAAGTAAAAGTTGAAAATACTCTCTTTCTTGTAGGAATCATCCTAGAGGGACTTACATAATATTATAGTCAAAGTTAGAAAAAGCTCAAACAAACTAATAAATGGACAAAACACTACAATTCTACAAGGATTTGATTCAATATATTGAATTGAATTATGTCAATCTTGGTGCAACTATCATCTTTTTGATTGTAGGATTTTTAGTATCCAATTTTATTCAACAAAGAATCAGGCGGAGATTAGTGAAAAAATCCCCTAATCACATCACGGCTAATTTTACATCACAAATAGGCGGTTTTATTCTTAAGTCAATTGTAATTTTATCAACTTTATACTTGCTTGGACTAAATACGTTTACAAATAAATTATTAGCGAGTGCTGGTCTTTTAACTTTTGTAATCGGTTTTGCATTAAAAGATATTGGTGAAAATTTTTTGGCTGGGATTATTCTGGCTTTTAAAAGCCCATTTAAATTAGATGATTTGATTGAAGTAAATGGTATTATTGGTCATGTAAGAGATATAAACATAAGAGAAACACTTGTGAAAACTCCGGATGGTAAAGATGTTTTTTTGCCCAATTCAATCATTCTTAAAAATCCATTGTATAATTATACTATTGATGGCTTTTTACGATATGAGTTTACGCTTGGTATTGCTTATGAGAATAACCCGACAGAAGCTATCAAACTAATACTAGAAACAGTAAATAATGTTGAAGGTGTTTTGAGCGATGATAGAAAACCTGCAATTACAATTAGTGAGCTTAGTACAAATACTATAAATATTAATGTAAAATTTTGGATTGACACTTTTAAGTCAACAAGACGTTCGTTTCACAACAATATTCGTTCACAGGTAATGAATGATGTTGTTGAAAAACTACTCGGAAATGGCTTTACGTTTCCTGCTAATATTGTTGAGATAAAGAATTATGAGTTGTCGGACAAGATAAATTTAACGATGAAAGATTAAGATATTTATAATACATTATGAATGACTTTAAATACACTTACGTGGATACAATAACTTTTATTCCCACAATTGTTACTCAATCACAATCTTCCTGGTTTTCACAATAGTGCCTGAAGTAACATGTACCATATAAATTCCAGGTGAAAGTCTGTGGTCTGGTACTATACATTCACTTTCATGACAATCATAAGAATTGATTTGTCGGCCCGTTATATCAAAGATCGTAATCACACCTTCTTGCAAGGGCAAAATCACTTTAATTTCATTACTGCTTTGTTGGTGAATTATTCGAATTTCATCGGTGTTTAATTTCCCTTCCCGGCAAGGTATGGTAACTGTTTTAGTTGCCGATTTTACAGAACAGCCTGCAGCATTTGAAAGGATCACATAATAATCTCCCGCTGTTGTGGCGGTATAATCTGCAGCATTGGCACCTGTTATAGCATTGTTATTTTCATACCATTGATAATTGTAACCCGGATTGGTGGAAAACATCACACTACCGCCAGCACAAAAAGTTAAGGGCCCGTTTTCAGTAATGTCTGCATAAGAATATTTGATGGTAAGTTTCGGACGGGAAGCTACAGTGGCATGATCACCGGAAAAAAAACTCATCCAGCCAACTTTAATAGTTGATGAAACATTTTCTTCGAGATGCAATAAAACACCATAATTTTCTGCTGGATTATAAGACCAGTGCCGTGCAATATCAGTTATATTCACCCAAACAGTCGTGTTAGACTGACCTGCAGTAACAGGAATAGAGGAGGATTGAAATCCTGAGGAATCGGGATCATTATCCCAGGTTATGGTGTTTTCGAGCCAGTTTTCTGTTATTCTGTTAACAAAAAGTGTCTGCAACCCATTTTGGTACACCACAGCTGTGTCGGCATATAATCTCAATTGAGCGGAAACTATGGGTGATTCTTCAGGAATGGATGACAAATCAAACTTAAGATAACCGCGTTCTGCTGTACGAAAATGTTTGTACCATGCAGAAACCTCCAACGAAGCTGCATTGCCAAAATTAGTTCCAAAATTTCCGAAGACACAGGATGTATAGGAATCAGATCCTGCAGGACCCGGCTTAATGGTAATTGTTTTTAAAGGAAGATCAGCTGCGACGGGATTTGACAACTTCGCAACCTGGCTCGTTTTTGAACAACCAATGGCATTACTTACTACGCATTTATAATTACCTGGCTTTGTTACCGTAATGGTGGGAGTATTGCTGCCGGGCATGGATATGTTATTTCTAAACCAGTTCCATGAATTGATGTTATTCCCGGTAAGGGTAAGTGATAATGCTTCATTTTTACAAATCGAAATAATGCCCGCATGGGACATAGAAATTCCGGAAGGCTTCGCATAATATTTCAGATTATGCACATCACTGATATTGCATGTCAATCCTGTTGTATATACCTTGTAGTTACCCCCCTGGATAACCTGCAGGAATTGTGAGGTTGCTCCCGGAATATTCACCCCATGCCGTTGCCATTGGTAAGAATTAGCCGGAGTGCATGCCAACGTTACTGAATCACCAATGCAGGCTTCAATTAGTCCGGAAATGATTGCAGCAGGATTTACAGTGACAGTAATAGATGGTGAAATCTGATAACAGCTACTTCCCCCGCCGGATTGATTATACACCTGCACTGAATAATCTCCTGCAGTAAATACAGTGATGTATGACTTGCCCCCGGATCCGGGTATTGCCACACCGTTCTTCCGCCAATTCAAAACACTATGTGAGGTTTGAAGTGTTAAAACCACAGAATCCCCATCACAAAATGTTGTGGAATCTGATGCTAATATCTCTGGTAGCTGAAATCCGCCAACGGAATACGGGTATGAAACAAGGGTATCTGCCGAGCAACTAAGTAGTAACTTGTATTGATAGGTTCCACCGGGAAGTGGTCCGTAAAGATTTGCCTCGGTAAATCCTGTGGCTATTCCGTCACGATACCACATACTCCATCTCTGGGGATACCACGATCCATCATACGGAGGAGCTGCCTCAAGTCTGCCGCAACTATAAATATGGTAATATACCGGTATAGGAGTTGGGTCGTGGAACACGGAATTTTCAAATGTTTCCCACAGCACAGAACCCATAGGATCAACTTCCTGTGCCCGGACACGGTACCCTGTTGAATATTGAAAGGGCATAATAGTCAATACATTACCTGTGCCTACAAAGGAGGTAATAGGCATTCCATAGCTAAACCCACCAAACGCACTATAATCATCCACATACCAGTTAACCGTATTGGTTGAGTCAACGGGGAAATAAGTATGTGTAACGTTTTGCATTACACAATAATCCGGACCGGGCGGGTTGGAGGATATCCATTGTGCTTTTACCGATACCTACAGGAACAACAACAGCAGAAGGAAAGTAGAATGTTTCATATTAATTTGTTTTCAGATGTTGAAAAACAGAATGAATTGTAAGATGCAATATACATTTTTTTATTATCCCAAAAACATTTCATAATCGGGAAGCACTAATTTTTTCAATACCCATCCTGCCACCAAACATTTTCCAAAATATTTAAAACCGGTTTGCCGGCATTGTGTATCTTAGTAAACTCATGTTTATGTCGATGACGGAATTACTCTCCCTTAATACTTATAACTACCTGCTTTTGGCTGCCGGAATAATAACGCTGCTTGCCGCAGTAATTCCGAATGTTTTTAATAAAAAACACCTAACTCCGCCTATACTATATATGATCATAGGCATCGCCATTACTTTTGCAGGAAATGAATATACTGACTTTGACATAATGCAGCACTCCGGCATTATATTACGTATGACAGAATTTGTTGTAATTATTTCATTGACAAATGCGGGATTGAAAATTAAGGAACCATTTTCATGGAAGACCTGGAAATATTCCTTCAGGCTGCTTATGATTACCATGCCGCTTACCATAGTTGGTGCGGCCTATGCAGGATGGTGGCTGCTCGGTCTTGCACCGGCTACAGCAGTGCTGTTTGGTGCCCTCATTGCTCCCACCGATCCCGTGCTGGCAGCCGACCTTCAAACGAGTCAGCCGAGTAAAGAAGATCAATCGAAAATACGGCTTGGCCTGACTTCCGAAGCCGGATTAAATGATGGATTGGCATTCCCATTCACATACTTCGCAATTTATCTTGCATCCAAAGGACTTGATTATACATTATGGATCGACAAATGGTTTTTAACGGAAGTACTTTACAAAATTGTTGTGGGTTCAGTAATCGGATTTATTACAGGATGGGTGTTATACAAACTCATATTTAAAGTTACCTCTGAAAGCCATCACTCAAAAATAAGCCGCGGAATTCTTTCGCTTGCGCTCACACTTTTACCGTACGGGCTTACTGAATTATTGGGCGGTTATGGATTTATTGCTGTTTTCATCGCGGCTTGTGCCTTCAGCAATAGCGAAGAAAAAGCTAAACACATGGACAAGCTCCACGATTTTACCGAGGAGATCGAGCGGATTTTCGTTGCCTTCCTGTTTATTTTTGTTGGAGCATATGTATGCGCTACTTTCGATAAACTGCTAAACATGATGACAATCGTCACGGCATTGATCGTGCTGCTGGTTATCCGGCCGCTTAGTGGCTGGATCGCCTTGCACCGAACAGATTTAACATCCTTTGAAAAATTCGCACTGTCATTCTATGGCATACGTGGTGTTGGTTCCATTTACTACCTGATGTATGCTTTTGAACAAACTACTTTTCAAAATAGATATGACTTGATTCACGTAACTACCGTAATAATTGTGTTCTCAGTTTTGATTCATGGCATTTCGACTGCTACAATCCAGAAAAAATTGAAATAGTTCCATGTAATTATTAATTCTGTAAACACCCACAATGTAATGCAGTGGATATATGCAAACTATATGACTTTTTATTAATTTAGTATAAGTGAACAATGGCTCAAAAATTTTATAAAATAATCAGATCACAGGAATAAAATATTTAATCATTGAATAAACATAAAACGTCGGCATGAGACACTATCGAATCTTAAAATTGATCGGACTGGCATTGCTGACCATGATAACTTTAGTGTTCATTTCAATTCTTGAGGTTGCAATCTATTCCTACGTCATAAATCCGGGTCATGAAGCCAGTGTTTATGAAGCACACGCTGAAACTACAGCTCCTTACATTTCTGCAATATCCGGATTTATTATTTTCTTTTTTGTTGCAAGGTATTGGACCAAACACCAGTATCCTGATCTGGTTCAATTAATCATTCTTTTTCCGGTTGTTTATATCGTACTGGACATAGCAGTTATATCATTGGCAGCAATGGGTAAATGGTCAGACTATATTTTAATTTTTGTTATCGCTAATTGCGCCAAATTTCTTGGTAGCCTGCTCGGATATATGTTAACCAGAAAATTTAAAATAGAAAATTCTGCGAGTAATTGATAATAGTTTCTAGACAAATTGCCATTTTAGAAGGTTTAATAAATATAACCAATTATAATCAGAAATGAAAATATTACTTACAGGTGTAACAGGATATATTGCTCAACGCTTACTGCCAGTTTTATTACAGGAGGGTTATGAAGTTGTTTGTTGTGTGAGAGATAAAAATAGATTTAACCACAAAAAATATCAAACCTCGAATTTATCCATCATTGAAGTAGATTTTCTAAATTTTGCGAGCCTCGATGATATTCCGACTGATATTGATTTTGCTTTTTACCTTATTCATTCCATGTCAACACAAATAGGTGATTTCGAAAGTTTGGAAGAAATTTGTGCCACAAATTTTAAAAATCGTATGGAACAAACCAAGGTCAGCCAAATAGTTTACCTGAGCGGAATCAGTAACACAAATGAGTTATCAAAACATCTCTCATCAAGAAAGAATGTGGAAACCATATTATCAGGTTCTCGTTTTGCACTTACAACATTGAAAGCTGGTATAATTGTAGGTTCGGGTAGTGCATCTTTTGAAATTATTCGTGATTTAGTCGAAAAATTACCAGTTATGATAACACCACGATGGTTAAATACAAAATGTCAGCCTATTGCTATTCGTAATGTTATACAATTCTTGATTGGGGTTATTGGCAAAACGTCAACTTACAACAATAGTTATGACATTGGTGGGCCTGATATTTTAACGTATAAAGAAATGCTTTTACGCTTTGCTGAAATAAGAGGCCTAAAGAGGCGCATTATTATCGTTCCCGTTATGACACCCAAAATTTCGTCCTACTGGCTATATTTTGTAACGGCTACCTCGTATGCACTTGCTAAAAATTTGGTGAACAGTATGAAAGTCGAAGTAGTTTGCAAGCCTAATAATTTATCAGACCTGCTTAACATTAAACTAATTGATTACACTACCTCCATAAAACTCGCCTTTGATAAAATTGAGCAAAATCAGGTGATTTCAAGCTGGAAGGATGCGCAAACGAGCAAATTATTGCATAGAGGAATTATAAAATTGATTGAGGTGCCTGTCCATGGATGCTTTAAGGATGTCCGGATTCGTCACCTGAAGGATAGTGATTCTGCAATTAGGAAGATATGGTCTATAGGTGGTAAAACAGGATGGTATTATGGAAACTGGCTTTGGGAAATCAGGGGTTTTTTAGATCAACTAGTGGGAGGTGTAGGCATGCGAAGAGGGAGAAAAAGTAATAATGAATTAAATACAGGAGATGCACTTGATTTTTGGCGGGTGATGATTGCCAATAAAGAAGAAAAGCGTTTGCTATTATATGCTGAAATGAAATTACCGGGAGAAGCATGGATAGAATTCAAAATTGATAGCAATAACGTTCTTACCCAAACTGCAACCTTTCGACCTTTAGGTTTACTGGGAAGACTTTATTGGTATACTGTTTTACCGTTTCATGGCTTGATTTTTAATGGAATGATAAATCAAATAGCAGCAATAAAAACATAGTAATGCATTAGCCTTGTGGTTCCGACCATTCCGGCCATTGTATCAAAAAAGATGAATCCTCGCTGTAACAATTGGAATAATACGTCAATCATATTCCCATTATAATAAATTGATTATATGACTATTTTAATCTCATAAAATTTTTTTACCCAATTTACACTTTTTATCACAGTATGCTCCTTTTAATTTAATACTATTTCCGCAATTTTAGCCGGATTCGTCAAATCATTTAAACAAAATATAAGCAATATTCGGTAATGTAGGAATGATGTAAGGCTTGTGATCATTTACTCAGCCTTTATTTTTCAAATACCAGCATCTTTGACCTGTTGTGGAAATTCCTCCACAAAAAAACAAAGATCTATTTGAAAACGACTTTACACGCAGTAATGGCATTAATTATATTCTTTATAGCACCAACAGTAAGTTTTGCACAAGCACCACCATTGGGCGTTGCCGGTGAATTCGTATTATTTTCATCTAACGGAGCTGTAACCAATTCAGGAATTTCCCTGCTAACGGGAAATGTGGGTACGAACAACGGATCAAGCACCGGATTCGGAAATGTAAACGGTCAGATGCACGATGGCGACGGAATCAGCGGACAGGCTGCTGCTGATCTGCTAATCGCATACAATCAGTTAAACAATGCTATTCCAACTTTATTTCCCGCTCCTTTGCTGGGAGATGGTCAAACTCTCACCCCGGGTATTTATTATATTCCGGCGGCAGCCACACTGAACATGGTTCTTACATTAAATGCACAGGGAAACGCAAATGCTGTTTTCATTTTTCAGATTCAGGGTCCTCTTTCAACAAATGCAAATTCCAAAGTTAAATTGATAAATGGAGCAAAGGCATGTAACGTATTTTGGAAAATAGAAGGATTGGTCAGCATGGCTTCAGGCACTTCAATGAAAGGGACTGTTATTGCAAACAATGCAGCCGTTGTTATGAACTCGGGTGATACGCTGGAAGGAAGAGCGCTTTCTATAGCCGGCGCTGTTTCAGTTGATGGAGTACTTGCATATACTAACGATTGTGGCAGCCCGGTTCTTACCGGACCTGCGGCGCCCGCTTTGGGTGCGACAGCCTGCTATGCAATTTTTTCTTCCGATGGGCCTGTAACAAATTCAGGTATTTCATATATTACCGGTGACATTGGAACGAATGTAGGATTAACTACAGGTTATAATCCATTATATGTGACAGGTACTGTGCATCCCATACCTGACGGTTCTACTGCTGCCTGTGCGGCTGATTTGCTGAATGTTTATAACTATCTCAACACGCTGCCTTATGATATTGAGTTATTGTACCCTGCACAATTTGGAAAAAACCTGGTGCTGACTCCTAATACTTATATAATGAATGGAGCAACATCTTTTACTGATACCCTCTATCTCGATGCAAAAGATAATGCTAATGCTGTATTTGTTATACAAATAAATGGTGCCCTTTCTACAAGTACGTATTCAAAAGTTATACTTACTAACGGAACTCAGGCTAAAAATGTGTACTGGAAAGTTGATGGAGCGGTTAGCATCAACGATTATTCTGTATTCAATGGAACAATTGTATGTAACAATGGTGCAATCGATTTAACTACCGGTGTTACGCTGAACGGCCGGGCACTTACTACATCTGGAACGGTAATGACTACTGCAATTAATGCTACAATACCTCCCGGATGTTCAACATTGGGCATCGCTTCCCCGGATAATGCTAATGATGCAGTTACAATGTATCCGAATCCTTTCATTTCAACCACTACTATTTTTATTAACGACATTGAACAATATGTAAACTGTAATATCACACTTTATACTGAGTCCGGGAAAGAAGTATTTAAAACTTCAATCACCAAACAGGCAACTACTATTGAAAGAGGGAAGCTTCCTTCAGGAAATTATATCTATAAAGTAACTAAAGGTGATAAAAATGTTCAATCAGGACATATCATTGCTCAATAGTATTTAAGAGAAAATTAATTAAACACTCCGCGCAGAAATGTAGCGGAGTGTTATGTTTTAGATCCTTTTAAATGATACATTTATTTTTTTATTACCCGTTTTTTAAAGAAATAGTCTGGAACTCCCATTATTGAATTATTTAATTAAGAGACTTTTATTTCGGCAAAAAAAACCAGACTGTTACATTATTCCGTACCTAAACTTGTGTTTAGTTAATTTCCTCACACTGCTTTTAAGATTCCGGATCAGGTATTTATTTTTTACAGATTGATCACTCCAAACCAATTATCCAACCCTCACAAGTTCATAGGTTTTGGTTTTTAGGAATCAAAGCCGGATTCTTAAAAAGAGTTGAGCCCCTACCGCCGTGATGGTAGGTTTTGAAAAAATCGATATTCGTAACGATCAAAAGTGTAAAGTATTTTATATTAATTTGGTGCCATAGTCTATCATATACCAATCGGTAGGTATCCGTTATTCTTTAATGATTTGTTTAAAATATACAAAGTGCAAGGAATTAAATTTACTAAACACAGCATAGAATTTAGATGAAATCACTTTCCGAAAGTTCATTATTACGGTATTTCAATTTTATTGCTTTGTATTTTGCACAGGGAATACCCGAAGGAATGCTAACTTTCGGTATTCCTGCATGGATGGCAATGAATGGGAAAACGCCCGGAGAAATTGCCAGCTTTGCTGTGGTAACGGTATTGCCCTGGAGTCTTAAATTTGTTGTAGCACCATTAATGGATCGCTATACGTATTTACCAATGGGCAGGAAAAGACCATGGATACTTTTAGGTCAGGCAGGCTTGATTTTAAGCTGTATTTATATGGCTTATATCCCGGATCCGTTAAATAATTTAAATCAATTAATGATTGCCGGATTTATTGTTTCATTCTTTGGAGCTTTTCAGGACGTAGCTACTGATGGAATGGCCGTTGATATTATTCCAGCTGAACAGCAAGCCAAAGCAAATGGGCTTATGTGGGGTTCGAAAGTCGTAGGCATTTCTCTTTCGCTGGCAATAGGCAGTTTTTTGTTAAACGAATATAATTACACTACTGCCATGTTGTCGTTAGCAAGTACCATAGGAATGATAATGCTGGTACCTTTATTTTTAAGAGAACGGCAGGGTGAAAAAATAGCACCGTGGACTACAGGTAAAGTTTCATCTGCAACTAAAAATTTGCAACTTACCAACTGGTCTCAAATTTTTAAATCATTATATAGCGTGTTTACTTTGAGGAATTCGTTATTAATTGCCCTTATATTATTCCTTAGTCAGGGTGGGTTTAAATATATTTCAACATTACTGCCAATTTTTACAGTTAAAGAACTTGGCTGGACAAATGTGGAATACTCACAATATTATGCAAGCGCAAAACTCATTGGCGGAATTACAGGTATGCTCCTTGGAGGAATTTTGATGGATAAATATGGTAAAATGCGAATGATGAATATTTACTTTAGCGGATCAATATTTTTCGTATTGATTTTAGCATTTTCAGAATCTTTTTGGGTAGAACGAGGTTTCATTTTTACTTATATGATAGTTCAAAATGTATTTTACACTTTTGCTTGTATTGGCATTTTTGCTATTGCAATGCAATGTTGCTGGAAGAAAGTATCAGCAAGTCAGTTTACGCTGTACATGACAATTGCAAACATCGGTCAAATGTCATTTGCTGCACTTATTGGTCCTGTTAAGGAAACTTACAGCTGGCAGGTTTCGCTTCTTGCTTTCGCGGTTTTTATTGCACTGGCCTGGTTCGCACTGCAGTTTCTCAATATTGGGAAACAAATCGAAAAGGTTGGTCATTTAGAAAATAAGGATTTGGAAAGTAAAATGTTTGAAGTGGCGGTAAATTAGTTAAAGTTTTAAATCGCCGGCAGCTCCCATGGCTGGAGAATACCGTATGTGTTGAAAATTCTTATCTTTCAGCACCCGGATCTCATTTTTAAACCAGCGAAAGCAATAAGAAGTAATAGGAATGAAAACAATGAAAGCACTTTTTTTAATCATTGTACTTTTTTCACGCACTAATAAACATAGCCGGATTTGTCAAAGGCTTTGGTTTTAGGGAAGTAAAGGAGTTGACAATTCCTATATCAAAGCAAATGGGACTATTGTGGCTGACAGTTGCAGCTCTTTTTGTGATTTTTGGAATTTTGCAATTTACAAACATCAAATATGCCTGGATTATTGGAATCCTCGCTGTGTTGATTTCACAAAGTCTTATCATAATGTTTTGGAATGATGCAAAGTTTGGCACAGTTACCAACCTGATAATTTTAACTGTTTGTATGGTTAGTTTCGGTTCATATTTATTGAAAAGTAAATTTATTGATCACGTTAAACGTGATTTTTCCGAATTTAATACACTTTCAACAGATATTTTAAGCGAAAATGACATTGCACATTTGCCTGCGATGGTGCAAAAGTATCTTCATTATACTAAATCCGTCGGACAGCCTAAGGTCAGGAATTTCAAGGCAGAATTTACAGGCGGTATGCGCGGGGAACCCGGAGATAAATTTATGGAATTTAAATCGGTTCAATATAATTTCTATCAGCAGCCTTCACGCTATTTTTTTATGGAAGCACGAAAAATGGGTTTGCCGGCAACCGGACTTCATACATACCAAAACCAGACAGCAATATTTAAAGTCAAAATGTTGAATTGGTTTACAGTGGTAGATGCAAAAGGCGATAAATTGAATCAGGCTGAGACCGTTACTCTTTTTAACGATATGTGTTTTATTGCCCCTGCTACTTTAATCGACAAAAGAATTTCATGGGATATTATTACCGACAATTCTATAAAAGGAATTTTTGAAAATGGCAATATCAGAATAAGTGCTGTGCTTTACTTCAACAATAACGGAGAATTGGTAAACTTCCATAATTGAGGACCGGTACGAAACTGACGGAAAACATTACAATAACTACCCCTGGGCTACACCTGTTGAAGATTACCGGATGATAAACGGATACTATCTGCCAGGAAAAGCAAAATTAATATATCAGAAACCTGAAGGCGATTTTATTTATGGTGAAATGATATTCCGCAATGTGCAATATAACCTGGCTAAAATGGAGGATTAAAATTATTGACATAAGCCCGCGATAATGGCGGAAGAGCAAAATATAAGTCCCCTTGCAGAAAACATTTATTTAACCCTATCTGTATAATTTTTATTAATAATTTTGTGAAACATCACATCCTCCCGGGTCAGGAAAATTACCATTCTTATCTCATTAATAAGCAATTTTAACAATGCCTGCCAATCAATTCAACATATTGGGTTTGACTACAGAGGAAGTTTTGGTTGCACGGGAAAAATTTGGACGTAATAAATTATTCTACAAGAAAGAAAATGGTTTCGTTGAAACATTAAAACGCATTGTCACAGAACCAATGACGATTCTGTTATTGGTAGCTTCCTCCATCTATTTTATTAATGGTATGACTGGAGATGGACTTTTTATGGTTGGAGCTATTTTATTTATTACCTCAATTTCATTATACCAGGATTCGAGAAGTAAAAATGCTTTAGAAAAACTGAAATATTTTTCACAACCTACATGTAAGGTCATCCGTAATGGAAATATTGAAGAAATACAAAGCGAAGAGCTTGTAGTTGGTGATAGCTTGGTTGTTGATGAAGGTACGTCTATTACAGCTGATGGCAACATTGTATACTCAAACGATTTTTCAGTAAATGAATCTATACTAACCGGTGAATCGCTGGCTGTTTACAAGGATAAGACAAAAGAGGATAATTTTATTTATAGTGGCACATCTGTATCGAGCGGTTTAGCTGTTGCCACAATAACTGCTATTGGAAATGAAACTAAACTGGGAAAAATCGGAACGAGTTTAGAAACTATCAGCGAGGAAAAAACACCACTGGAAATTCAAATTGGGAATTTTGTAAAGAAAATGGCAATTGCAGGAGCAATAGTTTTTGCAATTGTTTGGGCAATTAATTATTTAAATTCTTTCAATTTGTTATCTAGTTTATTGCAATCTCTTACTTTGGCAATGAGCATTTTGCCTGAAGAAATTCCTGTTGCATTTACAACTTTTATGGCATTAGGTGCATGGCGATTAATGAAGATGGGCATTGTGGTAAAGCAAATGAAAACCGTTGAAACCTTAGGGAGTGCAACTGTAATCTGTATTGATAAAACAGGAACTATTACTGAAAACAGAATGAGTTTGGCTAAGTTATTTTTATTATCATCAAATAAAATATCTCAACCCAATGATCAATTATCAGATAATGAAAAGCAGTTCCTGAATTTGGCCATGTGGGCAAGTGAACCTGTTCCGTTTGATCCTATGGAAGTGGCGTTGCACCAAACTTATAAAGATATTTCGCACTACGATGAACGCCCGGATTTCAAACTTATTCATGAGTATCCATTAGATGGCAAACCTCCCATGATGACCCATGTATTTGAGGACAATAAGGGCAACAGGATTATAGCTGCTAAAGGTGCGCCTGAAGGGTTAATGAATGTTTCAAATCTTACCGAAGCTGAAAAACAATCGGTATACAAGGCCTTTCAACTTTTGGCTGATGACGGCTATAGAGTTTTAGCCGTAGCTGAATCAAATTATACAGGGAATAATTATCCATCCCAGCAGCAAGATTTGCCTTTTGAATTCAAGGGCTTAGTTGCTTTTTACGATCCTCCTAAAAAAAATATTCAAAAAGTATTTGAAGATTTTTATGCTGCAGGTATTTCTGTTAAAATTATTACTGGTGATAATGCGGCAACCACCGCAGCTATTGCAAAGCAAATTGGATTTAGGGGGTATGAAAAAACTATCACAGGAGATGAATTAATGAAATTGGAAGCCACTGAATTGAAGTCCCTTGTTATGAGCACCAATATATTTACCCGCATGTTTCCTGAAGCTAAATTAACAATTATAAACGCCTTAAAATCAGGTAATCAAATTGTAGCCATGACCGGAGATGGCGTGAATGATGGTCCGGCCTTGAAAGCGGCACATATTGGAATTGCGATGGGTATAAAGGGAACGGAAATTGCAAAACAAGCGGCATCATTGATATTATTGGAAGATGATTTATCAAAAATGGTGAATGCTATTGCCATGGGAAGGAAGATTTATTTCAACCTGAAGAAGGCAATTCAATATATAATTTCTATTCACATCCCTATAATTTTAACAGTATTTATTCCTTTGGTTTTAGGATGGATTTATCCCAATATATTTTCACCAATCCATATTATTTTCCTGGAATTAATAATGGGTCCAACCTGTTCAATTATTTACGAAAATGAACCCATGGAAAAGAATACTATGATTCAGAAACCAAAAGCATTATCATCAACATTTTTTAGTTGGAAAGAACTTTCGATAAGCCTCCTGCAAGGATTGGTAATAGCCGCAGGAACTTTATTTGTTTACCAGTTTTCCCTCATGAACAGTTATGATGAATCACTTACAAGGACAATGACTTTTACAGTTTTAATATCAGCAAACATTTTTCTCACATTAATTAACCGTTCATTTTATTATTCCATATTTACAACTTTACGGTACAAGAACAATTTAGTTATGTTAATTATATTTATTACTATCACTATGATCGGTCTTAGTCTGTATGTAAAACCTTTGACACAATTTTTTGATTTTACATCACTTAATGTTTCGCAATTATTAATTTGTATTACAATTGGTTTCATTTCGGTATTTTGGTTTGAAATTGTAAAACTGGTCAGGAGAAATAATCGCGTATATCGAGACCGGAATGCCGGGAATCTGGTGTTGCTAAAGGCAAGGTGAAGTCGCTAAGGGGAATTGCAAAAAAATAGCTTTTATTATCATATTCGTCATTTTCTCCATTTAGATTGGATTACTAATGAATTTAATACTGAGTTTACCGGTTGCAGCAACCGGGATCAACCACATATATAGCTAAAGTTTATTTTTTTTACCTTTGGTATGTGTTGAACGAACTTATAAAGTTATTATGGCAAACAAATTTAACAGCAGGAGGTTTTCTATATTTAAGAAATTCCGGCATATATGTACTATGAAAATGTTGCATCTTTCATTTATTTTCACCATGAAACTACTATCTGATAAATGAAAAAGCTATTATTTGAATGGAGTAAGTTAAAGGAGACTTTTTGGCTCATTCCTGTCATTATAATCATCACTTCAATCCTGTTATCAATAGGTCTTGTTTATATAGACGGTCATTTCACTGTTTCACAAGAAGGCTGGGGTCGGTTCTTTTTTGTGAATAGTTCAGATTCTGCCCGTATAATTTTATCCACAATTTCAGGTGCAATGATGGGAGTAGCAGGAACCGTTTTTTCCATCACACTGGTAGCCCTGACACTCGCCTCTTCGCAGTTCGGTCCCCGACTCATAAAAAATTTCATGTATGTCCGGCTCAATCAAATAGTGCTGGGAGCTTACATCTCTACTTACCTATATTGCCTGCTTGTTTTAAATGCAGTTCAGGAAGGAGATGATTATTCATTTATACCTTCAATATCGATACTCGTAGCAATTATTGCTGCTATAGCAAATATTATTTTACTGATTATTTTTATACACCAGATTGCCATAAGTCTTCAGGCCGATAAAGTAATTTCTGATATTACCGACTTCACCTATAAACATGTAAAATCGTTGTTCCCTGAAAAAATGGGAGAAGTCAATCCAGGTGAGGAGAACATTGATATTGCAGCAACCATTTCAGGTTATCAGAATCGCGTTCCAATAAAATCACCTCATAGCGGTTATCTTCAATATATAGAAAGCGAGGCTTTGATGGAGTTAATATGCAAGAATAATTCCTTACTTGAATTGTATCACCGACCCGGAGCGCACCTGGTGGAAGGTGCGGAAGTTGGATTGCTTTATACAAATGTCAATTGGGATAAAGAGTCGCTTGAAAATATTTTTCGCCAGTTTGAAATAGGGAAAATCAAAACATCTCAACAAGATATTGAATTCTCTATCCATCAGATGGTAGAAATAGCTTTACGTGCACTCTCTCCCGGAATAAATGATCCTTTTACAGCAATAGCCTGTATTGATAACCTATCAGCGATTATGTCCCATTTGGCACAAGTTAAATTCCCTTCTAAATATCGGTTTGATGAAAAAGGAAGTCTCAGGATTATTGCTGATACATTGGAATATGAAGGAGTATTAGATGCCGCTTTTAACCAAATCCGGCAATTTTCAGGTGGTAGCCCTGCGGTTATTATAAGGTTGATGGAGGCATTGACAACCATAAGTAAATTTACTACTAATGAAAATCACAAAAGGGCAGTGATAAAGCATGCAACTATGGTTTTAAGTTTGGGCATGCAAACTATAAAAGAAGAGAAGGATATTGAAGACCTGATAAAAAGATCAAGGATGATTTTACAGTGATGATTTAAATTGTCTATAGCAATTAAGTATAATCTTTACCATGACTTAAAATATAATAAGAAGGAAATGCACTTTTCGAAAAGTAATAATATCGCTTTCCCGGGTTCGTCGTTACATACACATCTTAAGCCCACTGCTTGCAATTTATTTTCCCGGTTCAATGGAATAGGTAGTGACAAATGAAGATAATTGAAACTTTGAGCCTGATACTCTCCCCCAACATCTCGGGTTTTCGAGCCATTGCAAAAAAGTTACATATGGGGTTTCTCTGAAACTACCAGACTTTTTATTAATTTGGCAGCCCGTCTTATCCATAAACAACTCAACCCTCAGGTACTGCGGAAAATTATTGATTGGATCTGAATCGAGAATAATGACCCCGACCGGCAATTTCAATGAGTATGGTTTATAGCATAGATTGTCCGAAAACTTAACAAATAGTAATGGATTCAGAAAACATAGCGTTTGCATTTGGACTAACAGTTTTTGCAGGATTGGCCACAGGCATAGGCAGCATCATGTCTTTTTTAGCAAAAAGCTATAATCCGAAATTTTTGGCGGGGTCGTTAGGTTTTTCCGCAGGCGTAATGATATATGTGTCGTTTGTTGAAATTTTCGTTAAGGCCAAAGTAGTATTAGTTGCTGAATTTGGAATTAAAACAGGAAATATTTATACTGTTGTTGCTTTTTTTTCCGGTATTGCAATAATCGCATTAATCGATATGCTTATTCCCTCTTTTGAGAATCCTCATGAGGTTAAAAACATTAATGAGAAGAATTTGAATCCTGCCAATAAAAAAAAATTGTTGAGGATGGGAATGTTTTCAGCACTGGCAATTGCAATTCACAATTTTCCGGAGGGGTTAGCTACATTTATGAGTGCGTTATCAGATCCAACCCTTGGGGTGAGCATAGCTGTAGCTATTGCAATTCATAATATACCGGAGGGAATCGCAGTTTCTGTACCTATTTATTATGCAACCAGAAATCGCACCAAAGCTTTTTGGTATTCCTTTTTATCCGGACTGGCAGAACCTGCAGGAGCATTATTAGGTTATTTTATACTTAGACATTATTTTAGTGATTCTATTTTCGGGCTCATTTTCGCCGGAGTTGCTGGTATAATGGTATACATTTCTCTTGATGAATTATTACCTACTGCCGAAGAATACGGTGAACATCATATAGCAATAGGAGGACTCATTGCAGGAATGGCTGTTATGGCTGTAAGTTTATTGTTGTTTGTGTAGGGAAAGTACCAGTTGTAGAAGATTATTGGATTTCTGAGTTAATGGTTGTATGTATTGCTGGTATTAAATATGTTGACTATGAATAAAAAATAATTATTTTATGTATGTATGGAAAGACCGTGATCTGACTAAGTTTATTTATACAAAAATTCCGAGAATTATTATACCTCTGTTCATGAATATTCTTTTTGTAAAGAATGAGAAAGGTAAGGTATAGGATCCATTAAGAATATTACTACCATCTCGAGAATCCTATTTCTGACCAGCACCATATTTGGTGTCGTAATCAACCATCAAAATTGTCGCATTTGCACACCAATACTCTGATTTCCGGTATCGAGATTTGCTTACGGATACTTACGTTGTTAAGAAAAAATTAAAGAATAAACTCTATGCGGAAAATAATTGTATTTTCAATGATCACATTGGATGGGGTCATGCAGTCGCCTGGTAGCCCTAAAGAAGATACCTCTGGAGGATTTAAATATGGCGGTTGGGTGGCACCTTATGACGATGAAGTGTATGATAAAGTTGTGCAGGAAGAGCTGAAACCTGCAGTTTATCTTTTGGGAAGAAAAACTTTTAAGATTTGGGCCGGATACTGGCCTGAACATGGGGACATTTGGCCCGGAATTAATGAAGGCACCAAATACGTGTTCTCAAAAAATCTGAAAAAGTCGGACCCTATGGTAACCGGCTGGAAAAATTCAAAAGCAATTTCAAATCTTGCAGCAATAAAGAAACTTAAGAACAAGGAAATAGCAGGATCACAGGAAGCTGATATCCATGTTTGGGGGAGTGGAAAACTGGTCCAGTTATTACTGAAGAATGATCTTATAGACGAGCTACGGCTCAAAATTCATCCTTTAACGTTGGGAAAAGGTAAAAAACTGTTTGATAAAGGAACAATTCCGGCAGCATTTACCTTAAAGGAGAGTATTATTACCCCGGGAGGAGTAATAATTGCCAATTACAGCCGGGCTGGAAAGGTTAGAACGGGTACCATTGGTGCCTGACTCCAATACAACAACTTTTTTATTATTTTTATCTTTTAATAAGTCGATACAGCAAACCATTGATCGGTAATTACCAACCTGATAGTGTGAATTGATACACGTTACTGACCTTTAATTAAAACGTAAAATGATGAGATATATTCTGTTGCTGATTGTTGGACAAATAATGGGTTTTGGTTACCAAAGTTATAGTCAATCAGAATTTAATTTCGTTAAAAACAATTCCGATTCATTTAATATGGTGGAAATGCTCCCCCAATACCCTGGCGGATTGGAGAATCTTCAAAAAATTATTATTGAGAATTTGAAATATCCTGAACGGGCTGTAAGGGATAGTATAACCGGTAAGGTGATAGTTGCTTTTGTGATTGATACAATTGGAAATGTTACCGAATCCAGGATTGTTAAAGGAGTCAGGCACGATCTCGATGAAGAGGCGTTGAGAGTTGTTAATATGTTAAATGGCTGGACTCCCGGCATGCAACGGGGCGTAAAAGTTAAAGTTGCTTATAATATACCTATAAATTTCACCTTATCTCCAGCGAATAAATCGAAATAGTATATTCTGCAAACCCGGCAAAAATTATAAAATTGACAGAATATGAAGATAGTTTTCGCCTTATTTTTATTGTGTTATTTGGGAGGTGAAGGAACTTGTCAGCAAATCGGTTTCTTTACAGGCTATTGTACCAATGAATTTTATGACATTGCTGAAGAGAATCCACATTTTAAATCCTCGTATAAAAAGGGTAACGGTGGATCAGCGGGGATAAAGATTGAACGATTCAGGATAGTTGACAAACTGAGATCAGATACATTTCATTTAAGCGTTGCTCTCAGATTTACCACGTATGATGGAGAGATGGAAATTTATGGTAGCGGGCTTGGCAGTGGTGCAACAGTTGGATTGCAATCAACAAAATATCTTTTAGGAATAGAATTAATGCCTATAAATAAAAAGATCTATAAAGAACTGATGATTTCCATTGGCGTCGAACTAAGTTTTTTGATAGCTCACAAACAGCACGGATACCAAAAGCGATGGGCAATGAATACCATTTCAATATATGAAAAAATTGACGATAATAATAAAGCTAACCAATCGGGTAATTTTGGTATTATTTTTAATGTGCAATACAATCTAAAAATAGGTAACAGAATATATTTGACCCCATCCTATAATTTTTATTTGGGGTTGACCAATGAATTTGAAAACCTGGGTGCCACAATCCGGTCTAACCGGCATAATTTCAACCTTGGAATTGCAAAACGGTGGGGATGCCGGAATTAATCCTGATAATATTAATCCTTAGGTTACAGGATAGAACCATAATAGTATGATTATACAACCAGCTATTCAGCAATACAATGACAGCCTGACTTCCGCTGATAAGGAACTATGTGACAGGCTGTCTTTTATAATCGGCAACAACCTGGCTGACGCAGAAAGCAAAATATGGCATGCACATCCTGTTTGGTTTTTAGAGGGAAATCCAATTGTGGGTTACAGCAAGCAAAAATCCGGAATACGATTAATGTTTTGGAGTGGTGCCGGGTTTGAAGAACCTGGTTTGAATGTGGCAGGTAAAAAGTTTAAGGATGCTTCAATATTTTTTAAAAGCGTGTCGGAAATTGTTGAAATGGATTTGATCCGTTGGCTGCAAAAATCAAAAAAAATTCAATGGGACTATAAAAATATTGTGAAGCGCAAAGGAAGGCTGGAAAAATTATAACTGTTAATTTTATTATCAAGAACAAATGAAAACAACTGCTGAACATGATGCGCGTATTGCCCAAATGACCTTCGCTTCTGTTTACCCCCACTATTTGACTAAAGTTGAGAAAAAAGGCCGGACCAAGAAAGAGTTGCAACTGGTAATAGAATGGTTAACCGGATTTAATGAAAACCAATTACAGGCACTTATGGACGAAAAGGCAACTTTCGAAATATTTTTCAAAGAGGCAAAATTAAATCCGAATGCTGTTTTGATTACCGGAGTGATCTGCGGCTACCGGATTGAAGAAATTGAAAATCCCTTAACGCAGCAAGTCCGGTATTTAGACAAGCTGGTAGATGAACTGGCCAAAGGACGTAAGATGTAAAAAATATTGCGGAATTCATTAGCTACCTAAGTTTACTTTTGTTTCATTATTAATTTTCTTTTCAATGTATGGCGTGTCAATTTCTTATTATGCATTGCTAGCCTTAATGGCAAATCCGGGAATTGATCTGCTGTAATTGTTTTAAAAGACGCTTATTGAGCATTTCCACGGGATGTTTTGAAGTAATACAGCCTTTTTTTACTGGAGTTCACGGATTGTTTTCTACGAACACTCCCATTAAACTTAACCATTTTATATAGCGATGAGGTTTTAGGCTAGTTGCGATAACCAGCTAACGCATTATACTTCATCATTATAACGCATTTAATTGGATAAAAAATCTGACTAATTGCACTAACCAGGATAAAGTATACTACTATTATGTATATTTATTATGTATATTACATGACCGAATCTCCACCGACTTTTGTTAAACAGGATCCGGCATAAGCCTTTATAAGTCGGATTACCTGTTAAGATTATGTTAGCTCCCGGAATATCTGGTTGTTTGTTAATTCACAATGAAATATCACGTAATCATTAAAACATAACTTCATAGAATATTAAAAGAAGCAATTGGCCACATATATTCCTGTGATTTATTTTACTCAACGCGCCAACTAAAAAAATTGCTTCTATAATTCCAGTTACAGTTCACCCTTTTTAAAATTGCTCACCATGGTATCATCAAACATTACAATACTTCTTGCCGATGACGACAATGTTGACTGTCTGCTTTTCAAAGAGGCTTTAGGAGAGTTGCCGGTCTCAGCAAATCTTACCATTGTGCACAATGGCGAACAGGTAATTGAGGAGTTGACCAAAAATGCAAGTAATCTGCCCGATGTTCTGTTCCTGGATCTTAATATGCCCCGGAAAAACGGATTATCATCATTGGGAGAAATAAAACGCAACAGCGAATTGCAGCATCTCCCGGTTATTATATTCTCAACTGCCTCAGAACAGGAAATGGTTAAGAATGCTTTTAGGAATTCAGCCCATTATTATATTTGTAAACCCAACAATTTTACAATACTGAAAAAGGTTATTTATGAAGCGTTAACACATATATCGGGGGTAAATACTTCCCTGCCGCCCAAAGAAAAATTTATGATTACCGGGAACTCTGTAATCATTCCGCATTAAATGAAAATATGTTGAATAATGGTTCATATGCGATGTGCCATGTATAGAAAGATAGTTAGTTCACTACCCGGTACGCCATTCATACATGTTCTGACAACCACTATAAAGAAAGATGATTATTGTCATGGAAAAAATGGAAGGATTCAGATACTTTTATAAATGAATATGAAAAATGCAGACGAATTACCTCAGTTGAGTGGGTTAAATATTCTTCATGCCGATGACGACCATGATGATTGTCTCTTTTTTAAAGAGGCACTAGAAGAACTCGAATTACCATCACAGCTCACAACCGTTCATAATGGGGAACAACTCATGCAGGTGCTCAAAAAAAATTCAATTCAAAATTTTGATGTTCTTTTTCTTGATCTTAACATGCCACGCAAAAACGGCTTCGCGTGTCTGGAAGAAATAAAGATTAACGATAAACTAAAATCATTACCGGTTATTATTTTTTCAACATCATATGACCAGGTTGTTGCCGATTTGCTTTACAAGAATGGAGCACAGAATTATATTTGTAAACCTGCAGATTTTTCTGAACTCAAAAAAATTATTCATAAAGCACTCATTCTTATTTCAAATAATAATAACTTACCACCACTTAAAGAAAATTTCCTGATTAGGAATTTGAAGGAAAGTCTATGAGAGCAACCTCCATCAAAAAGAAATCACCTGCAAAAAAGGAAGTGAAAGAAAACACCTTCCCTGTAGTGGCAATTGGTGCTTCAGCAGGAGGTTTGGAAGCGATGATGGAGTTATTGAAATACCTCCCGCCTAATACAGGAATGGCTTTCATCTATGTTCAGCACCTTAGTCCCGACCACAAAAGCATGTTGACCGAAATTTTATCGAAGAAGACTAAAATGAAAGTGCAGGAGATTGATGACATGGATAAAATTAAACCTGATAATCTTTTTGTCATTCCCTACAACAAAGGAATTGAAGTAACAGACGGTCACATTAAATTATTACCGCGCTCAGAAAACAGCAATGCAATTTCGATTGATATTCTTTTTTCTTCACTGGCCCACGCTCAGAAGGAAAGAGTTATAGGCATTGTTCTTTCAGGTAGTGCGAGCGATGGCACAATTGGAATAAAAGAAATTAAACACCAGGGCGGGTTAACTTTTGCGCAGGACGACACGGCAAAATTCATGAGTATGCCGCATTCCGCAATTGCCTCCGGTGTGATAGACTTTATTTTATCGCCAAAGGAAATCGCACAGGAACTGGCAAGGTTAAGCAAACATCCGTTTGTTAAGAATAATGATGCAAGAACGAATACGGAGCATCTGATTGACAACAACAATCCCGACTTAAAAATCATACTGAATCAATTGCATAAAACCACCGGTGTTGATTTTGGTTTATATAAAATGAACACCATCAAAAGGCGGATAATGCGGCGAATGTTACTGTATAGAATTGATACACTCAAGCAATACGCCAAATTGCTTGCCGTAAAAAATGAAGAAATCGGAATTCTTTACCAGGATTTGCTCATAAATGTAACCAGTTTTTTCCGGGACACGGATACTCATAAATATTTAAAGGAAAAATTATTCCCAAAATTGCTTAAACGGAAGAAATCAGGTGAATCGTTGCGTATATGGGTGCCTGCATGTGCAACAGGGGAAGAAGCATATTCCATTGCAATGATATTGATGGAAATCCAGGGAAGCCAGATCACCGATATACCTGTACATATTTTTGCAACAGACCTTAGTGAATTTGCAATAAGCAAGGCCCGCATAAGTGTGTATACCAAACAGGAGTTGGAAACTGTCTCGCCAAAACGCATTCAGCGTTTCTTTACCAAAGCCGATGGTAATTTCCGGGTTAACAAGGAAATACGCGATATGTGCGTTTTTACACAACATAATATTTTAAGCGATCCGCCTTTTTCGAGGCTTGATTTTATCAGCTGCTGCAATCTCTTTATATATTTAGATACTCCTGCACAGAAAAAAGTAGTCAACACTTTTCATTATGCGTTGAACAACAATGGATTTTTAATGCTTGGAAAATCGGAGAATATAAGCCAGTCGGCTAATCTTTTTATCAGCTCTAACAATAAGCATAAAATATTTACACGCAAAATGGATTCAAGTTCGCATCGGCTGCCTGACCTTTCTCCACGATACGTAAAGCAAACAACTACAGCAAAATATTTTCCAAAAGTCCATCCGGATAATTCCCGGCAACCGCTCGGGAAGAACTCTTTTAATAATCAGGATCTTGATAATGCGATAGATTCGGTGCTTGTTTCTGATTATATGCCTTCAAGTGTTGTTATTAATCATCAAATGGAAATTGTTCAGTTTCGCGGCACAACCGATGTTTTTCTCACTCATCCAAAAGGTAAAGCCACTTTTAATATTTTAAAAATGGCACGTCCTGAAATCGCATTCGAATTGCGCAGCGAGATTTTAAGAGTCATTAAATCAAAGCAGCGTGTTAGAAAATCGGGAATCGAATTGAAAATAAATTCGGTTATAAAAATTATAAGTTTTGAAATAGCTCCGCTCGCAGCTGATTGGCACGAGCCGTTGCTTCTTGTTATTTTCACAGAGCATGAGCAGGTTGAAGTTTATTCCCGGCAGTCTGACAAAAGGAATAACAATTCACCTGCCAAAGACAGAAGGATAAAAAAGTTGGAGCAGGAATTGGCAGCTGCCCATGCTGACGCGCTTTCATTCTCACATGAGCAGGAAGCTTTTACCGAAGAATTGCAAAGTGCCAATGAGGAAGTTGTTTCAAGTAACGAAGAATTGCAAACGGTTAATGAAGAACTGGAAACTTCCAAAGAGGAAATTGAATCAGCTAATGAGGAACTCACTACAACCAACCAGGAATTACAAACCAGAAACGACTTGCTCAATGAGTCGTATGAATATTCGAATGCCATTGTTTCCACAATGCATGAACCAATGCTCGTTTTAGGAAAGGATCTTTGTGTTAAATCCGCCAATAAAGCGTTTTATGAGAAATTTGGGGTGACTGAAGCTCAAACCGTTGGCGTCCTTTTATATGATCTGGGTAATAAACAATGGAATATCCCCGCTCTCAGGGTACTCCTGGAGGACATCATCCCCAAGAACTCGCGTTTCTATAATTACGAAGTCAAACACACCTTCCTGAATTTAGGTGAAAAAATTATGGCACTTAATGCAAGCCGGATAATTCAGAAAACTCATCGCGAACAGCTGATTCTTCTTGTTATCGCTGACATTACAGAAGTACGTCAGCTGATAGTGGAAAAGGAGTTGAGAGAGAAAGAATTGCTTACCAAAGAAATTAATGAGCGCAAAACAGAAAAATTACGGTTAGAGAAGGCAGTTGATGAAAGAACACAGGAATTAAATAATGCCAATGCATCACTGGTAGTTAAAAACAAGGCGCTTTTAAATATGAACAAAGAACTTCAGGCATTCACCTATGTTTCCAGTCATGACTTACAGGAGCCTTTGAGAAAGATACAAACATTTGCAAGTCGCATCCTTGAAAAAGAAATTGATAGTTTATCGGACAACGGTCAAAATTATTTCCGGCTTATCCAGCAGTCAGCCGAGCGAATGAGACAACTTATTCAGGATTTGCTAGCCTTTTCACGTATCAGTGTAGCTGAACGAAAGTTTGAAGTTACTGATCTCAATACGATTATTGAAGAAGTAAAAAAGGAGTTTAAAGAATCTATTGCGGAAAAGCATGCTGAGATTGAAGTAAAAAAAATCTGCGAAATTTTTGTTATCCCCTTTCAGTTTCGCCAACTGATGCACAATCTCATTAGCAACGCACTCAAATTTTCAAATCCAAAATTACCACCTCACATAACAATTGAGAGTAAAATTGTAAAGAACGGTAAATCAAAAATTACAAAGTTTCCTGGTCACAAGGAATACTGTCATATCATTATCACCGATAACGGTATTGGCTTCGAAAAGGAATTCAGCACCAAAATATTTGAACTATTCCAAAAGCTCCATGGTAAAGAAGAATACCCCGGTACCGGAATTGGCCTGGCAATCGTAAAGAAAATAGTTGACAACCACAATGGCGTCATTACCGCCTCAAGCGAAATGGATAAGGGAACTAAATTTGATATTTATATTCCGGTTTAATTGTAAGAAAACAATCTATTTATATTTGTGTTTTTTTGCCGTTATGTTCTTGAAGAGTTGCACCAGGTAATAGAATTGTTAACCGGAATTTAGGAAAACCAATTACAGGCACTTATGGACGAAAGGGCAACTTTCGAAACATTTTTCAAAAAGGCAAAATTAAATCCTAATGCTGTTTTGATTACCGGAGTGATCTGCGGCTACCGGGTTGAAGAAATTGAAAATCCCTTAACGCAGCAATTCAGGTATTTAGACAAGCTGGGAGATGAACTGGCCAAAGGGCGGAAGATGGAAAAAATATTGCGAATTGCATCAGGCACTTAAAATTCCTTTTTGACCGCTTTTTGTCGTAAATTAAACCAGCTCAAAGTCTCAAGTTGCTGAACTACAATGTCATAAGTCAATTTATTTTAGTAATATTAGTGAAATTTCAATAAGGTTCGATTCTATTTTATCCGGACTCAATAACCTCCTCATAATATAACCGGTTACGAATCCGGTTGTCCTTACTATCCAAATCCAGAACTGCCTCTTTAAAAGCAGTTTACCTGGATAAAAAATCATATTTTAATTTTATATTGCTATCTTCGTTGAAATTGGCATATTTGTCATTAATATACTAACCGTCTTCCTAAGCTTTTTGGCTGAATTTAGAAGGCAATAGTAATTTCGTTTATTTATTGGGTTGCCCCTCCCCGCAATAAATATACATTTTGAGTAATTCTAAATTGATACAGTAAAATCCCTTCTTCAAAATTATTTTAAATCATTTCATAAAACAAAACAAAAGTTGTGGTTCTCCGGGTGCGAATTTGCTTTAAGGAAATCATTTTTAAAAATAGTAGCAAAGGTAACGGCAATTATTGCTATTGTTATATCAAATTCCTTTATCAATAAATTAGTACCCGATAAAATTCAGAATAGTATTAATGCAACAATTTATTAAAAAAGGTAAAAGCTGGTGGACGCATTATAAAGGACATGTCCGGCAAATTATTTTAAGTAATGCACAGGACCGCCCGGGTCAAGTTTCTTACTGGCGGAATACGGTTTTTTGTGAAATACTCACTTACCTTACTCCATTAAGTATAATTGCACTGATACCAAGTGTAATTATGGCATTCCTGAATGGGGCTCCTGTTGTTGGCATTACAGATCTGGTTGCATTTGCTGCGGTAGTACTCATAACCTTAAGTCCGGGTATCAGGCTTGACATTCGAAAAGCTATTTTTATTTTAATTCTATACTCTATATCAGTTACCTTACTCTATTTTTTGCCATTACCCGGCCCGGGATTCATGTTTTTACTGTCTGCTACCATTTTCTCATCCCTCATTTATTCCCCTTCAGCTGCTTATATATCAACCTGGATAAATACTTTTATTTGCTTTTGCTTTGCACTATTAATTTATTTCGATATAAAAACTCCTGTTACATCAACATATGAGTTAGGCCCCTGGCTTGCGATATCCTCTAATTTGATTTTACTTGGTTTTGCCTGTGCCAAATGCTTAGATCTATTGATCACGGGATTAACAGCTTCCTTAAAGAATAACCGAATTTATGAAGAGAAACTTGAAAAGTCGAACCGGCTTTTTCAATTTATAAGCCAAATCAACCAAACAATTGTACATGTAAAAGATGCGGAAACCCTCTTTCGCAAAGCCTGTGCTATCGCCATAGCCTATGGTAATTATAAAATGGCCTGGATAGGACAATTTGATTTGTCGCAAAATAAAATATCATTGCTGAATTCGGGTGGCATATCGGATCAAGACCTACAGCTGTTTACCGATGTTATTTTTGAGCCGGATGGACCACAGGATTATGTGTTGAGTAAAGGAACGTATTTCCTGTGCAATAATATTGAAAATGCGACTGAATTGGAAAATTGGAAACCCTATGCAGCGAAACATAATATCCGTTCCTGTATTATACTGCCAATTATAAATTCGGGTACTATATTCGGAACATTTAATCTGTATTCCTCCGAACTAAATAATTTCGATAAGGATCATGTTGCATTGCTTCTTGAAGTAACCGGTGATATTTCTTTTGCACTTGAAATCTTTGATAAAACAAAAAGACAACTTGAAGCAGATGAAATAATAATTAAAAAGGATAAATTATTTCGTGTTTTAACGGAGAAGAGTCAGGATATGAAAACACTGGCAACAGTGGATGGAAAATTGATTTATACCAGCCCTTCTGTAACAAAAATACTGGGCTATACTATAGAGGAATTTTCTAATGTTTCTGCATTTAATTTGATTCATCCGGATGATATTTCAGAAATTGGTGAAAAAATTCAGTCAATTTTAGCCGATCCCGGAAAATCATTCTTTAGCCAACATCGGCTACTTCATAAAAATGGAAAATGGATATGGTGTGAAGCAACCTTTACCAATATGCTTCATGAGCCCGGAATAGAAGCGTTGGTTTCAAATTTCAGAGATATATCTCAAAAAAGAGAAGCTGAAATTGAATTGCAACGGAATTTTTCTGAAATGGAAGCCGTTTATAATGAACAGTCGGCACTTCTAAACACGCTGCCTGCAAGTATTGCGTTGCTGGATAACAAAGGCAACATCGTAAAAGTAAATGATGAATGGATACATTTCGGGGAAGCAAATGGGCTGCATCATGCCTATCCTCACCTGAATAATAACTATATTGAAATTTGCGAAAATTCTGTTGGTAAAAATTCCAAAGAAGGCAAGTTAATGTCACAAGGATTACAGGACGTGCTGAAGGGGGCCAGGGAATATTTTGCCCTCGAATACCCATGCGACTCTCCTTCTGAAAAACGATGGTTTAAAGCTGAAGTAAGACCTTTTAAAAGTAATAATAAGGCAGGCGCAGTGGTAATGCACATTAACATCTCTGAGCGTAAAAGAGCAGAAACTGAAATGCTGCTGCTTATTAATAATACAGAAGAGTCTTTTATATTGCTTAATACTAATCTCCAAATTTTATCTTTTAACAACCAATTTAAATTATTGTACAGTAAATATTTTGGAGTTGAGATTCAGAAAGGAAATTCGATTTTAGACTACGCTCAACCGGAAAGATTGGAAGTCGTAAGGGAGATTTACAAAAAAGTATTAAAAGGAAAGGTAGTGAATTCGGAAATTAAAATACCTTTTATTGATAATACATTTAAATATTTCTCTATCAAATACAATCCTGCAAAAGATGAATCCGGCGGTGTGTTTGGAGTTTTTGTAACGGCTTCTGACATTACGGAAAAGAAAAAGGCTGAAGAGCAGAAGGAGTTTGAAAGAAGGAATAAGGAGGCCCTAATTAATAGCACCGATGACTTAATATGGAGTCTATCAAAGGAGTTTAAATTAATAGCTGCCAACAGTCCTTTTATAAATGAACTTAAAAAATACACAGGAGTAGAAATACAAACAGGTTCTGATCTGTTAGATCAAAATATGTTTTCTGCCGATTACCTGATTTATTGGAAGCAACTATACAACAGAGCACAAACGGGCGAATCATTTAAAATTGAAATTTATACACCGCAAGCTCCCGGGAGGGATGAATCGTGGACGGAAACAAGCTTTAGTCCAATAATTATTAATGAACAGATTACAGGTTGTGCCTGTTATTCAAGGAATATAACGGAACGAAAAAAGTCGGAACTCTTGATACGCGCAAACGAAGCCCGTTTAGCCGAGGCTCAGTCAATTGCCAAAATGGGAAATTGGGAAACCGATTTATTGAACTCTGGCGTTATATGGTCAAATCAAACCTATAAAATTTTCGACTGCAGCCCTGATGATTTTGATTCATCGCATGCAGGTTTTCTTTCATTTGTTCACCCTGATGACAGGGATAAGGTAAATGATGCGTTTAATAATTCTTTAACTCAAAAGTCAGTATCCTCTATTGAACACCGTATAATTACCAAATCCGGCAAAGTAAGATTTTTAGAAGAACACTGGCAAGTATTTCATGATAGTAATGACATTCCGGTAAAAGCCATAGGGACATGTCAGGATATTACCGAACGGAAGAAAGCGGATCATGAAAATAAATTTAAAGCAGTGCTTTTGGATACCATTGGACAGGCAGTAATGGCAACCGACCTTAATGGAAATGTAACCTTCTGGAACAGGGCAGCTGTGGATATTTATGGTTGGTCTTTTGATGAAGCATTCGGAAATAAAATTATTGATTTGACGCCATCATTTCAGACTATAGCTGATGCTGATTTATTGATGCAAAAGTTATCTCAGGGTGAGTCATGGTCAGGAGAATTTTATGTTAAAAGAAAAAATGGAAGTGTCTTCCCGGCTTTCGTTTCCAATTCACCTGTATACGATGAATATGGAAAACAAATAGGAATAATCGGAGTATCAAATGATATATCAGAACGTAAGGAGTCTGAACAGGAAAGGACGAAAATTACGAGCGATCTGCTTCAGCGTAATCGCGATCTCGAACAATTTACATTCATTGTTTCACATAATTTACGCGCACCTACTGCTAATATCATTGGGTTTACAGAATTCTTACAAAACAAATCGCTAACACCCAACGAACAAAATGAATTTCTACAAGGATTAGCAACATCCGTGTCCAGGCTCGACACCGTTATCAAGGATATCAATTCCATACTTCAGGTAAAACGGGAAGTTCATGAAAAACGGGAACTGATATCATTTTCGAAATTGGTTGACGATATATTTATAAGCATAGGTAATCTTATAGACAAAAGTAGCGTGCACATACAGCATGATTTTTCGGCAGTTGATGAAATATTTTCCCTTAAAGTGTATATGCATAGTATTTTTTATAATTTAATAAGTAACAGCATAAAGTACAGGCGACCAGACGAGAAGCCCATCATTGAAATAATGAGTAAACTGGATAATGGAAAAATTATTCTTACCTTTAAGGATAATGGTTTGGGAATCGACATGAAATCAAAAAGTGATAAAGTATTTGGCCTCTACAACCGTTTTCACTCTCATGTTGAAGGAAAAGGAATGGGATTATTTATGGTTAAAACCCAGGTTGAAGCCATTGGAGGAAAAATCTCAGTTTCGAGTGAACTCAATAAAGGAACTGAATTCACTATAGTATTTGAAAATGCAAAATAAATTATTATGACAAAGCCAACCAGACGGATCTTAATCGTTGACGATGATCCACAAAATAATTCACTTTCCAAGATGACGCTGAAGATTTCCCTTGGAGAAGTTGATGTAAAAGACTTTCTTATACCTGAAGTGGCATTGGAATATATAGAAACGGAATTTGCAAACTATATGTCAGAGGAAAAAACAACGCTTTTTTTGGACATTAACATGCCTTCTTTAACAGGTTGGGAATTCCTTGATATTTTTAATACATTTACGGATTCAGTTAAAAAGCAGTTCAACATCTATATATTATCTTCATCTATTGATCCCGCAGATATACAGCGTGCAAAACTCAACCCGCTTGTAACAGATTTTGTGGAGAAACCACTTAGTAAATCCATGCTTATAAAAATTTTTAATTGAGTATAAAATTCCTCAAAGCTCTTCCGAAAATCAGCTCGCCAAAAAGTGCTAAGGAGACAAAATTATAATCTGCTTTTACGGCATAACGTCATGGGGATCTAAATTCGGCAAAATTGCATGAATCACAAGCCTACCATTCAAGTTTCGCTTTCTCTCACCGATAAAATATTAGAGCTATCGGGATGGCTTTGTGTGTTGGTATTTTGGTTGTTAGTTGTAATCAGTTACAATAAACTACCCGACTCCATACCCATACATTATAACTTATCAGGCAAGGCCGATAGTTTCGGAGATAAAACTTTTATCCTGACCTTACCATTAATTGCCACACTTTTATTCGCAGCATTATCGCGGCTAAATAAGTTTCCCCATATTTTTAATTACCCGGTAAGCATAACCGATGAAAATGCTGTTATGTATTATACAAAAACCACCCGGTTTATCCGGTATTACAAAGTTATAATAGTTTTGATTTTCGGTTTGCTTGCGTTTATGACTATACAACATGCCAATGGAACAGAAAGCGGTCTCCAACCTTGGTTTTTTCCGCTTACTGCAGCATTGTTATTTATTCCAGTAATTAGTTTTTTGCTTACATCTTTTCTCAGGAAGACTTGAAACCGGATTTCGCCTGTCGGCAAAAGAGAAAGGGACATGTATTTATGATTTTCAGGGAAGCGGTTGCTGCAGACATACCCCAAACTAACGGCCTTTCGCCGCGCAGGATCTAAGGTTCGATTTATCGAACCGTAATCCTGCGCAAAAAAACAGGTGGATCTCAGATCCACCTGGCGAAAGTGTTTCCGGATTTTTCGCGTCGAAATTTGGTAAATCATAAAGCATTACTTATCTTTCCTACCTGTATCCGTTTATTGGGCGGGTTTTATAGTTTCAGCAATCATTTTGAGAGATAATTTCAAATTAATTTCAAATAAAATGAAGACTACACTTTTATTTCTTTCAATGATGTATTGTTACACATGTGTTGCCCAGCCTCAATGGCAACAGTGCAATAATGGCCCGTGCAATTATTTTATTAAAAGTTTTATAGAAACTCCAACTTCCCTACTGGCATCCGGAACATGTTCGTCAGTTGATACCGGAGCTACCTGGAATTTAGTAAACGGGGGCCCGTTTGCATTTTGTCTGGAAGAAACTTCTGCAGGAATTTTTGCAGGCTCGGATACCGCAATTTATTTTTCTTCAAATGGAGGTACTTCATGGTCAACAGTGCACCTTACTTCCGGAGTCCTTAACTTTATTTATGGAATGGCCGTTTCCGGAGATACCGTTTTTGCAGCCTCAAGATCCGGCGGGGTTCTTATGTCGCCGGATAATGGAAATACCTGGTCATCTGTAAATAGCGGACTGCCTACTGACAGTATGTTATCAATTTTGTCGTTTAATACTACACTTTATCTCGGAACACACGGAGAAGGAATATATAAATCCCTCAATAGCGGTAATAGCTGGACAGCAATTAATAATGGGATACCAGCCAATGCCAGCATAAATAACATCATTTCAGATGGCCTGAAAATTTACGCATCTTCCGGTTATACAGTTTACATATCCGATGATGATGGTTTGACCTGGGTTACTTCTCCCGGATCACCAGGCAACATTAACAAGCTTGCTGTAGTCGGAAACACTTTACTTGCCGGTTGTTTTACTATAAATGGAAGCACTGGGGTGTTCCGGTCAATGGACCAGGGTGCAACCTGGCAACTTTTCACTAACGGATTGCCTGTCGGATGTCCGTATGGTGTAAGCAGTATTTATTCAGGATCGGAATATGTATATCTGGCAATGGAATCGCAATGTGGGAGTATTTATAGAATTAAAAAAAATGTTGTGGAAACATCGCTTAATAGTGAAAATTCTTTTAATACTCCTTACTTACTTTACCCCAATCCATTTTCAAACGAAATTAAAATCATTAACAATACCAACGAAATCTCACAACTATTTCTTTACGATCTGTCCGCCCGGCTGATTATGAATGAAACCTTCCAGAGTGATTTATTTTTGAATACAAATCATGTAGAAAACGGAATTTACATTTACAAAATAACCTCTAATTCAAATACCATCACCACCGGGAAAATTATTAAATATCGGTAATACTACACCAGGACGCAATCAATAACCTTTCGCCGCGCAGGATCCAGGTTCAATTTATCGAACCCTAATCCGCGCAAAAAATGGGTGGATCTCAGATAAATTTCCTATGAGAAAATTAACAGCCTTTCGCCGCGCAGGATCTAAGGTTCGATTTATCGAACCGTAATCCTTCGCAAAAAAATAGGTGGATCTCAGATCCACGATGCTAAAGCGTTTCCGTATTTTATTAATGTCGTGTGAAAAAAATTTCAAATGAGAAAATTAACAGCCTTTCTATTTATTTCCCTCGATGGCTATTATAAAGGCATCAACGAAGATATTTCCTGGCACATTCATGGCGGTGATGAAATAAAATTTTCCGAAAAGAGCCTGCAATCACGAAACATACTTTTATTCGGACGGGTAACTTATGAAATGATGGCCGGTTTCTGGACAACACCGGAAGCCAAAAAGACATTGCCCGTCGTCGCTGAAGGAATGAACAACTGTGAAAAAATTGTTTTCTCAAACACCCTCACAAAAGCTGATTGGCAAAACTCCAGGGTTGTGTCAGGTGATATTATCTCTGAAATGCGAAAATTGAAATCAGGTTCGGGAGGTGATATGACTATTTTAGGCAGTGGAACTATCCTAACCCGCTTTGCTGATGCAGTATTGCTCGATGAATTTCAAATACTCATTGATCCGGTAGCGTTAGGAAAAGGAACTCCATTTTTAGCGGTATGAAGAATAAACTGGATCTTAAAATTACCGGATCACAAACTTTTCCTGGTGGAGGAATTTTAGTTAATTACCGGGTTTTACAAAATAATAATTAATATAGCACCCTGCGGATTTAAATGGGAATATTTTTATTGATGGAATTCAGGGCGTTCGGCGCAGCAAACTCCTCCGTCGTTTTGCTGCCCCGCCGGGCTTTCGCCATTACGCCCTTTAAAGTATTCAGTACTCATGTAGCTCATCTGTATATCGTCGCCGGTACTGTCATTCGTGCAGGGGGTAATCGGGCTCAATCCCTAACGCACCCTTAATAAACATGATGCATCCAAAATATTTCAGGCACTTTGACAGGAATCACGAAAATTTGTATCTTTCATTTGTATTTCAATCCCAACTTCTATGGCAGAGAAAAAATCAAAACTTGCTGTAATAAAAACCAAACCTACCACAGCCAGTGTCGAAGATTTTATAAATAAAATTCCCGATGAGCAGAAGCGAAAAGATAGTTTTGTGATACTGGAGATGATGAAAAAAGCTTCAGGTGAAGAACCCGTTCTATGGAGCAGTTCTATTATCGGGTTTAGCAATAAGCGATACAAAAGCCCTGCAACGGGAAGAGAAGTGGATTGGCTCCGCATCGGTTTCTCTCCACGTAAAGCAAACCTTTCATTGTACATTAGCGTGGGAATAGCGGAACATGCCGAGGCACTTAAAAAACTGGGAAAACACAAGACCGGTGTAGGTTGTCTGTATATAAACAAACTGGAAGATGTTGATATCAAAGTATTACAACAAATGATTAAAACATCGCTGACTAAAGTTTAAAACAATTCAGAACTAGTCGTGGAAATTTAAACAAGTCTGAAAAATTAAATGTTGTTTTTATGAAAAAAGATAAAAATGAGTTGACCGCAAAGCAACACGAAGCACTCATTGAAATACTCCAATCACGTTTTGATAAAAACATGACCCGGCATAAGGGAATATTATGGGGTAAAGTGCTCGAACGGCTGTATTCAAAACCGGGCAAACTGTGGTCGCTTAATGAAATGGAAAAAAGCGGCGGTGAACCGGATGTTGTAAGCTTTGATAAAAAATCAGGGGAATTTATATTTTATGACTGTTCCCCCGAAACGCCCAAAGGGCGACGCAGCATCTGTTATGACCGAAAAGCCCTTGATTCCAGAAAAGAACATAAACCTGCCAGCAATGCAATGGATATGGCAGCAGAAATGGGTGTTGAAATGTTATCAGAAAATGAGTACCGTGAACTGCAGAAGCTGGGGAAGTTTGATACAAAAACATCCAGCTGGTTGCTAACGCCTGATCCTATACGTAAACTAGGAGGCGCAATTTTTGGTGATTGCCGCTACGATACAATTTTCATTTATCATAACGGAGCCGAATCATACTATGGTGCACGAGGTTTCAGAGGATCATTACGCGTGTGAATTTATCGTTTAACGCAACTTTAACATTGCGTCCTTTGCGATCTTTACGTGAAACATTTTCTTTGCCCCCGCCTACGGCGAGTCAAGTCCTCTACGTGAAACTTGGTTTTCACTTCCGCTGACGAAAGCAATAGATTCAAACCTTTTGTAGTGGCTAAAAATGAAGAAAATTTAGACCGGCTGGAAATGGTGTTGACTCTGATGACGTAATGCAAAAGCAGGTCGTTTTTTTAATTTCAACAAACTGCATTGATGGAAGAAGATAAATTGAGTTTTCAATTGAATAATCTGCAATCATTTACCTCCATCGCACCTATTCGTATTAAAACACCACCAATTCAATGCCTTATCACGCCAAACATTCTATAAATCAACTAGTTAAATGACCTTCTACTGAATTTCAGGCTCTTATTTAATTTTATAATTTTGCTTGAATATTACGATAGTAACAGGTTACATTTATGAAAAACTTGACTTTTTATGTGGCAGCAATACTTCTGCTTAGTATGCTATTTCCGAGAATTGCATTTTCTCAAACTCCCTCATCCGTTACTGATTCACTCCGGCAAATTATCACCGGTTCCGGTCACGATACCATAAGGGTAAATGCAATGAATACTTTGGTGCGCCATTTTATTCAGGAGGGATTAGTTGACTCAGCATTAACATATGCTGATGAATCCATTCAGTTATCGCAGGCAGCAGGTTTTGAAAGTGGATTAGCATCAGCTTACATCGACAAAGGAAAAATTAACAGCGATCGTGAAAATTACTCCCAGGCCATGCAGGATTACCATGCTGCGTTAAAAATTTATGAATCGATCCAGGATAAAAAAAATATTGTCAACATTTATAATTTAATTGCAAACGCCTATCATCACCAGGGAGATTATCCTAATGCGCTGAAGAATCAATACGCCTCACTTAAAATACGTGAGGAGATTGGTGATGAGGAGGGAATAGCCTGGTCCTATAATAATATCGGAACCATTTACCGCATACAGGGCGATTTACCTGCAGCCCTTACAAATTACCTGGAATCACTTGAGATTCTTAAAAAATTCGGTGATGGTCAAATGATCGCTATCGCCTATAACAACATTGGAAATGTTTTCTCGTTGCAGGGGGAACATACAGAAGCGCTTAAAAGTTATTTTTCCTCACTCAAAATCAGGCAGGATCTTGGTGATAAAAAGGATATTATTGCTTCTTATTTTAATATTGGCGATGCATTTTGTGATCTTTATGAAAAAGACTCTGCAACCCGGGTAGTCAGCCTTGATTTTCCCGGCAAGGGCATAGTGGCTATTAATAAATCTGATTGGCTGGATACAGCATTTAGTATTCAGTCTGCCGCTTACCTCATGAACGAAGAACTTGGTAATGAGTATTACAAGATCTTCAGTTTATCAGGACTGGGAAGAATTAATTTTTTAAGGAAAAATTATCAGGAATCTATAAAGCTATATTCAGATGCATATATCATTGCTGTAAAATTGGGTGCAACAGAACTACAGAAAGAAATTGCGAAGTATTTATCAGATAACTACAACCGGTTGAACGATTTTAAAAACGGAATGAACTGGTATTTGAAATATACGGCACATAAAGATACCCTTGAGAATCAATTAAAATCAGATGACCTTACCCGCACCCGAATGCGGTATGAGTTTGAGAAAAAAGAAGATGAAGCAAAGGCAATGCAGGATAAAAAAGATGCCCTTGCCAAAGCAGAATTGAGTCGGCAGAAGAAGATGCGCACTGTTTTTCAGGGCGGTTTTGCATTGGTTCTTATTTTTGCAGGGTTGTTTTTGTATCAACGAAATAATATCCGTAAAGAAAAGCGACGAAGCGACGATTTATTGCTGAATATTTTACCTTCTGAAATAGCCAGTGAATTGAAAGAAACCGGGGCATCACGCACAAAATCTTTCAATGAAGTAACTGTAATGTTTGCCGATTTTGTTGACTTTACCATCATAAGCGAGAAATTAAGTCCCGAATTGCTGGTTGAGGAAATTCATACCTGCTTCAGTGCCTTTGATCATATACTACAGAAACACAAGGTTGAAAAAATTAAAACAATTGGCGATGCTTACCTTTGTGCCGGTGGTTTGCCTGTTCCCGATACCGATCACGCAGTGCATGTTGTGAATGCAGCACTGGAAATAAATAATTACATGACAGAGCGTGTGGCGATAAAAAAATCAAAAGGAGAATTGCCTTTTGAAATGCGGATAGGAATTCATTCCGGTCCTGTAGTAGCCGGTATCGTAGGAGTAAAAAAATATGCTTATGATATCTGGGGCGACACGGTGAATATTGCAGCACGTATCGAGCAAAATTCCCTTCCTGGGAAAATCAATATCAGTAGCAAAACGTATGAGCTGGTGAAGGAAAAATTCACTTGTACCTACAGGGGCAAAATAGAAGCAAAAAATAAAGGTGAGATAGATATGTATTTCCTCGACGTCTCAGGAAAAATTAATATTTACTGAATAATACAGTTTTAAGGATGAGTGACAAAATTAATTATTTGCCCTGACATTCAAAATAAATCCCACCCCAAATACATTTTCGATCCTCACATTTGGATCGTCAGAAAGATATTTCCGGATTTTAGTGATAAAAACATCAAGACTCCTTCCTGAAAAATAGTCGTTTTCTCCCCATACCTGTTTTAAAAGTTCTTCACGTTTCACTACATTATTGCAATTCGATATCAAACAATGAAGGACGTCGCTCTCTTTTCCGGTTATGCGTCGTGATGTGCCTTGTAACATGAGCGACTGGTTGGAATAATCAAATGTATAAGCGCCAATGCTCACAATTTCTATTTTCGTGAATGTTTGCGGGGGTACTCGGCGGATCAGAGCTTTTATTTTCCAAAGCAATTCCTGCTCATCAAATGGTTTGGTTATGTAATCATCCGCCCCGGATGTGTATCCTTTTAGTTTGTCTTCTTTTAACGATTTAGCAGTAATAAAGATGAGTGGAATACTTTTATTCTTTTCTCGAATTATTTTTGCAAGTGAAAACCCATCCATGTTGGGCATCATAACATCAAGCAGGCATAAATCAAAATGTTGGTTATGAAATGCTGAAAATGCTTTATCACCGTCCCTGCAAAGTTTCACATCAAAACCTTCCGACTCCAGGTAATCTACCAGCAATATCCCCAGGTTCAGGTCATCTTCTGCTACTAAAATATGCGGCCGGGTATTATTCATTGGGTAACAAAAGTATAAATTTAGTTCCCATTCCCGGTTCGCTGTGCATCGAAAGTGTTCCATTGTGCAGTTCTGCAATTTTTTTCACATATGCCAGCCCTATTCCAAATCCTTTTACGTCGTGTACATCACCTGTGGGAACCCGGAAGTATTTTTCAAAAATCTTTTTGTGATATTCTTTATCAATACCAATACCGTGATCACTGACTTCAATAACTATGGAATCTTCATTGTTGAATGAATGAATAGAAATATCAGGAGGGCCGAAGGAATATTTAATGGAATTATCGATAAGATTGCATAGTGCACGGATAATGTGGATTTTATCGGCCTCCATCATCATTTTTGTTGCCCGCAAATCAGATGATAATTTCCCTTCCCGGTTATCAATCTGCAGCGACATCATCCGGATCGAATTTGAAATCAACTCATGAATATTAATGGTTGTTTTCCGCAACTGAATTTCACCGCGCTCCAGGGCAGTCATGCTTAGCACCTGGTCTACCTGGAATATTAATTTCTCATTTTCTTCGAGAATGATCCCGGAATAATGACTTATTTTTTCATCAGCTTCAGGTGATTCTTTTTGAATCATCTTACCTGCCAGGGCAATATTTGTAAGTGGTGTTTTGAATTCATGCGTCATATTATTCAAAAAATCAGTTGTATGTTCCGCCAGCTGTTTTTCTTTTATCAGCGATAATACAGTACGCCAGAATAATGTTAAGACCACAACAATCAATAAAACAGAAGTAATGAAAAGTGGGCCCATCTCCGCAAGGATAAATTTCTTTTTACCGGGAAGCAGCAGTTTCAGTTGCACCTCACCGACGCCCGATTGTAAATTAAGGTCCCGGTTGTAGGAATGCGAAGCAAAACCGCTTCCATAATCAGTGGTGAATGCACGGGGTTTCGTTACTTCAAAAGCATAATCAACATGAAAATTGTAAAATTGCATGTAGTGATTAAATAGCGAATCAATGGTACGCACTTCATTGTTTCCTAAATTTGAGATGACAGCCGATGAGGTATCCATGTTCATACTCTCTTCAATATTCCTGCATGCCTGGACATTCGATTTCAGCGCCTCGGTTGTTCGAGAAAGAACCATATTAGCTTTTTCATTGAATAATTCTTCCTTAATGTGAGCCATCTGTACCATCCAGTTAACCTGGATAATTAATATGGCAAGTAATGCGATGCTGGCAAAAAAAATAAGAAGATAGGTTCCGCGGCCTTTCATGAGATGAACAAAATTATGTAATTTTAATGGTATTCCAATATCTTTAACAAGTCATTAACAACTCAATAACCACTATATAACAAGTATAGCAGACATGATACCGTATATTTGCTGAGTAAATTTTGTAATCACACCATTATAATATGACTTCGCTTATGAAAACAATAATCATTACATTATTGATGTTTGCCGGAACGCTTACTGTTTCATCGAAAGAACTTCCTTTTGAAATCCGCCAAAAATATTCACGTACAATAACTAAGAATCAACTGGAATCAGCTGTTTTGTTGCGCGATATCATACCCGGGTATGCGCATGGATGGATTACCGATTATATAGCGGTTGAAATTCTGACCAACAGTAAAGGCAAAATCTCAAAAGCAACTGGGAAAAATGAAAAGCTTACAGCAGATCAGAAATCAATTCTGTTAGCTGCAGAAGCCGCGTCACATATTGTAATTAAGGTACATTATAAAGATAAAAATTCTGTTACCTCCAGATTGGAAACCCGCGAAATGAATGTTTCATTGATGGTGATTCCCGAAAAGGCAGCCGAATTCGTTGGTGGCAGCGCAAAAATGACGTCGTATCTTAAAGCAAATGTGATTGATAACATAGACGCTCTCACGGACGAATATATGTTACAGGGTATTGTTTCATTCACTGTTAATGAAAACGGCAAAGTAAGAAACGTCATCCTGACTAAATCAACCGGCAGTGATAAAATTGATCGGTTACTTATTGATACAATTTTGAAAATGCCCGCCTGGAGCCCTGCTTCAAATTCAAAAGGTATAAAAATGAGTCAGGAGTTTGAGTTTTCAGTGGGTAACCAGGGCTGCTGAAAGGTTTACAGGGATTATTCCGCGAAAATCCGTTTCACGTCCTTCCCCGAAGAAGGCGGGTGCATTCCCATTCGCAATTTAATATTTCCCACCCTTATATGTAGTATTTTTCTTTTTGATAAAATGAAAGTTTAGCTACTTTTAAAATAGTTTTTTAAACTTTCAATTATGAATTCACTATTACCCATATCAAGAAGAGTTGCTTTTAAAAGCACGGTATTCGGAATTTTATCAATTCCTGTATCCAATGTTCTGTTTGCAGAAAAATTAATCTTCCCCACTGAGGGAGAAATTGCACCTGATAATTCGCATCGATATCCTGCAATATCCGAATCTATAGTTTCAGAAGTCGTAGGTGTTTCACATTTTAATCTTGACAGACTGAAAGAACTTGTTGAGCCACGACCGGAATTAGCGCGCGCTGTGTGGGATTGGGGATTTGGGGATTGGGAAAGTGCTCTGGGTGCCGCCTCACACGTAGGTAGAAAAGATATTGCAGATTACCTGATGTTGAAAGGCGCAAGACCTGATATTTTTACTTATGCAATGCTGGGTGCTTTTGAAGTTGTTAAGGTTATGATTGAAATGACTCCGGGTGTTCAAAAAATTGCAGGACCTCATGGTATTAGTCTACTTCAGCATGTAAAAAATGGCATCGCCGACAATGAAAGTAAAACTGGTGCACGGTATGAATTGATTGCTTATCTCGAAGAATTGGGTAATGCTGACGGCAACAACTATTCACCGATGAGTGAAGAGGAAAATAAAAAATATATTGGTGATTATAAGTATGGACCTAATGATCATGAAGGCTTTTCCGTAAAGCAGAATATGCGAAAGTTTATTACTCTTGGTAAATTGGGTAAGAACGGAGGATCGCTTTACCCTACGTCTGAAAACACTTTTATGTATAACGGGGCTCCATCGGTTGAAGTTAGTTTCGTATGGAATAACGGCATGGTTGAAAAACTTATCGTAAAAGAGCCGGGATTTTCTGTTACTGCAACTAAGATATAATTATCAGTTCGACTTCAGTATTTAAATTTGAGTCATATTGCTTTTCACATTCGTACTTATTTTTTTATGTTATTTTTGCTTTTCTAAATCCCAAAATAAACTTGTATTATCATGAAACTGTTTCTTAATTTATTAATGATTTGTTGTTTGTCTGCAAGCAATAGCTATTCTCAAAATGATACCGTAACTCACCATCATGCGGGTATTTTTGATCAGATTAGCGAGGAATTGAAGAACTTCAAATTAGATACTTCTCAGATTCCTGACGATAAGATTACCCATAAGATACGTGAACTAAGGAATCTGAGAGGCGGATTCAATATTAATGAAGCCATTGAATTTAAAATTGCAGAAGACCGTCAAAAGAAAGAAATGTCTGATATGGAACTGGACAAACTTTCTGATTATTTTGGAAAGGGTGCAGGCCGGGTGAAACTTGATAATGCAATGATTTGGATTTACCGAAGTCACTTCAGCTACAGCGAACTCAAGCAACTTGTTAAATTTTATAAAAGCGACGCGGGTGAAAAAATGGCTGAACTGTTCCCGGTCATTATGCTTAAATCACTTGCTGCTGCAGAAATGATTAAAGAAGAAGTTACTTCAAATAATACCATTAAATAATTATATACTTCTTCATCTCTGCACTCCACCTCTCCTCATCCCTGCCCTTCGCCCGGTTGCACTTTTCGTTTTTCACAAATCTTTTATCCGGGAGAAGGGAGAAATTTTTTTAAGCCATATCATTCCCCTCTCTGCACTACACTTCTCCTCATCCCTGCCCTTCTCCCGGTTGCACTTTTCGTTTTTCACTAATCTTTTCTCCGGGAGAAGGGGAAACTTTTTTAAGCCAAATCCTCCCCTCTCCGGACCAAAAGATTTAAACGGAGACAGAAATTTTATTCCGGAGAGGGGTAGGCCTGCCTGCCTCGGGCAGGGGTGAGGTCCGGACCAAAAGATTTAAACGGAGACAGAATTTTTATTCCGGAGAGGGGTTAGGCCTGCCTGCAGCAGGCAGGGGTGAGGTTTATTGTAGAAAAGGAGAGTTGTAGATATTTAATCTATTGATTATTAGCGTAATAAAATTTACCCTCCTTTTGTCGGAAGCTTTTAATATTGTACTAACTTTGTACTTCAAAGTACTTTTAATTCCAAATAAATGGACAAGCAACAGGAACAATTAAAAACGCTGCAAGAGATACGATCCATGATGGAGCGCTCTTCAAGGTTTATTTCGCTCAGTGGTCTGTCAGGTGTGATTGCAGGTGTTGCTGCAATTAGCGGAGTTGTGGCTGCTTATATTTTCCTGGGAATGAATATTGATGATCCGGGATATTATAAGCATGTTGTTAATAGTGATGGAATATTAAACGAAAGAGTTTACAATTTTCTAGTGATCGATATTTTTGTGGTGTTTGTTGTTTCATTACTCGCCGCAACTTTATTAACCAAGCAAAAAGCAAAAGAGCAGGCTCTTCCGGTTTGGGATACAACAGCAAAACGATTGCTTGTAAATATTCTGATTCCGCTAATTACCGGAGCCGCATTTTGTCTTATTTTACTTTATCACAACTACATTGCTCTGATTGCTCCGGTAACACTTATATTTTACGGACTCTCATTATTAAATGCAAGTAAATATACGCTGAATGATGTGCGATACCTGGGTGTTGTTGAAATTATAACCGGTCTTATAGCAGCATTTGTTATAGAATATGCACTATTGTTCTGGGCATTCGGATTCGGCGTGGCACATATAGTATATGGAATAGCAATGTACTTTAAATACGAGAAGTGAAGAATTATATCGGCGATCTGAATAAGGCTTTCGAAAGCAGAGTACGGTTAGGAATTATGTCCATACTTATGGTAAATGATTTTGTAGACTTTGCTGTTATAAAAGAACAGCTTCAAATTACCGATGGTAACCTGGCAAGTCATATCAATGCATTGGAAAAATTAAAATACATAGAAATTAAAAAACAGTTCATTGGCAAGAAACCAAACACCTCCTATGCCGCCTCAAAAAAAGGAAGGAAAGCCTTCAGCGAACACCTTGATGCACTCGAAAAATTAATCAATAAGTCGACCTGATTTTTTTTGCCTACTTACTTTGAAATTCAAAGTACTTCTAAAATAAATAACAGATTATGAATTCAAATCAACATCAAAACATAAATACCATGAGAGAGCAAATACAATTGCACCTGGATGAACCGGGTCAGCTTGAAAAAATGTATCGCGAAAATAAAGCAACCTTCAAAAGGGCGTTTGGCGAAATGTATCCCGACATCCGCGAAAAAGTAACTGCGCAGGTATGGAATGAACGACTGCGTTTCGAACCGGAAGAAATTTCGTGGGGGACAAAAAAGGAATTGATCGTTGTGATTTTGATTTCATTCGTCGCGGGTATCATTGCAAAGATTCCTGATCTGTTAACTATCGATGCCGATTATTTCTACCCGCGAAATATTGGCTTTATAATTTTTCCCGCACTGACGGCCTACTTTATATGGAAACAACAATTGCCGTTGAGCAAAATACTTGCAGTGGCTGGAATGTTTATTCTTTCTTTGCTTTACATGAATATGCTTCCCGTTAATGAAAACAGCGATACATTTATTCTGTCGTGCATTCACATGCCGATATTTTTGTGGGCTGTATCAGGCTTTACTTTTGCAGGAAATGACTACGGAAATTTTTCCCGACGATTGGATTATCTTCGATATAACGGCGACCTGGTAGTTATGACTACGATCATTCTCATTTCAGGCGGTTTGTTAACAGCTGTTACATTCGGACTTTTCGACCTGATTGATATAAAAATTGAAGAATTTTATTTTAAAAATGTTGTTATATGGGGACTCGCCGCTGCTCCAGTAATAGGAACATTTTTAGTTCAGTCGAATCCGCAGCTTGTCAGCAAAGTTTCTCCGATCATTGCGCGTGTTTTCACTCCACTTGTACTGCTGACACTACTGGTTTACCTTGGTGCAGTTATTTACACCGGAAAAGATCCCTATAATGATCGTGAATTTTTGATGATATTTAATATTTTACTGATTGGAGTAATGGCCATTATAGTATTTTCGGTAGCAGAAATATCGAAAAGTAAGGAAAGTAAAACCGGTACTATATTATTATCGACATTGTCACTCGTAACCATTATTGTTAATGCAATTGCATTATCGGCCATTTTGTTCCGGATCACCGAATGGGGAATTACTCCCAACAGGCTGGCGGTGTTAGGAGGAAATTTATTAATCCTCGGAAATCTTTTAATGGTAACTTACACGCTGTTTAAATCACTGAAATCGGGAAGTGACTTAGAGAAAGTGGAAGATCGCATTGCGGTCTATCTGCCGGTGTATGCAATTTGGACGATGATTGTTACATTTATATTTCCGGTGATATTTAGTTTTAAGTAATATATTGTAGGAAATAGAATGACTGCTATCCAAAAATTTCCCTTTAAAACCACATTGCTCTGGCTGCTGTTTTTCAGTATTGCCATGGGTTATATGGAGTCGGCAGTAGTAATATATTTGCGGAAAATATATTACCCGGGCGGATTTCAATTTCCACTTGTACCACTGGAAGCCACAATAGGATTAGTGGAAGTAGGGCGCGAGGCTGCTACTATTATTATGCTGGTTGGAATCGGTTTTTTAGCTGCACAAAAAGCATCGCTTCGGTTTGCATATTTTCTCTTCTGTTTTGCAATCTGGGACCTGGTATATTATTTTTTTCTGTGGGTATTTCTAGGATGGCCGCAATCACTGCTTACATGGGATATCCTTTTTTTAATACCGGTTCCATGGGTGGGTCCTGTTTGGGCTCCCTGTTTAATTGCACTTACCATGTTACTCTTATCCTTGGGAATTATTTATTTCCAACAAATGAGAATTAATACACGCATCATTGGAAAGGAATGGTTTTTCCTGGTAACCGGCAGCCTGGTGGTGATTCTTTCATTTATGTGGGATTATTTGCATTACACTTCCGGTGATAGTAATTCCGCACAAAATTTGCTGCTAACGGATAATGAACATATGTTACTTGAACTGGAATCCTATATTCCTTCCGACTTTAATTGGGAATTATTTATTACCGGAGAAGTTGTATTGCTCACAGGAATTATTTTATTCTTTAATCGTTTACGAAAATTTATAGTTCTCCCATTGGGAACAGAAGCAAAAATAAAGCGATTAAAATTAATCCTTAACGGTCTTACATAAGCATTAAAACAACCAGGCAAAAAATTTATAACTCAGCCATGCAATGCCTGTGAGTATGATTAAAATTAAAAGTAAAAGCGGTATAATCAGTTTCCATGCGCTTCCGCGATGACGGCCTTCCACGTAATGCTCCCGCATAAGTTGCATATTACGCTGGTTGGCTTTGTAGAACACATCAAAAATATCCCCCAAAACGGGAATAGCTCCAATGATGGAATCAATTAATATGTTTAATGTCATTCTGGCCAATACAAAACCGCTGGCTCCGTTTTTCGATAACACGGTAAGCATATACCCTGAAACAAGGAAAGTTCCCATATCACCGGCCCCGGGAATGAGACCAATGAGCGAATCCAGTCCAAACCGGACGTTAGTCCCGGGAATGCGAAACCGGGAATCCATCAATCTTGCCAGTGTTTCCAGACCGGCAATTTCTTTATTTTGAACGGAGTTTATAGGCATTTAAACAATAATTAAGTGACCTGAAGTGCTAAAATGATGCCATAACTTTGCGTAAAAAATGTTTCACGCAAAGGCCGCTAATACCGCAAAGTAGTATTGGAATGTATATCGTATCTACCTTTTGCGTTCTTTGCATGAAAGCAGAGTTTCGCAGGTCTGCACTGTCTGAAAGTTCCAATTTCTTAAAGACCAATTGTCCGAATAACCAATTTTAGTATTATTATGTAACTATATTTGTATAATAATCCTCCCCATTTATGATTAAGAATTTTAGTCTAATTTTTCTATTCCTTTTTGCTTTAATTTTTTTACTCTCCGGTAGTCTGGCCCGGGCACAGGAAGCACCTGATACTGTTAATGTAGGAATTTATGTAACCAGCGTTCACGATGTCGATTTCCGTCAAAAGGAATATGCCATTAATCTATGGCTTTGGCTCAAATACAAGCGTACGGAATTTGATTTTATGCGAAACCTGGAAGTGCCAATGGCAAAAACATTCGAGAAATCGTATGCAACTATTGATACACTTGAAGATGGCCGGATTTATATGCTCATGAAATTGCAGTGTATCATGAGAGGTACCTGGAAGATTACCGATTTCCCTTTCGACCGGCAAACACTGCGTTTCGCTATCGAGAATTCCATGTATGATGCAAGCGAACTGGTTTTTACTGCCGACACTGTTGGCGAGCATTACGGTAAATATTTTATGATGGCCTGGGAAAAGGATAGCTTTAACATAAAAACTGATATACGTACATATGAAACCGCTTTTGGGGAACCTGACGCGGTTAAACCCGTTTCGAAATACAGTACATTCAAAGTTGCCATTGTCGTTCACCGCGATTCATGGGAATTGTTTTTTAAATTGTTCCTGGGAATGTATATTTCGTTTTTAATTTCCCTTGCCTGCTTTTATATTCATCCCGATAATATGGATTCACGGCTTGCACTTACCGTTGGTGCACTGTTCGCCGTGATCGGAAACAAATACATTATTGATTCCACGCTTCCTGAATCGAACACTTTTACATTGGTTGATACCCTTCACGGGATAACCATGTTTTATATTTTCCTCGTAATGGCGTCTTCGATTCATACACTGAAACTCATCAAATCCAATCAGCATAAAAAATCAAAGAATCATAATGCAATAACCGGCCTTGCCCTGCTTATAATTTATGTTTTGCTGAATGTATGGTTTGTGTACAATGCTTATCACACGGATTCGATGGGGTAATTGAGAGAGATTTTTACAATAAAGACCACAGGTAAGACAAATCTATCCGTGGTCCTCCGCACCTCCGTGTTTAATTTTTCCGCAGCGACCATAAAAGTACTGATTTCAAAAAATTATTATCAGATTAATATTTTTAATTTTGATATGAAATTATTCTCACAAAAATCTGTTCTATGAGCAACCCTGAAGTTTCCGAAGATTACCTGGCACCACATTATATTAATCGAAGCAACTGGATTCGTGCGGCAGTTCTAGGTGCCAATGATGGGATATTATCTACTGCAAGTCTGGCCATGGGTGTAGCTGCAGCTACTGACTCACGCGAAGCCCTTGTGCTTGCAACCCTGGCCGGATTAGTTGCGGGTGCATTGTCGATGGCAGCGGGGGAATATGTTTCAGTAAGTTCACAGACAGACATTGAGAAGGCCGATATCGAACGTGAAAAGCAGGAACTCGAAGAAATGCCGGAAGTTGAATTGAGGCGACTCGCTGAAATCTACGAAAACAGGGGATTAAAAAAGGAAACGGCAATGTTGGTGGCGGTAGAGTTGACAGCCAAAGATTCTTTAGGAGCACATATCCGTGATGAGCTGGGCATTAATGAAATCAGCCAGGCCAATCCCATACAGGCCGCATTGGCTTCAGGATTAGCATTCACATCCGGCGGTATTTTACCATTGATGGTGGCAATTTTTCTTCCGCTGAAAAGCATGGAATACTCGTTATACGGGTTTGGTATTTTCTTTCTTGCAGTTTTAGGGGCCTTGGCAGCGAAGACAGGAGGATCGATTGTTGGGAAAGCAATTATCCGCATAACATTCTGGGGAACCATTGCCATGGGATTAACTGCATTGGTAGGTTATTTGTTCGGAGTAAGCGTATAAAATATTTTTTTGTTGGTTATCGGCGTGGTTATTGCTCTATACACCGACACTAAAACAAAAACATGAACAATCAAAAACAGTTTGGCGTTTGGATGGATACCCACCAGGCAGCCGTAGTAGGCAGTGAAAATGATGAAACTGAATCTATGAAAATCATAGCACATGTGAAAGGTGAAGCTACTTCATCCAATTCCAGTGAAAACGCTTCAAACAACCAGCAAAAAACACTCCAGGGAAAATTTTTCAAGGAAGTTGCTTCGCACATGGTGAATGCCACTCATATTCACGTTACGGGAACAGGCCAGGTTCAGGAACAGTTTATTCATTTCCTTGCCGATAGTCCGCAGTTTAAAAACAGTAAAACCGTCGAATCAACCTCAAATAAAATGAGCGATGATAAATTGGTGGAGTTTATTAAAAGTAAATTTTAATCGTGTGCGGCAACAGTAATTTTAAATTGCTGTTGCCTTTTTTCTTTTAATCATCCCACATTTTTTTATTGCCTGATTTTTTTATATTTGAGCAATTATTTCGGGATTAGCAGAACTTCAAAATTATTGCATAAAAAATGTCCGCAAAAATTTATTGCGTTTACGTTGTAGAATTATCAAAAAAAGTTTTTTCTGAAAATACCCGTTTCCGGGAAGCAAATCCGCAGTTCAACGGTGTCCTCGAATGTTTGTATGTAGGCATGACAAGTAAAACACCAAAGGAGCGTTTTGAACAGCACAAGACAGGTTACCGAAATAAAAAAGGACATAAATTGTCGGCTAACATAGTTGAAAAATATGGGCTCTACCTGCGACCAAGTCTCTACAATCACATCGGACTCATGACTCGCGAAGAAGCATTGAAAATGGAAGCTAAACTGGCATTGGATTTACGACGGCAACGGTATGCGGTTTGGTTCAATTAGAAAATGGGGGGCATTAAGTCACGGGGTCATTGCAAAAGTCATGAAATAGTTTCCCCTGAAGTGTAGTGATTGGAAAACGCAAGATTTAATTCTACTTAAAATATTTTATGGGCTCTATGAAGATCACTATTTGAAAAATGAAACTTCTACTTCAGGGGTCATTTATTGCGGCTATACAATCAGTGATTCCCAAAATATAAAAACACTACTTTCACAATAACTATTGAAGCAAACCTATTATGAGAATATTAACTTTGATTTTATTATTTTCCTATTCTTTTTCAAACGCTCAATTCATCCAAAGTCTGGGTATTAAGGGTGGTATTGCTGTAACGAATCAAACCTGGGAGTACCAGATCGCAAGCGTTGTTGTCGATACGGATAAACGAACAGGCAAATATTTTGGTGTAAATCTTGAATTTATTGAGTCGAAGCATTTCTCTGTCATCACTGAATTCTCATACATCGAAAAAGGCCATCACCAGGATGTATACCTTACTACAATTGATCAGCCTGAATTAAGAAATAAAGTGATATTTGATACTAAGTTTTCATATGCAGAATTCAGTCCGCTGCTCAAAGTAAGGATTGAAGATGAACGGTTTGTTTTGTATGGATTGCTTGGTTTCCGCGCAGGCTATCAACTCTCCTATAAATCTGATTTTTATTTCCCGCTTGACGGAAATGATTTTAATAAATTCCTGTATGGAATTGCTGCAGGCGGAGGCATAGAATATAAAATGAAACAACTAAGCATCCATACGGAATTTCAATACCATCACGATCTGAATACAGTTCACCAAAATGCATTAGTCCCCGGTGGAACGGCAGTGGAAATTAAAAATTGGGGTTATATAATTTGTGTGGGAGTGAAGTATTATTTTAGTCAGTAAGATTAAATTAGAGCCAATAGACGTCGCGGTGGAAGGTCTGGTGGAGGGTCTGGTAACACGGAAGTCGCCTGTTTCGGGCAGGCACTAGGTCACGGAGGTGCACGGGGACTTATCGTTAAACTTAAGAGATAGAGTTGGGATCAGTATTTCTCGACCGACGTGTAATAATATTTGTTTAATGGAAGTTTTCTTTTTAATATTGTATGAAAATTTCAATTCATTTTTTAAATTTTTCACATATGCTAACTAAATCTTATTTACAAGATCTTTCCTATAATATTATAGGATGTGCCATAGAAGTTCATCGCCAAATAGGTCCCGGGCTTCTTGAGTCTGTTTATGAAATGTGTTTTAAAGAAGAACTGCGTTTAAATGGTCTCAGTGTACAATCGCAGGTTTATGTTCCTGTTTTGTACAAAAAAAGTAATTTGGGAGGAACATTAAAAATTGATTTACTGATAGAAAATCAAATCATAGTTGAATTAAAAGCAGTAGAGAACATGATTCCTCTTTATAATGCGCAACTGCTTTCTTATTTAAAATTAGCTGATAAGCAAAAAGGATTGCTTATTAATTTCAATTGTGAAGTAATAAAGGATCAGCTAACATCAATGGTCACTGATAAATTTTTACACCTCCCTGATTGATCAGCATGGCCCCGAGTTTGAAGTAAAATCCCTTTCAATCAATATCGTAATCCTCCCATATTTCTCTACTATCTTCATGCACCTCCGCATCTCCGTGCCTCCGTGTTATTTTTTTTACCGCGACCATAAAAAACATCAATCATAAACCAAAGCCTAAATTATTCTACAATCTCTCTCCGTGCTCCTTCGCCTCTCCGTGCCACCGTATTATTTTTTTCACCGCGACCATAAAAAACATCAATCATAAACCGAAGCCCAAATTATTCTACAATCCCTCCGTGCACCTCCGCATCTCCGTGCCTCCGTGTTATTTTTTTCACCGCGACCTTAAAAAACACCAATCATAAACCAAAGCCCAAATTATTCTGCAATCTCTCCGTACACCTCCGCATCTCCATGCCTCCGTGTTATTTTTTGCACTGTGACCATAAAAAATACCAATCATAAAAATTATGATTTGGTTTTATACTTAACCGTCGCAATCACTATCCCCACATTAACCAAAACTGAAAACGAGTTTGAAATAATTATGATCCAGTCATTTTTCAATAACCCATACCACACCCAGCAACAAAGCCCGCCTAATAGAATGAACGGCATCAGCAATGAAACATCTTCAGCTTTTTTTTCACGTACAATTTTAATTAACTGAGGAATCATCGAAGCAGCTGTAGCCGAACTCGCAATAATTCCGATTATGGTTTCTGTTTGCACAATATTTCCCCCTGCTGAAATAATACAATAATAACGCCGGACCCCATTATTAGCACTTTTGCCAATTTGCAATTGCCTACCTTTGGCGTTAATCAATCAGGTTTATGGAAAAGAAAGCTGTTTTAGAAGAGTTACACAGGAAAATGATTGCCGAAATACAGGATTTTGCGATCATACTTCTCGATCTTGACGGCACCATTCTCACCTGGAATATTGGGGCAGAAAAAATAAAAGGGTATAAAGAAGGGGAAATTCTTGGACAAAATTTTCGGCTCTTTTATCTTCCCCAGGACCGCCAGGCACAGCTTCCTGAACAACTCATCAATCTGGCTATTAAAGAAGGCAGAGCCAGGCACATAGGCCGCCGCCTGCGGAAAGACGGCACTATTTTCTGGGGCAGCATCCTGATCACTGCCCTGCACAGCGATGATGGAGAAGTAATTGGCTTCACCAAGCTGACAAGAGAGATGGCTCCCCATGAAATGAGCTGAGCAGGATTTTTCCGCTAAGTTTTTCCACTCTTTTGAACTCAAATTCAAATTTTACTATATTACAGCCCATTTTGAAATAATTCAGAATCACTAATCAATTTAAACACGCTATGATCAGACATTCTCATGTAATTAAAACGTTGCTGGTACTATTTATTTTGGTGGTTGCACCGGCCGTTGTTGCTCAAACTTTTACTGCCGATCACAATGCTAAAACAAAAATCGTTAGCAGCAGTGTAATTTCACAGGATGGTAACTACGTCGCGTATACGCTGAGCGTACCTGCGGATGCTTTCAAGGAAAATGCCGCTCCTAAAAACCTGTTGTATGTTTTGAACACAACATCCGGAGTTACGTCACCTTATTTCACTTCAGCATCGGTCAGTGCTGTAGCATTTCGTCCCGCAAAGGGAACCATTACCTTTTTAAGCAAGGCCGCCGATGAAGCTGTAAATTCCATTTATGAAATTAATATTAATGGCGGCGAAGCATCAAAAATTTTTACAGCAACAGCTTCTATCCTCAATTATGCATGGAGCAATGATGGTAACCAGGTTGTTTATTCCGTAAAGGAAACAGCGAAGACTCCACAAACATCACTCACTTACAAACCTGATTTTTACGAGGAAGAATTTGGAATTCAGAAAGCTTACATAACCGATTTAAGTGCTTCAAAAAAAGATTCACGTGTATTGAATGTATCCGGTTCCGTTTACCTGATGGCCTGGAGTAAGGATGGATCGAAGCTGGCGGTTTCGGTTACACCAACACTATCGGTTGACGATTCGTATATGAAGCAGCAGGTTGTGATTGTGGATGCAAAAAACGGAAATGTAATTCGTTCTCTTGAGAATAAAGGCAAACTCGGTCAGATGGCGTGGTCGCCGGATGGGAAACACCTCGCACTGAAAGCAGCGAAAGATATTAATGATCCTTCTGATGGCCGCATCTTAATAGTAACGGGTGATGGAACAAAACCTGCTATCATCGACGAAGGATTTTTAGGTCAGTATGATCACATATCATGGACTGATGCAAACGTGATTCATTTTCATGCCAGCGAAGGAACTGCTTCCGTATTGGGTTCTATAAAGATGGATGGAACCGGTAAACAGGTTCTATTCAAATCGGAGAATCATGCCATCACCAATTTTTCACGTGCTGCAAATGGTGCAATTTCTTTTGTGGCAAGTACACCAACACATCCGGGTGAACTATTTACAATTGCAAGTTCAAAAAATGCGGTTCCGGTAAAACGTACCGACAGCAATCCGTGGCTAAGTGAAATTAAGCTGGGGAAGCAGGAAGTGATTCGTTACCCTGCTCGTGATGGTAAATATGAAATTGAAGGCATGCTTATTTACCCTGTGAATTACCAGGCCGGAACAGCGGTGCCATTGATTACGGTTGTGCATGGTGGTCCGGAGGCGCATTACAGCAATGGCTGGCTTACGGGTTATGCCACTCCAGGACAACTCGCTGCATCGGAAGGTTATGCTGTTTTTTATCCCAATTACCGTGGTAGCACCGGTCGCGGAATTGATTTTATTTACACCAGCCAGGGTGATCCGGGCGGTAAGGAGTTTGATGATATTATTGATGGCATTGATTTCCTTATCGGGAAAGGTATTGCAGATAAGAACAGGGTTGGAGTAACAGGCGGTTCGTATGGCGGTTATGCATCAGCCTGGATGAGTACGTTTTATTCAAATCGTTTTGCCGCGACCGTAATGTTTGTTGGAATCAGCAATAACTTATCGCTGTGGGGAACCAGTGACATACCTCAGGAAATGTTTCACGTACACTTTAGAAAATATATATGGGATGACTGGAAATTTGCGCTTGAACGCAGCCCTATATTTTATGTTGACCGTGCGCAGACACCCATTCTCATCATGCACGGCGCTAACGATCCTCGTGTACATCCCGGCCAGTCGCAGGAGCTGTATCGTCATTTAAAGATCCGCAAACCTGATGTTCCATCGCGCCTGATTTATTACCCGGGCGAAGGACATGGTAACACACGCTCCGGATCGCGCTACGATTTTAACATCCGTATGATGCAGTGGTTTGACACGTATCTTAAAACCGGTAATGCTAAAGCCGAAAAGCCTTCATTAGACCTCCTTATTAAATGATAGTAACCTTTTCGCCACATTCAATTACAACTTACAACATTAACTTTCCACTAACTAACTACAACTAAAACCATGCTTCTTACCACAACAAATTCAATAGAAAATCACTCAATTATTACATACCTTGGAGTTGTATCTGGCGATACAATAATAGGGGCTAATATTTTTAAGGATATTCTCGCATCGATTACTGACATTGTTGGTGGCAGGTCATCTTCCTACGAACGAGTGCTCTCCGAAGCACGCACCACAGCTTTCAGTGAACTTACCGAGAGCGCGCGACAATTAGGTGCAAATGCAGTTGTCGGAATAGATTTCGATTTTGAAACGGTACGGGAAGGTATGTTAATGGTATCGGTATCGGGAACGGCCGTGATTTATAAGTAAGTTGGTTTTCTAAAGTAACTTGATTATATTTGAAGTAATGTGATGCGCCAGGCAAATCCATATTATTAATTAAATCAATTGAAATGGATCGAATAAAGAAGGTTGATTTCATGGCTCTCGATTTTTTTCTGACCCTGATTCCTGTTTTAGGTTTGTGCCTTATCTTTTATTACCGCAAGCAAATGAAACCATGGGAAATGGTGGGAGGCGCAATTTGGGGGATATTATCTCTCGCAATAATTACGATGGAAATTATTAAATTATATGCGACATAAATTCTGTTAAATGAAGTTTATCCGTTATGGGAGATTAATTTTAATTTTCTAAATTGTAAATCGAACTATAAATTTCCCGATTATGTCCGATAATTATACCATACCTTCCGCAACGCGAATCGGTCACGTTCATTTAAAAGTTTCTGATTTAGAAAAATCCCTTCAATTTTACCGCGACCTTCTTGGATTTTCTGTGACCATGCTTTACGGAAAACAGGCAGCGTTTATTTCTGCAGGCGGTTATCATCATCACATCGGTTTAAATACGTGGCACAGCCTGGGAGCGGGACCAGCGCAACAAGAGTCGGTAGGATTGTATCACACCGCAATCCTTTACCCAACCCGAAAAGACCTGGCAGTTATCTGCGACCGATTACAACGCGCGTACTACCCGCTAACCGGAGCCAGTGATCATGGCGTATCAGAAGCCCTATATCTCGACGATCCCGATGGCAACGGAGTAGAACTCTACTGGGATCGCCCCGTCGACCAATGGCCAAAAGCACCCGACGGCTCCCTTACCATGTTCACACGTAGTCTTGATCTTGAGAATTTGCTGGGTGAAATAGGGTAGTTTTCAGTTAATGGTTACTGGTTTTCTTTTAATTTTGAGAGATAATGATGTTTTGGAAAGGGTGATAGGGAGAAATACGTGAGGGAATATGGTAGTTGGACTAAACCGCCAAAACGGCGGTAGTTTTTTTTCAATATATAAAAAGTTTCTGAACTTAGTAGTATGTCTAACTTAAAAACATACTGCTATGAGTACACTCAGAGACCAAATGCTTCAGCAGATGCAGCTGAAGGGGTACAGCATCAACACGATTGAGGCCTATCTTCAAAGCATCATTCAACTTTCAAAGCATTACAACCAATCACCTGATCAGTTGAGTACGGAACAGATTCGTGCTTTCATTCAGCGCAACATGATTGAGAAAAAGTACAGTCAATCGAACATCAATCAATTAATCAGCGCTTTGAAAATTTTATATATTCAGGTGCTTGGACGAGCATGGGACGATGTAGCGATTCCACGCTCACGTGTTAAATTCAAATTACCTGTGGTGCTCTCGCGCCAAGAGGTGGAACGGCTGTTAGGAGTCATTACCAATATTAAACATCGGGCAATGTTGAGCGTAGCCTATTCGGCCGGCTTGCGTGTGAGCGAGCTGACCGGGTTAAAGCCAGCTGATATTGACTCCCAGCGGATGCAAATACGGGTGGTGCAGGCTAAGGGCAACAAAGACCGTTACACGCTGCTCTCCTGTTCTGCTCTGGAGCAATTACGATTGCATTACAAACTTTACCGTCCTTCGGTATGGCTGTTTGAAACACGCAAGGGTGTAGCCATATCCAACCGTACTGTACAACTGGTGTTTCAAAAGGCACTTGGTAAAGCCGGCATCACCAAAGGGGTGAGCGTACACGCTTTGCGGCACAGTTTTGCCACACATCTGATGGAACAGGGCGTATCGCTGGCTATTATTCAGCAACTGCTAGGGCACAAATCACTTAGAACAACCAGCATTTATTTGCATGTGCAGCAGTACGCATTGAATTCGGTGAAGAGTCCGCTGGATTCATTGTCCATTTAAAATGCTACCTGCATCACCTGTCATTGCACCTGCAAAGGTACAACTGGCTACCCTTCTTTCTTATTACGGTGAGGGCTATAGGAAAAGCCATAAGCTGCCCTATCAGCACCTCAAAACGCTGTTTGCTATTGAAGCTTGTCGCAGTGCCGCACTGGGAGCTCATGTGGATGTGTGTGATGCATGTCACCATCAGCGCATCACCTATAATTCATGCCGCAACAGGCATTGTCCAAAATGCCAGATGTTGAATAAGGAAAAATGGGTCGAAAAACTTTCCTGCACATTGCTGCCCGTCCGTTATTTTCATATCGTTTTTACTTTACCTTCAGAGTTAAACAGATTGTGTTTGGTAAATCAAAAAACACTTTATGATTTATTATTTCATGCCGCATCGCAAACAATCATCACCCTTGCGGGTGACAAAAAGCATCTGGGCGCATTGACCGGATTGGTGGCCGTTTTGCACACCTGGGGACAAACACTCACCGAACACCCACATCTCCACACCATCGTACCCGCCGGTGGATGGAGTGCGTGGAATGGCTATTGGAAAAACAGCGGTAAAAAGTTTTTTATCTCTGTAAAGGTAATCAGCCGATTGTACCGTGGCAAGTTTCTGGCCGGACTTAAGAAGGCTTACCAAAACGGAGAATT
>JBBQQQ010000019.1:0-63710 GCA_038215705.1 Bacteroidia bacterium
AAGCGATTGAAGTAGCTAAAGTGGGTAAAAGAATTGGCGATATCAGCTTTGAAATTCAATCATATGTCGAATCGTTTGGATATGGTGTTGTTAGAGAGTTGGTTGGTCATGGCTTAGGAAAAAGCTTGCATGAATCTCCTGAAGTTCCCAACTTTGGAAAAAGAGGGAAAGGGACACTGATTCAGCAAGGATTGGTGATTGCAATTGAGCCCATGATTAATTTGGGTAGAAAAGAAGTGATTCAAGAGAAAGATGGTTGGACAATAAGAACTTCCGACAGTAAAATCTCCGCTCACTTTGAACATACAATTGCGATTACAAAAAATGGAACAGAAATATTGTCAGATTTTGGAATTATTGAAAAGGAAATTAAACAACAACATCAAATATTGATATAATGCCAAAGCAATCGTCAATAGAACAGGATGGAACTATCATTGAAGCATTGTCTAACGCAATGTTCCGAGTAGAATTGGAAAATGAGCATGTAATTACAGCTCATATTTCAGGCAAAATGAGGATGAACTACATCAAAATATTGCCCGGCGATAAGGTTAAAGTGGAGATGTCTCCCTATGATCTTACAAAAGGCAGAATAACATACAGATACAAATAAACAGCAGCCATGAAGGTAAAAGCTTCTATCAAAAAACGCAGTGCGGAGTGCAAAATAGTACGTCGTAAAGGGCGTCTTTATGTAATCAACAAAAAGAACCCAAAATTCAAACAACGTCAAGGATAAAAAACTATGGCACGTATATCAGGCATTGACTTGCCAAAAAACAAAAGAGGAGAAATAGGTTTAACCTATATCTTCGGAATCGGTCGCTCAACAGCTCAGCGGATCCTGTCTGAAAATGGCATCGATCATAGCAAGAAGGTCCAGGAATGGAATGACGAGGAGCTGACTGCTATCAGAACCTTTATCAATGACAACATTAAGGTAGAAGGCGGGCTTCGTTCTGAAGTGCAGCTGAACATCAAACGTTTAATGGATATCGGTTGCTACCGTGGCGTGCGTCACCGTGTAGGTCTGCCGGTAAGAGGTCAGAAAACAAAAAACAATTGTCGTACCCGTAAAGGAAAACGTAAGACGGTTGCCAACAAGAAAAAAGTAACCAAGTAATCAATAACCTGGTAGCGGATTTTACATCTGTTATCAAGCACAAAAACAAGAATGGCAAAAACAGCTAAAGTTACCGCTAAGAAGAAGATTGTTAAAGTGGAATCTGTGGGTGAAGCTCACATCAATGCTACTTTCAACAACATCATCATCAGCATTACCAATTTAACCGGACAAGTGGTGTCATGGGCATCGGCCGGTAAGATGGGATTCAAAGGTTCCAAAAAGAATACTCCTTATGCCGCCCAGCTGGCTGCCCAGGATTGCTCTAAAGTAGCCTATGATGCCGGGATGCGCAAAGTAAAGGTGTTTGTTAAAGGACCGGGTTCAGGACGTGAGTCTGCCATCCGTACCCTTCATAACTCCGGATTGGAAGTTAGTGAAATTGTGGATATCACCCCAATACCTCACAACGGCTGCCGCCCTCCGAAACGCAGAAGGATTTAATAATTTAATTGATTCAATCAGAAAACTCAATATAATACATGGCCAGGTATATAGGACCAAAGACCAAAATTGCCAGAAAATTCCGGGAACCGATCTACGGTCCTGATAAGAATTACGATAAGAGGAATTATCCTCCGGGGCAACACGGGCAATCTAAAAAGCGCTCCAAGCTTTCAGAATATGCAACACAGTTAAAAGAAAAGCAAAAGGTGAAATACACCTACGGCATCCTTGAGCGCCAGTTTGCAAAAACCTTTGATCGTGCTTCCCGCAAGGAAGGCATTACCGGGGAGAATCTATTGCAATTAATAGAATCACGCCTGGATAATGTGGTATTCCGCCTGGGCATCGCTCCAACGCGTTCTGCTGCCCGCCAGTTGGTTTCGCATTGCCACATTACTGTGAATGGGAAAGTAGTGAACATCCCTTCCTATAGCATGAAAGCAGGAGAATTGATTGGTGTTCGTGAAAAATCAAAATCTTCACAGGTAATAACTGATTCCCTGCGCTCGAGAACTAACCGCCATTCATGGCTGGAATGGGATGAAAGCAAAATGGAAGGCAAGTTTGTTAGTGCTCCTGCCCGTGCCGATATTACCGAGAACATCAAAGAACAACTGATCGTCGAGTTGTACTCTAAGTAATTCACGATTGCACTCCGGCATGTCCGGAATTTGTTTGAAGATTGTAAGTATTATTTAACAAAACTAAAAGAAGAATATAAACATGGCAATATTAGCGTTTCAAAGACCGGATAAAGTGATTATGCTGCAGTCTACTGAGCATATCGGTACCTTTGAGTTCCGACCACTGGAGCCCGGTTATGGAATTACTATTGGAAATGCACTGAGGAGAATCCTCCTTTCATCTCTTGAAGGTCATGCAATCACTACCGTAAAAGTATCCGGTGTGGATCATGAGTTCTCCACGATCAAAGGTGTTGTGGAAGATGTTACAGAAATGATTCTGAACCTGAAGCAGGTTCGTTTCAAAAAGCAAATTGAATCTACCGATTCTGAAAAAGTTCAGGTTACCATCAATGGCAAAACTCAATTCACTGCCGGCGATATCGCAAAACATACTTCAGCATTCCAGGTTCTGAATCCTGACCTGGTGATCTGTAATATGGAAACTAGCGTAAAACTGCAGGTTGATATTACCATCGACAAAGGCCGTGGTTATGTTCCTGCTGAAGAAAACAAAAGCAACAGCTACCCGATCGGAACCATCGCTATCGATTCTATTTACACCCCGATACGTAACGTACGTTACAACGTTGAAAACTATCGTGTAGAACAGAAAACAGATTATGAAAAACTGGTTCTGGAAATTGCAACCGATGGTTCTATTCATCCGAAAGATGCCCTCAAAGAAGCAGCAGAAATCCTGATCCATCACTTTATGCTGTTCTCTGATGAGAAAATTACCCTTGAGAGCAAGCCAAAAACTCCGACTGAAGAGTTTGATGAGTCATCATTGCACATGCGTCAGTTGTTAAAAACCAAACTGGTTGATATGGATCTGTCGGTTCGTGCCCTGAACTGTCTGAAAGCTGCTGATGTTGAAACCCTGGGTGACCTGGTTTCCTACTCTAAAAATGACCTGTTGAAATTCAGAAATTTTGGTAAGAAGTCATTGACCGAACTGGAAGAACTGGTACGAAGCAAGAATCTCAACTTTGGGATGAATGTTTCTAAATATAAACTTGAGAAAGACTAATTTAAATACAGAAGGTTCCGATAAGAACCACAAGCAACAATTACGATGCGTCACGGTAAAAAAATAAACCATTTAGGCAGGACGAACAGTCACAGGGATGCTATGCTCTCTAACATGGCTGCGTCACTGATCCTCAGTAAGCGAATTAATACCACGGTTGCAAAGGCAAAGGCGCTGCGCAAATACGTGGAACCATTAATCACTAAATCTAAAAGCGATTCAACCCATTCACGCAGAACTGTTTTCAGCTACCTGCAGAATAAGGAAGCCGTGGCAGAATTATTCCGCGAAGTAGCCAGTAAAATCGGTGAGCGTCCGGGGGGATACACACGTATCATAAAAACCGGTAACCGGTTGGGTGATGCCGCTGAAATGTGCATGATGGAACTGGTTGATTTCAACACAATCTTTGTGAAAGAAGCAGGAGCTCCCGCTAAAAAAGCTAAAACAACCCGCCGCGGACGTGCTAAAAAGGTTGAAGGTGGTGCTGAAACAGCAGCCGCTGAACCTAAAGGAAAGAAAGCTAAAGCTGATAAAGCACTTGATGCGGAAGGTGATACTAAAGAGTAAAATCGTGAACAATTGTTCATTTATTGAAAGGATAGGGCTCAGGCTTTATCCTTTTTTTTGTATTAATTTTGCGAACTATCCTGTGAACGTCAAATCATGAAATATACTCCTAAATCACCTGCTATCCTGCTACTGGCCGACGGAACGGTCTTCTATGGAAAATCGGCGGGTAAGGTCGGTACCGCTACCGGTGAAATTTGTTTTAATACCGGAATGACGGGCTACCAGGAAGTTTTTACAGACCCTTCCTACAAAGGCCAGCTGTTGCTAGCCACCAATGTGCATATTGGAAATTACGGAATCAAGTACGATGAATCGGAATCGGATTCAATCAAGATTGCTGGGCTGATCTGCAGGAATTTCAGCATGTATTATTCCCGCAAGCTGGCTGATACCTCACTGAATGATTATTTCATTGAGCAGAATATGGTTGTTATCAGTGATATCGACACCCGGGCTCTTGTTCGCCACATCCGCGATAAAGGCGCCATGAATGCGATTATTTCATCCGATGAACTGGATGTTAAGAAACTGAAGCTGCAGCTTGATAAAGTACCTTCAATGGCCGGCCTTGAACTCTCATCAACCGTGACCACGCCCAAACCCTATTTCTTTGGAAATGCCGGAGCCAGGTATAAAGTGGCAGTCCTGGATGAAGGAGTTAAAATAAACACGCTGCGATGCCTTTCCGACCGCGACTGCTATATTAAAGTTTTTCCTTATGATACTTCTTACGAGGAAATGCATGAATGGAAGCCCGATGGTGTTTTAGTTTCAAATGGACCCGGCGATCCGGCTGTTATGCCTAAAGTGGTTCAAACGGTAAAAGATATTATTGCCAACGATTTGCCTATGTTCGGAATTTGTCTCGGACACCAGTTGCTTGCAGAAGCCTGCGGAATTTCTACTTTTAAAATGTTCAACGGCCACAGGGGAATCAACCATCCCGTAAAAAATATGGACCGTAACCATTCGGAAGTGACCTCACAGAATCACGGTTTTGCTATAAGCCGCGAAGATGTCGAAAAATCAGACATTGTAGAAATCACTCATGTAAACCTTAACGACAAATCCATCGAAGGCATTCGGGTAAAAAATAAAAAGGCATTTTCAGTGCAGTACCATCCTGAATCGGCACCCGGTCCGGATGACTCCCGTTATTTGTTTGATGATTTTGTTGCGTCGCTAAAGGTTAAAAAAGGGGAAACTGTTGCAGTGTAGTGTGTGCAAGGTTTTTATTTTGTCTTCGTATGTTAATCTGTCCATGGTTTTACGCAGAGGACTCGCCTTGCCCGCGACGGGCGTTTGACGTAAAAATTTATTGAGTACACCCAGTGTTAGGAAAATTAAAGATTTTGGAATTTGAAAACCTGTGACAATGAATTGTTATTATAGAGTTTCAATAAAAATACTCCTTTGTAAAGCGTTCTAAAAGGAATAGAATTGGATTCAACTTTTCCCTGATTGACTATTTTTCCCGACAGGTCAATTAAAGCATACTCCATTTCATTCGGCATAAGCCCGTTTATATTTATATACAAACCGTTATACCACACAGTAAGAATATCAGATTTAATTTCATTTGATGAGGTGGTATTGGAATCGAACTCCCAAAAATCGGAAATGAAAACCGGTGATGACACATTGCCTCTTGAACCGGTTCCGACAAAAGCTGTTGAACCAATTTCAAATGCAAACGCTAAATACCTTTCAACACCTCCAAACCCGGTTTCTACAGTCCATGCATTTATAGCAGCATCATATTTCCACAAATCAGTATAGTAATTTAAATTGTCATACCCAAGTCCGGCATAGGCCATTTGATTGATCACAAAAGTTGACATGCCGCGTCGTGCTGCTGCGGGCAAGGAAGCTTTTTGAATCCATAAATCATTTAAGGGTTGATATTGCCAAAGATCATTGAATGAAATACCACTAATGAAACCACCTGTTAAATAGCCCATATCATTTACGGCAAAACAACTGGCTGCCTGGCGGGGTGTTCCCGGAAAGTCAGCCTTTTGAATCCATGAATCGGTAGAAGGATTGTATTGATAGAAGTCGGTTAATATGGATCCGTTAAAACCCGTACCAATGTATCCTTTCCCATCTAATGCAAAGGCAATGCACGAGTACCGGGCTGCACCCGGAAAATTAGCCTTTGCTGCCCACTGATTGGTTATGGGATCATACTCCCAGAGATCTTTTGAATAAACCGCCCCGTTGTAGCCCATTCCTGCATACGCCTTATTGTTAATTACAAAAGAAACAATGCTGCCTCTGTCACCTCCGGGAAAACTGGCTTTTTGAATCCAAATATTACTTACAGGATCATATTCCCACATATCGGATTTATAGGATGAAGGCGAAGTGCGACCGGCACCCACATAACCTTTATTGTTAATGGAAAAACTATATGTAACGTCACAGTCCCCACCTCCAAAAATCCCTTTGTAAGTCCAGGTACCCAGGCTATTCCCGGTAACGGAACTCAAGCAAAGCAAACTGATAATTAGATATTTATTAAAAAATATTTTCATAATGCTATTATTTTTAACAAAAATAATAAAAATAAAGAATCTTCATATAAAAAAATCCCTGTCTGACGAATCAGACAGGGATTTTTTTAGGAGCATAAGAATTAATATGCTGCAAGCCCTGCTGCAAAAGGAGGGAGATTAGGAGTTGTGCCATTAGCTGATAAACCACCCAGGAATGTCCGGGTATATCCTCTTATAGTTTGGTCGCCGCTGCATAACGCATAAGCATATATGTTGTTTCCTGATATAACCATATCAATTGGTCCGGCACCGGAAGCAATTGCCGGATGAAGTAAGTGTAAATTTCCTGTGGCAGATACATAATATGATGAAATATTATCGGAGGCAGTGTTGGTGGTAAAAGCATAACGGCCATATTCCGTTACCGCTACCCAACAGGCTGCTGCCTGAAAATTGGGTACTTCACCGTTGGTAGTCATTAAATTTCCTGCATTGACTCCGGAATAGGAGGTAGCTGATGACTGACCGGGACTGCCACCTGCAGCGTTTGATACCACCATGAAATGATTTCTTGCAAATTCAAAACCAAAAGGTGTTTGACCTACACTAGGTTCTGATGTACCCGCTTGCGCTACTCCCATACCATTTACCATGAATGTGGTGATCATGTTGGTTGCTTTTTCTGTGACATACAGGTATCGTCCATTGGGAGAGAATGATATTTGTGCTCCACCTGCACCCGTTGTACTTAATGATTGCATTGAGCCCGGTATTTCCGTTAAAACTCCGCCGGCTCCAATATGGAACCCCTTGATATTATCTGAACCCGCATTTAATACATAAAGATAATTACGTTTTGTAGTAACACTCACCGGCATCATTCCTCCCGAGGGAATTGTATGTGACAACGTCAGGCTTCCGTTATTGTCAACCATAAAAGAAGAAACCGAATTACTTCCTGCATTGACTGCATACAACCACCGATGATGCTTATCGAGAACAACCGCACCTTGTGAACCCAGGCCGGCACCTGTTCCGGTTCCTCCTGATGGTGTTGACGATTCAAAAGAAAGCGATCCGAAAATGTTTTGCTTATAACAAATTATACTGTTCTGAGCAGGATCATTGCTTTCGGTATAAACATATCCTGTTAATGAAAATCGTGAATTGTCTGCCGACTTATTCAGCATGAGATCATCAGGATTAGTTCCATTTTCAGAAATGAGTTTGTCAGAAGTTGCAGACGGATTATCCAGAAGCGATTGATCATCTTTTTTACAGGATGATATGGTAAGTGCTGTAACTATCAGGCACAGACTTAGAATTTTAGTTTTAATGTTCATGTTGGTTTGTTTTAATTAGGTTTAAATTATAATGAGTATAAAATAGGTGTGACATATTTGTTTAATCGAATCAACAAATAGTAAGAACCCTATACTAAAGAAGTAGATGAATTTTCTCTCTCTGTGGTTGTGTTACTGTAAAAATAATTTCGAAAAGAAAAATCTTGATTACGTAAAATCACAAAATGAGTCAGTATCCCCCAAGGACCCTATTTAAAAATGTTTTATCATTCCAATATTAATTCCTATCGAATAAGGATAAGTGTTAACCGCTGAATTTTTTGTTATAGATGTAAATGAACCTCGCAGTACCGGACCGAAGAAAAAATTTACATTGTGTTTAAATTGATGCTCTGCACCAATCCCTGCAAGGTAACCGAAACTGGTTTTTCTTAATCCATTATTGTTATTGATTACGGTTGGTTCATAATCATCGATCCTCATTTTTGCTTTTGTTTGTAACAGGAAATTTGTTGTTATTCCACCTTCGGCATAAAATACACTTTTAGATTTTTTAATTGAATATCTTATTAATAAAGGTATGTTAACCGTTTTTAAATATTGATGAGCTTTGGATTCAGTCAGTATGCTGTCGCCCGGATGAAGAGAATTATGCGAGTCGTCGAGTGGAACTTCAATTACGCCGTTGGACGTGGAATATTCAAAATACATTTGATTAGCCGAATTCATATTTGCATAAATTACAGGTATTAACATTGATCTTGCAATCCTGGTATATGAAACTCCGGTAATAATAGTCCAGCTTTTATTAATGCTGTATAACACATTTATTCCTGCAGTAAATGAAAACATAGCCTTTTCACGGTCGTTATACATGGATACATCATCAATGTTATTATCGGTGTTATCTTTTAATGTTTGCCAGGTATAGTTCGGTGAAAAATAAGCAGCAATGGAAAAAGGCGATGATACGTCAGGTTGTGGTTGTAACTGGTAATCGGACACCTGATGATTAAGAGTTAAGGGAACATCTACGGATTCAGTTATATAAGCTGTGATACCCGACATGCCTGATATGGCAAGGTGATCTTTGTCAGCTACTATGATTGGCGGATTGAGATCGTTTGTCATTCCAGTTGAGCCGGAAGAATTGAATAGCGAGGTATTACTATTCGATAAATCTGTATGTTCATCAGGCGAAGTTACATCCGGGTGTTGTACTTTATAGTTATCCGGAGAATGATTCAATTTTTGATTGTCTGTAACGGAAGCAAAAGTTTCAATTCCCGGAAGAGTATTCAATACTTGCTGAGTATGATTTTTGGTTTTGCTTTTTACGTCAATTGGTTTTCCTGATTCTGATTTATACGTATTTGCAGATGATTCAATTACTTTGTCAGTCGATACAATGTGAGCAGGAGTATTCAAAAATTTCCAGCTGAGCATTGAAGTTAAAAAGATCATTGCTGCGATCATTATTATCCTGGTACGATCCGTTTTGTGTTTTATAACCACTTCCTGATGCCTGTCCAGTTCCGATGAAAGCCTGTCCCACGATCTCAAAGGAGGATTCATTTGAAATTTATCAAATGCTGATTTTGCCCTTTTTTCCAGGTTGTTATTTTCTTCCATAGCGGATTGTTGTAGCTTCAACAAGGTGATAATTTTTAGTTATTTGCTTTTTAAGTATCGCTTTTGCTTCGTAGAGGTTCGATTTGGAAGTGCCTGTGGAAATGCCAACTTTTTCTGCAATTTCTTTATGTTGAAATCCTTCAAAAACATACAGGTTGAATACTATTTTATAAGCTGGTGGAAGTTTTTGTATCAGTTGTAATAAGGCATCAGCTTCAATCTTTTCGAGAATTTCATCATTATAGCGCTCATTTGTTGATTCCGGGTAATCGTCAAGTCGGACTAAAAGTGACAAGTGCGAATTTTTCCGGTATTTGGCAAGCGCAGTATTGACCATTATTTTGCGGATCCAGCCTTCAAAGGAACCCGTTTTTGAAAAACTGCTGATATTCTGAAATACTTTCATAAAACCCTCATGAAATGTATCTTCAGCTTCTTCACGGTTTTTTGAATACTGGAAACAAACCGCAAACATTTTTGCAGCATATATTTTATAAAGCCGGTTTTGTGATTCCCGGTCTAAATTAATGCACCCTTTTATAAGTTTTTCTTCTTCGGTTGAATCCAAAACCCTTTGCCTTTATTAGAAGATGTTAAAAACAACACAATGGTTGTGTCATTATTATCTTTCCGGCATTTATAAAGTTAAGGATTTTGAAATTAGCCTGCATTGCATGCAGTTTAAAAGGTTGTAATTTTCGACGATGCAAGGTGGGGAAAGTTTTCCTCAGATTTCACTAAAAAGGTGAAGGGCATCCATCAAAATAATTCCTCCGGCGCCATCACAGGAATTGTGCTGCCACTGAAGTCCTTTGGTTTTCGCGTTATAATCCCATCCATTTCAGCAACCGTATAAGCACAATTCGACTGAACAGCATCTTCAAAATCTTTAAAGCTGGACTTGAGACCCTTTTTAAGAATTGTGATGTCTATAGGGATGATAGTGACATACTCCAGTAGATCCAATAAAACTAATCTTAACTTTTTTTCATCCAGGTATTTTTGCAGGAGATAATATGTTGTAGCTATTGAATGAGAGGATGTAAACAAGCGGACTTGTTTCTGCTCAGCTAACATAAAAAGTTTTAATGCAAATTTGCTGAAAGGTTTGCGATCAGCTATTAAATCGATTATGATATTTGTATCGACAAAATACTTTTTCATAAATGTTTTTTCTCCAAATAACTGCGAATTTCTGTGTCTCCATCAAACGATTTAGGTAATTGGACAGCACCCATTATTTTTTTTAACTTTGATGATGGAGTATCCTTACCTGTTTCTTTAGTAATTAGGACCAGATAATTTTCAATTATTTCTGATAAACTTCTGCCGGTATTTTTTGCATATACTTTAGCCCTCTCAATTACCGACTTATCTACAGTCAAGGTGAGCTTTGTAGTCATGATACGTGTATTTTTTCCAAAGATACGTATTAGAATTAAATAAATCAATAAATGATTATTATTGTATTGAATTTGAATTATTTAACTAATTATAGGCTTAGAAATATACCATAATCATCAAACAAAAGGGAATAAATAAAAGGGCTGATTCTTTTGATATCTTTTCAATACTATGTTTCCCCGAAATTTGTAATGTTGGCAAAATTTACATCAGATAATACATAATTACAAAGGGTAACAAAGGAATCCTCTCTCCGAATCCCTATTTCAAATATTCATACAGTTATAATTCGTAGGTCAAATCATTCGAACCGAAGGATTCCCGTGTTCGTGATTTTGCTGATAGCATTGAAACAATAAATTTCGTAACTCTTACCTCGGCGGCAGGCGTTATTCGTTATTAATCCTCCCGAATCATTTTAACCTCTGCTTCAGCAAGGCCTTTTAAATTTTCGTCGGTTTTGATTCCCTCCAGCACTTCAATATTTATTCCATCCGACAAACCGGTTTTCACGATACGTTTTTCATATTGTTGCGGTGCAGTTTCAACTTCCACGTAAGTTGAATCGCCTGAAATGGTAAGCAGACTTTCTTTAATGGCAAGAACACTGTCGCGGCGTTCGAGAACGATATCAGCATTGGCACTGTAACCTGCACGGATAAAATAATCTTCACTAAGTGTAACAGCAGCTTTTATTTGAAACTGTATAGCGCCATTTTCTTCAATTCCTTTCGGGGATATGTATTCAAGTCTGGCTTTAAATTCTTTGTTTTCAATGGCACCGATTTTTAAAATCAAATGCATGCCTGTTTTAATTTTTCCTACTTCCGATTCATCCACTTTACCTTCAAAAATCATCTCACCCATATCGGCTACAGAGGCGATTGTAGTGCCTTCATTAAAGGTGTTACTTTCAATTACGGAGTTTCCTTCTTTAACCGGAACATCGAGCACCATTCCGGTAATGGTGGAACGCACCAGCGTGTTAGTGATATTACCCATTTTTTTATTGGAACCTTCTTTGATCAGCGCCAGGTTATTTTCCGATGCTTCCAGTTCCTCCTGTGCGGTGTTGAAATTCAACTGCGCGACCTGGTATTCCGTTTCCGGGATTACTTTCTGATCAAATAGTTGTTTGTTCCTGTCGAAATCACGCTTGCTGTTTTCAAAACTGATCTTGGCACGGTTCACTCGGCTTTCAGCATTGTTCAGGTTAACCATGTCCGGAATTATTTTTACCCGCGCAATCACATCACCGCTTTTAACAAACTTACCGGCTTCCACATATACCTTCTCAACAATGCCGGATACTTTTGCTTTAATAGCAATTTCCTTTCGGGGAACAACGGAGCCGGTTGCCACTGTCTTCTTGATGATGTTGGTGACAAGCGGCTTTTCATTTTTGTAAACAATCGGCTTGGCTTCCGACTTTTTATAAAGGAAATAAAGTGTCCATCCGAAAAGGAAGATCAATGCAATTCCAAGAACAATTTTCACTATTTTTTTCATACAAAAGGTTTATTTGTTATTCAGCGCGTAGTGCTTCAATAGGTTTTATTTTTAATGCCCGGGCTGCGGGAATTAATCCTGCAAGTGCACCCGAAATTATTAAAATGCCGAGAGCCTTAACGGCGATTCCAAGATCTACTTCAGGATTGGTGAACATTTGACCTTCTCCACCGGAGGAACCAATTGCAGTTGAAATTAATTCCAATAATCCTACACCCATTACCAATCCCATATATCCTGCAAAAGTCGTAAGAACTACTGATTCCAGAATAATTTGTTTGATAATATCTGAAGGTGGAGCTCCGATAGCCCTTCGTATCCCGATTTCATTGGTTCTTTCCTTTATGATGATCAGCATAATATTACTCACCCCAATAACTCCGGCGAAAAGAGTTCCGATTCCAACCACCCACACCAGCATATTTATTCCCATGAACAGGCCATTCATTTTATCAAACTCTTTTTCAAGGTTAAAATGACCAATTGCCTGGCGATCGTCGGGATGGATGGAATGCCGCTCTTTCAGCAATGCTATAACTTTATCTTCAACCAACGAAACTTTATATCCCTCTTTGGAAGTAATGGCAAACCATCCCACCACATCACCATAATTGAATGCACTCTGAAAGGTGCTGAACGGGACAAACAGGGTGCTGGCATCCTCTTCACCGCGATCACTGCTCTGATTGCTTTTAAACACCCCGACTACCTGGAAAAATACACCGTTGATTTCAATATTTTTCCCCAAAGGAGATATGGAATCACCAAAAAGAACCTTTTTTACCATAGGCCCGATTACAGTAATTTTCCGTTTTTCTTTTTCATCAAAATGATTCATTACCCTTCCTTCAGTGATGCTGTAACTCTGAATCTTAAAAATTTCAGGATAGTCACCATAAATGGAAAAGGAGCCCGTTTTTAAACCATAATTCACGTTGTTATTCCCGCCATAATTTCCAAGCTGGTTACGTGGGGCAACGATGGCTGCTTCGGGTACATTTTCCCTGATGGCAGCAATATCGGAATTGTTGTAATTGAAGTTGCGACCTGGTTTAAAGCCTTTATGGGGCATACTGGTCCGCTGTGTCCAGGTGAAAAAGCTGTTAGTGGCAAAGTCCTTGAACCCCTCCGTTACTCCGTTCTTCAAACCATTTCCGGAACCCAGCATGATAATCAGCATGAAAATCCCCCAGAACACGCCAAATGCCGTCAGAAACGTGCGCATTTTGTTCTTGCTTAACGTACTGTAAATTTCCTGCCACCGGTCTCTGTCAAACATAATGTAACGAATTACGAATGGGGCTTCGCCCCTGTGAATCTAATGTAACGAATAATTAATAAGCTCCGCCCTACGAATGTAATGAAATCTAATTGGGCTAACTATCTAGGAATTTTTGGAATAAATCATTTTCATATATACAAATACATTATACTTTTTTTTCAATGATTCGAACCAATGAATTCCCGCCTTTGTGATTTTACAGATTGCATTGTAATATATATTTCTCTTTTATCACTTCGGCGGGCAAGCGTGATTCGTTACATTCGATTCGTACCGAAGGATTCCCGCCTTTGTGATTTTACTGATTGCATTGTAATATATATTTCTCTTTCATCACTTCTGCGGGCAAGCGTGATTCGTTACATTCGTATATTCGTACCGAAGGATTCCCGCCTTTGTGATTTTACAGATTGCATTGTAATATATATTTCTCTTTCATCACTTCGGCGGGCAAGCGTGATTCGTTACATTACTCATCACGCAAGGCAACTACCGGATTTATCCTGCTGGCTTTTCGGGCAGGAATAAATCCTGCAATTGTTCCAGCCAGGATCAACACGAGCGTAGCCGATATTGCAACACCCAGGTTCACCTCAGGACGGTCAAAGAAATCACTGCGGGGCATATTGGCAGAAACAAGTTCCAGCAATCCAACGCCTGCTATCAAGCCCAGGTAACCTGCCACTGCAGTGATAAATACTGATTCCTGGATGATTAGTCCGACAATGGAACCCGGTGTTGCACCCAATGCTTTTCTCACCCCGATTTCTTTCGTACGTTCTTTCACTACGATCATCATAATATTACTAACGCCCACAATTCCTGCAATTATAGTTCCTATGCCAATAACCCAGATGAACAACCGGATGTTACCCATCATATTGAGCATCTTCTCATATTCTTCATAGTTGTTCCAAATCGATACAGCTTTGTCATCATCCTTATCGAACTTGTGCTTTGAAGCCAGCATGGAAGTAATATTTTCAACAATCTGTTTTGATTCTTCAACAGTAGCATCACCTGTAGTCAATAGTATTTGACGGATATTTTCATTTCCATTAAATGCTTTCTGAGCTGTGGTGATTGGTAAATAGATCAACCTGTTTTCATAATCACCTTCTTCATCTTCAAATACACCAACAACAAGGAAAGCAATTCCATTCAGCTTAATATATTTTCCAATGGGATCTTCATCCTTGCTGAATAACTGCTCTTTAACAAGTGTACCAATGCATGTTACTTTTTTATTTTCATCAAGATCGGAATTGCTGATGTAACGTCCCTGGTGAATAACGGTATTTTCAAGGTAAGCGTGATCGGGATGAACGGAGCGAACCTCGAAAGTGCCGAATTTATTTTTGTATGCGGTTGTGACACCGCCGCGGATAAAAAATCTGCTTGAAATATGATCTGCCTGGGGTATATTCGATTTTACCAGGTCATAATCACTATTTTTTAATTGAATATCACGACCGGGCTGAAAGCCTGCGTAAGCTATGGAGGTAGATCCGCCACGAATGAAAATGGAATTGGTAGCTGAACTCCGAAACTGATTTTTAACTCCATTCTCAAGACCATATCCCGAACCCAATAAAATAATAAGCATGAAAATTCCCCACGCTACACTAAATCCCGTAAGGATAGTTCTCAGCTTATTTTTGCTGATCGTATTAAAAATTTCCTGCCATTTATCGAGATCAAACATGGGTTAGGAATTTATACCGGGAGTGATTCAAATTCTGAATCATTTACTATGATGCCGTCTTTTATGCGAATGATTCGGTCGGTAATTGCGGCCACATCTTTTTCATGGGTCACAACTACCATGGTCATCCCTTCCTTATGAACTTCTTTAAACAGCTCCATTACTTCCATGGATGTAACCGAATCCAAAGCTCCTGTTGGCTCATCAGCCAGGATCATCTTGGGCTTCGAAATAAGTGCCCTGGCAATCGCGACACGCTGTTTTTGTCCGCCGCTTAATTCAGAAGGCAAATGTTCAGCCCAGGCCATTAAACCAACTCTGTCAAGGTATTCCATCGCAATACGGTTCCGTTCCTTTCGCCTGACTCCCTGGTAGTAGAGGGGCAGTGATACGTTTTCCATGGCATTTTTAAAGGAAAGGAGGTTGAAGGACTGGAATACAAAACCGATAAACTGGTTGCGATATTGAGCTGCCTTACTTTGAGACAGGTTCTTCATTAGCGTGCCTGCCAGCACATATTCGCCTGATTCATAATCATCGAGAATTCCAAGGATATTGAGCAGAGTGGACTTGCCGGAACCGGAAGAACCCATAATGGAAACGAATTCACCTTCATTAACATGCATATTTACCCCTTTCAGCACATGCAACTGATTCTTTCCAACCTGGTAGGTTTTATTGATATTTTTAAGCGTGATCATATTGGTTGGTACAAAATTACTAAAGGCATTTCTTAATAATTATTATTCAAGAGGTTCAAAACCACATAATGAGGTAGGAAAAGTACTATAAAAATCACTAAAAAACAGACAGCGTAATTGAAATTGGGAAATATTGGAAGATAACTTTTGGATCCGGGTTGCGGTGTAAAGGCTTCAGTTAAAATTGCGACAATCAGGAATATTGTAAGAATTACTATAATTATGAACAGAAGTCACCTTGACAAATCAGGATAATTCACTATATTTGAGTTCCTAAACCAACTAAATAAAAATGAAAGCAACAAAATTTATTGCAGTTATTGCGTTTGCAGCCTTCGGCTTTTGTGCTGAAGGAGCCCTTGCGCAGGGTAATGAACAAACCGAATCTACAGAGCAGGCTGCTCCACCGGTAACAGACGAAACAGTTCCTGCAGGTGAAGAAACCGAATCATATAACGAGACCGTTACTATTGACAGCAGTGAAACTGCTCCGGCAACCACTTCTGAATCAGGCTTTACCGATCAGGCAGAGAGAAAAGAAAAACTTCGCGTGTATTCCGGAAAGCATGATGGTAACAATGTCATTACTGATCCGAGGTAATCAAAAACTCTTAATTAAAACCGGGTCAACCCCGGTTTTTTTTTGCCTGTTATTTTTCTGTGGTGTTCCCGGAGTTTTATAATTTTGGTTAAAACCGCAAAAGGATGAAAACACTTATTTTAGGAATAGCAATTGCTTTTTCAGGGATATCCTTTACTGCCAATGCGCAGGAACAGGAAAAACCGGAAATGAAGACTTATACCTTTGTTATGCTTAAAAAAGGAATGAATCTTGACCAGGATTCTCTCACACGTTCAGAGATTCAGAAACAGCACCTGGCTTATCTCAACAGTATGGCAGAAAGTGGATTACTCAATGTAGCCGGTCCATTTCTGGATAAAGGTGACTGGAGAGGTATCCTGATTTTTAATACCGATGATGTTGAAAAAGTTCACCGGATGGTCGCTGACGATCCCGCTGTAAAAGCAGGCCGCCTGATTTATGAAGTACATCCGTGGATGACTCAAAAAGGTGTAGTGTTCAAGTAAATTGTTACCCATATTCAAAGAGGTATATTAAACTGTACTGAATAATGCGAGTCAAAGACCCATATATTTTATAATGAACATATTTATTTCAGCACTCTTTTTATTTGTCAGTACCTGTTGTTTTTCACAACCTGTTCTGAAGCCTTCCATTGGACTGGCAAATCTTCCTGCAGATACGGATAGTGTTAGTTATATTCCCTGGTATCTTGGAAGTTTTTATTCCAGCGGTCTGACTCCGGGGGATACTGCAGCCGATTTTAAGTTTTATTCCCTTGGCGGGGATTCCATTCAATTGTCACAATGGTTATCATCCGGGAAACCGGTGCTTTTGATAGCAGGAAGTTACACCTGCCCGGTATTCAGGAATAAAGTGGGAAGCATAAACAACGTAGTAAATTTATTTGGCAATTTAATTAATATAGCCGTTATCTACACCCTCGAAGCACATCCCTTAATTGATACCAGTGTTTATTTTGGCTATGTGCAAACAGGAAATCAAAATATTAATGAAGGTATTTTGTACCGGCAGCCTTTGACTTACGGTGAACGAAAAGATGTTGTGATTGACATGCTGAACGATATAAATATCCTGGCACCTGTTTTCATTGATGGTCCGGGTAATAACTGGTGGCAATATTATGGTCCTGCGCCCAACAATGCTTACCTGATTGATACAAATGGGTTGGTGTTTTCAAAACATGGATGGTATGATAAATTTCCTGATAATATAATCTGTGACATTGACAGTCTGCTGGGAAATCCGGTGAGTTGTCCGCCAACACCTGCAGGCGGCTCTTTCACTTTTAACCTAATTTCCAATGATACTGTATTTTCTACCGCCGGCTCTATAATAACACTGGTAGGGGAGTTGGAAAATACAAGTGCATTTGATGTTTTAATTGACATAAAACGTTCAGTGAATGATATGCCCACAGGATGGGCGTCGTCACTGTGCATTGATGTGTGTTATTCAACAACTACTGATTCCGTTTCAATTCTTCTTTCGGCAGGGGATACACGTCATTTTTATTTTTACGTATATACCAATGGTTCTGCCGATACATCCCGTTCCAGGGTAGGTTTTCGAAATAATGCAAACACCAATAATCAGTTTAGTCAAAATCTTTTTGGCATTACCACACTCACTACCAATAATGCATCTGCTAATGAGTTGCCTGAGAAATTCAGTATTATCCCGAATCCTGCGAGTGAAACAGTGTCTTTGATTTACGATGCCGGATCGGACAATGAAACATCAATTCATATAATTGACCTTACCGGACGTGTAATTCTGACAATGAATCCCGTTCCGGATTATTCGGGAATCACACGGACCGGGGTAGATGTATCGGGTTTATCATCAGGAATTTACCAGGTGGTTGTGAGAAGTAAATCCCGGATTTTACATTCGGGAAAGATGGTTATTCAGAATTAATTCCATTTTTCATCCGGAATGCTTTTATATTTGTAGCATATCAACAAAAATTATTGAAAATGACATTTAAGCACCTGGGAATCACAATAACTTTATGTGTTATCATTTCGTCTTTATTTGCGCAGGAACGACGTGATAAAGGAGAATTTGTTAAATCGGAAAACAAATTTTACCAGGAGATTGAAAAAAGTATCGAACTTTTTAAAACACCTCCTGCTACAAAACCACCGGTTTTTAAAATGGATTTTTCATCTATTGAACTTCCGGCGTCAGCCGACGAATTTCAAAAGGTGTGGTCAGGCGAACCTGTATCACAAGGGGCAACCAATACATGCTGGAGTTTTTCAACGAGTTCATTTTTCGAATCGGAAGTGAAACGAATAACGGGATCTGAAGTGCGATTATCAGAATTGTACATTGTGTATTATGAATATATTGAAAAAGCCAGGGAGTATGTCAGAACAAGAGGTACATCATTGTTCGGAGAAGGTTCGGAGTCGAATGCGGTTACCCGGATGATGAAAATGCACGGAATTGTGCCATACGCTGATTATACCGGGTTCCGGCCGGGTCAAAAATTTCTGGACCATACCGTCATGTTTTCAGAAATGGAAAAATATCTGAAACATGTAAAGGAAACATCAGCGTGGAATGAAACTGCTGTAATTACTACTATCCGTTCCATTATGGATCATTATATTGGAAGAGTTCCGGAATCGGTTACTGTTAATGGAAAAAAAATGACACCTAAAGAATATCAAACCAATGTACTCAAACTTAACCCCGATGATTACATGGAGTTTATGTCGCTGAAGGAAAAACCTTACTGGACTATAACCGAATATGATGTTCCTGATAACTGGTGGAATTCCGCTGACTATCATAACATACCTCTTGATGATTTTATGTCGCTAATCAAAAGCGGAATAAAAAATGGCTATTCAATTGCAATAGGGGGTGATGTTTCCGAATCCGGTATAATGGGATCAAAAGGGGTGGCTGTTGTGCCTACCTATGATATTCCTTCTGCTTATATCAATGAGGATTCCCGTCAAATGCGTTTTTCGAATGGGTCAACTACCGATGATCATGGTGTGCACCTGGTTGGATGGGTTGACAAAGCTGATGGAACCTGGTTCCTTATTAAAGATTCGGGAAGTGGTGCTCATAACAATCCTGTAAGTAAAGGATATTATTATTACCACGAAGATTACATAAAACTTAAAATGATGTCGTTCACGATTCATAAAGATGCTGCAAAAAATATTATATCAAAATTCCCCAAAAGCTAATTTCATATATTCTTACCGTTATAAATTCGAAGTAAAATGAAAAATTTTCTTAAAGTAATACTGTTGACTTCAGTGATAGCAATATCGGCACTTTCCGCGAAAGCGCAGGATGATAAAGCACCTGCTTCCTGCAAAATGTATATGGAAGAAAAAACTGTGACCGACATAACTGTTGAAGATGCAGTGAAATGGTGTGAACTGACTCCTCCGACCGTAATTTGCGACGATGGGAAAATTTATAAACTTGAAACCTTTTCGATTACTTATTTACAACTAAATCCCTTTATGAGCCAGGATTTCGGAATAGGTGAGGGCGGTTTCCCGATTATGGCACGCCGTGCGGTCGCGAAAGGCAAGGCCGGAGATACTATCATCCTGAAAGATGCAACATATACGGATGCAACCGGCACTAAAAATACCCTGCCTGTTATTTCCCTGAAATTAAAATGAGAATTGATTTCTGCAGGTAAAAATTTTTGTGATTATATAACCGGCCTTGATCCTGACCTGGATCTCCCTTCCGGAACTCATCTGATCAATCCGTATGGAAATCCCGAAGTAATAGATGTGTTTAAGAATTTTTGTGAGACGTTTTATGGCTTAAACAGGAAACGATATTTAATTCTTGGTATCAATGCAGGCAGGTTTGGAGCCGGTGTGACCGGTGTACCCTTCACCGATCCCGTCGCGTTAAGCACACATTGTGGAATTGAGAATTCATTTCCGAAAACCCGCGAACTCTCCAGCCAGTTTATTTATGAAATGATTTCTGCTTTGGGAGGAGCAACTACGTTTTATTCACGGTTTTTGCTAAGTGCTGTTTGCCCGCTCGGATTTTTAAAAGGAAAAAATAATTACAATTATTATGATTCCCCTCAACTATTAAAAGCTGCTTCCCCACTTATACGTTCTTCATTAAAGGCAAATGCCTCATGGAATATTCAGCCTGCAGTTGTAATTTCATTAGGCAAAAAGAACGCCTCTTATTTAGAGGCGTTCAATAGTGAATTAAAACTTTTTGAAAAGGTTATCACTTTGGAGCATCCCCGTTACATCATGCAATATAAACTGAAAACAAAGCAGGATTATATCAGTCGTTATTGTGATGTGCTGAGAAGTTTGCTCTGACAACCACACCTTTTAGCGAACATCAGAATGTATCAAGGTCAATAGGGCGGATCATCCCAAACCATTTTAATGTAGTTTGTCCGAGTGAACCTGCATCCACATGAATTAAATATACCCCACTGGCAACAGGAATTCCATTCTGATTTTTAAGGTCCCAGTCAATTGACGTTTCATTATTATTACCTGACTGAGTAACAATAATACCTTTTGAATTGTCGGATGGAACATCTCTTTTTATCTTCCTGACGAGCGTACCACTTTGTGTGAAAATTGAAATGGTACATTGCGCAGGCAAGTTGACAATTTTTATCCTGTTATCGATTTGATTTACTTCATACGATGAATACGCATAATACGGATTTGGAACAACATTGACCATATTAAGGGCGCCCTTTGCAATTGTTAAACTGTTTTGTTCAGGGGCCAGTTCATAGGTTCCGAATTCATAAAGCGGATTAAAATTATTTACAGGAACTTCTGTTGTAACAGTGCCTGCACCTGTGAACGCGGGATCATTTGCGATAAATGAATTGCCGGTTACATTGTAAGTTATTCCATTATGCGTAACGGGTGTACTGGCTACATAGTAAGTGATTCCCTGTGTTAGCGCATCGGAATTGGTGAGTACAGTTGAAGCGGAATAGGTACGGAATTTCCTGCTTACCCGTAGCCGAACTTTTACATCGGAAGGTATTTCCACAGGTAGATTTATATCTTTGTAAGCCGAAGCAACCAGCGGAATGTTACACCACATTCCATGTTTCCATACAGAACGTTTATCGGTTGAGTTTCCGGTAGCTAATTTCGTATATACATACCGGCAGGAGTCGTACATAGGTACATCCGAGGCTGCATCGCCGTTATGTCCGAATATATAAATGAAATGCATTCCGCCCAAAACAGGGTCACCCACTTCATCATAAGTGCGATGCGAAGGATTGAATTTCATATCCTGTGAACGGTCGCCTGTTAATATGGAATTTTCACCAAATGCCATGTTAAGGCGCTCTCCGGTCTCAACGTTATAGGCATACCCCGGAAACCAGCTCATTCCGGTTGCACTAACAGAAAAGTCGGGCTCTCCATTTTTACCAATTGAAGGGGATTTGCGCAATTCATACTGGCGGGCGTAGTCAATGGTATTAGAAAAGTTTGAACCGGTTTCAATAACTGCACAGCGAGTCCATTTTGATTGATCAGACGTTAATACGACATCTACACTTGCAATTGCAGTATTGGAAGAATTAGTAGGAGAGAGGGAAATCTGAATTTCTCCTATACTTCCCCACTTGGGTCCGTAGGGTTCCTTAGCTGCGAGCTTGAATGGTGCCCAGGTTCCGTTGATAACATTTTCATAGACTTCAAGATTGTCAATTCCTGTATAGTCGATAGTGGGAATGGTTCCGCTGCGGATCCAATTCTCTGCTGGGCGGTTTAAATCATCAACATCTCTCACGGATGTAAACCATTTTTGTCCAGGATTCGCAAATTCAATGGTTCCTTCCAAAAATCCATTAGTCACATCCAACGTGTCACCGGGTTCTGTAACGGTGTGGGCACGCGCAGTAAAGCCCCATTCAGGATAAACCTGTTCATTGGGTTTGTAGTAGGGGTAGTCGGACGGTACCGTAATTCCGGAAATCAGATCCGTAGTGTTATAATGATCGTTACTGTTTGTTCCTTCAAATTGAATCCTGTAGCGCGATCCATCAACAATTACGGGGTCAAAAACTTTTACCAGAACAGGGGCTTTTAAAGGCTGGTACATTGGTTTAAAAGAACGGTAGTAAGGAGGCGAAAGAATTTCTTCCACAGTGGCGGATGTAAAATCAAGTACCATTCCACCGTTACCTTGTCCTTCAATGCGCTTTAATACAGGTCCTGAGCCGAACTGACTATTCAGCATCTGGCCGTTATTTTCAGGAGCAAAATGATGGGGTATGGCAGAATATGTTCTGACGTTGTTCCTTCCCGCAAGGTAAGGTTTCTTCTGACCATCAAACGTTGATCCATCATTGGGATTAAATGTTTTATAATTGTTGTACGCGTAAGAAATAACAGTATAGAAATAGGTTTTGTGGTTTATCAGTGCTGTACTTCCTGTTGCAAAAAGATCCTGTTTAATTTCAAATGTGTGTGTAATCCCGTTATCACTGCCATTAACTTTTTCAATCGGAATACTTGAATTTAATGCGGGATCAAATTCATAATTGACCAACTGTGCCACGCCATCTTTTATATCACACTGTGCCAGCAACCGGATCCTGTTTTCGTCTCCGATATCACCAACTGATGCATTCGCGTCAGCTAACTGGTAAATCTGGTATCCCTGGAAATCAAAATAGGTTAATGAATCATCCCAACCTGATATGGTAGGATCTTTTTCATGATACAATTCTACTTTATCCGTGTTGGTATTTTGCAATGTAAGGACTATCGAGCGGTTCAATTCACGAATGGAAACTTCGGGAGCATCAGGACCATCAATCAGTTTAAAACAATTATCGAATAGCGCCTGCGCCTTATCGTCGGCAAGTTTTACAAGGTCAACCGATGCAAACTGTCCGCCTTGCGCGGCACGAGCCCAAACTACACCCGTGGTGATGTAATTAACAGCACCGGGTAATAAAGTAAATGTACCGGCTGATTGTAAAAAGCGCCTGTCGCCAACCGGGTTATTTTCGCCCACCTCTGACCAATCCTGTCCTGGAAATGCAGGATCAGTTGTTCCCGGAAACATATAATCCGTTACCGGCGCCGATGGGTCACGACCATCGCCACCGAAAGTCATTGGCTGGCCATCAAGCCAGACACCACGGAGGTAATTATAAAAATCAGCTGCTGTTTCCGGATTACCATTAGGTACATCATTGATATTATCATAATACACGAACTTCGACATTATAATTTGTTCACCCAGCACTGCATTGTCAACAGCAATTGTATTGCCAACAGAATCTTCAAGAAAAGTACAATCAATGCATCCGTCTTTATCATTGTCAATACCATCATCAGTATCTGCAACAGGCCCCTGAAAAAAATCAATCCCAACAGCAGGCGGATTTAATCCGTAACCGGAAGCAGTCTCGTCATCAGCATCTCCATTATAACAAAAACCTAATCCTCTGCCAACATCACAACCAACATAATCATCAGTTGATAAACCCAGATCGGGATCAACCCATTGTCCGAAATAGGTATCAGTTAACGAAGTTGAAGAGCGGTTAATAATCTGGTATTTATAAAACGTCATATTATTTATTTCGTCATTGGTCTGAAATGAAAAAGCTTGGGCGCGGACTTCAAGGCCAATAGGTTCAGAACCGGTTGCTGTGTGAATATTTCCCACATCATTAAAAACCCACCAGATACTCTGATCCCCGAAAAGATAATCGTTACATACTGTTTTATTTACCCCGGGAACAGAAGGATAATCGCCTGAAAAATTATATCCGGGATAATCACCATCTTCATAATTATAAAGGCCGTCGCCATTTACATCAACGAATGGAGCCAGGAACTGACCCTCGTTAGAAAGCGGATCGCCATTGCCGGGCCAGCTTTTTATTGTGTTTGTGGCAGCAGCCGGATTATTGATGAATGTTTGTACTTCCTCTTTTGAAATTTTCCAGTGGCGGTCGTATTCATTACACTTTTGTTGTGTTATCGATGTGTTTGTAGTATCAAGTGGTCCTCCCCAAAAATCAGCACCTGATTGACGATAGGTCTGACCGGCAAGGCGCATTTGTCCTCCTGCATCAAAACCTCCGATCCATAACGCACCCGCATAAAGAGCGTGTTTGCCACTGCCTTTTGGAACTTCATATTTTGGATTTATCACATCCCACCACATATCACCGCCAACCAGGATGGTGGTACGGACGTTGTTAATATCAAGATCCGCCTGCGCTACAGGAATATTGCACTGTGATTGAGAAAATGTGAGCGATGGACAGGCCATCAGAAAAACTGATAGTGCCAATTTGATTTCCGTTTTCATGATCTTTATAATTGTGGCTTTTGCCTGGTTGGGCTAAAAGTACCCCGTGTTGTACCACCAATGCAAGTCAACTTTGCAGTATACTAAACAGGTCTGATTTCATTGAAATAGCCGCAATTTCAATTTAGAAGGTCATTAGGGTGGCTTAATTTTTGCATGTTTTACAGTCATCACTGGTGTTAAGCCCGAAAAGATTTTTACCTCAATAACGGGTAACTATACATGTCAGACTCACATTATGATGTTGTATCTCCACTGCATTTTACACAATTATGATAATCCAGCACTCTGAAATTTCGTCCTTTGTATATAAAGGCAACAGATTAATCCGGATAGATTCCAACTAATTTTATTAAATTTGAATTTATAAACCCTCATTAATAACCTTTAAAAAATTATCTTATGATGAAAAATCTACTTACTATTTCAATGGTGTTTTCAGCTTCAGCGTTATTTGCCCAAAGCGATACGTTATTGTATGAAAACTTTGATGTTGATCCCACAGCAACTTATTTACCCTTTAATAGCGGGAATGATACGCAATGGGTAAATTTCGATGCTGATGCCCTGTCCGATGCGAATGGACGCCCCCAGGAGTGGTTTTGGAGCGAGGGAGGTTTTGCTGATGTTGATTCAACTGATGCCTGTCTCTTCAGTTCTTCCTGGTTAACAGGATTCCTTCCGGGAAACCGCAACTGGTTATTTACTCCTCCAATCCAGATAGTTGATGCGAGTGCTGTCTTAAGTTGGGAATCTGCGCCACGGCAGACACCACTCTATATTGATGGTTATTCTATTCTGGTTTCTACAACGGATAATATCGAAACCAGCTTTACGGATACCTTATTCCAGGCGGGGCAATACCTGGCGGGTGCCGGATTTGATTTCACAGCGTATACATTTTCTCCCGGATTCGTTCACGGAGCAGATGGAACATACATCCAGTTTGATCCGGCTTCAGATTCGAGCCGGTTTATCGGCGAATTACGTCCGTTTACTGCTAGCCTTGCACAGTATAGCGGCCAAACCATTTACATTGCATTTCTGCATGATTCTGATGATGATAACCTAATTGCAATTGATGATATTATGGTTACCGGAACACTGGTTGGATTGAATGAGTCTCAAAACAACATCGGATTGTCAGTTTTTCCAAATCCTGCATCCGATAAAATTGAACTCAGCTATTTATTATCATCATCCAGCCCTGTTATAGCCGATGTGTATGATATTAAAGGAAGCAAAGTTTTAACCGTTAGTAAAGGAATGCAAATAGCCGGTGCTCAAAAACTAGCCCTGGATGTGAGTCAACTTTCGTCAGGTTCGTATTCTGTAGTGTTAAAAGCAGGAGGTACGACAGTGACTTCTAAATTTGTAAAAGAATAATTACGATAAATTATTTAAAAAACGGAGATTGCAATTGCAGTCTCCGTTTTTTTTTAAAAATCAACGATCATTCCCACTGTGGGCAATATGGTTCCGGATTCATCCTTTAAAAAATACACCTGGTACCGGTCAGGGTTTCCCGGAACTGTAAGTGGCATTCCATTCGCATCGGTTCTTATGTTAAGTATATCCGGGTTCTGAGCTTTAAAATTGTAAAGGTTCTGAATGTCAAGATAAATATTAAGCGACCATTTTTTCTTAAAGTAAGTTTTATCGATTCTAATATCCAGCTGATGAAAAGCGTCAACACGTTCTGAATTGAAATTTGCATAATCCAAAACTCCTTTTCCGCTTGCATCCCAGTTTGATTTGAGCGATGATAAATAGAGGTCGTACCGGGTGTAAGGCCGACCACCCACTAAACGCCATTTAAGTCCCGCATCCCAATTTTTTTTGAATTTTTTTCCCGCAGTAAGGGTAAGCAGATAACGGTTATCCCATGCGGATGGAATATATTTTCCCTGCACGTTGGTAAATTCACTCCTTACAAATGTTAATGCCATAATACCATAAATACCTGTTGATGATCGTCGCTGAACAAGGAATTCAATTCCCTTTGCCACTCCTTCGGAAGAAGAATTTACTTCCTCATTTCCTACAATTCCAAAATCAGATCCCAGGTTGGCCATGCTGATAGAATCTGCAATTGAAAATGGGTAATTTCCATACTGCTTATAAAAACCTTCTACGGTAATTTTTGTGGAGTTGTCGGGGTTAAATTGAATTCCCCCTACTAAATGGTCGGCATATATGTAGGTGATTTTATTGTTCCTGTTGATTAAATTTCCGGCAATGTCACTATAACCCATAATTGTATAAGCTGGTAACTGATAATACCGGCCGGTATTGAAATTCAGGCTCCATTTTTCAGTAAATGAAAATGATGCCGCTATTCTTGGCGAGAGTTGTTTAAGCGGATTATTCATTTGTTCCGAATAAGTATTGGCATCGGTACGTACACCTGCGGAAAGCACCAGTTTATTCTTTAAAACCGGTTTTGATACGGACATAAAAACACCATATTTAAAAAAGTTAAAATCGGAATTAAAGTTGAACCGTATACTGCCAGAGGGTGACGGACGGGTATTAAATCCGCTGACTGTATATTCAGCCAATTCACCGTTTATGCCCGTAATTAATTTAAAACTTCCTTTAATAAGAGTATTTTCAAGCCGTAATTTGGATTCCGTTTCGGTTGATTTGTAATCGAGTCGCAAATTGTCAGGAGTGCTGTCATCATTCCTGAGATACTTTTCAGCACCGTTATGAAGTTCATTTCGACTAACAACAACACTTGTTATGTTGTTTTTTCCATAGTGTTTGTAAACTGCACCGGTTGTGTAATTCCATTGCTTATTAACTGGAACATTTCCAAGAATGTAATTATTGAGGGCAAGCTGATCGGGATCTGAAATGCCATCATTCACTTTTTCATTAAGTTCAAAAATATCATATCCGCCAAGCCCGATCAGAGTGAGTTCATTTTTGTCATCAAATTTGTGTTTCACTTTAAATTGCGCATCCGTAAAGGTTGGTAAAAATGGTAATTTGAAAATCGAAAACAGAAATTGCAGATAAGATCTCCTTACGGAAATAATATAATTGGTATTTTTCCCAAGCGGACCGTCAACTGTTAATCCCACCTCTGATGAACCAATAGTTCCACGCATTCCCATCTTTTCCTGGTTGCCTTCAATTTGTTTAAACTCCAGGACTGAACTCAATGCGTTTCCGCGGGAAGCGGGAAAAGCCCCTGAATAAAAATCAACTTCTCTTATAAAATTTACATTTATGATGCCAACCGGACCACCTGAAGAGCCTTGTGTCTGAAAATGATTGATCACCGGAACTTCAACTCCATCGAGGTAAAATTTATTTTCCGAGGGAGCGCCTCCGCGGATAATTATATCATTCCTGAAACTGGGTGTTGAGGCAACACCGGGTAAAGACTGAATAATTTTAGAAATGTCCCTGTTTCCACCCGGATTTCTTTCAATTTCCCTGATGCCTATTGTTTGAAGTGATAACGGGCTTTCATCTTTTTTAACAAATTTAGGTCCGCTGACTTCAACTTCTGAAAGTGCAGCCGCCGAAGGCGTCAACATAATTTCTACAAAAGGAATTTTTTCTTTGGTAACAAAAATTTCTTCAGTTGTTTTGGTTTTATATCCGATATAGGATACAACAAGTCTGACATATCCGGGAATAACATTTTTGATCTCAAAATAACCATCCGCATCCGAGGTTGTGCCTGTACTGGTTCCTTCAACAATAATATTTGCAAAAGGAACAGGATTCCGGCTGATTTCTTCAATAATTCTGCCTTTTATAATTCCATTTTCAAGGTTACGGGCTGTGACCTGTAAGAAAATTAAAAAGTTAAAAACTGTGATTAGTAATATGAACCGGGTATTCATTTTTTCAGAATGTTGTTAATTATATCTATAATTATTGAACGTATACACAAAGGTAACTTCAGAAATCCAAACAAATAGTGAGGTAATAAAAAAACCGGGGTTACAGCCCCGGTTTAACTAACAATATAAAACGCTTTTACTGGATAATTAGTTTAGCAATTGCTGTTTTTTCTGTTGATACAGATTTGATAACATATACTCCACTTGTCAGACCCGCAGTGCTGATTTCAAATCCAGCTGAACCGGCAGGGATGTTAACAGACTTTACAATTTTACCATTTGCATCCAATATATCCACAAGTGCAGACTGGAGTTCAACATTGCTGATTGTCAATGTTGAATTTACAGCTACAGGGTTAGGATATATTCCAACACTGAATTGATCATTATTTTCAGATATGCCTGTTACTACCGGCAATGGGAAAGTAGTCCCATCAGTTAGTGTTGCCCATAAACCGAAACCTGCACCATTTTGATTGGCAGAAGGATCAAGAAATCCGGAAGCAAATACTACCGCTGTTTCATCAGCGAGTCCGGATAAGTCAGCAAGATAGGTAGCAAGGATAACTGTATTGTCATTACCCGGAGTTACATCGAGTGTATACGCTGCAGGAGCAACATTTAAGTAAGAAGTAATATCTCCGTATGAAGCGTTATCTACCAGGATTGAACCCGCACCGTTCAGTTGAATGTCAACTGTGGGGGCATCTGTCGCACCATGTACAGCAATGAAATCCACTTCACCAGCAACTAACGAACTTTCACGTATGTCCTGTTGAATCCAGATATTGAATGCAGTTGAATTACCATCCGGATTAGGAGCGAAAATTACTGGATTCAGCAAACCACTTGCAATTGCAACATAGGTTTCACCATTTGCAAATTGAACCGGAAAATTAGCAATTGTATCATTCACACTTGTACTTCCACCGGGAGCAATTCCGATATTCAGGTTTACATCTCCTGGTATGTCAAGGAATGGTGTTGCTGTGCGGAAGGCAAATGCAGGAACTGCAAGAGCTCCGTTTACATATACATCTACAACTGCTGCTGCAGGATCGGCTGAGTTATGTATAATTTGTAATCTTACCTGGCTTGTTTGCGGAAATGTAACTACGGTACCATTTGGCAGCGCTGCAAATAATCCGAACGCTTCTCCATTCTGATTAAGGGCCGGAGTGAGAAATCCTGAAGCAAAAACTACCGCGGAACTACCTGCCAGAGTTGAAAGATCGGCTGCGAAAGAAGCTACTATTGTATTGTTTGCAGCTGCTGGAGTAACGTCAAGCAGGTAACTTGCAGGAGGCACTGTAATATATGATGTGATATCGGTGTAGGTAGCATCATCAACAAGTGTGGCAACATTTCTTGCGATCACATCAACAGCAGGAGCATCTGTGGCGCCATGAACTGCTATGAAGTCAACATCACCGGCATTAAATGCGCTTTCGCGGATGTCTTGCTGAAGCAGTAACGTAAACCCTGTTGAAACACCATCAGGGTTCACAGCGAAATTTGCAGGATTTAACACGCCGTTTGCAATGGCAACGTAAGTTTGACCGTTAGTAAACTGAACCGGAATATTTACAATGGTATCATTAACTCCTGTGCTGTTTGAAGCTGCAATACCGATATTTACATTAACATCACCGGGAACATCAATGAATGGTGTTGCTGTGCGGAATTCAAAATCCGGAATAGCCAGGATTCCATTTAAATAAACATCCACTACTGCAGCAGCAGGATCAGCAGCGTTATGAATTACCTGGAGTCGTGCTGCACTCGTTGAGGGTAAAGCAACAACTGCTCCCGAAGGTAAGGCCGCAAACAAACCAAATGCTGGTCCGTTTTGATTGGATGCCGGGTCGAGAAAACCGGATGCAAATACAACGGCTGCACCTCCGGTAAGACCTGTAAGATCGGCTTCATAGGTAGCTACTATAACTGAGTTATTTGTAGAAGGTGTGACATCCAGCAGGTAATTCCCCGGAGGAACTGCGAAATAGGGTGTAGCGTCGCTGTATGCTGCATTATCAACCAGGGTGGCAACATTCCTGGCAATTACATCCACTGCCGGTGCATCGGTGGCACCATGATAAACTGCCAGATCAACATTCCCGGGTAAGGCTGATGTTGTTTGGGCATTGGAAATCACGCTAAGATCAAATGCTGTATTAATTCCGTCGGGATTAGCAGCAAAAGATGCGGGAGTTAAAACACCCCGTGCAATGGCAATGTATTTTTCTCCAGCCATTAATGTGACTGTGAAATTTTTCAGCGTATCATTAACCGATGTGCTGTTGCCGGGTGCAACACCGATATTTAGTGGAACTCCCGATGGAAGGGGAATGAAAGGTGTGGCTGTTCTGAATGCAAAATCGTCAATTGCATTAGTGCCGTTTACATAAATGTCTACAGTTGCAGCAGCAGGATCAGCTGCATTGTGTATGACTTGTAATTCTGCCTGAGCACTTGCTCCCGTATTGATTAATAACGCACTCGCAACTAAAGAAATGCTGTAAAGTAGTGTTTTCATATTTATTGGTTTTTAAGGTTAGAGATATTCTTATAACCATTACCTTAACCCATTTGTTTAACTTTAAGTAAAAATAATTAAACAAAATTTATTAACACTGAATTATTATATATTAACCATGTTGAAATTGTTCAACATTATGTAGAAAATTATAAACAAAGTCCCAAAGTCGGGATCTCCGGTAAAGAGGGGGTCCTATCAGCAAATTTGCATTCCGGAGGTGCTTATTTGGCATCCCTCAAATCCATAACAGGCTTCTCAAAATACTTGTAGAGGAGTGTGGAAAAAACTATCAGTGATACCCAGAAAATGATATAGGAAACTAAGCCTTCCACAGCGGTCGAAGGAGGAAAATTCATCCTCATCAAACCTGCGATTATACCCAGGTTGAGCAGGTACATAGAATAGGAGATCAATGAAATATGCGTGATAGCTTTACCGAATTTTGTCGAAAACTGCTTTTTTGAGTCTGCAAATGGCAGCATCATGGCGGCAGCGAGTCCGGTGAGACTGAAATAGATAGTTTTACTGAATATGCCGGTGGGCTGCTGCAGATGAAAATAGATGGATGTGTAGATTAACAGCAGGCCCGTAATGAAGCCGGGAAGTGCAATTTTTTTCCATCGGTCAGGGTAATAAAATTTGAGCCAGGCAAAAAATACACCAAAAATAATTGCATCAAGCCGGGTAAGTACAACTTTACGGAATTTGACATCAAACCAGAAAGCGTCCACTTGTTCCGGTGAAAGGGATATCCGGTATGCCAGTGGGGAAACGATCAAAAAGGATATTAGAATTAAAAGGATATATTTCGGACTAATCTTTCCGTTAAGTATTTTGTACAACATAAAAATGGAAAGAGGTGTGAGGATATAAAACCATTCTTCAATTGTGAGGCTCCATGATTCCCAGAAAAAATCAGTGAAATAGGTATTGAAGTTTTGCAGGAAGAAGAAAAATTTCCAGTTAAACTGTGAAATATCACCATAGGTGAGTCCAAGATATACCAACAAAACATTCAGGAGGAGAACCAGGTAATAATTCGGAAGGGTTCGCAACCAGCGCCGCTTCCAGAAATTCGATATCTCCGATAGTGTTAGGGAACCGTTTTTATCAAAGAGTTTAATCAGAATTGAACCGATCAGGAAACCACTAAGGACAAAAAAAAGTTCCACGCCATCGATAAGCCGGACATATGGGAAACCGGGCAGTGCAAGATCAATCATAAACCTTCCATGACCAATAACTACAAAAATTATAGCAACAGCCCTGAAAACATCGAGGCCATAAACGCGGGAACTGTAATCGGGGTTAAGTTGAAACAGGTTACGCATCAAAAAAAATTTACTTGGGCGCGTTACGTATCAGGTAAGCAGCAATTATCATATACACCATGTTGGGAATCCATACCGCCACCATTGCCGGAACATTTCCGTTGGTTGCAAATGTTGTGGAAACCTGCATGAACATAATATATGTAAAGCTTAATAAAATTCCGGCCCCGATTTGTATGCCTATTCCACCCCGAACTTTCCTGCTCGACAATGCCACACCTATCAGGGTGAGCACAAACGTAGCGAAAGGGTAAGCGATTCTCCTGTGTTTTTCAACTTCGTCAAACTGCAGTCCTTCTGCACCACGCATTTTTTTTTCATTGATAAAAGCATTCAATTCATAATTATCCATGGCAATGATATTATTTTCACGCCTTGAGAATTCTTCAGGAGTGAAACTGAATGTAGTATCAAATCGCATTCCTTTACGGATGGTTTCTTTCATGCCATCAATCTGACGTATCGTATAATTTTCAGCTCTCCATCCTGTAGCTGTGGTATCCCAAACAAGGCGTTCCGATTTCAGTTTGTAAACCAGTTCACCCTCCTCAAACCGTTCATACGAAAAACGGAAACCCAACTTATCGATCGTGTTGTAACTTTCAAAATAAATAAACTGACCGGGATAGATCTGGCGGTGAATGTTGCGCGATTTTAAAACGTAAGGATTCTTTATATATGTATTTTCAAAAGCAAGCCGTGTTTTGTTCGAATGCGGAATCACATATCCGTTAAGGTAAAAGGATAACACAGCCAGGAAAGCCGCAACCACCATATAAGGAGCCAGTAAACGCCGGAAACTGACACCACTTGATAAAATAGCAACAATTTCTGTTTGCCCCGACATTTTTGATGTGAAAAATATTACCGAAATAAAAATAAACAGCGGTGAAAACAGGTTTGCAAAATAAGGAATGAAATTTAAGTAGTAATCAAAAACAATCGATTGAAAGGGAGCTTTCTTTTCAAGGAAATCATCAATCTTTTCTGATACATCAAAAACTATAGCAATGAGTATGATCAACCCTAACGCAAAAAAAAATGTGGTCAGAAATTTTCCGATTATATATTTGTCGAGTATTTTTATTTTTAAACCACTCATTTGTTATAACCGGTTTGCAAGTTTCTTTACCATTTCATTTTTCCAGGCACTGAATGAATGATCCATAATTTTTTTTCGTGCTTCCTTTACCAGCCAAAGATAAAATGAAAGGTTGTGAAGGGTTGCAATCTGTGCTCCAAGCATTTCTTTTGAAATTACCAAATGCCTGAGGTAAGCTTTGGTATAATCGGTATCAGCGTAACAATTAGCTGCTGCATCTATGGGTGAATGATCATCTTTCCATTTCTCATTCCTGATATTAATAATTCCTTCACTTGTAAACAACATTCCATTGCGTGCATTGCGTGTAGGCATTACGCAATCAAACATATCCACGCCAAGTGCAATACACTCAAGAATATTTACAGGAGTACCAACACCCATCAGGTAACGGGGTTTATTAGCGGGAAGAATAGTACAAACCATTTCAGTCATTTCATACATTTCTTCTGCGGGTTCGCCAACCGATAATCCTCCAATGGCATTACCATCCATATCAAAATTTGCAATAGCTTCAGCCGACTGAATTCGCAGATCTTTAAACACACTTCCCTGCACAATGGGAAACAATGTTTGATCAAATCCATATAACGGAGCCGAATTAGTAAAATGTGTTTTGCAACGCTCCATCCAGCGATGCGTCATCTCCATACTTTTTTTAGCAGTGCGGTGATCGCAGGGATATGAAGTGCATTCATCAAAAGCCATTATAATATCTGCCCCAATAATTTTTTGAATATCGATGGATGTTTCAGGTGACAAAAAATGCTTCGATCCGTCAATGTGGGAACGAAAATATACACCTTCTTCTTTGAGTTTCCGGTTTTCCGATAATGAATACACCTGGTAACCACCGCTATCAGTAAGCAGTGGCCGGTCCCAGTTCATAAACTTATGCAAACCGCCTGCTTTTCTGAGAATATCAGTCCCCGGCCGCAGGTTAAGATGATACGTATTACCCAGGATAATTTTTGCATCAATATCAGCTTTTAATTCCCGCTGATGAACACCTTTAACTGAAGCCGCAGTACCAACAGGCATAAAAATAGGCGTAGGAATTTCACCATGTGCGGTATGTATTTCTCCTGCCCGTGCCTTCGATCCCGGGTCTTCCGCAAGCAACCGGAACTTCATAAATCTTTATTAAACAAACTGTGTTAATATCTTGTCAAAGATAGAAATAATGTCGCGGGTTATACCTCATAGATTTGTATCCTTGCGATATTATGTAATATGGAACCAATCCGTTTTGATGAACCAGTGGGGTGGATAGTAATTTTGTTGGGAGTTTCGTTGTTGGTCCAACTATACTACCTCATAGGTGTTTTTACCAAGCTGGCCTTTCACAGGCTGCCTTCCGGGCACTCGGTCACCGAACCGGTTTCGGTGATTATTTGTGCGCGTAATGAACTCCGAAACCTGAAGATGAACCTTGACGCGGTCTTGAAACAACACTATCCTGATTTCCAGGTTGTAGTTGTAAACGATTGTTCCTGGGATGAATCGGGCAACTACCTGGAAGAAATTCAACCATTGTATCCCCATCTCAAAGTGGTGACCCTCAACGAGCAGGAGAAATACCGGCATGGGAAAAAATTTGCGTTATCATTAGGCATCAAAGCTGCAAAACATGAATTACTGCTACTTACCGATGCCGATTGCAAGCCTGCCTCTGCAACCTGGATTCAAAGCATGGTGGCAAGTTATAAACCCGATACTGAAATTGTGATTGGTTACGGAGCCTATGGGAAAACATCCGGATTGTTAAACAAGTGGATACGTATGGATACTGTTTTCAACGCCATTCAATATTTGTCGTTTGCACTTGCAAAACGTACTTATATGGGTGTTGGAAGGAATTTATCCTACAAAAAGGCGTTGTTCTTTAAAAATAAGGGTTTTGCCAGTCACAGTCATGTAATGTCAGGAGATGATGATTTGTTCATTAACCAGACCGCATCTGCCAGCAACACCCGCGTTTCCATTCAACCTGATGCCTTTACGGTATCTGTGGCGCGGAATACTGTTTTGAGTTGGTTACAACAAAAAAAGCGACACATGAGTACCGGAAAATATTACAAAGCTTCTGATAAATTTAGCCTGGGAACCTATTTTATGTCCATCTTCTTTTTTAACATAAGTCTTGTAATATTACTGATCATTGGCTTTCAATGGCAAATAATTCTTAGTGCCTGGTTGCTGCGTTTGTTAATACAAATGATTATTTTTGGCAAGTGCATGAAGAAATTGTCGGAGTTTGATATTATCTGGATGGTGCCTTTCTTTGATCTTGCCGTGGTGTTGCTTTACCCGGCTATTTCAATCTCCAACCTGTTATTTAAAGATAAAACATGGAAATAATGCAGGATACAACTGAACATGATGAGTCGGTAAACACTAAGATCAATCCGAACTTAAGTGATAAAGCGCTGAAAGATTATAACCTGGTTAAGAAAGCCATTGAACATGGTGATCAGAAAGCTTACGCAGAGTTGATGTCGCGCTATAAAGATTCTATCTATTTCATGTTGCTGAAAATGGTGAATAACCGCGATGATGCCGATGATTTAACCATTGAAGCATTCGGTAAAGCCTTTAAGAATATCCGGCAGTATACTCCTGATTATGCCTTCAGCACGTGGCTATTCAAAATTGCGACTAATAACTGCATTGATTTCATCCGCAAAAAGCGGAAACAAACTTTTTCAATCGATAAAGGAATTGAAACCGATGATGGAGGTGAACTGAACATTGATATTAAATCAACTCAGCCTGATCCGGAAGAGAACATGATGAAAAAGCAAAAGGTGATGATGATGCGCGATGTGGTAGAGCGTCTGAAACCGCGTTACCGGAAGCTGGTCGAGCTTCGTTATTTCCAGGAGCGCTCTTATGAAGAGATTGCTGAAGAACTAAGCCTGCCGCTTGGAACCGTTAAAGCGCAACTTTTCAGAGCACGGGAATTTCTCTATCAGATTATGAAAAATTCTGAGCATAAACTGTAACCGGTAACACCGGTTTTTTTATTTGGCTGCACACCTGATATATGCTGATTCATGAGGGCAATTGAATTGATTGATCACTATTTTCCTTCATTGACACTGGATCAAAAAGTCCTTTTTTCTCGTCTGGGGCCTATATATACCGATTGGAATTCCAAAGTCAACCTGGTTTCACGCCCCGATATTGAGAATTTGTATGAGCGCCATATTCTGCATTCCCTTGCAATTGCAAAATTTATAAAATTTAAAGAGGGTACCCGTATCATGGATATTGGTACGGGCGGCGGATTTCCCGGCATCCCGCTGGCAATACTTTTCCCCGGGACATCATTTACACTTGTGGATTCAATAGGTAAAAAAATTAAAGTTGTGCAGGATGTTATTCAGCAACTCGGACTAAAAAATGTCACTGCCGTTTGTCAGAGAGCCGAAAATCTGGACGATGTTTTCGATTATACCGTCAGCCGCGCAACAGCACCACTCAGCGATTTATACAAATGGAGCCGTAGCCGGATATCAAAAAAGCAGATAAATGCCGTTCCTAACGGCATCATTTGCCTGAAAGGCGGCGACTTGAAAACGGAATTGCAACCCTTTAAAGGCAGGGCAGAAGTGGTTAATCTTTCCACATGGTTCCAGGAAGATTATTTCACTACCAAACAGCTGATCTTCCTGCCTGTTTAACCCCGACGGGGTGGTACCACCCTTCCGGTCACCCGGGAAAGCGGCACGATGACCACCCGGAATAGTGAATTCGCATTTTAATTGCTTGAAAATCAATAATTATAAAACAAAATCGGTATTTTATTTTCATGATTGATTTATTTCACTATTTTTGCACTCCGTTTACAGAGAATAGCTATGCAAAGAACATATCAACCATCGGTCAGAAAAAGAAAGAATAAGCACGGTTTCCGTACGCGTATGGCAAGTGCCAATGGCCGTCGGGTGCTTGCAGCCAGAAGGGCAAAGGGCCGTCATAAACTTACCGTTTCTGACGAACCATCACTTCGCATGAAAGATTAATACCCCATAATCCCTAAATACAACCGTCCTTTAATCAGGGGCGGTTTTTTTTTTTGCCCTCCACAGGAATTCTTAAAGCACTCATGCAGTATTCCTAATTTAAAGCTTACATTTACCCTTACAACTGTCATTTTAAGGCCACTCCCTATGAAAAAACTCTTTACCCTGCTCGTAATCGTAACATGTTGTTACGGTACATTATCAGCTCAATGGATTCCACAACCTTCAGGAATAACCCCGGGGTTGTTTGTTCAGTTCCTCGACGCTGTTGATACTAATGTAGTTTGGGGTCTGGCTTCTGACCCTGCAAGTCAGTTAACTCCCGTACAGGAATTTACTAAAACAATAGATGGCGGAAACCTTTGGATCGCCAATCCGATAAATAATGCTGCGGGCTTGAGTCCTTCCGGTATTTTCGCCCTTAACGCTGATACTGCATGGGTCGCTATGTTTGAAGGTGCTGCCGGTGGTGGAAAGATTTTAAAAACTATTGATGGCGGCATCAACTGGACCTGGCAGCCCACTGCTGTGTTTGCTGCTCCCACAGGCTTTCCAAATATGGTGCATTTTTATGATGCCGATAACGGTGTGTGTATGGGAGATCCAACAGGAGGATATTTTGAAATTTATACTACCTCCAATGGTGGCACGAACTGGATCAGAACACCTCAGGCAAACATTGCTGCAAATCTCGGCGGAGAGTTCGGGATCACCTCGGTGTTTACTACGCATGGCGACAGCACTATGTGGTTTGGTACCAACCTGGGACGTATTTACAAAACCACCGACAGAGGTTTAAACTGGACCGTTGCTTCAACACCTTATACCGGGTTTTACATAGGTGACATTGCTTTTCGCGATGCCAATAACGGAATTGCAACAAACGGAAGTGCCGGAGCATTGCCCGATGCGATTCGCACCACAGACGGAGGCGCAACGTGGACGTTGATACCTGCCAACACTGCAGGAATTCAGAACAAGGTGTTATCTTATGTGCCGGGAACAGATTCAACATATTTCCTTTCTTCTCCCCAATTAGGTGGTGGTACCGCTTTCACATTAAATGATGCCAACTCGTGGGTTCTTGTTGATAACCTGATTCATTCCGATATCGAATTCGTTTCTCCCACAACAGGGTGGACAGGTTCCAACGAACTGGGTGCACCTATGTTTAAATGGGTGGGTCCCATAGCCGTGAGTTGTGCACAATTGTTAGGTCCGCTTGAATTCTTCACTGCAGATTCAATTTGTGCAGGTGATTCAATTGTTTATTCCATTCATGTTGATTTTACTGATGATCCCCAGAACCGTCTCGGTTTTAATGTTGTTTTCTATGATGAAAATTACATCCAGATAGGTGCTCAGAGTTTGCCTGATCTTGGGGCAGCAGGGTTCCCGAATTCTTTTGTTCCCGACGTAGGACAAACTACCATCGGGACCTTTACTTTCACAGTTTTCTTCAATGTTGCCCTCACAAATGAAATAGTGCATTTTGCATTACAGGTATTCCCAACACAGTGTGCCGATGATACTTCAAATTCACTCGTAAACTCTGTATTTCAGAATGTGGTTAATTGCGCACAAGCCACGACTACAGGCTATACTGCCCAGGTCGATATGAGTGGTTGTCCGGTAACCGGGTTGGTTAACTACACGTACTCATATTCAGTTAACGGCAGTCCTCCGATTCCGGGTCAGGTTTTTGATTGTATTGGTTACACCGGAATTAATAATGTAGTGTTTTTTATTGATAACGGAGTGTGCATACGCGAACTTTCAACAACAATAAATTGTACAGGTGTTGGTATTGAGGAAGCAGATGCTGTTAATGTATCGCTTCATCCAAATCCGGTAGCTGATATACTTACTGTTCAAAGTACCAAAGGAAATTCTTTTTCCGATATCCGAATCAACGATATTACAGGAAGAAACATATTGCAAGTTTCTGATGAGGAACTTAAAAATGCAGCTATAATTATACCTCTTCAGCACCTGAACGCCGGAACCTATTTTATTCGTTTAGTCGATGGCAGCGGTAAAATTATAACAAAGAAATTTATAAAAATGTAATCGCAGATACCGGGAATGATCAAATCTGTATTGAAAGGATTGTATGGAATAATCCCTATGAAAAGGGAAATTTATTCAGCACTAAAAATAATCTGGAAGCCTTCTGAGCCTGTTTACCGGCACCTTCATTTTAAAGGAATCATCAATGTTAAAGTTGATGAAAACCGGTCTTTTAAAATGGTTCACCATGGTTTCTGGGTGGAGAATGAAATTTTCTGGTCAGGCCTTAACGGGAATTGGGAAAGAGATTCGCTGGCGCTTTGGATGAAACTGTGCGTGCATGCTGATGTTATTTTCGACATTGGTGCCAATACTGGTATTTATTCACTTTTAGCAAAAACAATTAAACCTACCTCGAAAGTGTATGCCTTCGAACCTGTTGAGCGGGTTTTTTCCAAACTGGAACAAAATATTACACTCAACAAATTCGATATTGTACCGGTGCAAAAAGCAGCTTCCGATGCTGATGGTACCGCGATAATTCGTGATATGAACACCGAACATACGTATTCTGTTACTGTGAATGCAATAAAAGAGGAAGGTGATGGGAGAGATGTGGAAACAGTTATTCAGATTATAAAACTCGATTCCTTTATCAGGGAAAATAATATCACGAAAGTGGATCTGTTGAAAATTGATGTCGAAACGCATGAGCCTGAGGTGATGGAAGGCTTTAAAGAATTTTTGTTCAGGTTCCGGCCGGCAATTTTGATCGAAATATTGAACATCGAAGTTGGCGATCGGATTAATAAAGTGATGGAAGGTTCCGGTTACTGGTACTATAATATCAACGAACAGGGTGGTGTAAAAAAAGCTGATAAAATAACACAAAGTGATTTTTATAATTACCTGCTGTGCACACCTGAAATGGCAGCAAAAATTGGTTTGAGTTAAAGCTGCAAAAACTTATCCTGCAATTTTTCTTCAATCCGGATAATTATTTTCCATTAAGAATTATTTCACAAATTTCACGGTTTTTTTCATGAAGGCGATGACCTGTTTCCAGGATGTGAAGGGCACCCGGCATTCCTGCCCGTTTGGCAAAACGTTCGCCGAGTTTAGGTGGTATGATCAGGTCGTACTTTCCAAAAAATAATAACAACCTGATCTTTTCCTGTTGAATAATTTTAACAACTTTATTAAGATCCGGCACTGTTGATCGATGATACATCCACGAATTATAAACTTTAACTCGCATGGAGTCAACCACAAGATGATTCATATAAAATTCAATTGCTTTCGGATTATAAATTCTCAGCGAACCCAGGAGTTTCATGATTGGAAGAACTGCTTTCACATTGTGCGTATAACGCTTCAGAAGTATACGCCCCGGATAAGTTTGCACTGCAGCGTAAAAGCCGGGATTAAACCGCAGCCCGTCAGGGGCCATCAGGTAAAGCCCTTTAACCCGTCCCTTGTAAATTTCCACACAGTTCATCGCCAGCCGGCCTCCAAAACTGTACGCCATAACTTCAAATTCCTGAACTCCGTATTTTTCAAGAATATCATCAATCAGACTTTTAAGGACCTCTAAGGTCATCGGTACAATATGATCGCCGGTTTCTACAGAACTTTTACCATGAAAAAAGAGGTCGAACGCCAGCAGGGTATATTCTTCACCTAATTGCCTTGAGAAAGCTTCAAAATCTTCCGGACCACGATTGAATCCATGAAAAGCAAACATCATACGTTTCCCCTGGCCATATTGTTTCCAGCTCCAGCTCACAGGGCCTTTTATTAGTGTTTGATAATGCCCGGTCAATACATTAAGTTTTTAACTCACCTGAAATTAAGTAAGTAATTTTTATTTTACTATTTAAATTAATCTTACCCTATTTTTTGAATGAACGTCCAAACGATAGAATTGATATATAATTTCCTGCATTTTAAATCACATTGCGTGTAATTTAGTTTCATTTTGAAAGATGCGGATTATAGATCCCCGTAAAGATTATAAAAATTCAGATTAGAAAACCATACTTTAAGGTTTCTATAAAAGGAATAACCATAATATATATAATTTTTTTTGGTCTATATGAATAAACCGTTAATTTTCGGACCGATACCAGTTTAATAAATTTAAATAAGCGCAAGAAAGCTAATGCACAACTATGAGTCGATAGATAGTGCAAGTCAAATTGTAAAAGAGCTTACCATTTTATATATCTTGATTTTTTATTTATAATAATCATTTTTAATCCTTCACAATTTGCCGTACCAGATGCTGCCCGTTAATGTTCATATTTACAAAATAAATACCTGAAGGAAGTGCATCAACGTTATATGTAACGATGGAATTATTTACATTTTTTAATCGGTGATTATCAGGGACGCGCTTTCCATTAATATCACTTAAATAAATATTATCAGGTTTGGTATTTTTCAAATCGACAGACAATATCTGTGTGCATGGATTAGGGTAAGTAAGAATATCTTCTGGCATTACAAGTTCTGATGTCAATGAAGTAGTATTAGAAAGTTTCCACAAGGTATTTGTTATAACAATTGGATTATTCAGTGATAAATTTCCGGAAACAATATATCCATCAATTCCGTTTGAAAAACCCACAGCCGCCCACCGCGCTTCACCTGATGGGAGGGATGGCAGAGTATTCCAAACATTTAATATAGGATCGAATGAATAAAAATCACTTAAAAATCCTGTAAAATGTACCCCCGCTCCGGCAACAAATTTGTCATTGAGAATGAAAACAGACGGGTATTGGCGACCCAGTCCGGGAATATCAGATTTTTGCAACCAACTGTTTAAAGAAGGATTGTATTCCCAAAGGTCACTGAAAAAATCAGAGCTGCTTGTGCCCGACCCATTAATCCCACCAAATACATATCCTAGATTATTTATAGATTCACCTCTTCCTCCATACCGAGATATTCCAGGAAATGCTGCTTTTGCACTCCATGTATTGGTTATAGCATTATAGCCGAAGACTTCGTTAGTATAAGGTCCATTTGCTGAACCAAAATTTCCACAAACAACATAACCTTCATTTCCTATTGAGAAACTTGCCGCACCAAACCGCCCTTGGGCTGGTAATGATGCCTTTTGAGTCCATATATTGGTTACAGGATCATATTGATAAAAATCAGTCAAAAAAGTACTTGATCGTGCTCCTAAACCCACATATCCTTTGCCATCTATTACAAATGCGCTTGCTGATGAGCGTGTAGTAGTGCTTGCTTTCTGTGTCCACGTGTCCGAAATTTGATCATATTCCCACAAGTCTCCCAGTGCTGTTGGGTTGCTGTTATAACCAGATCCTATATAAGATTTTGTGCCAATTGTAAATCCGCAACCAATATATCGGGCTATCGGCATGGAAGTTTTTTGAGTCCATACGTATTGTGCAAAACCTGTTGAGTTTAAAATCAATATATTAAACACTGAGGTGATTAGTTTTTTCATGCTTTTCAGCTAGAATTTTAAATGAACAATTATGGTATGAATATATAAAAATAACAAATAATTGTCGTGACTCGCTTGTATATATTAAATAATACTATATGTTATTGTTATACAATTGAATATATACATCTTATTGATTGTATTAGTGTGTTCAAAAATATGGTAAATGCTAGTGTGCTAAAGTGCAAATATTGTTAAAACGAAATTATCCGCGTGTTTTAAAATATTAAGTTATTTAAATATTAAAAATGGCACGGTATTATTACCTATAAATAAAAAATACTACTATGGATAAGCTCGAATTAAAAGGTAAATGGAACGAATTAAAAGGTAAAGTTAAACAGGCTCATGGTGACCTTACTGATGATGATTTACGCTATGAGGAAGGCAAAGATGATGAGTTGATAGGCAGACTTCAAACCAAACTTGGCAAGACCAGGGAAGATGTTATTACCTGGCTCAAATCTTTGGGTTAATCTCCTTTAAACAGATTCCAAATTGTGGATTATTGTGGAATTTTTGACACAATATTAAAGCTCATGTATTGTAAATTAAGATTATTAATTTTGAGTCATGAGTTTTTTAGTTTTAGCAGGACTTAACCTGAACTTTTTTTAGTTTATTTTTTTTGTGTGACTTTAACGTATAAGTTTTATCTTTTTTGTTTGAAATATGAACTCACAAAATGACAATCCACAGGATGATAAGCTGACTGCCGGGAAACATATCAGTTTCTGGACGGAGTCTGAATCGCCGAATAAATATCTTCCCCTCAGGGATAATCTTGATTCAGATGTTGTAATTGTTGGTGGAGGATTAGCAGGAGTCAGTACTGCCTATTGTTTAGCTAAATCAGGATTACAAGTAGTGCTGGTTGAGGATGGAAATATTGGGAGCGGAGAAACTGGAAGAACAACAGCGCACCTTGTTACTGCCCTTGATGACCGGTATTATGACCTTGAAAAAATTTTTGGTGAAGAAAAAACCAGGTTGATAGCCGAGAGTCACAGATCGGCCATTGATTTCGTTGATAAGGTTGTAAAAACTGAAGCAATTGATTGTGGATTTGAACGCGTGAACGGTTACTTATTTCTTCATCCCAGTGATAAACCCGAATCACTTACAAAGGAATTGAACGCCGCCCTTAAAGCGGGTGTTCAAATAGAAGAGATAAACCATATTCCGGGTTTATCAGAGCCCCAATCCGGTCTCCGGTTTCTGAATCAGGGACAATTTCACCCAGTGAAATTTCTTGACGGAGTTTGTAATGCCATAACCAGGATGGGAGGGAAGATTTATACCGGCACTCACGCTGAACAAATAGATGAAAATGGAATTGTAACTGCTGATGGATTCACGGTTCATGCAAAACATATAGTGGTTGCAACAAATAGTCCGGTAAATAATTTGTTTGGAACATTTGGAAAACAATATGCCTACCGTACGTATGTGATTGGTGCCCTGGTAAAGAAAAATATACTTCCTAAAGCACTATGGTGGGATACGGGTGATTTTGATTCGGATCCGCAGGTACCTCCCTATCATTATATCCGCATGCATCCTTATGATGAACAATATGATTTATTAATTGCCGGTGGTGAAGATCATCCAACAGGCGACACTTCGAAAACAGGTGTTCCTGAAGAAAGCCGGTATAAACTTTTGGAAAACTGGACCCGCAGCCACTTCCCTATCGAAGATATTATTTATCACTGGTCAGGACAGGTTATGGAACCTATGGATGGTGTAGCCTTCATTGGAAGAAATCTCAACGATAAGGAGAATATCTATATCATCACCGGTGATTCAGGTAATGGAATGACACACTGCACCTTTGCAGGGATGCTAATTACTGATCTGATTAATGGTGTTGAAAATAAATTTGAAAAATTGTATGATCCTTCACGGTTTAGTCTTTCCCAGGTAGGAAGCTATTTAAAACACTCAGTGAAGGATACACTTTCTTTTCTCAGCCAATTACCTAATTTTAATGATATCAGTGAGCTTGAAAAACTGAGTAAGGGTGAAGGAAGAATTGTTGATATGCTGGAAGAAAAATTTGGTGTCTATCGTGACAAAAATGGTCAGCTGTCAATTGTTTCTGCACAATGTACACATATTAAATGCAGTGTCGCCTGGAATGCCGATGAACTTTCCTGGGATTGCCCATGCCACGGCAGCCGGTTCACCTATGATGGTAAAGTAATTAACGGTCCTGCAAATGCTGATTTGCCTGCATACGTTGTAATTGGAAATAAACTGGAAAAAAAATAGGCACATGGGTTTTATTTATTCAGCAGTAGCAGTTTTAGGCATGACCGCCATTTTTGGAATGTATTTATTGTCACTTATTCTTAGAAATAAGTCTACACCCAAAGGTGTTACTATTATTCACGGTGTAATGGCAGCCATTGCACTGGTATTATTAATCATTTACTGTTTTGGTAATTCACCATCTCCCTGGGTTAGCCTTATCGTGTTTGTGTTAGCAGCTATAGGCGGCTTTTATATTAATTTTAAAGACATCAGTGGAAAACCCGTGCCTAAGTGGTTTGCCGTAACGCATGGCGTGATTGCATTAACAGGATTTGGATTGCTAATCTTTTTTGCATTTTTGTGATAGTTGATATTTTTCCCGGGGGTATTTTGTTAATTTTGTTTTAAACATTCGGTATGAAAAATATAGCAGTGCTGATATTCCTTCTTGGAATTGAAATAGTTGTTTTAAAAGCTCAGAATTTTGAAGGTAAAATGGTATTTACAAATACTTATACCAGCAAATTATCCCAGGTTACCGATGAGCAATGGAATACTATGATGGGAACCGTTCAGGAGTACTGGGTAAAGGATTCAGCATATAAATCTGTTTCAAATGGAACAATCATGCAATGGCAATTGTATGATCCTGCTGAAAACAGGCTTTATAATAAGATGTCAAATTCAGATACCGCCTATTGGATGGATGGAATGTTTAATGACGATGAAGTTATCTCATCCGAGATAAATAAGGAAGTGATCGAAATCAAGGGTTACCTGTGCGATGAACTTATTCTGACTTGCAAAAAAAGTGTACAGAAATATTATTTTAATACTGCTTTTAAAGTTGACCCTGCAAAGTTTACTAATCACAAATTTGGGAATTGGTATGATATCATTTCACGCACCCAGGCATTGCCTTTAAAGAGCTACATTCAAAATGCCCAATTTATTATGGAAGGAATTGTAACAGAAATTAATCCTATGAAACTTCAGCCCGGCATTTTTAATCTTCCTGAGGGAATACATATTGCAAAAATGCCGGATTAGTCTTTTTAGAATTTATTAATGAAGAGTGCCGGACGATTCCAATGCACGTTCATTAATCAGCGATTTTGCCAGGTAGTTCAGCTTGGTATCGGCCTGTTGTTCTTCTTCGAGGATTGTGCGAAGCTTTGCAGCGATGGCCGTATGTCCCAGCATTTCTGCATAAGTAGCAGCAGTTCCATATGCTGATATTTCATAATGCTCCACTTTTTGAGCACCCGCTATTATAGCTGCATCCATAGCCTCTGCAGAAGCATCTTTACTCATCACCATGTCTCCTTCATCAATAATTCCTTTTATACCCTTATTAAAATCACCGTCGGGCGGGATGTTGAATTGTTTAGCTATGTATTCCATTGCAACCAGGTGTTGCTGCGTTTCAGCATGATGCATTGCCAGGTTCTTTTTCAATCCCATGTTGTGAGCCTTTTCAATCATTTTAGGTATTGCCTCCACAAGCAGTTTTTCTGCACTCCACATTACCTGGATTTCGTGGAAGAAAAGGTCCTTTAAATCTTTTATATCTTTCATAATGTTTGTTTTAATGGTAATATAATTTAATTGTCCAGTCCAGGTTTTAAGACCACCTTAACACAATCATCAGTTTTGTTTTTAAACATATCATAGGCTTCTGATGCTTTGGAAAGCGGTAATTTATGGGTTATAATATCATCAAGTACAACTTTGCCACTGCGCACATATTCAAAACACTGATCAATGTATAAATGCGTTTGAGCCTGGCCGAATTGCAGCGTTAGTCCTTTATCGAAAATCCGGTGAATCGGGAAATTGTCATAGGGACTGGCATAAACACCCACAACGGATATGATTCCGCTTCTGCGAACAGCTTCGGTACACATTTCTATAACTTTCATTGTTCCTTTTTCAAAATTCACAACGGTTTTTACTTTTTCCAGAAAATTTCTGTCGGCTTCCATCCCTACGGCGTCTATTGCTACATCGGCGCCACGCCCATCTGTCATGGCTCTTATTTTTTCCATAAGATCCTCATCATTTGCGTCCAGTATATCCACATTATTAACCTGCTTTGCTTTATCAAGTCGGTATTGTAATGGGTCTACAGCAATTACTCTTTTAGCTCCATGAGCCCATGCCGCCTTCTGAGCCATTAAGCCAACGGGCCCACTGCCAAAAATTACAACCGAATCACCTTCCTTTACTTTTCCCCACTTCACAGCACTCCATCCTGTAGGGAAAATGTCAGTCAGGAAAAGAACCTGATCATCGCTGAATTCATCGGGTATCACCACGGGTCCTGCATTCGCTTTTGGAACCCTTACATACTCCGCCTGGCCACCATCATAACCGCCATAAAGATCAGTGTAACCAAACATAGCTCCGCCTTTTCCTTTCAGGAGATCGCCTTCAGGTCCATATGCTTTATCGTTGGTATGTTCGCAATTGGGATTAAATCCCTGTTGGCAAAAAAAGCAGGTTCCGCAAGCGATGGTAAATGGAACAACAACGCGGTCGCCAACTTTTATTTTTCTAACATCCTTACCGGTATCAACCACTAATCCCATGAACTCATGACCCAGTACCATATCTCTCAACTGGGGAACAAACCCATTATAGATATGCAAATCAGATCCGCATATTGCTGTGGAAGTAATTTTTACAATTATATCATCCGTCTCGATCAATTCCGGATCGGGAACTGTATCGACACTAATGTCTCCTATTTTGTGAAATACTGCTGCTTTCATTAGTTTAAATTTATACTATTATTAGGTATAAAATCATCCGGGAAAGATGTCCCAGGATGGAATATCGTATTCTGCAAAACACAATCATCTATTGAAAAACTTCTAAATAATACAAGTGTGTCGTGATGAATATTTTAATCAAAAAGGAAAAAGTATGCCAATTAAAAAATTAACTTGATGAAGCGTATCGGAATATCTCATTACAGGAATAGAAAAATCATTTTATTTATTTTCCGGATAGTATAAGTAATTTCTGAGATAACGTGAATGGTGACTTTTTACCCGAGGAACAAGATTCGCAAATGTCCTCAACATGTTAGGAAGGCAGGGATATCAGGGGGTACAGTGCAGAGAAAAATACTGCAAAGTTATTACCATCAGATAGCATATCACTTTGTACCGATTACCACATACCCTTCAGAATTACTACTGTTCTTAAGCTACCCGGGGTATAATCGATGCAGTTTTCCATCACATCAAAATGTTGTATATCAAGTAGTAATGTAACCCCATGATGTGATTGACGATCCTAATCATACATTCTAAATTTGACCGTATGAAAACACTACATCTTTACCTGATCTTACTTAATGCCTTTTTGGTTTACGATTCCGGAGCTCAAACACCTTCAAGGGTCAACGGCAGAATCATTGATAAAAATAAAAAACCACTTGAATATGTGAATGTGATGTTATTAAAATCTGCCGATTCCTCCCTGGTTAAAGGTTCGATTTCCAATAATAATGGGGAATTTGAAATTGACAATATCATTGCAGGGAATTATCTGGTTATGCTTTCTCAATTGGGTTATGAGAAATTATATACGCAACCTTTTGAATTGGTTGCGGGGGCCTCTCAAAACTTGAACGATTTGAATCTAAAGGACAATGTTACTGTGCTCAAAGGGGTGGATGTGGTTGCCAAAAAATCATTTATCGAACGACATACTGATAAGACTGTTGTTAATGTCGAAAACAGTATTGTTGACGCGGGAAGCACAGCCCTGGAAGTATTACAGAAATCACCCGGTGTAACAGTCGATAATAATGATAATATTAGTTTGAAAGGTAAAAGCGGAGTTTTAATCCTGATAGATGGAAAACCTACATACCTTGCCAATGATGACCTTGCTGTGATGCTTAAGAGTATGGCAAGTGACCAGGTTAATAGAATTGAGATTATGACTACGCCTCCTGCCAGGTATGAAGCTTCAGGAAATGCCGGTGTCATTAATATAGTCTTGAGAAAAGATAAACGCATGGGCGCGAATGGGAGCATACGCGGTAGTTTCGGACAAGGTAAACGGCCGGATGCCGGTGGTGGTATTAATCTGAACTATCGTCAGAATAAAACTAACGTGTTTGGCAACTATGATTACGACTGGCGGAAATCAGTTGAAGATTTGTTTATAAAAAGGAATTTCCGTCAAAATGGTATTATAAGTTCCGTTTTCACATCTAATTCCGATATTGAATTTATTGGTAAAACACATCGTTATAAAATTGGTGTTGATTATGATATTAATGATAAAAATACATTCGGTGTTATTTTTAACGGAATGAATAGTGAGAATTCACATTACGGAGCCAACACAACACGAATCAGTAACGGTGAAAATGTTGTACAGTCTGATGCCATAACCGTTAACAACTCCAATGGCGAATGGTATGACTATTTCGCCAATGTAAATTGGTTACACAAATTCGATACGGTTGGTACCCGTTTAACAGTTGACCTTGATTATTCCAACTTTCATGCTAACAGGCTGCAGCGATTTAATTCTTCCGCAAAGGATTATAATACCAGCACCATTCTCGATGAAGAATTAAAAAACGATAATCGGTCGGAGGTGGAAATTAAAAGTGTAAAAGCAGACTTTGAACATCCTTTCAGTGAAAAAACAAAGATTGAAGCAGGAATAAAATCCAGTTTTGTTATTACTGATAATATCGTTGATTATTATAATATCATTGATCAAATGGAAGTTCCTGATACTACCAAATCAAATCATTTTAAATATACAGAAAATATTAATGCAGGTTATGTAAGTCTGAACACAAAGTTTAAAAAATTGGGTATTCAAATAGGCTTGCGTGCAGAACAAACATTAGCCACCGGAGAGCAGATAACTATAGATTCTACATTTAAGCGTGATTATTTAAAATTGTTTCCTACAGTTTATCTTGAACATGGACTCGGTAAGGATCACCAGCTGAATTTTTCATTTAGCAGGCGCTATAACAGACCCTCATACCAGGATCTGAATCCATTCCGGTACTATGTTGATAAATACACTTACCACCAGGGAAATTCACTGCTTGAGCCACAGTACTCCTATAACTTTGAGCTTACAGAAACTTACAAGAGCATGTATTCAATTACATTTAATTACAGCATTACCAATGATGTTATTACTCAGATTACCCGACAGGTCGATAGTACATTTACAACGTATCTAACAAGGGAAAATCTTAATACTCTCGAAAATTATGGCGTTTCACTGAGTGTTCCCATCCAGGTGGCTAAATGGTGGAACAGCAATAATTATTTTAATGTTTACATGAATCATTATGAGGGATTTTTTGAAGGAGGTAAGCTTGATAAAAAATCTACTTCCTTAAGCATGCATACAAACCAGAGTTTCTTACTGCCTGCGGGTTTTTCATTGGAGCTAACAGGCTGGTACCAATCAGAACATTATTATGGCATAATCAAAGTTGAACCTATGTGGAGTATTTCAACAGGTATTGAGAAAAAATTTCTCTCCGAAAGAGCAAGTGTGAAAGTGCTTGTGAATGACATTTTCTATAAAAGCAGTTTTAGGGGGACAACAAATTATCTGAACCAGGATTTTGAAATTAATTCTGCTGATGATACACGGTTTGTAAGAATATTTGCAAGTTACCGTTTTGGAAAAAAGACAGTTCAACAGGCCCGGCGCCGTTCAACGGGAGCTGAAGAAGAGCGCAGAAGAATAAACAAGGATTAGTTAGTGCAGTATGATTGTGTTTGATCCCCGGCAGGTATGAGTGGAAAAGTGGTTCAGTCCATTCACCTGCCGGTTTTTTTATTTGATATTTAAGTCAGCTGAATAGATCAACTGGTTTCTAATGTTATTAACTTTCTCAATATTTTAAATGTAGAATGTTAAATTTAAAATAAATGATGATTCTAAATTCCAGATTTCAGATTCTACATTTTACATTCCCGTTTTCAACCCGCCCATACTTCTAACTATAAAAGTTTCAGTAAGAATTTGCCCGCAATATGTTTACTTGCTATAATCCCAAATCCAGAGATAAAATCCGTTTTACCCGTTCAATCAGTTAAGTCTGCGTTAAATTGCACATGTCATGTTTCACTTGACACCCGGAGCACCACAATCTTAGTTAACAGTATTCTGTAAAATTTTATTCGCTTTTCTCGTCCCGAAAGGTGAAAAATTATAAGCAAGAGAAAGAGCAACAAAGCTTCCCCTGTTAATGAAAGTATGGGTGTAATCCTGATTCGCTACCGTATAACTAACAGTTGATTCAGATATTGTAGAAAGTCCCTGATTTCCCTGGAATGTAAAACTGAGTGAATTTCCTTTTCGCAAAAGTTTTTCCATCCCGATCATCCACGTAAGTGCGGGTGAAACAGTAGATCTTGTCTGAGATGATGCAGTTATATAGGTATCAGCTGTATTAGCTGCCTCATACGACTTTATTTCTCCGCGTGATTCGGATTCCCAGCTATTATCAACCCCTCTGACTGCTGCACCGGCTCCAAAAATAAATCGTACATTATTGCAATTGGGCGGAGTATTCAATACAAGCATAACCGGGATACTTGAAATGTAAGAAGTAGTATTGATGTCATCTTTATTACACATTGGTTTCAGCAATGAATAATCTTCTGCAATACTGTAACTGAATCCGGTTTTTGCAAATGTTAAACCACTTTGAAACGACAATCTGTCGCAGATGCGGTAACGGAAATTCAAGGAAAGATTATGAGATTGTATGGGGTTGCTTGTAAAAAGACCATTAGCATTTTCATCTCCCGAATCAAACTTTGAAATGTTTGTAACCGCACCGGTTCCCAGGCTCATATTCCACTTTGATTGTGCATTGGCAGCGGTGGACAAGACTAATGCCAATAGTATCAGGTAATTTTTCATGATGTTTAATATTTAGAGAGTATAACAGATTATATGACAATATAGTTTTAAAGCGCTTCAAAAAGCACCTTAAATGTAGTCATATAAAAGTTAAAATGGGGAATTATTTTATTTCAGCCTCTCCTGAAATAAATCCGTGTAATAAAAATACCATTTCCATCTCCTTCACCTGCATCCGATTCCACACCACTGGTGACAAAGGCAACTGTCCATCCCTGTTTGAGCATCTCATTGATTTTAGCTCCAATTATTGCATCATTCGAGGCTATATTCCCAAAATTTATTCCTGCAATGGAGTAAAAATTCAATAGTTTCGTTTCTTTGAGATTATCACCAGCATCCTTTAAATCACTTCGTTTTACTTCGTCTTTCGATTTATTTCCTTCTCGTTCCGATGTAATTGCAGTTACGTCAACAGTACCCTGATTTTCAATAATTCGCGAACGACCTATTCCGGCAGGGACAATAGATTCTACTATAGTAATAATTTTAAATTCCTGTGCCACAGAAGTAAGGGTTCCTGCAGCAAGGATAAAGAGCATCACAATTTTTTTCATAGTAATCAGAATTTAGACAGATTTAATTTTTCACAAATTTTTTCGTTGCAATGGAACCTCCTGCAGCATCATGAATCGTAACAAAATAATTTCCTGCAGCCAGCGATGATATAGAAAATGAAAACGAATTATTTCCTTTAGCTAAGCTTCCTGAATAAAGTTGTGTGACCTTTTTGCCGTCGCCATTGTAAATTATGATGGTTAGATTTCCATCCCTGCTATTTGTAAAATCAATACTGATCCGTTCTTCGGAAGGATTCGGATAAAGGTTAAAATTATCATCAGATTCTTCAATTTCATTTACTGATACGCCTGATGTTACGGTTAATTCACCGATCCAGGTCCGGGTTGTGTGATTGACAAGAGAGTAGGATCCGTTCACCCAAACCCAGCCTGGCATGTTATAACGTGTCTGGCAACCTGTATAATCACCCCATCGCTCATTTCCATTCAGCATATTTGTATAGCTCATACCAGTTTTAATAAAAGTGAGTGGGGAATACAGTCCTGCTCCGTCATACTTAAAAGCAGCGGTACCCGGAAACAGGGTAGGGGATGACATCAGCACACTGATAACTGAAGTGTTATCTGTTGAGCCCGTTCCTGCGTAAGCAATGTTCGGATATGCAAGGTCGAGTGAATCATTTACATAAATAAATGCATTGATTGAAGGTGGTCCAGACATGTCAATAGTACCATGATAAATACCAACATGCCCTGAGGTTGTATCAAGCGTGTTAAATACAAACTGTATGGTATTATTTTCATAATAAGCCCCAAGTATGCGTGCATCATTTACAATAAGTGAATCTGCAAAGGGTTGCAGTGCATTAACGGGCATGCGGTAACCCAGGTTGGAAACAACTGGAGTAACCGAAACAGTAGGCGGAGGCGTTGTATTGAGCCCCGACACTTCTACAAGAAAAATTGTATCGTTCTCAAGGGCAAAATTGCGATTGGAAAGAAAATACTGGTTAGGGCCGTACGTGGTACTTCCTCCTTTTACAGGACATAAATTTCGGAGCGGCTCGTTATTATGTAGAATATCAAAATGTACTAACAAATTCAGCGAAGCACCGGAATATCCGTCATCTTTAGGAATCTGCCAGATAAGCGTTTGATTAAATCCTGCCTGCCAGGTGGAATCATTATTTAGCAGGTTGACCGTAATAAACAGTTCCTCGTCAGTAACACTGATCATAGGAAAATCCGTCCATAAATTATTACTCAGGGGATTTCCCGGAAGAATGTAAAAATTCCATCCGTTATGGGAGGTGGAATCTTGTGAAAAGCCAAGCAGAATATTGCTGGTGGAATCTGTAAACCCATTAAGGCAAACAAATATAAACCGGTTACTGGAAGGATCATACAGGATTTTGGGGTCAAATTCCTCCTGTTGCAATCCAAGAGTATCCGTTAAAGTATGAAGGTTAAAAGTGCCGTAAGTTATGTTATTCACCTGGTCACGGCTCCAGATGGAAGTATTGGTTACAGAGCACACCTGATCCCCGTTAGAAATCGCTACATCATTGTCATTCGGCACAAAACCGTTGAAGGCATTTCCTAAAAAATTCCTGTATAATACTGCGGGATCAGCATTGGCTGCCGACCTGGAGGAACTTACTGTTCCACGGTTCGACCTGTATTTATTGAGTTCCGACTTTATCGCATTAATTGTGGCCTTGTCGGTTCCCGGGTGTGGCTTAGGAAGCAATTTTTTTTCCATCCGGGGATCGAAGTCTCCGGGAAGTCCCCTTCCTGTGATAACGGCTTTTTTAATGATGGTAAAAGCTTTACTTTTTGAAGCTACCTGGGCTGTGAGCATACTCAATGGCAGGCAAAGGATAAGACAGGAAAACAATACTTTTTTCATGCAGGAAGGGTGTTTAAGGCAAATGTAATAAAACGGTTTCTAATTAAAGCGAAGGGTTAATTCCTTTGCGGATGGAAACCGGACATCTTTTAATTTGTGGATTTCAAAAAATAATTACATTTGTCACGAAGGCATTGCAACCTGGGAAACTATCCGATCCAGGCACGCTTTAAAATTATGGGAATTGCAAAGGCAGATTGTACGTTTCTTTTTTATGCCAAAACACTGAATGTAAGTTTTGAAAAGACTTTGACATTAGGACGTTTGCGCTTTTATGCTGAAATTGAAGATATTTCCAAGTGCCTTGCAAAATATAAAAATGGTGCAAAGCGTCTGGATGAAGTAGTTTTTAAGGATGTTTATACCGAACCATTTTTTGAAATACTCGGAGCTAAAAGTATTCAGAGTATTGATTATTCCAATTACCAGGGTGCAACCCTGATTCATGATCTGAATACGCCCCTACCTGTTAACATGCACAATCAGTTCAGTTGTGTTATTGACAGCGGTACGCTGGAGCATATTTTTAATTTTCCTGTAGCCATCAGGAGTTGCATGGAAGCAGTTCAGGTAGGAGGGCACTTCATAGGAATTACACCGGTAAACAACCAGATGGGTCATGGCTTTTATCAGTTCAGTCCTGAATTGTATTACCGTATTTTTTCAGAAGAAAACGGATTTAAAATAACCAGGATGCTCGTTACAATTCCTGATATGGAAAATAATCCCTGGTACGAAGTGGCTGATCCCGCAGTTGTTTCCAGCCGTGTGACGGTTGTCAATAATCAGCCCCTGGTGCTTATGTTCATTGCAGAAAAAACATCCCGAAAGGAAATTTTTTTGACCCCCCCGCAGCAAAGCGATTATGTTACAACCTGGAAAAATTTTAATGCAAGTAAAGAAAGTTCCAGTTCCTTTTCAGGATCAGGAATGAAAAATGTATATCATAAAATTGTGCCCGATAGAATTCAGTTAATTTTAAGAAATATCATTGGAATTTTCAGAAAAAAAGAAATTGTTTCCGATGACCTTGGAATTATCAATCCTGAATATTTTAAAAGAGTTGAAATTTGAAACGGTAATTCAGGTTGCTGATTAAATTGTTTTTTTCAATGTCCAATTTATAATCTGTCATATCGCATTATAACACGGCAATACGTTTCACCATTACGTCTTCCCCAACCTGGATACTTAAAAAATAAATTCCCGGTGAAAGTGATTCAGAAATCTGATGATTAATAGTGTGCTCTCCTGCAGCAAGTGCTTTAGAAAGTATAGCCGCTGAAACTTTTCCTGATAAATCAATTAAACTTATTTCTACAAATTCCGGCACATCCATTTTGAAACGAATATCAAAAATTTCTACAACAGGATTCGGATAAATAGTTAACTGATAGTTGTCAGCCAGGTCTTCCAGTCCTGAAGTTGATTCAGTAACAATTTGCGATGTTGTATAAATAAAATCACCTGAAGTGGTTCCGTTGTTATTAGCTGCATTTCCAGCAGCATAAAAAGTAATTATTCCCGTACCTGTAACAGGGGCTGTCCAGTTAAAAGTAAAAGTGTGTAGATTGGGAGAAGCACCACCATTCAGTTTATGAACAACATTGGTGCGAACATTTCCGCTCACTACTGCAGTGAGAATTCGTGTTTGCACAGCGTTAGTAATAGAAAGCAATCCTCCATTTGCACCGGTTGATCGCAATGCTTCAAAACCAAATCCAAAAAGCGAAACACCTGTTCGTGCAACAGTTACATTAACCGGGTAAATTTGTCCCGGAATATATTCCCATCCCGGCATCGTTGGAGCATCGATAACAATAGAGCCTCCTGCGGAATTTACTGCATTTCCTGTATGGCAACTTGATGTATTACAGGATGTTTCTCCCGGCGATGCAGTAGCGCCTGCGCGACCATCCTCTTTCATAATTGCTGAGGTAAAGGCGATACTTGTTAATGCTATAATAATAAGGGTGACTCGTTTCATAGGTGCGAAGCCGGGGTATGATCCTGACGGCGATAAACAAAATTATATAAGATGTAAAGAACAGGAATGGCACTACTCAATTGATGCAAAACACAAACAAAATAACCTGTCTTGTTAATAAATTACAATTTTCTGACTCATTGTCCGTCTGCCGTTTCTTAAAACTGAGCATAAGTAAATTCCGGGAGCAAGATCATTAGCCTGCAGGCGCGTGTGTGTTTGCTGTATTCGTATTTTGCGTAGGATTTTGCCATTGACATCAGTAATGGTTAACACGGGTTGTGAAGCAATGAACTTGTCATCAGCAATGATCATTGCTTCCTCGCTAAACGCATTGGGTGCGATACTAAAACCGGTTTGTTGCGATATGTTTTTTACAGAAAGCAATTCTGAAATCGACGCTTTCCAAACTCCATCTGAAAATGTACTTACATACAATGATGTATCAGAAGCTACCGAATTTGCTATAGCCACATTAACCGGACCGGGAATTGGTGAAAGGAAAGTCAGGCCAGCATCTTCCGATAAATATACATTCGAAGTGGTAGAAGCAACAACCAGGGCAGAGGTTGCACTGAGATCATCGAAGCTTACTGTCGCCATAGGATTCCAGGTTACTCCATTATCGGTTGACAGGTAACATCCGGCCGCTCCATAGGTTGAAGCAAGTACATTATTTCCAGATGTTGTTATGTCACTGATATATTCCCCTGATGCCGCAACAAAATTCCAGGTAAAACCTGCATCGGTTGAAAGGTAGATTCCATTGGCATAGGTTCCGACAATAATATTGGGACCGCTTATAACAATTGAACTTGCCTGTGTTCCACTCAGTCCATTATTCTGAACAGTCCAGGTCGCGCCAAAATCTCCCGAACGCAACACCCCATTTTGAATGGAAGCACCCACTACAAGTGAGTCTGCTGCCGTAACTTTAACACAGAAGGAGGGAAGCCCGCCACTCAACGGTGTTATCACATTCCAGGTGGTGCCGGTATCAGCACTCTTGTAAATACCGAGTTCATTGGCTGCATAAATATCAGATCCCTGGGAATGAAAATCAAAACTGTTTAACAATCCCAGTCCTGAAAAATCCCAGGAGTTATTCTGGTAAGTGGAAATACCATAAATGGAAGCTCCTGCAAAGAGCGCATCACCATGTACAGCTAATCCTTCAATCGATAATGGTGTTATGCCTTCATTCTTTTCCGTCCAGCTGACTCCCAGGTTGGCAGTTGAAAATATTCCCCTGCTGGTACTGGCAAACATTTCTCCGTTCATCATACACAAACCAAAACAAAAATCCACACCGGGTCCGATAATGACTTCAGCCCAGCCGGGAGTGCTGATATCTGATTTCATCATTTTGTCATAGGTTGCCGCAAAAACCGTCGAGCCATCAACAAGAAAATCTGTAATTTCAGAATACAGGATTGGTGAATTAAATGGAATCCAACTAATGCCGTTATCAGTCGATTTAACGATGTTATTAGCACCATAGGCAAATACAGTTGTTCCATCAGAATAAACAAAACTATAAGGTCCGGGGACGGTTTGGGAAGACAGCGTGAAAGTTACTCCTGCATCCGTTGAGCGGAAAATGCCATCGTCTGTGGCAACAAAAACCGAATTATCAAATGCCGCAGTAAAATTTATAATAGAATTGGTAATGTTGGAAATGACCTGGGTCCAGTTTGCTCCCCAATCGGAGGAACGGTAAAAATAATCACCATCGGTTCCGGCATACAACATGCCATCTTCAGTAATCATTCCGGTAACAAAAACTGCTCCTCCGGCAGGATTATCGATTTCAGTCCATGTTACTCCGTTATCAAGTGAAAGATAGCTTTGAGGATCTGCGAAAACAACTATTGTATCTCCGGAAGTTGAGATCCGGTTTGTTACAGCGGTAAGATATAAATCAGGTTCCTTATCCCAGAGATTTCCATTATTTGAAGAGCTTAATACACCTGCTGAAATTCCTGTGAACAACTCCGTTGAAGTTGCCCTGATATAATAACAAGGTTCTCCTTTAAGCCCGGTAAGTTGTTGCCATTGTGCATTGGCATCCCTGCTAAAGGCAGTAAGCAGTGTAAGAAAGAAGAACGGTATAAGATGTAGAGTAGAGAATCTTTTCATACTTTTTTGATTTAACTTCAAAAGTACAAATTAAGGATACACGGTTTGTGAAAATCGTGCTCAAATAGGGTCATAACATGGTTTATCTCCAAAAAAGCAGAACCAAAAAATAAATTTGTTTGCGAAATACAGTAGTTTAAATGAAAAAAGTGATGTTCAAACTAAAATTTACCGGAGATAACCCAGTACTACTTTTTTTGTAACACCAAAAGAAGGACTTTCAACCCTCAACAAGTAAAGCCCGGAAGCCAGGTTTGAAGTTTTCAATGTAACCACGTTTAATCCCGAGGTCACTTCTTTATCAAATGAAGTGATCGGTTTGCCCTCCAGAGTATACAGAGTGATTTTAAAACGATCATCGTGCGGTGCCCTGATCAGAACATCCATATGATCGGGAATTCCCTGGATAAGGGAAACATCAAATGCAGGATCCTGTGCGCAGGCTCTTACTTTAACAGGTCCGTATTCCGCTGATGTACCATCAAAATCAGTTTGAACTAACTTATAATATGCCGGTTCAGCCGATTCATCCTTGTCAGTGAAGAAATATTCATTTACAGATGTAGTAGTTCCATTACCTGAAACAGTTCCTATCGAAGTATATTCTGAACCGTTAGAACTCTTCATTACTGTAAAGTGATCATTATTTAATTCCGAGGAAGTCACCCAGGTAAGTTGCACATTTTCATCGTCACAGTCGCCACTGAAATCAAGAAGGGTTACGGGCAAAGGATTGGAAAGTCCGGCCAGTGTCCACCAGTTCATGGGGAAATAATTAGCATTTAAAACATAGGTTCCTGTTACAGGATTCGACTGAGTTCCCTGTACAGGGAATTGCCATCCACCCGGAAACGCAGGGAACCATGCCTGAGCTCTTGGTGAAACTATGCCCGTCATTTCGGCCGGAGTGACCACGAACGTTAAATTCGCAGTAGGTGCAGTTCCAGTAACCTGCAGGAACCAGAAACGGTCAACGGTATAGGTGCTGTTATCTGTACCGGTAAGATTATTCACATGATCAACTCCCGGAGGATAAGGAATGTTATCGGGAGCAGGAGTGTGGTAAGTTGATACGATCAGCGTATCAGCATCACCGGAAGGAAGATCAAAAGTGAAAGGTATAGGACTGGTCGCGTTATAGCCGAAAGGTATTTTATGCGCACCTGTTCGTGAATTAATCACCCATATTACACTCGCAGAACTATCATATACTTCACTACGGATATAGCCGTTTGTATAAGTGATAGCAGAAACTGAATCACGTTCAATTATGATGCTGCGTCCGCCACCAACCGGGTTGTGATCGTCGTCGAGATTTAATTCACCGTTTGTTAGTATCAGCTTATTTCTGACTTTAACTGAGCGCCCATCAGGAATATTAGTAGGATAAACAAATTCTGTATTGGGAGTCCCGGCAAAATTTATTTCAAGGTTATAATATTTCTGAGATGCAAACATTGCATTTCCTACACCAATGCCGGTTACAATTTGGTTGTCACTTCCATAATATTCAACTACGCTATTAGGAGCCTGGAGACGATAAATCATACCACCCGTTGCATTAATAGCCGCATTTGCTGATGCGTCATATAAACCTTGCGGACGGGTAAGGCGGAGCCTGCCGGCAGAAATAATTCCGGAATTTGCCTGCAAATTATTTGAGAAAACCTGGTTACCTTTTAAATCCAGTACAGCTCCGTCAGAAACATACAGCATACTGTTTGAATAGGAAGCAATGCTGTGCGAACTGATCTGCATATTACCAGTATTTACAACCAGGGTACAACCCGGCTCAATACGTTGTTCGATTTGCTGAATGGAGTGTGTGTTACTTGTTCTGTTGAATAGTGTGGTGCCCGTACGGTCATAATAGATTACGCCTAAATCAGTATTGGTGCCAGGCAATGCCATAGTCATGGAACCTGTGCCACCATAAGTTACGATCGGACTTTTTATATACAGTGATGCCCTCACGCTGGTATTGTTGTTATCGAAATTAATAACACCACCGGTTTGGCTAAAATCACCTGTTGCATCATCATTGCTGTTGATGGTAACCGAAATATCCGACGTTCCCGGTGAGGTCAGGTTACGGTGCAGGTTGAAAGCTCCACCTGTTTGACTATATCCGCCAAGGATGTTTACCACTGCAGGTGAATAACCTGCCTGCACGTTTAGTTCACCAAGATTAACATTAAGATTTCCATTAATAGTGGCCACAAGTGAATCATTATGCGCTGATAAATAGGTGATGCCCCCGTTCAATGAAAAATTGGTGCCTACAGTCAGGATTACCGGATGCGGATTACCAAGATTTGAATTAGGATAAGAGTTAAAACTATTCTTGCCTCCTGAAATATTTATTTCACTCAAAACACTGATAGTTTCTCTTCCCATAGCCACGCTGGAAATAAAAGTTCCTGCTGGTCCTGTAATATTCAGGTTACCCGCAATTGAAACATTAAGCTTTATTGTGTTCACATAACTGTCAACTACGTATACGCCTACAAACGTGAAAGTATCAGTCGCTGCTGAAGTGAACGTAATCTGAAGAATTCCGTTTACTGTAAAATTAGCAGTCGCGTTATTATCATTCGATGCATAATAACCGCTGAAATTTCCTCCACTGTATTGAAGGTTTCCGGTATAGAAAGTGATTGTACTGCTGTTTTTTACTGTTCTGCTATCGATGCCACGGAAAAACCCGCCCGACATATTGAGATTGGTAGCTGTGTAAAATGAAAAATCACCCGTCACAACATCAGCACGGTTACTGTAAATCCCTGCAAACCGGCCGTTGCTCATATTGAATGAACTTAGCGCAGTAAATGACATGTCACCTCGTCCGCGGTAGATGCCACAGAATCCTGAGGAGAGTCCGGTACCGGAATTTTGAATTGTAAAAGGACCGGTACACCTGAAGATTACATTTCCGTCACCGTAGGTAATTCTGAAATAATCACTGATGTCGGTGGTATTCATCATAAAAGTGTTACCCACAGTTACCGAATCCAGAGATGTATTAAGTGTATCAATCTGACCAATAAATTTCCCGGCAGTTATATTCACATTATTTCCTACCTGAACAGTAAGCGCACCGCGACTTCTCGCAACAGTAAAGTTGGCACTTGCACCTGACATGATTAAATCATGACCAATCCGCAAACGTAGTTTTTTGGTAGTAACACTTGCATCCAGTATCGATGTATAAGAAGTTCCGTTGATAGTAAAATCGTTTGAAACAAAAATATTCGGATTTCCTGTGTAGGGAGGAATCAGTCCGTTACCCCCAAGAAGAATATTCGATCCACCACCTGAAACGGTAAAGTTGGTTGTGGTAAAATTAAGATCCCCGGTATTACCATCAATAAAACGGACAGAGGAGGGACTGCCGCTGATAGAAGTAGTACCGTTAACATTCAGTGTAAAGGGTGCGTTGGCTTTGACCACAAATCCAACGGTTCCACCGGTGATACTCAGATTTCCGGTTATCTGAACATTCAGGTTTCCCCCGAAATTCGTTCCGGTTCCTATGATACCATAAAAATCGTGACCCAGAATTGCATTTCCCGCTACGTTCCACTGCGTATATCCAAAGCAGTTATCCTGTATAATTGTTGGCTTATTGGTTACTGTACTAAAATCCGTGAAGTTATTTGTTTCAAGAATCAATGGGCGGTTGGCACCGGAACTGAATATTATTCGGCCAGTTCCTGAAATAATAATATCATTGAACACTTGATAGGTGGTTGCACCTACACCATTATCCATGGATACGGTTCCTGCCGTTACCGACAGGGTTCCATAAATTCTTTTAACTCCCGCATTCATGAAATCACCATTCTGTTCCCAGTAGTTGGTATCGTTTACAGACAGCGTTACATTCCCGAAATTGCTGGTACCAACTCTCGTTGGATCACCAAGGCCGACCTGCATATCAAACCACTTTACAATGGTAATGCTACTGGTGTTGCTGAACGTTTCCACACTCTTAATAAAAATCGATTCATCCAGGAGAGAAACACTCATCGGTTCATGACGGTACGACCCGGTACCAGTAATATTAAAAGCCCTGCCATTGGTTGTCTGGATGATACCTCCGAGATTGTTTAACGATCCTGAGACGGTCATATTTCCCGAATAGGATAGGGTTGAGGTTGCAAAGTTTGGAATATTAAGAGTTCCGTTAACAACCACATTGTTAACGATTGGTGTGTTGATATTCACGGAAACTGTGGAACTAAAGGGAATAGTAACACTGGAACCTGCAGAAGGAACAACTCCGCCCACCCAAGTGGTGGTTGCACTCCAGTTTCCTCCGGTAAGTGTTGCTGTAATTTGTGAAATGGCTTGAAAAGGAAGCAAATAAATTCCAAGACACATTACCAGGAACTTTACATTCCTGCCAATGAACCCCGGAATAACGGTTGTATGGTCGCTTCTATAGTGCAATGGAACTGGGTAAATTTGGTTGAATAGCTTACAATTATGGTTAGATACTCAAAGATAATAACTTATTAACTAATATGGGGGATTTTAGTTACATTTTTTTAACAAAAAAGGCCCTTGCGGAGATCGCAAGGGCCTTTAAATTGGGGTTTATGGTTTAGTTATTCAACCACTACCTTGTGTACTGAAGAAGTACCGGCAGCATCTTTCACATAAATCATATACATACCTGCATTAACGAATCCGAGGTCGATTTCATGCTGATTACGGCCTGAAGTTGCTTTCAGGTCATTACTCATCATTACGCGTCCTGAA
>JBBQQQ010000020.1:0-61439 GCA_038215705.1 Bacteroidia bacterium
CTGTATCGCTCACCACCATACCTCTTAAATATAGCAGCATACAGTGGTTTGAAATCAGTTCCTGCAAACCGATTTCGGAGGGCCTTCCTCCATCATTTTCATAGCATCAATTTCCTTTACAAGAAATTGTTCATGGCGCACTGTCATCTGCATGACGGGAAAATATTGCATCTATTTCCTTGGGATTACCTCCCATCATGTTTAATAATTGACGGACATTGTATAAGTTTTGGAATTCACTATCCATTTTTTTAAGGATACTGATTAAGATTGCAATCAAAGCTACTGATTGCGTTGTCCAAAATGGATCTTTTCCTTTTGAACCCAGAGCATTTTCTACCAGCATAGTAGAAATTTTCTGAATGTCAGAACTTGAGCTGGCCCGTTGAAGCGGATTAAAGCCACAAGAAATTTGCGGCTTGGCGGGATTGAGCAGTTTTACCTTGTAGCCGGAATTTTGGAAAAATCCGGAGGTCTTTGTGAACAGTTCTCCTGAAGGATCATGCACGATGTAACTTGCATTCATGGAATAGAGTGAGGGGATTAAAACAACACTCGACTTCCCTACCCCGGTTCCACCTATAACCAATGCATTTTGATAAGAGTCTTTTACAGACAAATTGTGTTTTCCGGTCAGACAAAATCCTTTCGCTTTTCTTGAAAGAAGTGAACGTACTGGGGCAAATTCAGCACTGTATGCTTTCTTTTTAGCTGGAATACCGGTATAGAGCATTTCCAAAAATTCAAATACGAACTTTAAAGATGTTTCTATGAGCTCGATTATAAGAGTTAAGAGTTGGGTGATGATTTGCATAATGAAAGGTTATTTAATAATTCCCCCGAGCCATTTGGCAATTTGACCGGTAAACACTTCCGTTAATCGAAACAGTCCCCAAAGAAGAATCACGATTATTCTTCCGATCATCCCTAGTAAACCCTTTATAAACTTTTCCATTTGTTACCGGATTAAATTTGCACTACGGTAAACTTTGGCCCCTTTTTCCTCCAAAATATTCTTTAGAACATTTGAGATTAATGTATACCTCTGAGAATCCAATGCATCTTTGGGTCTGTAAAGCATATATATTTCAATTCCTGAAAGAGTTGGCAATTGTCCGATGTTCTCTAACAGGCTTTGCGCTGATTTAGGATCAGAAGCCAATTTTTGAAGTTGTTTGGGGTCATACAATGACATACTGGAATTGTGTTCCATTAGATCGCTCTGAATGACCATTACACGCCTTTTTTCGGATAAGTTGCCTAACTCCTCCTTTTGCTCTGCTAGACGTTTAATTTCGGCGAATAAGGGCCAGTAAAGGGATGAATTGGGTTTACCTAATGAATCAGCCTGTGGTGTATCGATCAAAAAAGAAATTTTACTCTTGAACGTTTTAATTTCTTTTTGCCGTTCCAATTCGTTAGAAAGCCATTTATTACGTGCTTGAAGTGTGAGCACTTCGGTTGGATTAAAATTAACATTACTGAGCGTGGATAACCGGAATTCCGCTCCATTCCACATATCTCCCCCTTCCAGATGATACATTCTGAGAATTTCATCACTTGTAGGTCTGCCAATAGTTGAATCTGTTATGTCCCACAAAACAGAAATTTCCGTCGACTTAGGTTTGATTATCCAACTTTCCATGATGAACATGCCTAAAAGCAAAAGTCCAAGGCCGATAATAATATTTACAATTTTCATTTCGTTTCGGGATTTAAGAGTATGAATGATTGTTCAGATACCTGCATTTCTTCAACCGGGTTATTAAAACAACTGGGACTTTTTCGGTCTTCACGGAAATTCATATTAGTTGATTTAAAAGCCGCAATTGCTTCTTGGTACATTTTCTCAATTCGGTTGATAACATACTGAGCCAGGTAAAGAATCCTGAGCCTTTCTTTAGTTTTATCACGTACTTCATCTTTAAGTTGCGCCTTTTGATTCTTGCGATCTTTGATCTCTTCTTTTCGCTTCTGTATTGCCTGATAAATTTTCAGCTTCGAGGCATTTTCGCGGATTTCCTCCCATGTGGGAAGTACAAAAAAAGAAACCAGGGTGGAGACAATGAAAAAAAACAAATTGATGACTACAAAATATACAGGCTTGATATGAATTTCATGAGCTTCTAAATAGGAAGAACGGAATATAGCCAAGGCAGTAAAAAGAGCAGTAACAAGAACTAATGATGAAACAATTACTATTCTTTTTTGCCAGATACTCTTTACCCATTTGTATAGTAGTGGAACTGCATGGGACAATAGGTAAACGGCAAATGAAATACAGATAGACAGGAGAAGCGCAAAAAGCAAACTCTCTCCGGTAACCTGAAATGATTTGGTGTTAAACAGCACTTCTCCACATAGGATGATCGCAGTAAGAATTAATCCGATTTGAATTCTTCTTTTAATAATATTGGGATCAAAATCATCCAGCACATACCCGTCATTTTCATTTTTGTGGTCCAGCTCTCCAATTTCCTTATTCAAATCAGTATCCTTTGATTTTAAGTATTCAGCGTCTATACCTGCTTCTGGAAAGTTCACAGCAGGTTGTAGAGCCTGTAGGATCTCGGCTGTTAATCTTTCATAACCGGCTTTGATTTTACCGGTGTAGTTATTCAGGTTATCACTGGTCAGGGCGGGAAGATTTCTGGCAGCGAGGTGCTTTGCATCTTTTCGGGCACTCTCCAAAATATGAGTATGACCTGATTCAAGCATCTGTTCCAATTGATAGTCCAATTGATATGTTCGGATAGATAATGATTGATTTGTTTTCATGAGTATATGATTTTATGGGTTAGAATTTGATTATTTATAATTTCTGCCCTTTCGAAAAATGGCAAAAAACAGAGTGCGGTTTTGAGTGCGGAAAATGAGTGCGGATAAATCCAGAAAACGCGCTTGAATGCAATAAAATGCAACAAAATGCACATTGACATACAGATAATTAGCTGAAAATCAGTTACTGACACTGGTCTCAAACACCTGTGCCTTCACTGGCATGCCGGTTCGACTCCGGCTCCGGGTACAATTGGAAAAGCCCATTTAGGGCTTTTCCCTTTAAATTGATTTTTCAATTTTTTCAAATATGATTTTTGTTTACGCCTTAAATAGTCTTTTTAAAAATTACATTTATGTTGGTCAAACCGATCACGTAATTAGGAGGTTTCATGAGCATAATAATGGTTTGGAGAAAACAACAAGGCCATACTTGCCTTTTGAATTAATTTATTCTAAAGAATTTCCAAACAGAATGGATGCCAGAGTTCAAGAAAAATACCTTAAAACCGGAAAAGGCAAGCGTTACCTTCGATCCTTCCGAAAAAAGTTTTCGGCGCGCATGCCTGCCGTATAAGATCTCGAAGTTCCTTTTAACAATGAATTTTAGTGTATTTAGAATGTTTAAGCTTATCATACGGCAGGCAGGCTGGTCTCAAACACCTGTGCCTTAACAGGATTTAATGAAATCCTTTTCTACTTTTTTTTACACTTATTAATCGCTTTTCAATGATTTTTGTTTATGTCAACAGTAGCCTGATCAAGAATTACATTTATGTAGGTCAATCTAACCATGTAATCCAGCGGTTTCATGAAAATAATAAGGGATTTGAAAAAACTACAAGACCTTATTTACCGTTTTTATTAATTTATTCTAAAATATTTAAAACCGGAAACAGGTAAGGATTTATGAAAAATATCTTAAATCGGGTAAGGGGAAACTTAGTATACTTCAGTATTTTCGAATTTTCACAACAAAGGAAACATAGTTACAAAGTAGGACCAAGTGCTCTTCGTTAAACTTCGTAACTATGTTTCCTTGGTTGTGTTTTTGGGTTTTTTACTTCGCAATCAACACCTTCTGCGAAAGCGTATAGCCATTCACTACCAAACGGACGTTGTACAACCCATCAGCAAGATCAGCAGGAAGTTCGAACTGGTATTCTCCTGCTTCAAGCCGTGTGTCTGCAACGCGGTTGACCTCGCGGCCTAAAACATCGGTAACATCGATGTAAATATTTTCAGACCTGTCAAGGTTGAAAGTGACCGTTGCCACGGATATAACGGGGTTGGGATATACGCTGAAAGCAAGCGCCGCCTCGGAATTTTCATCCATACCAACAGTACCGGTAACATTGATATCATCAATGAAAATATTATTACCCGTATCATGCGTATATTCAAATTTAAAACGCACGTTGGGTTTGTTATTATACGTTACTGAGGAAATGTTTACCGTTTGAATTTCCCAGTCTGCTGCTGCAGGAATAAAGTTAGTGGTAACGGGAGCTGTAGTTGCCAGGTTTGTGCCGAACTGCGTGTAACGTATATTCCAAAGCTGTCCGCAGGTGGTTGATGCAAACACTTTCAGCTTATCGGTGGATGTGGTAGTGGTAGTGGCAAACGCCAGTTCAAACGTCATGTTGTTTGATGTTGAATTAGAAAGATCGTAAGAGGGCGTTATAAAAACATCAATAGCTCCCTGTGCGTTTCCGTTGAAATTATTAAGGAAAACTGAATTGGTTCCGGTCTTTGCCGCCAGTGTATTCTGCTCCCAGGTATCACCTGCCGGATTTTCGATGGGCCACTCTGTACCTGGAAAAGTAATTGCTTCAAAGCTTTCCGTAAAGGGAACTGTATACTGACCAATGGCAGGCTGAACAACTATAATTCCGGCTTTGGTCAGCGCATTTGTTCCTGCCGCATTTGTGATTGTAAGTGTAACATCGTATGTGCCGGCAGTGTTATACGTTACTTCAGGATTTTCATCAGTTGAAGTTGATGGAGTTCCGCCGGGGAAATTCCAGTCCCAGGAATCGGCAAAGAATGACTGATCGGTGTAGGTAACACTTTCACCTTCACAAATCATACCCGGCTGATGAGAAAACAAAGCAACGGGCGCACAGGGAACAAACGTTGGCCCAAGTGTGATCCCATGAATTTCGAATGCAGCAATAATTGCGCAGTAATTCGGAGTGCCGTTGGTAACATCGCCGTCATTATCATCCTGGTAAAGTGTTTCGAGCAGGATGTCGGGAAAAAGTGAACCTTCCGATCCGTTTGGTCCGGTAATTCCTGCATAATAGGTTTCCTTGAAAAGGTCCATCATCTGCTGAAGATTTCCAAGGTTTAGTCCGGTATCCCAGAAACAGCCGGCAATTATTTCTCCATCGGCATGCACTTCCCCAACCAGGTCCTGAGGATACACTTTTTTGTTGATGTCATAACGACGTATACCCGATAGATTGCTGTCAAAAAAACCTACACCAAGAATAGGTGAGCCTGTAATTCCCAATGCCCACAAATCAGCATACCCCTCACCCATCGCACCATTTTGCCACTGGAAAGAAATTGACTGGTAAAATTTATCGTTGATTGCATGGCCATATTCATGAAAACCAATATCCGCAACAAGCGATGTTGCATTACATCCTCCACCCGCATCAAAAAAGTTAACGGAAGATCCGTTATAAAATGCATTACAGTTACCGGCAACATCAATATTGGCCGGAAGCGCAAAATCAAGTCCTGTGAAAAGCGGAAACTTTAATTTCATGTATTCATGAATTGTATTTATGGCATTGAATGTAGTCCGCTGTTTGATATCAGTATTTGCATCAATATTTATGTTATTTGCCCCTGGAGTCAGATTGACCGTCCAGCTTGGAGTGACGTTGTTCGTTCTTACCCGCACCCATCGTCCCTGGAGTGAAAAAGTTGCTGTTGTAGCATTCGTATTCGTAAGTCCCAGATAGCCGGTATCATCAGTAAAATGAACATTACCGCCTTCAACTACACGCATGTTTTTCATGGGCTCTACAGTTGACGGATCATAAGGATTGGTAAGATGCATAGTTCCGGCAATAGTAATATCGGTATTTGCAGCGACATGATTTACCTTATTCGCCCTGTAAAGAATTTCACCGTTGGCAGCGTCAACAAGTGTATAATACTGACCGGGAATTCCTTCATGATCCATATTCTCAACCATAATTTCATACACCAGATGAAATGAATACATGCGGTTTCCAGGAACAGGAAGTATTTTCATATCCGGGGTAACCGTTACCTGCTGAATGCCATTTACACCCTGGCTTGCAAACTGAATAGCTGATGATGCATTAATGGATGGGGTAAGTCCAACTGAAATAACAGGATGACAATCCAGTGCAAACTGGTTCACACGGTAATCGTGCGTCAACTTTACCTGGATGTTGCTGTATAAAACTTCAAGCCCCTGGTGATACTGAATAAAATTTACATAATGATATTTTGAATTTGTGCTCACTGATCGGAACTGGAGATTGCTGAAAGGAACACGGAATTCGGAAAGATAATTGGTAATGAAATTTTTCGCGGTGCTTTTCGCATCAAATCCCGGAACTGCAATTGGTGCACCATATGCGCGATGTGGCAGATTGCTGTTTTCATCGAATATAACTTTCCAGGAACTGTTGTTGCGTGAAAAGTTTACCCACGGACGCTGCTGCATTAACGATTGCTGCACAACAGGGTCACGCAGTTGCTTTGGGTTACTGATAAAAGTTTTTGACAACGGATCATCATGATGATGCAGATGCCCCCCTGCAAAACTAATAGAGACAGAAAAGAGGCAAACAACCAACAGGTTTAACTTTTTAAAGATAACATTCATGTGAATAGATGTATTATTGAAATTAAGATAAGTTATTTTTATTTTCATGCGGCCTTAATTCCCTAAAGAAAATTAACGCACGATTAATTTTTTATACTGTGTAACACCATTATCCTCTATGCCGATCATATAAAATCCGGAAGGAAGCGGAGCGCTGTGTGAATACCTCATGCTGCTTTCAAGATCAATAGTTTCCACAATTTTTCCAAGGGCATCAATAATGTGAAGGATACGTGTTGACCCTGTTGCTTTTTCAAATAACACAGTAAAACGTCCGTCGGAAGGATTTGGGAAAATACTGAAGCCTGTTCCCTGCAATTCGTTCAGGCTTAAGCCGAGATATACGAGTGAGTCGGAACAATTCACACATCCGTTTGAATCGGTTCCGCATAACTGATGCGTTCCCGTCATCTGTGCTATATGTGAGACTCCGGTGGCTCCCGGAATGGGTATCCCATTTAAATACCACTGAAGATTCAGTCCTGTTACGCCAGTGGTAAATGTATTTCCGTTGACAAAAAACGTTGGCTTTACAGGGGTTGGGTGAATAATAACTGTAACCGGAAGGGAGGCGGCTGTGCAACCATCAGGTGTTGTGACAACTACATTATAGCTTCCGCCAACTGAAGGAGTGAAAACGGTTCCTGTATTTCCCGCCATGATTACGTTGTTTTCATACCATTGAATTGTATTAACCGAATCATTAACGGTGAGTATTACTGAATCGACTTCACAAAACGTAACGGGACCGGAAGAAGCGATGACAGGAACTAACGGCGTTGTGTAAACGTAAACCGTATCGGTGGCAACCAGCGGAACTATCGGTGTCTGGAAAATTGTATAATCTACAACAAGAAGTCCTGAAGCTCCTCCTACACTTCCCGTAGCACTTCCGGATGTACTGTTCCCATCAAAAGTTATTGTTCCCAGGTCATCATCGGCGCCAAACAAGCCTCCGTCTTCATCCCAAACATGAACGGTATACGTTCCGTTTTGCAAAAGAATATTAGGAACTCCCCAGCTTACAGGCGGAAATGTATTATCAACGGAAGGGCGTGAATCATAAACTTCAACACCTAAAGTATCATATAACAAAAAATACATATCAGGGTCATCAATAAAGCCACCATAATTATTGGGTATAGCCGTAACCGTTATATCGGTAAGATACCATGAAGGAGTTGTACTTGGTGTAACCGTTTGCGTAACTACATAGGTTCCCGGCAGGGTATAGGTTTGCGGGGCGGGGTTTTCTAAATTACTTTGCAATCCGTTCCCAAAATCCCATGCGTAGGAAGCCTGTCCGGGATTATTATTAATAAAATCTACTGTAAGCGGATCGCAACCGGATGAATTCACCATACTGAAACCGGGATTTGTTACCACACCCGGCAGCACCACCAGGGGCACATCAAAAGGGATTGTTTGTGCTCCAACCAATTGCACATCGGCAATAACGGTAACCGTCATTGTATAATTTCCGGGAACGATAGGTGTTCCGCTAATATTCACGCATCCGTAAAGTGATACCGAAGGATCATAATTACATCCATTTCCTGCATTGTTGCAAATCCAGGTAAGTCCTACAGGCAAGCCCACCACATTGGCAATCTGGTAATTGTTAATGGTAAGTCCCATGGTATCGGTAATCATAACAAAAGTGACATCAATAGTATAGGGTTGACCTGCTGTGGCATCCGGAAGCGTATCGGGATAAACGCCCGCCCCGGTTTGTGTTGAATCAATAAGACATTGACCGGTTGCTGTTCCCGGTTGCAAACAACTTAACCCCATAATCATTCCAATCAACGTTAATAACTTCATAGGTGGTAATTTTTTACCAAGATACGGGTTCCCCCCGAGGTTGCAAAATTTTTGAATCCTTGCAAAGCCTTTAAAAGCAGAATGATACGAGACCAGGCTTGAAAATCAGTGAAAAGCCAATATATAGGTTATAATTAATCCGTCGAATACGATGCTAAGGCTTTTATGGGTCACCGTTCGGGTGTAAAAATTTCAGATTTGAAAAGACACTAAGGCCGGCTTAAATCCAATCATTCTGGTTAGTATCTTTGTACCTGAAAATCACTATGTACAAGCCTTCATTCGACGACATTTACATTGAACTAGCGCAAAAACTGGCCGAAAAGTCCCATTGCGTGAAAATAAAGGTAGGTGCCGTTCTCACACAGGACACCCGCATTATATCGCTCGGGTATAACGGACCGCCTGCGGGCACGCATAACTGTGATGAAGAATGGCCGGAAAAAGGTTGTGCGCGAGACCGGAAAGGCGGCTGTTCCCTTGCTATTCATGCCGAGGAAAATGCAATTCTTTATGCTGCAAAAAATAATTCTGTGATTGAAGGTGCTACATTGTATGTTACCCTATCGCCTTGCCTGGCATGCGCAAGGGTGATTTTCACAACCGGAATTAAAAAAGTAATTTACCTGAAATCGTATGCGGAATATAAAGGCATCGATTGCGATGAAGGAGTGGAATTTCTGCGACGCTTCCACGTTGAAGTAGAACAATATCAAAATAATAAATTGACCGTATAAGGTTACTTCCTGACATGGAACCATCATCACGAAATAAAAAATATTATCTGCCGCTGGCTTTTGCACTTATTTTAGGAATCGGATTGTACCTGGGAACAAGATTAAATGTGCCCTTCATTCAGGAACGTTCTTTTTTTTCCACCAGCAATCAATTCAATAAATTTTCAGATGTGCTTGGATATATCCAGCAGGAATATGTTGATACCGTTAACCGGGAAGACCTGGTGAATTTATCTATTGAAAAAATGCTGCAGTCGCTCGATCCGCATTCCTCGTATATACCTGCTGAAGATTTGCAACAGGCCAATGAGCCGCTTGAAGGTAATTTTGAAGGAATCGGAATTGAATTTCACATTCAGGCCGACACTATCATGGTAGTGAGTGCAATTTCAGGTGGTCCGTCTGAAAATGTAGGCATTCGCGCCGGTGACCGGATTGTTAAAGTGGAAGATACTTTGGTTGCAGGTGTGAATATTACCAACCCCGAGGTAATGCAAAAGTTACGTGGCCCCGGAGGTACCAAAGTAAAAGTAGCTATTGCCCGGCGCGGTGTTGCCGATTTGCTGGAATTTACAATTAAGCGTGGAAAAATTCCTATTTATTCACTGGAGGCCTCTTTTATGATTGATGACAGCACCGGGTATTTTAAAATAAGTCGTTTCGCAGCAACAACCTATGATGAATTTATGCAGGCTTCAATGAATTTTAAGAAGCAGGGCATGAAACAAATGATCATTGATCTGAGAGGGAATCCGGGAGGCTACCTGGATGCTGCTACCAAACTTGCAGATGAATTTTTAGGTGATAAAAAAACAGTGGTATACACCGAAGGGAAATCACGCCCGCGAACGAATTATGAAGCTACTTCAACAGGAGAATTTGAAGATGCAAAGGTTGTGATTCTTGTAGATGAAGGTTCTGCATCGGCTTCTGAAATTTTAGCAGGTGCATTACAGGACTGGGATCGTGCCACTATTGTGGGAAGACGATCATTCGGGAAAGGACTTGTACAGGAACAAACAATATTACCTGATGGTTCAGCGCTGCGTTTAACCATAGCCCGTTATTATACTCCTACCGGAAGGAGTATTCAAAAACCCTACAATAATGGTTTTGATGAATACAACAATGAACTTATGAGCCGGTTTGATCACAATGAACTGCTTTCGGCTGATTCCATTCAATTCCCCGACTCATTAAAATTTGTTACTCCGGGGGGTAAAATTGTATATGGCGGCGGAGGTATTATGCCGGATGTGTTTGTACCGATTGATACCAGTGGCAGGAATAATAATTTCCTGATTGATATAATAAACAATGGAGTTATCAGTCAGTTTTCATATGACTATGTGGATGTTCATCGCGGAGAACTGAAACGTTTCAGAACATACAAGGATTTTGAAAACGGCTTTGAAGTCAATTCTACAATATATGATCAGTTTATTAATGCTGCGGTAGCTAAAAAAATTAAACGTAACGAAAAAGAAATTGCCGAAGCCGCTCCCTATTTAAAAAATCAACTCAAAGCTTTTATATCCAGGCAGGTTTTCAAGAACGAGGGATTTTATCCCGTTCTCCTGAAGGTGGATAAAACTTTTCAAAAGGCTTTGGAAGTGATCGCGGCAACACCGGTTAGCTAATGATTTTAAAACAGGATGACAACAAATTTTTATTGCTTGTTTCCTTTTTGGTTTTACTGACCAGGCTTCCCTTTTTGTTTGCCGGGTATGGTTCAGAAGAAGACGCCTGGGGTCTAATCTTGGTAGCCCGCAATATTAACCTTCTGGGTATATATGAAGTTTCAAGAATGCCCGGCCATCCAGTGCAGGAATATTTGCTTTCGTTAATATGGAACCGACCGGCATGGATGCTGAATTTCCTTACAGCCTTAGTTTCATCCATTGGTATATATTATTTCATGAAGACCCTGGTGAAACTGCATATACACAATGCTGTTATTTATGGATTAGCCCTTGCATTTGTTCCCGTATTTTTTATCAACAGTACCAATGTAATGGATTACAACTGGACTCTCTGCCTGGTGCTCATTGCTTTTTATTTAACGGTCACCGGCCGGTATTTATGGGCCGGTGTAATCATAGGTATAGCGTGCGGCTTTCGTGTCACTGCCGGGGCCATGGTAATTCCCTTTGCCATCTGGCATTATCTAAATTATAAATCCATTAAAATAATTCTTCTTTCCGGGATGCTGACTTTGGTTACAGCAATTATTTGCTTTTTACCTGCATGGAATATTTATGGAAGCAGCTTTTTTACCTATTATGAATATTTTCCTTATCCGCCGATGCTTAAAAATATTTACAAAGGAACCATTGGTGCATGGGGATTAGTTGGTGCGGCGGCCATTGCTGTGGCAGGAAGTATTGTTATTCGAAGGTGGAGGATGATTTCAAAACACCAAAAAAAATCGATATTTCCTGTCGTGCTGGTTTGTATATCAACCCTGCTGTTATATTCCTATTCATTCATAAAAATTCCACAAAAAAGTGCTTTTGTTTTACCGATGGTGCCATTTATTATACTGTTAATCTCACTTTTCCTCAATAAAAAAGAAGGTCTGATATTCTGTCTGGCGATGATCCTTTCCTGTTTCTTTTTTGGAATTAACCTTGATGATCCGTTGCGGGGAAGTAAAGTTTCTGAATTATCATTTAAAACAAAAGCAGGCACTACATCTGTGGTATTTGATTTGCTTTCGGGACCGGTAATCGCGGATTACACCAAACGTAAACAAAAAATTACCTATGCAATTACCGTGACAGAAACCATGCGGCAGGCCACTGAAAAAACAGTCATCATTGCCGGATGGTGGCAAAATGAACTAAATTATTTTTCCTTAAAGAAAAAAAATACTTTGGTATCCTATCTCTATTACGCAGATGAACAGGAGTTGCGCGACTCAATTTCTGCAGGAAACAAAATCTATTTTTTACCTGAACAGGATTATTATAATGACCTGCGTTTCAAAAAAAAATTCACCAGAACTATTGCTGAACCTTTTTGAATGTGTGCAGGACGCGTGGCGAGTTACGAGTGAACAAATCGACGTTCTTAACTACGCCACGATTTTTTGATCGTTATCCGGTAACTCAACCTTCGAATCTTTTTTGAAAATTAATCCCTGGAACAACAGGATCAATGCTACTCCGATGCTGATTGAAGAATCTGCCACATTAAAAACCGGGCGAAAAAAAACAAAATATTCTCCTCCCCAAATGGGAAACCAGTCAGGGAAAAAACCTTTCCACACCGGAAAATAAAACATGTCCACTACTTTCCCGTGAAGGAACGACGAATACCCACCTTCAGGAGGAAACAAAGAAGCCAGCTGAAAATCGCTCGAAGAAAATATCATTCCGTAAAATGTACTATCAATGATATTACCCATGGCGCCGGCGAAAATAAGTGCGATACTGGTGATGAGTATCGGATGGGCTTTCTCTTTTACAAGCGTGTTCATATACCAGCCAATTCCCGCAAGGGCGGCAATCCGGAACAGGCTTAAAAACAATTTACCAAACTCTCCGGCAAACTCCATTCCGAAAGCCATACCATTATTTTCAGTAAAATGAATTATGAACCAATCCCCTGCAATATGAAACTCCTGACCCAAATACATATTGGTTTTGATCCAGAACTTCGAAGTCTGATCAATAATTAAAACTAATAGTATGATGAGAAGGGGGCGCTTCAAAGAGACCGGGTTGAAAGCAAACGTGACAAGTGGCAAGTGACGCGTGACAAGTTATTTAAAATATTCCTTGTCACGTGTCACGTTATACGTGTCACCTTAAACTTATTGTTAATCCTTATACTGTTGCAATTTCGCCTCAATACTTTGGGTAGTATGTGGAACTGCGCGCAGGCGTTCTTTGGGGATCAGTTTACCCGTCACACGACAAAGGCCGTATGATTTATTTTCAATACGGATGAGGGCATTCTCAAGCTGTTCAATAAACTTTTTCTGACGAGCTGCCAACTGACCTGCTTCTTCTTTTGCAAGGGTATCAGAGCCATCTTCAAGAACTTTAAAAGTGTTGGCCGTATCATCGGTGCCGTGTTCATTGGCACTGTTCAGGGCAGCCTGCAAATTAACGAGTTCCTTTCGGGCGTCTTCGAGTTTTTGAATAATAATTGCTTTGAACTCTGCCAACTCTTTATCGCTGTAGTGATTCTTTTCTGTTTTTTCAGCTGCCATTTTTAAACTTGTTTATACTGGTTAATACTTGTATGTGGTCGTCAACGTCGATCAGTGTGCTGTTTGTCTCATCCAGGTCATCAACCAGGTTGAGGGATTCGGCCAGGATCTCGTTGCAAATATATAGTAAATTATTTCTTACAGGTTTTATTATACTTTCCTTGTTTTGAATACGTACTGAAATTTTGTCGGTAACCTCAAATCCTTTGTCCTTTCGGATGTTTTGAATCCGGTTCACCAGTTCACGTGCAATGCCTTCTTCCTTTAAGGTATCGGACAATGTAACATCCAGCGCCACGGTTAGTTTACCCGAGGAATTAACTTCCCACCCGGGTATGTCTTCCGATATAATTTCCACATCCTCAGGAACTATTTCAAAGGGTGTGCCTGAAATATCAAGTTCAAATTTACCGTTCGCTTCAAAACCTACTATATCGTTCTGTGACATTGAGGTTATAGCTTCCGACAGGACTTTCATCATGGTTCCGGCTTTCTTACCCAGAACCTTAAAATTAGGCTTCACCTTTTTGATTAAAATGCCGGCTGTATCAGTGATGTATTCAATTTCTTTCACATTAACTTCAGCAAGTATCAGACCACGCACCTGTTCCAGTTTTTCAACCAGTCCGGGTTCCATAGCGGGAATCATAATTCGTTGCAAAGGCTGTCTCACTCTGATATTAACCTTTTTCCGTAAGGCAAGTACCATTGATGAAACCAGTTGTGCAAGTTCCATGCGTTCTTCGAGTGCTTTATCAATATAATTATCCTTAGCAATGGGAAAATCGGAAAGATGCACGGAACTGACGGATTGTTTTCCGGTAATGGTATTCAAATCACTGAACAACTGATCCGCATAAAAGGGTGCAACAGGTGACATGATTCGCGCAATCACTTCAAGGCATTCGTAAAGAGTTTGATACGCGGCGATTTTATCTTCAGTGTAGTCTCCTTTCCAGAAACGCCTTCTGCAAAGCCGCACATACCAGTTGCTCAGGTGTTCATCAACAAATTGCTGGATGGCCCTTGCTGCTTTGGTAGGTTCATACTCGGCATAGGAATTATCCGTCAGGTTTATAAGTGTATTCAACTCTGATATAATCCACCTGTCGATTTCAGGACGTTCATTTACAGGAATTTCAGGTTCGCTGTAAGTAAATCCATCAATGTTGGCGTATAAAGCAAAAAATGAATAGGTATTAAACAGGGTTCCAAAAAACTTACGTTGCACCTCTGTAATTCCATCCGCATTAAACTTTAGATTATCCCAGGGCTGAGCGTTTGAGATGAGGTACCACCGCGTTGCATCTGCACCATACTGATCGAGTGTTGCGAAGGGATCAACAGCGTTACCCAGTCGTTTCGACATTTTATTTCCGTTCTTGTCGAGAACAAGTCCGTTGGAAACAACATTTTTAAATGCAACAGAATCAAACAGCATAACAGCAATTGCATGCAGCGTAAAAAACCAGCCGCGTGTTTGATCCACACCTTCGGCAATAAAATCAGCGGGAAACGATTTTTTAAATTCTTCCAGGTTTTCAAAAGGGTAATGCCACTGTGCATACGGCATGGCTCCGCTGTCGAACCAAACATCAATGAGATCGGTTTCGCGAAATAATTTCTTGCCCGAATCTGAAATGAGTACGATATCGTCAACAAAAGGACGGTGCAAATCGAATGTGTCGCCTGAAAGTTGAAATTTATTTTCAATGCCGGCGCTATTCGCTTTCGCGAGATGGTTTCTTAGTTCATCAATGGAGCCGATACAAATCTGCTCTGTGCGGTCTTCCGATGTCCACACCGGTAGTGGTATTCCCCAGAAGCGGGAACGGCTCAGGTTCCAGTCGACAAGATTCTCAAGCCAGTTGCCAAACCTTCCGGTTCCGGTAGATTCCGGTTTCCAGTTAATGGTTTTATTTAGCTCTATAAGGCGGTCTTTACAGGCAGTGGTTTTTATGAACCACGAATCAAGCGGGTAATATAAAATCGGCTTGTCGGTTCTCCAGCAATGCGGGTACGAGTGTTCATACCGCTCAACTTTAAATGCCTTGTTTTCAGTTTTCAGTTTAATGGAAATACGTTCATCAACTGATAAATATTTTTCGCGACCCTGTTTTTTTCTGGCCGCTTCCTTTTCTTCTTCCGTCAGGTATTCTTCTTTAACATATTCGCCGGCAAAGTCAGTCACTTCTTTTACAAAACGACCCTGTTTATTTACCAGCGGCACTTTATTTCCATCCTCATCAGTAACCAGTATGGATACAATTCCATTTGCGTTGGCTACACGAAAATCATCGGCTCCAAAAACAGAGGCAGTGTGAACGATACCTGTTCCGTCTTCAGTAGTAACAAAATCACCAATGATAACCGTCATTGCTTTACCTTGCGGTAATACATAAGGCATCAGTTGTTCGTAATTGATTCCTGAAAGCTGTTTGCCTGTTACTTCATCAATAATATTGAAGGGTGCGTATTTATCTCCCACGCGATATTCATCGAAAGATTTTTCATTTCCTTTTTCAGAAAAATATTTTGAAACGAGATCTTTTGCCAGAATAACAGTAACAGGCAGTCCGGTGTAACTATTAAAAGTTTTTACAACTGCATAAACAATTTTATCACCCACGGCAAGTGCGCAGTTAGCGGGCAATGTCCATGGTGTTGTTGTCCACGCTAAAAAATAAACATCCGTATCCGTATTTTCAAAAAGAAATTCTGATACCGCTTCACGCTTCACTTTAAACTGCGCAACAACGCTGGTATCTTTTACATTGCGGTAGGTTCCGGGCTGATTCAGTTCATGTGAACTTAAACCGGTTCCTGCCGCAGGTGAATACGGTTGAATGGTGTAACCCTTATACAAAAGATTTTTCTCGTACAGCTGCTTAAGCAAACTCCATACACTTTCAATATAATTATTTTCGAAAGTGATGTAGGGATTTTCGAGATCAACCCAATAACCCATCTTCCGGGTGAGGTCATCCCAAACTTCTTTATATTTCATTACCTCCTTGCGGCAGGCTTTATTATAATCTTCAATCGAAATTGTTTTCCCGATATCCTCTTTGGTGATTCCCAGCGTTTTTTCAACACTTAATTCAATGGGAAGACCGTGAGTATCCCAACCTCCTTTTCGTTTCACCTGGAAACCTTTCAATGTTTTATACCGGCAAAAAATATCCTTGATTGCACGGGCCATAACATGGTGAATTCCCGGAAGCCCGTTAGCGGAAGGCGGTCCCTCATAAAAAGTGAACGCAGGTTTCCCTTCGCGGGAAGCGATGCTTTTTTCGAAAACATCGTCCTTCGTCCAACGATCAAGCACCTGTCGGTTAACCAGGGGCAAATCGAGTTTTTTATATTCGGGATACTTCATTTTTAAAAAAGAATGTGCGAAGATACGGAAAAAAGGGGCTTTATCCTACGCTCTTAGAGGGCGGGGCAGTACTAACAACCTTTCCCAAGGCCAGGTTGAACCGGGATTTAACTTCCCGGCAAACGGCATTCTTTTTCAAATAATAATCCTGAAATATAACTGGTAAAAAATTGAATCCCAATATTTTACCCCTACATCCGTTAAAACCGCAGTGGCACTCCCATTCCGGTCCCGGTCCTACATACAGGGTGGCATAATCGAGTGTCAGGGGTTCACCGGGCAATACAGGCCGAATCAAAACCACTTCATTATTAAGGTTTACGCCGCAATTTGGATAGCAGGAATGAGGCAGGAGAGGCATTTCCATGAAAATGAGTATAAAATTGAATGAAAAAAAGACATTATCAAAATGTAAATATAATCATCTTTTTGTCAATGCAATAAAAATGACTTTCGCAGGGAAGATGCATATAGGACAAAAAATACGATTGCTCCGGGTCAGCCAACGGTTAACCCAGCAACAATTAGCTGAAAAAATACATAAGGAGCGACCTTTGATATCGCACATTGAGCGGACCGGAAAGATCCATCATCAGACTTTGCTGGATATTTGCAAGGCGCTGAAAGTGTCGGCTGAACAGTTGGAGTTTGCCTCGGATGAACCCTTTGCCGGGTATGCGAAAGGAACCCCCAACGAACTGCAGCTGATTAAAACAGAAAATGAACGTCTTAAAACGGAATTAAAGTTAAAGGATGAAATTATCCAGGCATTAAAAGCGCATTTGAAAGAAATTAATTCCGGTCGCAAACGATCATGATTCCTGCAAGCTGGCAGTGTTACTATTCCTTTAAGAAACTTTCCTGCAAATTATTTCACTGTCAACTTTGAGATACTTGCTGCAAATTTCCCTGCCTGTCAATCACCCTACAGGAAATTGGGACTTTCAATAACATACAATTTTCATTTACCGGAAAATAATTCTTTTCATGAAGAATAAAAAAGGCTATTTTTCGAACCGCATTGGCATTTGAATAGTATAACTTAGCAGTCTCAATTTCTGTCTGCGTTACAGAATTACAGGTCTGACCCACCTAATTTATGCAGTTATGAAATTGCAGAAATTCAAAATTCAAAGACCCCCGGATGAATTTACTTGAATTGGATTCTCAGGATAAACACGCCAGGGAGGTAATGAGGCAACTCTGATAACCGGCTTTTATGAAAAAAGCACATCACCTGCAACGGCTTAGCGGCGCAGGGCTGTTAATTACAATCGGTATTATTTTCGGTGATATTGGCACCTCACCCTTATACGTGCTGCGAGCCATTGTTGGTTCTCATGAAATTTCGGCCGACCTGGTTCTTGGAGCGGTTTCATGTATTTTCTGGACGCTTACGTTACAAACAACAATTAAATATGTAATTATTACCCTGCAGGCCGATAACCGCGGCGAAGGCGGCACCTTTTCGTTGTATGCTTTGTTGCGCCGGTATAAATCGCGTTTTCTTACCATTGCCGCAATGATTGGTGGCAGTGCGCTTTTGGCGGATGGAATGATTACTCCGCCCATCAGTATTTCCTCAGCGATTGAGGGATTGCACACTCTGAACGATCAGATTCCCGTCATCCCGATAGTCATTGTTATTATATCTCTTCTGTTTTTCATTCAGCAATTCGGGACAGGTTTTGTGGGAAGGTCATTCGGACCAATCATGGTGGTTTGGTTTTCGATGATCGGGGTTTTGGGAACGGTTTCACTTATCATGTATCCGGATATTCTGTATGCAATAAATCCGGTTTATGCAATTGAATTGTTAACGCTTTATCCCGGCGGTTTCTGGTTGCTGGGCGGTGTTTTTCTATGCACAACCGGAGCCGAAGCATTGTATAGCGACCTTGGGCATTGCGGGAAAAAGAACATACGGGTTAGCTGGATCTTTGTAAAGACAGCCCTGCTGCTGAATTATTTCGGTCAGGGCGCCTGGTTACTTAGAGAAGCGGGCAGGGAGCTTGGTGAGCGAAATCCTTTTTATGAAATTATGCCATCCTGGTTTGTGTTAACCGGTGTTATTATTTCGACGTTCGCCGCAATAGTTGCCAGCCAGGCAATGATCAGTGGTTCATTCACACTTATCAATGAAGCAATCCGCCTTAATTTTATGACTCGCTTCAGAATTGTATATCCGACTGATATCCGTGGACAAATTTATATTCCTACCGTCAACTGGTTTTTAATGTTCGGTTGTATTGGAGTTGTTTTATATTTCCGCGAGTCGGCCAATATGGAAGCTGCTTATGGTATGGCTATCATTTTAACCATGATGGCTACGTCGATCCTGCTAGTCTGGTATCTTAAAATGAAGCATGTTGCCATCTGGCTGATTGCAATTTTTATTATTGTATATGGCACAATTGAATCCGCTTTCCTGGTTGCGAATATAAATAAGTTGGCGCATGGTGGATGGATTACACTGCTGATATCAACTGCAGTGTTTGTTTTAATGTATTCCTGGAAAGAAGGCAGGAGAATCAGGAACCGGTACGTTGAATTTACCGATTTCCGTGAGTACCTTCCAAAACTAAGTGAATTAAGAAAAGATACTTCCATACCAAAAACTTCCACGCACCTGGTTTACCTTTCAAGCGCAAATGATGAATATGCAATTGAAAATACTATTATCTATTCTATTTTTCAAAAGCGCCCCAAGCGAGCTGATGTTTACTGGTTGCTGCATGTTGATGTGAGCGATGATCCGTATCGTATGGAATATAAAGTTAAACATCTCATTCCAGGTGAAGTAATAAAAATCGATTTCCGTATTGGTTTCCGTGTTGAACCCAGAATAAATCTATTCTTCCGCCAGGTTGTTTCCGAGATGAAAGAAAAAGGGGAAGTGGATGTCACAAGCCGTTATGTGTCGTTAAGCAGGCAACACCTTATCGGGGATTTCCGGTTTGTGGTAATAGAAAAATTTCTCTCTTACGACAATGTGATGCCCTTATATGAAAAAATTGTGCTGAGCATTTATAACATCCTTAAAAAGACCGGATTGAGTGATGAACAAGCATTCGGTCTTGATACCAGTAATGTTTTGATCGAAAAAGTTCCGATTGTAATAAATCCACCATCCAAGATTAAACTGAAAAGAATTTAATACTACATGTGTCCTTTGAAACACTTTTTATAAAAGGCCATCGCATCTTTAATAATTTTATATGCCACATCACGTCCAAGAAATTTTTTAACGGTTACCGTTTTTTTCTCCAGTTTTTTATAGTCTTCAAAAAATCGGCGCACTTCACCTTCGGTATGAGGAGGTAGTTCAGTAACATCATTAATATGATTTACTGAGGGGTCAAAATTTGCAACGGCAATAATTTTATCATCCTGCTCACCGTTATCTACCATACGCATAACGCCAATCACTTTGGCATCTACTATACTTAGAGGTTGAAATCCGATTGAAGAAATTACAAGAATATCCAGCGGATCCTTATCATCACAATATGTATGAGGAATAAATCCATAATTAGCGGGATAATGAACCGAACTAAAAAGGATTCTGTCGAGTTTTAACAAACCGGAATCTTTATCAAGTTCATATTTCGCCTTACTTCCTTTTTCAATTTCAATAATTCCCTTTACAACTTTTGGAGCTAAAGGACCAATTTCAACTCCGTGCCACGGATGTTTAACATGCATACACCATTTTTTTGCAAATGTACGGGATCGGGGTGAATAATGAATATGTTTCAAATGATAATTCAAACAATTATTTAATGACATCTTGCTGAATACCAGGAATAACGGTTGTCGACAGGCTGTGAACATGAAAGTGTTTGGGAAGTAATTGTCATGGATCAATATTTTGTATACCTTCACTATTAAATTCAAATTTCATGACAACCAAAACCAACTTTAAAGATCAATTAGGGAACCTGATTCATAAAGCAGAAACTGAACTGGATGAACTCCGGCTTAAAATTGCCCTGGGAAAAATGAATGGTGCTGAATTGTTTGAAGACATTAAAAAAGATTTACGAGAATCCTTTCATCAGATTTCATCGGAAGTACAAAAAGAGGGTGTTGAAGTTGCCGAATCCGTACGTACGAATGTGGAAACACTCCAGGTGCAGTTAGCGTTGGGAAAAGCTGAAGCACTCGATGCATACGAAGAACAAAAAACTAAAATCGCGGATGCCATTAAGCAACTGGAACAAAATGTACGTGATTCAAGAAACACGTTATCATCAGATGCTAAAATAAAAATTCAGAATGAACTGGAAAAATTCAGTCTGAAAATGGAAATTCTCCAGATCCGTTACGAACTCGGCCGCCTCGATCTGAAAGATAATGTGGAATCAAAAAAGCAAAAATTTAAAAAAGAATTCGACGAGCTGCTGGCGAATGTTAAAGAAGAAACTTCCGAAAAAATGGAAGCGTACGGAACGAATCTGAAAGATGCTTACGAAGCTTTAAGGAAGTCGCTGCAATCGTAAAGGTCGTTGCGTTAAATAATTAAATAAGGCACTAAATTGAACGGATTACATCCTTGAATTTAGTGCCTTATTCTTGTGAGGTTCTGCGTGCCTGTGATCAACAACTCCGAATTTTATCTTTTCAAGTCACAGCAACTTTTACAGCAACTCAAACTCAGCGCGTGTTTCGTAGCGGATTTTTATTTTTTCGAAGGGCATGGATGTTTCTCCACCATATGCACCATCAGCAGCCATTTCCATTGCCATATTCGACTGTTTCATCATCATAGGATATACAGGACCGGTTTCAATTTCTTCGATGGTTAGGGCGCCTGAAATTTTTTCGCCGATACTTTCTGCAAGGTAGGTTGCTTTTTCTTTAGCTGCCTGGGTGGCTTTTATTTTAACCTCTTTACGGAAGGTTTCAATTTTGGAATGGGTCATTTTGCTGATAAACATATTTAAAACCGCTTCATCATTCAAACGCGGAACCAGATCATCAATCATTTTTGTAGATGAAAACTTGATAACATACGTGATGTTAGCAATGAAGTCGGGATCTTTTTTGCGTTTGCGGATGAACCAGTCTCCATAAGCGTTTCCGGCGATACCATCAACACGGATATTTTCTTTAGGCACGCCGGCTTTTTCGCAAGCTGCCAGAAAATCCTTTTTTATCGTTTCAATTCCTACTTTTTCTTTCTTATTATTGGTGTATTCACGCAAAACAAAATTGACATAAATTTCATCCGGGTCAACTTCCAGTTCTGAACTTCCCGTTACAACGATCTTCTTAATTTTTGGTTGCTGAAGAATGGTTTGTGAATTTACCTGGCTAATCATACCTGTCAGCAAAAACAGGAATACGGAGATTTTTAAAATTTTCATGGGATTTAATTATAAATGATTTTTTGAATTTAAAGATAGTTGGAAACGGCTTTATCAAACTTCACACCAGATTTGTGATTATTGTGATTCTCATGATTTTTATGATTTATTATGAGGGATTAATATGATTTATCATGATGGTTTGGAATAATGCATTAATTATAGAGCCCGGTTTCAAACCCGGAATCCACCTGCAGGTTGCCATTCGAAGAGGCTGCTACTGCCAGTTCATCACAGCGTTCATTTTCGGGGTGGTTATTATGGCCACGGATCCATACAAACCGCACCTGGTGCTTGCCATAGATTTCCAGAAACCGTTTCCACAAGTCAGCATTCTTTTTGCCCTGGAAATTTTTTTTCACCCAGCCAAATACCCAGCCTTTCTCTACTGAATCCACTACATATTTACTATCGGAGTATACTGTAACTGCTTCACCGTTCTTTTTCAGCGATTCAAGAGCAGCCACTACGCTTAATAGTTCCATGCGGTTATTGGTAGTCAGACGAAAACCCTGTGAAATTTCTTTACGGTGAGCCCCGGAAACCAGGATGGCTCCATACCCACCCGGACCGGGGTTGCCGCGGGAAGAACCATCGGTGAAAATTGTGATCATAAATAAAAGTTAAACGAATGCCGGCTTTTGCTGACTCCTGACTATAATACGGTATTTAACCGCTGTAAAGATAATTTTTATCGATTGGATAATGGCATACAGCTTAATAAAATTACATCTGGGATCGCTTTATATATCATTGTTAATCAATATTTTACCTGCATTTTGTAATAATTTGAAACATTTCGTACCACATTTCACTATAAGGTTCATAAATAATTTTAAACTAATAATTTACAAACAAACAAAACAATGAAAAAAGTATCTGCCCTAGTTATTTTAGTAATTGGATTTGCTGCTAACGTTAGCGCACAATCAACAGCATCTGCATCTGCATCTGCTACCATTATTTCACCAATCACCATTACCAAAACCATCGATCTTGATTTTGGTAATGTTGCTGCTTCAGGAGCTGCGGGAACCGTAGTAATTGATCCTGCAGGTGCCCGTACTACAACCGGTGGTGCATCTCTTCCAGTTCTTACCGGAACTGTTTCATCTGCTTCATTTGATGTTGCAGGACAAGCTCTTTACACGTATGCCATTACGTTACCGGCTGCGGCCATCACCATTTCAAATGGTGCAAACAACATGACTGTTGGTACTTTCACAAGTACACCTACTGCTACAGGAACCCTGGATGCAGGAGGAACTCAAACAGTAACTGTTGGTGCAACACTTAACGTTGGTGCTTCGCAGGCTTCCGGACTTTACACTTCCGGTACACCGTTTGATGTAACAGTAAATTATAACTAAGAAAATTAGTTTCTTCATAAATAAAAGCGCTGCCGGAAACGACAGCGCTTTTATTATTTTATATCCAATAGTTCCTTTTCTGCAGCGATGCTGTTTTCTTTTGGCTGTCGCGGAATCAAAACAAACTCAACGTCATCAATTACATCCCCATTTTCCGATACCTCCACCATAAAAGCAAAATTTGCCGGTGATGATTCCATATTCAGGTTTGCCAGTTGTTCCACATCAATTCGTGCAATATAGTTACCCGGACGCAATCCCAGGTAACTGAAATAACCATCCGGTTCCGACATGATGCGTTTCACCAGCACCGACTTTTCATTATAAATACAAATCACGATTTTACCTTGTCCTTTGCGTTTACCTTTTTCTTCAATGTAAACCATTCCTGAAACTTCCGCAGAAACGGTGACCGGCACATCAATCCGTTTAAGATGATTCGGATCAACCATAACCTTAATTGAATTGTGCTGTAACGACCAGTTAATATTATTAAAACTGTTTTCATTAAATTTTAAGTAATAACTGGTAAAAGGTTCAAGTTCTAAAACCCGGAAGGATGTATCACCGGAATTTACAAGTTGTCCGCCGTTAATGTTCATCTTTAAACCGGCAGCTTCCGGTTCTGAATCATCTCTTATTTCATTGTAATTCAAATCAAGAAAAGGAACAATCATCAAACCACCTTTCCCTACACTCGTTCTGTTTGAAGTGTAAATTTTTTTCTGATCTGTATTAAATATAAAACTGCCATTTGCATTTTCAGTAAATGTGGTATTATGACTGCTTTTCACCACCAACAAACCAGCTTGTGCAAAATTAAAATCCATGCGAAATCCTACTCCAAAAAAATGAAACCTGCTTTGAATATTTTCTTCATAAAAAGCATTCATTACTCCAAACTTTTTGATCTTCTTTTCAATTGCACATTTCATGGTGATCAATTTATTCCTGGTGTATTCATATTGCACCTGTGGTGTTATGATAAAATGATGCGGCAAGCGGATGCCCAGGGACAGGTTGGAATATAATAGGGGGTTCACATTATTAATAAACAGCGAATAGGTACTCAGGTTGGCGCTTACCCGGCGAATAGAACCCGATAACATCCACTCCGCTGTGGTATATTCTGAATTTTCAAGCACAATCTGGTCAAGCGACCACCTGGAATAGGCGGAAAAATTTTTTCCATTGAATGGAAAAGATAAAATGACTTTACGTTGCTCGCGGTAAGAATGCCGAATGGCAGTCTGGTTTTTATCGAACACCGAGTAATTCAATTCCAGTTGCAAATTGGAGGGTAGCCGGTATGACAACATTCCTTTAGTAACCACTTTGTCAGTATGCTCAGCCGTTAGCATTAAGGTCGGCAGTATACGGAAAGAAGTATTGATAAATGGCATTACATCGCCCGACTCGACTGACGAAAGATATTCAACCCCTCCTCCAACAGTCCAGAACCGGTTAATGCCATAATTGAATTTTGCTTTTGAAAATAACGTATTAGCCTTTCCCTTTACTGTTCCTGTTACCAGTGTGTCGCCGGAATTGAACGATGTAGTATAGGTGTGGAAGCCGTCTTCTAAAAATCCTGCACTTACATTATACTCGAATTCGCGGGGAGGCATGAAATTGAAAGGTATATTAATAAACTCCTCACTCGCCCTCTCTTCCCCGTAAGGGCCATAAAACCTTAATTTAATGGATGAGTTTCCATAAACAAGCGGCACCTGGAATGTATAAAAACCGGATGCATCCGCCTTAACAAAACTGATCAGGACATTATTTACATACAACTCTACTATCCATCCCGGATAAGTTGTATTGCTGAGCGTGTAAGAGCCGAACGAGCGTCTGAATGTTGTTGCGGTATTGGTGAGTTGCAATCCAACAGCCGGAGAATAAACTGATGCAGTTAAACCCGGCTGAATCTTTCCTACCAGAACCTGGCGAACTACAGGGTTATCATTATTGACATATCTCCAGAGGTAATATTGCTGTCTCGGGCTCAGTTTAACCCTGCTGTCGTATGTTAGCGCTACGTTAGTCTCACCTCCCGCCAGTATAGCACCAAGACCCAGACTTGCCCTTGTGGCATTTGCACCATTCAACGTATGCGTATTAATTACTGACCAGTCTGCCATGCCAAATTTCGCCATCGGATAATTTCTCCGGATCGTTGTGTCTGCTATTTCTTCACCCTTAAGCTTATTCACGTTGGTACGCATAAGTTCCTGGCGCATTTCACGGATAACAGGAAGCTCGAGATCCGTATTAAGATTTACGGAAAGATTTCTGAAATCAAAGGTGCACTGCAATCCGAAAACAGAACCAAAATAATTGCTTTTCAAATACAATTTTCCGTCAGAGCGGGTAAGGTCACCGGTAAGCATCCGGTGTTGCTTTCCTTCATAAATAATTAAATTGTGAACGATGTCAATAGTAAACCGAGACTCTTCATTTATAAGAAAGCCACTGACTGAGTCCAGTGTTTCGTTATACGTATTTTTAATTTTCAAAAAATCAAAAACATCTATAACGGACAGATAAATTTCATTCGCTCGATAAAGTGCGGGAATCTCGGAGCTTCCAATTCCTTTTACATTCAGGTGAACCGATAATTCTTCTTCGTCATCACCGGTTTCTGAAAATCCCTGTAAAGGAAAAATTATTCCGATCATGGCTAAACCCATCAGGAACATAAAATTTAGAATTCCATTGATGAATTGGAATTCGCTTTTTATCTCATGATTTTTGATTCCTGTCATAACTGGTACTGCCTATATGAAAAATATATTTACTCCTGTATGAATGTGATCATAAAAGTTCCGCTGTAGTTTCCTCCAGGGTTGGTAAGCGGATTTCCCACCAGCAACACTCCGCCGATTCTTACTTCAGTACGTCCCGGTGGAACAATATTGGTAATAAAGGGCGAACCGGTACCTGAAAGACCAATCTGCAGCGTCATTGTGCCTCCATTGCTTCCTACCAGCTGAACATCAGGTCCATTCAATATGCTTACCACGGTTCCCGGATTGGCTTCTACTTCAAATATTGCAGGTGAGAATGGGATTCCGGAACTAAGTTGCAATACATCGCCGGTAACCGATCTCACCCCTGAGGGATAAATAATCACGGTACCGCCTGACACACCCTGCGTGAAAGTTCCAAAATTTAATCCCTGTGCCGGATTTATATAAATTGTAATAGGTCGTGGAGGTGCTTCCTGCGCAACAAGAATTTGTGAAGCGTTAAAAAAAATGATCGCAGTTATCCATACAAAAAAGTGAGAGTCTTTTATTTTTATACATAACGCCATCATTCGGATTCCAGAAATATTTTTTTTGAGAATGAACCGTTGTCTGAATAAAAACCTACAATATAAACGCCACTGGTAAATCCCGGCTGAAGTTGTATCTGTTGCTGTTTGTAATAGTTAGTCTCATACAATTTACGCCCCTGCAAATCACTTATTAGAATTGTGCCTTTACCAATTTTTGGATTAACATACAGGTAAATACTATTACCTGATGCATACACACCAAACTCATCGGTATCGGTTATATAAGGTAAAGTCTCAGGAGTAAGAACCAGCTCAAAGCGGTCCTGGCAATTTCCTTTATCCAGGTTTAGAACATACTCCGGGTTATTCCGAAAATCAACGTTAATGCGTTTGTGTTTATCTGATAAATAAACACGCAGTGAATCAGGAATCCGGTCAAGAGCAGTACAAGAAATTGTGACATTACCTGAATTTTGCACATTAATTCCCAATGGAATATGCATTGGGCTGCCGGTTAATAATGGAAATGCATTAATGGAAAGCTTCAATCCTTCCTGTGACAGGGAATATAAACTTGGAATTGCGGCATCAGTGTTAAAAAGTTTTAATGCATCCTTTTCCTTTTCGAAAAACGGCGTAGCGGAGTGATCAAAATAAATTGCCATTCCGTCAGGTGCATTAGTATATTCAAATTTTACTTCCATGCGTATTAGTGAACGATCTTCATTTTGATTGGTGCGATGAAACAAAGGCTGAAGGTCAGTTGTACGCGCTGAGTTATTAACCTGCAGCGTGGCCGAAACGGGATACGCACCATCCGTTACATGCACAAAGAAACCCTGCATAGCGGGTATAAGGCTTCCTGCAGATCCATTACTCGAAATACCATTTACATAAGAACTGTAAATTCCCCCATATTGATCAGCACTACCGGCATCAAAATAATATACTGCATTATCAACGTTTGTGCGCAACCATCCTGACGATGCATCCCAATTAACCGGGGAAGGATAGGGATTTCCGACCAGGTTAAATCCTGTTGTAAAAGGCTGGTTGTTGTTAGCAATAGAAATGGATTGATTGGAATTAGTAACCTCACCGGAAATATCAATCGTTACCGCTGCGCTATTGCTTCCCAGGTTGGCTGCATATCCCGCCAAGGGAAAAAGCAGTGAAGTTGAATTCGAATAATTGACCCATCCGGAAGCAGGTGAATTTTCATTGTAACTGTAAAATGCAGGAAATGCTGCAAGCAGATCCACATCATCGGATAACTCATTTACTGTTGCCGATTGAAAGGGGGAACTGATATATTTATAACCAAAGCCTGCATCCAGATATCGTTGCATGGTAACTATCCCCGAAACGCTTCCGTTACCGGAACCATCAATAAGCGCTGTTTGTGTTGATGAAGAAACGAGGGTTAAAAATCCACCTGAATTAAAATCTCCCTGAACCACTTTAACAATACCCGTCACGCGGAGCGGTCCTGACAACAATACACCGGCAGGATTATTAACTGTTAAGTTCAATAATTCATCAGCCGAAAAAAACGAACCGGGCACGACCTGGAATGCCACGCTATTTAACTCCAAAGTTGCTGCTGATCCCAAAAAATCGCCAGTCCCCGAAAGAATCCCCCCGATAAGCGTAAGTGCCGTACTGTTATATGAACCATTATTCAGAAAATTTCCGGATAACGTCAGGGTATATATGCTGACTGACAAAACAGCGTTGTTACCAATTGACAAATTACCTGCCACCTGGATATCAGCAGCCGCATTACAAACTAACTGGGTTGCACTTCCGGCAGAAAGAGTAAAATTTCCTGAAATTAGTAAAGGAACTGCGGGAAGTGATTTTGTGACAGTACCGGTACTGCCGGATAGTACCAGGTTACTATAAGCAAATGGTGCAATGCCCTGGTTAGATCCGTTATAAGAAATTGTACTGCCCGTCTGAAGGTTAACAGTCGTGAAATTAAGCGGAAAATTACTTCCAGTCTGACCGCCGGTAATTCCTCCTGCGGATAACGTAGTACCGGGATAAACCGATAAGATTCCACCTGCCGTACTCCGGTTTAAAGTAAAGGTGTTTAAATTCAAGTGACCATTTATCAAATTCACATTACCGGCAACATTGCAATTTGATAACCAGGTTAACAGGCCTGATGGTTTATTGATTTCCAGGTTTCCAAAAGTGGACTGTGTTCCTGTTGTAGCACTAAAAACTGTTTGATCGACGGTTCCGTTAAATATAAAAGTGGCATTTGCTGTATTAACGAGGGCAGTATTATTATTCGTAAAATTTCCTTTTACAGGGATTGTGCTGGAAGTAGCGATTGAAAAACCGGGGTTCACGCCGGCATCTACTATGACATTTGAAAAACTCCTGGTACCAGTTGCAAAATTGCTTTGATTGCCGCTTCCGGTAAACTGAACGGTTCCCGCAACTGAATTAAAAACACTTCCGGGTCCCATCTGCCAGTGACGGTTAATTTTTACCAGTGCCCGTGCTCCCGTTTGATTAAAAGTGCCGCCACCCGGTAAAAAATCTTTGAAAAACAGGGTGCCATCAGATTGGTTAAACACTCCCCCGGTATTTATCTGGATATTATCATTCGGATTGAGGTTAAGATTTGCATTCAGGTTGATTAATCCGCCCGACTGATTTACCACACCGCCGCTATTAATCACCAACAAACCTGATGAAGCAAGTGTTCCCCCTGCAATACTAACGGTGCCGCCTATTGTTACACCGGAACATGCAATTGTTCCGCCTGAAATAATCAGCGAACCGGTTCCATTAACAGTAACCATGGAAGGTTTAAATGTGCCTGCTGTGATAGTGAGTTTGCCTCCTGAGGCAGTGCTGTTAATAGTAACATTTTTTGTGTTAACGGTGGTGGTAATAACAGGATAATTAATTAATCCCCCGGGTATAAATACATTATCACCGTTACCGGGAACATTATTGGCCACCCAGTTCGATGCGGTCGCCCATGTAGTGCTTGTGCCTCCTGTCCATGTACAATTTGCAGCCACACCCGTGAGGGAAAAACAAAAAACGAAAGCAACGGCCAACAGGCATGCATTCATGCTGTTCAGTCCGATACGATCTTCAGAATTCAACTGCATCGTGAGGTCAGTTTAATATAATTTCTGTTTCATCCAGCAGTTCCGGATTGGAATCAGAATGCGAAAGGAAACGGATTTTTAATTTTCCTTTCTTCAGATCCAGAGCGTAATAATCCTGAAGCGGCATGGAAAAACGTCGTCGTGAATTGGGTGTATATACAGCCACACCGTTAGCCTGGCCTACCTTACTGACTTTACCTTCAGGGCTCATATATTCCACCCTGATATTTCCATACACCGACATGTTCCCGGTCCGGTTAAAGGTCATGCTTACAACGGGCAAAGTATCTTTCATTTCAAAAGTAACATCTGAAATCTCCGTTGATGATTTTAAATCACCAACCCTTATAATGATGGGAATTGTGATTCCGAATACGGGAATGAGTGAAACTGAAATTGAACCGGAATCCACACGTGCTTCTATTTCCCCCAGGGGCTTTTCTTCTCTCACAGCTCTGAAATAAACATGGGAACGATATTCTCCCGTTTCCAGTAAATTAGTTTTTGTAAGCTGCACCTTTACCAGTTGCGATTCGTTGGGCCCCAGCACAACACTTCGCGGAAAGAACCGCAGGTAAGGGCTTGCAAACTTCTGCCCGGAGTCTGGTTCTGTAATGGTTTCAAAACTCCCGTCTTCTTTCATCCGGATCTCGACAACTGATAGTAAATACCGGGCGGTATCTTTTCCGATGTTGGCAAGATTAAGCTCCTGGATTTTCTTAGGTCCTTCAAAAACCACACGACGGGGAGTAATGAGGAGGTTTCCCTGAGCATAAAGTAATTCGGACGGAAAAAAAGAAATGAAGCAAGCAATAAAGCATACCCATTTCCGGAATCCTGAATTATTGTTTAGACTGCCGGCGTTAAACGATTTGGCAGCAAATGAACTGTTGTAATTTTGATTATTGGTTTTTGGATTGAAGCAATGCATATTGATCTTCTTAAATTTATTGGATGGATAAATTATTGGCTGATAAAAAAATGTTGCATCGCGCCATGCGGTTAAAATCCGCGCGGAGCAATACCAATACACTCCGTAAGCATACAGAGTGCGGCCATTCAGAAAGAAGTAACTACGTGAGAGTGGGTGTCATTTGGGGCAGATTAAAGTATGAGGAATACGAAATGACGCGGGAATCAATAAGTAAAAATGATTCCGGTGCCAGAATAAAACCACCAGTTCTATTCAACTGTAAAATAAAAACAGAATTCAGCCCGTAATTTTACCGGCCGCTCTAATTGCTAACAAGTGAATGTTGATAGGCAAAACTATACTTCCCGCATAAAAACAACCGATACTCACTGAAAATTTACCTTACAGATACCTAAACGCCCATATTGGAACGGAAAAGCTTTACTGCAATGGCCAGCAGTATAAAACCAAAAACCTTACGCACCACCCCGATTCCAACCGGTCCGAGAAGTTTTTCAAGGAATCGTAGATTTTTCAGGCATAGGTAAACCACCACAAGGTTGAGAACAATACCAATGATTATGGTAAGCACTTCGTACTGAGCACGCAGTGAAAGCAGGGTTGTCATGGTGCCTGCCCCGGCTATGAGCGGAAAAGCTATGGGTACCACGGTAGCGGTTTCAGGCATTTCATCTTTATGAATTTTAATGCCCAAAATCATTTCCAGGGCAAGGAAAAACAGTACCAGTGACCCGGCAATGGCGAAGGAAGAAACATCCAAACCCAGGAAATGAAGCAAATTTTCCCCAAGGAAAAGAAACATCAGCATAATGAGCAATGAGAAAAAAGTGGCTTTCTCAGCATGAATGCTCCCTGTGCGCTGGCGGATCTGAATAATAACCGGAATAGATCCGATAATATCGATCACCGCGAAGAGGATCATGGATACTGTGAGGATGTCTTTAAAGTTAAGCGACATTTTTTGTGCGGTATGAAAGCAAAGATATATTTTAGTGGGAAGTTACAAGTGACAAGTGGCAAGTTTTTTCGTGGATTCTGACCAGAAAAGTGGCGAGTGGCGCGTTACGAGTTTTGTGAATTCGTGAGAAGTGGCAATGCTTCTATGATGATCACAAAATTCGTGGCACGTGGAAAGTGACAAGTTTTTTTCCTTATCCCAGGCGGAAATCCAATTTTGTTCTGACCAGAGACGCATGCAATGCCCTTATGTTCCTGACCAGAGACGCATGCAATGAGACTGTACGACTTATTTGACTCGAGGGGATTTCGTTGCGAAAAATTACGGTTTGATAAATCAAACATGGATCCTGCACGGACGGGTGGTTGATTAACTAAACAAGTTTAAAATTTTCCAGAAACTTAGTCGTGTAATCTCCCTTGCGAAAATCGGGATGCTGCATTAACTGTACGTGAAATGGAATGGTGGTTTTTACGCCTTCTATCACATACTCACTCAAAGCGCGTTCCATGGTACGGATTGCCTCTTCGCGTGTTTGTGCCATGGTGATGAGTTTAGATATCATCGAATCATAGTTGGAAGGAATGGTATACCCCGCGTAAACATGGGAGTCAACACGAACACCATGACCGCCGGGGACGTGCAGGTTGGTAATTTTTCCAGGTGAAGGACGGAAGTTGTTGTAAGGATCTTCTGCATTGATGCGGCATTCGATTGCATGCATCGCAGGAAAATAATTGGAACCTGAAATTTCGATGCCGGCAGCAATCTTAATCTGCTCTTTTATCAAATCGTAATTGATAACCTCTTCAGTAATCGGATGCTCCACCTGGATACGGGTGTTCATCTCCATAAAATAAAAATTGCGGTGCTTGTCGACTAAAAATTCCACCGTTCCTACGCCTTCATAACTAACAGCCAATGCTGCTTTGATAGCGGCATCGCCCATACGCTCACGAAGTTCATCGGTCATGAATGGTGATGGAGTTTCTTCAAGCAATTTCTGATGGCGTCGCTGAATGGAACAATCCCTTTCAGAAAGATGACAGGCTTTCCCGTACTGATCACCTGCAATCTGTATTTCGATATGACGCGGTTCCTCAATATATTTTTCGAGATACATTCCATCATTACCAAAAGCTGCTCCCGCTTCCTGTCGCGCTGACTCCCATGCAGATTCAAATTCATCATGTTTCCAAACAATACGCATTCCTCTTCCACCACCACCTGCAGTAGCTTTTAAAATAATTGGGTAACCAATTTTCTTTGCAATTTTTTGTCCTTCTGCAACGCTGTTCAGTAATCCGTCGGATCCGGGAATTGTAGGAACACCCGCTTTTTTCATGGTATCCTTTGCATTGGATTTATCACCCATCGAGTCAATCATCTCGGGTGATGCTCCGATAAACTTTATATCATGCTTGGCGCAGATGCCTGAAAATTTTGCGTTCTCCGAAAGAAAACCATAACCGGGATGAATGGCATCGGCATTGGTAATTTCAGCGGCAGAAATAAGATTTGCTATATGAAGATAGGAATCCCTGCTGGGTGGAGGACCAATACAAACCGCCTCATCAGCAAAACGAACATGCAGACTTTCCTTATCGGCTGTGGAATAAACGGCAACGGTACGTATCCCCATTTCCTTACAGGTGCGTATTATGCGCAATGCGATTTCGCCTCTGTTTGCGATCAGGATTTTTTTGAACATACTGCCTTATGTTGTAATTTGAGAATGAGGGAATGGGAGAATGAGGGAATGGGATAATGAGGGAATGAGGGAATGGGAGAATGAGGGAATGAGAGAATGAGAGAATTAGGAAATGGGAGAATGGGTATTAATAACAACTAAATTATAATTTATATTAAAATGACCTAATGACATTCAACGAAGTCGACTTAATGACTTAATGACTGCAAAGATTTTATAGGATCAGGCGGGTTCAACAAGGAACAACGGCTGATCATATTCTACCGGTGTGGAATTATCAACAAGCACTTTTACAATACGGCCTGAGATGTCTGATTCAATTTCATTAAAGAGTTTCATTGCTTCAATGATGCAAATAACCTGGCCCTGTTTAATCTCATCACCTACGTTTACAAAATTAGGTTTATCAGGACTTGGAGTCCGGTAAAAAGTTCCAATCATTGGTGATTTCACAACATGATATTTCGATTCATCATTTGCTTTTTCTGGAGGTGCAGCAGCATGTGAAGTTGCAACCGGTGGAGGAATAGGAATAGATGGTGTTGCAACGGCAGCATGCATTACCTGTGGAGCCGGTGCAGCGTATTCAACATGTTTAGGAGCATTTATGATTGTAATTTTAAAATCCTTTTGCTCCAGGCTAACCTCGCTCACACCGGATTTGGAAACAAACCGTATTAATTCTTCAATTTCTTTCTTATTCATCAGGATGGTGTATTTAAAATCAAATATACATAAAATTTACTTGCTTCCGTCGTACGCCCACGTGAGGTAAACAGATCCCCAGGTAAAGCCCCCGCCGAAAGCAGCGAGGATCAGTTTATCACCTTTGTGCAATTGATTTTCCCATTCCCATAAACATAGAGGAATGGTTCCGTTGGTAGTGTTGCCGTATTTCTGAATATTCAGCATCACTTTATTACTGCCAATACCCATGCGATTTGCAGTAGCATCAATAATTCTTTTGTTGGCCTGGTGCGGCACCAGCCATGCAATGTCGTCGGCTTTCAGGTGATTGCGCGCCATAATTTCAGCCGAAACTTCTGCCATCCGGGTAACGGCAAACTTGAATACTGCCTGACCTTCCTGGTACACAAAATGTTGTTTCGCATCAATAGTTTCATGTGATGAAGGCAATGCACTTCCTCCTGCTTTCTGATGCAAATGCACTCTTCCCGATCCGTCACTGCAAAGAATCGAATCAATTATTCCGGTGTCGTCGTGCGAAGGTTCCAGCAAAACTGCACCGCCACCATCACCAAAAATAACACATGTTGCGCGATCGGTGTAATCAATTATAGCCGACATTTTATCGACACCAATTACAACTACTTTTTTATACTGGCCACTTTCAATAAATTTCGATCCGGTTACCAGCGCATATAAAAATCCGGAACAGGCAGCATTGATGTCAAAACCAAATGCATTTTTCATTCCCGTTTTATCGCTGATTATATTGGCTGTGGCCGGAAAAAGCATATCGGGAGTTGTGGTGGCACAAATTACCAGTTCAATTTCTTCCGGACTGATATTTCTTTTCTTCAAAAGGCCGTTAACAGCATGCACTGCGATATCGGAACTGCCAAGACCTTTTCCTTTCAGAATGCGTCTTTCACTGATTCCTGTGCGGGAGGTGATCCACTCATCGGTTGTATCAACCAGTTTCTCGAGTTCGGAGTTATTAAGAACATATTCAGGAACCCACGCGTTAACAGCGGTAATAGCAGCAACTATTTTTTCCATACACAAATACTATTTGGGCAACTCACTAATAGTGGTTTCATTGAGTGCCCTGGAAATTTTTTCAGGAAGGCCGGCATCTATAACCTCACGAGTCAGCAAAATCATATTCTTAAATGCTTTGGCGTTTGAAATGCCATGTGCAATTATCACTGTAGAATTAACACCAAGTACTGGAGTGCCCCCGTAATTTTCAAAATCAAAACGATCGAAATAATCGTCATGAATATTTCTTTTTAATAATAGTGAATGAAAAGATTCTGCCAGCTTCAACATCACATTCCCGGTGAAACCATCGCATACAATTACATCAGCTTTGTTGTTGAACATGTCGCGTCCTTCAATATTGCCAATGAAATTAATTCCGTGTGTTGTTTTCAGTAACTGGTGTGACTCTTTGGTAAGCACGTTACCTTTTTCATCTTCTTCACCAATACTGACAAGTCCTATTTTTGGATTTTTAATATGGTAAACGCTTTCCGCGAAGATAGAACCAAGAACAGCAAACTGCTGAATCATTTCAGGTTTACAATCGGCATTGATACCGACATCGAGAATAATTCCGAGTCCTCCGTCTTCCTTAGGAACGATAGAAGAAATTGCAGGTCTTAAAATTCCGGGAATGGTTTTCACCGATAACATGGAACCTACCATCATCGCCCCGGTATTTCCCGCGCTTGCAAAAGCATCAATCTTTTTCTCCTTCAGCAAATGAAAGCCGACCGGGATACTTGATTTTGGTTTTTGCTGAAAAGATTTTGTTGGGTGATCGGCCATCCCGATAACCTCTTCGGTATGAACAAAAATAAAATCGGATTCATTGCCATGATGCTGACGAATGATATCACGAATTTCAGGTTCGTTACCGATAAGAACAAGTGAATAGCGGGAATCGAGTTCTTTCCTCGCCTGGATCACTCCAAGAGTGGTTTCCAGAGGAGCAAAGTCGCCACCCATCATGTCAATGCCAATTCTCATTAATGGCTGTATGTTTTTGGTTAAATTACCGTTGAAGGAAGCTTACGCTACAGGCTGCTCAATAACAACCTTACCTTTATAATACATCTTTCCTTCATGCCAGTAGGCACGGTGATATAGATGTGCTTCACCGGTAGTGGAGCAAACAGCTACAGTAGGAGCAGTAGCTTTGTAGTGGGTTCTCCTTTTGCGACTCCGTGATTTGGAGTGTTTGTGTTTAGGATTTGGCATTGTCTTACTCTTTTATAATTGTTTCTGAAAATTAATTTTTATTCAGCCCCAGCTTTTTTAATATTTCCCAACGGGGATCTCCGGGTTGTTGGTCACTCTCATCGCTTTCCTTTTGCAATCGTTCCAGAAATTCAGGATTACATCCCGGGTTGCCGTTCTCGTCATCCGGATGTACAACCCGCATGGGAACCTGCAGGCTCAGGTAATCATATATGTGCTGCGCAACATTGAGATGATGATCACCGTGCGCAATTACAATTATGTCATCTGATTCACCTACTCCTGGAATGCCAAAACGTACCAGCAAAATCTGTGTGGACGTTACCGGAATATCAAATTCCTCCAGGCACCGGTCACAGGTTTGCGTAATTGCTCCGGTCATACGGAAGATCAGCGTGAGTACCGTTTCGGCTTTGTTAAAGTCGATTTCCACATGCACCCGCGCCTTGTGAATTACTGAATTTTCAAACGATTCAAAGAACTGGTCATCAATTTCAAATTCAAACTGATGATCCCCTTTTGCCAAACCTGCAAATGGTATGGAGTACTTCTCAAGACGATCCATCTTTTTGAGGTGTTTTTTAGCTCAGGGAAAGTGGGCAAAGGTAGGTAAAAGTGCCGAATCTAAAATACCTGTACATAAATTCCTGGCTCAAATGCTTCAATTACCTGATAATTAACGATATACTTTACAATTTTTAATGGCTGGAGTCTTTAAATACCAGCCCAACAGCTGTGAGGCACTATTTTACAACCAATTTTTGCTGAAATGATCTCCCCGAAGCCGGTTCGAATTTAACCATGTAAACGCCGGCAGGCAACATTTTGGTATCTGTAAAATACCGGTTCTCCCCCGCAAATGTGAGTCCTTCAAAAATAACCCGGTTCAATCGACCCGTTACATCAATAATTGTGATTTTAAGATGCTGTGCCGAAGAAGTGGTAACCGGGAAACATGTAATGCCTTTCGACGGGTTTGGAAAAACTTTTCCCGCAAGGAAATCATCTGCGGAAGCCAATCCGGTTGGTCCAAGCACTTCGAACTCCCAGTACCCCGCAGGTGCCGGCATGGGTCTTACCTGCTGCTTGCCGGAAACCGCAGTGCCCTGCACATAATAATAAATGTGTGTGCCAACGGGCTGGGCAGGAATATCGGCCAGCCAGTAATCAGGATTAAATCCTTGCGTCATCGGCAGACTTATATAAGGCTGAAGCGTATCAGTACGATAATACAGAAGCGCCTGAGAAATTCCCGAACGGTGTTTTACAAGAGCCATTACGGAATATGGATTTACATCATCATAAGTATCGGGCAATGGCTGATGGCTGATCAGTAAAGGATCATCGGTAGCCAGTTCTTTGGTGATGCAATGCAATGCTCCAAGTGCACCGATACTGGCAAGTGAATTAATACCTGTTACGGTGTAACCCGGAAGAGCTTCACGATAAATTCTGAGTGCGGTAGTATCAGCCGGAATATTATACACCGGAACAATAATAGTTTTATTAATGAAAGAAGAATTTGTATACGTAAAGTAATCGCCACCATTGGAGGGAAACTGACCATTGTCGGCAGGCATGGGAATGCGTACTATTTTATACGGCGTTCCATAAACGGAATTGAAATTATTTAAAACATACAACAGGTTGGCTTCAATTTGCGGACCATCGGCAATTCCGGCAGGATATTGTCCCATCAAAATGGTTTCCTCATCCAGCAGCTTCATGTGCATATCGATATGGTGAATCTGATCATAAGGCAATGTGCTCATTTTTATAAACCGGTTAATGCCCATGAAGCGGTTCATGATGGTATCAATTTCCGCCTCGGTTTTATTCGGATTTTCATCAATAACCAGGTTTGAAGAAAAGCCGGTACCGAAACCATCGGTCATGAAGTTGCCGCCGGTATGAATAAGATTCCAGGGTGCGGTTGTAGTTTCATAAAATGGGGTGTTAAGCTGTGCGGCAAGTAATGATGGAAGTGCATTATCCAGCGGTCGCGGACGGTTGTAAATCCAGTCGATGGTTAACAGTGTATCAACATCATTCGTATACGCACTCCATGGACCATAATCACGGCTCCACACACTGTTGTAAGGTAATTGCAGGCACGTTACATTTACGGTATCAATATTATTGGCAGCCAGGTAACTGATCACTGATGATGCACTGCTGCATACGATGTAAACGCGGGTTTCTTCTTTGGCGGCCCTCACAATTTCTTTAAGGATGCTTTGGTAGGAAGTCCAGGTAATGGTTAGCCCCTGCAATTCCTCCCACTCAGCTATGGTTCGCACCGGGGAAGCCGGGGGAGTAACAATAGCCCCTGGAGCGGCGACCCTTGAATCAAGGTACATCGGCATTATGGATTGCTCACCGGGAGCAAATGTATGCGGAAGTGATTGTCCGTAAAGACCATTAACAGCAACAACAAATAAGAGGATAAGAATTTTTTTCATATAACCGGCGGCTTGTAATGGAGAGGTGAAATTACAAAAAAAATAACATTCACTGTCCGGGCCTTCAATCCCTTTACGGAAAACAAAAGGGTTGCCGACCCGCAGCAAAATTGGTAAACTAACGTTTATGCATAAATGCAGACCGGACTCATAGTCAGCAATAAAAACGGGAAGCATTTTGCATTCCTGACTCCTCGTTTATATAACTGTTTGCAGAAATATTTAAAATGGAGCGAAGTGGTATAAGGCAATGTCTAAATTTGATGCTTTTAACACTTAAACCGGTTGGCTCTCAGGATTTTTATTAACGGACGTTTTTTAACACAACAAATAACTGGCGTTCAGGCATTTGCCCGTTCCATTTGCCAGGAACTCAGTAGTGTTTGTGATTTTAAGCTGCTGGTGCCGGAAAATGTAGCGCTTATCGATCCCATATTTCCCGACCGCATTATTCGTACTGGCAAGATGAATGGTCATTTATGGGAACAAATTCACTTGCCCATCTTTCTGCGGAATTATCCTGGTGCTATGTTGCTGAACCTGTGCAATACCGGTCCGGCTTTCCGACATAACCAGGTTTGCACCATCCATGACCTGGCTGTACTCCGGAACCCGGACTGGTTTAACCCTTTATTTTCGAAATTTTATTCATGGTTGCTACCCCGCATCGCAAAAAACAGCAGTGCTATTCTTACGGTATCGGCTTCCATTAAAAATGAATTAGCAAAAGCCTTTGGTATTGATACACACAAAATTTACCTCACGGGAAATAAAATCAACCCTGATTTGTTATCCGTAACACCTGTGCCACCTGTAGGCGCTTCAATAAAACCAGGCGATTATTTTCTAATAGTTGGTTCGCACGATCCGCGCAAAAACTTTGCTATGGCAGAACAGGTTTGCCGTGACCGTTTTCCACACTATAAATTGGTAATTGCAGGAGGCAAGAGCAACACTTTTAACAGTACACCATCCCGGGAAACCGGTGATAACATAATCCACATGGGGTACACAGAGCTGGCTACACTAGCCTGGCTATACCGGAATGCTGTTGGGTTTATTAATCCTTCACTCTATGAAGGCTTTGGAATTCCCAACCTGGAAGCCTTTGCATTGGGCTGCCCGGTGCTGTGTTCCGGTCTTGAAGTTTTCCGTGAAGTATGCGGGGAGGCGGCCTGGTATTTTGATCCGCTGCTGCCCGCGTCACTTGAAAATACCATAACCCTGATGCTGCAGAATAAGCAATTGACGGCTGAAAAAACTTCCTCCGGAAAGGTTATCTTTACATCCTTTCAGAATAAAAACCGGTCTCCAATTTTATTGCAAGCATTAACGCTATGAAGGTTGCCCTGGTACAGGATTGGTTTGTTGTAAACGGGGGTGCCGAAAAGGTAGTACGCGAAATAATTTCTTTATACCCGGAAGCGGACATTTTTTCACTCGTTGATTTTTTAAATGATGACGACAGGAACACAATTCTTGCCGGAAAAAAAGTAACTACCTCTTATTTGCAGCATTTTCCTTTTGCAAAAAACCATTATCGCAATTACCTTATGTTTTTCCCTGATGCCATTGAGAGTCTCGACTTTTCAGGTTATGACCTCATCATTTCATCTTCCTATGCAGTTGCTAAAGGCATAAAGAAATCGGGCAACCAGATTCATATTTGTTATTGTCATTCACCCGTGCGGTATGCATGGGATCTTGAACAGGAATATCTTTCAAACATGTCGCTCCCCCAGCGAATAATCGCAAAACCGACTTTAGCGTACATACGAAAGTGGGATTTGGGTACAACGCAACGTGTGAATTTGTTTATTGCAAATTCAAAAAACGTATCGGAACGAATTCAGCGAATTTACAACAGGGATTCCGTCATAATTTATCCTCCTGTGAACACAGGCATATTTACTCCTGAAGAAAATAAGGAGAATTATTATTTCACTACATTGCGAATTGTGCCTTATAAAAAACTGGATCTTATTATTGAAACCTTTAATGCAATGCCTGATAAACGGCTTATTGTTTCAGGAGATGGCCCTGCATTAAAAAAGATCAGGAAAAGCGCCGGTGCAAATATTGAATTTGTGGGATTTGTTGAAAACCGGGAACTTGTAAAATATATGCAAAAGGCCAAAGCCTTTATTCTGGCTGCAGAAGAGGATTTTGGAATCACCAGCGTTGAAGCTCAAAGTTGCTGTACGCCGGTAATTGCATACAAAAAAGGTGGTTACCTGGAAACAGTTGTAGCTGACAAGACCGGAATATTTTTTGAAGAACAAACAGTTGACAGTCTTAAAAATGCGATCTTACATTTTGAAAAGCGAACAACGCCATTTCTAAAAAGTGATTTCCTGCAAAATGTTTCAAAATTCACGGTTGAGAATTTCCGGAGTGCATTTAAATTATGTGTAGTTGAATATGTGGAAAGAAAGAATTAATAAAATAAATTTTCTTGTCCTTTGTTTACTGAGCTGCTTCCCGGTTTTGAATGTGAAAGTAACCGTGGTGCTCATTATTGTTTTCACTGCCATCAGTGTGCTTTCCGGTCTTGCGTACGGATTGAGTTCCATTAATTCAACACGCATAAAAGAAGCATTGCTTTTACTCGGGCCCTTTCTGCTGATTTTTTTCCGGACTTATGTAACAGATCGTTCAGAGGATGCATTGTTTTATCTGGAAGTTTCGATGAGTTTGCTTGCATTTCCTGCAGCTTTTTTTCTATCCCCGGTGGCTTATACACAAAAACAAAAAGACCTTCTGTGCCTGCTGTTTGCAGGAGCAACTTTTGCAATTGTTTTTTTTGGAGAAATGCAGGCAGCCATAAAATTGTCAGACCATGTAGGTCCGGGGAAATTCTGGCCGGCCTTAAGTGATGTATTCAATGATGCATCCTTTCCCTATCTTTTTCGGACCGTATTCGAAGAGCAAACACATCTTCATCCCACTTATGCAAGTGTGTTTTTGGGCATTTCGATTTTATTGCTGCTTGACCGCTTTCTAAAAACCTTCGATACCATCCCGCCAAGGGGAAAAATGTTTTTTGTAATGGCGTTAGGTGCTTTCATACTGATGCAGGCAATGCTGGCTTCACGCACTCCTTTTATTGCAACTATGCTCTGCTCCATCGTGCTGATTTTTATTTACATGAAGAAAAAAGTATACGCCCTTTATGCACTTGGGGGCATCCTTGTGATAAGCATTATGATGATGTGGCTGGTCCCTTCCATATCATCACGATTCAAAGAAATTTCCTTTTCCAATACCGGCATGCCATCTGCATCCAATGAGAATTCCTTCAATATCCGGGTGGGAATTTACGAGTGCAGCACCGAAATAATTAGCGAAAACTGGCTGTGGGGAATTGGTCCGGGAAATGTGCAAAAAGAACTTAACCTGTGTTACAGCCGGATCTCGAAAGAGGTGTATGACGAGAAAAATTATAATACCCATAATCAATTCCTGGATTACTGGGCCGGGCTTGGAATTGCAGGACCTTTGCTGCTGCTGGTAATTCTCGGTTATACCTCCATTAAGAATTTACGACTCAAAAATCCGGTGGTTTTGGCAGTTTCACTCTTATTTTTCATTGCCATGCTGACTGAAAACATGCTTATCAGGCAAAACGGAATCGTAACCTTTGCCTTTTTCACGAGTCTTTTCTTCTTTACAGAAGTGTATATCAAAAGAAGTCAAGCCCCTGAAAGCCAATAACAGATGGGGTTTTTGCCAGGTAATCACTCGAAAATTGCTGGGGACACCTGCAATATTTCTACTTGAATTTCACCGAACTATCTAAAAATCAGGCCTAAATAGCGATGATATGGGTTTTTTTTGTAATTTTGAGCCCGAAAACCAGCAATTCAACGTTCGATCCTAAGTGACCCGTTATTCCCAATACATCAAGCGAATTAATATTGTCAGTGATTTTGTCATTTTAAATGGCTGTTATACAGCTGTTTTTTATTACAAATTCGGGGCATTTCATCCGCCTTTTACATTCATGCTGATGTATATCAACATTGCCTGGTTTTTCGCAACATCCATTGTAAAGCCATACGACGTATCGCGCACCTCGAGTTTTATGAGGGTATTGCGTACATCGGTGTGGGTGTTGCTGGTTCACATGTTACTGGTATTTGCCTATTATGTATTTGAGCAGGCACACCGCTATTCAAGGGAATTATTGCTGATGATGTATTCGGGCCTGTTCATAGCCACTTTTATTTACAAGCTTATTTTTCATTTGGGAATCCGCTACGCACGCAGGAAAGGGTGGAACTACAGGAATATTATTATTGTAACACAGGAAGATAATCCGGTGCAGCTGCAGAGTTTTCTTTCAACGCATCCTGAATATGGGTACCGGGTTAATAAGGTTGTAAAAGTGGTTGACCCTGCCGATAATAACTACCATGAGGAATTAAAGGAGTATTGCCTTAAGAATGGGGTACACGAAATTTTTTATTCGATGTCGCTGGTCAATTACGATACTCTTGCCGACCTGATGAACTTTGCGGAAGAAAATCTTATCCGTATGCGGCTTATTGCAGATTTTAAATGGGTCACTTTCCGCGACCTGGAACTTGAACGTTATGGAGAGATTCCTGTTATGAAGGTGCATACCTCGCCACTTGATGACTGGGATAAACAACTTGCCAAACGGATTTTCGATATTATTTTTTCATTTGCCATAATGGCATTGCTGCTCAGCTGGCTTTTGCCATTGCTTGCTTTACTGATAAAACTGGATTCAAAAGGTCCTGCTTTCTTTCGTCAACGAAGAACCGGCAGGGACAACAAATGGTTTTGGTGCTACAAGCTGCGCACGATGTATGTGAATGAACACAGTGACACCCGCCAGGCCACGCAGAATGATGACCGCATTACGCCTTTTGGCAAGTTTTTAAGAAATTCAAGTTTTGATGAACTGCCCCAGTTTTTTAACGTGTTTATTGGTGATATGTCGGTGGTGGGGCCACGTCCGCATATGCTTAAGCACACCGAGGATTTTTCTGCTGAAGTTGATAAATTTATGTCGAGGCATAAAATTAAACCCGGCATTACAGGACTAGCACAGTCGAAAGGTTACCGTGGTGAAACCGATGAGCTGGAGAAGAAAAAGAATCGTGTTAAACTGGATCTGTTTTACATGAATAACTGGTCGTTTTTTTTCGATATCAAAATTATTTTTAACACCATAGGTGTAATGTTTAAGCCGATTTACAAAAGCGAGCCATAAACACTTCAGTACCTTACCTGTTTCTAATTTTTCCTTGCCGCCATTAATCTTGCTACAGGCTTTCCATTACCCCCGGAATTGTTAATTTTGCAATCTCATTTCCCATATGACAAAATTTTCAAATCCTTCAAAGTTTCTTGGACTCGTAGTGGCTTTAGGCATGAAAACCATAAAGCTGCGATACAAGAATTCATTCCTGGGATTTTTATGGAGTATGATGAACCCGTTAATCTATCTCATCATATTTACTTTTGTTTTTGGAAATGTATTTACTGAAATTGACCGCTACCCGCTGTATGCGCTTACGGGACTTATTTGCTGGATCTTTTTTTCAACCACTACCATACAGGTTATTGAATCAATAATAAGTAGTGCCGGTGTTTTAAAATCCATAAATATTCCCACTATTGCTTTCCCCTTATCGGCACAACTGGCTTCACTTATCAGCCTGTTCCTGTCGATGATTCCATTTCTGATCATGATGCTTTTTTTTGGAATGAAATTAGGCTGGGAAACATTGCTGTTTTTCCCGGTTCTGTTGTTGTTTACCTGTTTTACATTTGGCGTTTCACTTATTCTTTCTTCCTTTAACGTTTACTTCCGCGATATGCAACTGGCGTGGTCATCGTTCATGCCCGCAATTTTTTACGCTACGCCCATCGCATATACGTCGAGTTTGATTCCTGAAAAATTTCTTTGGTTGATTCGTCTTAATCCCTTGTATCATTTCGTTGGTGCATTCCGTGAAATATTTTATTTTAACCAGGCTCCTTCATTAATTCAATTTGGATTGTTATCGTTGCTGGGAATCATACCACTGGTGCTGGGTTTTTTAATTTTTACCCGTCTTGAAAAGGGATTTGTATCGCAATACTGATGATGGAAATGGAACACGGCAGGGAAATAATTATAGAAGCAAAAAAATTGTCGGTCAGTTTCCTGATCCAGCGTCACGGTATTAATAACATCAAGGATTTTATTATTACCATGGGTGTGAAAAGTCCGTTCGAGAAAAAAACTGTTTTGAAAGATCTCGACCTCACCGTTTACAAAGGCGAATGCCTTGGAGTAATGGGTCGTAACGGATGTGGCAAGAGTACTCTTCTAAGAACTATTGCAGGCATTATGACTCCTGACGGCGGAACGCTTACCGTAAACGGGAATGTTGCACCGCTAATGGCACTGGGTGTAGGTCTCGAGCCGGAATTATCGGGCCTTGAAAATATAAAACTGGTAGGTACGTTAATGGGCCTCACCAAAAAGGAATTGAAAAATTCATTGGCATCAATTGTTGATTTTTCGGAATTGACACAGGATGAAATTGAAATGCAGGTTAAACGGTATTCGAGCGGGATGATGGCGCGGCTTGCCTTTTCAATTGCAGTTGCTGAATTGCCGGAAATATTAATTATTGATGAGGCACTTGCCGTGGGAGATCTCGGCTTCAGAAAAAAATGCGCCAAACGTATCAATGAAATCAAAGCTGCGGGGAGTACTATAATTTATGTTTCACATCATCTTGACGAAATTAAAAATATTTGTACCCGGGCTATCTTTATGGAAGATGGGAAAATTTCAGTGGAAGGCGATGTTAATACAGTGTGCAGCTATTATGAAACGCATCTGAAACCAAAACTGAAACCACCGCTTGCAACAGGGGTTTAAAATATTTCTTATGCCTTTGTTAAATACTATTTCATCATGACCCGGGAAACTTCTCATGAACATCATTTATTTTCAGTAGTTGTAACCTGTTACAATGATGGTGCATTCATTGTTGAAGCAATTCAGAGTGTTGAAAAATCAACCTATCCGAATATCGAGATCATTATTGTTGATGATCATTCCTCAGATAAGGATACCTTACTCAAACTGGATGAGCTTGAAAAAAAAGGTTATGTTGTGCTTCGCAAAGAAAGCAATCTTGGAGTGAGTGACTCCCGGAACGAAGGCATTGCCAGGATAAGAGGAAATTATGTACTCACACTCGATGCGGATGATCTGATTCATCCTGCCTATCTTGAAAAAGCCATGCAACAATTCAACAAAGGCTACACTGTTGTTTACTGCAATGTTAAAAATTTCGGTAAAATTAATTCTATACGGATTGCACCTGAATTTTCAATCCCGTTGTTGCTGACCGGGAATTTTGTGGCCAGCTGCAGCGCTTTTACAAAAGAGATGTGGAAACTTGCCGGTGGTTTTGATGTGAACATGAAGTGTTACGAAGATTGGGAGTTTTGGGTTAACCTTTGCGGGAAAGGCGGGAAATTTATTCACATTAATGATGTGCTGTTTGAATACAGGAGAAAAGTAAATTCGCTGAACAGCAAATGCGAAGACCCTCAGACCAGGGCTCAAACTGTTGAATATGTTTGTAAAAAACATACGAGCCTCTATCAGCAATATGTTACTGAAATAGTTCCAAACCTGCACAGAGTGGTTTCATCGCTGGAGCGTGATATTTTACAAATTGAAGAATTGGCAGGTAAAGGCAATATTACAGAATTATATAACAGGGTGAAGCTGGCCGAGGCAGAACTTGAAAACAGGACCGCGTTTTATGAAAATAGTTTTTTCTGGAAGCTGAAACGGATAAGCGATAAAATTCTGGGCCGATAATTTTGAAGGATCCCGGAATAATGTTTAACATTTTTACCAACTTTATTTTATGAATATAGGGTTTTTGACAACTATCAATACCAACATCGGCGATGACTTTATCAGGATCGGTATTGAAAATGTCATACGCTCACTTCGTGAAAATAAGTTAACCCGGTTTACCTACGTAAATAAGCACCATCCTGAGGAAGTGCTTTCCGCAAACAGTCCTTTACGGCTGCTGCATAAATTACCCGCGTTCAGGGGAAAGCAGCGGCTCGAAAATATTTATTATAAATACCTGCATCGTTATTTCAATGTTTATAAAAACCAGCAGCTGATCATTCAAAGCGGCGCACCGGTATTATGGCCCAACTGTTTTAACAGCGAATGGAATGAGCCTATTTGGCACCAAACTATAGGAAAATTATACCGCGAAATTCCTGTACTCAACCTGGCGGCAGGATCCTGCTATCCCTGGGAACGGCAAGAGGGCTTTACTAATGATGGGGAACGGCAATTTGCAAAAAGAACAGGTGGTTATTGCAAGCTGGTAACCACGCGTGACGAGTTAGCTCACAAACTGTTTCTTGAAGCCGAAACCCCGAATGTATTGTTGCCGTGCTCTGCATTCCTGGTGCAGCCGGGTTTTGAAAATAAGGAAACCGGAAAGTACATACTGATTAATTACATGCATGCCGGTGGCCACTTTGACTGGAATCAGAAAATTGATGCAACTGCCTGGGAACTTACCATGAAGACAGTTATTGGTAGCCTGGTACAACAACATGAAGTTCGGTTTATCTGCCATAATGAGAAAGAAGCTGAACTCGCTGCAGAATTATATCCAGGGTTACAAATTCATTTGCCGGCTAACGTTGGGGAGTATATGAACTGTATTATGCATGCAAAAGCAGGAATCTGCAACCGTATGCATGCTTCGGTAGCTATGGCAAGTGCAGGTGTTCCTTCAATCTCTGTTTGCACCGACACGCGATTACTGATGCTTGATTTATTGGGGTTGCCGGTTTTTTATGTAAAAAATACTTCCTCTGCGGTGTTGATTTCTACGGTTGAATCATTACTGAAAAACGCTTCCGCGGAAAGAAACAGGTTGTTTGAATTAAAAGAAAAAACATTTAACAGGTACCGTGAATTACTTCAGCCATATTGCAGCTAGAATTGCATTTCATGTAAGAAAGCGGCTCTACTTGTTTTTGCAGGCACTTCCATCCCCCGAAAGGGGAAACAAACTTTTAATTGTACGACTTGATGCAATTGGCGACTATATTTTATTCAGGAATTGCATTCATCAAATACATCAAAGCGACCGGTTCAAAAATTTTGAAATAACCCTGCTGGGAAATCAACTGTGGCGTGATCTTGCTGAAGGTGTTGACAAAGACGTTGTCGACAAATTTTTATGGATCGATCCGAAAATTATATATAATCAAAGTGATTTTACTTTACAGAAGCTATTATTATTTGCAAGGTTAAAATTCAGTGGCTTCCAGGTTACATTACATCCCGTTCATTCAAGAATGATGGAAGTTGACCGCTTTCTTGCGGAATTGAAAACCGGTTGGCTGATAGGAAGCATGGGTGATGAAATTAATTACCCTGCCGGTGAGAAAGCAGCAGCAGATAAACTCTATAATGAACTCATTCCGGTGCAGGGATATTCAACTTTTGAGTTTTCCAGGAATGTAGATTTTCTTTCGGGTATCACCGGTATTCCTCACCCCGGGTTGCAATTGAAAATGGCAGTTCAATCAACACCCACTGAAGAAAGCGCAATTGTTATTGCACCGGGAGCAGGGCATGAGAGACGGAAATGGCAGGCAGCTAATTTTGGCACTGTTATTCGCACAATAAGCAAGACGTATCCACAAGCTTTTTTCTATATTTGTGGAACCGCTACTGATAAAGGTGCTGCTCATATTATCAAACAAAACACAGCAGACTGTAACGTAATCGATATGACAGGAGAATTATCATTACTGGGTTTTGCGCAATTAATGAAACGATCACGGCTGGTACTATCGAACGAAAGCAGCGCCATTCATCTTGCTGCCGCTTTGGATATCCCCGCTGTATGCCTCTCAAATGGAAATATGTTTGGAAGGTTTAATCCTTACCCGGTATCTATGGGGAAAAATATTATTACAATTTATAGCGACGAAGCATTTTATGATTCCGGTCTGTTTAAAAGTAATGTGGAAAAAACACGGGTATTCTCATCATCACCTATTTCACAAATCCATCCTGATCAGGTTGCTGAACACTGTATCGGTCTGTTAAGGAAAACCGTTCAGTCTGTTTAAATTTAGATTTACTTTATACGACATTTGTTTTGAATCCTATTCTGTCAATCATTACTATTAATCACAACAACGCCCCTGGACTTGAACGCACAATCCTGAGCATAGAGAAGCAGGTAGACAGGCAGTTTGAGTATATAGTAATCGATGGCGGATCAACGGATGGCAGCAAAGAGATAATAGAAAAATATGCCGGGTCAATTACAACGTGGGTTACTGAAAATGACAGGGGCATTTATCACGCCATGAATAAAGGTATCGCTATGTCCGCGGGTACTTATCTGCTTTTCCTAAACAGCGGTGACGAGCTGAACAATGACGGATCGTTACAAACTGCCATAAAAAATCTATCCGGTGAGGATCTTATTTACTGCAACATACTGCTTGTCTCTGAAAAATCAGAAATTCTAAAAAAATATCCGGAAAGGCTTACCTTTTCCTATATGTTAGCCGATTCTTTACCGCATCCTGCAACGTTTATCCGCAAACAGTTATTTGACATAACCAATGGCTATGATGAAAGTTTGAAAATATGTTCTGACTGGAGTTTTTTCATGAGAGTGTTGTTTAAATACGATGCCAGTTATAAACATCTTGACATTATACTTTCGCGTTTTTATCTTGGTGGCATAAGTTCTTCAGAACAATTCAGGGCTATTCACCTTGCTGAAAGGACTCAAATTCTGGAAACGCATTTTGGCCGATTTGCCGAACTCATTGCATTATGGAAAGAAGACATAAAACTCAAAACCATTCTTAAAAGTTCAAGACTTATTAAACTTGCCAGAATGGCAGGATTTTTAAAACCACTGGAATTTGTAGATGAGAAACCACGTGATTAAAAAAAAATCGAGTATTCAATGCTGAAGGAACTCAGGGAGAAGTATGATCACGTAATAAAATCGTCGAGTCACATGTGGGCTAACGACAGCTGGAGTTTTTACCGGTTTGGAATTTTTATCACTTCCTATAAGGGACAAAAACGGATCTGGAATTTTGCAGGGAAAGTAATTGGTTACTTTTTCAGGAAACTGTTTGGCATTAAAAAAGTGCGCACAGAAGATTACGCTGAATGGATGAGTGTTTATTTTCCTGACGCATCACAGTTGCATTCCTTCCGGCACGAACAGGCCGGGTGGGAATACCGGCCAAAAATAAGTATCCTGTTGCCGGTTTATAATCCTGATGAAAATTTTTTAAAGGCTGCGATTGATTCCGTGATTGACCAGGTTTATGATAACTGGGAATTATGCATAGCGGACGACTGTTCGACAACCCCCTTCGTAAATTCACTGTTGAATACTTATGCAAAGCAGGATTCACGCATTAAAATTATTTTTCGTACTGAAAACGGACATATATCGGCCACTTCCAATTCCGCATTAACACTTGCCACCGGTGAATTTATTACTTTGCTGGATCATGATGATTTGCTTGCACCTGAAGCACTTTTTCAGAATGTAAAAGTTTTAAATGAAAATCCTGATGTTGACCTTATTTATTCGGATGAAGATAAAGTTGATGAAACAGGAAAACACACCGATCCGCATTTTAAACCGGACTGGTGTCCTGATAATTTTCTTGGCCGAAATTATTTCGGGCATCTTGTAGTCATAAGAAAAAAACTTGTTGATGCATGTGCCGGATTCCGTGTTGGTTTTGAAGGAAGCCAGGATTACGATTTACTCCTTCGGGTTACAGAACTCACCAATCAAATATATCATATTCCTTTGGTGTTATACCACTGGCGCATGCATGCAGCTTCCACCTCTGTAAATGAGACTGCAAAACCGTATGCATTTCATTCAGGAGTGAAAGCGCTGGAAGAAGCGCTGCAGCGAAGAAATATTTCGGGAACAGTGAAGCTGATCAATAATTTACCCGGCTTCTATTCCATCCGGTATAAAATTATTCATCCCGGCAAGGTAAGCGTGATAATTCCCACCAAAAATAAACCGGAATTGTGTGAAGTGGTGATCAATTCAATTTTTAGCTTAACCGATTACCCTGATTTCGAAATTCTACTTATCGACAACAACAGCGATGATCCTGCTTTTTTTGAGATGGTTAAAAAGTATGAGCGCGATGAACCTGCGCGGTTCAGGTGCATCCGTGATACAGGAGGATTTAATTTTTCAAGGCTCATGAATTTCGGAGCGGCATCGGCAAAGGGTGATTATCTTTTATTGCTTAACAATGATACGGAAGTCATACATGCCGACTGGATGACGGCTATGGTGGAACAGGCTCAATTTCCTGATAACGGAGTGATAGGGGCGCGGCTTCTTTACCAAAATAATACCATTCAGCATGCAGGTGTTATAATTGGTCTGGGTGGCATAGCAGGTCACACTTTCGTGGGATTTGAAAAGGATGCCCCGGGGTATTTTTATTTCCTGAAAACTATAAACAATTATTCAGCGCTTACAGCAGCATGTTGCATGGTTCGAAAAAACTGTTATGATGAAATTGGCGGGTTTGATGAAGAGCTGGCAGTGGAGTTTAATGATGTCGATTTTTGTCTTCGACTTAAAGACAGAGGCTATAACAATTTATATCTGCCACATGTCACACTTTATCATTACGAATCCATCTCAAGAGGACATCCGCATAAAACAAAAGCATCGTATCAGCAACATTTAAGAGATGTGGCTTTTTTCAAAACCCGATGGCAGGCTTTTATCGACCACGATCCTTGCTACAGTCCTCACCTGTCGATGATTTTTACTGATTTCAGGTTGCGTATTAAAGACTGATCATTTCATATATCCCGGAAAATGCTGGTTCAGGAACAAAGTATCTCCGGAAATTTCGGGAGGGAGCTTTAAAGTGTGCATCACATAATGTTCAAGGATCTGGTGAATTACCAGGTCAGGTTTTTCCTGCATGACCTTAGCTACCGGCACTGTCGGTGTCCACCCTAAAACCGTACGGTCAAAGTTAGGCGTGATAAAAATTCGCATGTATTCTGAAAAACTATCACGAATCAGGAACAGCCGCAAACCATTAACGGGCTTTGGCATAACGCGAATACTAAAACGCGAACTTGTACTATCAAAAGTTGTAGAATCAATTACTACAGGAACATCCTGATCAATAGGCTTCATGCGATACCGCCTGAAAAAAAGTTCGTCACTAAAGCCCATCAGCAACTGAAGATCACCTGCGTCAACCATAATGCTGTCGATAGTATAATCATCAATTTCAAAAGGCTTGATTTGAGGAAAATCCTGCGCTACCCTGTCAATTATTTTACGATAACCCAGGAAGGCACCAAATACGTTCCAATGCGTGTCACCACTATAATAGGTAGGGCGGGTTTTTTTTCCTTCAATCAATACATCTTTGACGTCAACAGATCTTATTTCAGGATGCTTCAATAACTCCGCATTAAGTTGTGCGGCTTTTGAAAACTCCATCCGGAACAGCAGATCCTGTGGCATAAATTCCGGGTAGATGCGCTCTTTAACAGGAATTACTGTGAAGTAATATTTGATGTTACGGATATCAAAATATTTTGTAATTATTTTGAGGTTCATTATAACGCTATCCAGTTGTGCCGCAGTGAACGGAGAAGAGGTGTCTTTAATGTAATCAGGACGGCTTGTATACAGCCAGTCATTTTTTCCCACCTGAACAATCACCGGCATAGGTGATACACGGAACAACCGGAAACGAAATTTACTGATTGCCTTAACTGCAGTATTCCTGAATGAAAAGCTGTCATTAAAATAATCTTCATAGTCAAATAAAAATTTCCAGACATTGGAAAACCGGAAGTCAGGAAATGCGGCGAGCTTCCGATTCTCTAAACTGGTTGTTTCCTTTGGACCAACCATTGGAATAGTAATCAGCAGAAGGAAGGAAGCAATCAGGAAGAATTTATGAAATGGCCATGATGCAACATAATGCTTAAGAATAAAAAACGCTGAAACCGAAATTGCAGCGGCAGCAGTCAGTAATGTTGCTTCAGAAATTATCCATTGCAGCAATAACACAAAGCTGAATGTGAACAGGAACAGTAACAACAAAGTATATTTCAGCCAGTTTTTCATCAGAATCTGAAATAAATAAATGGGTTATAACTACCTCCCGCTATTGTCAGCGCTGAATAAATAAAAATAATTAGCAGGAATATTGACTTACCATTAACAAATGTTGCTTTTACAAGGGGCACCATATTCCTGTTCCGTAGAATCTGCCTAAGCGATTTACGCATTACCCAGTTGAAAGCATTCACTGACATTAATAAACCGATAACAAAGGCAAATATAAGCTCCCTGTTAAGAACCATATCCATTGTAAATTTAGGAGTATTACCGTGACCAAATAAAGCTCCGATATAATCAACTGATTGCGGCAATGTTTCCGCACGGAAAAATACCCATGCAATTACTACCACGAAAGCCATGTAAAGACGCTGCACTATAACCGGCAATCGTTCCAGTATATTAGTAAATCCAAGCCTTTCAATAACCATGAAACATCCGTGTATCAATCCCCATATCACAAAATTCCAGCTTGCTCCATGCCACAGTCCCGTAAGGAAAAACACAATGAACAAATTCACATATACACGACCGGGGCTGACTCTGTTTCCTCCCAGTGGAATATACAAATAATCACGAAACCAGTTGGATAAAGAAATATGCCAGCGTTGCCAGAATTCACGGATGGATTTCGATTTATAAGGAAACCGGAAGTTCTCGAGAAAATCAAATCCGAACATCTTACCCAATCCGATTGCCATGTCGGAATATGCAGAAAAGTCGAAATACAATTGCATAGAATAGCAGAGGATTCCCACCCATGCTATAGGTGTAGAAAGATCTGAGGAGTTAAGACCGAAAATAAGATCAGCAGTTGATCCCAGTGAATTCGCAATAATCACTTTTTTTCCTAACCCGATAATAAACCGTTGCAGCCCCAGGTAAAACTGGCTGGAGTTAAGCACGCGGTTTTGAAACTGGGCCGCAACATCTTTGTACCGGATGATCGGTCCCGCTACCAGCTGTGGAAAGAGACTCACATACAATGCAAGATCTACAAACGACTTCTGGGCTTCATTTTTTCTGCGGTACACATCAATGAGATACGACATGCAATGAAAAGTATAAAATGAAATTCCGATTGGCAAATTTATATGAACCTGGGGGAAGGGTGTTACATTTATCAACTTTAAAAATTCATTGACATTTTCAATAATAAATCCGGTATACTTAAAAATAATCAGCAATAACAAGTTTAGAATAACACCTACCGTGATAGCAGTTTTATCTCCTGACCTACCCACCCACTTCCCAATAAAATAATTCATGGTGATGGAACCAATCATTACCAGAAGCATTTCACCTTCGCCAAAAGCATAAAAAATAAGGCTCATGATCAACAGCGGTACATTTCGCCACTTATACCTGTTGCACAAGTATGATAAAAATAATGTTACCGGCAGGAACAGGAATAAAAATATGGGTGAACTGAAAACCATTTATCTGAATATCTCTTTTAATTTACCACCTACTTTATGAGAAAATATATCGGCTCCCACTTTATTCATGTGATCGGTATTGTAAAAATAGGAGGCTTCCTGCATTTGGTTGGCAAAATCCATCCAGTGCGCACCCGGAAGCCCCTGTTTTTTGACCTGCTGTCTGAAAAATGCAGAGGGTTTGGTATACAATGGCGGTAAAACTAAAACCAGTTGAATATTATTGGATAAACATTTTTGCTGGATGCGCCTGAAGGCAGAAACACGAACTGAATCCAGCTGATGAGTGGGAAGTTCGAATTTTCGTCTTCCAAAAACCGGTATTTTATCTCCCGGCCGCTGTACGAGCAAATTAGCTCCAAGGCTGTCAAAATTGGTTGTCGTATAATCGGTGGCCTCTCTGCCATAGGCCAGGTATTTGAGTGCATTGATAAAATTAAAGTTTTGCCGGTATGAATCAGAAACTTTTGTTGCAATTATATTCCGGTCGAGTTCATGACTGACCTTTTTGTTAACCAAATCATTATCGACATAGGGATATAAAACATCTTTCCTGTAAATCACGCCTTCCATGGTAAACAAAGTTCCATAATCATCAATATTATAAATGATCATACCAGGCTTTGATGAATTTTGCAAAACGAGGTCAAGCATGGTTTCGTGAAAATTAACATTTGATCCGCTTACTCCAAGGTTATAACATGATTTTCCGGTATATTGAGTAATAATTGCAGGGTTGTAGTTATTCAAAGCACGCGAAGATCCGATTATATAAATATCAGCATCAATTTTTTTATCAATGAGTAAACCCACCCTGTTGTCTCTGATCTGTGCTTGTGCCAGTTTCGAAATAGCTGCACCAATAAAACGGTCGGCAACTACCAACAATATAAAAAACAACAAATACCGGATCAAACGTAACTTTGGCGACATCAGAACTGGAAATAAATAAATGGTGACTCAGCAACACTCGACATTAGCACAATTGAAATAACTACACCGGCATACATTATATACCGCAACGGAGTGGGGATCATGTTTACCGACTCATCAATACTTTGATTTCTCAGTGACCATTCAAACACTTCAAGCAACACAATAAACCCTATTATCAGGTAAAATGAAATCGCATCTTTACCCAGGTACAATAATTCCTGCCTCATGTTCCCGGTATCATTTATAATACTACGGATGGCAGGGGTGAAATCTGAAAACAGATTTTCAATCAGAATCCAGGAATCACTTAAGGTAGCAGCCCGGAAGAACACTCCGCTGAATCCAAAAATATGAATAACACAGATTGATTGTATTACATGGCGCAAGGAAGTAAAATTTTTAAGCCCGATTTTGTCAAGGAATGCCGAACGCCATTTTAATGTGGCTTTTGAATAAACTACCATGATTCCATTATAAATCCCCCACGCAACAAATGTCCAGTTAGCACCATGCCAGAAACCACTGATCAAAAACACCAACAGGAAAACGGACGGCCACTTTACACCATCTTTTATAAGTGGGAACATTATATAATCACGAAACCAGTTCATGAGGGAAATATGCCATTGCCCCCAGAATGATGATAGGGATTTAGCAAAGAAAGGTAGTCGGAAATTTTCCATAAGTTCAATTCCCAGCAGACGTGATGATCCGCGTGCAATATCAGAGTAGCCTGAAAAATCGCAGTACACCTGAACTACAAATAGCATCCCTGCAATGTAGATTGAAGGGGATGTCGCATTCTCAGGATTATTGAAAACATGTCCTACCATAGGACTTATCTGGTCGGCTATAACAATTTTCTTAAACAACCCCAGCATAATTAATCGCAAACCGCTTGTGCAATTGATCCAGGAAAAATTATAATTAAAATGGAATTGCGTTAATAACTGCTTTGCGCGTTCAATTGGACCGGCAACCAGTTGCGGGAAATACATTACATACAAAGCAAAAAGCCCCAGGTGTTTTTCAGGAGCCGCTTTTCCTTTATAAACATCAATTGTATAACTCAATGTCTGAAATGTATAAAAGGATATTCCAAGCGGCAGCAGCAGGCTGACTGCCGGTAACATATACTCCATATTCATCGAAGTAAAAAGATCGTTTACCGAACCTGCAAAAAAATTATAATACTTGAATATGGCAAGAATACCTAATCCCATAATAACACTGAAAAGCATATAGGGCTTACGCTCTTTACGTGTTGCGAGTGCCCCCATCCTGATTCCACAAAAATAATCAACACCGGTTGCAAGTATTATAAGCAATATATAAACGGGCTCCCATACCATATAAAAATAATAGCTGGCAGCCAATAATAGAATCCATCGAAACCTTACCGGGAGGAGGTAATATAAAAGCGTGACAAGTGGTAAAAAAATAAGGTAATGTAGCGAATTGAATATCACGAGTCAGTAATGTTACTTAAACCCGAACCCGGAAGGAGCCGCTTGGGTCAGTTAGCTGAGAAATAAAATGGATTTATGTTTCCGGGATGCAAATATACTATTATTTATAAGGCTGCAAACCCTTGGAATTCCGCGATTACGGAGCCTGAAATTTTCTTTAAGGCCTGATTATCAAACGTACAAGGGTCAATCCGACCAGCAGCATTGAATAGTATCTGAACAAATCCGGAACCGGGCGGTTTCGCAGATAGAGCAGCAAAAACCCTGTCATATTCCACAGACTAAACACCCTGACAAATGACCAGTCATCAATATAGATGGCCGGTGAAAGCAAAATCGCAAACAACAGCCAGCACAAATAGGCTCCCGAAAGTGCAAGAAAAAAATAATTAATGTTTTCCGGTTTATGGTAAAAAATTGTTTTTAAAACCTGTACTACAATATATATCTGCCAAATAATATATAAAATCCAAAAAAGAAGTTGCAGCTGGTTTTTTGTTGATGATACATCAAAATTACCAAGGAATCCTGCCGCTATGCCCATAAAGGGAATACCAAAAATTTGTACTCCGGGTATTCCGACAATCGTTACTGTTTGTGATGCGATCAAAAGCTTCCAGGCTGCAAAAATGAAAAACGGTAATAACAGGAATAATGTTTTACTTGTAAACCGGCTAGTTTTATAAATTCCATAAAGAGAAATTAGCACGACAGGCAGGAATGTAATGAGCGAAGTTTCTTTGGTTAATGTGGTGAAGGATGCCAATAAACCAAACCACAAATAATTTTTCCGGAAAAGAAAATAAATACTTGCCGTAAAGAAAAAGAGTTCCACAATTTCTGCCAGATCCCGAGCTAACGACATATAAATTCCACAAAGTAATAACGGTAATATTGCAGTGGTATTGGTTACATTCAATGATTTGAAGAAAGCATTTGCAAAAAATAAGGTGCCGAAAAAAGCAAGTATATTTACCAGGATCAATGCATATGGCACTAAAGCAGGATTGCCGCCGAATGAAAATATCCAGGAAAGCAATGGGTACATGAGACGTTGAATCCTGTAAGGAACAAGATCAACCGTTATTCCAAAATCAGTTTTATTGAAATTGAAAGGGTCAAGAGCATACCTGTAAAAAAATTGTCCGTCATAACCCTGACCGTTCTGCACCCACACAGGACCCGGGGTGGCTGATGGATCAACGAAATCGGAACCGGCAACAAAAAAATAGGTGAAGTCACCCAGTGCCAGAAATCCTCTTCCGGCGAGTAACAGCGCTATAAGCACTGCAGCAATGACATAAGTATTAACTCCTTCCCTACTTTTAAGCACGGGATGAAAATACAAAACAATTTAAGATATTTGCCTTTATGAATGAAAAGGGTGCCCGTATTTTTCTTATTGGATTCTCACTGCTGGCGCTGCTGATACTTTTTCAACAATTCTTTCATCCTATCAAACTGGCTGGTCTTCAAGGAGCATTTGATGCCGGAGTACCTCCACAGTTCACGGCGCCACTATGGTTTGAAGGAAAATACCAGCAACAAACCGATCATTATCTTAAATATAACACTGCATTCAACGGTGAACTCGTAAGGTTGCGCAACCAGGTGGATTATTCCGTATTTGGAAATATAAATACGATACTTACCCTGGGTAAAGAGAAATATATTTTTGATCCTAACTATATTTCTGCCATTAACGGAACCGATCTTCTGAACGATTCAATAAAATCAGGAAAAATTCAGGCTATCACCCATTCAAAAATCATTCTTGATTCGCTGAACGTTCCATTGCTTGTTTGTATTGCTCCCAATAAAGCCGGGTATTTCCAGGAATATCTGAATGACTCTTTAAATGTGTCTGAAAACACAAACCGTATATTTTTTGATTCGCTCTTTAAAAGTTTGAACGTACCGGTTCTTGACTATGATAAATGGTTTATCGCATTAAAGGACACTTCCTCGTGGCCGTTAGTACCAAAATATGGCGCGCACTGGAGTACATATGGCGCGTTTTTCGCAGCAGATACATTAATGTCGGTACTGCAAACCCTCGGCGGAAAAAAAATGGCTTCATTTTATCTCACGGATATTGATATTTCCACGAAGCCCCGATACACTGATGATGATTACCTGGCCTCATTGAACCTGATGATGAAATGGAAATCACCTGCTATGGCATATCCGAGATTGCAATTTGCTGACGGCTATAAACCAAATGCTTTAATTGTAAGTGATAGCTTCATCTGGAATTTTTATGACCTGGAGATACTACAAAATTGCTTTTCTCAGCAATCACATATCCGCTATTACAACAAATCTACTTTCGATAATCAAAAAAATAATAAAGGAATTGCCGGGCAAATTAAACTATCAGATATCGAAAACCGGGATTTTGTGATTATCCTATCGTCAGATCCCAGTTTGAAGGATTTAGGTTTTGGATTATTTGAATCAATTTCAAAGTTAAGGCTGAATGAATAAAACAATATTCTACTGCCTGATTTTTATTTTTATGGGGACGGGCATCACCCTGAAATTTTCACAATCCCATGAATCCATGCCAATAGGGTGCGATGAATTTGGCTACCTTAACTTATCACGTACCTTCGCTGAAGGCGTCTCTAACGAAGGGCCCTATTTCGATGAATTGCTCGATACCCTTCGCGGGAAGGGAATCACCGAACCTGAACTAGCATGGATGATAACACCACACGCTTATCATATCATTCCCGGTACCAAGCTCGTTATCAATCAATATCCCCCGGGCACTTCCTGGTTATTAAGTTTTATTCCCATCGAATTTCGAAAAATTTTATTTCCAACAGTAGCATTATTTTTGCTAATGCTACTGCCTTTGTGGCTTTCAGGAACTCTGCAAAAGCCGGGCTGGACTCTTTTCGATTTGTTGTTTCCGGTTTATATTTTTCTATTATCTGTGTCGGCTCCGTTTACTACTGAACTCGCACGTGTTAATTCATTGGCCGTGACGTTTGGTTTATTACTTTCGGCAGGAATGACCATCAGAACCCGGCCATTAGTAGCCTGCTTTTTAATAGCACTCTCCACTAACTTTCGCGTTGTAAACGTTCTTATGATTTTACCGGTTTTGCTATTTCTGCCATTTCAGTCTTTAAAAAATTCGACGTCCTTTCGTTTTAACCTGCTTTTATTGATAAAATTTGCCGGTCTTGTAATTGTGGCACTATTGCCGCTTTTGATTTACAATTTTCAATTGCTGGGAAACCCTTTTGCCAGTACGTACTCATCAATTGATACAGCAGTAACCTCAGGTCGTGGTGTTTTCGCAAACTTCGCTTACTATTTTAGCCTTGACAATCATTGGCTTCGTGTTCATCTTTTTACAATAATTATTCTACTTACAGCATGTATATCTAACCGATGTAGCATGTTGGATTTTTTAAAATACCTTACATTTCCTTTTATAAACTATTTGTTTTTTGGGTGGCACAAAGTTACTATGGATTATTATCCCTATGCTTCCGCAATGATTCTTACCGGAATTGCATTCTATTTTTTAAATAATGTTAAATTTCCAGAAAACAAACTCCGGCACATTGTTTCATTTACGGGGATAGGCATTGCTGTGCTCGTTTTACTATCAGGTTATAACCGCTATCGAAAAAAAGAGCATATTACATTTGAGGAAGCGAAGCGGGTTTATGCTCCGCTGTGTGAGTATGATATAGTGTGGAGTGATCTGTTATCGGGAACTACAGAATATGTATGTGCTAATAATGGATTTCGCTTTGCAACCAGCACTCCCCGTGCAAGGAATGCTGCACTCGTTTTTCTGCATCAGAAAAAAATGAAACAGGTAATTCTGCTGAATGATGTTCCTGTTGATCCAAAGCAAATAGAAAATGAAATTAATGATGCAGGACTTCCCTACACATTAATTAACCATAAAGTGTTAGGACCTATGGTTGTAATAAATAGTGAACCAACCGGAATAAATGTAAAACGCTAATGGTATTCAGCAGCATAACGTTTCTCATTTACTTTATGCCGATTTTTTTCTTTACCTATTTTGCGCTGCCTAATAAATTTCGAAATGGGTGGATTTTACTCTCCAGTGTATTATTTTTCAGCTGGGGAGCACCGGTGTTTGTATTTACAGTTATTGCCTCGTGCCTGGTTGATTATTACCTTGCCTCACAATTTAACAAATCAAGTAGAAAATTATTTTTTACGGCTTCCATTGTTTTGAACATCGCGCTTTTAGCGTATTTTAAGTATGCCAATTTTTTTATTGACAATTTCAATTTCATTTCCGTTACCCTTACGGGGAAAGGTTTGTCTGTAGGGCATGTTCTGCTGCCTGTAGGAATTTCATTTCTCACATTCCATAAAATTAGCTTTTTGTATGATGTT
>JBBQQQ010000021.1:0-59882 GCA_038215705.1 Bacteroidia bacterium
ATATCCCGGAATGACTCGTTTGAGGGGGGTCAGTATGCCGGAATTAAACCCTTTAAAGGGGGGTCAATATCCCGGAATCGCGTTTTCCCTAGGGTGGGGTCAGCATCCCGGTAGGGGGGTCAGTATGCACCGGAATATACAACCCCAATCCTTTTACCAGTATAAGTGAAATAACCCAAACAAAACCCATCAATGTTAATCCTAATCCCACACAAGGAATTTTGCATATCAATGGAATTAAAAATGAAAAAATAGTTGTTTATAATGCTTTAGGCGCAGTTGTTCGAAAAACTGATGCAGAAAATGTTATAGACTTGACAGAATTCATGGCCGGGATGTATTTGATTCATGTATCGGATAAATACGGAAAAATAATTTATACAGAAAAGATAATGAAACAATAATAATTCACCACTTTTCCGTTTTATAGCAAAAGAGCAAGGGCCTAATTATTGGGCACTTGCTCTCTTTTCCTTTTATACATATACCAGCCAGACAAAAACAACAGGATTGCTAAAATAATTAACGCATATGTTGAAGTTTTTGTTTTTACATCCAAATAAACCGGCCTATCGGAGCCTGTAATTACAAGGGAGCTCCAAAAAAACGGGTTTGCTTCCAGCGAACTACTACAATTTTTCAAATAGTGCAATTGTGATTGTCGGAGTGATTCACTCAAATTTTCACCACCTATCATGTAATTGTAGAATTCCTGTAAAATTCCTGAGGTAGATTTATCATCAACTTTCCACTGGGTAGTAAGTGTGCTATTACACCCAGCATATAAAAAAGCCCGTGCAAAGTTTAACGAACCCTCACCATACTCCATTCTTCCAACGTTAGTTTCACAACCCGACAATATAGCCAATTGCGTATTAAATTTCATTCTGTAAATAGAGTCAAGGACTATAAAATTACTATCTCCATCGGTATCTGTAAAAAACAGTTTGCTCTTCATCATTTCTCCTAAGTCAGCTTCAGCATGCGTAGACAATTGAATGACCCTATAATTTGGAGCATGACTTAGAAAATTTTCTTTTGAAGCGCTTTCATCAAAGTAATAATCACCCTTCACTTTTTGCTGTAAACTTTGAACGAGAGATTTAGAAAACGGCAACGATGAATTGGCTTGAAATGATGGAATAAATCCTACCAATGTCCCAGGGCGCTCTTCTTTGTTTTTAATATTCTTTAATAAATCACTTCCTGACAACACATGCCTGATGGCATATTTCCGCACTAAGTAATTTAGTTTTCGGAAATCATTTACATTAGCTGTTGTATCTGTTACTAATCCGGAAACAGCTATTTGTGATATCATGCCATCATTTGCAATAATCAAGTATTTAATATCATTTGTTAGGTTACTTAAGATGGGTTCGAAAAACGATTGATAAATCAAATAGGCCGTGGTTTGGTATTTTTTCGGGTTGTTACCCAGAAGCACTCTTTGATAAATTTTAAGTAAACTATCTTGGTTTATATTCTCATTAATGTTTTTGACTAAAAAATGGTCTTTGGTTATTCCTATTACCAATGTAGTATCAACAAACTCAATAAAAAGAGTTTGTTGATTAGGAAGGGCATTTTGAATATCTGATACTGTCAATTGGGCAACATGAAATTTAGTATTAGTCTTGGAAGCTGATTTGGGGATTAGTCGCTGTTGCAGTGACCCTTTCGATTGTTCAGAAATACCTAATATGTCATCTAAATATACTCTATCGCCAGTAACATTATATAACTTCCACGCAAATTCAGCAGCCATGTTAAATATTTTTCCATTGTAAATGGTTAAAATTCTATTGCTATAAGGTGATTCAAATTCCTCAATAACGCAATTCCACAATGGCATTAATTCTTTTCCATATTTGTAAGCCATTTTTAAATACTTGCTGTCGCCTGAGTAGTTATATTTCTTAAAATAAAGAAATGATTTAGTGTAAAAAGCTGTCATCAATTCATACTTTGATGTACAATTCTTCAAATCATTCAATGGAATTGCCGTAGTGCCATCATATGAAGGTATGAGTGTGCGGATGGACTTGTCATAAAAAAAAATAGTTTTATCCAAACTATCAATATTAAAAGCATATTCATTCAACAATCCCTTAACATAATAGAGAGTACAGAGAAATGCATCTTTCTTTTGCAAATACTTTGAAATTATGGAAATACTTTTATCGTAATTTCTATTCGCTTCCTGATATAAATGATTTCTAAAACTTACCGGACCGATAAACCCAAGCAATTCATCCGTATACGTGTTGCCAATATTTCGATAAATGCCTGCTGCTGCAAGTGAATTTTTCCCATATTTGTTTTCAATAAACACCAGCACCTTAAAATATAAGTTCCTTGTTTCGTTTAGTACTTTACTCAATTTATTCCTGTGTCGATAATATATCTTATATGCGTAAGCGTATTCAGTAAGTATGCGTTCATATTCCAAATCATTATTATTCTCTGGACTATTTAAAAATATCTGATAGGCAGAATCAGCAAAGATGAAGGCAGAATCCACAGTGATTTTGAAATTATAATATCTTGCAATATTTGATAAGGAATATGCCACCCTTGGGTTGTTCGGGGCATAAATACGATTCCTAATATCAAGTGCCTGTCGGTAAATAATAACCGCAGTTTCCACGTCAGAAAAATTCATGTAATAATCTCCACGGAGGTCCTTACATGTAGCATACAGTTCATTATTATTTCCAAATTTGTTTTGAATAAACTTTTCATTGAATTTAATCAAATTAAATGTGGAATCTAATTGTTCCGTTTTGAGAAAAATGGTGGCCTTTTTATTAATTATAACTGCACATAAACTATCACTGTCAACAACTTTACTATTTTCATAAGCAATGTTCAAATAAACAAGTGCAGAATCAAATTCAGACTTTAAAAAATATGCTTCAGCCTTTTTAATATAAAATTCAACTTGCTTGGGCTTGTCAGACGCATAAACATATTCCTGAGTTAGTGTCAGTAAAATTAATATGAACCCTCCAAACCATTTGAAAGTGGATGTCATTATGTGATTGGATTAAACAATTTTTTCATTTCAATCTTTATTGCACAGAAAGCATTGTAAATATATTTACCGAAATATGTAAGCAAATTAGTTGGTTTGATTGCTTTCCATTTTGAAACACTTACATCAAATGAATTAATTCTAAAACCTGTTTGACACATTTTTCTGCATTTCCGTTGTCCGGACATCTGGTCAGAATCACCTTTGCTCCTTTATAATTCCCTTGAACAATAATAAAATCGTTTGTTTCAATGCAATCATTTGCCTCTAATCCTATCGCATTTGTGAAATCTTCTCCGTAATCCAGACTGGTAATTAATAGTACAACATCGGGCTTGATTTCTTCTAACTCAAGTAAAAACAACAATTTCGAATACTCAATTTGCGCCTGATATTCTGATTGGTCAATCCCGTTTTCCTTTCCGATTTTTAGTAGGTTGGAAAATACTATTCTGTCAATCCAGGATTCATCATCAAAGTTTAATTCCAATATTTTTTGAGAAATCTCTTTTGTAACATCATAGAAAAACGGTCTGCTCGATTTTACGATATCCAAATACCGCTCTATTGGTTTTGCTAATGACTCCTTTGCAAGCGGATTTGAAAAGTATCGTGCTTGGTTGACAATGTCATCAGAGATATGCGTTGATGTTGCAAAAGAAGGCTCCCATTCAACATCGTTCCAACGATTATAAATCAGAATCTTTTTTGAGGATTGCATTTGTTCTCCAAATGAAGGGTAATGAAAAGAATAAAAATTGTCCTTGTATCCTTCTATATTCATCTCCACCAGGAAATCCTTAATCATAGCTTGACAAATACGTTCGTATTCCGGACTTAATCTGTTCATTTTACAAATAGCTGCTTGAATTATTTATTTATATTGTAAAAGTGCCTTTTCGTACACTAATGTTAGCTGTCGAGCCAGAGATTTTGGTTTTAAAACTTTAACTGATTCTCCATGTGAAAGTAATTCCATAATGAAATCGTGAGAGATGTTTAGTCTCAAAGAAACTCTAAGTTCTTTTTCATTTTCTTTTATCACAACTTGGGAATGATGAAGCGGAAGCGATTTGATGTATTTTCCCTGAAATGGTTCAAAGGCCAATTCAACATTTACAGGCTTATCATTCAGTGTGGCAATGATTCCAAAACTGAAGAAAAAGTGTTGGCTAATGTCAAAATCTTTAGGATACGAAAACTTACGATTAGTAATAATTAATCCAGACATTCTATCCAATCCGAAACACTTAATTATGCCATCAACCTGGTCAATGGCTATTAGATACCAACGGTTCTTGAATTCCTTTATCGCCAGGGGTTCCACATTCCGCCATTCAGCGCTATCAGCCCAATATTTCTCATAGTAAAAATCCAGTCGAAAGCGATTTTTAACAGCATGAAGAATGCCGTAAATATGTTCTGACCCTGAGATTGATTTCTTTTCAATACTTAAATATCGCGACATTCCTTCTGTAAGTTTAAATGCGTCGAATAGTTCAAATGATTCAATGACTTTTCGAAAATTCATGTTTTCATTTTCGTCTTGTCTTATGAAATATCCTTTTTGAGATGCTGAATAATCTATATCCAACCCAAATAATTTCTGAATGTCCTGGATATCTCTTTGAAATGTACGTTTAGACACACCCATACTTAAGGACTCATCATCAAGTTGCAAATACTGAATTTGGTTTTCAATATGGTCGCGGATTTCATCAAACCTACAGTATGGTTTAGACTGAATTTTTTTGATAATAATTAAATACCTGCTGATGTAGCCGCGCTTTGACATTATTTAAGTTTTTTTAAAACTTCCAATATTTGTGAAACATGCTTTTCATTTCCACTTCTAAAAGGACGAGTTGTTATTATGATATTTGTGTTTTTATACTTTTGAACAGCATCGATTTCGGAAAATCCATTTATTCCGAATTCATCTGGATTCAAGGCTGCCTGAAATGGTTTCCACCATTCATCATTTGTTAAAACAATACAATACCGCGGATTAATTTCCTCAATTTCCTTCTTCACTAACTGTACACTTAATTCTACTTGCAAATTCTTTTCAAAATCAGTTGGATTTCTTTTTGGAGGTAGAGGTGCGATTTTGTACAAATTGGACCAAACCATTTTGCCCGACCAATGCCAGCTGTTTCTATCATAATTATAATAATCACTTATGGTTTTGTATATTACATTCCAAAAAAAGGAAGAATAAACTTTGAAGCTTTTAATTTCCTTGTAATATTCTCTATTGTTTAAAATTGCAATGCTGTCTCTATAAGAACGATTGCTCCAATAAACATTTACCCAATCTAATGGATTGTGTGTTTGCTTCTCATCAGAATAAAATCCATTTGAGTAAAATTTGCATTCTATAAGCCGCTCCCCTAAAACTTTTGCAATTGTTTTTCCGTTAACATTAAAAACGATTGGCCATCCATTACAGGCTTGACCATAAAACAAAAAGTCACACGGTTCATCCTTTTTTACACCAAACGAAGGATAAAACATATTATAGTCAACACTAATGTTTTCTTCTTTAATGCTATTATTAATGAAATCATGAATATTGTTTAAAAACAACTTATCATATTCTTGTGATAATTCATTATAATTTGAGTCAGACATCTAATATATTTTAAAACTTGTTTATTAATTCCATTAATTTATGTAATACGATTTCACGCTGAACTCCTTCAATTGTAGCTTTTAAAAATGGTTCACTTGCGAAAATTGTTCTTTCTCCATCAATTGTCCAATCTGAAAGTAAATATCTCAATTCGGATATCTTATCAATTAAATTTTTTTGTTCTTCAAGCGATACTTTACGACGGAAAACAATTTCATCAATGTTGAGTCTCTCCTTTTTGATTTCAACCCTTTTTTTCTGAATATCTACCTTCTTTTCTATGATTTCAAGTCGCTCCTTTTCGGTTACGCCTGAAATCTCAGATTGATGAATTGCGGTGTTTCCCATGGCCAGGTATATTATGATTACCGGCCAAAATTACTCTTCTGGTGTGCCAGAGTATGTCGCGGTGAAAAATACATAGAATTTGTTCGATTTTCTTATACTTATTTCAACATTAGACAGTTAATAGAAAATTTCGATATGCTTGAATCAAAACCGATTAACCTTAACTTTGATGTATGTTCTATAGAAGGAAAATTATGCTCGGCTTATTACAATTATTTGATGGTCAATTAGATAAAATTAGACTACAGAAATTGCTTTTCCTTTTTACGAACAAGCAATCCAAGTCCGAGTATGATTTTATACCATACAAGTTCGGATGTTACTCCTATTCCGCAAATGCTGACATGACGACAATGGTTAAGCGGGGGTTATTGAATGAAGATGAAAAATCCTTTGAGAAAAAGGACAATGTCGATTATCTGAAGCAATTGAAACCCGACGACCTACTACAATTGAGGGCCATAAAAGCACTTTATGGAAAAATGAGTGCTACAGCATTGATGAAGCATACTTATACAAACTTCCCATTTTATGCGACCCGTAGCGAAGCTGCCTCAAATATTTTAACTAAAACGGAATTAGAAAAAGTATCCAAGTCCAAACCAAAAGTAAATAAAACGGTACTTTATACCATCGGGTATGAGGGCATCTCGTTGGAAGAATATTTAGTTAGACTATTAAAAAACGATATAAAGCTATTGGTAGATGTGCGGAACAATCCTTTGAGTATGAAATTCGGCTTTAGTAAAAGTCAATTGAAAAAATACTGTGAAAGTGTAGGGATTCAATATATGCACTTCCCAGAAGTCGGCATAACATCCGACCAACGCCAGGAATTGAACTCTCAATCAGACTATGACAAATTGTTTGCTACTTATCGAAAAAATAATTTAACAAAAACTATAGATACGCAAACTGAACTTTTGAATTTGTTAAAGTTACATAAACGCATTGCCCTTACCTGCTTTGAAGCGGATATTTGCCAATGCCATCGGAAACATTTAGCGGAAGCCATCCAAAACCTTCCGGCCTTTTCCTATGATGTGAAACACATTTAATCTATGGCGATTACGAAAGTACTGATAACAGTAAAAACCTATCCTACACTTTCAGCCAAGTATGATGAATTAGTTTGTACAGCCGGCTTTAAGGAAGATGGCACGTGGGTGCGAATATACCCTGTTCCTTTTCGTAAAAAATCATTTACAGAACAGTATAAAAAGTATGATTGGATAAAAGTTGACCTTGTTAAGAATACCCGTGACTTCAGACCAGAAAGCTACCGGCTCAACCGAATTGAAACAGAAATTAAAGTTGTCGGCAATCTTGATACTTCAGGAAATTGGTTTCACCGAAAGCAAATTTGCTTAAGCAAAAAATATTATAATCTATCTGAACTTATTGCGGAAGCAAAAAACAAAGATATCTGTACTTCGTTAGCGGTTTTTAAACCCAATGAAATATTAGACTTTATCGTTGAGTCTACAGAACGTGAATGGGACAAAGATAAGTTAGCTAAATTGAATCAACTCAATCTTTTTGAAACTAATAAAGAAGGCAAATTTGAAGTGGTTCAAAAATTACCTTACAAATTCAAATATCATTTTAAAGACAATCAAGGAACGGAAAGCAAATTGATGATTGAAGATTGGGAAATAGGGCAACTTTTTTGGAATTGCCTGGCTCGACACGAAGGAGATGAAAAAAAGGCTATTGCTGACGTAAGGAATAAATACTTAAATGACTTTGCGAAAACCAAGGACTTGCATTTTTTCTTAGGAACAACACAAGCTCATCATCATGTGTCATTAAATCCCTTTATTATTATTGGAACATTTCATCCTAAAATCGAAATACAAACTAAATTATTTTAGAGAATATACATTATATGACAATCAAAGACAATCAAAGACAATCAGCGGGTCCAGGAACTTTTAGCTCAAGAAGGACTTGAAAGTATTGGTCAAAAGCTTTTCAATACAATAAATGACTTAACAGGCAAACCACAATCAGCGAGAAGGTGGATTTGGGAACTTCTGCAAAATGCAAAAGATGTAATAAACGAGAATGGAAAAGTGGAAGTGAACTTGACTGAAGCTTGTGTAGAGTTTTCTCATAATGGAAGTCCTTTTATACATGACCACTTATTAGCGCTTCTTAGTCAGCGGTCAACAAAGCCGCCAAGCTACTCCGACGAGATAAAGCAAAATTTCTTTGACAAGTTGTCCAACAACCAAGAAATTAGCCCAGAAGAAGCAAAAGAATTTATAAATACCACTGGAAAGTTTGGAACTGGCTTTATGACAACTTACTTACTTAGCAAGAAAATCACTCTTGAAAGTATTTATCGAAGCAATGGAACTGTAAAAGCTTTTCAACTTCCACTTGATAGAGACGCAGCTACATCTGATGAAATGAAAATGAAAGTAAAAGAGTCCTTTTCAACTTTTACCGAACTTGAAAAAGAGCAATTTTCTAATGACAGTAATCCAAATCATCAAAATGGTTTGAAATGTGATACAAAATTCATTTATCAATTTGATGCAGATGGCAAGACAGTTGCAGAACAGGGAATTGCTGATATGCACAACGCAATTCCATTTGTTTTTTCATTCGTTTCTAAACTGAATTCTGTTTTAATTAATGAACACGGCAATCAAACAACCTATGTACGTCTTTCTCCAAAATCAGTTGGTGAAATCATAATTGAAAGAATTGAAAAACAAACAAAAAATGGAAATTACACATTTGAAATTGCAAGACTTTCTGCAAAACATGAGTCATTGACAATTGCCACCACAGTAGAAAGTATTGGCGAAAATAGATACAGAATTATTTTTCCAAATGAGAGTACTCCAAGGCAATTCATTTCCTTTCCTTTGGTTGGTTCAGAGTCATTTTCATTTCCAGTAATAATTAATAGCCCACTTTTTAACCCCGATGATTTAAGAAGTCATGTATTCTTGAACCTTTCTAACCATCACGCTTTTGATAAAAAAGTTCAACTGAACAGAGCACTATTTGAGCAAGCAATTAATTTGTTCAAACATTTTCTTAAAAAAGCTTCGGAAAATGATTGGGAAAATCTCCACTACTTAGCAAAATCAGATTTACCCAAAGATATAACTGACGATTGGTACAAGGACAATATTCAGAAGGAGATTCGTAAAGAAATTTTAGAGACTGAAATTGTCGTAACTGAAAATGGCAAACGCATCAAACCAAAGGATGCTAAGTTTCCGATTTATAGAAAATCTAAACTTAATGAATTCTGGGAACTTTGTAAATTTCTAATCGGTGATAAAATTCCGAGAAAACAGGATGTTGAGATTTGGAAAGACATCATAGAAGCGAACACAAAAGATTGGTTAGGTGCTGACTTTGACTTTGACCTTGAAAAACTGTTGCTTTTAATACAAAACGAAATATCTTTTTCAGCATTTGCCAAGACATACTTTTTAGACGAAACCAAAGCATTTGAAGCATTGAATAAAATTATTCTTTTTACGGAAGATGAAGACAAGGAACTATTAAATAGAAAGGAAAAACCAATGTCAGTTTTTCCAAATCAAACCAATGATTCAACTTTTACGTTTAAAAACAATTTAAGTAGAGATAGTAATATTCCTAAACAGATAAAAGATATTATGAAATCTATTGGCGAGAATTGGTATGAGAAATTAGTCAGGGATGAAATAACTGTTTTTGAAAGTGAGAGCAGGTTAACTGTTAAAATCGCTTCTGACAGAATAAAAGACAAGGTTGAAAAATACTATTTAAGAAAATTATCAGAAGAAGAAAAGAAGTTATTAAGATTAGGTTTATTTGAACTTTCTGGGTATTCAGCCGAGGTCAACAAGACAGAAATATACACGATTCACAAATTTCTAAAGTTATATTATCCTGATAAGGTTAGCAAATGCAATGAAGTTCTTTTACGATTAGAGGATTTTGATTGGAAACCTTTTCAGAAGTGGGCTACAAGAAATATTCTATACAAGGTTTCTAAGTTCGTGAATTTGGACAACTTTTCTTTACATCTTAAAAATGTAAATTATCCCGAATATAAAGAAAGCTATACTGTAGAAGAAGAAGATTTAAAATTCTATATTGATACTTCTCTCAACGAAATAATCCAATTCGTTTTAATTTATGATATAAACCTCTTGACTGAATATGCAGTAATCCCAAATCAACTCAATCAACTTTGTAAATTCAGCAATGAAATTTTTAATGACGATTCTATTCCAATAGAACTCAAGAATATCATTAAAGATTTTGGGGCAGATTGCAGAAAGAGTTTGCTTCATTCAGGAGTTAGGATTGCTTTAAACGGAAGCAGAGACCTAAAATGGATATGCGGTCAACTTGATGATTTGGCAATTAAGGAAAAAGACATTGAAGGATTTAAACAACCAATCAGAGAACTTGACAAATGGATTTCAAAGCAAAAGGAATCAAAGAGCGAAATGGCTCAACTCTTTAAAAGTTTTTACCGTCAGCGTTCAGGCATTGTATTGAACACATATGATTTAGAAGAAAGAGACCAGTTTGATGAAATCCTAAAAAGTGGAATGAGTGCTGATTTAGCAAGCATAGTAAAATCAGGAACAACAGCAGCAACAATAAAAGAAGTAGCAAATGTTTTACAAGGGCATCCTGAATTGACTGCTGAAAGAATTGAAAGATTGTTTGAACTTGAAGAACTAAGTAAGGGTTGGGACACCACCGTTGACCAGCCAATAGATGATAAAGTAGTAAGAACTAATTTCGAAAATGGTTGGAAGGGTGAAGCATTTGTTTACAAAAAATTGAAAGAGAAAAATTATTCTGTTCAGTGGGCAAACAAGAATGAAACTGACAACGGAAATTCAATAATTGATTTTGAAGGCGACCAACATTTCATAACAGACAAAGGAGATAAATATGATTTAGTCGCTCAAAATTCAGAAGGACCCAATATTTACATTCAAGTGAAGGCAACGACCACTGACATTTCAAAGGCAGATATGATTGCAATGCCAATAAGCACAAGAGAATGGAGATTTGTTTTTGAAACTACTGACACAGAATCGTTTTATTTAGCAAGAGTGTTTGATGTAAACAGCAATACACCTGAAGTTTATTTTATGAAACTTAGAAAACCATTGGAATTATAATAAATTTGAAATAAATTTCCTCGCCGCAAGCAGCGAGGTATTTTGATGGAAAATATTATATTAATACTTCCCAAGGGAAGGGGAATTAACCCAAACCTTCGCGTCCGCCGTAGCTCCGGCCTTTCAGGAGTGATGGTGGATTAAAACAATCAACATGAAGAATATAGGACAATCTGGCCATGAGTTAATATTAACTGATTTATTTAAATAATACACGCATCCACACTCTCACAATATGCTTTATGAAGATACATTTATCCAATTAGAAAATGAAGTTGATACAATAATTACACAATTATTTGAATTAGCTTATAAAAATCAAACTCATGATGGTGATATGTTTTTGGTTTCCTGGAGCAGTGGCAATTTATGAAAAATATGAGAAGTATCGGGAGGAAAATGGTTATGTGCTTCCCAGATTAAGTCATCAAAAACTCAACACGTACCTGAAGCATATTGGCGATTTAGCTGGCATTCATAAAAGATTGACTCACAAAATATCGAGACATTCCTTCGGGACAATTATCTGCGCACAGAATGGAATACCACGGCACTTGACTGCTGCTTGGTTGGGACATACTATAACAAAACGCCCAACCGACATTTATGCACAATTGACACGAGAAGAATCGTTCTTCTGGTTAAAAAAGCTTTATCCCATTTATGATAAACCCGAATTCATCATTAAATAAATTCTTAACCCAATTCTTAAATTCAAATTTATGAAAAAGAAATCAATACACCACAGGCTTTCAAAAGAAGAAAGAGAAGCTATGAAATATGGAATGATTGAAAAAGAGGCTCACAAGTTATGTAATGACCCTGCCTGGAGAAACAGAATGTCCACCCAGCAAATTTTAGAATATGTGACTAATACTATTGAAACATCTTTCCATAAAGACTTGGTAAAAAAAGTGTCTGAAATTAATCTCGCAGAAGCTACAGAGTTTATTTTGTATAAACTAATTGTATTCAGGAACCGCAATATTAATGAGTACTATACTGAAGAATTACCGACCAAGGCATTTGTGGGGGTCGATTACTTAAAGAATCCTGCTTTAATTGTGGAATCTGACGAGAACACAGTAAAACAAATGGGAGTTGTATTAGGGGAATTTGAATACAAGGGTCTACATCCAAAAGTAAATATCAGAACGCAACTAAAAAGAAGCATTCGAAATTTCCTGGAAAATAACCCAATTAAGGCATACCCTAATGCAATATTTCCTATCCGGAATCAAGGTGAAATATTAAATACGTAGGTGAAGGAAAGGGTGAAATATTTTGACTTCCAAAACATCAATAGCACAAAAAACAAAACCTGATAATCAAGCGATTATCAGGTTTGCTATTTGGAGATTTCCCTCCCGGAGGTCGCGAGCAGATTTGAACTGCTGTACAAGGTTTTGCAGACCTCTGCCTAACCACTCGGCCACGCGACCAATATTTTAATTATTTTTTATTCTTTGTCTGGACTCTGCCTAATCCGCCGGACGGTGGACCACGCGACCAATATTTTTATTTTAGATTTCTAAATTACTGTTTTTGAGTTGGCGAAAATAGTAAATTAAACTGATTTGTAAGCTTATTTAATTCTATCCCTGTTAACGGTCAGAGACAGCTTATGTTACATTTGGCAGCAACTTATTTAAAGGTTTCTTTGAGCGTAACACCCGCACTTCCGATCTGACTGTTTACCGGTGGATTCAGTTTTGTCAGCTTCACTTCTACGGTCATCTCACCCGGAAATTCGCGATGAATGGCTGTTAAAATTCGTCCTGCAACATGCTCAATCAATTTACTACGAATGGCCATTTGCTCTCTAACTATCTTATTAACAATTACATAATCAACAGTTCCGGTTAATTCATCGGCTAATATTGCCCTGTCGGCGTTGAGTTCCACGTAAACATCCACTACAAAATGGCCTCCGATTCGTGATTCTTCTTCAAGGCATCCATGGTGTGCATAACATTCCAGGCCTTCGACCGATATTTTAGTTTTCATTTTAATGGATAAGAGGCATTATTTTGCCGAAATACTTTTAATTTTCAAAAGCTTTACTTTTTGTCCTTTTTTGTCCACGTATCTTTTAGCGTTACCGTACGGTTAAAAACCAGTTTTCCCGGAGACGAACTCTTGTCGACACAGAAATATCCCTTGCGGAGAAACTGGAATTTATCACCTATTGAAGCTTCGGAAATAGAGGGCTCTGCCATGGCGATTGGAATAACCTGCAGGCTCGATGGATTTATATATTCCTTGAAATCGGCTTCTTCAGAGGAAGGATCGTCCACACGAAACAAACGGTCATACAAGCGAACTTCAACCGGTACCGCATGCTTTGAATCCACCCAGTGCAGTGTTCCCTTAACATTCAATCCGCTCGTGTCATTGCCACTCTTGCTTTCCGGAATGTATGTGCAGTGAATAGTCTTCAGGTTACCATAATCATCTTTATCAAACGATTCGCATTTGATAATATAGGCACTCTTTAATCGTACCATCAAACCAGGAGCTAAACGAAAATATTTTTTTTCCGGCACTTCTTTAAAATCTTCCCTTTCAATATACAGCTCCCTGCTGAAAGGAAGATCACGTGTGCCACCACCATTTTCAGCTTCAGGATTATTCTCACCCTGTAAAATTTCAATTTCACCGGCCGGGTAATTATCAATTATAAGTCTAACAGGATCGAGCACAACCATTGCGCGTGTGGCAGATTTGTTTAAGTCTTCGCGAATGCAAAATTCAAGAAGGCTCATATCAATAATATTTTCGCGACGCGCTACTCCTACTTTATCTGCAAACATTCGAATGCTCTCTGGCGTATAGCCACGGCGCCGCAATGCGCTTATCGTTGGCATCCGGGGGTCATCCCATCCATCAACATGTTTTTCATTAACCAACTGTAGTAATTTGCGCTTACTCATTACCGTATAGTTGAGATTCAACCGGGCAAATTCAAACTGCCTGCTTGGAAATATTTCCAGCTTCTCAATAAACCATTCGTATAACGGACGATGGACTTCAAACTCAAGTGTACAAATGGAATGTGTAATTTTCTCAATAGAATCCGATTGCCCGTGAGCAAAATCATACATTGGATAAATACACCATTTGTTACCTGTGCGGTGATGATTGGCGTACTTGATACGGTACATTAACGGATCGCGTAAATGCATGTTCGGAGATCTCATGTCGATTTTTGCACGTAATACTTTCTCTCCTTCCTTATACTCACCGTTGCGCATACGTGTAAATAAATCCAGGTTCTCTTCAACGGTTCTGTCGCGGAACGGACTTGCCTTTCCGGGTTCAGTGGGTGTTCCTTTTAAGGCAGCAATTTCCTCAGCCGAACTGTCATCAACATAAGCAAATCCCTTTTTGATAAGGGAAACGGCAAAATCAAACAGTTGCTCAAAATAATCCGATGCATAATATTCATTCGACCATTCAAAACCCAGCCATTTTATATCCTCCTTAATGCTTTCAACATACTCGGTATCCTCAGTTACAGGATTCGTGTCATCAAAACGAAGATTCGTCTGACCACCAAATTCTTTAGCCAATCCGAAATTCAGGCATATCGATTTTGAATGCCCTATGTGCAGGTATCCGTTTGGTTCGGGAGGAAAACGGGTCAATATACGACCGCCGTGCTTACCGTTCTTTACATCATCGGCAACAATCTCTTCCAGAAAATTTAAACTTCGTTCCATCAAAAAAATTTTATATTAATTACCTATTCAATTTAAAATTATTAAAAATTTACTCTCTAAACAAATGAACAATCACCGCCTTTTCAATTTACTACTGGCAAATAATAAAAAATTACGCCAATAATTCTATTTATCATTTATCATTTGCACTGCGTTATTCAAACGTAAAACAACTTCTTCTTTCCCCAGCAAACTCATCATTCCCAACAAATCAACACCCATACTCTGCCCGCTGATAAACACACGAAGCAGCTGCATAATTTCCCCGGCTTTGAGTTGATGTGCTGTTGCTGTTGATTTGATTAAAACATCCAACCCAGTTGCGGTATGATCAGCATTGGATTTGATTGCTGTTGTAAGCGATTCAAAAAAAGGCTGATAAGCGGGCTTCCATTTTTTATCTAACGTTGCCTGGTCATACGAAGCGGGAGTTTCAAACAGGTAACGTCCTTTTTCCAGCACTTCGGTTTCGAATTGCACGCGCTCTTTTAGCAGTTGAATTACATGAACCAAAAATGATTCACTCAGTCGCCTGTCAGACTTTTCATACCCCAATTCATTTTGTACTGCACCTTTCAATCGCAATGCCAGTTGTTCATCGGGCTGCTTTCGCAGATATTGTTCATTGAACCATTTTGCTTTTTCGGGATCAAATCGCGCCCCGCCTTTATGAACATGCTCAAAACTGAACTGGCTGATTAATTCCTCCATTGTAAACAATTCCTGTTCTGTTCCCGGATTCCATCCCAGCAAGGCCAGCATATTTACAAAGGCTTCGGGATAATAACCCCTTTCCCGGTAACCGGAAGATAATTCACCCGTAGCAGGGTCGGTCCAGTTTAAAGGAAAAACAGGGAACCCAAGCCGGTCACCATCACGTTTGCTGAGTTTTCCATTGCCATCCGGTTTTAATAATAAGGGTAAATGAGCGTACTGCGGCATTTCTTTTTCAAGACCCAGATACCTGTAAATCAAAATATGAGCAGGTGCGGAAGGTAACCACTCTTCACCCCGGATAGCGTGGGTTATTTCCATCAATACATCATCAACAATATGTGCAAGATGATAGGTCGGCATGCCATCCGATTTTAACAACACTTTATCATCCACCTGGCTCGAATTAACAATTACTTCCCCCCTGATAATGTCCGTAAAAGCAATATCTTCCCCGGAAGGGACCTTTAACCTGATTACATACGAATCGCCTGCATTTAGCTTTGAGGTAACCTCTTCCGCGCTAAGCGTCAGGGAATTAACCATATTCACCCGGCTCGAAGCATTATACTGGGGGGCAACATTTCCGGCGTTAATCAGCCGGTTTCGCATATTTTCCAGTTCCACAGGAGTATCGAATGCGTAGTAAGCATGCCCGTTTTTGACGAGCTTTTCCGCGTACTCTTTATATATGCCCAATTCTTTACGTTCCGATTGACGGTAAGGTGCAAAGGGACCATTCACTGAAACACCTTCATCTATAGTGATTCCGCACCAGGTAAGGGCTTCTATAATATAGGCTTCTGCCCCGGGCACATATCGGTTCTGATCGGTATCCTCAATCCGCAAAAGGAAATCTCCTCCATGTTTCCGGGCAAAAAGAAAATTGAAAAGCGCAGTTCGCACGCCACCCATGTGAAGCGGCCCTGTTGGACTGGGAGCAAAACGGGTGCGTATTTTTTTGGTCATAAGGAAGTTGTAGGGAATGCAAAAGTAACGAAAAGCCCTCGTCGTGTGTTATATAAATGGTTGTGTGATACAAAACATGATGCAACAAGCTCTTTCAATGCAGGTATATATCTGTAAAAAGGTCAATTAGTTATGCCTGGCAATCTGTTTACCCATGTATAAACATCATACACAAATTGGATTCCCGAATTCACCAAATGTTTCCCTTTACTAGTTAACAATAATCCTATTTTTGCCGGGTGATGATTGTAAAAGACGTTTTGTTCGACCGCGAATTCCTCGCAATATATCATGAACCTGAATCCCGATTGATCCATTTGAAGTGGAAAGGGTTCGCTTCATCCGACAACTTCCGGGATGGTTTGAATTTCGCACTGGATGCTGTGAAAGAACACCAGATTGAAAACTGGTTAGGTAACCTGAAATTAATGGAATCCATTCATCCGGCCGACGAGGAGTGGGCTTCAATTGAATGGTTCCCTAAGATTGCCGCAACTTCTTTACGGAAAATGGCTATTGTAACCTCGCTTGACTATTTTAATAACACTTCTGTTAAACGGATTGTTAATTCGGTAGTTCCGGTTATTAATTTTGAAACAAGGTATTTTGTGGATATAATACCTGCGAAAGACTGGCTGATAAGTTAAACAACATTATTTACTTTTCACACAGCCCAAACCGTTACCTCACCGCAACCGCGACCATTTTTCATTAAAGCTAAATTGGATAATTGCTTTGGCTTCGTCCGGTAAAAAAGCCAGCCCGATTAATTTTTCCGCTTTTTCCTTTCCATTCACAAACATGTTTAATATATTTTCAACTATATGTCCCGGCAACCCGATCCTGTTTCCGTATGAGGTAAACTCATTGCGCGTATAACTCCCATTCTCACGGAATGCAGGCGTGGCTGTGTCACCCTCATATAACCCTCCCGGTAATGCCAGTTCACTGCTCAGTTCATGAAGCCGCTGACAGCATGCAAAATAAAGCGGTGCCATCGTGTAATCACCGCGCGAAGTTTTAACAAGTCCGTAAAATTTCCCATGTCCCCAACCGTTAGTCATGAGCCATGAAAAAACAACCTGCCTGAACAACCGCTCTTTTGCAATTAAAGCTGCTGCACACAACGCATCAATGATTTCTGCCATCCGACGGTATGTTATTAAAGGTTTACCGGGAACCAGTTTATGCTGAAGCGAATTGAAATCCTGAAATTGAAGGTTGGGTGTAAAGGTGCCTGTGATGAGCGCGGGTTGGCCATCCGGAAAAAATACCAGGGCATTGGGAATGGTATCGATGTCAAAAACCTGCGAGGCAAGTTGCAGGCATAAATGTTCGTTAGCAGGTTGTTCGATTGAAAAACGAAGATTACCCGTTCCCGGGAAAACGGTTTTAAGCATCAGTCTGCCACCGATATCAGTATGCAAACGATTTTTTAGCTGGTTAATCCCATACCATGATTGTCCGCCATGATGAGGGCCCGGTATAATGGCAGGCTCCCACGTTTCTTCCCGGTAAAAATCCGGTAACACATGAAATACCTGTCTGCCTCCAAATAAATTGCGCAAGGTGGCGGGACAATACGTCTCGAAACCTTTTTTTAATGTTCCTGGACAGCGGGGCGTGGAATAAGCCGTTCGATTCATTTTCTCAGGCTGAAAGTAAGCTGGATACCCAAAACACCCATCAGTTTTTCAATCGTTTCCAACGATGGGTTTCCTTTCCCTTTTTCAATATCCCTGATAGTTCTGATGGCAATACCGGTTAACCCGGATAACTCTTCCTGCTTAATATTCAATTCTTTCCGTCGTAAAACGGACAATTCCTGTAGTTGTTTCAGCAGTATTTCCATGGAAATTCATAGGCTCTAAAGTGCCGTTTGAATGTAAAAATACTAAATTTGAAATTACGAATGCCTGTTTTTCAAAAAAGCAAAAAATCAATCTACCGGAATTCCATCGAGAATTTTACCGATCTCATTGAAAGCATTCTCATCCTTAAAAATATAATTTTCCGCTCCTTGCGAGATGGTTTGAAGGGCCACTCCATACCGCTCCTGCCCCGACAGGAAAACGCAATGACATCCGGGTGAAGTTTTCTTCAGTTTGACCATGGTATCAATTCCATTAATACCGTCGATCTTCATTCCATCAAGATGATAGTCAATTATGGCAACATCAGGATCCAGGTAGGCCATTTTAACACACTCCTCACCGGTGGGAAAATAATGCACTTCCCATTGTGGGCGTGATTGTAAGAAGTCGGTGAGCATTTCAGCGAACATCGGATCATCCTCAACTATAAATAACTTGCGCTTTGCCATATTCCAGGGGGTTACTTTGGTTCAGTAAAGGTAAGGAATGGTTTGAATGTTGCCAAATAAGCAGAATCAACAATGTTAGCAAAAGCATTTATAATGCGCACAGGCAAAAACATATACAGTTTTACCTTTAAAAACCATGTGGTACTCTTGCAACATTTCTCAACCAACATTTTTAGTACCTTTAACTCTTAAATTTCTTCACTATGAAACATCTATTACTGCTTATATCATTGGCAACAATGGCTTTTACCAATGTATTGGGACAAGGCATTGATAAGCCCCGATACCAGATTTCAACTAACCGTGCGGGTGTCTTTCTGGGTACTTTTGATATTGAATTATTTCCTTTGATTGCGCCCCTTCATGTACAAAATTTCGACAGTCTCGTAAATGATCAGTTTTTTGACAGTACAGCCTTTCACCGCGTTGTTCCGGGTTTTGTGATCCAGGGCGGTGATCCGAATTCAGTGAGTGGTCCTATATCAACATGGGGCCAGGGTCAGCCGTGGCAGGTTACAGTGCCGGCAGAATTCAGTGAGGTGCGCCACTTACGTGGGATACTCGGAGCTGCACGTTCTAATGATCCGAACAGTGCAACATCACAGTTTTATATTTGTGTCGCCAATGCCACTTTCCTTGATGGAGATTATACTGTATACGGACAAGTTACTAACGGTATGAATATTGTCGATTCGATTGTGAACTCTCCCCGTAACTCAAATGATGTTCCCTTGCAGAAAATTGAAATGTTTGTCACTTATATTGGCGTGAACGACAGCATTCCGGATGCACCAATACTGAATGCACCTGCCGATGGAGCAATTGGAATTTTGAATACTCAGAATTTTACATGGAGCAGTGTTCCCGGAGCTGTTTTATATACTCTTGAATTCAGTACAGATCCGTCATTTGCAACCATTGACATTTCACGGAATGCAGGAATTAATTTTGCACTTGCTCCTGCACTATTAGGATCCACTACCTATTACTGGAGAGTTAAATCAAACAATGGCGGTCATGAAAGCCTGTATTCATCCGTGCGTTCATTCAATTCAGCAACTGCAGCGGCAACGCTTATTTTCCCTCCCGATTCTGCAACCGGAATAAACCTGAATCCGATATTTTCATGGGACCCAGTAACTAACGCCGACAGCTATACGTTGCAGGTTTCTACCTCCAGCACTTTTACAACACAATCGATGGTTTATAATACAGCCGGAATAACTACTACATCGCAACAGGTGGGAGGATTAAATCCAAACCAGCTTTATTATTGGAGAGTCCGCAGCGCAAGCGGCACCACGCAGGGATTTTTTTCAGTGAAATTTACTTTTACCACCGGAACAACAATTGGTTTACCGGAACAGCATCTGCAATTAATTTCTCTGTATCCAAACCCGGCAGATGAGGCAATAAATTTCACAACACTACCCACCCAAAGAGGCAGTATTGTAATTACCTTGCAGGATAAACTTGGCAGAGTGGTTTACTCCGCTTCAGTTCAATCTGATGGTCACCAGTTAAGTCATACGATTCCTGTAGATTATTTATCACCCGGCATTTACATATTGAATCTCGAAATGAATGGAAGTAATTTGACAACAAAAATTGCTAAACATTAATTAATATTTAATGTAAAAGTTGTTTGCGTTGATTTAGATTTTTACAGAAAAAATTTATTGACTTAATTTTTTTAGACGCTGAACTTGTATTTCATTTTATTGCTTGCTATATTTAAGAATGCTAAATTGACAGCATTACAATCATAGAAACAAGCAAGATGGAATATATCAAGGGGAGAGGCGCGCAGTTAAACACTAAAAACAGGTTTGAAAAAACCGAACGGGTTCTGGAACATTTTGAGGGAATTGATGAACTTCCCGAGCCCGGTCACAAGACGCAGATATTATTAGAGTATCCCAAAAAACTTCTCAACCGGAATGATAGCCCCGACTTATCATTTGTGTATTCCTTAAATCCCTACCAGGGGTGTGAGCACGGATGTGTATATTGTTATGCACGGAATGTTCATCAATATTGGGGTTATTCGGCAGGACTTGATTTTGAACAGAAGATTATTGCAAAACCCAATGCGGCTGAAGTCTTACGAAAACATTATCTGAATAAAAATTATATCCCCGAATCAACTACCATGTCGGGAAATACCGATTGCTATCAGCCTGTGGAGCGTAAACTCAAAATCACCCGAAGCCTGCTTGAAGTGTTTTATGAATTTCGTCATCCTGTTGGAATTATTACCAAAAATAATTTGATCTTAAGAGATATGGATATCCTTTCGGAGATGGCAAAACTTAATCTCGTGCATGTGATGATTTCAATTACATCGCTAAAGGAGGATTTGCGACTCGCAATGGAACCCCGAACAGCAACGGCGGCTAACCGTCTGAAAGTTGTTAAAACATTAAATGACGCCGGTATTCCCACAGGTGTTATGACCGCGCCGATCATACCCGGTCTTAACAGTGACGAAATTCCAGACCTGGTAAAGGCAGCAGCCGATCATGGTGCCATGGCTTTAGGGTACACCATTGTTCGGCTTAATGGTTCGGTAAAAGAAATTTTTCATGACTGGTTGTACAAAGCATTTCCGGATGCAGCAGATAAAATCTGGAATCATGTGGAGGCTTGTCATGGCGGACAGGCAAACGATAGTCGCTTTGGAACCCGCATGAAAGGTGAAGGAAAAATTGCAGAATCCATAAATCAATTATTTAAATTATCGGTGAAACGTTTTATGGAGGGAAGAAAATTCCCTGACTTTGATTATTCCTTATTCAGGAGACCGGGTGAAACCTCACAGCTTATGCTTGATTTTTAAATACACCTTCCGTAAAGGAGCCTTCGATTTAAAATACATACCGAACATTCAATGCACCATCGGCATATGCTGCAACACCCTCATAAAAATCAACAAACGGTTTCAAATCAGCACCAATAGTAAAAGGTGCACCCTGGAATTTGTATTCTATTCCAAAAACAAAATCAATTCCGGGTATTACTGCAGTCCCGCCTTCTTCTACAACGTAAATAATATTGTCCTTCTTTTTATAACGGTGAACAAGGTAAGCATTGCGATGACCAAAAAATCCGATGTGACCACCGCCTCCTGCATAAAGATTTAAACCATTTACACCGGTAATCGGAAAATGATGTTCATATAACCCGGTTACAACAAAACTTCTTCTGCCGAAAGCCGCTATACCTTCTAATGCACCTTTAGGTTTTATAAATCCTTTAACCGTAAAACCACTGGCAAACCCACCCAGTCGTAAACCGAGTCCTGTTTTATAATCCCTGCCTTCTTTCGTTTGAGCTTGTGCTCCAAGGCATAATAAAATGCCCAGTACAAATAAAATTATCAGCCGTTTCATCATCAAATCGTTTCGCATAAATCTCTTATTTCCTGCTTACCAAATCAAACGTAACACCAAATATAATTCGCGAAGGACGGTTGAGTTCATAATCATTGTTGCTGTCATTAACATCTACAATACCTCCATAATGACCGAACGCTCCCAATCGAGCAAAAGATGCACGCAAACCGGCACGGTATCCTAAGTTGTGGCGGGTTAAATCAATATTTGAACCGTTAACTTTATCAGTATATGCGATAATATAATTCCATGACGGTCCTGCTTCTATTGAAATTCCTGGAAGTAATTTAAGACCTATTAATACCGGAGTTTCGAGTGTAGTTAATTTAAATTTCGATTCGTCCATTTCAACACCATCAACCCTGCTGATCACAGTTCCCCTTAAATAACTTGCAACAGCCATTGGAAGAACATAAAGTAATCCGGCTGAAAAATTAACATACAATCCGGCCTCTACTCCATTGATGTCGCTGAGCTCAGTGTCAAATTCACTAATATTTAAATCCATAGTATTCAGGGAGGCGCCCGCGGTTATTCCGGGAACTACATTTTGAGAATATGCAACATTGCCAGCAACTAACAGTGTCAGTGCATATACTATAATTGTTGATGCTTTCATGATAGATAAGTTTTTCGAATGAGAAATAAACCAAAATTCATTCCTTTGATTGTATTTAATTGATTTTAAGATGTATAATTACTTTAGCGTGAATTTAGTCTTTCCCGAATTGGGAACATGGATATACAACGTAGTTTCATTCGTGGAAATTTGCTTACCCGAAAAAAAACCATAATTTTGATCAAATAACCACATAAAACGGAGCCATGAAAATTATGACAACACTAGAAATCAAATGGGGAATTATTTTTACTCTTTTCTCGCTGGTATGGATGGTTTTTGAAAAAACAATGGGATGGCATGATGAAAATATTGCACAGCATGCAACATTAACCAATCTCTTTGCCATTCCAGCCATTGCCATTTACGTATATGCCCTCCTGGAAAAAAGAAAAAAGCATTTTAACAATATCATGACCTGGCAGCAGGGATTTTTATGCGGGCTAATGGTCACACTGGTGGTTGCAATTCTTTCACCCCTTACCCAATGGATCACGTTTCAATTCATAACACCGGAATATTTCCGCAATGTGATTGAACATTCAGTTAACATTGAAGGTAAAGACCGGGAAGAGATGGAAGAGTTTTTTACTTTAAAAAATTATATCATTCAGAGTGTATTTGGTGCGTTGATAATTGGAGTGGTTACTTCCGCAATTGTTGCTTTATTTGTAAAACGTACTCCCGTCGCCGAAATGAATCAACGCCAGTCACAAAATCCTGTTCAATAATGAATTTGAGAATACCCGTTTTACTATTTTTATTTTTAATTTTTTCCTGTAAATGCTTTTCGCAGAAAACTATGTATCGTACTATTGGTCACCAGACTGATGGAAGTGAAGGCCGGAATATTGTTGAAGCAGTTGATGGTGGCTATTTTTTAACCTACTACACATACATCTCAGGAACATTTATTGGTGCAATTGTTAAATTAGATTGTTCAGGACAAGTGATATGGGAAAAATTTTTTGAGGAAGCTTTTACTGCTCTACCCGTTGAAATTATTCCCCAGTCTGATAATGGATGCCTCCTCTTGCTCTCGGTGCGTATAATTGACGGCACTTACCGGAACGCGGTTTTACGAGTGGATGCTTCCGGAAATACATTATGGACGCTCCGGCTTCCGATGCAATCGGCAGGGCCAACCGGCAGCATGGCTCAACATACTGACGGATCGGTATATGTTTGCGGAGTCGATTCTGTTCCAACTACAGCGCATAATGGAACCGCGATAGCTAAAATCAATTCCGCCGGACAGTTGCAGTGGATAAAACATTATGGTGACAATGTAGATCATACGCCTAGAGCGATAACAGTAACTCCTGATCACAGAATTGTTGTAACCGGTGTGGTACCGATTCCCACTTTCATTTTTACGAACCTTTTCGTATTCGCAATCAATCAAAATGGAGATTTTTTGAAGCGAAAGATCTTTACTACAACGTATGATGATGAACCCTTATCAATTTGCGCCGATAACAGCGGTAACGTTGCAATTACAGGTTACAGTTATTTTATATCCTCCGAATGGGATATGTTTTTTTTAAAACTGGACAACCAGCTCAATGTTCTGCAATCAAAGGTTTATGATGGAGGTTCGGCACAGGGTGAGCAATCACGATATATTTCTGCGACATCTGACAACACATTTGCCCTTTTCGGGGATGAAGGAGGTTTTAATGAAAGGAATCCCATGATGCTGAAACTCGATAGCAATGGTTTTCCCATATGGGCAAAGCGTTATACTATTTCGCCACAGTTTACGAATTATTTATTCTACGGCTCGCAATGTCGCGATGGCGGTTTCCTGATGACAGGTGATGCACGGCCGGTTAACCAGTTCCGGATAGCACCATTTATTAAAACAGATGCTGATGGAAACATGGGCTGTTTTACAAGTCCCCTTGTACTCACAGTTCGTGACGAAGTATTTACACAACTGGATGTTCCTTTAACCGCATATCCTGTAAACATATCACAAGATAACTCATCTGTACCGTATACTTCATTACCAATACCCACAAGCAATACCTCTGTTTGTCAAAGTCTGTCACCTTGCGGCACTTTCAATTGGGTGTTAGATACACTATGTCCGGTACCGTGTTTTTTATTCAATGAAAATTCTTTACTTGCAGATGAATGGAACTGGACATTTGAAAATGGCACGCCCGCTTCCTCAAATAGTCAGCAACCTCTACCTGTATGTTATACTTCACCGGGCCCGCATACGGTAACCCTTACACTTTCCAATGCTGCTGGATCGGTAACGTATACGCAGCAAATTTTTCCTGAAATTAATTGTCCGTTTTCAATACCTAACATATTTACTCCCGATGGTGATGGGATTAATGATGTGTTTCATGCCATTGGTCTGAACGAACCTTTCCGGTTACAAATATTCAGCCGCTGGGGCCTGGAATTATTTTCTTCTTCCTTGCCGGGAAAATGGTGGGACGGACGATCGGACAGCGGGGAACCCGTTGCAGGAGGAGTCTATTTTTACGTGATAACCGCACCCGTAAGTAACAGGGTGTTCAAAGGAACTGTTGAGGTTGTGCGATGATTAGAATTCAGGGAACGCGCCCGCCTGATTCTGGCAGGGATTAGCACTGGCATTTAATTTTCATTCAACGTGACAAATATCATTGATGGTACGGTTTTTCCTTTCGATTTTTGATAAAATTGATATGAATGAAAAAATTAGTGAATAGAATGGTCATGTGGTTAACAATCCTCATCCTGGCGCTGGGTTCGGGAATTGCCTCCGCACAATCTGTTTCAGAAGAGTTTAAAAAACTTGCTGACAACGATACATCCGACTTGCGGTTACTGGCAGCGTACCCGACCGAAGTAAGGAAAAATATTCTCATCACCACTACCCATCCGGAGGCAGTGGCGCGATTAAGTGATATTCAAAAAGTTTCATCAGAAAAATTCCGCACATCGGTATCGGGTTTAAGCAAAGAAGATCAAACAAGGGTATGGAATCTTACACGATATGATGACCTGATAAATAATCTTTCCGCAACGAAAGGAAAATCAAAACGTGTTGAATCGGTATTGTTAAAATATCCAAAAGATATTCATGAAGATGGACGATGGATTGTTGAAGAACACCCGGATCTGTTAAAACAAATTGAATCCATTTCATCGGGTTTCAATACTTCCTTCCAGGAACAACAAAAAAATTATTCTCCTGATCAACAGCAGGCGCTTGCTGCTTTGCTTCAAACTCCTGAGGTAATCAGTCTGTTAAATGACAATATGCGCCTCACGGTATTATTAGGCGATATGTATAAAAAAGATCCGGTCACACTGCAACAGCAATTTGATTCGTTAAGCCTTGTGGTTGCTCAGGACCAGGTTAGGGAACGTGATGAATTAAAAAAGGCTATCAGCGAAAATCCGGAAGCTGCTTCGGAGCTGAAGAAAAGCGCAGAGGATTATGCGAATGAAAACGGGTATGATGAATCAGAATATAGATCAGGTAATAATGTACAGGTTACAGAATATGTGTATTTACCCTATCCTTATGTTTATGGTTATCCATGGTGGTACGAATACCATTACTGGTATCCTTATCCTTACTGGTATCACTGGGGATTTTACTATTCCGGCAATGTGATAATTTGGGTTTCACCTCCCTCTTGGTATTATATGCATTGGCATTTTCATCATCCGCATCACTATACTGATTATCCTCATTTGACCAATGTTTATATTGATCATTATTATTACGGGCCTCGCCGTTCACATGTAAGGAATACGCGGGAGGTAACGAATTTTATCCGGCGGAATGAAGCAATTCTTCCGGAAGATTTTAAAGAGGCAACTCATTTGCGTGCCGATCGCATTCGGGAATTAGGACAATTGGAAACCGACAGAAACACTTTTATACAGCACAATCCGGGTCAAGCAATATCGAAAGAAGATTTTATTAAAGAACGGACAAATAATTATCCCGCATTAAAAACAGTTATCCGTAAAGATACCGCTACCCCGGTTATTGCACCGGTAAGTACGCCTGAAAAACGTCCGATGGAATTACCTCCACATAAAAAAACCCCTCCGGTAAAAACTTCACCAAAGCCAGCGCCACCTGTTATTAAAAAACCAGCAACCAAATCGACTCCTGTTACTACACCCGGGAAAAGGACACCGGAGAAACCTGCTCAACCTGCGAAACCACTCGAGCCTGCAAAAAAACCTGCACAACCCCGGTAATTACACTATTTTTTTCCTTTTTATGGAAATTATTTGGGCATAAACGCTCTCAATTGTATATATTTGAATTCAATTAAGATTTATGAATGGAAAAGGATGGAAAAGTTTTCTCCATGAGGCCGGTGGAATGGGAGCTTTTGCAGGAAAATTTTTCAGGGAAGGTTTGCGGCCCCGCTATGAGTGGCAGGAATTTTTCAGGCAATGTTATATTATCGGGTATAAATCTTTGCCGCTGGTAGGCATTACCGCTGCCATCATGGGAATGGTATTAACAATACAATCCCGCCCAACACTGGAAGAATTTGGAGCCGAATCGTGGTTGCCTGGAATGGTGGCACTTTCAGTGATTCGTGAAATTGGTCCGGTTATTACCGCGCTGATATGTGCAGGAAAAATCGGATCCAGCATTGGTGCCGAGCTGGGCTCCATGAAAGTCACCGAACAAATTGATGCCATGGAAGTATCGGGCACCAACCCTTTTAAATTTCTCGTAGCAACACGAATAATGGCTGCAACTTTAATGCTTCCGGTATTGGTGATCATTGCTGATCTGCTGGCCCTCTATGCATCGTACCTTGGTGTAAATTTGAAAGATGCTGTCAGCTTTAAATTATATACCACGCAGGTATTCGAATACCTGGAATATTCCGATTTTGTTCCCGCATACATTAAATCCTATTTCTTCGGCTTCGCTATCGGACTGGTAGGATGTTATAAAGGATACAATTCAAAAAAAGGAACCGAAGGCGTTGGACATTCTGCCAATTCCGCTGTTGTGGTAGCATCTTTACTAATTTTTGTAATTGATCTTATCGCAGTACAAATAACTGATATACTTGGCTACAACTAATTTGCAAGTTATACCTGAAAATCAGGAAAAGATGAACCCCGTCCAGAAAACTGATAAAAAAGATCCTGTTATAGAAATTAAGGATGTAGCCAAATCCTTTGGAGATAATCATGTGCTGAATAATTTTAGTCTGACTGTACATAAAGGTGAAAATGTGGTCGTGCTTGGAAAATCCGGTTCGGGAAAATCGGTGCTGATTAAATGTGTGGTTGGATTGCTCGAACAAGACAAAGGATCGATTAAAGTTCTGGGTAATGAAATTACAGAACTTGACCAGGAAGAACTTGATATCCTTCGTGTGCGAATTGGATTTTTATTTCAGAACAGCGCTTTATATGACTCCATGACGGTGCGTGAAAATCTTGAATTTCCAATGCGGAGACACCTTTCACATCTTGAAAAAAAAGAATCCGATTCAATTGTGGAAGAAGCACTTGAAAATGTTGGGTTGCTAAATTCCATTGATGCGATGCCCGCTGATCTTTCAGGAGGGATGCGAAAACGGATAGGATTAGCCCGGACACTGATACTGAAACCAGAAATAGTTTTATATGATGAACCTACAACGGGCCTCGATCCCATTACCGGGAGAGAAATTGTAGAACTGATGATGGACTTGCAGAAAAAATATAATACCTCATCCATTATCATCAGTCATGATATGCAGGTAGCCAAAACAACAGCAAATAAAGTTGTAATTTTGGTAGAAGGGAAAAATTATGCAGAAGGTACATTTGATGAACTCAGAAATAACGACGATCCGAAAGTTAAACAATTCTTTGAATCGATGACATGAAAAAAGATACTCCCAATAATATCAGGCTTGGCATTTTTATATCAATAGGTACAGTTGTACTTGTTGTTGCGTTGTACCTTATCGGAAGCAAAAGAAATCTCTTCAGCAACACCATTAAAATTCATGCCCAGTTTTATAATGTAAACGGACTTACTGAAGGTAACAATGTAAGATATGCCGGAATTGATATAGGAACAGTTGATAAAGTCCGTATCGAAAATGATTCAAGTGTTACAGTTTATATGATCATTGAAAAAAATAACAGTAAGTACATCCGTAAAAATTCGATTGTCGCAGTTGGAACTGACGGTTTGATGGGAAATAAGCTGGTGAATATTAATCCCGGTGCCGGTGCATCACCACCTGTTGAAGATGGTGATATGCTGCGGTCATTGAAGCCGGTGGAAAATGATGAAATGGTGCGGACATTGAATCAGACAAATGAAAATCTTGCTGCAATTACAGGGGATCTCCGGAAATTTACGGGACGGCTTGGCAAAAATAAGGGGATCCTAAAACTTATCGAGGATTCCGTTGCTGCTGATAACATCCGTCTTGCACTCGCTTCCATCCGTCTTGCCGCTGAAAATGCCAACCAGGTAACCATACAACTCAACCGCTTGGCAGCAGGTTTGAATAATGGAGAAGGTCTTGGCGGTGTGTTGTTAAAAGATACGACTTCTGCCAACCAACTGCGCGCGACGATAGCCAACCTTGAGCAAGTTTCCGACAGTCTGAATACCGTAGCAGAAGGTCTCAGCCAATTCGCCACGAACGTGAATAATCCCGAAGGATTAGTGTACACCATAACCAATGACACAGCTTTATCATCTGAAGTAAGGAGCGGAATTAAAAATCTCGAAGAAGGCACCATCCTGCTAAATGAAAATTTAAAAGCTATGCGTTCTAACTGGCTTTTCCGGAAATACTTTAAGGAGGAGAAAAAAAGTGACGAGTGACGAGTTGCGAGTTGCGAGTGACGAGTTGACTGGTGAGGAGAGCTTCTTATATGCTTTTCTTCAACCAGGCACCGCATTTTTTACAAAAATCAGCATCATCTTCATGTTTTGAAAAGCCGCAATGACTGCATACCTGTGAATTCAACGCGATGGCGGGGCGCATGAATTCGGCGGAAATTATTCCGGTAGGTACGGCAATTATGGCGTATCCCATAATCATTACAATGACTGATAAAAATTTACCCAGAGCAGTGTGCGGGGTGATGTCGCCGAAACCAACAGTAGTAAGCGTGGTAACGGCCCAGTATATACCCTGCGGAATACTTGAAAATCCGGGGTTGACGGATGATTCCACAACATACATTATTGCACCGATTATAGTAACAATTATTACTATGGCAGTTAAGAATACCAGTATCTTATGCATGCTGGCTCTGATCGCACGCATGATAATATCCTGACCGGAAAGAAAATGTGACAACTTAAAAATCCTGAAAACACGAAGTAGTCTTAACGCACGGATCACAAGCAGGTATTGGGAACCGTAATAGAATAAACTCAGATAGGTTGGAAGAATGGATATGAGATCGACTACTCCGTAAAAAGAAAAAACGTAAACAATGGGTTTCTTTACAGCGTATAGGCGCAGCAGGTACTCAATCGTAAAAAGGATTGTAAAAATCCATTCAGCAATTGTAAAGATTTCATGGTACTTTGCATGAATTGCAGGTATGGTTTCAACAATAACAACCATTACACTCAGCACAATGGTAAACAGAAGTGCAATATCAAAGTTTTTTCCCGCCCGGGTATCCGATTCAAAAATCACCTCATGAATACGATCCTTCAGCGTATGCTGATTTTTATTGGACATGCTGTTGGTATTTTTCCATTTCCGGTTAATATCGTTTCAAAGTTATGGTTAAGCAGGCGTTATTCAAAAATAACCTTTTGTACCTGAATCCCTATAATTTAAGGACTTTCAGGTGAAAATATTTACTAAACCGGTAAACTTTCAGGTCTTTAGATCATTATTATTCCATTACGGTTCCCTATCTTTGATTTAAATTAAGCCACAAGTCATTAATATGAAAAAGACACTTCTCATTCTATTTGCCGGAAGCTCTCTGGCGCTTTATTCCTGCAGTGATACAAAAAGCACTTCAGATGATGCAGTAACCACTGAAACTGTGGGAACTGAGCTTATCCCCGGTCAGAATTCAGAGGCAACTGCTGTTGAAAGCGCCGATCCTTCCATGGATGCCACCACAGATCCTGCTACGCAACCTATAATACATCCAGAGCTTACAACAGCAACTGCCCCTGCAACCGGCGGAAATGCAAACTCAGGACCCCTGAATCCAGCTCATGGAGAGCCGGGTCACAAATGTGAAATAGCTGTTGGAGCCCCTTTGAATTCAGCACCTTCAACCGCTCCGGCCACAATAAAGCCTGAATTACCTGGCCCTGGTCAGGCTCCAACCACACAAAGGATCGAAATGCCAGCAACCACCGGTTCTGCACCATCTCCCGGATCAATCATGACGGCTCCGGCACCTTCATCAGGAACACCTACCGTGACCGCTCCCGGCATGAATCCTCCACATGGAGAGCCGGGGCATGATTGCGCCGTTGCCGTTGGCGCGCCGCTGAAAAAATAACCCTCCTTTTATTACGCTTCTTTTCCAGGGTTTATACTTCCTGTAACCTATAAATGACTTAATCATGGCATTATCGTGGCGTGATTTTCTTTACCGTGCAGGTCACCGTGCTGAAAACAGTTTTGATGATCTGAAGTTGCTCTTGCGCGAGAGAATGGGCTGGGATACTGTGGTTCATATTTGTCCCTATATTTCATTTGGCAACCGGCATTCGCTATACATTAAAGGAAGGGTCATGCATGATCCGGGTATTTTGTCAAATCCCGATGATGACTTTTGGGAAAACCTGGTCAACATGTACAGCAGGCTGAACAGCCACGAAATTAAAGGCGCACATTTACAGGTGACTTACCATGATGTAGTTCATAATTTTTTTAGTGATGAGGATGGCTATTTCGGTGAAACAATTCCTATGCCCGGTGCCGTTATGAATGTAAAAGGCTGGCATTATCCTGAAATTGAACTGCTATCAGCAACCGTTCCGTTTGAAAAACCTGTTAAGGCAAAGGCGAAAGTTTTAATACCATCCGACACTGCCACATTCGGTGTGATCAGTGATATTGATGATACGATTTTGCAAACCAATGCAGCCAGTATGATAAAAATGGCGTGGAATACTTTTGCCAATAATTCACATACGCGTATCCCGTTTCATGGAGTTGCAGCATTTTACCGTGCACTTTATCTGGGGAAAACGGGCAAGGAATACAATCCTGTTTTTTATGTATCCAGCAGTCCGTGGAATTTGTACGACCTGCTTCGCGATTTTATTCACCTGCAGGGAATACCCGACGGCCCCTTGTTTTTAAAGGATTATGGTTTTACCCATAATAAAATTTTTACAGAGGGCCACCAGGGTCATAAACCGAAAAAAATAAAGAAGATACTGGATGCTTATCCGGAAATGAAATTTATTCTCATCGGCGACAGCGGACAAAAAGATCCGGAGATTTATGCGGATATAATTAAAGATAATCCCGATAGAATTCTTGTAGTTTATATTCGTGATGTTACCCTTGACGAACGGGATATCCAGGTGAAAAATATTTATTCGGCTCACAAAGTTGAAATGGTATACTCCGAAAATTCACTTACTGCCGCGCAACATGCTCATTCAAAAGGATGGATTGATGGCGCTGCGCTGCCCGAAATTGAGAGGGTAAAAGAAAGGGATGAATTGAACGAGGAATAAATTCTTATTCCACAACAAAAGAACATTTTTTATACACCTACGGAATACATTTCCTCGCGCAATGCTTTTATTTTTTCATCAGCAATATATTCATCGTACGTCATCCTTTTATCAATCACTCCACCGGGTGTAAGTTCGATAATGCGGTTGGCAACCGTTTGTGTGAACTGGTGATCATGTGATGTAAATAGTGCAACATGCTTCCAGTCAGTTAAGGCATCGTTGAATGCCGTGATTGATTCAAGATCGAGGTGATTGGTTGGTTCATCAAGAATGAGGCAATTCGCATTGGTAAGCATCATGCGTGAAATCATGCAACGCACTTTTTCCCCTCCTGAAAGCACACTTGATTTTTTAAGAGTTTCTTCTCCTGAAAATAACATCTTACCTAAAAAACCACGTATATAGGTTTCGTTTTTATCAACCGAAAACTGGCGTAGCCAATCGATCAGGTTTTCATCATTATCAAAAAATTTACTGTTATCGTTCGGCAAATACGAGCGGGTAATGGTGCTGCCCCACTGGTATGAACCTTTATCGGCAGTATCATTTCCGTTTAAGATTTCGAAGAACGTTGTAATAGCCAAATGCTCCTTCGACAGCACCGCGACTTTATCGCCTTTGGTGAGTGTAAAGGTGATATCCGAAAAAAGTCTTTGTCCGTCGGGACCGTTTTTTGCAAGATGTTCAACCGACAAAATCTGATCACCGCAATCACGTTCAGCTTTAAAAATAATACCCGGGTACTTCCTGTTGGATGCCTGAATTTCATCAACAACTAATTTCTCAAGCAGTTTTTTGCGACTCGTAGCCTGTCGTGATTTGGATGCATTGGCACTGAATCGTTCAATAAAATCCTGGAGTTCTTTACGTTTATCTTCCACTTTTTTATTCTGATCGGAACGCTGGCGCAGCGCGAGCTGACTTGATTCATACCAGAATGAATAATTTCCTGTGTATGTGTTTACTTTTCCGAAATCAATATCCGCCACATGCGTGCAAACAGCGTCAAGAAAGTGCCTGTCATGGGAAACAACAATAACTGTATTCTGAAAATCGGCTAAATAATTTTCCAGCCAGGTGATTGTATCCACATCCAGATCATTGGTGGGCTCATCGAGCAGCAAGATATCGGGATTACCGAATAAGGCCTGGGCAAGCAACACTTTTACTTTTTCCTTACCGTTCAAATCTTTCATCAATTTACTGTGAAGCGATTCAGGAACCTGTAAGCCACTCAACAATTCTGCTGCGTTACTTTCTGCATTCCATCCATCCATTTCAGCAAACTTTGTTTCAAGATCCCCTACGCGCGCTCCATCCGCTTCATTAAAATCGGGCTTTGCGTAAAGCGCATCTTTTTCGCACATTACATCCCACAATATTTTATTTCCCATCAACACTGTCTGCAAAACAGGAAACTCGTCAAATGCAAAGTGATCCTGGCTCAAAACACTCATGCGCTCACCGGGAGTAATGTATACCTGCCCTGTGGCAGGATCAATAACACCAGCCAGTATTTTTAAAAATGTCGTTTTACCGGCACCATTGGCACCTATGATGCCATAGCAGTTACCCGGAGTAAATTTTATGTTCACATCCTCAAACAATACTCGTTTTCCGTAGCGAAGGGATATATTGGAAGTAGAAATCATTGATTTTAATAGAATTGGGATGCAAAAGTACGGTTTTACGGGGGATTTTACAAGGGGGGCCTCATCCCTGCCCTTCTCTCGGTTGATCTTTTCATTCTTCACATATCTTTTCTCCGGGAGAAGGGTGAATTTTTTTTAAACCTAATCATTCCCCTCTTCGGACCTCTCCTCATCCCTGCCCTTCTCCCGGTTGATCTTTTCATTCTTCACATATCTTTTCTCCGGGAGAAGGGTGAAATTTTTTTTAACCTAATCATTCCCCTCTCCGGACCAAAAGATTTAAACGGAGGAAGGAATTTAATTCCGGAGAGGGGTTAGGGGTGAGGAAAATACTATCACTCCTCGCACTACACCTCTCCTCATCCCTGCCCTTCTCCCGGTTGATCATTTTATTCTTCACATATCTTTTCTCCGGGAGAAGGGTGAAATTTTTTTTAACCTAATCATTCCCCTCTCCGGACCAAAAGATTTAAACGGAGGAAGGAATTTAATTCCGGAGAGGGGTGAAGTAAATCGCACGGAGATTTATATTTCTCCTCATCCCTGCCCTTCTCCCGGTTGAACTTTTCATTCTTCACATATCTTTTCTCCGGGAGAAGGGTGAAATTTTTTAAACCCAATCTTTCCCCTCTCCGGACCAAAAGATTTAAACGGAGGAAGGAATTTTATTCAGGAGAGGGGTTAGGGGTGAGGAAAATACTATCACTCCTCGCACTACACCTCTCCTCATCCCTGCCCTTCTCCCGGTTGATCATTTCATTCTTCACATATCTTTTCTCCGGGAGAAGGGTGAAATTTTTTAAACCTAATCATTCCTCTCTCCGGACCAAAAGATTTAAACGGAGGAAGGAATTTTATTCCGGAGAGGGGTTAGGCGTCAATGATGCCGTCTCAAATAACGCACAGCCAGCAGCAAACTAACCAACGACAAAACAGCTCCCATTAAAAACGGAGCTCCCGCAAATTGAACGGGTGATTTTTGCGAGGTGAAGAATGCGAACAGGCCGGTCATTAATGGCGGACCGATTATGGAAGTGATACTTACCATCCCTGCAAAGATTCCCTGCAATTCACCCTGCTGCGTATCAGGTAACTGGTTCGACATAATTCCCTGTATTGCAGGACCCGTTATCCCGCCAAGGCAATACGGAACAAGGAATGCAAACATCATCCATCCCTGCCAGGCAAAAGCAAAGAGACTTAAGCCGATAACATATAATAACATTCCCGTATACACCGATTTATTAGGACCCAGACGCGGATTAATGTAACGAATCAATAAACCCTGAACCAATCCCACAAGCAATCCCGCTGTTCCCAGTGAATAACCAACCATTGATTCACTCCATCCAAAACGTGCAATTGTAAAAAATGACCAAGTACTCTGAACAGCATGTGATGCGATGTAAACAAAGAAGAGTGAAAAAATTAATCCTGCAAGCAACGGATATTTTCGTAGCTGTTTTAATGAACCCAGCGGATTGGCACGCTTCCACTCAAACGGTCTGCGTTTATGCACAGGCAGTGACTCCGGCAAAATAAAAAATCCGTAAAGCCAATTCATCATTGTTAGAATAGCTGCAGCATAAAATGGTACGCGCGCACCGTATTCTCCCAGCAAACCTCCAACAACAGGTCCGATAATAAATCCAATTCCAAATGCTGCTCCTACCATACCAAAATTCTGAGCCCGTTTTTCCGGCGTACTTACATCGGCTATATAGGCCATACCGGTAGTAATACTTGCCCCGCAGATCCCTGCGATGATGCGTCCTGCAAAAAGCCATCCTATGGTTGGTGCTACAGCCATTAAAAGATAATCGAGCGCAAAACCAAAAAGTGCAGTGAGCAGCACCGGTCGTCTGCCATAACGGTCACTTAGATTTCCTAAAACCGGAGAGGCAAGAAATTGCATGATCGCAAAGGAAAATAACATCCATCCGCCGTATTTGGCGGCCTCACCAATTGTGCCGCCTGTAAGCGATTGAATTAATGCCGGCATAACAGGTATGATGATACCCAATCCTGTTATATCAATTATTAATGTCAGGAAAATAAACCCTATGGCGGGCGTTTTTTTAATAGTCATTGAAAAGGTGATTCCGTGTGGTTATTGCGGAAAACCGGGGCGAAGGTAACAAAGAGGTGTGTATCTTCTGATGAAAATAAATATACTTTTATGACGTTTAAAAAACCTTGAGGTCTGAAATTTGTTCGTTAATATAGAAAAGGTTGAACAATCTTAATCCGCTTACGTCAAAAACATACATGCAAATCACACTGACATTTTCCTTACTTGCAACCCTTCTTACAAGTTGTCAGAATTCACCATCGCATTCACAAAATAGCCCGGCACAAATGCAAAATGAATCTTCATCAGAAAATCCTTATTATTCCCGAACCGATACAACGAAACTGAACGTAACAGATTCGGAATGGAAAAAAATATTGCCGGACAGTGTTTACCAGATCGCGCGAAAGCAAGGAACGGAACGTGCTTTTACGGGGAAATACTGGGACTATGAAGGGTTGGGAATGTATTATTGCGCGGCATGCGGTAACGCGCTGTTCCGTTCCGATGCAAAATTCGGCAGCTCTTGCGGATGGCCCAGTTTTTATGAAGCGTTGCGGCCTTCAAGTGTATTATATCATACCGACAATTCATATGGGATGAGTCGTGTTGAGGTTGTATGCGGACGTTGTGAGAGTCACCTGGGACATATATTTGATGACGGTCCGCCTCCTACAGGGAAACGTTTTTGCATGAACTCGCTGATGCTCGATTTTGAGCCTGAAGAAGGTAAGTAGGCATACATTACTCACTAATTGATGTAGCCATTTCCAAAAGTACTTGTGTAAAACCATTCCCTAAAATGGTTAATTTTGTGCTGCAATCAATCTTTATTTTATGAAAAATTACATTTTGCCCACCCTGCTGGCTATCGCATTGTTATCTTCCTGTACTTCTGAAAAACAAGGAGTTAACGAACAAACACCCGATTTCCTGGCAATGAATATTGATACCACTATTCACCCCGGAACCGATTTCTTTTTATATGCGAATAATGGCTGGTTTCAAAAAAATCCTATTCCGGCAAGTGAGCAGGGAAATGGTTTATGGCAATTAATCCGGGATACCATTAATGCACAGGTGCGGCAAATTTGTGAAAATGCTGCTGAAATTACCACTTCTGAAAAGGGAAGTGCACGACAGAAAATTGGAGATATGTATTTTTCAGGAATGGATAGTATTTCATTGAATCAAACCGGCATTTCTTCAATAAAGCCGGAGTTGGATATGATTGATGGAATAAATGATAAAGCATCGATTGCTGAAGCTACCGCCATGGTACATATGATTTCAGGAGCACCCATGTTTGGTTTTTATATCGGTCAGGATGATAAGCTTAGTGATAAATATGCCATATTTCTCTACCAGGGTGGGTTAAGTTTGCCCGACAGAAGTTTTTATGTTGATATGGATGATCGGGCCGTTAAGGTGCGTGAAAAATTTATTCCCTATATGGAAAGTATGTTTGCCATTATGGGCTACGATGCAGTAAAGGCTAAAACAGCAGCCGAAGGTGTGATGAAACTGGAAACCGCAATTGCAAAAGCATCAAGGAAACTTGAAGATACCCGCGATCCAAATAAAAATTATAATAAAATGTCGTTTGCGGAATTACAAAAATTATCTCCCGCCTTTGACTGGAATATATTCATGAATAACGTAGGAATTAAAAATGCTGATACGGTTATTGTGGGCCAGACAGAAGTGCTTACTGCATGGGATAAGATGTTAACTTCCACTCCAACGGAGGACTGGAAAAACTATCTGAAAATTCACCTGGTACGAGGATTGGCCAGCTATTTAGATGATGCCACTTATCAAAAACATTTTAGTTTTTACAGCACTACGCTGCGTGGTATTGAAGTTCCGAGACCACGTTGGAAGCGTGTGACGGATCAGACTAATAATTCATTAGGAGAACTGATCGGTCAGGTGTATGTTGAAGATTATCTGCCGAAAGGCACAAAAGAAAAATTAACCGAAATTGGAAATTCGATACGGGAAGTATATGCAGAACGCATTAAGCAACTTGACTGGATGAGTGATGTTACAAAAGAAAAGGCATTGGTAAAACTAAATTCAATTGTAATGAAAGTTGGTTATCCTGATAAATGGAAAGATCTCAGTACACTTCAAACTGACCGCACTTCGTATGTGCGTAACGTTATAAATGCCAACAAATGGGAAATGCAGGACATGGTGAATAAATATGGCAAACCCGTTGACCGTAACGAATGGCACATGACTCCGCAAACTTACAATGCATATTATAATCCATCCAATAATGAAATTGTTGTTCCCGGTGCTAACATAATTGTTCCCGGTTATGAGCGCGTACTGGCTGATGATGCAATATTGTATTCCATAATAGGAGGCTCAACTTTTGGCCATGAAATTACTCACGGATTTGATGACCAGGGAAGCAAGTATGATGAGAAAGGAAATCTTAATAACTGGTGGACCAGTGAAGACAGCACCCGATTTTTTACGAAAACAAAAATGGTTGTCGATCAGTATAACAGTTATGTTGTTGTTGACAGTCTGACCATAAATGGTGATATGACCCAGGGCGAAAACATCGCCGACATTGGTGGTATTATGATGGGTTATGAAGCATTCAAAAAAACAAAACAGTATAAGGAAAGACAAATCATTTGGGATTTATCTCCTGATGAGCGTTTCTTTTTGGGTTATGCACTTGCGTGGATGATCAATGACCGTCCGGAAGCTCTTGCCTCCCAGGTTAAAAGTGATGTGCACTCCCCCGCTAAATACCGCGTGATTGGCCCGCTTGTGAATATGCCTGAATTTTACACTACCTTTAACATCAAAGAAGGTGATCCGTTATGGAGAAAAGAAGCTGACCGTGTGAGGATCTGGTAAACGAAAAAGAGGAAAAAATCATGAAAACATTTGTATTTCTAATTGCATTATTGGGTGTAACATTGCTGAGCCAGGTTTTAATTCCTGAAGCATCCATCAATACTGCAAATGCGGATACAACCTTTGTAAATCCAAACGGATCAAGTGAACTCGCAATTTTGATGAGAGATATGCAGGCATACAGCAATACAGCTAAGTCTGATGTTAAAGCAGGTAAAGCACCTGCGCCTTACCCTGTGATATTTGACAAACTGCATACTGCTGAAATATCAGCAGGCATGAGTAAAAGTGAATACTATAAATCATTTGCAGATCTGTATGTAATGTCGGTAAAAAATTACGCATCATCCACACCGGCAATGCGATTAGAAACGTATAACAATATGGTTTCTGCATGCCTTGCGTGTCATTCACAACATTGCCCGGGCCCGGTACCGGTTATCAAGAAATTGATGATCGATCCAGGAAAATAATCCGGTAACATTATGGTATCCCTTGCTGAAGTATCAAAGCTTGCACTTACCTATGAGGGAGCCGATGAATCACCGCATTTTGAAATAATTTCATTTCGGGTAAAGAAAAAAATATTTGCCACTTTAAACAAAGCTGAAGGAAGAGCGTGTTTAAAATTATCACTCATTGACCAGGATGTTTTCAGCACAACAAATCCCGGAATAATTTTTCCTGTACCTAATGCCTGGGGAAAATACGGCTGGACACTTGTTAATTTAAAACGCATACGGAAAACTGTTTTCCGTGATGCGTTGAATTGTGCCTATTGTAATGTTGCTCCTGCCCTGCTTGCAAATAAATACAGGGTCTCATGAAAAAATTTTAGAAATCCGTTGCTGAAAAAGTATCACCTTCCTGCATTTTACCACTTGCAAATCCTTTTTTGAACCAGTACATACGTTGCTCACTTGTTCCGTGAGTAAATGATTCGGGCACTACGTAACCCTGTGATTCCATTTGCAGCCGGTCGTCACCAATTGCATTGGCAGCTTTAAGTGCTTCTTCAATATCGCCTTCTTCAAGAATGTTGTTCATCGACTGTGCATGATGTGCCCAGAGTCCTGCGAAAAAATCGGCCTGGAGTTCAAGATTGACGGACGCTTTGTTGTACTCTTCTTTACTTACCCGTCCGTTTAACCGGTGTACTTTATCGGAAATGCCTAATTGGTTCTGAACATGATGACCGATTTCATGCGCTATCACATAAGCCATAGCAAAATCACCGGGAGCATTAAAGCGATTTTTCAATTCGGTGTAAAAACTAAGGTCAATGTATGCCTTGGCATCGGCCGGACAATAAAACGGACCGCTGGCAGCGGATGCATAACCGCAAGCCGACTCTACCTCACCCGTAAATAGAACCAATTTTGGCTGCTGATAATCGGCATTCAATTGATTTTTAAATACCTCCTCCCAAACAACTTCAGTGTCTTTCAGCACTACTGAAACAAACTGGCTGGCTTCGTCGGTAGCTGCGGAGGCACCGGAAGTTTGTTCAACCGGTTGATTTACATTAATTTGATTCATCAATTGTGTTGGATCAGTTCCGGTAAGCAACGCAATTATAATTACAACTACGGTTCCGATTCCAAACCCTTTACCCATACGCCCCATACCACGGCGGTCTTCCATATTACCGCTGCCCTGCCTGTTTCGCCATTTCATATTTGCTGGTTTTTAAGCTGAAAACTATTGATGAGTTATGTAATTGATTAATATTAAAATTGGGTTAAACCCATACTAATGTACGCACTAATTCCCCGATTCCGGGTCAAAAATTTAATTATAAATTACCGTGCCAAACAGCAGTAACCTGATATCATTTAATCAAATTGCCATTATTTTGGATACAAGCCTTATTTTTTCTCCTTCAAAAATCAAATGCTATAAACTATTTACGCGGCAGGGGGTTTTATTAGTCTGAAACCTAAACCATTTAAAACCCTTTTAATTTATCAAACTTATGAAAAAACCCCTGTTATTATTATTACTGATTCCTGTTGCGGCGGCAATCGCAGTTCCTTCCGGATTACTTCTGCATGTCGATACTTATAAAGTTGATACCGCAGCCAGCAAAGTTCAATGGTTTGCTGAAAAGGTTACCGGAAAACACAATGGCACCGTTCAATTATTAAGCGGCGACATTGCAAATAATCACGGACAATTAGGAGGAAAATTCGTGATGGATATGAAATCAATTACAGTTGTTGATTTATCAGGTGAATCAAAAAATAAACTGGAAGGTCATTTACGTTCCGACGATTTTTTTTCTGTTGATAAATATCCTACAAGTACTTTCGAAATTACATCCGTAACTCCTAAAACAGGAGGAGCCGAAGGAGAACCTAATTTTACTGTTAACGGAAAATTAACCATTAAAGAAATTGCTAATGATGTTTCATTTCCTGCTATGATCAAATTCGAAGGAAATAAAATGATGGCAACAGCTGACATAACAGTTGATCGCACTAAATATGACATTCGTTATGGCTCAAAAACTTTCTTTGCCGATATTGGGGATAAAGGGATTAAGGATGAATTTATACTCAAGGTGGATATTGTTGCAAGCAAATAAAACGTAAAAAACTTAAAGGGAACCGGGCAGCGATAGCCCGGTTTTTTTGTACCCATTTTACCTTAATTTACCGTTAATATTCAACCAATGTTTTAACTTATAAATCATTTGACAAAAACCTTATGAAGGAATTGCCGTAATATCATATAATCACAGTTTTGTTTATCTTATTGATTTTCAACAGGATTTTTACCGTATCAGTTAAAAACTTAATGATTTAAAAATATAGGGGCGCAAGCACGTTTTGTACCTTTGCGGTAGAAATTTGCTGCATTTCATGAACCTCCTAAAAAGTTTATTACTAACCGGAATATGTTTCACTCTTCTTGCCGGTAGCGTCTTCTCCCAAACTGTGATCGCTTTCCAGGGTGCAGAAGGTACTTTTTCTGATAATTGGGGATATGCCGCTGTGTATAATGCAGGAGGGCCGTTGCCCCCTGGACCAGTTACCACCTTGCCCCGCAGTGGAAGCTTTGCTATAAGAGCCGGTGGTGGAAACACAGTGGGTTGTTCGGGCGGAACTAACTGCATTACAGGTGGCGGCGCTACTGGTTGTTTCGGACATGGGAAAACAATTCAGTTTAATCCTGTAAATGTTGCATGTTTAACCGATGTGCAGCTAAGTGTTTATCACAGGTCACATACCTATTGTTTAGGCAGCGGGTTTGATAGTGGTGAAAATCTTTATTTTGAAGTAAGAATTAATGGCGGTTCATGGACAATTGCTGGAACAGTTGGCGGATTCGGTGATTATGCCTGGAGCTACATAACAAATCCGGCGGGAAGTGGCATCACTGCTGCCAATCCTTTTGTTTACAACGTTCCTCCGGGAACTGTCACTTTTGAATTCAGGACCCGGACAAATTCCAACCGGGGTGATGAGGTTTATTATATCGATGATGTTAAACTTACTACCACTTCAACGGCTTATGGATTTCCCGGATTGGCAGGCCTATGGCATGGTTTCGTTGATACCAACTGGAATAATATCTGTAACTGGGAAAATCGTACAATTCCTACTGCTGCAACCAATGTGTTGATTCCTAATTCTGCTTTGAATAGTTGTGAAGTTTTACCATTTAGCACTGGTGTTTGCAATAATATTATTGTTGATAAGTCGAGACTTGCTGTTGAATATTTTACCAGTACGCTAACAGTTAGTGGTGACCTTACAATTGAACTGAATGGAGAACTTGATTTATCATTGAACAGTTCTGAAGGCGGCACATTGAATATTGCAGGCAACTGGCTTAATAAACGCGATGAAAGCGTAGTTATGGAAGAAGGCAGCACGGTTGTTTTTAATGGCAGCGGCACACAGGCCATCACCGTTATGAACGATACCCGGGAAGCGTTTTACAAACTCCGGCTAAATAATTCAGGAAGCGGTATCATTGCAGATGATGATATATGGATTGACCAGTTTAATTCGGGAGGTGCTTCCGTAATGCTGGAGCTCACCGACGGCTTTGTTGATCTTAATGCAAGAGAACTATTAGTTTATAATCCTAATACCGGTGCCGTGCAACGGATCAACGGTGGTATTATCAGCGAACGTACCGATAATCAAAGCAGGGTTACGTGGAAAACAATGAATACGCTCGATGCGTATACGTTTCCGTTTGTTACTATTGCAAATGCATATATTCCATTTGTTATTGAACCGGTATCAGGTGCAGCTGGAGATATAACAATTGCAACCTATGCAACTCCCGCTGACAATCTGCCTTGGCCGGTAACTCCCGTATTAGTTCAAAATTTAACGAGCTCCATTGGTCTCACTCCCGACAATCGTGATGCTACCGTCGACCGTTTCTGGCAAATTGATGTAACCGGAAGTGCTTCCGCTAACCTGACTTTTAACTATGCGGCCTCAGAACTTCCTGCCGCACCATATAACACCCCTTCAGGTCTGAAAGCGCAACGCTACCATTCCGCAACAGACACCTGGCAACCTTATTTACCGGGTCAATCGGCAGGTACATATTGGGTAACGGTTCCTTCGGTAACCAATTTTTCAACCTGGACACTAACCAATGAAATTTCTCCACTACCCATTGAATTACTATCTTTCGACGCACGGTTGAATTCCGAAAACACGGTTGATGTGCATTGGATTACTGCAACTGAAATAAATAATAATTTTTTTACGGTAGAGAAATCACAAAATGGAAAAGATTTTGTGCCGTTCAGGACTGTCGTTGGAGCAGGGAATTCAACCAACATTTTAAATTATCAAACTACTGATGAAAATCCATTTACCGGCATTTCTTATTACCGGTTGAAACAAACCGATTTTGATGGCCGGTATTCCTATTCTCCTGTATCGCAAATTAAATTATTTGATTCCGAAACCGGATTCAATATTTTCCCAAATCCTGCTGAAAATGAATTTTTTGTTTCCCTTTCCGCAAAAGAAACCGCAGAAAAATTTTTCGTTACAGAAATGAATGGAAAAGTAATTCTCGAAATTGATTTGCACCAACAGTACACTAATGGAAATTTGATCAGAATTTCTACACAAACATTGGCTGCAGGTGTTTACCTGGCAGGCACAACCGTTGGCCGGATGGAAAAAATCGTTATCCGGAAATAATTTAAGCGGAGAAATTTTTGTCCTTCTTTGTCCCTACATTTCCTGTGTTGTTATATTCCAGGGAACACCCAGAGTAAATTTACATCAATCAAAACAGGGTAAAAGCAGAATCATTAAAACTATATTAAGTATGGGGATGGAAAATTTTTGCATCCCCATACTTAATTTGTCATTCTTTCTGTAATACCAGTTTGCGCGCAGCGTGAAAATCCGGTGCAGTAACAATAACCTGGTAAACACCTGAATCATACTTGCTCATATCAACCAGTTCAGTTTTGTTTCCGGGAGCTTGCATTGATTTCTTTTCATAAACCAACTGTCCGATGGAATTTGATATCCGAATGGTATATTCAGCCTGTGCTTCCGCAAAGTAAGTTACCGTAAAGGAACCGTTAGCCGGATTAGGATTAATATCAATGTGATTGATCGCTTCAGGATCATTTAACCCAAGTGCACAGGTATCAGCACCGGTAACAGGCGCCCTGCCCGTATTGCAGGTTACTTCAGTGTAAACCCAGTTATAGAAGAAATAATAATATCCCGGGGAACCGGCATTGCTTCCTGTAATATTTACCAGTGAACTTGCATAGGGATATACTGCACCTGAAGAATTTCTAAACAGGTCAACATTTCCCCTGCATTTAATAAAATAATCGGTTCCGGGATATATGACAAGGTTAAGATTTACTGTTAAAGGATTGTTCGGACTTGCAGGCATAAAAATGGTAGTATCCACTGCAGTGTTTCCCTGTGAATCAATGATTTCAATAGTACGGTTGCCTGCTGAATTGGAATACACATCCACGGAATTCAGGATCACTGGTTGCAGTACATCAAAATATAATCCTCTTATATCATTAGCTGTAAAAAATGCGCCAGCTCCCACAGCATTTGAAAATTCGCCTGTAAAATCACTGGTTCCGTTTGGAAAATCTTCATCCACATAAAACGTGGTGGTAGTATTTATAAATGGGGAATACGTGCTGCCCACCGACAACAGGTTTCCGCCTCCGGGTGCATCCCACCATCTTAAATTTCCCTGCCCGGAACCCAATGCCGACAATGTTACCACACCCGGGCCACAACGATTGGCGCCTGTTGTAGCAGGAGGATTAGAAGGACTTGCTGCAATAGTGATAAAATTGGATTGGGTATATGTACTGGTACCATTAGCATTTGTAGTTGTAAGCGTAACTTCGTATGTACCCGCAGTGTTATACACCACAGCAGGATTCTGTAATGTGGAAGATGAAGGATTTCCTCCATTGAACGTCCAGTTCCATGATGTAGGTGAACCGGTAGAATAATCGGTAAACAGCAACGCAGATCCGGGACAAACAATTCGCTTATTAACAGTAAAGGCTGAAGCCGGAGGATAACTTCCCGGAACAAACAGATCAGACTCCCACAAACCTCGTCCATATGTTGAAGCCCGTATTTTTCCGGTAGGATAATAAATTTCGAGTTGTGTAACAATAACATTGGGCAAGCCGCTAAAAAATGGTTCCCATACATTTAATCCGGCATCCTTATAAAAAACACCTAGATCTGTTCCGATATATAAACCATCGTTCGAATTGTTGAGATAGGTAATACAATTCACCGGGATATTAGGAATAGAAGCTGAAATATTTGTCCATGTCGCACCAAGATCTGTGGTTTGCAATACCTTGTTCGTATTGGAATAACCACTGTAGGTAATCCAGGCTTTGTTAGGATCAGTATTACTGCATGCAATTCCTGTGATCGTCCCGGAAGGTATGTTTGTAAAATTTGTCCAGTTGGTTCCCCCATTTAATGTTACATACAGACCGGTTGCCTTTGCTGCCCAAATAATCTGGTTGTTTGCCGGTGAAACTGCAAGCGTATTTATATTCTGATTATTGGAAAACTGGCTTATCTTGGTCCATGACACACCTCCATTATTACTTCTCCATACATTAATAAAGCCTGCGTACAATGTGCTTGCTGAAACAGGATCCTGCAACCAGGGAGTAACCCATGCACCTGCTTCATTAATTCCAATGGTGGCATTCGAAAAATTTCCACCTCCATTAGTTGACCGTATCAATCCTCCGTTTTGTGTTGATGCCCAGATGTTCTGATCATTTGTTCTGTCGATGAAACACAACATTCCATCGCCACCATAAATATGCGCCCAACTAAATCCGTTAAAGCGATTGGTGCCGTTATCCTGCCAGCCTTGTACCAAAAGGTTAGGATTTGAAGTTGACTGCCCGAAACCATACATCTGTGCTATAGCAAGACCATTGCTTAAATCATCCCAGTTGTTCCCATTATTATAAGAAACGTATATGCCCCCATCGTTAGCCATGTAACAGGTACTGCTGTTTGCATAAATAACATCGTGATAATCGACGTGAGTATTTCCACCACTGTTAAACCATCCGCTTCCTCCATTCGTTGATTTAAGAAATTCTGTTTGTCCTCCCAGTAAAATTTCATCTTTATTAGTAGGTGACACCGCAATACAGAGGTCATACCACTGCTGATTTCCCAAACCGGGAGTTGACGGGTTGGTGAAACTTGTTCCGCTGTTTGTTGATTTGTAAAATCCTTCCGTTCCATAATTGGGAGCGGGTAACCCTACAATCATATAAACATATTCAGGATCGTCGGGAGTAACGGCTATGGCCATACGACTTACGTTTGCAACCGGGGGTAACCCGTTTGTAATTTTAGTCCATGACTGACCGGCATCAGTTGATTTATAAAACTCACCGCCTGCGACATACACGGTATTGGGATCACCCGGCTTGAATTCCATATCCTTGAAAGAACCGGTTTGTACCAAAGTAAAAGTTGCTGCTGCATCGGTGCTGCTATACACACCTCCGCTGGTTGCGACTAATACAATACTCGTATTGGAGGGATTAAGCAGGATTTTACTCATTTGTCTGTAGTTAGCCGTGAAAAACGAAAGTCCCGTAGGATTCCATGTAAGTCCGCCATCGGTGGTTTTCAGAACACCAACTGTGTATGTATCACCTGCATCTCCATCTCCTGTAGCCAGGTACATAATATCAGGATTATTTGGATCAATCGCTAAATCGGTACATCCTATAACCTGCGCAAGCTGATCCGTATTTGTTGACCAGCTTAATCCCCCATCATCTGAACGCCACAAGCCTCCGGCAGGAGAACCGGTGAAAATAATATCAGAATTTGTGGGATGAATACGAACAAAATTCAACCGGCCTGAACCAACTCCGGAAGGTGGACTGGTAGGTCCGATCAGTGACCAGTTTCCTGAATTAAACGTTGAAAATTGCTGACGGTATTTAACACTTTCATTCCATGCCTGTGCCGGGTTATACCGGCTACCATCCGTTCCAACCCTTGGTGCTACAATCCATTCCCATCGTTTAAAAATTTTATAACCGGGTACTTTAGCCGGTTCGCTTCCATTTTGTTGCCGGTAATTGGAAACATACGTATCATAATAATCATTGAACGCATCACGAACTTCAAAATAGTTGGTGTTTGGGTCATGCATTTTATTTACCCAATCCTGGCCATTCAGGAACATTGGAAACAAAAGTGTCAGGATCAGTAATAAGCGGTGATAAAATAGTGATTTCATTGGATTATTTTAAGGTGCCTTTATAGTGTTTGATATTAGTCCAAATGTAAGTAAGAAATTCCAAATCAAAAAATCGGGAGTGTTCAGAGAGTCACTTTCGTGTTAGATCAGGTAGTACGTAAAGCAACCAACAAATCATCCTGGACCACAAATAATGCAATGAAAAAATCATCTCAGGGAGGCATCAATCCAACAAGTCCGACAACAAAATTAAATATGTGGGTTTGCAATATGGGAGGTGGAATATTAGGATATGCACAGTTTCCGGGTGGGTCTTCATCAACTGATGGTGTTGTTGTTGATGACAATGCATTTGGAAATACAGGCACTGTTACGTCACCGTATCACAAAGGCCGTACTGCTACACATGAAGTGGGACATTGGTTGAATCTTCGTCACATCTGGGGTGATGCTACCTGCGGCAGTGACCTTGTTTCCGATACTCCAACGCACAACACTGCCAATTATGGCTGTCCCGGTTATCCGCATTATTCCACCTGCAGTGGCAGTCCTGTTGAAATGACCATGAATTATATGGATTACACCTATGATGCATGCATGTATATGTTTTCAACAGGTCAGAAAACAAGAATGAAAGCCGTTTTCGCTCCGGGCGGACCACGGAATTCGTTTGCGCAATTATAATCTCCCGCTTTGCCCTTTACGACCCTGCAGCTAAATACTGCAGGTTTTTTTTGCTTTGTTATTAGTCGTGCTGTATGGTTGTGAGGCATACAATAATAAATAATAAAGTACTTTTGTGCCATGCTGTTATTATCTCCGCGAAACTTTACTGATTACGAACTCCTTGATTGTGGTGAATTTGAAAAACTGGAGCGTTTTGGAAATTATATTACTATTCGTCCCGAACCACAGGCTGTATGGGGTAAAACCCTTTCGGGGAAGGAATGGGAACAGCACGCACATGTAAAGTTTATTTCCAAATCGAGTTCGGCGGGTACATGGAAAAAAATGAAAGACATGCCTGACCAGTGGAAGATCTCGTATGATCTGGAAAAGGGTGACTATAAAAAAAAGCTGACGCTTCGTTTAGGACTAACATCATTTAAACATGTTGGAGTTTTTCCTGAACAAGCAGTTAACTGGGATTATATTTACAACAGCGTAAAGAACATCAAAGCTGAACATCCGAAAGTGCTAAATCTTTTCGCATATACTGGTGGATCTACTCTTGCTGCACGGGCTGCCGGTGCTGACACTACGCATCTGGATTCCATAAAGCAAGTGGTAACATGGGCGAAAGAAAATATGGAGTTATCAGACCTTAACAATGTCAGGTGGATGGTGGAAGATGCAATGACGTATGTGCGGCGTGAATTGAAACGCGGAAAAAAATATAATGGTATTATCCTTGATCCGCCTGCGTATGGCCACGGCCCCAATGGTGAAAGCTGGAAATTGGAAGATCACATTCATGAAATGACACAGATGGTTACTTCACTTCTTGATCCGGATGATTGTTTTTTATTAATGAATACCTATTCCTTAGGATTTTCTTCGCTGATTATTGAAAATCTACTCAACGAAACCTTTTTAAAAGGTCGATTTGAAACAGGTGAAATTTTTCTCGATGCAACATCCGGATGTAAATTACCCCTGGGAGTTTTTGGCCGTACTAAATAAAGTGCTATGACACACGTTGCATCCATAACCGGATACCTGAAGTAATAAAATCTTCAAACGAAACATTTTCCTTTTTAAAACAGGAAGGATATTTACGGATGAAATCAACAAAATAATAATTGGTTTCTTCCAGGTAATAAAGCTCCCGGAATCGTTTGTCTTTGCTATCGCGGAATAAATTCCTGAAATACGAAGCAGTTTTCCTGTTTAAAAATGAAGGATCGGTAACAATCGCTGGCCGACCGTTCTCACTTGCATACTTTGTAAAATCCTTTTGCGAAAACAAAATATGCATGTAAGGAATAGCAATCGATTTATAAGCATGATATCCGAAAGGCGAATAGTACATTGGATTGAATTGAAAATACATAATTCCGCCGGGACGCAAAACCCGTTTGCATTCATTCAGCACTGCTGCCGGATCACCAAAATGCTCAAAGCCGTTGTGTGAAAATATAAAATCAAAGGAGCTGTCGGGGAAGGTAAGCTTCTCTGCATCCATCGTATAATATTTCACATCACGATCCGTTGCATACTGATCGAATAGCGAATTATCAACATCAATCGCTGCCGATTTGCTGCCATTTTCATTCATCAGGGCACAAATCAATCCATCACCACATCCCAGTTCCAGAACATCAGCACCTTTCAAGGATTTTCCAAACCCTTCGAGTTTGTCTCGCATAAAAAAATACCGCTCTTTTGCGCGGGCCATATTGCTGTCGAAATCATAAAAAACTTTATTGTCGTAAGTATATTTGGAATCCAGCCTCTTTAACATATCCGATGATAAATAATCGGGGCCATCAATTTTTTTGTTATAAGTAATTTTGGCTGCTTCCTTTTTAAAGCCATAATAAATTTTACTGGCCTGTGCACGTAGTGTCATGGTTATGAAAATGATTAAAGAGAAAACAAATTAGGATTAGTGTTATTGCAGTAAAATAAAAACGCAGTTCCGAAGATACAAATATTTGCCCGATAAATACAATTTTTTACTGGAGTCCGACTTGTTTTATATTAAGTTAAACCGGGAAGTCCATCAATACTTTGAGTATTCCTGGTTTTCTGGTAATCTAAAACGCCATGTTCTCCTTTAACTGCTGCCCATTTCGTTAATACATCCCTGTCAGCAATAAAATCATATAAAGGAACTCCAAATCCGCATGAATCCTGAACCCCGGTTAAGTGAATCAATACAATAGCCCTTGTTGCTATTCGGGAAGGGAACTCATCACAATATTCTTCAAATTTTTGATCCCCGGGCAGTACGATTTCACCCTGGCCATAAAGCCTGATAATTTTCGGTGGCCCAATAAACGCGCAAAACATAATTACAATACGCTTATTTTCTTTAACATGAGCAATAGTTTCCACACCACTGCCTGTTAGATCCTGGTAAGCGACAAGGGTGGGATTAAATATCCGGAATGAATCAAGGCCTTTGGGTGAAACATTAATATGCCCGTTTCCCGCCAGGGGTGCCGTTGCAACAAAAAACATCTTCTGTTCTTCAATCCAATTTTTAAGTTCACCGGAAATTGCATCAACTATTTTGCCCATGATAAAATAACAGATGTTTTAGGAGGGGTGCTTATAATTATTTTTGATATTCCCTTAGCAGTAATGAAAAAATAATGCTGTCATCAAGTTTATTCTTACTCATATAATGTTCTCTCAATAATCCTTCCCGGGTAAAACCATTATGGTTAATTAATTTAAGCGATGGTTTATTGTCGGGAGATACAAGTGCTTCAATCCGGTTCAGGTGCATAACTTCAAAACCATACCGAATTACTTCTGGAATTGCTTCCTTCATATACCCTTTACGTTTATATGCATCATCATTCAGTACATAACCAATTTCTGCACGCCGGTGAAGTTTAAACCAGGTATGGTAACCACACCATCCAAGAACCTGGTTATTTGATTTTTCGACCAGGTGAAAATACAAAAATGATTTACCCGACATGGTCATTCCCTGTTGATGCCTGAGCTTTTCCAACTCCAGTTCCTCATTGGTTTTCATTCCGAAAAAAGTCTTAATTTCCGAATCCATGAACTGGCTCATCACCTTGTTATAGGTCTCCGGTGTCATTTCGCGAAGCAACAAACGTTCCGTATGAAGGATGGTGCTTTGTAGTGTATTCATAATTAGTGGCAAAGACTATTTTTCGGACTAAAATTCAAAGTGACAAGATACAAGTTTCTTTAAAATTCCCCAAAAAAAAACCGGGACAAAGCCCGGTGATTTAAAAATATAATCAGAAGCAGTTACTTTCACTTTACCGTATTTCAAATGGCATCGACGGAAGTGACATAACTGTACCATCGGCTTGTTTACACTTTATAAATTCAAAATATATTTTCACTCCTGAACGAAGTTGCTGTAGTTGTTCCTTCATCTGTGGCGTGAGTGTTGATTCCTTCGATTCTAATGTGTTTTTTCCTTCCTCAGTAATTATAGTCATTGAAAAAGAAATGATTTCAGAACTTTCCGGCTTCATTGCAGGCAGATCAATTAAAAGTAATCCGGTGGCACCCGCTAATTCATCGGCCGGAATTACATTCATCGGAGGTGTTTCACGGGACATTGATACCAGGTACTTTCCATTTTGAAGCGATAAAGCCGGTACTGATTGTGCCTGCATGCTACTTGCAGTAAACAGGAATACTGTAAGATATAAAAGAAGCGTTTTCATGTAATTATGCTTTGTGAGTAAAGATACTAATAAATAAGTACCTTCTTTATCCTAGGATGCTACAGAGTTTACGAACCTGAAAACGCATTTTACCACTAATAATCCTTCAGGAATTACCAATTAATAAAATTTATTCACTGATTTTCAATAGATTAAAGAATATCACTTTGCATTACTTGCTTATACATAACATTCTTATGTATTATTGCGTTCTGGTACAACAACATGAAATATGATATATTCCTCTGAACTTATAAAAGGCACGCTTAAAACCATTGTACTTAAGTTGTTGGCTGATCACCATCGAATGTATGGCTATGAAATTACCCAAAAGGTTAAGGAATTAACATTCGAGAAAATCCAGATTACTGAAGGAGCGTTGTATCCAACGTTACATGCTTTGGAAAACGATGGACTTGTCACGGTGGAATCCGAATTTATTGGAAAGCGTGTACGGAAATATTATACACTAAGTCCTTCGGGAAAAACCAAAACCACTGAGAAAGTGAATGAGCTTGCGGATTTTATGAATACTATGAAATTCCTGCTTGATATTCCATCACCCACCGGTTTCTCAGCAACATAATTTATATAACGGTTACTACTATATTAAATGTACCACCTCAGCGAACATCAAATCAATTTCATTCTTGACGACATACGTGCACGTGGCGTTGAGATGGAAAGCCTGCAGCAAGATTTGCATGATCATATTTGTTGCATTATTGAAAACCAGCTTGAAGCCAACGGAGACTTCATGCAGTTCTATGATACCGTAATTAAATCATTTTACAAAAAAGAATTACGTGAAATAGAAGAAGAAACCATTTCTCTGCTAACAAATAAAAATTATTACGCCATGAAAAAAATAATGATGATCAGCGGAACCGCCTCCGCAATTGTATTAAGTATGGGTATACTTTTAAAGTTTATGCATTACCCCGGAGCAGGTGCGCTTATTGCATCCGGCATCCTTTTGTTTAGTTTTCTGTTTCTTCCTTTAATGTTTACGCTGAAAATTAAAGAAAAAAAACAAACAAAAGATAAAATTTTACTTGGACTTGGGTCTGCAGTAGGAATTCTTATCAGTCTTGGCATACTGTTTAAAATAATGCACTGGCCATTTGCCAATATAATGGGAGTGACAGCCGTAGGGATACTCATATTGCTTTATCTGCCAATTAACCTGGTGACTGGCATACGCAACCCCGATACTAAAGTAAATACAATTGTCTCTTCTATTTTACTGGTTGCAGGATGTGGATTGTTTTTATCACTTGCCCGTTCCCCGCAAGGATCTAAATCCTTTTACATAAAGAACACGGCATATTTTGTACGAAATAATGAGTTGGTGCGGAACGAAATGCAGCAAATAGAAGAACTTGCTGCCAGTAAAAATATCGTGATTAATGAGTCGATGAAAAGCAGGCAGATAATTACAGTATGTGAAGACCTGAAATCCATGCTTATATGGGCAGAAACAGGTAATGCCAGCATAGATGGAAATTTTGAATCAAAACAGGCGTGGATAGGAGAAACTTTGTCAGAAGTTTATTTTGACCCGGCTTCCAAAACATATCAAAAATACCAGGAATTATTATCACTTGTTCAAAAGTATAACGAAGACCATTTTGGTCAACCCGGCTTTCAGCCTCTGCCCTCCACATCTGTTATCACACTTGAAAATAACGAGAAGGTTCTTGATGTGTTGAATAACCTTATTCAATTAGAATTATACCTGTTGCAGAATGAGGAAAAAAATCTTTTGTAAACAAATGTAACGAATTACGAATGGGGCTTCGCCCCTACGTATCTACGAATGTACGAATGGTTTGTTCGTAAGGTAGATTCGTACCGCAGGATTCCCGCCTTCGTGATTTTTTTGATTGCATTGTAATATAAATTTCAGCCTCATCACTTCAGCGGGAAGGCGTAAATCGTTACATTCAACGAAAAGTTTTACGATTAATTAATTATCAATAATAATGTTCCTTTGTCCCTGCCACACACCATCAACCTGTTCCAGCGTAACAACTCCGCTGCCTCCGGGATAGTTTGAAACAGGCGGCGGATTTCCATGCTTAACATACTGATCGTCAGAAAAAATATAATCACCAATATAGAATGGGTTTGAACTTCCGGAAACTTTTATTGCTGCATGAATGTGTGCAGGCTGAGAACTGTTAGGATAGGAAGCAGGTCGAATGGTATGAATTTCATAGCTGCCATCCGCTCCGGTTTTGCACCACCCATGTAATTTACCATGCCACTTCTGAAATCCTTTTTCAGATCCAGTTTTAGAATAATACCCTTTGTTATCGGTATGGTACGCATAAATTAAAACATCCGGACTGGGAACTACTCCGTCTTTTTTTAGAACTCTTCCGGTTATTAGTAATCGTTCCCCAGGTTCCGTAGCTCCTGCAATTACCATTATCTCAGAAACCGAAGCAGGCATATTACGAAAGCAGCAAGCAATATTCGCATCAGGATCATCGCAATCATCATCATTATGTGCAGGCATATTTAGTGCCGTTTCCGTTCGCTTCGTTTCAGAATTTATGCATGACATAAATACTGAAACAAGAAAAATGATAAACATAGTATAATTACAAACCATGATCAAATTTAATACAAAAATTCCTAAACTAAGGTGTATCCTACATTATTTGGTGTCAAACAATCAGCGAGCTTTAAAATAGGGAGCTGTAGCAGAAAAAATAACCATTGAAAAACCCAATTGATGTGTCATCTATAATTTTAAGTTTTGAAAAGCTTCCTGATAATTCTATCTCTTCCATTAAAAATTTCAATAACATACATGCCGGAAGCAAGCTGTTCAAGGTTAATTGAAATTGTAGTCCCGTTAATTCGTTTTAAATCCGAAAATGAAAAAACCTGTCCGGTTATATTCATCATCCGGATAGAAACTTCCCCTTCTGAAAAAAGTTTATCTGATACTATGAAAAGTACTTCTGAAACGGGAGTTGGATAGATCACAAGGCGTTCATCTGTTTCAATTATACCCGTTGATTGTTCACAAAAATATGACGACACAAAATTAGGAAGACCGTGTGCTGCCGTTCCCTGTGAAAAAGAAACAACCTGATCGGCAAAATTACAGGAAGTCCCGAGGCCATCAGGGTTATTAATTGCCGCCAAAAAAGTTTCTGTAAACCTTGAAATATAAATTTTTCCATCTGGCGCCAATTGCATGGATGCAAATGTTTCCAATAACGGTAAAGCAACTATTGTATCAGCAGAGGCAATCATTGCCGAAGGTGAACCTGCCCAAATATCGTACTGAACCAGGATTGCGGGACGTTCCTGTGTAACATACAAACGTGATCCTGCTGGTGAAAATTCCAAACCGTACAGTCCCCATGCATTGCCCTGGGTAAAGGTTCCCAATTGCACCGCGTTCGAAACAACTCCCGAGAAGTTATCAAAATCAAATACCTCTACAATAGCATCGTCAAAAATCGTCAGCGCAAGCTTATCGCCGCAAGGTGATGCCTTCATAATACCAATGTTATTCTGATTAGATCCCCCATGCACCGTTCCTGAAGTGGAAATTACAGGCGCATTAATTCCAAGTGTAGTTATTTCATAAGCATAAAAATCGGCACTGTTAAAAGCATGGCCAATTACCCATATACTAACACCGTCAGCATGCCGGACAGCAGTAACTTTTTCGGTACTCGGACTGAATAATGGAGAATTTTTAATTGTCACATCACCCAGACCGTTATTCAGGGTCATGTCAACAATGGAATAACTGAACGGCGAGGCATTGAATTGATCGGGTGGGGTAAAAATGTAATACTGCGAAGAATTTCCTGGATGGGGAACAATCAAAGCAGATTGTGAACAGGTCAGACTTCCGTTTAACCCCGTTCCATTGGGCATTAAATTATGATTAGCGGCCCATACCATATTACCTTCCGTATAAAACAACAGATCACCATTGTTATCAGAAAGTGTAGCACAACCTTCTACGGCCTGCATCATGCTGTTGGATAAAGCCACCGGCGAACCCGAACTAAAATTCAGTGCAGCATTAACCCCAAAATACCAATTGTAGGTTGCAGGTTGAGCGCGTAAATTCAGGTTTATTAGTAAGCACAGGCTAAACAGGAAATAACGGAACATAGAATTAGAAATTGAATAGGATGAATGGCAACCGAAGTTACTCAAATTCAAGAAATTTTCCCTTTACGTGATGGCAATCGAATCAGCTGAAAGGGAACTTTTCTTAATATAATTCTTACAAATAAAATGTAATTGATTGAAAATCAATATATTTAATTTTATCCGTAACTAATAATAAGAGTTGCCGTTTCATCGCCTGATACCTTATAAGTAATGACACCTATTATCAGAGTGAATCTTGAAGCAGTATCTGCCCCATTTTCGTTTTTAAGATTTTTGCGGTTTGCACTTTTAACCTGCTTTGTGCTGTTGGCTCTGCATTGGGATGCAAACAGCCAGAACTGCAGCACTTGTGCCGCGGTTACTTCCTTTACGGTTGATCTTTCATCAAAACCCGACACATCATGGACTATAAACAGTACCCGAAACGGTCAATGTTGTACAGGTTCAGGGTCGGATAAATGTATTGTATTTTATGTTACCGTTAATCCTGCTGCAACTGAAATAAAGTTTGTTTACAGAAATGGAAGTGCAAACAATGGTGCTTACCAGATCAATTGTATGGGACCAGCTGTTTCGCCGGGAACATCACTTTGTTTGAGTGGATTGACGACATTTTGTATTACGTATTGCAATCCCGGAAATTCGAGCGATGATTATACTATCACTACCAGTAGTGGATTTGCTGCCGGCCCCGATCTCACATTAAGAAGTGGCTGTTCAGATACTTTAAGCGTGACCGGATTAGTTGAATCATCTGTCACATGGACTTCGGTTTATCCCGGTGTTGTTGGTGCGTACAATTCCTATTTAGCCTGTGTCGCAGGTTGTGATTCTACTCTGATAACTCCCGGTGTTGGGGCTCCGGCCTATGTTGATTATAAAGTATGCGGCGCACGCACAGGTTGTTCATTAGGTTCCTATTGTGATACGCAACGCGTATATATGTCGCCCGTTATGACCGGGAATATTACGCCGGCTAATCCTGTTATTTGCAGTGGTGGTCCGAATCAGACTTTAACTGCGAATGTAACAGGCGGATCACCACCTTATAGTTACCTGTGGAATACTGGTGCAATTACTTCTTCCATATCTGCAGGTCCGGGAACGTATACGGTAACCGTTACAGATCAGGCTTCAGCTTGTACACCTCTGACTACATCCGTAACGGTTGCATCTGTTCCTGCAGCGACAGCCAATGCAGGCTCCGATGCAATTATCTGTTCGGGGTTAACCCATACTCTAACGGGATCCTTTGGCGGGAGCGCTGTCTCCTGCAGCTGGGCCACGTCAGGAACAGGATCTTTTAATAACAATACTTTATCAAATGCAACCTATACTCCTTCTGCCGCCGATATTTTGGCCGGGAGTGTAACATTAACTCTTACCGCTGTCGGATCATGTCCTGGTGTAACTGATGCAATGCTTTTGACAATTAGTCCTGCAGCAACTGCTAATGCGGGAAGTGATGCAGTCATCTGCGCAGGGAGCACATATACCTTATCGGGAAGTCGTGGCGGAAGTGCATCATCATCAACATGGTCATCATCAGGAACCGGAACTTTTAATAATGCTTCAGCATTAAATGCTATTTATACTCCTTCTGCCGCGGATATTTTATCGGGAAGCATTAATCTAACATTAACAACCGATGATCCTGCAGGTACTTGTGTAGCAGTAAGTGATGTAATGGTGTTAACAATAAATCCCATTGCAACTGCAAATGGAGGTTTGGATTCTGCAATCTGTGCCGGAAGTACATATACCTTATCGGGAATTATTGGAGGAGGCGCAACAACTGCAACATGGTCAACTTCGGGAACCGGAACTTTTAACAATGCAACTTCACTGACAGCAATTTATACTCCATCAGCTGCAGATATAAGTGCTGGAATCGCAACTCTGACTTTAACAACAAACGATCCGGCAGGGCCTTGCAATGCAGTTAATGATGCGATGGTTCTTGCCATTAATGCAGTTGCAACTGTAAATGCAGGAAGTGATGCCACTATTTGTGCCGGAAGCACGCATACTTTATCAGGAACACGCGGAGGAAGTGCCATTTCATCCACCTGGACAACTTCAGGTACAGGAACGTTTTCTGATCCAACATCACTAACAGCAATTTATACACCATCTGCAGCAGACATAACATCTGGCTCCGTAACATTAACAATCACCACAAACGACCCTGCAGGTCCTTGTCCTGCCGTGAACGACGCAATGGTGTTAACAATAAATCCAGCTGCAACAGTTAATGCAGGATTAAATGACACGATTTGCGCAGGAAGTAATTATATATTATCCGGAATAATTGGTGGAAGTGCTATATCATCTTCGTGGTCAACTTCGGGAACCGGAACTTTTAATAACGCAGTATTATTAAATGCGACTTACTCTCCATCAAATGCTGATATCATAACAGGCAATGTAATCTTAACACTTACAACAAACGATCCGGCAGGACCTTGTGGTTTTGTTACAGATGTAATGTTGCTTGAAATTCAACCAACCGCAACTGCAAACGCAGGAAGCGATGTTACAATTTGTGCCGGAAGCACGCATTCTCTTACTGGTACACGTGGTGGAAGTGCAACATCATCTACATGGACAACTTCTGGAACAGGAACGTTTTCTGATGCAACATCACTAACAGCAGTTTACACATCATCTGCAGCAGACATAACATCTGGCTCAGTTACATTAACCATCACCACCAACGATCCTGCAGGACCTTGTCCTGCCGTGAACGATGCAATGGTGTTAACAATAAATCAAGCTGCAACGGTTAATGCGGGTATCGATGCAACCATTTGCTCTGGTACTACTCACACTTTATCAGCAACACGCGGTGGAAGTGCAACTTCATCCACCTGGACAACATCAGGCACAGGAACATTTGATGATGCAACTTCCTTAACTGCAATTTACACGCCGTCAGCAGCAGATATTACTGCAACAACCGTAACGCTCACATTAACAACCAACGATCCGGTTGGAACCTGTAATGCAGTAAGTGATGCAATGGTGTTAACTATTAATCCTGCTGCAACTGTAAGCGCTGGCGTTGATGTAACAATTTGCTCCGGATCAACTCATACTTTATCAGGAACACGCGGCGGAAGTGCAACATCATCTACATGGACAACTTCAGGCACAGGAACATTTAGTTCAGCGGTTTCCTTAACACCGATTTATACTCCTTCAGCTGCCGATATCACTGCTGGCTCCGTAACATTAACATTAACCACCAACGATCCCGCAGGACCTTGTCCTGCCGTGAACGATGCAATGGTGTTAACAATAAATCAAGCTGCAACGGTTAATGCAGGTGTTGATGCAACTATCTGTTCCGGAAGTACACATACTTTATCAGGAACACGAG
>JBBQQQ010000022.1:0-57936 GCA_038215705.1 Bacteroidia bacterium
AGATTTTGTTGCAGTATATCGGCCACTCGTTTCGCTTGAACTCCGCATATAGGTTTTCTGCTCTTTAATCTGTCTTCCATCTTTTGTACAGCATTCATTTCAATTTATATATATAAATTGTCCTGATTCAGGACACACACGAATTTACGATTGCCTTTTAAAGCGTGTTCATTGAAATAACCGGCTCTTATAGCTGCTACCATTTTATTTTCTGAAAATACATATCGTGTTTCTATTCCGAATTGATGGATTATCTCGTGCAGTTCTTCAGAAAATCCGCCAGGAGCATCACTGAAAGAGTTAATTGCTCCCTCAAAAGGACCAACATCCGGATTGGAGCCGGATATTATCTGAAATTGTCCATTGAAAATTGAATCCGAATATATCGGAGGTGTTGGAACTAATAATTTATCAGCCTGGTAGGAAATGTCAGTGGCAACGTAGTTATTGTTCAATCGTTTCCGTCGTAACGTAAAGAGCGTTCCGATTGTCATCAATTAAATTTTAGATAAATTTGACAAGAGGCAGCATAAAGATAATTGATTTTCAAATGCCTATCACCACCATCCAATCAAAAATTCATGAAATCAGGGGTTGAAGGGCGGGGTAAACATGTCGGCAGGTAACCCAAAATTACAATCAACTTTCAGACAAAATTGAAGGGTTTACAGGATTATTGAGAAGTTAGAAAGGGAAAAAAAACGGAATAATAACAGATGCAGCCAGCCAAATAATAATATTTAGGGGAGTTCCTACTATTAAAAAATCTTTGAATTTGTAGTTTCCGGGTGAATAAACCATGGTATTTGTGGGATAACTTACAGGTGTCATAAATGTAAGTGAACAAGCAAACATAACAGCTATTAAAAAAGGTTTTTCACTGACTTGCATTGCTGTTGAAAGACTAAGCACTATCGGTACCATTAATGCTGCTGTAGCTTTGCTTGACAGAACATTAGTTGACAAGAATGTAATTAAGAAAATAATACTCAATGTAATTCTCGGGTCAAATTCACCAAGATTGTTAAAAACAAATAATGAAATTATTTCTGCCCCGCCTGTTTTTTCTAATGCTGTTCCCATAGAAAGAACCCCGGCTAACATAAAAATAACTTTCCATTCAATAGAGTCATAAGCTTCCTGTGGTTTAATGGTAGAAGTTGTTACCAATAGCAAACATCCAACCATACTGCTAATTAATATAGAAGTAAGGTCAAAAGCTGCAGCACTGACTACACCAATGGCGATGACTAAGGCAGGAATTGCTTTTCTAAAGTTAATTTTTTTCTCTTTATGCTCAGATAATATTATCACGACTTTTTGAATTACCAATTCTGAAATTTCGGCTTCAGTGGCATAAATCAGTAGCAAATCGCCTTCGCGAAGCGTGATTTCAGAAATATTCTCCTGAACCAAATCATCTCTGTGTCTGATAGCCAATACAGAACAATTATAAATATTTCTGAATCTGGCTTTTTTTAGATTATTGTTTGCAAGTGACGAACCAATTGGAATAAGCGTCTCATAAAGTTTTTTTGAATGACCGTTTAAAGTTTCTAAATGTTTATCGCCCGTTAGAGCGTAAGTTGTGTCTGATTTAAGCTCACTAAGTTTTTTTGGACTAATAACAATTTTTAATATGTCATTTTCAGCCAGTACAGTATCCCGGTCAAAGAAAGAGACAGGGTTTCCATTACGATAAATAGACACAATATTGCCGGCATATTTGTGAGATAAAGCTGATTTGGATATGGCTTTATTAATATCCTTATTCCCCTTACTAAGAATAATTTCAGCAGTGTACTGCTCAAGCAAGATTTCTTTCTCGTTTTCATTACTTCTGCTTGGAAGTAAAAGCGGTGCTATTAAAAACAGGTAAACAAAACCGATGCACATTAAACACAACGCAGGCAATGAAAATTCAAACATTCCAAAAGGCTCTAAACCACTTTTTTCTGCTATACTACTTACGAGAATATTTGTAGAAGTTCCAATAAGCGTGCACGTTCCGCCGAATAATGCCGAAAATGAAATTGGAATTAACAATTTTGAAGGAGCAATTTTGGCATCCCGGCAAACGGATAAAGCCATTGGTATAAGTATAGCTACTATGGCAGAATCATTTACAAAAGCTGAAAATAATGCTGAGATTAAACAAAAAACAATTAATGCAATAATGTAATGTATTTTAGCAACCTTTACAATGGTCGAGCTTAATCCATCTATAAGTCCTGACCTAAATACAGCAGCACTGACTACAAACATACAACCTAAAGTAATGGTAGCAGGATGGTTAAATCCGGAGAACCCTTCATCGGGACTCAATACACCTGAAACAATGAACAATGCCATTATGAGTATTGAGGTAGTATCGATACTGAAATAACCTCTGATAAATAAAAAGACGCCCATCCCAATAATTGCAATGGTGATGTATAAGTCCATTTCTATAATTTAGTTAAAATTATCGGTGTCAAATTAATAAATACTTTTCATTTCCAACCATTCTCAACGTGATTTCATTCAAGCATGTATCCTGACAGTTAGGGATATTGGCGATGGGGCCACTGAATCCGTGATACTTCCCTTCTACTCTGAAATCTCAATTTTGCCCTCCAAATAAACTGTCAATATGTCATTACTTAAATAAGCCGGGATTGCAATTTGCTTGGCATTCAGAATGGCTATGTTTTTTCCTTTGCTTTTTAAATCGTTATATTGCGCTTCGGTGGGGATGTTTCCATAACAAATCAATCCGGTATAAAACATTCCTTCCACAAAATGTCTTCCCGGAATATTAAACACTATGTAATTCTCCGGTAACCGGATGGACCTGAAAATTTGCGCGTTATTGGTGCAAATTCTTATATGATTATTATTAGCAAAATCAATGTGATTTGAATAAATCTGGCCAAAATCCATTCTGAAAATTACTATTCCAAACAAAATAAAAGCATACACTCCATGTTTTAATTTACTGTTTTGAATAATTGATAGTAATTTATCCAGTACCTCATGAATTAAAGTTGCAATTGCAATCATCACAGGCAAAAAAACTACTGCGGTAAAGGATGGCATTTTTGTAGCCGCCAATGTGAAAAAGAGATAAACAGCAGCAATCATACCGATGAAAGCCCAAAAAATTGGTTTACTATTTATACGCTTGTAAAGAAAAAAGAATCCCGGTACAATTAAAAAAAGTGAATAAGCTCCATAAATCGTTGTAATTTTATCAAAATGGTAAAATGGTGTTCCATGATGACCATGCAAAATGTGGGTAAAATGGGAGGCGTTTTCCTTATACGTTGCGAGGGCTAATTCATAGTAATTATAAAAAGTATATATCTGCCACGGAATGAAAATCGCCAGCGAAACAAGTATGGCAACTATAAAATTTTTATTTAACAATAGATTATACCGCTTCCTTTGAAATTCCAATATAATCCATCCCAGGTAAACTAAAAATCCGACAAGCCATTTACACAAAATCGCAAACCCGGAGAAAGTCCCGATCAGGTAAATCCATTTTTTATTATTTGACTGATAATACTCGACCAGAGCCCAGATGCTTAATGAAATATAAGTGATAAATGAGACATCATTATGATCCAGTTCCTGTCGACCAACAATTAATTCCAGTAAATAAAATGAAGAGATAATCAAGACTGACGTCATAAACCCAACATTTTTATTCACCAGCAGATAACCTGTCCTGTATCCTATGATACATAAAATTACTCCCAAAATTATAGAAGGTAACCGCAACGTATACTCAGAAACTCCGAACAACTTAAAACCTGCAGCGATCTGCCAAAGGAACAAAGGCTGTTTCTGGAGCCAGATATGAAACCTTTCCCAGGGTTCATAAACCATGTCAAGAGGTGTTTGATCGTATAAAGTGGGCACGAAAAAGTGATTCATCATATTTTTTGCGACCAGTGCATGAAATCGTTCGTCCCATACATTTATAAAAAAATCTAATCGCGCTCCGAACGAAAACATAAAAAAAGCACTTAAGCTTAATAAAACCAGGAGTGTCTTCGTTTTTGATTTCGTGTGAAATATATAAGCTAAAGCCAGAAAAATTATTGCAACAGCAAATAATACTATTTGAGTCTTTTCAAAACTTCGGATCAAGTTTCTAATGTAACATTTTTTGTGAACTTATTAAGTGATTATATTTCAAATAATTTTGCAATGTTAAGTGAAGCGGATGTAAGCTCTGCTGGAGAGCAACTTAAATAGGATTAACTTAACCCAATAGCGAGACAGAGATATTAAAAGTATCTCTGTTTTTTTCGCATTTGGTTTATCCCTTATAAAACTCATTTGCATTTAGCTAGTATTTCCTTTTCGAACACATCTTTAGGTGATTCCCAATTAAGAGTTTTACGAATTCGTTCATTTAGCTCATTTTGAACACGCTTCATTTCTTTTCTGGGAATTGTGTTGAAGTCTGTCCCTTTTGGAAAATAATCTCTTATTAACATATTTGTATTTTCATTGGTGCCGCGTTCCCAGGGCGAAGCCGGGTGACAAAAATAAACTTTCATTTTTGTATTCCTTGTAAATAATTTATGTTCAGCCATTTCATGTCCCTGATCATAAGTTAGCGTTTTTTTCATTTGTTTAGGTAAGCTTTTTAGCTCGCGTTCAAATGATTTTCTCACTGTACTGGCATCCTTTTGCTTCAGTTTTACCAATATAACGGTTCTGGTTTTTCGCTCTACAATGCTTCCCATAGCTGATTTGTGACCTTTCCCCATAAGCAGATCGCCTTCCCAATGACCTGCTACCGATCTAGACTCTACTTTTGTTGGACGCTCTTCAATGCTTATCATTTCCGGTATTGTTCCGCGTTTATCATATATCCCTTTGCGTTTATATCGACTTTTCTTTTTTTGGCGTAAATAACCAATTAATTCCTTTTTCAGTTCCCCTCGAGGCAATACATAAATATATGAATAGATCGATTCGTGTGATATTTGCATTTCTTTCCTCCCAGCATATTGCTTTCTCAAATGTCTTGAAAATTGCTCAGGAGACCAATGCTTTTTTAAATATTTATGAACTATCGAATAAAGTTCATCATTCTCATCCAGGCGCCGGTCACAATTATGCTGTCGCCCCTTTCTTGTTGCTTCAGCCTGAGCTTTAGCCGCTTTATAAGTAAATGGAAAGCGGGAGATTTCTCTGCTAATAGTGCTCTTTGGACGATTTAATTTAATCCCTATGGCAGTCAATGTCCAATTTAATCCAATAAATGTCTCAATTTTGATTCTTTCTTCAAATTGAATCCTCGTATATTTTGTCATAATGCAACATAAGACTATTTTTGTGTTGCACTAGAACCTTGAATCTACCAAATTTATTAATTTAAACATTCAAAATGAGTTAACGGATTTGGTGAATCTGTTGATTTTTCAATGACACCGGATTCAGTAAAATTATAATTATTTTTAATTATCAATACGATCAAGGAAGAAAATCATATATGATAGGACGTAAGGCATTGCCCGGCAACAGTTAATGGACACAAGGCATTGGATGGACGCAATTTATGATCACAAGGCACTGGACGGACGCAAGGCATTGACGAACGCCAGGCATTGACGGACGCAAAGCATTGACGGACGCAAGGCATTGCGTACGAAACAATGACCAATGACCATTTTCCAATGTTTCCTAATTCTGTTAAAACATGACCAATCTCATCAATAAATATCAACAGTCAACATAGTATTGCAGAAAGTTTACACTGTGCAACATGCTGATGGGTTTGCGCCAGCATTACTCCTATTTACAGGATATTGAAAATAAATCGATAGTCCTTCACTCCTGCTTCCTGCATCAGACGTGGTCAGTATATAATTAAATTATCACGTATCGGGTCATTGAAAGAACAATTTATTCCAACCTACATTTATGAAACCAAAGTACGCTCACACCTTTCATATTCCTGTAATGGGATTAGCATATACTATTGATACACCCGTTAAGGTTGCCAGGTATGGAATTGCATCAGTGATGTCGATTGGTGAAGATCGCCTTATAGAAACCATGCGCAATTATTATTGCAAACAACTTAACAGGGAATTTATTCCCATTAAACACGATGATCCCGATTATCGTGCCCGCCGCATTACCGCCTACCTGAACCTTGTGGATGAAATGGTGACATCTCAATTCAACCAGTTAAAAAATTCACCTTTTGAACCCGGATCGGAAATTACGAAGTACTTTGAGTTATTACCCAATGACAGTTGGCAACGTCAGTTATACCAAAACATGCTGCACTGTAAGTCAGCAATTGAGCAATTCAATATGCAGCAAACACTCCGGCAAATTATAAGTCCGGGTAGCATTGATGTAAATGTGATGACGAAAACAGACCGTAATAACTACGATAAAAATGGTAATTTAGTTGAAGACGGTTCGGATGCGGTTGCTGCATTAAGAGGTTATGCTAATAGTACCCTTCACAACAGTTCCATTGTATTTTCTGCAGGGTTAAATCCCCGACTCTACGGATATCTTGAAAAATTAAAATGTTTTTATCCCGGTTCAACCGGCAAATTGGAGAAAAAAATAATTATTAAAGTAAGCGATTACCGTTCAGCGTTGATCCAGGGAAAATATCTTGCCAAGAAAGGTTTATGGGTGAGTGAATTCAGGATTGAATCGGGATTGAATTGTGGTGGCCATGCATTTGCCACCGACGGTTATTTGTTAGGACCTATATTGGAAGAGTTCAAACAAAAACGTACTGAATTAACCGATGGGTTGTACGAATTATATAAAGCAGCCTTGCTTGCAAAAAACTTACCGGAACCATCTCAAAAACCGGAGTTAATGATTACTGTACAGGGAGGAATCGGAACTGCAGCTGAAAACGAATTTTTATTGACACACTATGAGATTGACAGTACAGGATGGGGTACTCCATTCCTACTGGTACCTGAGGCAACCACAGTGGATGATGAAACGTTGAAATTATTATCCCGTGCTCAACAGGAAGATGTTGTGTTAAGTCATAATTCTCCACTTGGAGTTCGTTATTATTACCTTAAGGGGACCAGTGCCGAGAAAGAAAAGCAACAACGCATCAACTCCAATAAACCGGGAAGCCCTTGTACTGAAAAACACCTGGCATTCAACACTGAATTTACCGATCAGCCTATTTGTACTGCCTCAAGTAAATATCAGCAGTTAAAAATTAATGATCTGAAATTAAAGATTACCGATCCTTTGCTGTTATTGAAACAGATTGAACTTGTTACATCGAAAGAATGCCTTTGCATAGGATTGAGCAATGCTGCGGCTGCAAAATATGATGCACCCTTTCTCAAAAATCTGAAAGCCGTAACGGTATGTCCCGGACCCAATATCATTAATTTTGACAAAGTAGTTTCCTTAAAAACAATGATTGACCATATTTATGGCCGCGATAACATACTATATACCACAAACCGGCCCCATATGTTTATCCAGGAACTTCAATTGTACATTAATTTCATCCGGGAAACGGTAGAGTCGGATCCGCTTAAATACAGCGATCCCAAAAAAATCATTTATTACAAACAGTTTTTCTTTAACCTGCAGGAAGGAATTAGTTTTTACAGAAATTTATATTATTCGGGCGTGGTAAACCATACGCAGTTTCAGAAGGATCTGTCCGATAAAATGGTAGAATTAACCGCTTTACAAAACTACTATCTGAATAATGTTACCGGAACGGAATTGAAGAAGTCGATTCTGCATAATTCCATTTAAAAGCCTCATTCGCTCAAGGATCGGCAGGGTGGCATATTTTTACTGACTTTTTGCCTCACAAACCAACTAATTCTGATTGCTTATTATGCCAATCCTCACAATGAGGATTTATTTCTAATTGTTTTCCTGATTTTGCAAGAGAATTGTAGCATTTTTTATTTTAACTTTTTAAAATCCTCATTCAGTTGTTGTTAATTCCCATTCAGACAGTATACCTTTGTAATTCAAAAGAATGGCCTTTTATTTGTACTTATCATTTAAAACCAATTAATTATAAATACTAATTTAAAAAACATGAAAAAATCTACTTATTTGTTAATTGCCTTATTTACAGTGCTTTTCGTGGCCCCAATGGCTTCGAAAGCTACTATAATTAATGTGAAGGTTGAAGATTTCGATTTCGACCCTTCCAGTTTCACCGCCAATGTGGGCGATACTATCCACTGGTTCTGGGATGAGGGATTCCATACAACTACCTCCTTCACCATACCGGCAGGAGCTGCTGCCTGGAATCAGCCCATATCACAGGCATCACCTATGTTTGATTATGTACCTACTGTGGCCGGTACTTACCAGTACATATGTTCACCTCATGCGTCGATGGGAATGACCGGAAGTTTTACAGTTCTTAATTCAACAGGAATCGGTGAAAATGCGAATCCGTCACTTGCCTTTATCAATCATTATGTAAGTAGCAGCAACCTTCATTTTAATTATTCCTTACCGTCAGTGGGAAGTGTATCCTTCCAGATATTTGATATTGTTGGCCATCACGTATATGATGCAAAGCTTGGAAATCAGATTGCAGGAATTCATTCACATACCATTCCGGTATTTACCTTTCCAAAGGGAATTTACATTCTGAGCCTGGTTGCTGATAATGCCCGGATCACAAAAAGGATTATTATTGAATAACAAATGAACATACAAAAAAACCGGGACAAATCATCCCGGTTTTTTTTGTATTAAAATAAATTATTATTTGCCCTTTTTCTTTTTATCACCTTTTTTGCTGATATCCCCTTTATACCCGGCCTCACGTTGTTTGCGGCTGTCCAGGTCATCGCGTATCTCGGGGCGTGGTTTTTTTGAAGTCACCGTTTGTTTACTCTGACGGTTCTCCGTATTTTTAGTAGTTTTCATAAATTTAAGTTTAGATGTGAAAATATTAAAAAGAAGCGCAATATGTGTACCACATTCACACGATGTGTGCAATCACAATTGATTTAATCAACTGATTTCGCCTTATAACCGAAAAGGTAATAGAGATTGATTGTCGCCAGAAGGTTTTTCCCATTAAACTCTTCCCCAAAAGATTCATAGGATTCAGAATCAATATATATCGGAGGAGTTTTATCATAAATATTATTCAGACCCGGGTTGATCAGGAACTCCAATCCTACTCCGTTCATAAACTGGAAACCTGCTCCTGCAATAAAGCCAAGATCGAGGGAGTGCAGGTCGTCCTTAATATCCAATTTCTGACGATCCCCGCCATAGATCTTATACGAAAATTGTCCGTCCAGTAAAAATCCAGCCTGCATACCTACCTGGAAGGTGAAGACTTCACCCACCTGGAATTTCAGCGGTATACAAATGTCGAGGTAGGATAACCGCTGCCTGAAAAATTCTTCATCTTCAATGATCAGAAATTCGAGTTTATTATAACCCTTGCGCGCATATGTAAATGTAGGTGCTATTGAAAACTGTTTGGTTATTGGAACTCTTGTAATAAGTCCGAACCGGTATCCAAATCCGATATCAGCTTTATCGTTTCCCGACAACAAACGGATTCCGGTACCAAAATAAGGTCCGGCCTGAACACGTGTTTGAGCCACAACAGGGTCAGCAGTTAAACCAGCTACCAGTAAAAAAGCACTTAAGACACATCCATAAATCGATTTTCGCATAGCCGGGTTATTACAAGGTTTAATATGTTAGAAGTGACAAATATAGCAATAATACCATGCTGTAATACGATGCTAAATGGTTCCTCCTGCCCCGCCACCACCAAACGAACCTCCACCAAAACGGGTAGTTTCAGGAATTTCAGTACCCGGGTCGCCTAAAGTCTGTGAAATTACCAATGCCTCAGCATTCATAAGTCCTTCAGCTTCTGCGAATCCCTCCTTTTCGAATGTAAAGTGATTCGTATGTCTTTTAAGATATCTGATAGCAAGCCAGGAACCTGTAACCAATACCAACCCGGATACGGTCATCATGTATTTATATTCAATACTATTAAACCTGTACTTTAACGTTAGCAATGTAACTATCAGAATTATTAAACCCGTCCATAATACAAGCCTGTCATTCGTTTTTAAACCCCAAACAATGTAAATTACGGGAATCATACAGGTGGCAAACAAAAATACACCTGCAAGCGGAATATCTCCTATTAAAGCAGTGCCATCAAATCCATTCAGCAGGAGGTTACCTTCTCTAACAACAAAATAATTTAAACTTGCATACAGCATAAACAGTGAGCCGGCTTTCAAAACTTTTAATACATGATCGAGGTAAAATAGTGAATCCTTTTTCAGCAATGCGTCGAAATAAACAAGTAATGCTATGGAAAGGCTCATAAATATAAACGGCATATATAATCTGCCATAGGTATAATCCTTAAAAAAAAGGAAAAAGCAGACGTACAGACAAATAAATGCAAGAGCACCCAGGAGTGAATCGTGGTACCTCCATGATGCAAATGCAAAAACCGGCAACGCGATGAATGCAATTTGTAACGGTTCAAACAAATTAGTTACAAGTATGACTCCTGCAGTAAAAAAGCCAACTGCATAATATAGCAGGCAATCATCAATGCCGGAACGGTAATGCCGCTTTTCGCGGATGAAATACTCAAGGAGCCATACAAATATTCCTGAAGTTAGAATCATCAGCACACCAATTGTTTTTTCATTATCCATAAGGAATGTCAGTAGGGTAATTAACAAACCAAAAGCTGCATTAATCAGAATTATACTAAAAATAAACAAACCCATACGAAGAAAAAATGATGGGGTATAAAGGCCAGGTTTGAATTCTTCAGTTATCCGGGAAAATTGTTGTTCATTGATCAGCCGGGCGGGATAAATTTTACCGGCCAGATCCATAATGAAATTTTTAGTTATCTCACTCCTGTTATAACTCATTTATTTCAGTTTTAAGATTTTTTTGTAATTAAGGAAAAACCAGATTACCCCGATGCATGAAAATACAAAGTAATACAGGCCAAGGGTGGCTTCAGGATCCATGCGGAAAACAGCCCAGGTAATTCCAATATATCCATAAACCACTGACAGCAATAAGAAATAAAATGATTTTTCCAATACGGCATAGCGCATCAGGACAGCCACGCCGAGAATGAGTAAACAAAAATATATAACAGGATTCTCAAATGTAAAAAGAGCGGCAAGCAGACAAATAAAAAATATATTAAAGCCGAAATTATACCAGGTAAATGTAAAATGTCGTTTTATATCTTTTTCTTTCAGAATATAACCGGCACCGGTCAATGTAACAGCCAGCGACAACCCGGTAAACACCAGTGCGTTTTCAAGAAACCCGGAACCCAGCAGGAACGATGGTGAGACGGTAAATCCTGCAAAAGAGCAAAACGCGGTAATAGCCATCGACAACACCCCAAGATGATCAAAATAAAAAGCGAGAAAGAAAAACAAAAGAGCGGGAATCAGTGATGCCAGTCCATACCGGATACCGAAAATTCCGTATTGATACTGAAGGTATCCCTCCAGAGCCAGGAATAACATACAACCCAGCAGCAGCACATAATCGAACCAGGGTGATTCGTAAATAATACGCGCGTTTGAATAGGCTTTTTTATTCCGGAAACAATAGTAAAAACATCCTGAACAGGAAACTGCAATTAAAAGAATTATGACACTATGACCAATGGTTTCAATGTTATCGTAAATGATAATTCCTAATCCTGCCGCCAGTAATACTACCCCGGTATACAGCAACGTCCGCAGTTCCCAGTGCAACGAAAAAGGTTTTTTAGAAAACCAGTCCAGGATATTCCGGTGTTGTTCTTCGGTGATCAGTTCGCGGGAAACCAATTCATCTACTAATACTTTTCTCATACCGTTTTACAATATGAGATAAAAGTATATAAATGATGTATGTCAACCAAAAATATGTAACAAAATTTAAAAGAATAGCATAAAGATTAAGCTGGAACTTCATAAATTAAACCGTTAAACTAATCAAAAGGATATTGTTTGCTACTTAGCGATAATCAATTTTGTATTATTTATTTGGTGGATATCCATTATCGAAGTTATATAATAAATTCCATTACTCAAACCAGAAACATCAATTGTATTTAAACTGTTGTGTATTTGTGTGGTAAATATTTCTGATCCCAAAATATTTGTTATTTTGATTTGTAAAGTTTGTATATTGTTAAGTTCAATGTTCAAAATGTTTGAAGTCGGGTTCGGATAAATAACAAAATCAGCATGTTTTTTTGTATTTGAGTGGAGGGCGATTGTATTTGAATATGAATATACTCCATCATAATCGGTTTGCTTCAACCTGTAATAATTTATTCCTAAGGAGGGAGATTCATCGGTGAAGTAATAATTTAAAACTGTAGTTGAGTTTCCTGCTCCATCAATATGGGTGATTGGTTGATAGCCGATTGCGTCAACACTTTTTTCTAATGTAAAATAATCATTGTTGATTTCGGACGCTGTTGACCATCTTAAAACATTTTTATCATTAAAATTTTTCCCGGTAAAGGATAAAAGTTCTATAGGGAGGGGTGTGGAGTTATTGCAAATAGTCACAAAGGCAGGCATTCCATATTTGCCTGTTTTACCATTGAGATATATTGCACTGTCCTGATAATTGCAAGCCACTCCCAAATTATTTGGATCGTTGATAACATGCAGGTAACCGAGATTGTGCTGGGATATGTAGATTTTATTGTCGGGAGCAACCTGCATGGCGGCCAGATAATCAGTGTTGTAATTACTGACTATTGTTTTAGAAGCAAAAAGTGCTGTGGATGAACCCGCATTTAAATTGTATTGGTAAATATAGCCATTACTACCGCCAAAAAAAGTAGTTTGTGAGGACACATAAAGTTTGCTTCCGTCGGGAGAGAATTCAAGTCCATATAATTCTGAGCTTGTTGCCACAACGGGAGATAAAATAGGATTGGAAATTATTCCTGTTGCATTATCGAAGTCACATATCTCAACTTTGCAGGAAGTATAAAGAACGGCAGCGATTTTATCACAAGAAGGAGAAAATTTTAATTGCCCGATATAATCATCGCTGATGGTATAGGGGCTACCGGAACTTATAACAGGTTGGGAAATTGCACCTGATGAATTAAGAAGATATGCATAATAGTCACTGTTATTATATTGATGGACAATTATCCAAACATCTACTCTATTTGCTGCCTTAATTGCTGCCAATTTTTCGGTAGTATTATTAAGTAGCAACACATTTTTAGTTGCAGTAATATCACCAAGTCCTCCCTGTAATGTCATATCAACTATTGAGTAAGCGAAACACATGCATGTTGTTGGTGCACCACTTGTAAGATCTCCTACTGTAAAAATATAATATTGATTCGCATTACCAGGATGTTTAACAATTAATGCCCCTTGTGTAGCTGAAAAGGCAGCTAATAAGCCACTTCCGTTTGGCATAATTACATTGTTAGCATTAAAGACGTTTCGTCCGTCCGTATAAAAAAGCAAATTACCGGCTGCATCTGCTATTGAACTGCATCCTTCTGAAGGACCCATAGCGCTGGAAGTTATGGCAACAGGAGCACCACCAGAGAAATCAACTGCTGCTGTTCCAAAATACCATTTATCATAAGCGTTTTGGCAATAAGAATATTTGATATGTGTAAATATTTCTAGCAAGAAAATAGCAAAATAAAGGAAGAATTTCATTGAAAGTACTATGATAATGAATTTGAAGGAATATTACAAATTTACAAAATTTTAGGACCTTTTAGCTAAGAATGAATTGAATAATTTGCAGGATACTATCCGTTCCTATTTTAAAAGCCATAACACCATCACTCATAACTGACTGCAAATACCTATATCTAATTTTTTTGCATACCAACCGTTCATGTAGTAACTATGTTCCCATTATTAAGATCTAAAAATATCGCAATTGGTTGTGCCCCTTTTTTCGTAATAATCGCATATATTCTTAGCAAAATCCATTTAAATTGTTATATTTGTAATTATAAGTTGACTCCAAAATTTATTTAATTGCATTATTCATTAAGTTATGAATCAGGAAAAAGAACTATACAGAATTGAAAATCTGCACAAATACGATATACTTGACAGTCCTTCTGATGGCGAGTACGATGAAATTACTTCTTTGGCAGCGAAAATTTTTAGAGTGCCGGTTGCTATAATCTCACTGGTTGATACCGATCGTATTTGGTTTAAATCCGCTTATGGCCTTGACATTGATGAAATTTCACGCGAACCGGGATTATGTAGTTCTGCAATTATGTCGGATGATATTTATATTGTTGAGAATGCCAGGAACGATCCCCGCACCCTTGCCAATCCTCTTGTAGCCGGTATTATGGGTTTACAATTTTATGCCGCTGCTCCGCTGATCTCCAGTGATGGTTTCAATCTTGGAACATTTTGTATAATTGATAAATCACCACGAACCTTAGATGCCAGGGAAATTTCAATCCTAAGACATTTGGCAAGAATTGTAATGGATCAACTTGAATTGAGACTTAAATCACGACTTTTGGTTAAAGAATTTCAGAAAAAAATTTTTGAATAGTCATTATTGCTTTTGATCTGGTCATTTTCTAACCTACAGGATATTTTGCATTTACAATAAACCGGCTCCTGTCGGTACTCCACTAATAAAAAGAACCAGCAATACATGAACCAGATTTGTAATGGATCAAACTGGGAATTGTCTGAATTAATTTCATTTTAATTAATTTTGTAAGGCTGCAATTGCTGATATAAATCATTAAATAATGTGTGGAAGATTTTCACTTACTAAAGAAGAGCTGGAGATAGAAAAGCGCTTTAACGCGAAATTTTATTCCAATGACCTTGTTAAGCGTTACAACGTGGCTCCGAGCCAGCTTACACTGGTAATTACCGATGAAAAACCCCGGGAGCTCCAACTTTACAAGTGGGGATTGATTCCTTCATGGGCGAAGGAACCGGCGATCGGTTATAAGATGATTAATGCCAAATCAGAGACTCTCTTTGAAAAACCCTCGTTCCGCAATATCATCAGGAAACGGCGGTGCCTAGTTATCAGTGACGGTTTTTATGAATGGAAACACCTAGCGGGGAAACTGAAGCAGCCTTATCGCATAGGTTTAAAAGGTGATGAATTATTCGCTTTCGCGGGATTATGGGATACTTGGACTGACAAGGACACCGGGGAGGTGATGCCCACTTTTTCAATTATCACCACGGCGGCAAATCAATTGGTCCACCCTATTCATGACCGCATGCCGGTACTGCTGCACCAACAAGCTGAAACCGCTTGGTTATCACCCGATTTAACCGAAAACGCTATCAGGGAACTTCTTCAGCCCTATCCGGATACTGAAATGAAGGCTTATCCCGTTTCAGGTATGGTAAATTCACCCAAAAATGATTGTGAGGACCTGATCATTGAACAGAAAGATATGTAGCGGAAAATACTTCCGTAAAGAACAAAATTTTGTTTTACGTGTTACTCATGATCATGTAGTTGCTACTATTGTGATTTTAAAATAAATTTGACAAAATCTGCATAATGAACCGATTCCAAAAAAGCCTGACGTTATTGTTGATTATTACAATCAGCCATTTTTCTGCTTATTCCCAACTTTCAAAAAACTGGTTTAATGAAGATCCATCGAAGGATAAATTTGCCGGTGTGAGCAGTGACCTGGCCTATGAAGAGCTGCTTAAGAAAAAGAAATCAACAACAGTTATTGTAGCCATTATTGACGGCGGAACCGACGTGAGTCATCCTGACTTAAAGGAAAAGATATGGGTGAATGCGGATGAACTTCCCGGAAACGGAATTGATGATGATAATAATGGTTATGTGGATGATGTTAACGGATGGAGTTTTATTGGAGGAAAAAATGGTGATGTTCGTCAGGATACGTATGAAGCAGTAAGAGTATACAACATGTATAAACCGCTGTATGATGGTAAGAACACATCAGGTTTAAATGATGAACAGAAAAAACAGTACAAACAATTTACTGAAGCGAAAAAATTTATTGATACTGAACTGGCGGAAGCAAAAAAAGAACTTGCGGAATATGAAAAGTTAAAAGGTCAGCTCGATGCATTGAAAACGGCTCTGGGATCTGGTGATTTTAAAGCTGAAGATGTTGCAATGTACCAGACCCAGGATACAGAATTCAATAAATTAAAGACGGGCATTGCAAGTGCCATGACAAGCGGCGTGCCGTTTAATGAAATATATGATGATGTTGTTTCAGGTTATGATTCCTACAAAACCAAAGTCGATTTTTACCTGAACACCGCTTTTGATCCAAGGACTATTGTAGGTGATAATTATGACAATTACTCGGAGCGTTTTTACGGTAACAATAATGTATCAGGCCCCGATGCCTCACATGGAACGCATGTAGCAGGTATTGTTGGTGCTGACCGCGATAATGATATCGGTATAAAAGGCGTAGCCACCGATGTGCAGCTGATGATTTTACAGGTAGTACCCGATGGTGATGAACGCGACAAAGATGTGGCCAATGCGATTCGTTATGCTACCGATAATGGTGCAAAAATTATTAATATGAGTTTTGGTAAGGATTTTTCTCCCGGGAAAAAATATGTTGATGAAGCAGTTCAGTATGCCGCATCGAAAGATGTGTTGCTTGTTCATGGAGCCGGTAATGACCACAGCAATATTGATAAAGAAGCTAATTTTCCGCATCCCTATTATGAGAGTACTGCTACACGTGAACCGGCGTGGCTGGAAGTTGGAGCAATTTCATCTTCGGGAGATATTGCATCGTTTTCAAATTATGGAGCCAGGAAAGTTGATATTCTCGCACCCGGGGTAAAAATATATTCTACGATTCCCGACAGTGGTTATGCTAATTTTAACGGAACCAGCATGGCTGCTCCGGTAGTGGCGGGGATTGCTGCTATGATTCGGTCATATTACCCCGACATGACAGCGGTTATGGTGCGTAAAGTCATAATGGATTCCGCTATTAAAATGCCCATAAAAACAGTTCTTCCCGGCACCAAAAAGAAAAAAGTTAAATACTCAAAACTTTGTGCAACAGGTGGTATCGCGAATGCTTACAGGGCGTTAAAAGTCGCTGAGGCTTATTCAAGGAAATAATTTCTTTATGATTTAAGTCATTTTCATTTTTAAAGATGATGTTGTAATTTACATCCACATTTAGTGGGATTAAACAATTTCAAGAATATGAACATCAAAAAAATTCTTACACCAGTCGATTTCAGTGAAAATTCATTGAATGCGTTACGATATGCGGCTGCATATGCAAAAGCGACGCAGGCAGCTATTTTTATTTTGCATGTTGATACTCCCAGAGATGCAACCGATGAGCTGAAGGAAAATTTATCCGTAGATCATTTAATGGATTTACTGAAAAAATCGGATTATTTAGAGGGAGTTAAAAGTTCTGTACTTTTTGAAACGGGGAATGTTTCTGAAAAAATTCTTGAAACTGCACAAAAAAACAATATCGATCTCATTGTAATGGGAACGCAGGGAGCGGGTAATCTGAAAGAAAACCTTGTTGGAACCAATACAACTCATGTTGTTGGTAAAGCTACGTGCCCGGTGCTGGCTGTACCTGCAAGTGCAGTATATAAATCCATCCGTAAAGTTGTAATGGCAATCGACCTGGCACACCGTACCGCTAAAATTATTGAAGAAATTGTTAACCTGGTGAAAATTCAGCAGGCCTCCATTCTGATGGTTTATGTGGGTGAAGATAAAAGTGGCCGGTTTGAAAGAGAGTTAACAGAACTTACCAATGCTATTAAAACCAGGACCGGGTATAATAAAATAGTAGGCAAATTATTGGATTCATCGGAGTTCCCAACGGTTTTGGAAACATATTCTATTGATATTGAAGCCGATATGCTGGTAATGATAACGCATCAGCGGGGAGTGTTTGAATCAATATTTGATCCCAGCCAGACGAAAATGTTTGCCTATCATACCCGCATTCCACTGTTTGTGGTGCCGCATCACAAAACACCTGTTTTCTTTTTTTAACCGGAACCTTATGAACATTTTGGTTAATAATTAGGTATTTCAAAACCTAACTTTTACTTTCATGAGCACTAATTCCATTGTTCATGAAAAAATCCATACTTTTTATACTTTGCTGCTTTTATTTTACTTCACTCTGCAAGGCACAGGTTTTTACAATTCCTTATTCCGATGATTTCGAAACCGGTGCCCCGGGATGGATTTCATCTCCAATAACTGCTACTTCATGGGAGTTGGGAACTCCAACGTATGGAAGTATCAACTCCTCACATTCAGGAATTAATTGCTGGAAAACTGACCTTGACTCATCGTATGCTAATTCAACCGGATGCTTCCTTATGTCTCCGAAATTAAATTTTTTAAATGCGGCAGTAATTAAAATTTCTTTTTGGCAAAACAGGAATGTGGAACCAGGTTGGGACGGATTTCGTTTAGAATATTCGACTGATACAATCCAACCATGGACAATTGTAGGAAGTATGGGAGTTGCCGGTGCCCTAAACTGGTATACAGACAATTCTTTAAATTCTTCCGCATTACCCGGCTGGGAAGGATCATCACAAGGATGGATATACTCCAGCATAATACTGCCAAATTTTGCCGGAGGAAATAATGTACGTTTCAGGTTTGTATTCACTTCCGATGCAAGTGTTACCTATGATGGGGTTGCAATTGATGATTTCAATGTAATATCTTCTACTGCAAACTTTATCAGAGGAACTGCTTATATTGATATGAATTCAGATTTTATAATTGATGCAGGGGATGTGCCGGCACCAAATTTAATAATCGCCTGCAATTTTGTTTCTGGATATTATTACCTTAATACTAATAACAGTGGCTATTACGAATTCCCTCTTGATTCGGGCATTGCTCATACCATTACTCCAACGACCCCCCTTTACAGTACAATTGATCCGGTGAACATTACCCTCACCCCTGCAGGAAGCGGACAAGTTTTCTCCGGGAATGATTTCCTGGTTACATTTGCTCCGGGAGTTATTGATGCACAGGTCAATATTATTTCTTCTCCTGTAAGACCGGGGATGAATCACAACAAATATCTTTATCTTACCAATCCCGGTACAGCTTTGGTTTCAGGAACTGTTGAATTAACCTATGATCCCAATTATACTTTTATCAGTGCCTCTGCCCCATCAACTGTTATTTCACCCAATGAACTGGAGTTCGTGTATACAGCACTTATGCCAGGAGAAAGCCGGGTTATAGATTTGTTATTTTATGGAGATACAACTTTGCAAACAGGTTCACTCACCAGTGCAAACGCAATTATTTATCCTTTGGCAGGAGATACAAATACCGTTAACAATTATGATACAGTAACAATAACTGTAGTAAATTCCTGCGATCCCAATAACAAACTTTCCTTTCCGGAAGGAGATTTTTTATTACCGTTTGTGAATGCGGGAATGGATATTGATTACACCATTAATTTTCAGAATGTAGGAACGGCTGTTGCAATTAATATTAATATTATTGATGTACTTGATGAAGATCTCGATATTTCAACATTTGAAATTACCGGTTCAAGTCACCCGATTACATCATGGAATATAAATTCAAACCGGCAACTGCAGGTTATTTATTCAAATATTAACCTTGCGGATTCAATTTCCAATGAACCGGAAAGTCATGGATTTTTAGCTTACACGATTCGTCCTTACACCAATCTTATTGCAGGCACAGAAATAAGTAATACTGCAGCCATATTTTTTGATTTCAATTTACCGGTTATCACCAATACCACTTCATCAATAATCGTAAACCCAACCGGTGAACCGGAATTACCTGTCAGCAGTCAGCTGCTTTTATTACCTAATCCTAACGACGGTAATTTTTATTTACGGGCAGATGCAGGCTTTACTTCCTTCAGCATATTCAATGCCATCGGTCAGGAATTGGTTCATGAAAAAATTTCCGTTCCCGGTGTATTGCAGGAGGTATCACACGACCTTCCTTCGGGCCTATATCTTATTGTTGCAACCGGTAATAATTTATCCTCAACATCAACCATGATCATTGAATAAATAACTCACTTCTTTTCACCCACCACTAACCACACCGATATGAAACCAACCTTTACGCTGATTTCACTATTTACCTTTTTAACATTATCAGTAGTTGCTCAACGTTCAACGTTACCCTACTTCGACGATTTTGAAACCGGTGCCCCGGGATGGACTCCTTACGTGGATGTTGCCTGCGGAACGAATTGGGAACTCGGAACTCCCAATACAGGATTTACTATAGGAGCCTATTCCGGTTTGAATTGCTGGGATGTGAATCTGAACTCCGCGTACAGCAATTACGCTGTTTGTTATCTCAGTTCTCCCATATTTGACTTCACTATGGTAGCGCAGGCGCATGTTTCGTTCTGGACGAAGTACTATTCCGAATACCTGTGGGATTATATGTCGGTGCAATATTCCGTTGATAAAGGTGATTCCTGGGAATTTATGCCCTTTCCCAACCTGGTTAATCCCGATGGTTATGTTGAAAAGTGGATAAAATCAGAACTGCATGTGAATAATTTATATGGATATGCTGCTGTGCAGTTCCGCTTTGTTTTTGTTTCTGATAACAGCATAGCGTACGATGGATATTCCATCGATGATTTTCGCATTGAAATTGATGCGTTGGGTGCACCGGAAATTGATTCAAATGATCAGTTCACTATATATCCTAATCCTTCAAACGGTGATGTATCCTTATCGTTCGCTGCTCCTTTGAAACCAAATAGTCAACTCACAGTTTACGACATTGTTGGTAAATTGGTTGCAGCCCATGAACTGTCTCGTTTGAATACTGATGCCTTTACAATTTCCGGGCTTCGTAGCGGGACGTATACAGTTGTTTATCGTGACAATGATACTGTGTATTTCAAGAAACTTGTTGTTGTTGACTGAGAGCTTTTGTCATTTTCGAGTCACCACTAAAAAAAATTACAACCAAGTTAACCAAGTTACAAAGTTTATCGAAGAGCTCTTTGTCCTTCTTTGTAATTTTGTTTCCTTTGTTGTTTTCTTCATTAGTATCTTGGATCAGGAACAGTTTCGAGTCGCGCGAGTTTTTCGACTTCCACGCTGGGAAAACCAAATTCCTCTACAACTTTTCCCAAAATAAGGTACACTCCTCTTCCTTTAAAAGGATAACGGCTGAGGCTGGGTGCAAAGTGAGTGGTATCGAAAAAATTTCCTTCATCATCGAGGAACGTTCCGAAATTCATCATATCATTCCGGACGGTGGTGACATACTTAATGGTAACCAGGTTTCCGACCATGCGCACCATTTTTCCGACGTGGTGAATTAATTCTTTCGCCTTTACATCGCCCCGGAACGATGTTTTCAATAAATCAAAAACCGATAATGTAACCGGGAAGCCCAGCAGTTCCATTTCATCAAACGCATCTTCCACCGTTTGGTGAACGAGCACAGGAAGTTCAAAATGCTTTGCCGGAGTTGCAAAAAGTTGCTGCATGGCCGGAGGAGGTGTTGATTTTCCCAACAGCATATGTGCATCCCATAGCAATTGTTTTTTATCGATGCCCGTAAACCGGAAAGCATCGAGGCGGATGAGAAGGATAAGTTGTTCCATGGTGATGCGGGTGCGGGTTACGAAATCTTCCAGGCCGGTGAACTCACCATTATCAAGACGCTCCATGGGAATGTTTTGCGCGAAGGAAGATTCAAAGTTCTGAATAAGATTAAATCCTAAATAAATATCTGTACCGTAAATGGTTGTACTGAATTCGCTTTTGTTAACACATGGAAGATGAATGGCGGCACCCCACTTCCCTGCTTCGTTCACATACACCCAGGTGTTATAAAATCCTCCGAAATTATTAATAACTCCTACGTGAAATTCATGTGGGAAATACGTTTTCAGATACAGACTCTGGTAACTTTCCACTGCGTATGATGCTGAATGGGCCTTTGAAAACGAATATCCCGCAAAGGATTCAATCTGCCGCCACACTTCCTTTGTGAGTTCATCGGAATATTCTTTTTCCTTGCAGTTGCTGAAAAATTTATCGACAATCAGCTGCATCTCCCGTTTGCTTCGTGTTTTCCCGCTCATAGCGCGGCGCAGCACATCGGCATCGGCCAGGTCGAGGCCTGCAAAATGGTGACAAACTTTGATCACATCTTCCTGGTATACCATCACTCCATACGTTTCTTCAAGCTGTTCCTTCATAACGCTGTGCAGATATGAAAATCCGCCGGGGTTATGAAAGCGCTGGATGTATTCTTTCATCATACCACTTTTAGCCACACCGGGACGAATGATGGAACTGGCCGCCACCAGGCTTACATATTCCGAGCAGTGAAGTTTTTTCAGCAAGCCGCGCATGGCAGGACTCTCAATATAAAAACAGCCAATGGTATCGCCCGATTTCAGTTGCTCCTTCACGAGTTCATCGCGTTTAAACATGGGAATGTCATGCACATCCACTTTTATGCGGCGGTTGCGCAGTACGAGGTCGGCGGCTTCTTTAATATGTCCGATTCCCCGCTGACTGAGGATATCCAGTTTTTCAAATCCAATGGCCTCTGCAACGTACATATCCCATTGGGTAGTGGGAAACCCTTTCGGGGGAAGATCGAGCGCGGTGTAGCATGTAACAGGCTCCTCCGATATCAACACACCGCCTGCATGAATGGTGCGGAGGTTAGGAAATTCACTCAGCATTTTTCCATAATGAAACAGGGGCTTTGTAATGCTGTCAAGTGCCAGGGTGCTTTTACGCGACTCTACCAATGCATCAATTTCGCTTTTGGGCAAACCATATACTTTTCCCATTTCACGAATGATCGATTTTCCTTTGAACGTATTCATGGCACCAAGCAGTGCAGTGTGTGCCCGGCCGTATCGCTTAAAAATATACTCGGTCACATCATCACGTTCTTTCCACGAATAATCGATGTCGAAGTCGGGAGGTGATTTGCGTTTGGGATTTAAAAATCGCTCGAAGTACAGGTCGAGCTCAATGGGATCAACATCGGTAATGCGAAGACAATAGGCTACGATACTATTGGCGCCACTCCCCCGCCCTACGTGGTAATATCCCCGCGACATGCTGTACCGGATGATATCCCAGGTAATGAGAAAGTAGGATGAAAAGCCGAGGGTATCAATAATTTCAAGTTCATGTTTAATCCGTCGCTGTGCTTCTTTATTATTTTTACCGTAGCGGTAAAGCAGTCCGTCACCGGCCAGTTTCTCAAGCAGCAGTTTATCATCATAACGGCTGCCCGTAAATGTTTTTTTATTTTTGATCGTTTTAAAATCGAATGAAAATGTGCAGTCACCCAAAAGCGCTTTGGTATTACGAATTACCTGTGGCAATGCCTCGTAGTATTTTATTAATTCGCTTTCGTGCCTGCCTGCGTGCCGTCGCCAAAGGCTTTGGCCGCCGGAGACCGGCGAAGCAGGGATGAAGATTTCGGAGGGGTGAGCGAGCATCTCCGGTTCGAGTTGTGAAAGCAGAATATTATTGTCGATAGCACGCAGATGGCGGTGCAGCTGGTAACCATCATCATCATTAAACGTCACGGGCTGCATTATAATCCCGTTTTCAATAACATGACTGCTCTTTGCCGATGCGCGTAGTTTATTAATATCACGTATGGCGATTCCGGCGAATTCATTATCGTACAGTTTACCTGCGGGGAACCGGTGAACGGGGTACACCACATAACACTGTTTAAACTGCGGAGCGCGGTCGGGATAGTCTTCACCGTTAGCATTATGCAGGGTAATAAATTCATTGATCTCGCGGAAGCCGCTGTTGTTCCGTGCTACCAGCGTATATACCTGGTCGTTACCATTGCGTATTTCGGCTCCGGCAATTGGTTTGACACCCTGCTTCTCACAGGCCTCAGTAAAATCAGGAATCCCGGTGGTGTTGTTGATGTCTGTCAAAATCAATGCTTCTATCCCCGCCTTTTGAGCAGTTTCAACAAGCGTTGCAAGGGGGAGCGTGCCGTAGCGGAGGGAGTAGTTGGAGTGGGAAAACACGTGGAGAGGAATGAAGGATAATCGGATTAAAAGAGCAAATAATGATTATATTACGATCATTTTTGTGATTTCAATATAATCAAAATTTTTGAAAAGGGGGAACTAATTAAAAATGATTATTTCGATCCAACAATCATAATTGCTGACATACTGTGATATAAAAACTGTCGACAGCTGAATTGTCGGCCAATTTGGTGATCGAACTCTTTAATTTAAAATTTTACTAATGCAAGGGCAAATGATGATAAAAAGTGGTTAGGATAACTGAACCGGATTCATCTAATGCTTTACAATTTTAAATACAGCCTGTTGCTTTGCGCCATTTAAAACATGAACCTGGTAAAATCCGGGTGAAAATGGAAATTCAATTTCTGTCATTGAAGCAGTTCCGATATGCTTTAAAAACATAACCCTGCCTGTAATATCAGAAACGACGATTCCTACATCAGGTAAAATTCCATCCCACTTAATAAACAGCCTGTCATTAACGGGATTAGGTGAAAAACTAATCTCTTTCTGTTGTGGCAGATCGGATAAAGAAACTGAGTTCACTAAAATGCATTGAGATGTATCTGTACATCCATTTTGTGTAACAATAACAGCATAATTACCATTGGAAGTAGCAGTAAAATTCTGATTGATTGCACCGGGAATGTTACCTGAAGCACAATTGATCCACTGGTAAGAAGCATTTAAAGCATTCGATGTTAATGCGGGTCCAACCGCCGTTACTGATGTGTCAACAAAATTTATTGTGAGGTTAACAGTGACGATGCTGTCGCACCCGCTTGCCGAAGTAATAATATCATTATAGACACCACTTGATGTCCATATAAAATTTCCACCGGGCGACAAATAATGAAGGCATCCCGAATCCGTTATAGTTGAAGTTGAAATATTGCAATATTGAAGTTTCCACACAAAGGCATTATAGGAAAGAAATGATGTCATATAAGAAGTTCCGGATCCCGGGTTAAAATCTACACCGCCCTCGAACACGCCGGTCAGAAACAGGCTTCCGTATTGATCTGTTGCAATGCTATTTATTTGATTATTGTCGGTGAGTGATTCCAACGTATGGGTCCATCGGAAGTTGCCGGAATTGTTCAAAGAACAGACAAACCCATTGAAGTAAAAAGGGGAATAACCAAAATATATAGCTGAATCCGGATTGAAATCCGCGGTTCCCAAAAATCTTCCTGTGATAATGACATTCGAAAATGCATCGACAGTAATTGCAGCGGGTTCCAAAATAAGATCACCGGCAAATTGTTTGGCCCAAAACATATTACCATATGGATCCAATTTTGTCACAAATCCACTTGTGGTTCCTGTTGCAACCAGATTATAAATACCTGAACCGGGATCGAAATCTGTTGTGCCCTTGAAAATACCAGTCAAACTAATGAATCCTGTGGGATCTACATGCATGGCAGTACATTCTTCATCGTTGTTTCCGCTTATTTTTTTTGCCCAAACGAAATTTCCTACCGAATCCAACTTACTTAGAAAAATATCTTTCCCGCCTGTAGCAGTAAGATTAAAGATAGCAGGTCCCGGATCCAGATCTAACGTCTGATTAAACCATCCGCATGTATAAATATTGCCGAGTAGATCTGTTCCTGTTGATGTAGGGGTGGATATAGTAGTAGTAGTAAAACTTTTTGCCCAGATAAAATTACCGGAATTATCAAGTTTACTAACAAATGTCAGCTGGCTATTGATGGGTGCCGTTATGTTGAAAGTTCCTGGTCCGGGATCAAAGTCAGCAATACCTGAGAATATACCTGTAGTGATCACATTTCCCCAGGCGTCTAAAGCAAGCGACCAAGCTGCATCTACATTTGATCCTCCCATTTTCACTGCCCACAGGAAGTTGCCTGATGCATCAAGCTTGCAAATGAAAATATCAGTAATATTGGCTGTCAGATTGTAAATAGCAGGTCCGGGATCAAAATCTATAACTCCATTAAACCACCCGGTGATATATACATTCCCTGCGCTGTCTGTTTTGATATCGGTTACTTCTTTATAAAAAGTGTTCTGGAAACATTTTGCCCACACAAAATTTCCACCAACATCTAATTTACTAACGTAAATATCGCCGTTCCAAACAGCACTCATATTAAATATTCCCGGTCCCGGATCAAAATCTATTGTTCCTGTAAAAATACCTGACGTTATACTGTTTCCGGATGTATCTGTTGTGATTTCAAATCCTTGTGAATTACTATTACCGGTAAATTGTTTAGCCCACCCAAATGATTGCGCAATCAGTATGTCAGAGTTAATAACAATCCCTAATAAAAGCAGAACAATTGTGAATGACTTTTTCATTTATGAAGAAACATCTAATTTACTAAGATAAGATACCGGTTAATTTTTGACTATTTCTAAATACCATAAAAAAGGATCAATTCTTTTTAAGTTCTTTTCAAATTTAACCATATAAGTCTGAATTACGAAATGTGTATTTTTTTTTGCGATCAATTATCCCTGCAACTTCTTCAGCTGTATGCACAGCCGGCCTTGGGGAATCGAAGAGTGAAATTGAAATCAGCAATACGGCGAATAAATAAGGAGTTAATGCGATAGTTAAGTTCCTGAAAATGTTGAGTTTACAACAATTTCCAGGAGTTAAAAATAACCTTTCAAGGGAACGTCCCAACCGAATCAAAAACATATTTAATCATTTAATTCTCAGCCAAAAACAGAATTTCACTGAAAAAAGTGGCATTTTTTAAAAAGAGTTTATTACTATTATGCTTTGAACCTTCAATACAAACCGGCTTTCAATAATGAGCGATAATCGTGCCGGGCCGGATTATGAATATGAACCGATATTTCATATATGTTCTTTTAGTTATTTTCGGTTTGGCAATTACCTGCTGTACGCAGAAACATGTTCCCGGCAACAGGAAAGTTAAACTGAATCATCCTCCCCCCGGAACCAATCACCTTTTAGGAAATATTTTTATTGATGAAACCGAAGTTTCCAATATGACGTGGAGGGAATACATGTACTGGACAAAAAAAGTATATGGAGCCGAATCAGTAGAATATAAATCTACCCTGCCTGATACACTTATCTGGAAAAGCTGTTTCGCTGATTTCAAAGTAAAAACCAACCAGGACTGGACCGATATTGAAAGCCTGGTCTATTTGTATCTCCGGCATCCGCAATACAGCCATTTCCCCGTTGTGGGTGTATCATTTTCACAGGCCAATGATTTTTGCGCATGGAGAACGAACCGCGTTAATGAGGTTTTTTATGTAAATAAACATAAAAAGGTAACCTTTCCGATTGATTCTTCCATTGTAATTCCTAAACGGGTATTATTTCGTTTACCCTCTGAAAAAGAATGGGAATCTGCAGCCAGTGCAGGGTTCGACAGCTCAAAGTATATGAATAACAATGTACGGAAAATTTATTACAATACCCTCGAAACATCATCGGTTCGTATAGTCACCAACAACAATGAACGTTTTACCCCAATGCTTGAGTCTTCGCTTATGCCAGACCGTTATAACCGCTACCATTTGCTCGGCAATGTTGCTGAAATGATAAGTTTAAAGGGAATAGCAAAAGGCGGAAGTTTCATCCATTCCATTAATGACAGTCACTATTCAAAGCGAATACTTTATTCAGAACCCACTTATTGGCTGGGCTTCCGGTGCGTGTGTGAGATTTTGGATTAAGTCATAGGATTTTAGGGACATTTGGACATTGGAAATTAGACATTGGAGATTGGGACATTTGGAAATTAGACATTTGGACATTGAAATTAGACATTAGAGATTGGGACATTTGGAAATTAGACATTTTGACATTGAAATTAGACATTGGAGATTGGGACATTTGGCATTGGAGATTAAACATTATACATTGGATTGGTAACAAGGGTCATAGATGATGAGTTAATTCAATAATTGGGCAATGCCATGTTGATTATTTTTCGGATGGTGTTTCGACCCCGGCCCTAAAGGGAGTAAGTTCAGGTTAAAGTGAAAATTAATTTTCACTTTAACGTACGAATTTGATTGAACACTGCATTCACTCCCTTTAGGGCCGGGGTCGAAACACTTTGGCATTCACCTCACACCAACTCAACCACCCTCACTACCGCTTTATCTTCAAACCGGATCTTCAATTTGTCGATGTCCTGGTATAATTTCACCATTTCGGTTGAATCTTCAAACAGGTTTATTTGCGGATGGTTTGAGCTGTTCCACAACCTCTCTAATTCGCTTTACAACATCTTCTATGTGATTTATCACTTCGTCGTTAGTAAACCGGATCACCTTGTTACCAGAATTTTCAATCGTTTGTGAACGAATTGCATCTTTTTCCTTTTGAAGATCGTGAATCGGGCCATCGATTTCTATGACCAGACGTAATGGGAAACAATAAAAGTCAGCAATATAATGTATCATTGGGTGCTGCGCTTTGAATCGGAATCCCATTTTATTATTCCTGAGTTGCTCCCACAGTTTTAATTCTGCAACTGTCATATTATTCCGGAGAAATTTGGCCCTGGCAAAAATCAAAGGATATGCATCGAAAAACATTTTACGCTCCATAATGAAAAGTTTTGAAAAATTATAATTGATTGCAAAAATAGAAAAATAAAATATGATTATCAATAATTGGGTAATGCCATGTTGATTATTTTGTGCATGGTGTTTGACCCCAGGGTCGAATCACTCTGGCATTCACTTCTCACCAACCCCCACCGCCCTCACCACCGCTTTATCTCCGAACCGGTTCTTCAATTTGTCGATTGCCTGATACAAATTCACCATTTCGGTTGAATCTTCAAACAGGTTTATTTGCGGATGGCCTTGTACGAGGTGACTAAAACGTATACCCACAAGGCGTATGAGCATGCGTCGTTCGTATAGTTTTTTGAAAAGCTCCTTTGCGCGGGCTATGAGTACATGGTCGGAGCCGGTGTAGGGTATGCGCGCCTGCGTGGTGTGCGTATCGAAATTGGAATAACGGATTTTTACAGTGATGCAGGAAGTGAGCCTTTTCTCTTTCCTCAAGTCGTATGCAAGGGCTTCCACCATCGTTACCAGCAGCTCATTTATTTTAGTGATGTCGGTAGTATCTTTTTCAAAAGTGGTTTCGGTGCCGATGGATTTACGTTCGGTGTAAGGCACTACAGGAGAATTATCAATCCCATTCGACTTTTCCCATATGCTACGACCGTTATCTCCCAGCACACGCACCATCATCTCCACGGGCATCGCGCTAAGCGTTTCAATAATGGACACGCCCATGTTGCGTAGCAGTTGGTACGACTTCTGCCCCAGCATGGGAATTTTAATAATGGAAAGCGGATTAAGAAACGGCTGCACCCGCTCCTGCTCTATTTCAAGCTGCCCGGATGGCTTGGCCTCATTAGTAGCAATTTTCGAAACTGTTTTGTTGGGCGACATGCCAAATGATATCGGCAAACCTGTTTCCTTAATAATACGCTGCCGCAACTCAGAACTCCATTTTAAACAGCCATAATATTTATCCATCCCGGTAATGTCGATATAATGTTCATCGATGCTGGCTTTCTCATACAGCGGAGCATCTTCATGAATAATATCGGTGACCATATTCGAAAACTTGCTGTACACTTCCATATCACCGCGCACAATAATCGCATCCGGACAAAGCATCTTCGCCATCCGCATAGGTATAGCCGAACTCACGCCATACTTACGCGCTTCGTAGCTACAACTTGCCACCACTGCCCGATCGGAGTTGCCGCCAATGAGAATGGGTTTTCCAATAAGGGATTTATTTTGCAGGCGTTCGACGGAGACGAAGAAGGAATCGAGGTCGAGGTGGATGATGTTACGGTTGGGGAAAAGGGTCATTGGGTGGTCATTGGGCGGTCATTCGATGGTCATTCGGTGGTCATTGGGGTATTGGAAGGGTGATGATTCGATTGTCATTCAATAGACATTCCATTGTCATTGGGATATTAGTAGGGTGATGATTTTACTGTTATTCAATAGGCATTCGGTGGTCATAGGGGTATTGGAAGGTTGATGATTCGATTGTCATTCAATAGACATTCGGTGGTCATTGGGGTATTGGTAGGGTGATGATTTTACTGTTATTCAATAGGCATTCGGTGGTCATTGGGGTATTGGAAGGGTGATGATTCGATTGTCATTGGGATATTAGTAGGGTGATGATTTTACTGTTATTCAATAGGCATTCGGTGGTCATTGGGGTATTGGAAGGTTGATGATTCGATTGTCATTCAATAGACATTCCATTGTCATTGGGATATTAGTAGGGTGATGATTTTACTGTTATTCAATAGGCATTCGGTGGTCATTGGGATATTAGTAGGTTGGTGATTTTGTTGTTATTCGATGGTCATTGCTTTTGGAGGGGAGAAAAGGTTTTTATAAACTTATTTAGTGATCCGCAATTTTCCGGTTACTGTTTCTTTATCGGTTTCTAGCCGTACAATATAAGTTCCACTTGCGGAACCGGTTAATGTGATCTCTTTAGTAAAATAGGGTGGCTGGAAATTTCCTTCCGTTTTATAAATTAGTTGTCCGAATAAATTATAGAGTTGCATTCGATACACATGGCCTTTCAGATTTTGCGCATTGATAAATGCTTTCTCCCATCCAGGATGGTAATACACTGAGATTGTTACATAGGTTGTATTTGTTTCAAAAAGGCTAACAAGTGTATCACAGGGGCTCCCTGTTAAAGCTCCTAATTCGTAGTTGGGATTGTTCGGCAAACAGCCATACGTTCGCTTACCACCCAGATAAAAACTGTAAGGCTGAAAATCACATGCAGCCCCTAATGAATCGGGTGAATTGATAACTCCCAGGTTCATGTTAATGTAATTGTAAACCGAATCGGGATAAGGGTAGGGGAAAAAAGTGGGTTGCTGATATCCACATGCCACGTAAATTTTTCCATCGGGTGCTAACTTAACCCAATACCCATCTTCAGGAATAGAAGTGCTATCGATTAAAAACCTCGTAGCAACGGGATCAGGGTCATTCAAATTATACTGGTACAAATAACCATTTGGCTTGGTTGTGAATGAAAATGGAATACTGTTAACATATAACAACTGGTTGTTTGGTGAAAAAGTACAACTCCAGTACCAGGGAAACGAATCACCGGAACTTACAATGTAATCCTGCTCCAATATTTGTTCATTGGTCAGTAATCCGTCACAACGATTGAAATCGTAAACTGCGGTGAAGCCTTTGTTACACAAAACAGCAATTTTGGACCCATCATTACTTGGCTCAATCCTGATTGCATTTGCGTAAACAATATCGCCTATATTCTGAGTATGGTCTAATGTAACACCTGAAGGAGAAACCAGATACCAGAAATACTCATTATTTGCCGGATCCAATTGCCGTACCACCACCCACCAATCCCTGCCATTTCCATGTTTTATTGCACTAATACCATCAGCAGCGAAAAAATTAGCTGATTGCAACTGAACATTTTTTACTACTACAGCGCCATTTCCTCCATTCTGACTCATGTCGATAATTGAGTAATAAAAACCATACACTGAGGTAACTCCGGCGCTGAATAAATAATAAAGACTATCAGTTCCAGGAAAGGGAGTTATCACTAATTCCCTGTACCATCCTTGGCCCACAACACTATCTCCATTTAACATTAACTGATGAAGTTTATTCCAAACCAGAGTAGTATTTCCCGGTAAAGTGGCCCGGGTATTAGCGTAAAAGAGTAGATTTCCTGAAGTATCAGAAATGCTAACACACGAACCACGCGAATCGAGTGCTGTTGAAAATGCGAGCGGGTTATTAATATTGGTAAAATCAATGCCGGAAGAATCACCGAAACACCAGATAGAGTTTTGATTTTGACCGTGCAAAAGTGATGAAAAAAAAATAAGCATTGTGCACAGCAAGCAATGGAATGAAATAATGTTAAAATAAGATATTCTGTTTAATGCTTTCATTCTATTATCTTACCCCCAATCTAATTCTAATATTTCCGGCATTTCATCATAAGTCCGTCCATTTAAAAGTCGGCCTGATGCTTTCTTATTTCGCCCTCCCCATTGCTTAAAGAAAAAAGCAACGTCCGTTCTTTCACATTGCTCCTGAATGTCTAATACCCAATCAGGGTTCATTGGTCGTGGGTTGTGGCCACTTTCACCGCCTACAATTACCCAGTCAATTTTTTTGAGATTTAATTTCTCTAAGGGTCCAATTAACGGCTCGAGGGACAAAAACTTAACTTTTGCTCCTGTTTTTCTCAAAAAGCCTATGCGGTCAACTACATTGTTATTCTCGACTGAAACACCCATCCAAATATTATGAGTCCATTTAAGATCTTTATGTAATTCTAAAAGTCGTTCTGCTCTCTTTGTCAATACCTGAAATACGTGTTGCGGATTATCATTCATAACATGAAAAACCTGCTTGATAAAATCAAGTGGAATGTCTTTATGAAATAAATCACTCATTGAATTTACAAATACAACTTTTGAAGATTTCCAGGTATAAGGAATACTTAATGCTTCGGGGTGAGCACGAATTTTGAATGCGTCTTTATATTTCTCAACACCCATTGCTTGTAACCGTCTGGACATTATCTCTGCATAGCAAAACTTACACCCTGCAGAAATTTTTGTGCAACCCGTTGTCGGATTCCAGGTCATTTCAGTCCATTCTATTGAAGATTGAGCCATTTTTAAATATTATATTTTTTAACAATATCATTACCTATTTTTTCAGCAGTTTTATTATTTGATGTTAAAAACAAATGATACATTACTGAATTACTTGAATTCTTTAATTCATACGGCTTGGAAACAAATTCAAACACTTCATTTAGGCGTGACTTATAAAGTTTAGCTGATAATTCTATTGCATCTTTTTCTTTTTCCACAGAAGTTATTTCCTCAAACAATGTGTAACTTTTCTTATAGAAATAATTTTCTATTTCTAATCGGCTTAATCCTAAAAATATTTCAAGTTTCTCTAACCATGCCTCCGAAATATGTCCATTTCTTTTAAGTAGTCTGTTAACACCAAGTCCTGTAGGAACAAGAATCCACATATCAATTGGAAGACCCCTTAAATTTTCAATAGAACGCCACTCAACCTGCATACCACAAGGATCAATATAGGCAAGTGTTCGAACCTTATTGTTTTTAGGATCTCTTAAAAAATTACCTAAATCTACAATTTTCTTATTACAATCATCACAAACCGTATAAATATTTTTTTGTGGGAAAGCTAATTTTGTGTTTTTTTCAAGAAGCCGGAAATTCTTGAGATCTTTTTCAACAAAGTAATAGCTGTCAAAAGGTTTCGGGTCTGATAATTCAATTATGCGTCGAGCGGCACCAACAGTTATATCAACATCAATTTTTTTATTTTTAATTATAAAACCACTACCAGCAAAACCATCAAAATACATAAGTTTAAAAAACTTACGATCTTTCATAATATTCAAATATGCTTTCGCATATTCAACCAAAATTTCAATTTTTATTTTTGTCCAATCACCGCCAAAATTATTCATATAATTTTTTATTTAATCAGATTAATTGAAGCTAAAAGCCAATAAAGACTACGTTCCATTTCCATAATAAAACACAGGGATATGTAAATTTTTTTAAACTGGCACCCGTTATTTTTATTCAGATATAATTTTAAAAATAGTCAAACACAAAATAATTAAGCTGTTCCAAATATAGTCAGTTATTTTATTGAGACCGAATATCAGAGGGTTTACCTCTACAACTTCAATTTTAACTGCACCTCAAAGCGTAAACGGGATGTTGATGATGTCCCGGAAGGTATCTTTCCAGGGGTACGCGTGAGCAGTTTTCCTGTCCAGGCATCGGAGATGCGGATAACTGAGGGAAGGACGATTTTGCGGAGAATTGGGTCGGTGGGGGCGATTTGTATCATTTTATTTTGATTTTATTACAATCATTTTGCAGATTACAATATAATCATTATATTTGTAAAAAAATAAAAAAGGTGAAAATTATTTCCGGTATCCTAATAATCTCTAACCAATCCATCATAATAAATCAATCATAACAAGTCCATCAAATCCTTTCAATCCAAATAATCACATGTACTTCGCAAGCAACATTAAATTACTCCGCAAACGGAGAAACCGCACCCAGGATGTGGTGTCGGGAGAATTAGGGTTCAGCCGCTCTACGCTGAACAGTTATGAAAACGGGATTGTTATTAATCCTACTATAGAAGCGCTGATATCCTTTTCGAAATACTTCAGAACTTCTATCGACACCCTCATTAAAGTCGATCTGACGCATTTATCGGAAAGCCAGTTGTCGGAGATCGAACGCGGCTACGATGTGTACATGACGGGCGGCAAATTGCGCGTGCTGGCCACTACCATCGACAGCATGAACCGGGAGAATATTGAAGTGGTGCCACTCAAGGCCAAGGCCGGGTACACGGCAGGTTATAATGATCCGGAATTCATTAGCGGTCTGCCAACCTTTCAGCTTCCCTTTCTCTCTTACGAGAAAAAATTCCGCGCCTTCCAGATAGACGGCGATTCCATGCTGCCTATCCCCCACGGTTCGTGGATAATCGCGGAGTTTGTGCAGGACTGGCGTGATGTGAAAGACGGAAGCGCGTATATAGTAGTCACCAAGGATGAAGGTATCGTATTTAAGATCGTCTATAACCAGGCCCGCAAATACAAAAATTTTCTCCTCCGGTCACTCAATACCTCTTATGAACCTTTCGAAGTACCCGTAAATGAGGTGATCGAGATCTGGAAATTCATCAATTTCATCAGCAGCGAACTCCCCGAACCCGAATCCACCCAGGATCAGCTGAGCAAAATGGTGATGCAGCTGCAAAGTGATATTTCGGAGATTAAGGCTTCGGCGGGGAAGAAGAAATGAAATAAAAGTCAGGGAAAAGGTCATTGGAAATTGGTCATTGGGTCATTAAAAAATGTCATAGAAATGGTGTTATTTTTTTCAACTCAAATAAGTCGTAGAGACGCATTGCGTGCGTCTCCGCCGCGACGGGGAAATGGTCAGGAAAAAGGTCATTGGAAATTGGTCATTGGGTTATTAAAAAAATGTCATTGGAAATTGGACATTAAGACATTAAAAAAGTTTACCAACCATGTTATCATTAGGTACGAAGGATAATGAATGGTTCTTCGTACAGCGAGCGTAGTCGAGCTGAGCTTTTTTTGTCACGGTGAGCGTAGTCGAACCGTAGTGACGAAATGCGTAGTCGAACCGTAGTAACGAAATGCGTAGTCGAACCGTAGTAACGGTGAGCGTAGTCGAACCGTAGTGACGGAAAGCGTAGTCGATCCCTAGTGACGCAAAGCGCAGTCGAACCGTAGTGACGGAAAGCGTATTCGAACCGTTCCTTTGTTATTTTATTATTTTTCGAACCTAAGAAAATCTCCTGTAAATCACGTAATCCAATGAATATTTTCCCGCTCCTGAAAGGGCTATTGCTGCATAAACAGCCGCATACAACAGAGGCAACTCCTGCTTTTTAAAACCGTCATCCCCATGAACAATAAACACCGCGACCAGCATTGTGAAAAGCAATGGTAACGCTATCAAGCGTGTTGCGAGTCCAAGAATTAATAAGATTGAACAAATCACTTCCGAAAAAACAGTAAGTGCTAATGATGCAGTCACCCCTACTCCTATCGGATCTGCAAACTTAATCGGATCATCACCGAATAATTTTGTAAATTTTCCCGTGCCATGCGTTAACATCAGAATGCCTGCGGCAACGCGTAGCAGTAATAATGCAATCGAAATTTTTTCAGAATAATTACCCGGACTAAAAATTTTTTTTATCATAAAACATATCTGCAAATACCGGACCCTTATTCTTTAATTATTTTCTTTACCAACAATTGTCCTTCAACAAACATATTTAGAAAATACATTCCCGGTGGAAGTTTTTTGAGATTAAGATTTATGACGGAGGAATTTGCATTAAAAGAATGCGTAACATTGTAAACCTGTCGGCCGGTGATATCCTGCAGTAAAATTTCTGTAACCCTAAACTCGATATCATTAATTTCAATCGTCAATTCATCGGTGAAAGGATTTGGATAAGCTAAAATGTCTCCCTGCATGTCAGGATCAGCAGGTAAAGCAACAGAAGTGCCGATTTTTGCAATAAAATAATCACCGACGCTGTCAGGAGATGCGTTCGACAAATCAATTGTTCCAAACGTTATACCCAGGCTGCGAAACTCACCTGTTATATAAGTTTCATTATTCAAAGTAGTAAGGATTGCAAATCCCCGGTCTGAATAATTTCCCTCCCCATTGATAGCCCATTGTGGAAGTCCTGTAGGTCCGAATTTCATTACAAAAACATTCCTGGTACCGGAATTATAAATTGTTGAAGGTCCAAACACCAAAAAAGAACTTTCAAAGGTACCGGTAACAAAGGAATTTCCATTACTGTCGAAGCTTATTCCATAAGCGTAATCAATGGAATTGCCTCCAGCCGTTCTTGCCCAAAAAACATTTCCCGTTGGTCCGTATTTGGTTATAAAAACATCTCCCGGTCCGGATGAGCTTAAGGTATAATTTCCAAATGACATCCCCCCTCCGCTGTACGAACCTGTTACATAAATATTACCGGTTGCATCGGCAACAATTGCACCTGCCCATATTCCATCAAGACTTGAGAGATTATTTGCACTTTTAGCCCACGTAACAGTTCCCAGCACATCATATTTTACAGTAAAAACATTCACAGACCCGTTATTGTAAAGTTTCGCACTTCCAAAAGCAATAGAATCACCCCAGAACGTTCCCGTTACACATGCATTACCAGAATTGTCAATGCTTACACCGCTTCCATATTCACTTGCGCTGTACCCTGCTTTACGTGCCCATAAAAAATTACCAAATGCATCGTAACGGGCAATGAACATATCATCTGAGCCGCTATTAGTCAGGATGGTCGTGCCGAAGCTCAGTGTAGAACTTGTAAATTTACCTGTAACATACGTATTTCCCAAAATATCAGCATCAATGGCATTTCCAATAGAAGTCTCATTGATACCTGTTGAACTTCGTATCCATTCCTCATTTCCAAGAGAATCATATTTCGCAATAAAAAAACCACATGAGTCAAGTGTGTCGTTAGCAAATACCAGATCGGGGCTTCCCGAAACCCCCGTGACATAGACATTATTTTCATTATCAGTGCTGATACCCAAGGCGAGGTCTGACCATATTCCTCCAAATCGCTTAGCCCAAATAACTCCGCCTGATGGATCACACTTCACAACCATCGCATCCTGATTGCCAGCTCCTGTCAGGGTTACATTTCCGAAGGTTACTGAATCAGAGAAGGTGCCTGCTGAATAAATGTTTCCCTGTGCATCATCACAGATAGCATTTCCCGCATCAAATTTTGTTGCACCTGCACTTTGAGCCCATTCCCATGTATTCGACTGACCTTGTAAACCGGTAATCCCAAAAAATATAATTGCACATACAATAATACATAGTTTCATTCAATCCGGTTTAATACCTATTTCATTAATTCATGAAAGATAGAATATTTTCCGTTAGTTTCCAAACCTAAGGAAAACCAATACTGTGATGAGGATTAGCAATTTCTATCAGAAAAGAATAACCACTTTCCCTTTATGTTCGCCTCTCGCGAAAATTCTGAAGGCATCACGGAAATCATGCAGCTTGAAAGGCCCATCAATTACAGGTATTATTTTACCGGCCTCATAAAGTTTATTGATGAAGGCTAAATCTTTATTGGTTTTCAGAGTCACAACCCGGACGTGTTTTTTAGTTATTAGGTAAATCAATGGCCCAAATATAAAAACCTGTAATAAACGTCCTATGTTCCCACCAACAGTAACATACTTTCCGTTTTTTTTGAGAACACGCATATAGGCAAATGGTGAATGCATAGTTTTCACATCCAGCACAAGGTCGTATTGCACATCCTGCTTAATAAAATCTTCTTTAGTATAGTCTATTACAAAATCATAACCCAGTGAGCGCATATGTTCCTGTTTCCCGGTGGTATCAATTCCGGTAACGGTTGCTCCAAACGTTTTTGCAATCTGCAATCCAAAAACACCGACACCTCCACCTGCGCCATTAATGAGCAGCGATTGACCGCTTTGTAAATTTCCACAATCAATCAATCCCTGCACGGCGAGCATAGCAGCCTGGGGAATAGCAGCCGCATGTTCAAAACTCATTCCTGCCGGCTTCAGTGCAAGCATGGGTTCTGTTGCACATACGTATTCCGCAAAGCCTCCCCATCGATCGCTTAAATCACCATACACATGGTCACCAGGTTTAAACCGGGCCACCTTGCTACCAACAGCCTCCACCTCCCCTGCAATGTCTGAACCAAGGATAATGCGTTTGGGTTTAAAAAAGCCATTCAACATGCGATTCACCCAATCACCTTTCATCAGGCTCATGTCCCAATCATTTATGGAAGCAGCATGCACTCTGACCAATACTTCCTTATCACCGGGAACAGGCTTTTCAACATAACTCAATTGTAAAACTTCCGGGCCTCCGTATCGGGTGTAAACGATTGCTTTCAAAACTAATAGTTGAGTTAGATGTTTCCGCTGTTCATTAAAGGAAGGTATTTCCCCTTACAAATTCAGCTCAGTTAAGCCGCAAGTTAAAAAATTCGTTGTAATTACAAAAGTGATAGTTGATTAATGCAATTATTTACAAGTTAACTCATGTCATGCAAACTCATAATCACAGGAATGTTAAAAAAATTCCAAATTAGCTTTTCATCCATTCACCAAGTGTGGCCAATCGCCATACCAGAGTTGCTTTGCTGTTATCGCCTCTTTTATATTCATCAAAAATTCGTTTGGCCTTTCCCTGATTGATAAAATCGGGAAGTTGATTGGCTGGATTCAGTAAAAAGTTAAGCGGACCTCGCAGCCATTTATTCTCACCCGGTGTAACAAATCCTTTTTTGTCTTTACGTGCATAAATAGCAGCAGGTAATATTTTCTTTAAAGATTCGCGAAGAATATATTTTGTTTCGGCCTTCTTTATTTTGTCATCATCATGAAGGGTAAAGGCAAACTCAACAAGACGATGGTCGAGAAAAGGTACACGCGATTCAATGGAGAATGCCATTGAGTTGCGATCTTCGTAATGCAATAACGATGGCAGACTGGTTGTAAATAGAAGATGATAAAGAAACCGGTCGAGTTTACTACCCGGTTTTTCATTCAATATAAATGGTGCATGTGATGATGATGAATTCATCAGAAACGGATAATACCGGCTATACTCCAAAGCATAGAGTTGCTGTTCACTTTTCGTTGCAGATAAAATTGATTTTGCAAAATGAGCCGCTGTCTTTGAAGAGCTGTTGCCAATTCGTTTATTCACGCGAAAGGTTTCGCTTAGTGCGGATGCGACATCGGCACTGTGGATCATTCCTGCAATCAACCTGTAAAAGGAATGCATATAACCCGCCAGGTATTCATCAGCTCCCTGTCCATCGAGCACAACTTTAATTCCATTTTTCGAAATTAACTGCATCAGGAAATATTGAGAGATGAATGAACTTCCCGTTACCGGTACATCAGCATGATAAAGGGCTTTATGAAATTCCTGCTGCACTTCCTTTTCAGTGGGAGAATAATAATGCGGCTCAATGGCAGGATATTTTTTTATGACTTCCCTGATAAAGGGACGTTCATCAACATCTCCTTCACCTTGATAAAAAATACTAAACGACTTATATTTCATCCCCGGATGCAATTGCTGCACCATTGAAACTATTGCTGAGCTGTCGAGACCGCCACTCAGACAACTTGCAACCGGAACATCACTTCGCATATGTATTCGAATGCTGTCGGCGAATAAACTCTGAAACCTGTCACACTTTTCCTCAAATGAAAGATTGTTATAGTTCCCTGTTTCAACATCCCAGTAACGCTCAACACGTATTCCGTTTTCGTCGAAAATAAAATTATGAGCGGCAGGTAATGCTTTTACATTCTTATAAAAAGTTTCATCATGATATCCCAGCCATCCCATCTGCAGTCCGCGAGCGACCTGTGCGACATTAACTTCACCTGAATACAAAGGAGAAACTTTCAGCGTTTTAATTTCAGAAGCAAATGCAATACGGTTTCCCTGGTGCAGGTAATAAAAAGGTTTTATTCCGAAACGATCGCGTGAAGCAAAAAGAGATTTTGCTTTACGGTCCCAGATTACAAATGCCCACATGCCCACAAAGCGGTTAACGCATTTAGTTCCCCATTCTTCAAAAGCATGAGGGATTACTTCAGAATCACAATGTGAAACAAAAATATGTCCAAGGGCTTCGAGTTCCTTCTTTAATTCCACATAATTATAAATCTCGCCGTTGAAAAGCAGCGAAAACGATTTATAATGCATGGGTTGATTACCGGCTTCGCTAAGATCAATTATGCTCAAACGGTTATGCCCGAGAAAAATATGTTCATCTGTCCATTTACCTGTGGCATCCGGTCCGCGATGGTGCTGAATTTTAAGCATGGCATCCAGCACATCCATATTTTCATGATGTGTGTTTTTAGGATCAATGATACCGGCTATTCCGCACATAGGAAGAGAACATAAATTTTGAATAAACTGAGCATATAAATAATCATCCGGCGAGTTATGGTACCATCACGTGTCCACAAAAGAGAATACTCATAAACTTGCATCTGGCACTTCATTCAGTCTCATCACCATTCTCCAAATCTTTTTTATAAACGGAAATGATTTCCTTTTGTTTTTTCCTGAATATTGAAAAATCATTCATGTTCATTGCCGGGTTGCCCATTACCACTTCATTATCAGCAACATTTTTCGTCACCACACTGCCCAATCCCACAGTACTGTTTTTTCCAAGTGTGATTGCATTGCGAATGGTACCACCGGGAGCAACCCAGCTGTTGGCACCGATTATTACACTTCCAGCAATCATTGAACAGGCGATAATCAAAGAGTTTTCGCCTACCACTACATTATGGGCAATATGAACCAGGTTATCTATTTTAACTCCTTTACCAATTACCGTATCCGATAAGGAACCCCTGTCGATACAGGTGTTATTTCCGATTTCAACGTTATCGTTAATCACAACTCTTCCGTAATGGGGAAACAGTTCAATTTCACCTGAATCGAGCTTATTGTATCCAAATCCATAACCACCAATGGTATTGTTGGAGCCAATGGTTACATTATTGCCGATGGTAGTATTACTGATAACAGTATTGGAAAGAATAACGCAATTGTTTCCAATTGAAGATGTGGCATCAATGTGAACGTTCGGTCCAATTTTTACGCTGGCACCAATTTTTACGGTCGGATCAATAACAGCCGATGGGTGAATTTCACTCAATGTATTCATCTGACCGAACCCTAAAAATTTCCTGCAATAATCAACCAGGACTTGCTTGGGGTTGTCATGAAATAAAAACGCTTTGCCGTTAACATCCCACTCCTTGTTTAAAATTCCTTCAGGCATAATAATTAATTTGCATGAAGTGGCAGCTAGAATATGTTTTGCATTATCCCCGTATTTAGAGGTAATCATTGAAATATTGGAACCATTGCATAGCTCAATAGCTCTTGGCAAATTAATTTCATGGCCATCATCTAACCCATAATTTCGGGATTCAAATCCATTACTCCGGTGCCAGCTTAAAATTTCAATCAGTTTCAATGGCGTAAATTTTATGTTGATATCATCCTGATTACCTCAAATGATTCAGCGAATTTTTTCATAATCTGACCACCCCTCAAAATAGCGAGTGAACGGATAAATTCGGGTGAACTGTACGAGCGGAATCCCTGCGATTTATATAAATTAATTGCATTGATTTTACTTTGAATATGGGACTCATCAAGTACGTTATAGACAAACGAATTGAATCCATAATTATTCCAGGGCATTTCATACCCTAACAAATTGTTATATTTAAACGCCCTTTTACCCTCTTCATAAATTGTTTTATGATCCTGGTGGATATCACTTGAACTGGGAATAAATACCAGGTCGGGTTTAATTTTATTGCGCTGCACAATAATTTCCTCCAGGATTTTCTGCCTGTTGGCGGGAAATTCACGTACTTCAAAATTGTAAACAATCAGATTTTCTTTTGGCACACCAAGAGAGGCAAGCGAAGCATACATTTCCTGTTCAATCACTCCCACTTCAAATCCTGAAGGCGTGCTTTTCTCGCACAGACTGTACACAATAACGAACACCTCTTTTTTCTGTTCGATCAATTTGGCAATGGTACCGCCCAATCCGAATTCGGCATCATCAGGATGAGGGGCCAGCACCAGAATACGGTTAACTTCGTTAAATATCATTCTTTATCGTTTTTATTATTTGTTCACAAATAAACTCCGCACTTCTTCCATCCCCGTAGATGGGTGGAAAGTTAAGTGCCTTTTTTTCCATAAAATGAACTGCTCCCTTGCAAAGCAATTCAAAACTATTACCAGCAAGAAAAGCATTACCCGATTGCACCAGCTCCACCCACGGAGTTTCTTCCAACATGATCAGGCATGGTTTTTCCATAAAGTAAGCTTCCTTCTGCACACCTCCTGAGTCGGTGATAACTATATCCGAATTTTTTTCAAGACCAATCATTTCTATAAACGAAACTGCGGGTATGCAATGCAACCCGGGTTTATCCATCATAGCTGATAAGGAACTATTAGAAGCAATTAGTTTCTGTGTACGGGGATGAATCGGAAATATAATCTTTTTCTTCAATACATCAATCGCGTAGTGAAAAAATTGCAGGATTTGCAACAGGTTTTCAGAATCATCCACATTAGAAGGTCGGTGTGCGGTAACTAAAAAATAATTATCGCGGGGCAGGTTTTGCTTTTCACACAAACTGTTAAAATAACCATCTGCTTTCTCTTTAAAATATAGCGTATTATCATACATGATATCACCACAACGGTACACACGAGGTGAATTCAGTAATAACTCATCAGCATTGCTATTCTTCCCTATAGTAAACCCCTCCTTTTCCAGGCATGAAATTCCATCGTCGGATGGGACAAATAGCATGGAAGAGGTGTGATCACAAATTAGTCTGTTGATCTCTTCAGGAAATAGTTTATTGTACGATCGCACTCCGGCTTCAACGTGAATTACAGGGATATGTCGCTTCACACCTACCAGGCAAGCCGCCAGAGTTGAGTTAGTATCACCGTAAAGAAGAATTGCATCAGGTTTTTCAATTTCAACCACATTGTCAACGGCTATCATAATATTGGCAGTCTGAACAGCATGATTCGACGAACCGACATTCAAATTATACTTTTCCTTAGGAATTTTTAACTCTTCAAAAAATACGCCCGACATATTCGAATCATAATGCTGACCGGTATGTACAATCACCTCTTCGATATCATTCGAAAAGCCAACCGTGATCGCCCTGCTTATGGCAGCAGATTTAATAAACTGTGGTCGTGCACCAACTATAGTAAGTAATTTAATCATTTTTAATCTGATCGTTTAAAACTTCGACCAACCGTTTGGTTAGATTTTTATAGGAATATTGTTCGATATTTACGGAATTGCAGATATTGGTTTTAGTTTGAAATTTTTTGTAAAAACCGAGAATCGATTTTTTTATCGAGTTTATATCATCAAATTCACACACATCACCGGCCTGGCTATCCCTGATAATAGCTGCAGCATCACCATTTAAAGGACCAATCAATAAAACGGGTCGTTTTGCCTGGAGGTATTCAAATATTTTTCCGGATACAACAAACTCAGGATTTTCAATTCTGTCGATCGGCAACAACAATACCTGCGCTGATCGCTGGTAGGATTTAGCCGCTTTGTGATCGACGTGGTGAATATGATTCAGGTAACTTTCGAGTCCCTGTTTTTTAAGAGACTGCAACACCACATCTGCTACGTTTCCGATCAGCTTTATTTCCAGATCTTTTGCAAACGCTGCATTTTCCCGCAACAAATCCGCCAGCACGGACCAAAGATCATTACAATTCCTGTTGTGAAGAAAACTTCCAACATGCACTATTGTAAATTTATTATCTGTGTCGGTGAATGTATCATCTGTAATTTCACCTTCATAACCGTTGTTTATTACGGTTGCATTTACATTATATTTTTCATTAAACTCTGTTTGAATGGCCTTGCCAACCACAACAACACGACTGGAATTCAAAATTACTTTTCGCTCCTGCCGGGCATGTTTATTTTTGGCAAACCCCGACAAGTTCATCTTCTTAAGATAATCCATGCTCGTCCATGGATCCCTGAAATCGGATATCCACGGAATGTTGAATTTTTCATGAAGCTTATAACCGATTAGGTGAGCGGTATGAGGCGGACCTGTTGTTATAAGAACATCAACCGGATTTTCGGAAAGTAATTTGCTGAGGTATTTGAAGGAGGGTTGTATCCAGAATTTACGGGCATCAGGAATAAAAAAATTCCCCCTAATAAACCACAATATTTTTTTAATCAACGACTGATCAACATCCGACTGCTGTTGCATCTTGTAAATATGCTGTGATTTATTACCACTCTTATTGAAGATCGTAAGAAAATTGTTTGGCTCCGGAACTTTCACCCGGTGAATCTCGATATCTTTTGGAACCTGCTCCACTAAATTGAGATCCAGAATAGGATAATTAGCATCCTTAGCTGTAAATAGTATTGGCGACCAATTGTAACCCGGTAAATTTTTACAAAACTGGAGCCATCGATGAACGCCAATACCCCCGGCAGGTGGCCAATAATAAGTAATAATTAACACTTTCTTCATGGCCCTAATCGAAAATTACGGAGTAACTTGATGAAAAACCGGCTTAGAGTTTCCATGGGCCAAAATTAGTATAAAACTTCATTGCAAGCCACTTCGTTTTCGAAGCTGCTGCTAACATTAATTTTTCACAAATCTAAGGAGGTTATAATTTTTTTAATAACTTAGCTGACAGCAATGTTCGAAACCGTAAGATTTGGTAATTTGGTGTATTTTATAACATATTGACAATCATAATGATATAAATCAACATCACAATCTTTAATCGTCATGATTCAAAAGGCAACAACAGGAAAAAGAATTTTTCTATTTATTCTATTTACCATTTTAGGTGCGGGAGCACAATCCCAATCAACAGTTTCAATCCGCCTGAGTTCGGCTACCGGTGAGGGTGCATATGTCAGCGATTTCTACCCTGTGGGGAACTTTCCAAACTTCTCCGATCTTACAGGAGTAGCATGGACTCAAACGAGTACCGCATATGTCGGAAGATCCTATTTTAAATATGACCTGAGTGGTATTCCGGCGAATGCAGTTGTAATAAGTGCTTACTTGTCCCTTTACGCGAATCCCACACCTGTTCAACCGGCACATTCCACGCTGAGCGGTGCAAATAATGCATGGATAGAAAAAGTAACAGATCCATGGGATGATAATACCATTACCTGGACCAATAAACCGGCTACAACTGCTGCGGGTCAGATACCACTAGCAGCAAGTGTTTCACCACAGGATGATTATCTCAATATCAATGTTACGCAACTGGTAAACCAGATGGTAAGCAATCCCGCTGCCAACCATGGCTTCATGCTTCGGCTTCAAACGGAATTGAATTACAGAAGCCTGAATTTTGCATCCATCGCATGCACCGATACTTCCAAACAACCACTGCTTGTTATAACCTATGCTACGAATCTATCCTGTGTTGATTTGAAACTTGATGCCACTACCGGCGAAGGTGCGTATGTCAGCGATTTTTATCCAACAGGCAACTTTCCGGGTTATTCTGATCTTACAGGAATCTCATGGACTGAACTGGGTACACCTTACGTGGGCAGATCTTATTTTAAATTTGATTTGAGTGCAATACCGGCCAATGCGGTTGTAGCAAGTGCATACCTGTCGTTGTTTGCTAATCCTTCACCTACACAGCCCGCACACTCAACCCTTGGCGGTGCAAATAACGGACTACTGCAAGTAGTCACCGACCCGTGGAGTGGAAATACTATAACATGGACTAATAAACCCGGAACTACTGCTGCAGGTGAAGTTCCTCTTGCAGCTAGTTTAACGCCTCAGGATGATTACTTAAACATGGATGTTACCCAGATTACTGCGCAAATGGTGAACAACCCTTCCACCAATCATGGATTTATGCTGCGGCTTGAAACCGAAACCAATTACCGAAGTTTGAATTTTGCCTCAATTTCTTGCACTGATACTACTAAAAAACCCAGACTTGTGATCTGCTATTCGATTACAACCGGTCAAGGGGAATTAGGCGAAGTCAGCCCATTCATGCATGTTTATCCTAATCCTTCTGAAGGTTCTGTTACAATTTCTTTTGACCGTTTGGTTACAGACTGTACAGTTGAATTATTTAATCTTTTAGGAGAAGTAGTTTTCTCAGAAACATTCAGTGGAACAAAATTGCAGATCAATCCATCATTATCCGCCGGCATTTATGTTTTGAAATGTGCTGATTCCCGAGGTTCCCGTACTGAGAAAATTGTGGTTCGTTAGAAAAGGAAAAAGAATTTCTAACAGATTATTAAATCGCAGTGTGTAATTCCTATTTTGCTCAGAGCGGAATTAAAACCAGCGGGCATAGTTCAGGAATTTCCGTAAGAAAATTATAATTATTCATCCCTAAACAGGCAGCAGCTTTTAATTTATTTTCGCTGACCGGATCTCACGGAACATGACCCCTGCAAAAATCAACAATAGCATCACAGAACCCACCAACGCAATACGCTCACCATTTTTATAAACTTCAGGTTCAAATTTATATTCTATTTTATGCTCTCCGGGTGGAACACGCATGGCTCTTAACACATAATTTGCGCGGAAATGCGGAACGGGTTTTCCATCGAGATACGCGTTCCATCCTTTATCATAATAAATTTCAGATAACACGGCCAGCTGCTCAGTAGTTGCATTGGTTTGGTAAGTAAGATGATTGGGTTCGTATGCAACCAGGCGTATTGTAGCGAGAGAATCATAAGCAATTTTTAATCCGTTCAACTGATCGTTGAATCGTTTATCAACTATTGCAGTTTCCCGAGGAAGGAAGCCGGTAAGTGCCGTAATTTCAGAATCGGCATTGGCGACCATTTGGAAGTCTTTCACATACCATGCAGCACCCAGCGCACCGGGATTTTGCTGAGCAACCGGTCCGCCTCCCTGCTGCGAAGCAAGTATAATATATTTGGTATTGAGCATATCCAGCACCGCCATGTTATTTCTGCTGATCTGGTTCTCGATGAGTTCCTGGTAACGTTTCAGTTTCGCACCGTGATAGCCACCAATGGAATGATGAAAATAAGATGTGCTTGCATCGTTGAATGTACTAACAGCCGTATTCATAACCCGGTAGCCCAATTCCTTGTCCTGCATAATTGCCAGGTTGGCCTCGTTGGGTACAAATGTCTGTTTCGCTTTCGCGGATGAAGTGAAGTTGTCAGCATTTAAATAACGTTTATTCACGGTCCACATATCAACTAGTATGAGTGTTGAAACAGCCAGTACTCCGTAGGTGAACTGCATCTTGTTTTTAAATACCATCCATAACAATCCTGCAGCAGCAAGAATAAAAAACAACGACCGCAAGGCATCAATGCGCAGGGCTGATTCACGGTCCTCACGTATCGCGGCAAGCAGCCAGTCATACTGTTTGAAGTTCTCATCTACATCAGCAGAGAAATCAAAAAATAATCCGGGCATCAATCCAAACAGTAAGCATATCCCACCGGTTATATACAGCGAATATAAAAGTGCCTTCTGTTTTTTCTTTGCATCAATACCTGCCTGAAAGAAACTGCTCAGTCCCATAATCGCCAGCAAAGCAACGCAGAATCCAGCCATAGTAAGAATCATCGACACGGTTCTGAACTTATTATATCCCGGCAAGGAATCAAAAAATATATCGGTAAACGACTGGAAATTTTTTCCCCATGAGAGCATTATAAAAAAGATAGTACCTGTAATCAGCCACCAGCGGTATTCGCTTTTGACAAGGAAAATTCCCAGCACAAACAAAAACATAATAATAGCTCCAAAGTAAACCGGCCCTGATGTGAAGGATTGCGTTCCCCAGTAAAGCGGTACGTTTTTTATAAACTGGTTAGCCTGCGCCCCGGCACCGTTATCCATCAGGGCTTTGTAGGTAGCCGACTTTTTTCCCAGCTCCGACGAAGAAGCACCTCCCATGAAATCAGGAATAAGCAGCGTCATGGTTTCGCTGATACCATAACTCCATGCAAGCGCATAGTCCTTATCCAACCCATCCGATTCATTCTTTTCGGTTAGTTCCGAAGGTCCGCGCGTTGAATATTTTCCGTATTCATACGTTGCCCATAAACTGGTGATGTTTGGCAAAATCGATAATATAACTGCTACGAGTAAAACCCCTGCGGATTTAAAAAAGTGTGGAAGCTCTTTGTTCTTATAATTTTTGATGAATTCCACCACTCCCAGTATTGCTATAGCAAGAGCAAGATAGTAGGTAATCTGCAGGTGGTTTGAATAAATTTCGAGGGCCAGGGCAAGAGCAGTTACTGCCCCACCCAACAGGTATCGTTTATCAAATACCAGCACAATACCGGCAATAACAAATGGCACCAGTGCAATGGCATGCATTTTTGAATTATGACCTGCCATTATGATAATAAAATTATACGAAGCAAAAGCATACCCGATTGCACCTGCAACAGCAATACGGTAATCAATTTTGAGACACAGCAATAAAATATAGAACCCAACTAAAGCCAGAAAAATATAACTGAACGGAGCCGGCATCCAAAGCAGTAACACCTCGTTAAATTGCCGCATCAGGTTGCCGGGATACAATACTGAAATCTGGTAGGCCGGCATGCCTCCGAACATGGAACGTGTCCACAGCGGCTCCGAATCATTCTTCTCCCTGAAATCCTGGATCTCTTTCGACATGCCCTCCCATTGCTCAATATCATGTTGCTTTAAAACTTTTCCCTGTATAACAGGTGAAAAATAAACAGCACAAATGGCTATAAAAAACAAAATTACATACAGGTGCGGAAGCAGTTTTTTAAAGTCTGTTTTCATAATGAGTGTCTGTTGCTTATGTGAGGGCAGGTTTTGTGAAGAGAAACTTGTTTTACTAATAATCCAGTATTGACCGTACAATAAAAGTAATTAAAACCTAATGGTGAAGTTGTTCGTGAGTAAATTAATTCCAAACTCAATAACTTACTTTACCTCTTCATATTCCGCATAATCGTCGTCATCATTCCGCTTTTTTTGCGTCACACCCGGGTCTATTGTTATGTGGCCTTCCGGCTGATTGGAGGCTGAACCACCCTGTCGGCGCCTCATTTCATCCTGCATTTTTTTATTGATAGCGTTAAATGACGTCACCATAAACATCTTCGCAAAAAGACGGAACAGGAAGAATATGCAAACAACTACAATTAGAAATTTTAACATGACATGAACTTAAAATAAAAATACCTGCCTGAATTATTTACTCAGGTACATTGATTTTTCCTTATATAAATTCCGGAAATAGGGATCTTCCAGCGAATCGATAAAACGTATAGCTTCACCGGTAGATTTCATTTCAGGACCCAACTCTTTGTTAACATTAGGGAATTTATCGAATGAGAAGACGGGTTCTTTAATTGCATACCCAAACTTACGGGGTTCAATTTTAAAATCTTTCAGTTTATTAACTCCCAGCATTACTTTTGTTGCGATGTTGATATAAGGAACCAGATGTGCCTTGGCAATAAACGGAACCGTGCGTGATGCACGAGGATTCGCTTCAATCACATACACCTTTTCCTTTTTAATTGCGAACTGGATGTTAAGTAAACCACGGATGTTGAGCGCCAGCGCAATTTTTTTCGAATACTCACGCATCTGGTCTAACACGTTATCCGATAAATTAAACGGCGGCAACACGGCAAATGAATCGCCCGAATGTATTCCTGCAGGCTCAATGTGCTCCATGAGTCCAATAAATTGTATGTCGGTGCCATCACAAATTACATCCGCTTCCGCTTCTTCAGCCCGGTCGAGAAAATGGTCAATCAGCACACGGTTTCCCGGAAGGTTTTTAAGGAGTTTAATAACGGCATGTTCCAGTTCTTCATCATTTATGACGATACTCATACCTTGTCCACCCAAAACGTACGAGGGTCGAACCAGAACGGGATAACCTACGTTCTTCGCAACCTCAAGAGCTTCTTCGGCAGATTCCGCAACTCCGTACAACGGGTAGGGAATGTCAAGATCTTTCAGCATATCCGAAAACCGGCCACGATCTTCTGCAAGATCCATACTGTCGAAGGATGTTCCAATTATTTTAATTCCTTTCTCATGCAGTTTTTCAGAAAGCTTTAAGGCTGTCTGCCCGCCAAGCTGAACAATTACTCCTTCGGGTTTTTCAAATTCAATGAGCTCGTAAATATGTTCCCAGAAAACGGGTTCGAAGTACAGTTTATCGGCAATATCGAAATCGGTAGAAACGGTTTCAGGGTTACAGTTAACCATGATGGCTTCATAGCCTGCTTCGCGGGCGGCAAGTACTCCATGCACACAGGCGTAGTCGAATTCAATTCCCTGCCCGATGCGGTTAGGACCGGAGCCTAACACAATTATTTTCTTTTTATCGGTACGAACCGATTCATTTTCGGTGTTGAAATTCCCATCGGCAGTCGTAAAGCCGTTCTCAAAAGTTGAATAAAAATAAGGGGTTTTAGAAGGGAATTCCGCCGCGCAGGTATCAACTGTTTTGTATACTCTCGATATACCCAGCGCTTTCCGCCGGTCATACACTTCATCTTCGGTAACATTACCAAGTATAAAAGCAATTTGTGAATCGGAATACCCTTTTTGCTTGGCTTCCATAAACAAATCATGCGGAAGATTCATCAACTGGTACCGTTTCAATTCTGCTTCCAGCTGCACCAGCTGCTGAATTTCATTCAGGAACCATTTATCGATTTTGGTAAGATTAAAAATCGACTGTATGGGAACGCCCAGTTTCAGCGCTTCCTTAAGATGAAAAATACGATCCCAGGATGGATTTTCAATGCTGTGCACGATATCATCAACTCGTGTCCACCCTTTGCCATCGGCACCGAGTCCCATGCGGTTAATTTCCAGCGACTGACAGGCTTTCTGAAGGGCTTCGGCAAAACTTCTGCCAATACCCATTGCTTCACCCACCGATTTCATCTGCAAACCCAGACTGCGGTCGCAACCGGGAAACTTATCAAAGTTCCATCGGGGTATTTTAACGATCACGTAATCGAGTGTTGGTTCGAAAAAGGCCGATGTAGAACCGGTGATCTGGTTTTTAAGTTCATCCAGGTTGTAACCGATTGCCATCTTAGCTGCAATCTTCGCAATAGGATAGCCGGTAGCTTTGGACGCAAGGGCGGAAGAACGTGAAACGCGGGGATTGATCTCCACCGCAATTATACTTTCATCTTCCGGGTTAACCGCAAACTGAACATTGCAACCGCCGGCAAATTCTCCGATAGCCCGCATCATTTTGATAGCGAGATTTCGCATATGCTGGTACGTTTTATCGCTCAGCGTCATGGCGGGTGCCACGGTTATGGAATCACCGGTATGAATTCCCATCGGATCAAAATTTTCGATGGAACAAATTATAATTACATTATCGATATTATCGCGCAGCAACTCCAGTTCATATTCTTTCCATCCGAGAACTGCCTTTTCAATCAGCACTTCGTGAATGGGAGACGCCTGGAGACCGCGCATGAGTTTATCTTCAAATTCATCCTTTTTAAAGACAAAGCTGGCGCCTGTTCCACCGAGGGTGTAAGAAGGCCGGATCACCAGGGGATAGCCTAGGGTTTGAGCGATTTCTTTTCCTTCAAGAAACGAATTGGCCACTTTTGAAGGAGCCACGCCTACGCCGATATCAATCATCAGCTGACGGAAAGCTTCCCTGTTTTCGGTGGTCTCAATAGCATGAATATTAACCCCGATCATCCTGACCCCGTATTTTTTCCAGATGCCTCTCTCATCGGCCTCCTTTGCCAGGTTAAGTGCCGTTTGTCCTCCCATGGTAGGAAGAACAGCATCAATCTTGCGCTCCTCCAGAATTTGTATTATTGATTCGGTGGTGAGTGGCAGCAGGTAAATATGATCCGCCGTCACTTTGTCGGTCATAATGGTGGCCGGGTTTGAGTTAATCAGCGAAACCTCAATCCCCTCCTCTTTCAGCGACCGCGAAGCCTGGGAGCCGGCGTAATCGAATTCACAGGCCTGCCCGATAATAATGGGACCACTGCCAATTATGAGGACGGATTTAATGGAAGGATCTTTTGGCATGAAGGAAGTAGGTTATTTTAAACCAGTTAACAGTAAATAATAGAGCTAAACGGGTGCAAAATTACCAATTTAATGGCATAGGATTTCAGGATGTTGGTAAAATAGTTGATTGCAGGGGTTTGGAGACGGGATTTGTTGAAAAGTTGGGGTTAGATTCGGTCTCCTTTAGTGAAAAAATTGAATGATCTAAAATAAGCCACGAAAATATTTAGTTTAGTACTACCTTACCGTTTACCGTATGTCAAAAATCATTTTTCACGGGTAGCAGATAAACTTCGTCTTTGGAATCCCATTCAAATATTGTAGCAGTAGCAGGATTTTTAGCACTAAATTTCGTTCGGAGAACAGAACTTCAGATTTCTACAATGCTATCCGCAAAACAAGAAACCCTTCCTTTTGAGTAACTGTTAATATGCCCTTGCTTAAATAAATTATTCAGCAGTGGTCGGATCAATAATTGTCGCCACTTCACTAACAGAATTAGCAGGAAATCCACCTTGTTTTGCATGCTCACGAACCATTTCTTCATTTGGTGCTATGTAAACGCAATAGATTTTGTCACCTGTCACATAGCTGTGAAGCCACTGGATTTGCGTACCCATATTGCTTAATACTCCACAAGAGGTTTGAGAAATCCCCTTTAATTGCTCCGGTGTTAATTTACCTGCTCCCGGAATTTCGCGTTCAATTACATACTTTGGCATATCTTATTAATTTAATTTCCCTACTCTTTTGGCTTTTCAGTGTCGCCCCGTTTATTTGTGGTCGCTGGTCTCCACTAGTATTTTTTTTCTGCTTCCAGAGTTAATTAAAACCAAATTGTTGATGGTTCTTATGTCTTTTCACCCTCTTTAAAGGTTCGTTAAAGACTTCCTCACACAGAGGAATTTCACCCCAATGCTCCTACATTACCGTACGTCAGCTCTCTTCAACTGTCGGCAAATGAAGCCTCGAACGGGCCTTTTCGGTTTAGCAAATGTACACTAATAAACCATTAATTTTCATGGATAGCAGGTAGATTTCAGTTTATTAACTACCTGACGGATTCGTGTCAGGCGAAGTGGCGGACTGAAGAATTGGGATTTATTTACAAGATAAAATTTTCAGAAAAAACCTGAAGTGAAACAAGCTTTGCCATTGCGCTTGTTGTGTTAGCATTGGGCAATTAGGTACTACTTTTTTTCTCAATACTTATTGTTGCACCTGAACAACATTCATTGAATATTTCAAGGGCTTTGAGTGTTCTGTGGGTTTTTTCATGTGCAATATCAATTAAAGACATTAAAGGGCTTCGTATAGGAAAAGTTTTATTATTTGTGTAAGCTGACACAAAGACCTTCTCAAAAATAGTATCGGCAATTGGGCCTTCCGGAACAATGCTTAAAATTTTGCCATATACGGGCGGTGAGTATAAATCATAGATTTCAGTTGTGAGTCTGCTACTATTGTCTTTATTCTCTTGAATTTTATCCATTTTCATAGTAGTTTGCATAGGTATGCCACAATATACATAATATCCGCCTTTAAAACAAAACGTAATGCATCACCTCAAAAAAGAAAAAATGGCATTTACTGTTTCATTTGGATGACTCATATGTGGGCAATGGCCATTTGCCTCCAATACTGTTAAGGTATTTTTTGGGGTGTTTTCATGTACATATTTCCCAACGGATAGTGGTGCTATCATGTCGTTAGAGCATTGAATAGTAAGGCTTTCCACGTTTATTAAAGGCAGATCTTTTCTATTATCTGATAAAAAAGTTACGCGTGCAAATTGCTTGGCTATAACGGGATCAATGGCGCAAAAGCTATCAGTTAATTCACCAGTAAGTTCATTCCCATTTTGTGAATTCATTATAGCCGGAGCAATTGATCTGGCCCAAGTAATATAATCTTCTTCCATTACTTCAAGTAATGAGTCTATTGCTTCCTGATCAAATCCGCCATTATAATCTCCGGAACTAATATAACAAGGTGATGGCCCTATGAAAATAAGTTTTTCAAAAATATCAGTTCTTCTTATCGAAGCCAAAGCCCCAATCATACAACTTACGGAGTGACCTATGAATATTACATCTTTTAATGCTAATGAATCACAAATCTCAATGATATCCTCTACGTATCCATCTAAGGAAGAATATTTTTGAGGATTATAGCTAGCAATATCTGATTTCCCCGCTCCAACAAAATCAAGTAAAACAAGCTTATAATCTTGGGTAAAAAAGTTCTTCATACGGTTCCAGGCATTCTGATCACATCCAAAACCATGGGCTAATAATAACACTTTGGTTCCCTCTCCTATGATATTAATATTGTTTCTTTTTAAGACACTCATCCGTTATTCCTTTTTTTATACAAGCCGTGTTAAAACAATAAGTGCAATTTAAGGATATAAACTTTCACCAGGGAACTTTTAAGGGTTCCCGGTTAAAGTTAAGCAAAACAATTTCAATTTGGATTTTTATCTCTGATTTCTCTCATCATTTTTACAGCGTCAAACTGTTTTCCTTTTTTAATCGTTCCCATAATTTATTAAATCTTTTGGGCTTCTAATTTCAATTATTGAATAACCAGGTCTCAAATTTACAGAATTATAGCCCTTAATTCTGTCAAGATTTACAATATGTTTAAAGTTCCAACTTGCTAAAACATCAAGAAAGTTGCCGCCGGTCCATCCTAAAGTAAATATTTTTTAAAACACCTGTGCTGGTTGGCGCGTAACTTACTGTTGCCGGATGTGCAATCACCCAATTAATAAGATTATTGGATGTCCAAATCCGAATTCAAATATTCGAAAAGTGTTAATAGTTGAATGTCACATTTACCATTTTCAATCTGGAAATATAACTTTTCTTTGTTCCAACTTTATCTGCCAATTCTTCTTGCTGTATTCGGAGATGAAAGATACATATTTCTCCTTTACTCTACCAACGGAGCCAGAAAAATATTCACCACTTTAAAACATTAGCCTTGTGACAAACTGGATGTTCTTCTCAGGTAAAAACTGATTTATTTCAAAATTCGCTTGTGCAAAATCTGCCCGCCAGGTTCTAATTTCACTTTCCATAAATAAGAACTTTGGTTTGATCAATATTTTCCTTAAGGAAGGGATTCTTAATTGCCTTTTGTTCCAAGAGGTCAATTTGTCGATTGAATAATTGCTCAAGCTGTGATTTCAGCCTAAAATACTTTTCAGTATATGAAAATGGATCATTGTCAGCAATATCTACAACAAAATCAATGTCGCTGTCAATGCGAAGATTGTCGGTAGTGGCAGAACCGAACGCAAATAGAGTTCTAACTTTGTTTGCATCACAAAGTCTTTTAATTTGGTCTATATGCGTTATGATTTCTTTCATTTTTCACAAATTTAAGGAATTTTATGTTTGTTTTGACATTATCACTAATCGGGTCAAGCAGGGGAATTTCACCCAATGCTCCCACAGAACCGTATGTGAAAGTCTCCCTTCATACGCCTGTCATGAGCAACGTTGAATGGGTTCTTCTTATTTATAAATCATCCAAGTAAATATACTTCTTGGATTTACCACTTTATATTTGAGTAGTGATTTTCGTTAAAAATAATCAATCATTCTCTTGCAGGCGCCTTTACGATAGTACTAAAATATTTTCTTTCACCAATCACAACTTCCACCATATAAATTCCCTGATGAAGGAATTCTAATTGAAGCTGAACATCTGTGTCCAAATGGAAATCATTATTGTAAAATAGTTCCCTGCCTAAAAGGTCGATGATTCGGATAGACGACAGTTTCTGAGAGGTATTACTGGTGGAAATTGAAACGGAACTGATAAAGGGGTTAGGATATATTCCGATGGAATTAGAAGATTCCATTTCTGAAGTACCGGAAGGAATATTACAGAATAAAGTTGCCGGGAAAGAGGGAAGTCCGAGCTGAGATGAACCCGAAAGGGGAAGATAATTCGAGATGTAGTTGCAAGCCGAACCCTGAAGATTGGGATTAGTAATGCAGGAAAGTGCAGACACATTATTACGGGCGACATAAATTTTACCATCGGGTCCTGTTTGCAGCGCTCCAAAAAAGTAGGAGGGTGAAGTTCCGACTGTATCAAGCGAAGCTATTATTGCAGCAGGTGAACCAGCTGCAAGATCATATTGCAAAATCAAAGCCGGGTCGAGCATGGTAGCATACAGTTTTGAATTATCGGGTGAAAATTCAATTCCGTAAACACCATTCGGTACAGCAAACGATCCCAGCAACAGGACATTGGAAATAATTCCAGTTGCAGGATCAAAATCAAAAAGCTCCACCGTTGAAACATTGTTAGAATATTCCCATGTTGCTGCTGCGAGTGTATTGCCGCACGGCCCTACTTTTAAATATCCTAATTTCTGAAAATTGTTGGCAACCATTACTCCGATTGATGAAACAATGGGCACTGTATCCAAACCGGCAGAAGATAAATGATAAGAGTAATAATCATTGCTTAGCCCTCCATGACCAAGTATCCAATAGTCCACACCATTTTGATGCAACGTGGCTGTAAGCTTTTCTGTGCATTCAGCGCGTAAAGGAGCATTCTTCACAGTAACACCACCCAATCCATTATTCAATGTGATATCAATTATATTGTATGCCATAGGATCTATGCTAGTTTCCCGGGAAGTTGTGAAAAGGTAATAGATGGTGCTGCTTCCCGGCATTGGAACAATTATAGCCGATTGAGTTGATGTTGAGTGCCCCCATAGCCCGGTACCATTTGCCATCACCTGATGGGCACTGTTCCATACGGTAACGCCATCCGAGTAAAAAAGCAGGTTGCCATTCGCATCAGAAATGCTTGTACAACCCTCCGAAGTGTTAATCGGTGAACCCGGTATGACAGATGGAGGTACAGTATTAAAACTGATCGCCGCACCAGTCCCGAAAAACCAGTTATTAGCCTGGTTTTGAGCTGATGCAATTGCTGAAAAAAAAGTAAAAACCAGAATAAAAGATAAAATTTTCATACGGTGTAGATTAAAATATTTCTAAAAATACATAATAAATAGATATCTCCCACAAACTGACCTACCAACACCACTCTCAGTCATGAGAACTTGCAAACTACAATTTCAATTCTCAAGAACAAACTTGTTCGACTTAGTCTCCCACCATACTTCATACTATCCTTGTATGACTGCTTCCTTTGCATTTCGCAGTAAAGTATCGACTTCTCCCTTCGACTACGCCTCAGGGCATGCCTTTTCCATACAAAAGCCTGTAATACGTTCTTGCCTGCTTTACCCCGAGTGCTATACAACCGGATCAGAACACAGTCGGGTCACGCAAGGTATTTCACCCTCACGTTCCCACAGAACCGTGCGTGAAACTCTCGCTTCACACGGCTCTTCTTATTCAGTCATCAGTGTAATTACACACTTGGAATATCAGAATTAATGCTCTGATTGTGA
>JBBQQQ010000023.1:0-54702 GCA_038215705.1 Bacteroidia bacterium
TGGGGGAATGAGGGGATGGGGGAATGGGAGAATGGGAGAATGGGAGAATGGGAGAATGGGAGAATGGGAGAATGGGAGAATGGGAGAATGGGGGAATGGGGGAATGGGGGAATGAGGGGATGGGGGAATGGGAGAATGGGGGAATGAGGGGATGGGGGAATGGGTGAATGGGGGAATGGGTGAATGAGGGAATGGGAGAATGGGGAAGAATTTGTTTTGAATATAAAAGTGTTTAATTTCACATTAAATAATTTTTTATTCACTTTTTAAAACTTTTCATCATGGAAGATTCAGAAAACCCAATTATCAGATTAACCTTTATTTTTTCGTTAGAAATTATTAAATATTCAGAGCAACTGGAAAGTAAACATAAATATATTATCAGCCGACAACTATTATCTTCAGGAAACTTCAATAGGAGCAAATGTTATGGAAGGCCAAAGTCCACAAAGCAAAAGAGACTTTAATCACAAAATGAAAATTGCATTCAAAGAAGCATTAGAAACAGATTATTGGTTGCAACTGTGTCAAAAATCAGAAGGCTATCCTGCAACTGAATCATTACAAGAAAATTTAACAGAAGTAAAAAAGGTGCTCAATAGAATAATTGCTACAACCACAAAAAGCTTACGGAAGAAAAAGGAGGATACTTCAAACTCATTAATTCAGGAATCACAATCAAAACAATAAAGTATTAATTTATTCAATAAATCCATTAACTCATTTTCCCATTTTCTTATTCTCCAATTAAAATTTTATGTTAGATAAAAACGGAATTGCCAAACGAATTGCAAAAGAAGTTAAAGACGGTTACTATGTCAACCTCGGAATTGGCATTCCTACACTGGTTGCTAATTATTTACCTGAAGGTATAAACGTTGTTTTACAATCTGAAAACGGATTGCTTGGAATGGGGCCGTTTCCTTTTGAAGGGGAAGAAGACCCTGATTTGATAAATGCCGGTAAGCAAACTATTACAACAGTGCCCGGCTCTGCTTTTTTTGATTCCGCAATGAGCTTTGGTATGATCCGCGCTAAAAAAGTAGATCTTACTATTCTGGGCGCAATGGAAGTTAGTGAAACAGGAGATATTGCTAACTGGAAAATACCGGGAAAAATGGTAAAGGGCATGGGTGGAGCCATGGACCTGGTTGCCTCTGCAAAAAATATTATTGTTGCCATGCAGCATGTTAATAAAGCCGGTGAATCTAAACTGTTACCGAAATGTTCGTTACCGCTTACCGGTGTACGCTGTGTAAAACGTATAGTCACGGAGCTTGCCGTAATTGATGTAACTCCTGAAGGGTTCCGACTTGTTGAAAGAGCACCCGGTATTTCTGTCGATGAAATTAAAAATGCTACTGCCGGGAAACTCATTATCGAGGGTGAAATTCCGGAAATGAACGTATAAATGATTTGTGTTAGATAATAATCAGGAATTTATCACAACCATTATCTGTCATCTGTAACTTTCAGCTTAAATAATCATGGACTTATCTGTAATCATTCCCATTTATAATGAAGAAGGCAACATTCATAAGTTGCATGACCGTTTATTGGGAGTGATTAATCAAATGAATTTAAACTCGTTTGAATTTATTTTCATCAATGATGGAAGTCGTGATCGTTCGATGGAACTGATAAGGGACCTTACCAATAAAAACAATCACGTACATTATATTAACCTGAGCAGGAATTTCGGTCACCAGATTGCAGTAACTGCAGGGCTCGACAAATCAAAGGGTGAAGCAGTAGTGATTATTGATGCCGACCTGCAGGATCCACCAGAACTAATTCCGGAACTCTACCAAAAGCTCAGAAGTGGCTATGAAGTTGTGTATGCCAAAAGAAACACAAGACAAGGCGAGGGATTCATGAAAAAATTTGCTGCCAAATTGTTTTACCGCATTCTGGCAAAAATGACCTCCATAAGCATCCCGGTTGATACGGGTGATTTCAGGATTGTGGATCGGAAAATAGTTGATGTACTGAAACAAATGCCCGAGCAACAGAAATTTCTCAGGGGACAGATCAGCTGGATTGGATTTAATCAAACCTACATTGAATACGATCGCAAAGAACGAAATGCCGGCACTACAGGCTATACTTACAAAAAAATGATTCGGCTGGCACTCGATGGTATCACATCTTTTTCGAATTTTCCATTGAAAATAGTAACCCTTGCAGGTTTTATAGTTTCAGGCATTTCATTTTTTATGATTTTATATGCGTTGTATTCACGATTTATATCGGAAGACTATGAGCCGGGTTGGACGTCTCTCATGCTCACCATATTGTTCATAGGAGGCATTCAATTAATTGGAATTGGGATCATTGGTGAATATATCAGCCGGATGAGTGCAAACCTCAGGAACCGGCCATTATATATCATCAGTGACACCGACATGAAATCATAGCATTTCATTTACTCACAATTTCCATGCATGAAACAAATCTCAGCGTTTCCTTATTTCCTGCTGTTACTTTTTCTTGTCACAGGAATATGGATTCATGCGGATTATGGACTGGCATGGGATGAAGATTTTCAATACCGCGAAAACGGGCATGCTGTCTGGAATTATATTCACACCGGCGACCGTACTGCATATGAATCGAATCCTGAAAAATATCACGGTCCCTCATTCGAACTTGTACTTGTTGCCATTGAAAAATTAACCGGTGTTACCGGAACACGTGAAGTTTTTTTTCAGCGCCACCTGATTTCATTTATTTTTTACTGGTTGTCGGGAGTTGCATTTTTACTGCTGCTTAAGAAAAAATTTACGAATGCCCTGTTAATATCCATTGGATTATGCTGGTATTTTTTAATGCCACGCATTTTCGCCGATGCATTTTACAACACCAAAGATGTTCCCTTTTTAGCGATAACCATGTTGAGTATCACCAGCATGGTATATCTCCTTGATCAGAAAAAAATGTCCCTTGCACTACTTCATGGTTTGGTATGCGGTTTTATGATCTCACTTCGTATCATGGGTGTATTAATCCCTGCTGTAACTATTTGCCTTCTTGTGTATGCATATTTTTTCCGCGAAAGCGAAAGGAAATTCCTTGTCAAAATAACAACTGTTTATTTACTTTCAGTCATTCTTTTCACAATTGCATTCTGGCCTATCCTATGGCAAAATCCGATTCAAAATTTTATTGCAGCCTGGCAGGAGATGAGTAATTTTCCGTGGAATAGCGAAGTCTTATATCGAGGCATATTTATTAAACCGGATGAACTGCCATGGCATTATATTGTAACATGGATCGGAATAACCACTCCCCTGCCCTACCTGGTTTTTCTTGTTATTGCTGTTTTCTTTATGATCACCAAACGACCAACATTTCATTCCGCCTTAAGTTCTACTGAGTGGATCATGTTAATGCTCTGCATCGCGCCAATTATTGCAGTATGGCTTTTTAATCCGGTTATTTACGATGGCTGGCGGCATTTATACTACCTGTATGCGCCTATGTGCTACCTGATGGTATTTGGCCTCGGTCAACTGCACGTTACAATCAGAAATGTGCGATTAAAAGGTTTGCTGTTCGCGATGGTTGTTATTAGTGCAATCAGCACGGGTTTATATATGTATCGCTGGCATCCTTACCAGCATCTTTATTTCAATGCCCTTGCAGGGAAAGAAATTGAATTAAAATATGAAATGGATTATTGGGGATTATCCTACAGGGAAGCACTGGAAAAATTGGGTAATGCAGATACCGGATCACTGATAAAAGTTAATGTTGCTAACGCTCCGGGAATAATGAATTCATGGATACTTGAAGAGACTCTGAAAAAGCGTTTTGAATTTCCCTTACACCGGGATAGCGCGGATTACTTTATTACCAATTACCGGTGGAATAAAAACGACGAACCATTGGGGCAATTAATAGATTCCATAATAGTGGGTGGCAACAGGATTTCGGGTACGTATCGAATCAAAGATAATTGAACACTGGTATTCCAGGTTACGAAAAACCGCATTTGCTGTATCAGATTTAACAGTGAAGTCCAGAAAAAATGCCGATGCTACTTTAACAACATGGAGTTAATTACAAAAAATTTTAAATCATTTAAATTCTTTCAGACGCTTCAGTGTTTCTTCAACCATCAACTTATTCGTGCCTGCTTTAGGATGTGGATCTCCGTTAAGAGTATATTCATCGCCATATTTTATAAAATTGGTTAGATCAACATACTTGATGTTTTTCTTGTCAAGGAAAAACTTCAAGCGGTCATACTTATCAGGGGTAGCTTTGGCATCGGAAGGATACAAAATTACATAGAATTGATTACTTTCAAATTGCCGGGCGTATGTTGCTTCCGATTGTTTAATCATTTCAGTAACCAAATCATAGTGCCTGTCGGATAAAGTAAAGGGAAGATCTAATTTAAAATACCTTACAATACTGGTCTGGTAAAGCCATTCATACACTGAAGAAATAAGTACCCTGCCGGATTTAAACATTTTTTTTCTGACCAGTTTACCATCTTCTAATTTATAATAAGGAGCATTATATAACCAATCGGTATAGCGGGCCATGGTACCAATTGCCCGGTACATGTGATCCCAGATAAAAATGTAATAGGCCGATCCATCCTTTTCACGTACCTGTTCCGGAAGAAACTGGAATTCCAAACGGGCAAGCATATGATTAGTACCATATCCGGAATAAGCGAAATTGTAGGCATTGACAGAATCACTCAGCAGCTGGAAATAGTAACCAAATGTTTCATTATCCTGCAATCCTTCGCCAAATGCGAAAGAACAACCAAAAAACAGAGCATGTTTCTGATTTAACGAATCATGGTCAGGAGTGATTCGCTTTGAATATTTATCGAACGAGTATTTTACATCATAAACGGTATCACTTCCGTTCATTTTTATAGAGTGATAAATACTGTCGGCATAAGGTACAGAGCCCACGTTCGATGCTATATGATTTTCATCTGCCTGTGGCAATTCAAATTCTTTAATTGTTATAGCCGGCTTTCCAAGCATCATGAAACAAAATAATTCAAGGCCGATTACGAGCATGCCCAACAAAATGAAATTTGCAATAACTATTCGTGAAGATCTTACCGCTGCAAAGAAGAACGCTCCAAACATTAAAAGAAATCCGGAAAGACGGAAAATTGTATCAGAAGGGGCGATAACATCGGGCAATTCGGTTGTGTATCCTAAATAAAAAAAAACCATACTTATCAAAAGCATAAAGAAAACAAGAATATTTTTCACAAAAAAGCTTCTCATTTCGCAGCCATAAATAAGTAAGATTGATTTCTACACATCACATCACATCAATTCTACCAGGGGTTATCCAAATCTTCAGACACATACTTATGATTTCTTTCAGTATAATGAGATGCTTTGTTGCCCTTTTTCAGATGAAGTAAATCAGGCTTAAAGAGTCGGGATAATGCCGCTATAGGAAAAAGAAATAAATAAAATATCACTGATAAAATAACTTTAGACATTACCCATCCCATTACATGAGATAGTTTCATCCAGAACCAGGTAATCCATCCTGCCAAAGGCTGAATTAACAAGCCTATAATTACCAGCACTAATGAAATATATACTAATAAATTGATCCGGGTAAAATACCAGAATACCAATAGACCAAGGACGATGGCGAGAACCGTTTCCTGATTTTTCTGCTTATCGTATTTCGCCATATCAGAAAAGAGTATAAATAAATGGTGCAAGAGCCGATCCTCCCCCGATAACAATAAGTATTCCCAGCAGAAGCAAAACTACTATAACCGGAGCCAGCCAGAATTTTTTTCGGGCTCCCATAAATCTAAATATGTCTTTTAAAAATTCCATGTATGATCCGTTTTAATTAATCGAGGGTGAATTCCGTTTTCCAGTTATCCTTCTCTTTCCATTCCGGCTGTTCCTGCTTTGAAAACAGGAAATTATTAATGACAAGATAGTCCATTTCCGTTCGCATAAAACAACGGTATGCATCTTCAGGCGTGCAGACTATAGGTTCTCCACGTACATTGAAACTGGTATTAACCAACATTCCAAATCCGGTTTTTTCGCGGAATTTTTCGAGTAGAAGGTGATACTTAGGATTTGTTTCTTTGTGGACGGATTGAACGCGTGCTGAAAAATCGAGATGGGTGATTGCCTGAAGATCGGATCGGGGAACATAAAGCCTGTCCATCAATGGCATTTCATAATAATTGGCCGGTATGGGTTTCCTACGGTTTTGCTTTACATCCGCAACAATAAGCATGTAAGGTGAAACATCGGTGAGTTCAAAATATTCGGATGCCTGCTCGGCAAGAACAGAAGGTGCAAAGGGCCTGAAACTTTCACGGTATTTAATTTTCAGATTTAATTTTTTCTGCATCTCGGGGCTTCTCGGATCTCCAAGGATACTTCTGCCACCAAGTGCCCGTGGTCCAAACTCCATTCTTCCCTGAAACCAACCCACAACATTATCAGTGGAAATTATTTCAGCAACCTTACCTGCTAACTCATCAAATTTTTCATAATTATGTACCGGAGCCTTGTATTTCTTTGCCATCAACTCTACATCGAGATCCGGGTATAATGGACCCAGGTAAGAACCTTTCATCCCATCCAATTCCGTTGATACAGTACGATTGTTTTTATAATAAATATACCATGTTGCAAGTGCAGCGCCCAATGCTCCTCCGGCATCACCGGCAGCAGGCTGAATAAAAACCTTTTTAAAAATATTCTTTCTGATTAATTTTCCATTAGCCACACAGTTAAGTGCTACTCCACCTGCCATACACAAATTCTCGGAACCGGTAAGTCGTTTTGCTTCTATGGCCATTTTAAAAACAATCTCTTCAGTTACTAACTGTATGGCATATCCCAGATCGCAGTGATGCTGCTCCAGGTTGGATTCAGACTCCCTTCGCGGGAAACCGAAAAGTTTATCCCACTTTTTATCCTTCACCATCCGTAAACCGGTGGAATAATCAAAATATTCCTGGTTCAGCCACAAGGATCCATCTTCCTTAACTTCAATAAGCTCGTCATAAATTACCTTAACGTATCTTTTTACAGCTTCCGACTCAGGATTCCCGTAAGGAGCAAGACCCATAAGTTTATATTCACCGGAATTTACTTTAAATCCAAGATAATACGTAAATGCAGAATACAACAAACCTAAAGAATGTGGGAAATTCAGTTCTTTAAGAATTTCGATATCGCCATTTTTCCCATGACAAATAGAAGCAGTTGCCCACTCGCCTACACCGTCGATGGTAAGAATTGCAGACTCCTGAAAGGGGGAGGGATAAAACGCACTTGCGGCATGGGAAAGGTGATGTTCGGGAAATAATAATTTTACTTTCGATTTATCATACTCACCTATTTTCCGGAGTTCTTCATGAATGACACGCTTCAAAAACATTTTTTCACGAAGCCAAACCGGCATGGCCATCATAAATGACCGTATTCCTTTGGGTGCGAAACCGTAGTAAGTTTCAAGGAGCCTTTCAAATTTCAAAAGCGGTTTATCATAAAAAACTACCGCATCAACCTGGTCAATTGACAGACCACTGTAATGCAGGCAAAATTTTACTGCTTCTGCAGGAAAGCCGGGATCATGCTTTTTGCGCGTAAACCGCTCTTCCTGAGCAGCGGCAATGATAACCCCGTCCTGGACAAGGGCCGCGGCTGAGTCGTGATAAAAAGCTGAAATACCTAAAATGTTCATCCGGAATTAATTACTGTGCCGCGAATTTATACTTTTTGATAATATAATGACTGTATTTACTCTAAACAAATTAACACTATTCGGATTACAACTCTCTGCATTCTAAACGAATATTCTTTATAGCATACTATTATATTAATAAATTATTAATCAATAAGTTATCATAAATTGTCAGGCGTTCATGTAATTTTCTAATTTTGGTGAAGCGTATGAAAAAGCCGGCTCTTTCAAGTATATTGTTTACTCTTTTATTAGCAGGAATATATTTGATCATTGGCTTTCATCAAACCATGTCTTTGCGGCCCCAATCTATTCATCAATGGGCTCAGTGTGACAGGGCCTCAGTAGCGCTGAATTTTGCCTATGACTCCCCTAATATTTTAAAACCACAAGTACATAATACCGGCAATGGAACCGGTATAACCGGGATGGAATTCCCTATAGTCAATTATATTGTTGGGATGTTATACCGGGTTTTCGGGTTTCATGAATGGATATATCGCCTGGTAATGCTGTTGATCATTTCTACCGGATTGGTAGCGGCATTCAGATCAGCATCGTTATTTCTCAAATCTGAATTTTATGCAGCTGCTGCGGTTTTATTATTATTCCTTTCACCTGTGGTAGTTTATTATACGCCGAATTTTTTACCCGATACGGCTGCATTGGGATTGATACTTTGCTCCTGGTATTTTTTCTTTAAGTATAGATTGAAAGCTGAAAAGAAAATAATCATCCTGCTTATGATTTCACTATCATTAGCCTGCCTTATTAAAGTTACACATCTTATGAGCCTGGCAGTTATGGCTGCTATTGCAATAGATGATCATTTTCGTACTTTAAAACAGAACGAAAAAGAAAAACGCAAATCACAAAAATCATTCATGATTCTGTTACTTCTCCCACTGCTATTTTGTATCAGTTGGTATAGTTATGCTTCCTGGCTAAGCGAATCGAATAACAGTACAATATTTCTTTTGAAATACCGGACCATACTAAACAGTGCGCATTTTTTTGCAATACTGGAGGAAATTCAAAAGGTGTGGTTAAAACAATTTTACAGCAAATACATGTATGCATACCTGTTAATTTCATTTACAGTTATCATTATTTTCAGAAAAAGAATTGAACAAGTGATTTTCAAAATTATTATGCTCTTATGGACTGGAAATTTAATTTATTTCATACTCATGATGGCCCAGTTTCCTGAACATGATTATTACGTTCTCTCAATGCTTCCTGCCATTCTTTTTCAATCTATTGCATTTTTCTCAATCCTGCAATCAAATCATAAAAAAGTAATTACATTTATCAGCCCTGTGTTACTGGCGGCCCTCATAATTCATGGTATCTGGTTTAGCCGACATGTATTTCATGACAGGTATGATCCAGGGTCATGGATGGCCAGTAACCCGGTGTACAATAATTATATGGGACTGACTTCAGAATTGAGGGCATTGGGAATTTCACGAAATGACATTGTAATTTCAGCATATGATCCCAGTCCTGATATTTCGCTGTACCTGATGGATCAAAAAGGTATTACTATTGCAGATGCTGAAGGAATTAAAAGAATTGTATCCGCCAATGCTCATAAAGTGCAGTATATTGTTGTAAACGACAATACATTTATGCACCATGCAGTTTTACAAACAATAAAAAGTATTAAAATCGGTCAATACGATCAGGTTCATATTTATAAAATATCCCATCAATAAGCATGAGTACCGGCAGTAATTTGCAGAATTGTATCAAACCAATGAAAGATTTTCCCTTAACATCTTTTGCCATTTTATTGGTTATTGCAGTCTGTTGGATTATGAATGCAAATTTTAAGACCTGGGAAAAAAGGGAAGGTGTGGTAGAAGACGACATCCATCATTATTATGGTTATTTGCCCGCAGCATTCATTTTTGGTGATTTAAAAATTGAAAAGAAAAATTATCCCTATGGAGCCAATGCATCCATGTTCTGGACGGTTAAAGCTCCGAACCAGGGAAATGTTTTCAGAATGAGTATGGGTTTGGCTTATTTATACTCACCCTTTTTCTTTACTGCGCATTATTATTCAAAATTAGCAGGCGAAGAGCCTAATGGTTATTCCACTCCATATCACTTAGCATTACTGCTGAGCACAGTTGTTTTCATGGTAATTGGTTTAATTTATTCGGCCAAAATTCTTATCCAGCTTCAATTTAATGATAAAATTACTGCAATAACACTATTAGCTATTGCGCTGGGAACAAATTTACTTTGCTACAGCACATTGACTGCACCAATGCCACATGCCTATAATTTTTGCCTTTTTGCAATCTTTTTTTATTATATCCTGAAATGGGAAATCAGCAAATCAATTGGACACACTATTATACTTTCATTGTTGTTTGGATTAATCACTTTAATCCGGCCCAGTAATGCAGTTATAGCTGTTTTTTTTATACCATATTATCTGTTTGAAATTAAAGGGGCACTCAATTTCAGATTTATTTTACGTTCTATCATAATTGCATTTATTTGTATTAGTATTGTATGGTTACCTCAATTGCTTTATTGGAAATATGTTACCGGTCAATATATTTTTTATTCTTACATTGAAAATGGATTTAATTTTGATAATCCACAAATAATAAACGGATTATTCAGTTTCAGGAAGGGTTGGTTGATTTACACCCCAATTATGGTGTTTGCATTAGCAGGAATCTATTTTTTGAAAGATGATCTGGCAAAATTCAGGGTTCCCTTGCTTTTTTTCCTTGTAGTAAATATTTATGTAATATATTCCTGGTGGTGCTGGTGGTATGGAGGATCTTACGGTTCGCGACCGATGATAGACAGTTACGGCTTATTAATCCTGCCATTAGCTGCTATAATCAGGGTAATAGCATCACGAAATTGGTTAATTAAATCGTCAGCTTTAAGTTTATTACTGTTCTTTATATGGTTGAATATATTTCAAACTATACAGTTTAAAAACACTGCATTGCATTGGGATTCAATGACCAGGGAGTTGTATTTTAAACAATTTGGTAAACTTATGCCCATACCGGGCAATACTGATTACCTGGATTATCCTGTGCTGCCTGAGTAGGGTTGTATTCAAATATCCGGATAACAATTTTATATTTGCCTTCTTATAAAAAAATTTAATCCATATAGTAACCTCGCATAATATATTAACTTAGATTAAATGGCCTTATGATAAATTATTATAAAACCCTTCCTTACCGGAATTCGTGGCTACTGGGCGTTCTAATCAGCGTAATTATATTAATTTCTCACTTTTCTTTGCCCTTTTACAATGATTACTTTTTTACAAAAGAACTTTCATGGGACATTTTTTCATATTACCTGTATTTACCGTTAACTTTTATTTATAATGATCCTGGTATAACCGACTACTCCATAATTACCAATATTATGGAAACCTACCAGAACACCAATACTTTTTACCAGGCATTTAAAATCGACAATGGGAATTTTGTGATTAATTACATGTGTGGCTTTGCAATGTTGTTCGCACCGTTTTTTTTCATCGGGCATGTTTGGGCCCTGCTCGGAGGGTATGCTGTTGATGGGTTTTCGTTTCCCTATCAATTTGCTGTTTCAACAGGAGTTTATGTTTACATCATTGCAGGAATATTTTCCTTGCGTAAGCTACTCCTCCGGTTTTTCAGTGAAAAGGTGACAATCATAACAATGTTGTTCTTATTACTGGGAACGAATTATTTCAATGAAGCGGTCAGGGCGAACCTGATGCCGCATGCCATGATGTTTGCTTTTGTAACTTTTTTCGTACGGCTCACCTTCAGCTGGCATGATAAACCTACTGTTTTGAAGAGCCTTGCTTACGGAGGCCTATTCGCGCTGATGGTACTTTCAAGGCCAAGTGAACTGTTCCTGATCATATTTCCGGTTCTCCTGTATGTTTGGGATAAAGACTCGCTCGTTAAGAAACTAGGGTTTTATCTGAGCAACTATAAAGGAATTTTCTTTATAATACTGGGTGGGTTCATTGTATGTATTCCTCAAATGATATACTGGAAATATGTTACGGGAAATTTTATCTTTTTCAGTTACCAGAATACCGAAGGATTCAATTTTTTTGAACCTCACATAATTGAATCCCTTTTCAGCTTTAAAAATAGTTGGATTATTTACACACCCCTCATCATTATTCCATTACTGGGTTTTATCATTCTTTATAAAAGAAACAGGGAGATTTTTTATGGAATTTTTATGTTTACTGTCATCAACTTTTACATTCTTTCCTGCTGGCTTGCCTGGTGGAATGGCGGAGGATTTGGAATGCGTTATTTTGTTGAATCCTATGGTCTTCTTTGTATACCATTTGGATTTTTTATTCAATACTTGTCGGAGCGAAATTTATTTATTCGCGCATCGGTGTATACCCTGATGGTGGCACTGCTTGGATTAAACCTGTTTCAAACCTGGCAGGCTGCGAATTACATTATGCCGCATGATCAGCGCAATTTTGCTTTTTATAAAGCTAACTTATTCGCAACTTCGGTAAAAGAAGAGAACAGGAGACTGCTTGATGTTGAAAGAGAATATATCACCAATGAGGTATTGAAAAATGAAGGCGATTACAACAGCCGGTCGATTGGATACTTCAATTTTGAATCAGTACACACCTCGCCTTACAATGAAAGCTATCGTGATTCAACATATGCATATTCTCCTCCCTTCTCATACAGACTAGATGCTGAAAATCCCTATTCTCCGGGTGTTAAAATTCCTTTCGGCCACGTTACAGAAAAAGATCATGTGTGGATCCGGGTTAGTTTAAAATATTTCCCTGTAAAAGATTTTAAAGAAAACCCTGCAGCAATAATTGTAACCATGGAATATACGGGACGTAATTTCTATTACAGAACCCTGGAATTTTCAGATCAAATTTATGAACTGAATAAATGGAATTCCGTCAGCTTTGACTATCTGACTCCATATCCGTTTTCCTATAAAAATGAAAAAATTGTTACGTATGTTTGGCTGAAAGGACAAGATCCGCTTTACATTGATGATTTAAATATAGTTGCTTTGGAACGGAAGTGGTAGTTAAACTGAAAAAAGCATTTATTCTCAATCCTCAAACTCAACAATCATGTCATCAACCAGTAAAGGCTGTTGGGCATTATTGGTAAAATACACTTTTACAAAATTTTCAGGATTGATTCTTTTACCCGTGGAGAGGTTAATTTCATTGGTGATTTTCACCCATTTATTAGTGCCTTTCAATTCATCCCTGCAATTTTTAGCTATATAATCAAATGATTGTTTATTCTGATCTAAAAAATCAACTACGAGTGTAGCCTGAGCATTCATATCGGGAACCTGAATCCAGCCGCTCACTTTTAATATTTTGATAGTTTTCGAACTAATATCACCAAGCTTCATATAAAAAGTAGTGCTGTATGGGCTTTCATTATTGACTTTACAAACATACAAACCTGAATAAGCAGTTTCTGTCCTGATAAAATTTGCCGGATGCTTTTCTGTCCATGCATGAACACCATCCATATTATTCTTATAAATCAAAGCTGAAGAAACATTTTCATCAGGCGAACATGCTGTGATTAATGCAAGCATTGATATCAATTTGATTGAGTTTTTCATGATTATGAATTTACTTTATAAATAGTCTACTTAGTTTGCCAATTTAAGTTTTTCGATGGTAATAACACCTATGTTTACGATTGAATCTCCATTAACAACGCGTGCAATTTTGTCTGGGTGAATGTACTCTCTGATCATAGTATAATTGGTAGCTGAAGCTATCCAATGATTCAACCAAAAATCAGCTTTCAGTTCAAAAGATCCGTCAGGTTTTGACACGGTATGATTGGATTGTAACCAATCAGTACTCCATGCAAGTATCACAGCACCTTCGATGGGTGAACCATTCCCGTTAATAATTTTACCGGTTAAGCGGTAACCGGGACTTTCTGAATAATTATAGTAATTCGAAAAACATTTGCACGAATCTCTTTCAGTCGCCGGAACAAAATTTTGAAATTCTGAAACCAGGGGTTTAACGGTTCCTGAAACCAGGTTGCCTTTAGAAGTTACCGTTGTTCCTTTCCGGTTTACAACACCCATGTAGCTGGAATGAAACTTCGGCCATTTAACATCCTGATACTGCCACCACGAATAACCTGAGGCATAACAATCCCAGGATTGCTTCATGGTTTTGGCAGCAAAGGCAGTCTGCAAATCATAACTGACACTATCACCATCTGCAGGTATGGCTGTTTCACCGATTATCCAAGGTTTTGAAACATAAGTATGATACCAGAAAATTTCATTTCTAACCTGATCGGGTTCATACTCATAAGGATGAAAAGAAATAAAATCGACCTGTAATACATTAGGATCCCATATAAAAACCTCCCGCATCCCAGTTAAGCCGATTGTTGTTAAATGATGAGGCGCATAACGGTTAACAATATCATCCCATCTTTTAGTGAAGGATGAAACATCACTCTTTAATCGTTGATTCGGATCAAAATACAAAGGTTCATTAAAAAGATCATATGCCATAAGGGCAGCATTATCTTTAAGGGAAGTTGCAAGTTTTTGAAGATGACGTTCCGTTGAAAGTGTATCTGGATTTACACGCGTTAACAGCACTACTTTTAGACCGGCATCACCCGCGATTTTCACCAGTTCGTTTAGGGCATGCATGTAACGGGCATAAGCTATTGAATCGGAAAGCACTAAAGTAGTATCTCTATCATTACCATCAAAAGCATGTATTGACAATAAATCAGCACTGCCGTTGTGAGGCTTAACTTCTCCTACCCCAACAAATCGAACCGAATTAAAACCCATGTCCTTAATTAATTCCATTTCATAAGCCAGTTGTGCAAGACCTGAATCCTTTTCTGCGTGCCTGGGCTTATTATCCTGATAGTAACTTACTGAGGATACCGTCCACACTTCGTGCTCATTTGCCAGAAGGGAAACAAGATAATTTACAGTTATCGGATAAAAATAATTATTATCTAACATAAAGGAATCGCCCTGAAGGGATACGAATCCAGCCCTGGAATTGGAAGTATTTTCATAACTTGAATCGCTACCTTGACAGGAAAAAAATAAATTTGTCACCCCTATTAAAAATATAAGCTGGTATCCTGTCAACTTCAAGAATATCTGATTAATCATTTGAAAAAAAATAGTCTGGATGAAAATTAAATATTTCAAGATTGAAATTCGTCCTTGTTCTAGCTTTCGCATAAACTTATAAGGGCGGGATTTAAATGCACTTTTGCAAAAGTAACTTTTTTCGTGGTAACCAATTAAATCCTATATTTGTAAAATTTTCAATTAAATACATAACTATTTGAATATCAATGCATAATTTCAAGAGCTTGTCCATTATAATACCTTGTTATAATGAAGCCTTAACCATTCACAGAATTTTAGATAAAGTTAATGATGTGGTTCTTTCCAATGGTATTACAAAAGAAATTATCCTGGTAAACGATTGTTCCAAAGACGGTACGCGGGAGGCGCTTGAAAAATATATTGCGGAACATCCCTCCATTAACTACAGGTTACTTCATCATGAGGTGAATATGGGTAAAGGTGCTGCATTACACACGGGCATACACCATGCTACAGGGGATTATGTGATCATTCAGGATGCCGACCTCGAATACAATCCACAGGAATTCAATAAACTGATTCAGCCTGTTCTTGACGGGTTTGCAGATGTAGTGTACGGATCGCGTTTCATTGGAGGCAACCCGCACAGGATTCTTTTCTTCTGGCACACCATTGGCAACCGGGTGCTGACCACTTTATCGAATATGCTTACCAACCTGAATTTATCCGATATGGAAACCTGTTACAAACTTTTCAGGAGGGATATTATTCAAGGGCTAAAGCTTCAGGAAAACCGGTTTGGTTTTGAACCGGAAGTTACTGCGAAGATTTCAAGAATACCAAAAATAAGAATTTATGAGGTTGGTATTTCTTACTATGGCCGCACCTATGAAGAAGGTAAAAAAATTAACTGGAAAGATGGTTTCCGGGCAATTTACTGCATTTTAAAATATGGATTGTTCAGATGACCGATTCCAAACCGGGTTTTCACTTCAAAGAGATCGACGAAGAAGGACTTGAAACGTTACAGGTAATTGCCGATGCAAAAAGTTTTAACAACTGGATGTATGCTGCCATAAAAGAATTTTGTGCTGGCAGGATACTTGAAGTCGGAAGCGGTATCGGGAACATTTCAGAATTGTTCCTGAATGACAACCTCGACTTAACAATTTCCGATATCAGGGATAATTACAGGGAATACCTGGCCACTAAATTTCCCGAACTTGCTGAAAAAAATAAAATCATCGATTTTGATCTCGTACATCCGGATTTTTCAAATCAATATCCAAAATTGATTCAATCGTTTGATACGGTGTTTGCGCTTAATGTTGTTGAGCATATTGAAGATGATGGTCTGGCCATTGCAAATGCTTACAAACTTCTGAAACCAGGCGGACATCTGATAATATTGGTTCCTGCGTTTCAGGGTTTATATAATCAGCTGGATCAGGAACTCTACCACTTTCGCAGGTATTCAAAAACATCACTCCAAAATTTATTCAGCAAAAGTCATATTCCCGTTTTAAAAAGTTTTTACTTCAATGCTGCAGGCATCCCGGCTTGGTATATTTCTGGAAAAATGCAAAAAAATAAAACCATTCCCGGAAATCAGATGAAACTTTTCAATGTGATGGTCCCATTATTCAAATTGATGGATAAAATTTTGATGAATAAAATCGGATTATCAGTAATTTGCGTAGGGAAGAAAAAATAAATACTGAATTTTAAATGAAACTTTTTATTCAATTAAAATTTTACATGTGTAATGCTCTGTTGGCGGTGGCGGCAAGGCAAGCTTCCTTAAAAGCTTCTGTATAGGTAGGATGAGCATGTGAAATTCGCGCAATATCTTCCGCGGAAGCGCGGAATTCCATGGCCACAACAGCTTCGGCAATCATATCAGCAGCCCTGGGTCCTATCATGTGTACACCCAGAATTTCATCCGTGGTTTTGTCAGCAAGCACTTTTACAAAACCATCAACATCCATACTTGCACGTGCCCGGCCACTGGCTTTAAATGGAAAAGAACCTGATTTGTATTCTTTCTTCTGCGCTTTTAATTCTTCTTCAGTAAATCCCACAGCTGCAACTTCGGGCCATGTGTAAACCACGTTGGGAATGAGCAGGTAATTAATATGAGGTTGCTGCCCTGCAATAGTTTCAGCCACAAACATTCCCTCTTCTTCAGCTTTATGTGCAAGCATGGCACCGCGAACTACATCGCCAATTGCATATATTCCTTTAACGTTAGTCTGAAGATGTTCATCAACAACAATTTTTCCTTTTTCATCAGCTCTTATTCCTGCATTTTCAATAGAAAGTCCGGAGGTAAAAGGACTTCTTCCTACACTCAGCAGGCAGTAATCTCCTGTGATTGCAATATCTTTATCTGTTTTTAAATTTTTTGCTGTAACGGTAACCGATTTCCCTTTCACTTCTGCTGCGCTTACTGCATGATCAAAATAAAATTCAAATCCGGTTTTCTTCAGTATTTTTTCCAGCTCTTTACCAAGCGACTTATCCATCATTCCTACCAATGCCCCGGTATATTCAATTACGGTTACCTTAGCACCAAGCCGTGCATAAACAGACCCCAGTTCAAGTCCAATAACGCCGCCTCCGATAATAACAAGGTGGCCGGGAATTTCAGAAAGATTAAGAGCTTCGGTAGATGTGATGATACGTTTTTTATCAATTTCAATTCCTTTTAATGAAGCGGGTTTTGAACCTGTGGCAATAACAATTTTCTTTCCTTCAATAATTTCAGAGGTTCCGTCTTCCTTGGAAATTTTAACCGACGTAGCAGATTCAAAGCTTCCCATCCCCGTAAAAACCTCAATTTTGTTTTTCTTCATCAAAAAATTAATGCCATCAACAGTCTGTTTAACAACACCATTTTTCCGTGTTACCATTTGTTTGAGATCGGGTTTGAGTCCTGAAATCACAATGCCATGCTCTTTAAAAGTGTGTGCCGCATTGTAAAAATGTTCACTGGAGTCGAGTAATGCTTTGGAGGGAATACAACCTACGTTCAAACAGGTTCCTCCCAGGGCGGTATATTTCTCAATTAAAGCGGTTTTCATTCCAAGCTGTGCGCAGCGAATAGCACAAACATAGCCTCCGGGACCTGAGCCGATTATTATAACATCAAAATTTTTCATATTTTATTCAAATCTGGTGCAAAATTAAGGAATTCCTTCAACCCCGTCGGGGTTGGGGGACCCCGTCGGGGTGGGGGGACCCTCCTGGCAAAGAATGGGCTGAAACGGAAACGGATTAATTTTTCCTGGTTACCAGCAGGATTACCATGATAATAAGGGATACCATAGCAGCAATCGTTCCTGCTATATCGCCCAGACGGGCGTATGGGGTCATAGTAGTATTGGCATTGAGAGTGGCTTTTATTGCATCCGGTGTCCACCATTTTGTAGGCTGGAGAATATCTCCACGCTGGTTAATAAAGCAGGAAATACCGGTATTGGCCGACCTGGCAATGCTTCTGCGGAATTCAATAGCCCGCAATGTGGCGTATTTCAAATGCTGACGGTAGCCAGGAGTATCACTCCACCAGCCATCATTGGTAATAATAAAAATCAGCGATGCACCCTGGTTAATATAATCGGTCATGTAATCACCATAAATTGATTCATAGCAGATCACAGGTGCAATGGTATGATCGGCATTGGAGGAAGTGAAAACAGTGGGTATCTCCTGCATCCCAAGACTTCCGGAGATTCCACCCAGGTCAATGGCAAAGGCATCGAGATGTTTGAACACTTCCGGAAAAGGCATTTTCTCGACACCGGGAACCAGCTTGGATTTGTGATGCAGTTGCAGGTCGCCACCGGGTTGAAGTTGCAGGGCTGTATTAAATGAATCATAATAACCATCGGCCTGGGTAAACTTACGGGCTGTGGCTGTACGCTGATTGCTGTCGGGGTAGAATTTATTTGAAGCAAGTCCTATTACCCACGATACACCGGGAAATTGCCTTTGAAAATCTTTGAGCCGTTCTATTTGCGGATGATGCCCCAGTTCTTCTTCCCATATACCATCCGGCAATGCAGTTTCCGGGGCAACAACGTAGTCGGTGGAAGAATCAGTTACAGAAGCCGCAAGAGAGAGAATACGCTGCAGTTGCTCCGCAGAACTCATGCCTGAAAATTTTTCGTTGTACGGATCAATGTTAGGTTGAACAACTGCAATGTTCACAGGGTCGGAAATTTCAGTGTAGGTATGATAGCGCACTATTGAATAACCAACAGGTATAATAATCAGCACGGCAATTAGTACCAGCTTCTTTGAAGTACGGTTCGCCAGCGTCGGGTACATCATCCCCGTAAGGGCTTTATACAGCAAAATATTAATTACCCATATCCACACCGTTCCTCCCAGTACACCCGTATATTCATACCATTGAATCATCAGTGGCCATCCCGCAAATCCATTTCCTAACGTTAGCCAGGGCCATGATAAATCCCAATCCATGTGCAGATGCTCAAACGTCACCCAAAAAACGACAAGCGAAACGTAACCCAACTTGTTGCCCAACTTTTTCCGGGTAATATGAAAAAGCTGAAATACCAGGGCCATAAACAATGCATTAAAAAATATGGCAGCAACAGCACCAAAGAGACTTGCATATTTCACCCACCACGTAGTCAATAAATTGAATGTGAAGAAAGTTAAATATGCATATACAAAAACATATCTTCCACTGATCACCGGAGTTGGCCGCATAGCAGCGTCTTCGACAAACAACAATGGAATTAATGCAACAAACAGCAACGGTGCGATTCCTGAAGATGGCCATGCAAGCGTTAACAGAATACCTGAAAGAAAAGCCGAAACTAAAATTCCGGATCGTGAATTAAGAAAACGCATATTCAGATGGAAGATTCAGGTAAAAAGAATTAAGTAATTAGCGAATGGGAGAATTTAGAAAGGTGGGATCTTATGTTTACCGCATAAGGTACATCTTACCCCAACCTTTTGTAAAATATTTATCAGCTTCGGTTTCGCGCTTTTCAATATTACTGCCGTTCAGCTTCGTAAGCACACGATAAAGATATACGCCGTTAGCAAGCTGATCACCGAACTCATCTTTACCATTCCACGCAAACTCCGTAATATTTCTTCCAATATGAATGGGACCCAACTCATGGCGGTTAATTTCACGAATCACTTTCCCGGTAACGGTCATGATCTGAATTTTAAAATCTTCGGGAACTTCTGATCCTGTTAATGTGAAAACAAACTTTGTAGAAGTAGAGAATGGATTCGGATAATTTATAACTTCAGTAATGGTCGCTTTATTTATGACTTCAAATGAAATGCGATAATTATTATTTCCTGAAATATTACCGGAAGCATCCGACGCCTGCACCCACAGTTCATAAACTCCATCCTTTGCAAGCACAGGCTTATATTCAATAAGGAAAGTATTTTGCGGCAAATTCGCAGGACACCATTTGAGTACTTCATTACCGGCGCCGGCACATGCAGCAGGTTCGAAGAATAATTTGGTAAGTGTGCCGTCAGGATCCTTAAGAAATATTTGCCAGTCACTTGTATCATTCAATGCAAGGTGTTTATTTTCATCCTTAAGCTTTACAAGTATATGCGGTTTCCCGGAAATAATATCACCGTTCAAAATGTGGATTCCGTCGAATGTAACATCCAGTATCGGGTTAGTAATATCACGGTTGACACGGAACTGAATTTCTGCAAGGTTATTAAAATGATATTGCTCAGGCTGATCGTTATCAGGATTAGCTTCAATCCACAATGAATTCAAGCCGTCATAACCGGAAGTGCTGAATGTTACACTTCCAATAATTGTATCACCGGGTGCCATAGGTTTGTAACGAGGTGAGGTCACATCGTGGCGTACCCTGTTTTTATCGTAAACAAAATAATCAACCAGCACCGAATCAGCATCTACATTTCCAATATTTTCAATGGCGATTGACATGGTAAGCTGCTCACCCTCGGCAAGCGTATCCTTGTTAAGCGAAAAATAACGGGCAGGATTTAAAGCAAGTTCAGGAACTTCTTCATAATAAATCTGCCATCTCTTTAACTGGGGTGGCGTAAATAATAATTCATCCTGCATATAGGCACGCAACTTTAGTTTGGGATAAAGTGTAGCGTCAATTGAATTTATATTTAAATCGGGAGTTCCAACCGGAATGGCCTGGAAACCTGCAAGTGGTACTTCAACACCATCAGATTGAATTCCGAGAATATCAATGGTTATAGAATCCTGTTGCGAACTTGATTCGATAGGAAATTGTTCCCAATGCAGAGAAGTCCACTCCGCTGCAGGGCCAATAGTAACTGACTTAACAAAACCTTTATCCCAGTTTCCTCCAAGAGATGCGGAAAGTGAAATAAATTGTTCAGTAGAATCACCAATAGATTCCTGTGCAAATGCCGGATCTCCTTTTTTGGTGAAGAATATATACGGCCATGCATCCTGAAGAAAGTTTATTGAATCACTTCCCTGAATATCAAACCAGTTTAATAACGAAGCATCCCATTGAGAATATTGTACTCCATTCACCGAATACACCCCTACATAATGACCATCAGGAATACCGGTAGTCAGCGCGGTAATTAGTGCCTGTCGTTGGGGAACCGTATTTCTGAAAATAAAATAATTCTCCGGTCGTTGCCTGCAGGTCCACGTTGGCGGATTCGATCCGGGTATAAGGTAATTTGTCTGTCCTAAACTATGATCACCACTATTCCAGGGTTCGAGTGTAAGCGGATCAATTACAAAAACGTGTATGGATGCATCAAAATAACACATGTTATCTTCACCGGTTGCCTGGTTTAAATCATACCCGGGCACATTCACCGACGGATCGGGAAACATGTAATTACGCACGTATAAAGATGTTGTGTTTGTTACGAAAGCAAAAGTTGTGTCAATTGAATTGCTGTAATTCACATTCACAAAGTTGTCTTTTTTAAACTGGGAGTAATGTGCCTGCGACCAGCCGGTAAGACCGGGTTTATGAATAAACGAACTTTCATTCCAGTTAGGGTGGATAGTATCTCCAGGCATGGAATCGCGGCTGACACGCCAGTAGTAAACCAGGTCGGGCTGCAGATTAAATGGCAACGTCCATTTTACAACTCCTCCGACACTGTTTATAAGTCCCTGTGTCATAAAGGGACTGTTAAACGAATCAATGGTATCAATCTGAAATTTGTAAGGTTTAACAGGGAGGAACGGACTAACGGTGGAGGCTTTTAACTGAATACCGCTCATGCCTGGCATTGTATTAACAGGAACAATTGCAAACTCAGCAGGATATACCGGAAGAATATCAGAAGACTGAATCAGTAATGGAATAAGATCAGGATTGTTATTCGTTTCATCACATTCAATAACATTAGATCCGAAGTCAGCATATACGTCAAAATAATTAAGACCTACTCCGTACGATGCAACAACGGGCATCCTGAATGTTAGCGTATCTTTATAAGTAATGTAATCAATTATAGTATCATAATTAGCAGTAGTTCCATCAGGAAAATTTCTCACTACGTTAACCGTAAACGGATTGTAATACGCTTTTCCCAGATTTTTCACAATTACATTCACATCGAAAGAATCAATGTCGGATGTTACGATTTCGGGAGTAAAATAAACACCGCCTTTCACAACCTCAAGATCCGCTTTATCGAATGAGTTTAGTACAAGTGCAGGGTCACCTGAAAGCGTCATTCCCGTATTCACCGATTTGTACATATAATAAGCAAACGCACTGCTGTTGGCTGCCGGTGAGGCATAAATCGAATCAATAGTTCTGGCCATTGATTGTCCGATTGTGCCCTGGTAATTGTATTTGGCAATATGCTGATACAGTGTGGCACTGTAATCCTTTAGATTACCCAGATAACCAACACTTGGCTGGGCAATAAATCCAATGGAACCCTTATCCGGCAACAAAACAAAATCTTCTGCAACCCTTCGTAACGGATCATGAATATCTCCTACGAAACATGAATTTGCAAGAATGAGTGGATACCTGTCTTTGTTATTATAATTCTGCGGAATGTCAGTGCTGATATCGAAAGTAGTTCCTGAAGCATGTGCTACAAAAGTCATGAGTGTAACTCCCGTATCAATCAATGCTTGTAAATACTGAGATAAATTCACCTGGATGGGATCAGGGCTGGTTTTAAGAATAGTGGTTACGTTGGCTCCCATGAGCGTGTCCTCAATAATATTTTCGAATGATTTCAGGATCTGACTGATTTCTCCCTGCTGTGTACTATTATTACCGCCACCAAAATGCAGCACCTGTTTCATCCAGTCTTTAGGACATTGCTGCAACTGCTGCTCATGCACAACTATTTTATCAAGATATGCCTGGATATCATTATCATTACTTGCTGAAATACGTCCAACTGCTATTTCAGCACGGGGAATCGTATCTGTTAACCTCGAACCAAGTAACACATCTGAAGGGGGATACCCGAATGTTGGTACAAGATTAATATTCCAGTAATTAGGATTCAACCTCACCTGATCGGTGGAAACTGATTTTCCAATAAGCAGCAGGTATTCCGGTTTTAAATTGAAATTATCTTTTGTGATCTCGCAGAAGTTACGGATTGACAACGGATGTTGTTGAACTCCGAATGCAAACTGGTTATATAATTCATCAACATCAACAAGAAGCGGAGTGAAGCCGGTTAAAGTACGATAGTTTTTATAATCGTTTGCCTTATTCATCAGGCTCTGATGCGTTACGATCAGATAATTCGCATCAGCGATGAATAAAAAGTTTATAAAGCGTGCGAAACGAATTGGATCATCCGAAACCGGGGCGATTCTCATATGGCCGCTACCGGTAGTATAAACGGTATCGGTGAGAAAACAGGTACGATCGATGCCATAGGTTGGAACCAATGCCTGCCAGGATGATCCTGCTCCGGTCATGGTGATCTTTTTTAAAGTATCATCCGCAAACATATACAGCTTCGGGTTACCCAGGTTAAGGTTGGTTAAATTCAGATAAGCTTTACCGGAAGTTAATGCCCCCGGAATAACAAAATCTCTGAAATTAAATGATTCTCCGGCGAAACTTGAACTGTGAGGATAAATCATTTTTATAAACGATACATGATTCCTGTTAACAACACCTGAAGGCGTTGTTCCGGGTGTAAAACCGAATACCACAGTACCTCCTGAAAGTGCACTGTTACTTAGCATTGGAAAATCGAATCTTGAAACCTGGAAACCTGTGAAGTTTGAAGTCTGAGAGGCCCCTGCAACGGAAAGCTGAAGTGTATGCGGAATTCCGGCATTATAATTTCCTCCCATTGTTAAAGAAACAGCCCTTGCAAGCGGTGCGGAAGGATCGAGGCTAACATTTGGTACGGGCAATGGATTATAGGTAAACGGAATAGGATCATTGTCACCCATTTTCAAGTAGTACCAACCCTCACCCTCGTCAAATTCCGAATCTATAACATCAATAATATTGGAAGCATTATAATGGGATTTATACTCAACCATTGATTCCCGGATAAAATATGGGATGGGTGTATAGCCAATATAATTCACATCGGTCTCGATTACTACGCGCTTGTTAGTAATAAGAGGATTTGCATTTACTGTCAGGAAATACGTTGCTGTATCTGTAAACAGACTTAAATTAGGATTAGGCTGATGTTCGGGTTGCTTATAGAGGCGAGTATCAGCAGCACCGTCATTGCGGATTCCATAAAATTCAATGTAATCAGCAGGATCAAAATTACCATCGGCTTCACCTTCAACGTGAATAAACTGCTCCACACCATTGTGAAATAACTGCAACTGTTTTGGATTAAAAGGTGCAGGAAACTGGGCAGCCTGTAAATCAGCAAGTGTGATGCGATAGATCCCATCGCGCCAGACGCTGATCTTAAAATATTGTTGTACCGAATGCGGTTGAGTGGTCGAAAAATTAATCCATTCATTCCCATAAGGCTGGGAATAGGCCCATCCTGATAAAAGCAAACAGCAGATTAATAATACGTAGCGTATTTTCATTTTTTCTGTTTATACAATGCAAACTTTAATGAAAAAATATTTGAATACAATGTTTCACCTACCTGTCCAATGTTGGTAAGTGCATAATCAATGGAAACGCTTTTGATTTTCACGCCAACACCAAAATTCGGTTGGAGGGAAGTTGATTTGGAACCGTCAAAATCTTCAATTTCCTGTATGTTACCGACACCGCCGCGAACAAAAATAAAATCACTGTATCCCAGTTCCAGCCCCAGATGCGGTTCAACACTCACAGGGTCTCCGCTAAGCAACACATTTCGTTTCCCATCAAAAGTAAAATCGAAATTAATTTCCGGCTCAACCGAAAATTTAGTTTTAATATATGTTTTATAAGATGCGCCCAATATTAATTTGGGAAGCGTTAACTCCAATCCGTTTTCAGGAATTTCGTTTCCTGTCTGGTTAAAAACATCTTCCAGTTTTTCGGTGTTAAAGCTCCAGGCATTGAATGTAGAAGTAATATCGCGGCCCATAGCGCCGAACTTCCATTTTTTATAATCGTATTGCAAACCGGCATCGAGACCGAAGCCCCAGGCAGAAGCAAATTCTCCTACTTTCCTGTGAACTACCTTCAGATTCACCCCATAACGGAAACCTTCTATTTTCGTTTTCTTAGCGTACGTGAAGAGGAAAGCATAATCGGCTGCAGAAAAGGATTTGAGGCGGTCGTAATCAATATTTCCATTGGCATCAATTAATTCCGTAGAATCAATGATATCATCAATCGCAAAACGGATCACCGAAAAACCAATGGTGCGGGTGGCATCAATGGGCGCAGCGATTGCGCCATAATCATACTTGGCAATGCCTGCAAAATATTCAGCATGCATGAGGCCAATCTGCAGATCGCCTTTACCAAGTGTCAGTCCTGCAGGATTCCAGTATCCCGAGGTTACATCATTCACAGAAGCAACCATGGCTCCTGACATTCCGAGGCCACGTGCGCCCACACCAATTGATAAAAATTCATTACTGTATTTGGGGGCATCCTGCGCTTTCGCAGATGCAACTATACATAAACTCAGGGCTAAAAAAAGGTTTAATTTGGTCATGTGGTTTCAGGTGATTGGTGTACTCAAAAACGCAAAATAAAACATAATAGTATCCTGCTGATTGAGGCACTTATACTCATAAACAACCGTAAGGGTTTTATAGTTCAAATATAATAAACTGCAATCGAAATAAGAAATGGCAAACCTTCTAATTTTCAATACTTTTATAAACAAATCCGGCTACCGGGATGCCCAAAGGCGGAAAAGCCTATTTTTGCACTTCAGCCTGCTATATGAATTCCGGTTTCACGCGTCATTTACCTAATTTTATAACTTGTCTAAACCTTGCAAGCGGCTGCCTGGCGCTGGTTTTTGTATTTAAGGGAGAAATTGCTGTGTTTTCCATTCTTGTGGCAGCTTCCCTCCTCTTCGATTTTTTGGATGGTTTTGTAGCCCGGGCCTTAAAAGCATATTCAGCCATGGGTAAAGAACTTGATTCACTGGCCGATATGGTTACATTCGGATTAGTGCCCGGCGCCATTATGTACCATTTGTTCATAAACAGCGTGCCCCTGGTGCTGCACATGGATGCAACCTGGGCGAAGATCATTGGATTTTTCCCGTTTATCATCACCGTTTTTTCTGCTCTCCGGCTGGCTAAATTCAACATTGATACGCGTCAATCCGATTCATTCCTTGGAATGCCCACTCCCGCGATCACTATTTTTGTAATTGGCGTGGCGCTTATCATCCAGTTCGACCGTTTCCACCTTACACCGCGTTTGCTGAACACCTATGTAATAGGAGGAATAACCATGATCTTGTGTTATCTCCTGACTTCAGAAATTCCCCTTTTCGCGCTTAAATTCAAGAATTTTGGATGGGAACAAAATAAAGTGCAATATATATTCCTCGTACTTGCTATTCTGATGATTTTGCTTCTTCAGGTTGCAGCAATTCCCCTGTTAATTATATTCTATTTAATTTTGTCGTTACTGAATAACCGATTCCGGTTAAACCGGGAAATCACTAAATCTGAAAATCCATGAAATTTGCCGCCAGCATTACCATTATGCCTTTAAAAGCGCTTCTTGATCCGCAGGGAAAAGCGGTTTCTCATTCTATGAAAAACCTCAACCTGGCGGAAATTGATAACGTTAGAATCGGAAAACATATCACCCTGGAAGTTGACGCCAACTCAAAAAACGAAGCCTCGGAAAAAGTAGATTCTGCTTGTAAAAAATTACTCTCCAACCCGATTATGGAGTCGTATGATTTTGTCATCCAGGAGCTCACATAGTGACGCGTAACGAGTGGCGAGTGACGAGTTTAAATTACTCGTCACTCCTCACCCGTCTCTCCGAGCCGGGCAGCTTGTCACTTGTCACTTGTCACTCGTCACTCGTCACTCGTCACTCGCCACTCGCCACTCGTAACTTTTTACTATTTACATGTCACTTTTATTTGTACGTGTTACCCGGCTCTTTCATTCAAATAATTTTTTCCCTCTAACTATTAAAAAACACTTCGAACCATAACATTGCGTAACTCGTCACACGTCTCTCCGAGCCGGGCAGCTTGTCACTCGTCACTCGTAACTCGCCACTCGTAACTTTTTTCCCCTCTACTTGCGAAGTTCAAAATTTTGCCCGAGATAAACTCTTCGTACCTGTTCATCCTCGGCAAGATCACGGGCTGTTCCTTCTTTTAAAATTCTTCCTTCAAAAAGCAGGTAGGCGCGATCCGTTATCTTGAGTGTTTCGTGAACATTGTGATCGGTGATAAGAATGCCGATATTTTTTTCCTTAAGTTTTGCAACTATCGACTGAATATCTTCCACCGCTATCGGATCCACTCCAGCAAATGGTTCATCAAGTAAAATAAACTTTGGATTTACCGCCAGCGCACGGGCTATTTCTGTCCTGCGGCGTTCACCTCCCGACAATAAATCACCACGGCTTTTGCGTATACGCTGCAGTCCGAATTCTTCCAGCAGCGACTCGAGTTTCTGATGCTGTTCATCTTTGGAAAGCTTCGTCATCTCAAGAACCGCTTTGATATTATCTTCCACCGATAATTTCCGGAAAACCGAAGCTTCCTGTGCCAGGTAACCAATACCCATTTGTGCCCTGCGATACATTGGCTCGCCGGTAATTTCTGTCTGGTCGAGAAATATCTGGCCTTCATTGGGTCGTATCAATCCAACCGTCATATAAAACGTAGTGGTTTTTCCGGCTCCATTTGGGCCCAGCAAACCTACAATTTCGCCTTGCTCAACGTAAATGGAAACATGATCCACCACAGTGCGGCTTTTATAACGCTTGACTAAATTATCGGCTTTTAAAATCATGCAGAGAAGTAATTCTTTAAAAGAACCGGTGCGAATGCTTTGCGGAAATGATCCTGCTAAAGTAACCAATTACAGGCATACGACCCTTATCAGAAGAGGATTTGCAAACTTCCCCTGACACCAAAATTTGAAATGTCGGGATTATCAAGATATGAAAGCCGGTACATGAAATCGAACCTCAGAATCTTAAAAATATTTTCCACACCAAATCCTGCCTCTACGTAGGGCTTGGTTGTTAATGACCCTATTTCTTCGTTTCTGACCATCAGCAAACGGTTTTCATCCGATAAACTTCCATAAACTCCCCGCAGACTTGCAACCTCACGCCACTTCAGTTTTCGCAGAAGGGGTATACGGTCCAGAAAAAATCCTTCGAAATGCTGTACCACAAATACCGACGCATACTGGTCACTGACAAACTCATAATAGTTCATCATGTTGTATGCTGCATAATCATAAAAATAGGATTCATTTCCCTGGTGAACATTCAGCAGTGGATAAGGAACATTTCCCCAAGTTTTTCCTGCTTCCAGGGCATAATATGCATAACCGAAGGGTGGCAATTTTGCAATATCATCTATTTTGACCACCAGTTTATGGTACGAAAAATCACTTTCCAAAACGCCTTTAAGTCCTGCCGTGTATAACAATTGTGTGACCGGGTATTCACTCCCCAGACTTATACGACCTGTTTTTCCATCAACAAATTTTTCGCGGTAAGCAAACCTTAATTGTGCCGTGACTTCGGATGTATTAATAGTGCGCGATGTATCGGATGGTTCTTCTCCTGTATAATAAGTGAAGTTCAGAGCGCCCAATGGTTTCATTATTCCATGATCGAAAGAAATGCGGTGTGAATAACCCGAAAACCATTCCTTTTCATAGTATACCCGGTAACTCTCTATCTGCGTAAGCTTATCTGCAGGATTTCTGCGAAAAAGCGAAGAGAGAATGTTATCATCCTGGAAAGCATTCTCACTTTGCCCCAGCTGTATTACATCATTTTTATAACGCGCACCAATAGCTTCCCGGGGTTTTGTTTTCAGATAATACCGGAACCCGCCCATGTATTTAAACTTTTCATCTTTGGTTCCATAAGCCAGGTATCCCTCCAGGCGCAAGCGGTCGCTGAATTTATTGCTGGTACGCCCCCCGAATTTAAAACGGCTTCCTTCAACAGCATTAAACGAATACAATGTAAAATACGGACCAATTTCAAAATACCCGGCCTCATAATAACCGGTAACAAAAAGTGTAATGATATCAATATAAGTCTTAAATGCCGGGAGCGTTTTAATGGTATCCACCATCTGGTAAATCTTTTTCTCACGATCTGAAAGAGAATCGTGGCGCGACACTGCCCAGAACGCGTCATCATGAGGAACAGTTGCTTCAAGCACTTTAATATTTTCAGAACCTTCAAAAACAGAATCAGGGGCCGGAGTATTAAGTTTAAAATCGCGGTAACTTGCCGATCGCCGGCCTATTAGTCCGATACCATCTTTGCGGGCTGCAAAATCAACAACCAGTAATTCTTTTACCAACATCCAGTTGGTATCATTAATGCGTGAGTATTCTTTTACCACAGCCAAATCTTCAACAAAGTTGATATTGGCATCTTCCACTACACGCATATCAATTTTACGTATTGCAAAAGTGGTGTCATGTATCCAGCACTCACCCGTAAAAGTCAGCTCCTGTTTTCTCCTGGGTTTAAATTTTAACTTATAACACCACTGGTTTTCGAGGAATGCTGAATCGGTTAAATAATACTTATAATAAACGGTACCGATATTTGAAATCGGGCTTACGAAACTTTTCCCGAATACATCAATGTAGTTATCATACACATCAACATTCTGGTACATATCACCCAGGAATTGTGTTACCGATTCATTCTCAAGTCCTGATATTTTGCTGGCTTTTATTACTTCCCGGCTGGATTTAGGATTATTCCGGAAATAAAAATCGGATAGTGATTCTGTTATAAAAAATGGTAGAAATGGTTTACTGTTGGTTACTGAACTGTCGATATTGTCAAAAATAAAAGAAAAAGGACGGATGAGTTTTTTATCTTTAAAATCGGGTGGAATGTCGGTCATGTCGAATTCCATTTTGCTATAAACTTCGTATTGGTAGGACTCAAGACTCTTTTTGTCGTTTTTATCTTTATTCTCAATTACCTTACGGAGAAGGATGTTCGCTGGGTTTTCTCCTGCTTTTATCACAACTTCCTTCAGGTCGAACTTACTTACCTTCAATAAAAAATTTGCTGTTTGAGCTTTTCCTTTTGCTATTTTTAAAGTAACAGGAATGTATCCCACATAGGAAGCGGATAGGGAATCCGATGCTTTATCGGTTTCTAAAACAAAATTGCCATTGATATCGGTGACGGTTCCTATAGTGGTTCCTTTAAAAGCAACATTGGCAAAAGGAATGGGTTCGTTGGTAAGCGCATCGGTTACGCGGCCGGTTACCCGGGTAACCTGCGCTTCTGCACTTGTGTAAAGTGTAGATACTATCAGCAAAAAAAGGAAATAGGCAATTGCTTTCCCGTACTGTTTACTCATGGTTGCTTTCCCGGTTCAATTCACTGACAACGAATTACAAAAAATTAAGTTTCAAGTTGCTCCCAAAATTCAACAGCACGCCTCAAATGCGGGATTACAATGGTTCCTCCAACAATATTGGCAACTGCAAATATCTCAAAAACTTCAGTTTTAGTCACGCCTGTTTCATGACATTTTATAAGATGGTATTTGATACAATCGTCGCATCTAAGTACCATTGAAGCTACTAATCCAAGCATTTCCTTGGTTTTAACAGGAAGGGCACCTTCTGCGTAGGTATTGGAATCAAGGTTAAACAGGCGCTTGAGTACCAGGTTATCGGCATCCATAATCCTTTCGTTCATGCGCGACCGGTATTCGTTAAAATCGTCCAAAGCACTGCTCATGGGTGTAAAATTAATAGTTCTGTGGTTTTGTTCGGGAATTGTTTAAGAAATGTATTAACCGGTGCAGGATGAAAAAAGTTTGAAAGAAGGGGGTAATCTTCTAATTCTTAAGTTTGCAGCATGTTCCGGTTTACTAAGATCAGGGAGTATGAAAACCTCCATATATTAATGTGGTTGTTAAAAGATACATGCTGGGTGATGAACTGGGAGGTTGCCGGGATAATCATGATAGTACCTACTATAGCAGTTGCCATTCATATAACCTGGTTGCGACGCAACATAATATCCGATCTTTTTCACAACCTGGCTGTTTGTTTCTGGATTTCCGCTAACTCCATCTGGATGATTGGGGAATTTTATTTTGATGATGGTTTGCGCCCATTTGCAACAGCATTTTTCGTTGCAGGCCTGGCATCAGTTACCTATTACTATGTGCGGGTACTGCCAAAAAGTAAAAAAATATAATTGCTTTGGCAGGATGATTTGCTGCCGGAGAAATGTAAGTTTATTGAGAAGCAGCCTCCTTCAGTTTATTTTTTAGCACAATACCGGATACCCAGATCCCGATTTCGTAGAGCAAAAACAAAGGCACCGCTACCAACACCTGGCTGGTAACATCAGGCGATGGTGTAATAATGGCGGCAATAATCAATATCACTACCATAGAATGTTTCCGGTACTGGCGCAGAAACTGTGGGGTAACCAGTCCTATTTTAGACAGAAAATAAATCACAACCGGTAATTCAAAAACAACTCCGGCCGAAAGTGTAAGCATGGTTACAGTAGATATAAAGGAACTCAGGCTGATTTGGTTGGCCACCTGGGTACTGATCTGGTAACTGCCCAGGAAATTAATGGAAAGTGGACTTATAATGAAGTAACCGAATAAAATTCCCATTAGAAAAAGAAGGGAGCTGAAAAATACCACTCCTCTTGAATACATGCGCTCCCGGGAGGATAAGGCCGGCTTGATGAAACGCCAGAGCTCCCACAAAAAATAGGGGAATGCAAGGATGAAGCCTGCTATAAAGGAAGAATAGAGATGCGTAGTGAACTGCCCGGAAATGTCGATATTAATCAATGAAAATGGGACTTCAGTGATGCACAGGTCGATGGAAAACATATCCGACAATTTACACATCATCCTGTAGGTCAGGAAATCAGGATTTTTTGCAGCCAGTATTACTTTATCAAAAAGAATATCGGGATTGAGAAAAGCAGCAATGGCAAAAACCACAATAGCTGCCGCTGATCTCACAAGATGCCACCGGAGTGCTTCGAGGTGATCAAGAAAATGCATTTCGGTATTGGGATCCTTACTTTTCCTGCTAAACATATAATGTGTGAATCGGCATTAATTTATGATTTCCGGTTTTTAGCAAAGGTGTTGATAAAGTGATCCTGCTGCACGAACAATTGCATAAAAAATCAGATTATACCTTCCTTAAGTAAATCATGCAGATGTACAAAACCCCGGTATGTGCCATTTTCGGAAACCACAAGTTGAGTTATGTTATTATTTTTCATGAGCTGCAAAGCGTCCACCGCCATCATTTCCGGTGCTGCAGTCTTAGGGTTGCGTGTCATAATATCGACCGCTTTAACATCATTAAGGGGAGTACCTTTTTCAATCATGCGCCTTAAATCACCATCGGTAATAATGCCCAGCAGCTGGTCATTTTCGATTACTGCGGTAGCACCCAGACGATTGGATGAAATTTCAATAATTACCGTATTAAGGGTATCACCGGGCTGAACGCGCGGAGCGGGATTATTGGGATAAATATCGCCTACTTTCAAATAAAGTCTTTTTCCCAGGGCACCTCCCGGATGAAAACGTGCGAAATCGTTTCCTGTAAAGCCTTTATAATCCAGCAGACAAACTGCCAGCGCATCACCCATTGCCATTTGCGCAGTTGTACTGCTGGTAGGGGCCAGGTTATGAGGACAGGCTTCTTTTTGAACAGTAGTGTTCAGCACCAGGTCGGCATGTGTGGATAAATAGGACCCGGTATCGCCAACCATTCCTATCAGTGTATTGCCCCCGCTTCTGATAAGGGGAACCAACACTTTGATTTCAGGAGTATTGCCACTTTTGGAGATGCAAATAACCACATCATTATGTTGTATGATCCCCAGATCACCGTGTATGGCATCTCCGGCGTGCATAAAAACGGCAGGTGTTCCGGTAGAATTAAGGGTTGCCACAATTTTTTGAGCAACTATAGCGCTTTTACCAATACCAGTAATAATCACCCTTCCTTGCGAAAAATGTATTAATTTTACAGTCTCAATAAAATTGCCGTCGATATATGTTTTTAAACCTAAAATAGATTCGGCCTCTGTGTCAAGGGTCCGAAGTGCCATGTCGACTATTTCCTGCGGTGATTTCAAAATAAAAAAATTTACTTGTTAGTAATACGTTAGAATATTGTATATATTTATACGACAAAAATATCAAATTTAATCAGAGCGTGAGATGAGTTTAATAGTTGAAGAAAGTGCATTATTAACCAACCTTCAAAAATTTTTCGGTTATGAATCATTTAAGGGTGAGCAGGAAGCTATTATTAAGAATGTACTAGATGGGAATGACACGTTTGTTATTATGCCCACCGGAGGTGGAAAATCAATGTGTTACCAATTGCCTGCGCTAATCAGCGAAGGAACGGCCATAGTTATATCCCCTTTAATTGCCCTGATGAAAAATCAGGTAGATGCCCTCCGCGGATTTGGAGCTGACGATGGCATCGCCCATTTTCTGAATTCTTCCCTTACCAAAGCAGAAACCCTGCAGGTAAAGAAAGACATCCTGAAAAAGAAAACAAAGCTGTTGTATGTAGCTCCTGAATCATTAACCAAGGAAGAGAATATTGCTTTCCTGAAAGAAATAAAAATTTCATTTTTTGCAATTGATGAAGCACATTGTATTTCAGAATGGGGGCATGATTTCCGCCCGGAATACCGCAGGTTACGACCTATCATTGAACAAATAGGCAAGCTTCCCATCATAGCACTTACTGCCACTGCCACTGAAAAAGTGCAAATGGATATTCAGAAAAACCTGAATATGCAGAACGCTACTATCTTCAAATCTTCCTTTAACCGGCCGAATCTTTATTATGAGATCCGACCTAAGGTTGAAGTGATGAAGGAGATTATCAAATATGTAAAAAATAATTCCGGTAAGTCAGGAATTATTTACTGCCTGAGTCGCAAAAAAGTGGAAGAAGTTGCACAGACATTAAATGTGAACGGTATTAAAGCCCTTCCATATCATGCAGGTCTTGATGCTACTGCGCGCGCACGGCACCAGGATATGTTTCTCATGGAGAAGGTCGATGTTATCGTTGCAACTATTGCCTTCGGAATGGGAATCGATAAGCCGGATGTCCGTTTTGTAATTCACCACGATATTCCGAAAAGTCTTGAAGGGTATTACCAGGAAACAGGCCGCTCAGGGCGGGATGGCCGTGAAGGAAAGTGTGTGGTTTTCTATAGCTATAAAGATATTGAAAAGCTGGAGAAATTCATGAAAGGAAAGCCTGTTGCCGAACAGGAAATAGGAAAACAATTACTTCTTGAAACAGTTGCGTATGCCGAAACATCTGTGTGCCGTCGTAGAGTGCTGCTGCACTATTTTGGTGAGATGTATGACCAGGCAAATTGTAACAGTTGCGACAATTGTCTGCACCCAAAAACTCAAATGGAAGCCCAGGAAGAAGTTCAGTTATTACTCGAGACTGTAATCGCAGTTAAAGAAAAATTCGCAGCCGACCATGTGGTAAATGTTATTACTGGCAAGGAAGATAAAATAATAAAGGATTACCAGCACACCGCACTTGAAGTTTTTGGTGAAGGTGCCGACAAGGATTCAAAATTCTGGACCGCTGTGATCAGGCAGACTCTGCTTGCCGGGTTACTTGCGAAAGATATCGATAATTACGGGCTGTTAAAAATTACGCCAACAGGAAAAGCCTTCCTTAAAAATCCTGTATCCTTTATGGTTACTCAGGATCATGATTTTGAAGATACCGAAGCAGGTGATGATGATGAACCGTCGGGTTCAGGTGGCGGAGGCAGTGCTGCCGATGCCGAACTTTTCGCCATGCTCAAGGATCTCTGCAAAAAGGTAGCTAAACAAAAAAATGTTCCCCCATTTGTGGTTTTCCAGGAAACTTCACTCGAAGAAATGGCCATTCAGTATCCTATTACCATGGATGAATTAAAAAACATCAGTGGTGTGGGACCTGGAAAAGCCGTAAAATTCGGTAAGCCATTTATTGAGTTGATTTCAAAGTATGTTGATGAAAATGAAATTGACCGACCAATGGATCTTGTAGTAAAATCTGTTGTCAACAAAAGCGGACTCAAGGTTTATATCATTCAGAACATCGACCGTAAATTAGCACTCGATGATATTGCAGATGCGAAGGGAATAACCCTAAGTGATATTATTAATGAAATTGAAGTAATTGTTTCTTCCGGAACCAAAATCGATATTAATTATTATCTTAATGAAGTGATTGATGAAGAACGGCAACAGGAAGTGTATGATTACTTCCGCACCGCTGAAACCGATAGCATAGATAATGCCATCACCGAACTGGGAAATGATGAATACAGTGAAGATGAAATCCGGCTGATGCGAATTAAGTTTATGAGTGAAATGGCTAATTAATTCTAGCCGTATAAATAATTAATCGTAATAAATTGTATAATAAATTGTAGTTTGATGAAAAAATTTTATTCCCTTCTGATTTTTGGATTAATTATTTTCAATTTAAATTCAGCGAGTGCCCAGACTGTCGTTGTTGGAAACGGCACAGCCATTTCGGTCTTCAGCCCGTTAAACCGTACTAACGATTATTGTGTATACGAAGTTATTTATCTCGCTTCCCAAATAAACCTGTCGGGAACTGTAACCACTTTAGGATTTCAGAAAATTGACGGGGTGAATCCGGATTCTATTGAAAATGTAAAATTGTATCTGAAACATACACCTCAAACAGCTTTGACTGCCGGCACCTATGATACAACAGGTTATACACTTGTTTTTGATGGCTCCTTCCCGAATGATGCAGGTCCGGGATGGCGCGAAGTTGCCCTGAACGGATTATTTACTTACGATGGTATTAACAACCTGCAGGTACTCGTTTCAAAAGGGTACCAGGCGGCCATGCCAAATGATTCAACACGGCCTCGATGGTTATACACTAATATAGGTACTAGCCCCGATCGCGCCAGAAGATATTTTGATGAGTTCCCCATTACCGGTGCTACCCCACTTACAACAACTCCGTTCACCAGCAACATCCGCTTAAGCTTTGGACCAACAGGTGTTGTTGAAATTAATCCCGGATTAGTTTCCGTATATCCGAATCCTTCTTCAGGCAGGGTTACTTTTTATGTAGAACAGGTTTCCGAAAATGCGGAACTTCGGCTTATGAATGCTATGGGGCAACTGGTATACTCTGAAAAAATTACACGATCGGGTATGCATACAATTGATTTGAACGTTCCCGGACTTTATTTTTATTCACTCACCGCTGAAAATAAAGAGGAGTTATCATCAGGAAAAATAGTGATAACTATGTAACGAATAAGGCCTGCCCGACTTTTCTGGCGGGAATCCTACGGTACGAATCTAATTTTTTGCTAAATAGTCATTCGTAAATTCGTAGATTCGTAAGGGCGAAGCCCTATTCGTTATTCGTTACATGTAAACATTTTCTATATCATGAGAACTGTCAAATGCTCATTTTTATTCATTGCATTCACGGTGTGGAGTTTCAGCGCTAACGCTACGATCTGGACAACTTCAAATTTTGGGTATTGGAACAATGGCGCCAACTGGTATGGGGGTGTTGTTCCTCCGCATTCAAGCTCCGACACTTTTTATATAGCTCATCCTTTAGTAATTGAGAACACAATTACTTTGCAGCCGGGAGCTTTTATCAGCATAGATACAACCGGTGGCATATGTGGTCATAAACGAATGGTCATTCATACCAATGCAGTTTTACACAACCGTGGCATTCTCGAACTGGATTCACTTTTTGTTCCGGGGGGCATCGTACAAAATTTTTTAACCGGAAATTTGATTCTCTCCTATAACGCCATTATTATGTATCCCGGTCAATTAACTTCCAATGGAGGTATTTCCGTTGGTCCATGGTTCATTTGCCATCAACCTACCTATAGTTTTTTAACAGCATCTGCGGAATCAGTGGAATTTAATGAACTCAAAATATATCCAAATCCTGCATCTGACAAACTTCACATTGTATCAGACCATATCGTTGAACGTGTGGTCATAAAAACCCTTAACGGGATGTTAATTTCCAATGGCCGGATAACAAATGGTGAGGTTCCAATCGAACAATTACCCGATGGACTTTATTTATTTGAATTTTTTAACAGGCAGGAAGAGAAAATTGCATTTAAAAAAATTATGGTGTTGAAATAAAACCACCTTTTTCAGGGATAAGGAAAGTGTGATTGTTGTAAAACATGGTACCTGAATTTTCATCAAACCGGTAAACATCAGCATCTGATTCCATAATAAATAATTCATCCACAAATAAAGGTTGTCTTTCATATTCCTTACCAATACTTACCAATGAAATTTGATTACCGGCATCCTCAACCGTAAAGTCAAACTCTGCCATTGACCATTCTCCATTAATAGTTTCACATTGTTCCGGGAAGAATGTTGTAGATTTCCAGGTGTTTTGATTCTCGTTATATTCTTCAACAATGAGACGAAACCAGTCGTTTAGTGCATCTTGTAAACCATTATACATCCATAATCTTACGGTGTATGTGCTGCCGGAAATAAAAGTATTGGGTGGAAACCTGGCAAAAACATTTTTACCCTTTTTGTTACCCTGGAAGCCACCATTACCCTTGTAAAATTTTTCTGATTTAGTATCATCAAAATTATTACGGAAATAAAAAACAGAATCTTTTGAAAATCGCAGGTCGTCTTGTGTAAATAATAAACTCCTTCTGTTATGGTATTCATTGACAATTTTCATTCTTTCATCAGCAAATAATGCTGACTTTTCAAGGGATAGCAATGACAAATGAGGGCCTTGATAAACCATCTTCGCGCTTGAAAATAAATTTTGCTCATACCTGGTAAGATCGTCGGTTGTGCAGACAACCAAAACCGGTCTTTGATCATTAAGATCAGCAACTATATCCTTTTTGTAAAATCCCGGAGATACGAGCTGTACAATTTTTTTGCTTTCAGTTATTGATGTCCGGGTTAGATTCGCACTGAACAAAGGCAATCCGGTATGATAAGCCACAACAATGGATAATTTTACAATGTCATCCTTCCGGGGCCTTGAAAAACTTTCGGAACCCTGGTAATAGAAAGGTAATGGCAAAATGGACTGGTATTCTTCAGGTTTTATACTGTTTAGTGCATCATTCAACGCTCCGGTTAATTGATGACGGTCAAATAAATTTGATGATTTGATTAGTGATGCGGAAATATCTTTGTGATAAGGAATCCCTTCCAATAAATTAAAAATGCAGGTTAAAATTACAATTATCATCCATTTAAAACGCATGGCTGTTGTATCTGCATTCTTGAAAAGAATCCAGAGTACGTGTGTAACAAAAATCATAATAACAAAATAAAATGGCCAGGTAAATCTCCCGGTAGCACGGAACTGCTTTAGTATTGGAAAAATATCCAACAGCACGGGAAGCTGACGGAAAGGAAAAGCCATAGCAAAAAACAATAATAGCAAAGCTGCAATGAGTGCGGAATTGATTTCTTTGGAATTAAAAAATTCCTGAAACACAAGAGATTTATTTTTACGAAAAACTTCTTTCAACGAAAACAATAAAACCATAAGTAAAACTAGTCCTGCCGTAAACCCCACATAGCTCCACGCTTCCCACTCCTGTTTGATGCTACCACCTGAAAGTTTATCCAGAACCGGTTTTAAGGGAGGGTGATGAGGGATAAAAACATCATCGGGTTCAGCGTTGTAAAGGAAGAAACCGGTTGGGTTGTCAGTGCGGTCAACATGCGAATCAGTTTGATTTACTGTAAAATAAAATATAGCAACAGGCAGCAGGATACCGCATACTACTACAAAATAATGCAACCACATTTTACCCTTATTGGATTCAACAAAAAAGGTAATTAAGGTTACCAATAGCAGGAAAGAAATTATGATAATTCCCAGGTAAGCATGAATGAATAACCAGAATAATACATTAAAAAACAATAAACTGCCAATCAGAATTTTCTTTGTTCTTAAGGTAAGCAGCAACAGTAACCATGAAACTGGAAATGCTGTACTGTATGACAGTGCCAGATGACCTCCCAAACGAAACAGCTGAGGCGCCAATACCGTTATACTGATAGCAGCTGCAACGCAAAGCCATCCGGGCATACGCAACACCTTGACTAAATAATAAACGGCAATAAAAGTTAAAAAAACAGATAGTATAAGGATCGTGTTTAAAATTCCGATGCTATGGGTTGAAATAAAATCCCCCGGAGTGGAGATTGATTTAAGCAGTAAAAGCAAAGCAGGATGACAATCGGTAAAAAAAATATTTTCCCCAAAAGGATAATTCATACCCGTGAAATTAAACCTTTCGCTACCTGGGTGAGCAATATGATAGGCGTACGTAAAATAATTCTTGATTGCATCACCGGTATCACTGAAAAGAAAGTTGTTGGGATGAAAAATTATATCATGATAAAAATAAATCATGAATGAAATACTGAAAAGCATCAAAAACAGGAATGGTAAATATTTTCTCATATTTGACTTCAGCATATTTAACAGTAATATCCCATATTAAGGGATAACCCTGCTTCAGGAAATACACAAAGTTTCCGACTGTCAAATATAAAAGAAAAAGCTATCCATAAAAAAACCGTCAAAACTGCTAATTGACGGCTAATTTCAAATAAGGAAGCCTTTAAGTGGATGAAAAACTGTTACGTAATTTCAAACACCTAAAGGCTTAACCCTTTCCCTATGAAAATTTATCTGTAGATATCACGGGCATTACTGTTGCGCCATGATGTTTCAATATAATCAATGTCCTCATCATTCTTTGGGTGAACACCCATAACGATGTTTCCTTCTTTAACACCATCCTCATACAATTTAGCACGGGCTTCAGGAATTCCTGATCCTATTAACGCTCCAACAATTCCGCCTGTGATTCCACCGGCTCCGGCTCCTGCGAGTCCTGCAGCAATAGGTCCTGCGATAAGAATTCCCAAACCGGGAATTACAAGGCTTGTTCCCAGAGCAGCAATTACACCGGTTATAGCACCAATGGTACCACCGATAGCTGAACCTTTACCGGCTCCTTCAGCTGCTTTAGTTCCTATTTCAGTATCTTCAACATCACCTGAAAAATGTTTCTTGCGTGTATCTTCTGTCATTACCAAATTTATGTCATCCTTGGTATAACCTCGCTCCTGTAACGACTGGTAAGCGCGTTCTGTGCTGTCACGATCAGTGAACATACCTGTTACAATTTTGCGGTCTTTGCGGTCATTAAAATTATTTTCTGCCATTTTGTTAAGTTTTTAAAAGGGTTACATTTATAAATATTACAATTATTAATCAACTTTCTTGTTCTTCAGTGTACTATCAGGTACCAGGTACATATTCTTGTCTTTTGATTTTCCTTCGTTCATTTTCTTATCCCTGTCGATAGTTTGATTTTTATCTTTATCATAACCTGCTCCGGTTCCGGTTGCATTAGAAGGATTTCTGTGAAGGTATTGACCTGAGAAATCAAGATAATCACCCTCCCTGAGTTTAACACTGGTTCCATCTTTATCGATTAAAGTTCCATCAGGCATTATCCGTGCGCCATTGGTAAGGTTTACAGGTTGGGTCATGGTGGTAGTCTGGCCACCTTTTACAACAACAGTTTTACCATTCATTATCAAAACTCCATCCTGATTTGGACTAACCTTCACAGGATTATTGGTGTTGTTTGCATTATTGGTAGTATTAGGATTACTGGTCCTGGAATCATCGGTACGTGTATTATCTGCTGGAGTAGCAGAACGCTGGTTAGTACCTGTTGATCCGGAATTAGTTTTATTCATATTTCTTGATCCATCCTGATGATGGTCGGGATGCGCAGAGTTACGATTGTTGTTCTGCAATGAATCGCCCCGCTGAGTGGGTGATTGCGATCTGTTGCCCGGATTATTTAATGAATCATTCTCATAATCGGGTGGCATCAGTTTCTTCTCGGAAGAATCAGTTTGAGCAAAGGCACCGACATAAATAAAACTGGCAAAAATTGCCAACATTAGCTTTTTCATATTTTATGGTTTTTAGTTTCAGTTAATTTAGTTTCGTATGACAAAACAATGAAAAATACGTGCCACAGATGTTTTTTAGAACAACTTGGTCTGCAACTCATTAAAAAAAATCATAAAAACCTGTTACAGTCGCATTTGACAGCCTTTACACAATCAAACTATCAATAAAATCAAACTTAGGGCACTCACCGAAAAAGTGCATATAATTTCCACATTGGGGAAAAATTTACATATAAATCCATATTATATTTACAAAAAAATAATTATGATAAAAGCCTGCCGATTACATTCAGCAGGCTTTTAAAAAGGCTTAACTATTTTTATTCGATCACAATTTTAATTACTTTATTAAGGCTTAAAGAATATAGGTGAACAAAATAAACTGCAGCAGGAAGATGAGATACATCGTTTGCAATTTTGAACATTCCCTGCTGTTTATGAATATTTTGTGTTTGAATCACCCGGCCTGTAATATCAATCCACTCAAACGTAAGTGATTCCTCATGGTCAGTAAAAATTTCAACATTAATCTCGCTTCTGGCGGGATTCGGAAATATATTAATACTTTCTAAAGGAACATTCAAGGCGGAAGTGATGTTTTCCCTAATCACTGCATTTAAAGGACATTGCTCATTAATTCCTGCAACAACATTGCTTATAACTGATACAACTGTATTGTAATAAGTTGATGTTTGACCGTTGATTAATCCCTGACCCAGCAGCCTGTTTGCTTCCGCCAGAACCTCGTTGACTGTCCATCCGGCAAAGGGAGCCGACGTGTAAATCAAATCACCATAGGTTACTGTAAAATTGGGTGAGAACGCGGGAAACTTTTTATCAAATTCAACATTCATTGTTAATGCTAGTGTTTTTGATGCAAGTGAATTCTTGTACAGTATTCCGTTCACCCCACACATTGGATTTGAATAAGTCGGATTATTACTTCCAACAGGATTTGTAATATTTCCAAGATTTAATTGAACAGGTGTTGCTGATGCAGGAAGAAAATTTGTAATTGCCTTAGCACATCCAAAGGTTAATGTTCTTCCAAATCCACCAATTACAATTCCATTTGGAAAAACAGTTGCAAAATGGGGATAGAGCCAGGTATTTGTTATATTATTTCCATTTGGAGGAGCACCCCATCCACCAATTTCCGCATCAGTATATTCATTCAGGTTTCCACACGAATAAGCTGGTTCTGTAATTATTACATTGCAGGTGGTGGAACATCCGTTTGCATCTGTAATTATTACTGTATAACCCATTACAGGGCTTGTTCGCGCATTCAAATTAACTGCAGTCTGAGTTGATTGCTGCGGATCTGTATTCCACGAATAAGTGTACGGGGCAACCCCGCCTGAAGGTACTGCAGTAGCAGTTCCATCCGTAGCATGCCAGTAAGTTGCATTAGTCTGGGAGGTGGAACAACTTAACATACATCCACCTGAGGCCTGAACTATTGCACATGCCTGAACAATACAATTATTAGCATCAGCTACGTTTATGCAATAGCTGCCCGGAAGTGTACCTGTTAAATTTGTAAAAGAATAGGGTGGAGTTCCTCCCGATACCTGGGAAATGGTCACTGAACCATCAGCGCAGGAATTACAGGATGCATTCGATGCAACGGCAGTTGCTATCAGTTCATCCGGACTGTTTATAGTAACATTTAGAGTAGACTGGCAACCATTAGCATCTGTGATGGTAAAAGTGGAAATTCCGGGGTCGGCTGCAAAATTACCGGTACCAATATACGGGCCTGTTCCTCCCTCTGCTGAGATAGTAACCACAGCCTGGTTGCTATAACACAGAACAGGAGTTACCAGGTAAGATGGCAAAAGTGCATCGGGTTGTGTTACAACAATTGTTGATTGTGAAGTACATCCGTTAAAATCTGTTACCGTATAAGTATAGGTACCTGATGTTACGATAACTGATCCCGTTCCTGAGTAAGGAACTGTACCACCTGCCGCAGAGATTGTAACTGTTGCTGTACCGCCAGCACATGCTATCGTTGTAGCGGAAGTTGTGGATATGAGTAATGAAGGAGCGCCAATTACAACTGTAACTACCGCTATACATCCGTTTGCATCGATTACTGTAAAAGTATAGGTTCCGGCCTTGTAATAATAGGTTCCGGTTCCGTTATATGGAGCGGAACCACCGGCAGCACTGATCACAATAGTTGAAGTGCCATCAAAACAATTGATATCAGTTGCAGTGTATGAAACAACTAATTCATCAGGTTCTGTTGCTATCCCAGTAATTAACCCTGTACATCCATTGATATCCGTTACAGTATAAGAATAATTGCCTCCGGAAATGGTAAAAATTCCAGTTCCTGAATAAGGGAGAGTTCCGCCGGATGCTATGATGTTTAATATTGCACTGTCACCATTACATAGGATAGGAGTAATAGTAGATGAAACCAGGAACATGGGAGGATTAACAAGATTCACACTAGCAACGGCTGAACATCCCGATGCATCTGTAACAATATAAAAATAAGAGCCCGCTGATTCCACAAATGTTCCAGTACCTGAATATGGAGGCATACCTCCGGTTGCAGTTATACTAACAGGAACGGTTCCATTGTGACAGAGTATCGGTGAATAGGATGCGGAGACTGTCAAGCCAACCTGCCCATTCACCGAAACTGTAGTGGTGGCAGAGCAACCATACGAATCTGAAACTGTAAAGTTAAATGTTCCTGGGCCAGACGTAAACACGCCTGTTCCTGAATAAGGAGCAGTTCCGCCGCTTGCGTTTATGGTAATTAATGCGCTGTCGCCATTGCATTGTATTGCTGTCGCAGATGCGCTTGCAGTTAAAGCATTAGGTTCGCTGATTGTAAAAGTTGTATTGGCCGTACAACCGTTTGAGTCCGAAATAGAATAGGAATAGGTGCCTGCCGTTTCACTGAATATGCCGGTACCTATGTAAGGCGCAGTACCACCTGATGCTGCAATGGTAACATTTGAAATATCTCCGGCACAAAAAATAGCTGTTGCAGATGCTGTAATAGAAAGTACATCCGGTTCAATAATATTTAAGGAAATTGTTGATGTACATCCATTGTCATCAGTAACAACGTACGTCGAATTTCCAGCCAATGCCGTAAAATTGCCGGTTCCTGAATAAGGAGCCATTCCACCTGTTGCAGTTATTGTAACATTTGATATTCCTCCGTTACACAAAATTGTTGTTGCATTGGATGCAGTAACGATTAGCGCAGGTTCATTTATCGTAACTGAAGTTTGTGCAGTACAACCATTAGCATCAGTTACCGTGTATGAATACGTTCCTGCACCTTCACTAAAAGTTCCAGTTCCTGTGTAAGGAGCAGTACCTCCCGATGCGGTTACAGAAACAGTAGCATTCCCTCCATTACACAATACTGATGAAGCTAAAGATGCAGCAACAAGTTCTGAAGGCTCAGTAATTGTTACCTCAACTTCAGCAGAGCAACCAATTGCATCATTTATTGTATAAAAAATCGTTCCTGCAGACTGTGTAAAATTACCTGTTCCGCTATAAGGCCATACACCACCTGATGCTGAAACAGAAACACTTGAATTATCGCCATTGCATAAAACGGGAGTAAATACTGAGGCCACAGTTAGGGAATTTATTACTGTAACGAATTGTTCACAGGTAGAATTATTACCACATGCATCAGTAACAGTCCAGGTTACTAAAGTAACACCAATTGGGAAAGTCATTGGGGCATTATTACTGATTGTTGGGATGCCGCAATTATCTGATACCAAAGGCAAGCTTAAAGTAACATTCGCGCTACAACCTGAATTATTTGCACTCACTGTTGTATCACCTGCACATGCAATGACAGGAGGAATGGTATCCGTAATGGTTATTACCTGTAAACAGGACATTGAATTCATGGAATTATCGGTTGCAGTCCAGGTTCTGTTTATGATGTAATTACCGGAACAGGGGCCACCTACTGTAACATCAGCAAAAGTGATCAATGGATTGTTGTCGCAATTATCAATTGCAGCTGATTCTCCTGTTTGTGCAGGTAGCAATGATTGCTCGCAAGATGCAGTTGTGTTTGCCGGACAAGATAAAACCGGAGCTTCCATATCAACAACTGTAATTGTAAAACTGCTGTCTTTTGAATTGCCATGAATATCAGTAACTGTATATGTTACAGTTGAATTTCCCAGTGGGAACACCGATCCTGCAGCGTGAGTAGAAGTAAGTGTAAAAATTCCGCAATTATCGGAAACAGTCGGAGAAATCCAGCTAACCTGGGTTGAACATGTGCCTGATTGGGTAGCCGATGTTGAATTAGAAGGAAATGATACAAAAACAGGAAGCGTGTTGTCTATTACCTCAATTTCAAAACTACAAACAGCGCTATTTCCATCTGCATCAGTTGCGGTATAGTTCACTGTATGCATTCCGACAGTAAAATACTCGCCGCTGGTATTTGAACCTGTCAAAGTATGGATTGCACAATTATCAGATCCCAAAGGAGTTAACCAGCTTACTAATGCACCACATGAGTCTGTATCATTAAATGCTGTAATATTTTGAGGACAAAAATCAAATACAGGAGATTCCTCGTCGTTAACTGTAATACTAAAGCTGCATGTATAATCATTTCCATTCACATCTGTGGCAGTATAAGTAACAATAGTAATTCCTTTTAAAAATGTGTCACCAATGTTATGATCAGAAGTAAAGGATTGTATAGCACAATTATCAGTCGCGGAGGGTGCGACCCAGTCCACTACTGCTGAACATTCGCCAGCATCAGTGGTTACAATAGTATCATCCGGACAATTTACTATTACAGGTAATTCATTATCAATAATGTTCATAGTGAAATCGCAGCTAACAGAATCACAATCGTTCACCGCTGATACAGTAACAACAGTTGGACCAACTGGAAAAAAGCTTCCGGAAGAATGACTGTAATATAATACTGGAGCAGGAAAACCGGTGACTGAAGGTGCTGCAAAATTAACAACTGCACCACAATTTCCAGAACTGTTTACAGTACTTATATTCCCAATACATGTAATTACCGGAGGTTCGTGAACAATGGATAAACTAGTTGCCGGTGAAGAGGCGCAGCCAAGCACATCAGTAACCGTTACTGAATAAGTTCCGCTATTAAGCAAGTTTGTCGGATTCGTAATAACTGGACCCGCTAAAGCAGAAGTAAAGGATGATGGTCCGGACCATGCATAGGTGAAAGGGTCGAATGTATTATCTGTAGTTGAAAATTCAAGGCTCTGAGGAGGAGAACAAATAATGCTGTTGCTGGATGCCTGTGCCCATGTTGGATCATACGAAAATTCATCAGCACCAATGTCAGGTGTGGAAACGCTTCTTGATTGCAGATCCATATCATTTGTTACTGAAACAACAGGAGATCCGGTATTATCAAGATTACAATTCGTTGTTGTAATCAAATGAAGATCTGATAGAATATTTTGAAATCTTACATCCGTATTTTTTGAATTAGTATCACCGCTGACTGTCTTCCATGTTGCAAAAGTTTTATCAGTTGCCAAAGGCCATGCGCCTACAGTAAGTGGATTTGCCGAATAGAGGTTGTTGTAATTACAGTTCCAGGTTGTACCGATAGCTCCGGTTCCATTCTGATTCACCATTGCGTAATGTTTACCTGTACCTCCTGTTCGGGAATTATAAAAGATATTATTCTTCAGGTTAATAGTTCCTGTTGATGTTTTCCAGAATGCTGCTGAAGTAGCTGTATTACTTCCAGTACCGCTGATCGCAATAGTATTGTGATTATAATTACGTGTTGCAAATCCAGATATATCATAAATTCCATAAATTTTAACAGCGTTACTGTTTCCGTTGTTGATGATGCTAACGGTGTTATTAAAAGCATTGAATGTTCCGGGAACACTAAACCGCATTCCCATTATTATAGGAAAATCAGTTGTTCCGTTTGCGCTATTTAAAAGATTACTGATATGGTTATTATTACAGGTAAATGCGCTTGAGCCACCAGAATTTGCAATGTCAATTCCTATTAACATTGGATTTACTGCCGCAGTTGTAGTGAGCGACATTCCTGTGATGGTATTGTTTTCAAAAGTTGTAGGAAATAGACCTGCACTATAAATACCTATCATAGCAACACTCGTATTTACTGCAATTTCAGTATTTGACTTTGTTGTCGCAAGCGTAATATTTTTTATTACATTGTTACTTATGCTTTGAGGAACATTCAAGTTTGAATTTAATGAAAAACCAATAAAAGCATTATCAGTATTAGTACCTGTAAAATTAATATTTGCAATGGTGTCATTGTTAAAACAATTAGCGCCTCCCTGTAATGCCCGATAACCAACATTAATACCACGGGTACCAAGAACGATGTCATTAGGGTTATTAAAATTTCCAATGCGGTTACCATAAAAAGTGGATGGAGCAGCAGAATGAATTCCGGCAAAAAATCGGAAAATGTCCGGATTCGCAACATTAGGCCGGCTGATCGATTCAATCACGTTACCTGAAAAATTATTCGTTGAAGAACCTCCCCATCCTGTAATCAGCAGACTTGTAATGCAGGTAAGTCCGTTTTTACCTGCATCACTGAAGTTACTCATTTTATTATTGGTAACATTCACTGTACCCCCATTGGTTGTAAGGAAGGCGCCGACTTCAATAAAAACATTTGTTCCTACAGCATTAACGTCCTGAAGCCGTATGTTGGTTATGATATTTCCTGAAATATTAGTAACTTTTGAAATAGCTCCATAATTACATTGGATACCTCGGAAAACTACACTTGCACCGGGCAATGCATCTATGCTGTTTGGTGTATTCGGATCACCAATTGTGTTATTTAAAATATCAAATGCACACAATCCCGAAGCAAAAATTCCTGTTATGCTTGAAGCAGTTTGAACTATATTTTTTATAACATTATTTGATATTTCACTTTTATATGCTCCATCTCCCGAACCGCCATGAAGTAGGGACGTATTAAATCTCTTTGGTGTTCCTAAAGCAAAAGGCTCGCTTCCACCTACATAATTGCCGGTTATGTGAATGCTACCAGTATCGCTTGCAAAAACTAACGCGACAGGGCTTTCCATTCCGAAAGCAGTTGTAGTCATGTAAAAATGGTTGTTGCGTATTTCCCATTTACCATTTAAACCGCCTGTATATCCGGTAAATCCACGGCCGCAATCATAAACTTCATTGTTTTGCAGTATTGTATTATTTTGTTTTACTATTGAACCACCGCTTCCATCAATCAATACGGCAAAGGGTCCATTTGTACTTGAAGTATTCTGCCTGGTGAGTTTACAATATTGAATGGTAGAATAATCACATCCTGTTACTCCGGTATAAGTATCGAAACGAAAAGGTGCTGTATTGGCTTCAATAAGAAGTCCGGTAAACGTGTTATGTGTTGCATCATTTTCAATCTGTATTCCAATACCTGTACAAAATGACATACAGGTATTTTGAATTCTGATTCCTTGCGTTCCTAATATATTTGCTTTTGTCCCATTCAGGTGAACGTAATCAGCATTGTCGTAATTGAAAATACCCGGGCCTTGTCCTCCCCCATTCACGAAAGTGTCAAACACCAACTGACCGGTTAAATCATTTCTAACTCTGAATTCAGCCTGTGTTGTTGAAGTACCTTCATAATAAACTGAAATCGGAAAAGTTTCGTTGGCATCGGTCAGGTCATTTTGTAATTCAAAAATTGTATTGCCATCCACACCGATATCATTAAGATCATACAGCGCATGCCTCAGACTTTGATAAGGAGATGCACCGTTAATGTATGTATAAGCAGAACCTGCAGGCGGCGTATAAGAAGCAGCAGGTCCGATGCAATAAACACCAGCTGTTTTAGGAATTCCCTGTAAAGAACTTATCCCAACAAATAACCCATCAACAGAAGTAAGATCGTTGCGCTGTGCTGTTGTAAGAAGGCGCAGAGATTGTAAATTTGTCCCTGATAATTTTCCGCCTATACTATTATAAGAAAGCGCAGTATTTGTAAGTGACAACCCGATTCTGCTTTGAAAATTTGCAGTAGGTGAAGCACCACCCACACCAACGGTCATTGAAGTTAAAGATGTGATATTATTTGTTCCTATGACTTTTAAATTCCAAAACCTGTCCAGCATCACCCCATTCTGAGTTAATCCATCCGGTGTTCCTGCAGGAACAGCTTCAGAAATATTTACTTCAAGTATTGAAGTTCCTGATGATACAGTTCCGACAGTGATAGGATCATAAGAATTTAATCCAAGGGGAAAAAACACCAATGAGGGACCGGCTGGTACCGCTCTTCTTAATTTTCCTGTTACATAGGCAGTTGTTGAACCATTAATAATACTTGCATTAACTGTAAGTGTATAATTGTTTGTTTGCAAAATTCCTGAGGTAAAGCTTAAAGTAGTTACAGAAAGATTACCAAGTAGGTCAACATTACCTGAAGTTCTTGATATATTTAACCCGTTTAATGCCGTAATAGAAGCTGGAAGAAAACAACCTAATGCACTTCCCTGAAAAGTAACTGCTGCAGTGGAATTACACGTGATATTATTTGCAAGACCAAGTATCGGAGCAAACATATTCAGGTTAGTGGTAAAATGCATAAAACCGGATACGATATTTAAGTTTCCGCTTAGTGCAAGATTGGAAAAAGTTACAATTGCATTGCCCGTATTGCTGATTATTACATTTGCACAACTTGGATTCTGTAAGTTTGCAGTCTGAGCCACATTTGAATTAAATTCAAAATTAGCAAGTGTATTAAAAGTTACAGACAAAGTATTTTTAACTGATGAGGACGTTCCGAACACCCCATTTGCATTGGCAGTTATAAAAGTACTACCAGCTGCAAGCACAAAGGTTCCTGTTCCTGCGATTTGTGCTGTTCCCGGAAACTCAATTGTTCCATTAACAGTGAATGATTTTCCTGTCGACATAGTTACTCCCGCATCCATCACCACTGCATGTGCTACTAAAATCGTAACAGATCCTGATCCGGGAGGAGGCGTTGCAGCCGATCCCCAGGTGCCGGTATAAGTTTCCCATATGCCGGCGTTTGAAAAAGCTCCTCCGGAAATTGTTCGGTAGTCACCGACGCTCTGGGCTTTCAACAAGACTGTACCGGATAAATAACTGATAAAAACAATAATGCTGATTTTCAGGTTTTTCATAATTCGGAGTGATAAAGGGGTTAAGAAAAATTCTCCGCAAAAAACCACTATAAAATGAAGCCAGTCAATTACCAAAAGTGGTAAGTAGTATTAAACCTGAATATTAAAACAACTGCTGGTTTATAGCTTTAGCAACAGCTTCGGTCATAGAACTAACATGCAGTTTTTCATAAATTTTTTTCATGTGAGCCCTTACCGTATCATAGGTGATTTCGAGGTCATTAGCTATCATTTTATACGATTTACCATTAACCAAAAGCGAAAGGACTTCTTTTTCTCGATTACTTAAATTAAAATCGTCCTTAGCCTGGTTTCCGTCGCCCTGAAATTGTTTGAGAACTTTTCTTGCAACACTAGGTGTCATAGGTACACCACCTGAATAAACGTCAGAAATTGATTCAAGAAGTTTTCTGGATTCGGCATTTTTCAGAATATATCCATTAGCTCCTGCCTTTATTGCGGCAAATATTTTTTCATCATTATCAAAAATAGTTTGCATAAGAACCTGCATTCCAGGATAATTTTTTCGGATAATTCCAACAGCCTCGATTCCGGAAATCCCTGGCATGTCAATATCCATAACAATAACATCGGGACGTGTATTTTCAATTATTAATACAAGATTCTTGCAGTTGGCATATGCACCTGCAAGAAAAAACTGATCATCATCAGAAATCAACAATGAAATTGAATCCCGAAGCAGTTCATTATCATCAAAAACCACAACCCTGATTTTGTTCATTAAAATGGAATTTGGGGCAAAATAAAACTATTCCCTAATTACCGGCAACTACCAAAATAGGTAATAATTTAACAATTTACCAACGTTAAATTAATAAAGTTATACTGGTTCCTTCCCCGGGCTGAGATTTGATGGATAAAAGGCTGTTTATTGAATTGGCTCTTGCATGCATGTTACGAATGCCATCACCGCCAAGACCATTGTCAGTTACAGCCTTCCCATTGCTATTGCCATTGCTATTGCGTGTAACATCCATCTTGAAACCCACGCCATTATCGGTTATACAAAGCAAAATTCCTTTTTCAGTTTTATGTATATGTACCAAAACATCTGTACATCGCGCATATTTAACGATATTATGGACTGCTTCCTTAAAAATAAGATAAACATTTTTACGGTTTTCAACCGGGATGGTATAATTTTCCAACTCACTATCCATGTCAAAAGAAAAATTAATATTGCAAGGTGTAAACATAATTGCCGCAAATGCAAGCATTCTGTTTTTAAGTTGTTCTACTGTTTCATTTTCAGGGTTAAGGCTCCAAACAATATCACTCATTTTATCAATAAGTTCACGCGAAGCATAGCTGATTTTAGAAAGCACTTCTTCAGTACCTACATTTTTTATTGCGCGGTTTTTTGCAACATCGCTATACACAGAAATACTGCTTAATGTACTGCCCAGATCATCATGAAGTTCCCTGCTTATTCTTAGTCTTTCAGTAAGTAATGATTGTCGTGCCTGCAGTTCCTTTTGTTTACGAAACCATATAAAAAATAAAATACCAAATAAAGTTGTAATTAAAGCTATCGCCAGTGTGATATTTCGAACCATCAGCCCTTGTTTGGATTTGAGTTTGCTCAGCAAATTTTCAGCATTGGCAACCTGTAATTCCTTATTTTTAAATGTAACTTCAGATTCCTTTTTCTGCGCAAGTGAAGAAATTCTGGATAATTCAAGATCTTTCACTTCGCTTTCGCGGGACAAAAGCCTGAGCGAGATTTCTTTTTGGGCAGCCTCAGCCTGTTGCATGCTTATCCGGTATAAATGACTTTTAAGCTGTAACTCTTTTGCTGCTTTTTCAGCGTTAAGCTTATTAATTTCTTCATGGCTTTTTGCAATTTTGAACCTATTCTCAGCGTCAGCGATTATGCGTGTTTTTTCATCGTTGTAAATAGAGTCCGAAATAGTTTTGTACTCTCTGTAATAATGTAAAGCTTCAGGGAAATTTCCCTGTTTTTCGTAAATTTCAGATAATGTTTGGGCAACCTCACTTATTTTTAATGCGTCATTATATTCAACCGACATCTGATACGATTGATTTGAATAATATAACGCACTGTCATACTGGTTTAGATTTAAATAGGCAATTCCCATCATGTTGATCATATATGTAAGATCAGGGCCGACATTCAGTTCTTTCCCGATTTCAACGCCTTCACGTGCACAGCTGATTACCTTTAAGTACTCTTTCTTATCAAGATGCAGATCACAAAAGGAACTGAGGGTGGCCATCATCCCATACTGACTTTTTTTCGTCTGATTATAATCTCTTGCTTCATTAAAATAATTTTCTGCCCTGGCATAATCATTCATAGCCAGATGTACGCCTCCGGTTTCCAAATATATCCTTGATAAATGCTTATTAAATCCTAAAGTTATGGATTTATCGAGTGATTCATTATAATATTTAAGCGATGTTGTAAATTCATTTTGGTGGTAATAAATATTACCCAGTGTTATTAAAAGCCAGATCTCTCCATTCACATTATTAGCCTTTTTAGCATATATGATTGCTTCAAATGCTGTTTCTACCGCCTTATCAAACTGGTGTTTTTCGAAATAAATTTCTGTTAGCTTTTGGAGAGAAGTGGAAATGCTTAAGTCATTGTTTTGCAACCGGCAAAGCGCAAGAGCCTTTTCAGAATAATACAATGCACTGTCAAATTTCTGCAAGTGTGTATAGTTTCGACTCAGTGTATTGAAAGTGTAAATAATACCGGAAGTGTCTTGAATTTCATCATAAATTTTCAATACCTCATGAAAAATTTCAATTATTTTTGCATTTTGATGACCCATTCCTGTAGCCATATTGGCAAGCGAATTTGCAGTAGCTTGTTTAAATGGTGAATCCTTGAGTAGTTCATAAGCCTTTTTTCCATAGAAATATGTTGAATCATACAACCCTTTGTAATTAAAATATGCAGCACGGCTGTAGAGTGCGATTCCCTTATAATATACCGATTCTTTATTTTGAGCGATCGATTCGGCTTTTATTAAACACTCATTGGATTTACTAAGTTCCTGTTTGCTTGTAATGTTGAAAAGCCGGATATAGCTGTTAAATTTCAACGAATCATTTGTTGTTAATGAAACGACTTTGAGCAGGCTATCAGCTTCAGATTGTTGTGAAAATGCATTGTTTTTCACTAAAAAGCTAAAGCAGCCTACAATCAAAAAAAACATTAAGTTCTTTTGAATTTTATTTAATTGCAAAGTCCCGAAAAATTTATGGCTCATGATATCCATCATTAAATTATTTTAATAGAAACTGGTTATGAAACCAGGTTCTGGCAAAGCTAATACAATTTTGAAAAATAACACATTGGACTCATACCACAAAAATAATGGTGAAAAAATCCAAAATTCCTGAAATTTATGCTTAAGTCGATAATTCCCTTACCGCCAACCAGGCCATCAGTCCCATCCCTGTTTCGAGTGATTTTTCTTCAATATCAAAGGTAGCTGTATGCACAGATGAAATTATACCTCGCGCTTCGTTACGTGTTCCGAGCCGGTAAAAGCATGCTTTGGTATGTTGAGAGTAAAAAGCAAAATCTTCAGCCGCCATCCAGATATCGAGATCAATGACATTTTCTTTTCCAAGATATTCTTCAGCTCCTGCTTTTGCAGAAGCAGTAAGTTCAGGATTATTTACCAGCGCCGGATATCCTTTGCGGATTTCCAAATCCACTTTCCCTCCCATGCCTTCAACTACAGAGGTAGCAAGGTGCATGATACGCTTGTGAGCTTCAACTCTCCAGGATTCATTGAGTGTACGGAAAGTTCCTTCAAGGTAAACTTCATTCGGAATTACATTAGTAGCGCCATTTGCGATTACTTTCCCGAATGACAAAACACTGGGCATTGTTGGATTTGCATTACGACTTACAATCTGCTGCAAAGCAACAATCATGTGTGAG
>JBBQQQ010000024.1:0-53635 GCA_038215705.1 Bacteroidia bacterium
ACCGGTACTGATGTATTCAACGTAGTTGTGAATCCGCTTCCTAACCCTGTAATTACCGGAGATAACTCCATTTGTGCCGGGTTTACCACAACGTTAACTGCAGGTCCTGTTCCCTACAATACTTATGTGTGGTCAAATAGTACAGGTGGGCCATCAATCACAACCGGAACAGCAAATACGTATACGGTTACCGTTACTGATGCAAATGGTTGTACAAATTCCGATGATATTATACTAACTGTGAATCCAAATCCTGTGCCTGTAATTACAGGAAACAATATTATCTGCCAGGGGCAAAGTACTTCTTTCAATGCCGGTCCCGGATATACTTACTTATGGAGTAATGGTGCTCTTACCCAAACTACAAATGTTAATACTGCAGGGCCATACACTGTTACGGTCACTGATGCTAACGGATGCGTTGGATATGCGGTAAGAAATCTTACTGTTAACGCAATTCCAACCGCTGCAATCAGTGGAATCGACACCATTTGTGCCGGACAGGCAACCACCATCCAGGTTAATTTCGGCGGCCCCGGTCCTTACACGTACACTTACTTTGACGGAACTGCGAATCAGGGACCTTTTACTACGGCAGCTGCTGTTGCTAACATACCGGTTTCACCCGCTTCAACAAGTGGTTATACACTTGTGAATGTGAGTAATGCAAATTGCGTGGGAACGATCAGCGGAACAGCAAATATTTCTGTAACTCCACTTCCCACTGCACAAATTACAGGAACAACTTCAATTTGTAATGGAAACAACACCAACCTTTCAATCAACTTCACCGGTGTTGGCCCATATACATACAGTTATACTGCAGGTGCCACTGTATTTGGACCATTTACCACAAGCAATGATCCTGAAATCATCAATGTTGGCCCGGGCACTACAACTACTTACGGACTTACTGCCACCGTTACCGGAGCAGGTTGTGTTGGCACTACAAATGCTTCCACCGCTACCATAACGGTTAACAATCTTCCCAGTGTTGCTGTTACCGGAAATAATACGATATGCAATGGTGAACCGACCGACCTGATTTTTAACTTTAACGGAACCGGGCCTTTCACTTACTCTTACTCGAATGGAACAACTACATTCGGTCCGTTTACAACTCCAAATGATCCTGCTACAGTTACTGTTACACCGGGAACAACAACAACCTATACTCCTGTTAGTATCAGTGATGTTAATTGTCCGGGTTCGGTTTCAGGATCTGCTGCTATCACAGTAAATCCATTGCCTTCTGCAACCATATCGGGAACCACTGCAATTTGTGATGGTGCTAATACTGATCTGTCAGTTTTATTTACCGGAACAGGTCCTTATACATACAGCTATAATGATGGTACCAATATCTTCGGGCCATTTGTTACCAATCAAAATCCTGTACTCATAAACGTTAGTCCTGCCAATACTACCACTTATGGAATAACCCTTGTAAGTGATGCCAATTGTACCGGCAATGGAGCAGGTGCTGCTGCTGTAACGGTTATACCGCTACCAACATCCAACCTTACGGGAACAACTGAAATCTGCAGAGGTGACGATACAGATATGACACTTAACTTTACCGGCATTCCTCCATTCGAGTACGAATACAGTGACGGTGGAACTTCATACGGGCCTTTCACAACAAATAACTTCTCTACAACAATCAATGTAAGTCCGATCAACAATACTTCGTATGTAATCACATATCTTACCGGTTCAGGTTGTCAGGGCACTCCTTCCGGTGTTGTTGATATTACTGTTAACAACATACCAGATGCCGACCTTTCCCTTACCGGGGATGATGTATTATGTGATGGCGAAAGTTCTGAGTTTACAATAAGCTTTACCGGAATTGCACCTTACACATACACGTACACTGACGGGTTTACCAATTTCGGTCCGTTTACAACTTCAAACAATCCTGAAATCATACCGGTAACACCTGGCGTTTCTTCAAACTACGGTTTGATTACTTACAGTGATGACAAGTGTTTGGGAACAATGGCAGGAACGGCTCTCGTAACCGTGAATCCTTTACCGGTTGCTACCGTGTCAGGAAATTCTTCAATATGTAACGGATCAGGTACTTCGTTTACAATCGGATTTACCGGTACCGGTCCATACACGTATTCTTATTCAACAGGCACTTCAAACTTTGGTCCTTTTACCACATCAAATAATCCTGAAGTAATTGCTGTTTCACCGAATGTTACAACTTCCTACAACGTAGTAACTATCAGTGATGCAAATTGTACCGGTTCTGCTAACGGTGTTGCTGAGGTGACAGTTAACCAGATTCCTGCAGCAACTATCACTGGTGATGCAGAAATATGTCGCGGTCAGGCAACTCCGCTGACCATAGCATTCACTGGTGTTGCACCGTTCACATTCACGTATTTCAATGGTACTAATAATGTTGGTCCTGTAACCGTTGCCTCATCTCCTGCAACTATACCGGTTGCTCCGTCTCTAACAACATCTTACACACTGATTGCGATTAACGACGCAAATTGTCCAGGCACAATAAACGGTAGCGCTGACATTACTGTTAATCAACTACCGGAACCTGAAATTACAGGAGACTTTGAGATTTGTGATGGCGAATCATCTGTGCTGGCTGCAACTCCAGGGTTTGTTAATTATACCTGGTCAAATGGAAGCTCTACTCCATCTATTGTATCAACTACTTCCGGAATTTTCACTGTAAGTGTTATTGATGATAACGGTTGCGAAGGCACATCACCTGCGATCAACTTTATTGTCAACCAAACTCCGGTTATCAGTTTTACCAATGATACCAGTCTTACCTGTGAAGTTCCTGAAATAAATTTCACTAATTCATCATCCTATCCTTCCGGTTCTGAATTCTCCTGGAACTTCGGTGATAATGGAACATCTGAATTGCCGAATCCATCGCATATTTATTCTGTTCCAGGCAATTATCCTGTAACACTTACCATCACTACCCAGGCCGGATGTACTGCAACGTTATCGCAACCTGTTGAAATTACTTTCTTCCCGTTGCCGGTAGCTGATTTCAGCTATACTCCTCCTGTGACCAATGTATTTAATGGCCGCGTTGATTTTGTTGATGAATCAGAATATGCTGTTTCATGGTATTGGGAATTTGGTGACGGCGGAAAAAGTGGCGACAAAAATACTTTCCATTATTATAATGAAATTGGTGAGTATAAAGTAACCCTTACTGTTTCCAACATTGCCGGATGTCTCGATCAGAAAGAAGAAGTTGTAATTATAAATCCTTTCTATATCCCTAATGCTTTTACTCCAAATGCCGATGGTATCAATGATTATTTCTTTGACGCCGGTTATGTACTGGAAGTAAAATCTTTCAAAATGAACATTTTCAGCCGCTGGGGTGACAAGGTGTATGAAGGAGATGATTACACCAATTTCTGGGATGGTAATGATAAAAGTGGTAATAAAGCACCTGCAGGTGTTTATGTGTTTACCATTGAAGTAATTACCATTGGTGGAAAAGAACATAAATTTACAGGCACGGTTACTCTCGTGAGGTAAAATTCAATGCCGGAATGAAATAAAAGGAAGCTCCAGGGCTTCCTTTTTTTATGGCACATACCTAGGCTGATTACCAAAGGGTTTCATTAAATTTGCGATTGAACGATCCCGGGAAATAACACCCCGTATTCGTCGTTAAAATAAGAGGCATCAATAAATGACTACCGGTTTCATAAATAAGATATTCTTTCTTCACCGCATAGGACGGTTATGTCACTTTATACTTTTTTCGATTTTGCTTCTCCTGGCAACTGTGGCATCTGGGCAACCCACACCTCCCCGAATCCGATGTATTGAGGTGGAGTCAAATGGGAATGTCACCTTAACCTGGCTTGCACCGGCAGATACGGGCTCCAGCTTCGGCGGTTATCATATTTATTACAGCAACTCGCAATCAGGGCCCTATCTTGCTGCCGACAGCATTTTTAATTACAACACGCTCAGCACTACTATCACAACAGTTAACGCAAACAATACATCATTATATTTTTACATCCGAACCCGGTCAGGATGCTGCAGTAATTATTCCATATCCGGTGATACACTTCGTTCCATGCGCATGATTGTAACGCCGCTTTCCAATGAAGCTGTAAGATTAAACTGGAACAGAATTCATACCCCACCCCTTCCCACCACTTTATCATCATTTACATTGTCGAAGGAGCTAACGCCCGGTGTATATACGAATTTCAGAACACTGCTTGATACTACAACAACCGATACTAATTATTTTTGTAACAGAACGATCAATTATAAAGTTACCCAGGGGGATGTATCAGGTTGTCTTTCGGTATCTTCTGTCGATGGTGAGGTATTCAGGGATACCAGGGGCCCTGCACAGGTACTTATTGACACTGTAAGCATAAATCCTCTTACAGGTAATGTTCACGTTACATGGTTTCCCGATTCCAGTGCAGATACCCAGGGCTATGTAATATACCAGTTTAACGGTGTATCTTATGATTCTATCGGTGCTGTAAACGGTATCAATACAATTTCTTTCATAAACACTACCACCAACGCTGCTTCACAAATTGAAACTTACACTATAGCTGCGTATGATAGCTGTAAAAACCTGGGTGGACTTGCTGCTAATCATGTTACCATGTTGCTGCAAAAATCATTTGTAAAATGTACAGCAGCTATTTCGCTGGAATGGAGTGCCTACCAAAACATGAACAATGGTTTACAACGCTATGAAATCTGGTACCGCGAAAATGCAGGGCCATGGACACTTGAAGGCTTTGTTCCAGCAAATGTGATCTCTTATGAAAAACAACTTACTACCCAGTCTGCAACTTATGAATTTATTGTGCGCGCTATTGGTGGAGATGGACAAACTGCATCTTCAAATAAAATAATCCAGGTTGCAGATATCTTTAACCAACCGGAATTTTTATATATCCGTTCATTGAACGTGACGGGAAACAGTGTCTCGGTGAATTGTTTGGCTGATACAACAGGCGACGTTGTTTCTTATCGGTTATACAGGAGTGCAACTTCAATAGGCCCTTTTACTTTTGTAACAGAAATTCCGTTTAATTCCACTGATAATTTTACATTTTTTGATTCAGGTGCCAGTGCAAACGAAATGCAACAGTTTTATAAATTCACTGCAACCGATAGTTGCGGCCTCGAACAAATCACCAGTAATGTTGCCGGTACCGTATTCCTGGTAGCTGAAGGTGGAAATGATTTTACCAGTGACTTGAATTGGATTAATTATTTCGGATGGCAGGGTGTGACAGGAAAATTTAACATTTACCAAGCCGGGAGTTTAGGAATTATTCCAACTCCAATTGCCACTGTTTCTGGTGATACCTTGTTTTTTACGGATGATGTTTCAGATTTTCCCATTCAGGATGGCAACATCTGTTATGCGGTACAAGCAGTGGAAGGAGCTGTAAACAGTTTCGGATTACTTGATAGTTCGCTATCCAATATCGCCTGTGCGCCACAAAGTCCGGGCGTTTACATTCCTAATGCCTTTACTCCGGAAGGTAAAAACCCGGTTTTCAAACCTTATCTTATATTCGGGGATCCTGCAACCTATTCCCTGGAGATATTTAACCGGTGGGGCCAGCGCGTTTTTGCGTCCGACAGTCCTGGTATTGGCTGGCAGGGAAACTATGAAAATGCTGATGCTCCGGCTGGTATTTATGCTTACCTGTTAGTATTCAAAGGCTTTAACAAGAAAGAAATACGCCGGTCAGGAACAGTTATGCTGCTTCGTTGATACATTAAAAAAGTCAACCTATTTCAGGCTACCTCACCTCGTCACTCGTCACCCGTCACTCGTCACTTTTCACATGTGGATGCAACGGATTTCAGTTACCCGGTTTTTACTACCTTTGCACCCCAAACAGGGTTTTTCTCCCTGCTTAATTTAGTTAAGCTGCCATGAAGAATACTTCCATTAAAATACTCGGAGAAGGATTAACCTATGATGATGTTCTTCTGGTCCCTGCCTATTCTGAAATTTTGCCACGTGAAGTTGATACTTCCAGTTTTTTTTCAAGAAATATAAAGATTAACATCCCTATTATTTCTGCTGCCATGGATACGGTAACAGAATCCTCCCTGGCAATAGCAATGGCACAGGAAGGTGGCATTGGTGTTCTCCATAAAAATATGAGTATTACTGCCCAGGCTGCCGAAGTCAGGAAAGTTAAACGCTCTGAAAGCGGGATGATTCATGACCCTATCACCCTGAACGAAAACGCAACCATCCAGGAAGCCCTCAACATAATGAAGGAGCAGAAAATCGGAGGGATTCCGATTGTCAATGCAAAAAATATCCTGGTCGGCATTTTAACCAACCGCGATCTCCGCTTTGAAAAACAAATGACACGCCTGGTGAAAGATGTTATGACGAAAGACAACCTGATCACTGTTCAGGGAATTACAAGTCTTCAAAAAGCAGAACTCATTCTCCAGGATTACAAAATTGAAAAACTTCCTGTTACCGATAAACAAGGCAAACTCATCGGTTTGATTACCTATAAAGATATCATTAAATATAAATCCCGTCCGAATTCCTGTAAAGATGATTTAGGCCGGTTACGTTGCGCAGCCGCAGTAGGTGTTACCGTTGATATGATAGAAAGGGTTCAGGCACTGGTAAATTCCGGTGTCGATGCTGTTATCATCGATACAGCCCACGGTCATTCAAAAGGTGTAATCAATGCGCTCAAACTGGTGAAAAAATCTTTCCCCGGACTGGATACGGTGGTCGGAAATATTGCCACCGCTGAAGGAGCACTGGCACTGGTGAAAGCAGGCGCGGATGCAGTGAAAGTAGGCATCGGACCCGGTTCAATATGTACAACAAGAGTTGTTGCAGGTGTAGGGGTTCCGCAGTTGACAGCCATTATGGATGTGGCCAAAGCACTTAAAACATCAGGAGTTCCAATTATTGCTGACGGTGGTATCCGTTTTACGGGTGACATACCAAAAGCTATTGCAGCAGGGGCTCATTCCATTATGGCAGGATCTCTTTTTGCAGGAGTTGAAGAATCTCCCGGGGAAAGCATCATTTATGAAGGACGTAAGTATAAGGTAATCAGAGGAATGGGCTCAATTGAAGCCATGAAAGAAGGGTCAAAAGACCGTTATTTCCAGGATGCTGAAGAAGACATAAAAAAACTGGTCCCGGAGGGAATAGTCGGCCGGGTTCCCTACAAAGGTACTCTGGCTGAGGAAGTTTACCAACTTACTGGAGGATTGCGGGCAAGCATGGGATATTGCGGAGCTAAAAACATTAAAACCCTTCAACAGGCACAATTTATCAAGATTACCATGAACGGTGTCAAGGAAAGTCACCCGCACGGGGTCACTATTATAAGAGATGCCCCCAATTATTCACGATAATTTCATGCTTTTAAAAATAGCTTTGGAAACTCGTTTTTGTAGTGAAAATTATCCCTGAATTGTTAAATTTGCATCCCCTTAAAAGTCAATTATATATTAACTAAAATTATTATGAAAAAATTCATTTCAGGATTTCTTTTGATGGCTGTCGCCTTTTGCCCGGGTTATCTTACCGCCCAGGACACATCGAACCCGGTCCTCATGACCATTGCGGGAACCCCGGTGACAAAGGCTGAGTTTGAAAAAGTGTATCGTAAAAACAATTCCAAAGAAGGTGCTTACGACATGAAAGATGTGAGAGAGTACCTGGAACTTTACATTAATTATAAACTCAAAGTCAAAGAAGCCGAAGAAGAAAAGCTTGATACCAGTCAGACATTCATTAATGAATTGAAAGGTTATCGCAAACAACTTGCACAGCCCTATATGACCGATAAGGAAGTTACTGAAGGACTTATCAAAGAAGCTTACGATCGTATGCAGCAGGATGTTCGTGCAAGTCATATACTCTTAAACCTGCCTGCTGATGCACTTCCAAAAGATACGCTGGCGGTTTATAACAGGGCTTTAAAAATTCGTGATATGCTTTTGAAAGGAGCAGATTTCGAAAAAATGGCACGCGATTCCTCAAATGATCAGTCAGCAAAAGAAAATGGTGGAGACCTGGGATATTTTACAGGCATGCAAATGGTGTATCCCTTCGAAACTGCTGCTTATACTACAAAACCCGGACAGATTTCAATGCCTGTAAGAACCAAATTTGGTTATCACATTATTAAAGTGATTGATGTGAGGGAAGCACAAGGAGAAATCAAGGTGGCACACATCATGATCAAGTCAGCTTCGACAGCTCCTGATTCTGTTACTAAACAAGCACAAAGTAAAATTGACGAAATTTATCAGAAACTGAAAGCCGGAGAAAAATTTGAAGATCTCGCAGCTAAATTTTCTGACGATAAAGGTTCTGCTAAAAATGGTGGAGCGCTCCCTCCTTTCGGAACAGGTCGCATGGTTCCGGAATTTGAAAAAGCTGCTTTTGCACTTATGAAAGACGGCGATTATTCAGCACCTGTTAAAACAAGCTATGGATGGCATATTATTAAGCGCCTTGAAAAAAAGCCGGTTCCTAACCTGGAAGAAAAGCGAAACGAACTTAAAACCCAGGTTGCCCGCGACAGTCGTGCAGAGATCAGTAAGAATTCAATGATCACCAGAATTAAAGCAGACTATAAGTTTAAAGAATTTCCAAAAGCAAAAGATGCATTCATCAATGCTCTCGATACTTCCCTGCTTGGCGGAGAATGGAATCCTGAAAAAGTAAAAGGGTTGAACAAACCGTTATTCACTCTTGGAACCACAACCTACACGCAGGAAGATTTTGCAAAATATATCAACAACCATCAATCTAAAAAACAAAACACGACTCCTAAACAGGTTGGCAATACTCTGTACAATCAATATGTAGAAGAAACTGCCCTGGCCTACGAAGAGAGCCAGCTCGAAATAAAGTATCCTGAATTCAAAGCGCTGATGCAGGAATATCGTGACGGAATATTGTTGTTTGATCTTACAGATAAAAAAGTTTGGTCAAAAGCAGTAAAAGACTCAGCAGGACTTGTTGCATTTTATGAGAAAAACAAAACTAAATATATGTGGGATCGCAGATGTGATGCCATTATATACACGTGCGCCAATGAGGATGTCGCCAATAAAACACGCAAATTATTAAAGAAGGGTAAGCCGATGGTTGAAGTGCTGAATGAAATGAATAAAGATTCACAACTTAATCTGAGCACGAAAGACGGCAAATTCCTAAAAGGAGAAAATGAAATTATTGATTCCATAAAATGGGAAAAAGGCCTTTCACCAAATATGAACAAAAATAATTCAGTTGTATTTGTGGATGTTATTAATGTGCTTGAGCCTACTCCCAAATCACTTGATGAAGCAAAAGGTATTATTACTGCCGATTATCAGAATCATCTTGAAAAGGAATGGATCAGTGGCCTGAGAACCAAATACCCGGTAACTGTTAACGAGGATGTATTAAACAGCTTCAGTAAATAATTCATACTGCCTGTTGATCAGTAATACCGTCATATCGTCAGCGATTAAGTCATTGCCCCGATCAACCGGGGCATTGGCATTATCCGGCCTTGTTTTTTTTTTCACATTATCATCGTGTGGGTATCTGAAAAAACGGGATTCTGACAAGCCGGATGCTGCGGTGGCAAGAGCTTATGACAAATACCTGTACAGCGAAGACATCAGCAGGATGATAACGCCGGGAACGTCGAATGAGGATAGTATAATGATGGCAAACAGTTTCATTCAAAGCTGGATCAAGCAACAGGTTGTATTACACAAGGCTGAAACCAACCTGGAAGATGAAAAAAAAGATGTTGAGAAAAAACTTGAAGAATACCGTAACACCCTAATAACCTATATTTATGAAACGGAACTGGTCAGGCAACGGCTTGATACAATCGTTAGTGACCAGGAAATTGAAAAGTATTACCAGGACAATCAGCGGAATTTTGAACTAAAAGACAATATAATCAAGGTTCTTTACCTTAAAGTAAAGAAGGATGCTCCCAAGGTTAAAAAGGTAAAAGAATGGTACCGGTCAGAAAACAACAAAGACCGTCTGAAACTCGAGGAATACTGTTATCAATTCGCTTCCGATTTTCACCTTGATGATGAAACCTGGTTGTTGTTTGATGAACTGTTAAAAAAAGTACCTATCAAAACGTATGATAAGGAAACTTTTCTGCGGAACAACCGGTTCATTGAAATGGAAGATTCTACCGATCTTTACCTGGTTAATATCCGCGACATGAAAATCAAGGAATCACTATCCCCCTTGAGCTTTGTCAAAGATGATATCAGGGTATTGATAATTAATAAGAGAAAACTCAGCCTTATCAAAGAAATGGAAAAGGCCTCATACGATGAAGCGCTTCAAAAAAATGAATTTGAAATCTATAAGTAACCACTTGATGGTTTTTGCTTTTTTCCTTTTGGTTTTTCCATTTGGTGTAAAAGCGCAACCGGAACAAATTATCGACCAGGTAGCAGCGGTGATAGGAAACAAAATTTTGTTGAAGTCAGAAATTGAAAGCCAGTACCAGCAAATTGTCGAGCAAGGAAATACTCCCAGTGATGAATTAAAATGCAGGATTACTGATCAGCTCCTGGTTAATAAGCTCCTGCTTAACCAGGCAATACTTGACAGTGTTGAAATAAGCGAAGGGCAAGTGGATAACGAACTCGATCGCAGGATTGGCTACATGGTTAACCAGATTGGTTCCGAAGCGCGCCTTGAAGAATATTATGAAAAAAGTATTCTCGAAATTCGTGATGAATTCAAACCGCTCATCAAAGAACAACTACTTATTCAATCAATGCAGGCCACGGTAACCAAAAATGCCACAGTGTCGCCAGCTGATGTAAAAGAATTTTATAACAGTATTCCTCCCGACAGTCTGCCATTTATCAACGCTGAACTGGAATACGGACAGATTGTAATTAATGTGCCCGTAAGTGCGGAGGAGAAACAAAATGTTAAGGACAAACTTGAAGGCTATCGTCAGCGCGTAATAGCCGGCGAGGATTTTGCAACACTTGCGATCCTTTATTCACAGGATGGCTCGGCCCGTAACGGTGGAGAACTTGGTTTTGTAAACCGTGGTGATTTAGTTCCTGAATTCGAATCCTCTGCTTTTAAATTGCGCAAAGGAGAAGTATCGGAAATTGTTGAAACCAAATTCGGATTTCATATTATCCAGTTAATCGAACGCCGCGGGGAACAAATTAATGTAAGACATATCCTGATTAAACCCTCGTTTGGTGTTCCCGATATTAACAGAACTTTTGCAAAGTCCGACAGTATCTATAATTTGATTAAATCAGATTCGCTTACCTTTTCGGAAGCAGCTCAGCGATTTTCGGATGACAGTGAATCGCGTTTTAACGGAGGCAATGTGGTGAATCAGAAAACAGGCACTACCCGTTTTGAAGCCGATGAAGTTGATCCTGGTGTTTTCTTTCAATTGGATAAAATGGCAGATGGTGAAATTTCTGCACCAATACAATCCTTATCAGCAGAAGGAAATACTGCTTTCAGAATTTTGATGCTGAAGACGCGCAGCGCACCCCATAAGGCAAACCTGACAACCGATTACCAGCGGATACAGCAAGCCACAACCACCGAAAAAGAAAATCAGGCACTGGTTGATTGGGTGAAAAAGAAAAAGAGCACGACCTTTGTCCAGGTAACAGAGGATCTGAAAGTTTGTAAAAACCTGGAGTATTGGTTCGTTCAAAAATAATTTGAGAAAAAAATAATATGGCAAAAACATACAGCTCCGATGTGGAAGCATTGAATGACCTGGTTGTTAATTATAAAAATTTACGATCAGAAATCGGGCAGGTTATTATTGGACAGGATGAAGTTGTTCGGGATGTGCTTATTTCAATTTTCAGCCAGGGGCATTGCCTTTTGGTCGGTGTGCCCGGTCTGGCGAAAACATTATTGGTAAATACCATTGCACGGGTGCTGGGTTTAACCTATAACAGGATTCAATTCACACCGGATCTGATGCCGACAGATATTATCGGGACTGAAATCCTCGACGACAGCAGGCATTTTAAATTTATTAAAGGCCCCCTGTTTGCAAATATTATCCTGGCCGATGAAATTAACCGAACCCCTCCTAAAACACAGGCTGCTCTCCTGGAAGCAATGCAGGAAAGAGCTGTAACGGCTGCGGGTAAACGTTATGAGCTTGATAGCCCGTTTTTTGTGCTTGCAACTCAGAATCCTATTGAACAAGAGGGTACCTACCCCCTTCCTGAAGCCCAGCTTGACCGTTTCATGTTCAATGTTATGCTCGACTACCCATCTGTACAGGAAGAAATTCAGGTTGTAAAGAATACTACCTCTGATTACAATCCTCAATTGCAAAAAATTATTTCCGGTGAAGAGATTATGTATTTTCAGCACCTCATCCGCCGCATACCAATACCTGATAATGTTTTGAATTATGCGGTTAATCTTGCTACCAAGACCCGTCCTAACACAGCAACAGCTACTGAGGCCGTAAACAATTACCTTTCCTGGGGTGCGGGGCCGCGGGCTTCCCAATTCCTTGTTGTAGGCGCTAAGTGCCATGCAGCATTCAACGGAAAATATTCTCCAGACATTGAAGATGTTAAAGCCGTTGCACCTGCAATTTTAAGGCATCGTATTGTAAAAAATTATAAGGCAGAAGCAGAAGGAGTAAGTGTGGAAAAAATTATTGAAGGATTACTGTAATTTGTTCATGCTAACTTTTGCATCTTAAAAAAATATGCACTGCGTGAAATAAAAAAAGCTCCCTCATCAGGAGCTTTTTTTATCATACTATTTTTTCTAGTAATAGGTGAGTCGAATTACATTGGCTAAATACTTCGCGAAACGGATAACCTGACGGCTGTAACCATACTCGTTATCATACCAAACATACAGCACCACGTTTTTGCTGTCTTTCGAAACAATTGTAGCCGGACTGTCGAAAATAGATGCGCATGGATTACCTACCAGGTCAGAAGAAACAGTTTCATTGGAAGAAAGATATTGAATCTGTTCAACGAGTCCGCCGTTAAGTGCAGCATCGCGAAGCAATTCATTAACCTGTTCTTTTGTAGTTTCTTTCAATACACTAAGATTAAGAATAGCCAGCGATACGTTAGGAGTTGGTACCCTTACTGCATTACCGGTAATTTTTCCTGCCAGTTGAGGAAGTGCTTTTGAAACGGCTTTATCGGCACCGGTTTCTGTAATAACCATGTTTACAGGTGCCGAACGTCCCCTGCGGTATTTTGGATGATAATTATCAAGCAAATTCTGATCATTCGTATAACTGTGGATGGTTTCAATGTGGCCACGGTTAATGCCTAAATTTTTATCGATAACTGCAAGTACCGGTACAATTGCATTAGTAGTACAGGAGGCTGCTGAATAAATTGTTTCGTCTTTGCTGTGTTCCTTTTGATTAATCCCGTAAACAACATTCGGTATATCTCCTTTGCCGGGAGCTGTCAGCAAAACTTTACTTACGCCTTTTGCTTTAAGATGCTTCGACAAACCTTCACGGTCGCGGGATACACCGGTGTTATCAATCAGTAATGCATCATTGATTCCGTAAGCCGTATAATCAATTTCTTCCGGTGTTTTTGCAGAAATCATATGAACCTTGTGACCGTTAATAATCAGTGCCCGGTTTTCAAGATCTTCTACCACCGTTCCCGGAAACGGACCGTGAACACTATCTGCGCGAAGCAAATCAGCACGCTTGATAATATCATCATCTGATTTATCGCGGGTAACAATGGCGCGCAAACGCAACTGTTCGCCTTTCCCTGCCTGTGAAACCAGTTCTCTTGCCAGGATACGCCCAATACGTCCGAATCCATAAAGAATTACATCCTTGGGAACAATCTTCTTCTTTTCCGCACCAATGTAATCACGCAACTTACCTGCAACAAAAGATTTAACATCACCTTTGAAACTTTCTTTTTCATTAAGCCATTCAGAAGTGAGACGGCCAATATCAATTCGAGAAGGTGCAAGGTTAATATTCACCAGTTCCTTAGCAATCGATAAAGTATCATAAATTGAAATCGGTTTCTTGACGATTTCTTTCGCGTACTGATGTAATGCTAAAATCTGGCTCGCACCGCGATCAACAATCTGGTTGCGGAATATGATAAGTTCCACAGACCTGTCATACCACAAATTGCCAAGAATGTGGATTAGTTCTACAGCTGCTTTCTCCTGCTGAATCCAGTCATTCAATCCGGTTTCATATTTATCTTTTGTAAGCGTAACATTTAAATTGTCGGTCGACATTTTTATAGTATTTAAGTTAAATGAATTGAATTTATAGCTAGTGCAATTTAATCAAAAGCGGGCTTGTTTCAGGAATTATTATCCCAAATATGCTTTCAGCAATGTACTTCTTGATTTATGCCGTAGTCGCCGGATTGCTTTTTCCTTGATTTGGCGCACCCGTTCTCGCGTCAGATCGAATTTGGCTGCTATTTCCTCCAGCGTAAGTCCGTGATTCACCCCGATTCCAAAAAATAATTTAATGACCTCGCGTTCCCGCTCTGTTAGCGTTCCAAGTGACCGGTCAATTTCCTGCTGAAGTGACTCCGACATAAGCAGATTATCCGCCCTGGGGCTGTCGGAATTCTCAATCACATCCAGTAGGCAATTATCTTCCCCATTGACGAAAGGCGCATCCATTGAAATATGTCTGCCGGATATACGGAGCGTATCGGCAATTTTATCAGAAGGAATTTCCAGGAGACCCGCCAGTTCATCGGAAGATGGCTCCCTTTCAAATTCCTGTTCAAGTTTACTGAAAGCCTTGCTGATTTTATTGAGCGAACCCACCTGGTTGAGAGGCAGTCTTACAATTCGTGATTGTTCAGCCAATGATTGTAAAATCGACTGGCGGATCCACCAAACTGCATAGGAAATAAATTTAAATCCCCTTGTTTCGTCAAACCTTTTAGCAGCTTTGATAAGTCCTAAATTTCCCTCGTTAATCAAATCCGGCAAGCTTAAACCCTGGTTCTGGTATTGCTTGGCTACGGAAACTACAAACCTCAGATTGGCTTTTGTTAAACGGTCAAGTGCCAACTGGTCACCTTCTTTGATCCTTCTGGCTAATTTTACTTCTTCGTCGGAGTTGATGAGACTTTCTCGTCCAATTTCCTGTAAATACTTTTCTAACGACTGACTTTCACGGTTCGTAATCGATTTTGAAATCTTCAGTTGCCTCATAGCCGGGGTTTAGAGTAGAAGTAGGGGTGTCGAAAAATATTTGAAGCGGCAAAAGTATAACGAAAAAGTTTTGATGTCAAGGCAGAGTTAATTACAATGAAAAAAGGCTCCCCGGAGGAAGCCTTCACACCTAACACATTCACACTATAACAAACTATAAACCAAATCCATAATATGCTCTCATGCCATTGGGATAAATGCCTTCAATTAAAACACCTCCCTTTTTATTCTGCAGTGCCGACACAATATCGTCGGTACTTTTTACAGATTTATTATCAATTGTTTCAATAATGAATCCTTCCCGGATACCGGCGCTTCTTAGTTTTCCGGCATTCAGTTTTGAAATTTTAACACCGTTTTTGATGCCGAGTTTAGAGCCCTCATCCTGGGAAATCACTTCAAATTCAGCACCCAGCAATGAAACCATTTCGTTTTTAACAATGTCGGTGTTTCCATTTTTATTCCGCAGCGTGACGGAAACGGTTTTTTCGTCGCCTTCACGGAGCAAAGTAACTTCCACTTTATCACCGGGACGGAAGCGGCTTACCTGCTCCTGCAACTCGGGAGAAGTGTTTACCAGGTTGCCGGTGACTTTTGTTATAATATCGCCTTCCTTGATTCCCGCGGAAGCGGCTGCTCCACCTTCAGTAATACCTGCAACATACACCCCTTTAAGAGATTTAATGCCTTTTTCAACCGCAAACTTAGAGTCTATATCCCTGATATTCACCCCTATAAAGCCACGTTGAACATTTCCGTATTCCAGCAGGTCATCCACAACTTTTTTAACCATATTCACCGGAATGGCAAATGAATATCCGGTGTAAGCACCGGTATTGGAAGCTATAGCGGTATTAATTCCTATCAGGTCTCCGTTTGTATTAACCAGTGCACCTCCGCTGTTACCCGGATTTACAGCTGCATCAGTCTGGATAAATGACTCAATCGGAAATTGTTGATCAGGAAGTATATGAATATTCCTGGCTTTGGCACTTACTATTCCGGCAGTTACGGTTGAAGTAAGATTAAAAGGATTTCCAACCGCAAGTACCCATTCTCCAACCCTGACCAAATCAGAATTACCGTACGGTATAAAAGGAAGACCCTTTTCATCAATTTTAAGCAGGGCAAGATCCGTGGAGGGATCAGCACCAATCACTTTTGCTATGAGGGTTCGTTTATCATTGAGGGTAATTTCCACTTTATCGGAGTTGGCCACAACGTGATTATTGGTAACAATATACCCATCATCGGAAATAATGACGCCTGAACCGGAACTCATTGCCGGTGCAGGATTGCGAAATCCGCGATCCCCCCAGAAAAAGTCTTGGAAGGGGTTATAGGATTGATTGTTGGAGGATGTTGCGCCGTATGTAGTGGTTACATGAACTACCGCCGGAACGGTGGATTCTGATGCTTCCACAAATTCAAGTGCCCCGACAGGAGATGCAGGGCGGTTGTAATTCGTTAGACGGGCTGGAATGGATTTGTCCGCAATCGTTGCCTCCGACTTCGATTCGGGTTCGTTAAGATAGTTGTATGCGCCTGCTCCAGCAAAACCGGCAACAGCAGCAATCAGGATCGTGAAGATTGATTTCTTAATGTTGTTTACCATAGTTATATTAAATTAGAGTAGGTTTGGTTTATAGTATTTCCTTTAAAAATATTAATGATGGCAAAATTAGTGCCGTTAAGATGAAAGAAATATGAAGAGCTTCCCGTTCCTGATGAACATTTGGTGAAGAATCTGTCAGAATAAAAGCGCAGTCAGCTACTAATTTAGTGCGCATTGAATTATCTTTATCCTTTCGATATTAGAAAAACAAGAAACGACCGCTTTAGTTTAAAAATTATAAAGTTGAAAAAAATAAAATTTTATAAGTATCACGGAACCGGAAATGATTTTATTATGATCGATAACCGGTCGGTGCAGGTGAAATTCAATGGTGCTGCTCAAATTGCACGATTGTGTCACCGGCGTTTTGGAATTGGTGCGGATGGACTGATTCTGCTGGAGGAATCATCTACCTGTGATTTTAAAATGGTATATTATAATTCTGATGGTAACGAAGGGAGTATGTGTGGAAATGGTGGACGATGTATTACTGCGTTCGCGCAATATCTCGGCATCGCAGGAGATAATACCACATTCGAAGCCATTGATGGAATACATGAAGCAGCACGTATCACATCGGAATCCGGCCAGCCGGTAATTGCATTAAAAATGAAAGATGTGAACGCAATAAAAAAAGTAAACGGGTCAGTAGTGCTTGATACCGGTTCACCACATTATGTGACTTTTTGTGATGACATCAGTATAATAGATGTTATTACTGAAGGGAGAAAAATCAGAAATAGTGGGTTGTATAAAGCAGAGGGCATTAATGTAAATTTCATTGCTGCAAACAACAACGGATTTACAATAAAAACATATGAGCGTGGCGTTGAAGATGAGACTTATTCCTGTGGTACGGGAACTGTTGCTGCTGCCATAGCGCTTGTGTCAGAAGGAAGGGCTTCTGAAAAATCTCCTGTTAAATTTCAGTCAGCCGGAGGCACACTGGAAGTAAGTTTTGAACGAAAAGAAAATCATTACACCAACATATTCCTAACAGGACCCGCCACACAAGTTTTTGAGGGTTTTTTTGAAATTGAATAACATGATAAACGGAAAAAATATTTCACTCAGGGCATTAGAACCTTCTGATATCAACCTGATGTATACCTGGGAAAATGATACTGATATCTGGCCGGTGAGCGGCACCCTCACTCCTTTTTCCCGCCACACCATGGAGCAGTTTGTTAAGGTGGCACATCACGACATCTATACTAACAAACAATTGCGCCTTGCCATTCAGAAAAAATCCAACGGATCTGTTAATGGTGAAACAATAGGTTTTATTGATTTATTCGATTTTGAACCAGCTCATTTGCGGGCTGGTGTAGGAATCTTAGTTGCACAAAAAGAAAATCGCAGGAAGGGATTCGCGCTCGAATCACTGAACCTCTTATCGAATTATGCGTTCAGAGTGTTGCATCTTCACCAGCTTTATTGTCACATTCACGTTAATAATGAACCCAGCATCCGTTTGTTTTCCGCGGCAGGTTATAAATGCAATGGTGAACTTGCAGACTGGACGTTGAGTAACGGTAGTTGGGTAAATGTTTACATTATGCAGAAGGTGAGTACCCGCTAAATTAACATTCAAAAATATTCTTCAAAAAATTGATGACAGCTGCCCGCGCCAGGTGGATTTTAATGATAACAATAATGTCGTTGGTTGCCCTGGTGAATTTTAATTGTCACACGGAAAAACCGAAGACGGATACACCCACCTATGCAGGACTTCGTGAAGATGTAACTTACGTGGGTATGAACAGCTGCAGGGAATGTCATCAATCGATTTACGATAGTTTTATACAAACCGGAATGGGTAAGTCATTTGATCTGGCTTCCCGGTCAAAAAGTTCCGCGGAATTCGGTAACCATCACCGAATATATGATAAGGAAACTGATTTCTGGTATTATCCCTTTTGGGAAAACGACAGCATGCGGATTATGGAATACCGGCTGGACGGAAAAGATACCATCCATAAAAGAATTGAAACGGTAACTTACATTATCGGATCGGGACAGCATACAAATTCACACTTGATGAATACCTCGGGATATGTTAATCAAATGCCGATGACGTTTTATACACAAAAAGGTCATTGGGATTTACCGCCCGGTTTCGAAAATGGTGGCAATTCCCGGTTCAGCAGGCTTATCGGACTGGAATGTATGAGTTGCCATAATTCGTATCCTGTTATGAGCCCGGGTTCTGAAAATAAATATGAATTTATTGATAATGGAATTAATTGCGAACGCTGTCACGGACCGGGAGAAGTACATGTTAAGGAAAAAAAAGAAGGCAAGGTGGTTGATATAGCAACAGGCATTGATTACTCCATTGTGAATCCTGCAAAACTTCCAATTGATCTTCAGCTTGATGTTTGCCAGCGTTGTCACATACAGGGAAATGCCATCCTTAATGAAGGAAAATCGTTTTTTGATTTTAAACCCGGCATGCGCTTGTCGGAGGTCATGAATGTTTTTATGCCGGTTTACCGTGGCCGGGAAAATGAACACATAATGGCATCTCATGTTGAACGCATGAAATTGAGTAAGTGCTTTACCGTTTCTGCGGCAAGGGCCGAACAAAATGCTGACAGTGAACTAAGACCTTACAAAAATGCGTTAACGTGTATTACCTGTCACAATCCGCACGTGAGTGTGAAACAAGCCGGCACAGCACACTTTAATGCCTCGTGCAACAGTTGTCATGCACCTGGAAAAGATGCAGGCTGCAGTGAAAATAAAGAGGTTTTGCAATTAAAAAAATATGATTGTGTGAGTTGTCACATGCCCGCTTCGGGAACCACAGACATCCCTCACGTTTCGGTGCATGATCACCTGATACGAATACCTGTAAGAGAAGAGGCAATAAGCAAGATTAAAGAATTCATCGGAATTAATTGCATCAATAATCCTGAACCTGGCGATCAGGCCAAAGGCAAGGCGTTTATAGCCTATTATGAAAAATTTAATTTTGGTAAGGAAGTCCTTGACTCGGCGAAAAAATATTTTAAAGATCAATCTCCGGCTGAAATTCAAAACAATTTCAGCAACCTGGTACATATCGCATTTCTCGAAAAAAACTTCGCTAAAATAATTTCGTATACCGCTTCACTAAAACAACCTTTAACCGGTTTACAAAAAAAATCATATGATAATACCGATGCGTGGACTTCCTACCGTATTGGTGAAGCATACAGGGAATCGGGCAACCCGGTTACTGCACAGCAGTATTTTGCCAACGCCTACCAGCTGGCTCCATTACATCCTGAATTTGCCAATAAATATGCTTCCATTCTTTCGGTAAACAATAATCAAAAAGAAGCACGTACTATCCTGGAAAAAACGGTTAAGGATTATCCTAAATATGCACCCGCCCTGTCAAACCTGGGTTACCTTGTTCTGGTTATGGAAAGTGACACAGCGTATGCACGCAAACTATATGATCAGGCTTTGTTAATCGACCCAGATTATGACCAGGCAATCATTAACAAAGCAGGTCTGTTAATGGTTACATCCTCAAAAGCGGAGGCAAAGCAACTTTTAATTAAATATTTAAAGAGAAATCCCGGAAACACAAAAATCAGTGCGGTTCTGGAACAAATTTCAAACAGTTGATTACCATGAGTAAGAAAGTCAAATCTGCCAAAGGCAAAAAAATACTGATATCAATTTTAGTTGTACTTGTAGTATCAGTGCTGGTAGCCGGATATAACTTTTACAACAAAATTTATTTACCCAATGTTTCTTTTTCGCAGCGTGATCAGCAATACGTTTATATACCAACCGGTGCAACTTTTTCAGATGTAGTGAATTTGCTTAATGAAAAGAAAATGTTGAAGAATGTTGCATCGTTTGAATGGGTGGCCGAGCAAATGAATTATAAGAACCAGGTAAAACCGGGAAAATATCATATTCGCAAAAAAATGAGCAACCGTGATCTGGTTGTGCTATTGAGAAGTGGACAACAGGAGCCCGTGAAAGTAACGTTCAATAACATCCGTACCCGGGAGCAACTGGCATCGGTAGTTTCCGCCCGGCTTGAGGCCGACTCCTCGTCAATAGTAGGCCTTTTGGGAAACAACGCCTATTTGTCAAAATACGGATTTAATGACATTGATTGTATGGCACTTTTTATTCCCAATACCTATGAATTTTACTGGAATACCAGTGCGAAGCAATTCATTGAACGAATGACCAAAGAATATAAAAAATTCTGGACAGAATCGCGGCGTACTAAAGCCGCAAACATGGGTTTGAATCAGACGGAAGTCAGTGTGATCGCATCTATTGTTGAACAGGAAACCCGGAAAAATGATGAAAAGCCGGTCATTGCAGGGGTTTACATTAACCGGTATAAAAAAGGCTGGAAACTGGAGGCGGATCCAACGTTAGTGTACGCCGCCGGAGACTTTACGATTCAACGGGTATTGAACATCCATAAAGAGATTGATTCTCCCTATAATACCTACCTGAATACCGGGCTTCCTCCCGGACCGATCTGCCTCCCTTCCATAGCAACCCTGGACGCTGTATTAAATTATACCCGGCATGAGTATATGTTTTTCTGTGCCCGGGAGGATTTTTCAGGATATCATAGTTTTGCAAAGACCTACAGTGAGCACCTTGTAAATGCCCGACGCTTCCAGAATGAACTTAACAGGCGCAAGATCAGGTCATAAGTACTTATCTCAAGCTTATTTTATATTTTTACCGACTGATAGTATCTTCACTTGCTGATGACCCGACTAAAATTTTTGTTTTTATTGCTACTTGCAGGACTTAACTGTCCGCTTGTTGTTGCCGAAGAAATACCGGTATTGCTGATGCTTCGTAGTTCAGAACAGCATGACACCTCCGGCTGTAATTTTGTAGAACAGGTGACCGCTTTGGTTTATAAAGAAATTACTGAGAACCGGGTCAAACTTTGGGATTCACCACAGAAAGAAATTCAGATCACCGGTTCCACATTAAAAGAAATTGAAAAAAATGCCGGTGTATCCTTTACCGCACAGGAAACTATTTTCATGTATGAAACATGGGATAATAACCGGAAAGAAATTGTTACTAAAACGCTTGGATTTTCTTTTGTGCACCGAAGCAGTAATGAAGATGAAGTTACATTCGGATATGTTGATTACAGTGACCTGAATGAACTTTTTCTCAAAACCCGTATCAATACTAATGCCAGCGGAATATACAGTGCAACTTATACCACGTATGTTCTGAGTAAAAACTTTGCTTTTAACATTGTGCAATTCGCAGGAAAGGTGGTAAAATCTACCGGCGAATCTGATGATCTGAAAAAAACGTATTTACGGAATTTTCCATTCAATCAATCATTACTTGGATATTATCCGCCAGATAAATATGTTAATTATATTATTGATACCTACACCGATGGAACCGATGAAAAATCACTGAACAGTAAGGCCTTTATAAAAACCATTGAAGAATATTTTTTCAATAACCAGGAGGTTTTTTTTAATATGGGAGGCGATATGATAACTTCCCATTTGCAAAAAAATAAAATTAAAGTAACTAAAGTTGAGGTTACTGAAATCTGGAGAAAGGTCAACGGTGAATTGAATTTTGAGCCCAAGACAATGAAAATTTTCATCAATGATTCCGCATTGACAGAACTGAATCCCCGAACAATGGTTGATTTTGAAATTAATTTCCAGGAAAAAAGTGTTATTGATTTCCTTAAAGAAAAACAATTTAACCTTATTATAACAAAAGTTAATTCACAGGTCATTAAAAGAAAAGATTCCTATCTGTATTACAAAGGCCTGATGTCAGCAGAATGGAACCGGGTTATTGATTACGTAGTAAACAATTATTAAATTTAAGAAGCGTATATTTTTTGAGGCAGAAAAATTACATCTTCACATATCAAAAAGAATAAAAAACATTTTTAAAAATGAATCAGATAAAATTTGGAACCGATGGATGGCGGGCAATTATTGCCCAAGATTTTACAGTTGATAATGTTATCCGCGTAACAGAAGCTACTGCCACATGGATGCTTCAGCAATCCAAAACTCCTAAAGTAGTGGTAGGTCATGATTGTCGTTTCGGAGGAGAGCTTTTTGCTGAAACGGTAGCAAAGGTGATGTGTTCAAAAGGTATTAAAACCCTGCTTGCAAAAGGATTTGTGTCAACACCTATGATCTCTCTTGGCGCAATTAAAACGGGCAGTGATATCGGAGTAATTATCACAGCAAGTCATAATCCTGCAGAATATAATGGTTACAAATTAAAAGGTTCCTACGGCGGACCTCTGCTTCCTTCGATGGTTGCTGAAATTGAGAATATGATACAGCCGCAGCCTTCGATTAACACATGTGAATTAACTATAGCTGAATTTGAAAAATCGGGGCTGCTGGAATACGTTGATCTTGAAACCATGTATTGTGATCATGTTGAAGCCAATTTTGACCTTGAATCAATTCGTAAATCCGGTTTGCAACTTGCTTATGATGCAATGTATGGTGCCGGCCAAAATGTGATGAGACGATTGCTTCCGGATATCACTTTCTTGCATTGCGATTATAACCCATCCTTCATGGGTCAGGCCCCGGAACCCATTCATAAAAATCTGACGGAGTTTTCGGATATGATCAGGATTTCCGGTAATATTGATAGTGGACTGGTAACCGATGGTGATGCAGACCGACTGGGATTTTATGATTCTGAAGGAAATTTTGTCGATTCACATCACATAATTCTCTTGCTGATTCACTATCTCTATAACTATAAGGGTGTAAAAGGTAAGGTGTGTGTCGCGTTCAGTGCCACACCCCGTGTACAGAAACTGTGTGCGCATTATAATCTGCCGATCGAAGTTGTTAAAATTGGATTCAAGTATATTGCTGAAATTATGATCAAGGAAGATGTACTCCTTGGCGGAGAAGAATCAGGCGGAATCGCAATCAAAGGACATATCCCTGAACGTGATGGTATCTGGATGGGGTTGGTATTGTGGGAATTCATGGCAAAATCAGGGAAGACACTCAATGAATTAATTGATGAAGTATATGCGATAACCGGTCCATTTTCATTTGAGAGAAATGACCTTCACATACGTGAAGATATAAAGCAAAAAGTGCTTTCCAATTGTAAATCTGGGTCATATAGCTCATTTGGAAAATATAAAGTTTCTCGCGTTGAAGATCTCGATGGGTATAAATACTTTTTCGAAAATGGCGACTGGCTGATGATCCGTGCAAGCGGAACCGAACCGGTATTGAGAACGTATGCTGAATCAAATTCCAGGGAAGCTGCATTTGATATTCTCGATGAAGCAAAAAAAGTTTTACTGTCGTGATTTAGTTATCCGGCATAAAGCATCAACTTATTCCTAACATTCCCTGCTGTGTGTCGAAAAATTCTATTGTTTTTTTTTAGTTTACTTGTGCTTTTCGGACTTGCCGGGAATGCACAGGTTCAAAAGGATTTTTGGAAACCGGCAGCGAGCTATGATAAAACCCGAGGACGAATTGTTGCCGTTGGTCTTGGATCCACCTATTTGGTTTCAATGACAGGGCTCTATTATCTTTGGTATGCTGATTATCCCCTGGGCAATTTTCATGGCTTTAATGATAATGATGAATGGTTGCAAATGGATAAGGCCGGGCATTTTGGTTCGACGTATTATCTTGGCAAATGGGGAATTGACCTGATGCAATGGACCGGCATGCCACATAAAAAGGCGACCTGGATTGGCGGAAGTTTAGGGTTTGCTTTTCTCACTACCATTGAAGTATTTGATGGCTTTTCGGAAGAGTGGGGATTTTCATCTGCCGATATGATTACGAATGTTGCCGGTTCTGCAATGGCTATCTCACAGGAATTAATCTGGAAAGAACAACGCATAAATATTAAATTTTCATGGCATGCGTCGGATTATAATCAATACAACAAAAATTTACTGGGTGATAATTTTCCGGAAACATTGTTCAAGGACTATAACGGTCAAACATATTGGCTATCGGCTAACATTAAATCATTCATGAAAGATGATTCAAAATTCCCTGCCTGGCTTAATATCGCATTTGGATATGGGGCTGAAGGAATGACAGGTGCCAGAGATAATTCCAACCTGGGAATTTTAAACACTAATAAATTTGAACGATACAGGCAATTTTACATAGCACCAGACATTGATCTCACTAAAATAAAAACCGGTAATAATACACTCAAAACAATTTTCGGTGTTTTTGGGTTTCTTAAAATACCTTTTCCAACCCTTGAATTAAATAATCAAAAAAGTATTCAATTTCACTGGTTGTATTTCTGACAACACTTAATAATAATAACATGAAATTTGAGCCGGGTGATAAAGTAAGTTTTATCAATGAGAAACAAAAAGGCATTGTAAAGAAAACTCTTTCTGGCAATATGGTAATTGTTGAAATTGAAGATGGATTTGAAATTCCCGTCAGAGAGAATGAACTGGTAAAAACAGGAATTGCTCAGGACCACCAAACTGAAAAACCGGAAATAAAAAAAGAAATTCATGTAGTTCATGATCCGGTTTCTGTGATTGACATCTGCGCTGATAAGTCAATAGTCATTGCTGCTATTCCGGATGCTGCAGGATCAGTATTAACCGGTGCCCTCACCTATCACCTGGTGAACAGGTCGGGTTTTGATGTTCTGTTTTCATTCTATCTCCGTAAGGAAAACCAATGGAAAGGAATTTACAGAGGAATTTGTGAAAGTGGAACCCATCAGGAATTAATACATTTAAAAAGGGAAACATTAATAGACATACAATCATTTCTGTTCCAGGGATTATTATATACAGAAAAGGAGTTGCTCCAGGTAACTTCTATCAGAAATGAATTTGCTGTTTTGATTCCATCCCTTCATAATGCACGGAAGGATGTAACAGGAATGGCTGGATTTGCAGCCATTAAAACCGTGTATTCCGGTTCCGAAGATGAAGAAATTCCCGTAAAGGAATTAATTGAAAAATATCAACAGGAAAAGCAGTCATTGGGTTCACAAAAATCAAAGACACAATTTCCGGAAACCAAAAATCCCGGTAAATACGGAATAGTAATTAATGAAAAAGAAATTGATTTGCATATTGAGGAACTGGTTCCTGACCTATCAGGACTTTCGAATGCGGAGATGCTGGAAATTCAACTGCGTCATTTTTCAAGAGAGATGGATAACGCGATACGGAAACATTACAGGAAAATAATTTTTATTCACGGTGTGGGTAATGGAAAACTAAAAAGTGAAATCCGTAAAGAACTTCGCCATTACCCGGGGGTCGCTTTCAAAGATGCTGACACCCGGAATTACGGTCAGGGTGCTACAGAAGTATCGTTTATTTAAAATTAATGTATTCCGTTGGCAGCAAGATACCGCTCAGCATCTATTGCAGCCATACAACCGGTTCCGGCAGCTGTAACGGCCTGGCGGTATACGTGATCCTGGGCGTCACCCGAAGCAAACACTCCGGCAACATTGGTTTTTGTTGTGCCGGGAATAGTTTTAATATAACCGGTTTCATTCATATCCAGCCATCCTTTGAAAATTTGTGTGTTGGGCTCATGTCCAATGGCAACAAAAAATCCGGTAACATCCAAAACACGCTCTTCGCCTGTCAGCCGGTTAACAATTTTAGCTCCGGAGACACCTTTCTCTCCAAGAATTTCTTTTGTTTCCGAGTTATAAATAACTTCAATATTCGGTGTATTGGTAACGCGGTGCTGCATGGCTTTTGATGCTCTCATTTCATCGCGTCTGACAATCATATACACTTTCCTGCAAAGTTTGGCAAGATAAGTAGCTTCTTCAGCTGCGGTATCACCGGCACCAACAATTGCTACATCCTGTCCTTTAAAGAAAAATCCGTCACAGACAGCACAGGCAGAAACACCAAAGCCATTGAGGCGTTGTTCCGATTCCAATCCGAGCCATTTAGCCGAGGCACCCGTTGCAATGATGATTGTATCAGCTGTAATTTCTGTTTTCTCATCAACGATTACTTTGTGAACCGGTCCTGTAAAATCAACTTTTGAAACGTAACCCCATCGAATTTCTGTACCGAAGCGTTCTGCCTGTGCCTTAAAATCCTCCATCATTTGCGGGCCATGTGTTCCTTTTGGGTAACCGGGATAATTTTCTACTTCAGTAGTTATGGTAAGCTGGCCTCCCGGCTGCATACCCTGGATAATAACAGGTTTCATATCGGCACGTGCTGCATAAATTGCTGCAGTATAACCTGCAGGACCTGAACCGATGATCAGGCATTTAATATGTTCGGGAGTAGTTGACATTATTAAGTATGTTAAAGAAGGTAAAAATATAACTATGAATGATATTAAAGACGTATTTGGAAATTATTGAGCAACTGTGGTATCAAGTGTATAGGAAAATCCTTCCCAGATTCCTATGCCACCGGTAATATTACTCTTTATTGGAGCGGGTGATCCGAAAGGGTTTCCATTTGAAGAAGCCTGAGTTTCCGCAGCTCTCCAGAACTCAAAACTTTCTTTGGTTATCGAAGCAAATTTCACAACTATGGTATCACCCACTTTAAAAAATCCTTCTTCCTCGTTATTATCATCATCGGCGGTGGAATTGGCTTTCATTCCCCGGTTGTAGGCAAATACAAAACTTAATCCGTTAAAAAATTTATCTTCTAAAACCGAACCTATGGGAGCAATAAAATCATCATCCTTACCAAGTCGTTTTGCGAACCAGCGGTAACTATTTCCCGGTAATGGTGAATCGGTTAAACGTGCCCAGGTCCATCCAAGCGTATCATCAACCGATTGCCGTTCAAACCAGATGCTGTCGAGCGTCACCGGAGGAGAAATACTTGTAATGGCTGTTGCGGTTTTACCACTTTGAGTTCTCACTGACAGGGTATATGTTTTACCAACTTCACCGGTGATAAAAGGTGAAATATAAAAATATCCAATGCCCGGAACCGGCGGAATGAGTGTATCGGTAATCACGCCATCAGAAACGGTTACAAGTGCATTTTTTTCTGTAGCAGCTAACAGTGACTGTGAATCAACAGGGTCAAAAAATGCTGCGGTGTTGGATATAAATACGTATGCCGGCCCTCCTGGATTAATGTAACCTTCTATAACAAGTTGAATTTCGGGATCAGGCAGATCTACAGTTATGTCCTTCTCACAGGAACTCAATCCCGTCATTAATCCTGCCAGTAGCAGCACAAAAAAGACGTTATATTTTCTATGGGTTCTCATGAGCTTAGTATTTAAAATTATAAGTAATCGAAGGAATTACCGGAAACAATGACACTTGTTTGGCTTGTAGTTTATACTGGCCGGTACCTTCATCAATATAATCATCAAAATAAATAAAGTAAGGATTGTAACGGTTATAGACATTGAACACAGAAAAATTCCAGCTCGATTCCCAGCGCTTTTTCTTTTTCACAGTGAGTGTTGCTGAAATATCAAGACGATGGTAAGCATTCTGACGATATGAATTTCGTTCGCCATATTCATAATAAATTTGTGATGGCACCGATGGATCATTAAAATACTGGCTCAGGTCAACAGGACCGTTCAGGAAAAGGCGGCTTTGCGGAAGGTTTAACGAATTCCCCGTAGCGTATACCCACGTTGCGCCAAATGTCCATTTCTTATTCAATTCATACGTTAGAACAATAGAAACATCATGACGCCTGTCGTATTTGGCGGGAAACAATTTATTATTATTCAAATCAGGAAATTTACGCTCTGTCCAGGAAAGCGTATATCCTATCCAGCCATTTAAACGGCCTTTGGCTTTTTTTACAAAAAATTCAGCACCGTATGACCAGCCTTCCCCGAAAACAAAATTATTATCCTGGTTATTTTTTATATCATCATCGGGTTGGGCACCCTCACGGTACTCCACCTGGTTTTTCATTTCTTTATAATAAACCTCAACCGATGTTTCCCACAAATTATCCTTAAAATTTTTGAAATAGCCAATTGCATACTGCCATCCTATTTGTGGTTTTACATTCGTTGAAGAAGGCACCCACACATCCGTAGGTAATGATGCTGAAGAAAGCGAGGCAAGGTGTATGTACTGATAATTCTGCGTTACGGAGGCTTTGATCGACGAAGTTTTGGTAAGGGTCAGTTTACCTGATAAGCGAGGTTCTATGTGATGATACATCTGTACACTCTCTCCGCTTTTGTAGTTTATAGTATCGGAAATTTCTAAATTTTCATCCTGGATATAACGTGTAAATGGACCTACCTGGTTAAAGTAGGTGTAGCGCAATCCACCATTTATAGAAACCCGGTCACTTATGTCCCATTCATCATTAATGTAAGCGGCACCTTCGTGAGAATAAAGTTTTACAATTTCACCCAGATCAAATTTAGTTTCACCGGAGCGTGCTGATACGTTGGATGGTGTGAATGTATGATAGGTGTAATTAATACCAAACCTCACGTTGTGTAAGATGGAAGGAAAATAATTAAAATCAACTTTACCATTCCAGTCACGGATACCTGAAAATAATTTAAACTCAAACTGCTGCTGTTCACCTGTAAAAGAAAAATTATAATCCGAAAAAACCAATGTAGTATTCATAAAAAGCTGATCATTGAAAAGATGATTCCATCGGGCCGATGCAGTTGCATTTCCCCATGGAACTTTAACTTTAAAACCCGATTCAGAACTTGAGAAACTAAAAACATCCCTTCCGAAATATCCGCTGATAAAAAGCCTGTCTTTATCCGACAGCCGGTAATTAATTTTCGTGTTTAAATCATAAAAAAAGTAACTGTTGCCCGCAGCGTTCGATTCATCATCCACGAAAGGTTCACGCAGGAACAGATCAATAAAGGTACGGCGTCCTGAAATAATGAAAGAAGCAGTATCTTTTTTAATAGGCCCTTCAATGGTAAGCCGTGATGCAATAAATCCTAACCCTCCCTCTACATGATATTCTTTGCTGTTTCCTTCTTTCATCGAAATATCAAGTACAGATGCCAGCCGGCCCCCATATTGTGCAGGCATACCACCCTTGATAAGCGAAACATTTTTGACTGCGTCGGCATTAAAAACCGAAAAGAATCCAAACAGGTGCGATGCATTATAAACAACTGCTTCATCAAGTAACACCAGGTTCTGGTCAGGCCCTCCGCCACGAACATAATAACCTGCATTGCCTTCTCCGGCTGACTGTACTCCGGGCAACAGCTGAATGGTTTTTAGAATGTCAACCTCCCCCATAAAGGCCGGAAGGGTTTTTATCTGCTCAACTTCGAGTTCCATCTGACCCATTTGAGTAGACTCAACGTTTTTATCAGCGCGTTCTCCGGTAATTACAACTTCAGAAGCAATGTAAGCAGCATCGGCCAATTCCGCATTGATGCGGAAATCTTTATTCAGTGAAATTTTTCGTTCCTGCTCCTTGTATCCCAGAAAGGTGATTACCAGGGTGTATTCCCCTTCCTCAACAGTAAGGGAATAAAACCCATACTGGTTTGTTGAAGTTCCTTTTAACAATTCTTTCAGATACACATTTGCCCCGATGAGATATTCCCCGGTTTTGGTATCCTTAACATACCCGCTTATGGTGTAGCGCGATTTGTTTTGTCCTTTCGAAACTAAAGGTAACAGCATTATAGCCAGACTGACAATAATGAAATTCCTGAAATAAAAGTTGAACATAATGATTTAGTGGAAGAGTAATTAAAAACCGGTGCAAAATTACTACTTGATTAGCATTTTGAGTTACATAATTGGTTAAAACAATTACATAATTGTCCAACTAATGGAAGGCTCAGTACATTCGGCCTGAAAAAATTTAATAATTTAACTAATTGATATTAAGTACTTTGATATGTAATTGCAGGTAAGTAAATGTAAAAAGAATAAATTACTACTTTTGCACCCTATTGAATTTTTCGGGGTGTAGCGCAGTCCGGTAGCGTATCAGCATGGGGTGCTGGTGGTCGCTGGTTCGAATCCAGTCACCCCGACGTATAAATATCATCCCGCTTAGGCGGGATTTTTTATTGGATTGATATCTTGCTTCACTTTTTTTTCCAAACCCACCAGATCCCTTTTACATCTGTTTTCCATTCAGGCAATAAAAAAACAAGAATACTTTCTTCAATGGCATCAATAATAAGTAGCAGGATTGTTAAAAAAAACAGCCAGGGAATAAATGCATAATGAAGTGTAATTAAAATAAATATTCCAATTGCAACCGCTGCCAGTTTAGCCGCATAGGTATGAAAGCTACTGGGTTTTCCATACCTCAACAGCGATAAAAGAAGTTGCGTTATGTGTAAACCAATCACAAAAATAAAAAGGTAATTATATTGCTGAATAAGTTCATAATGGAAGCGCATGATTCCTAGAATACCCGAAATGATTGTTAAAGAATCCCCATAGGAGTCAAGCATACTTCCCAGTTTTGTAACCTGGTGAAGTTTTCGTGCTATGATCCCATCAATTGCATCTGAAAAAAAAGCAGCGGTAAGAAGCCACACAAATCCTTCCCTTTCTCCGGTATATAACAGCAACCACATCACCGGTGCGGCAACAATTCGAAACGTGGAAATGATATTGGGAATATTCATTTCACCGATTTGGCATGATATAGGTCTGGTAGATTTTACCGGACCGTTTCACTTTCCGGATTCTAAACGACTTTCCGCGGATCTTTATGTATTGCTGATTTAATACGCAATTGCTTTTTCTTGTGCATTCGCATATTCAGTGCTTCAACCATAAGTGAAAATGCCATTGAGAAATAAATATATCCTTTCGGAACATGGAAATGGAATGCATCCATAACCAGTATCATACCTATCATAAGCAGGAATGCCAGGGCGAGCATTTTAATGGTAGGATTGTTATTCACAAAATTGGAAACCTTTTCAGCGAACACCAGCATAACTACCATCGCTATGATAACGGCAAGAATCATAATCAGCAGGTTGTCAACTAAACCCACTGCAGTAAGAATAGAATCAAAAGAGAATACAATATCAATTACTACAATCTGAAGTATAGCAGCGTTTAGGGTAACCTTTTTCAAATTAGGATCCTCCAGTTCACCTTCTCCTTCAATTTTGTGCCGTATTTCAACAGTAGTTTTATAAAGAAGAAAAATACCTCCAGCCAGCAGTATTAGATCACGCCCCGAACAACTCCACACAACAGAATCTGCCAGGGATGCGGGAAGATCAAAAAGAATCCATGGAGCAACTTCGAGCACATGAAATATTGCTCCTTTCATGCCAATTACCCAGGTAATACTAAACAACAAGGCAACACGCATTATCAGTGCCAGCATTAAACCAATGGTACGGGCTTTTTTCTGGTGCTCTTTAGGAAGCTTACCCGCAACTATTGAAATAAAAATTATATTATCGATTCCTAAAACAATTTCAAGAACTGCCAGTGTAAGTAAACTCACCAAGGAGGCTATGGTGAATAAAGTTTCAAAATCCTGCGCCAAATGCATCTATACTTTTTTTTAAAGGTTAGCCTAAATGAATTAAATATGCAACATATAAAATATAACAAACTACAAAAGCTCCACCCTGCCATCGTTCGAGAATCTGTCGTTTCCCGATAAATAGAAATACAAACAACAATATACCTGCAAGTATGTTTACTGCAAAATCAACATTACTGCGTTGCATTACTGGAATAGGATGAATTACAGAACTAATACCCAATATCCAGAAAATGTTGAAGATATTTGAACCAACAACATTTCCAATTGCAATATCGGTATTTTTCTTATAAGCAGCAACTGCCGAAGTAGCCAGTTCCGGAAGCGAGGTGCCCAGGGCTACAATGGTTAAACCAACAAGGCTTTCGCTGATTCCGAATCCCCGGGCAATATCAACTGCACTTTCCACAACCCAGTTACCGCCAACTACCAATCCTGCTAATCCAATAACCAAAAATAAAACTGCTTTCGACACTTTCATAGGTGGACCACTCTCCTGCTCCTGTGTATCCAGCCTGGCTATACCTACTATATAATAGATAAAGATAGCGAAAAAGCCCAGCAGCACGAGTCCGTCTCCCATTGAAAGTACTGCCTTTGTTTCGTTATCAAAAAGCCGGTCATTTGCTAAAAAAAGTATCACCAAACCTGACAATAACGCAAACGGGATTTCCTTATACGTTGTGTTAACCTTTACTGTTAAAGGAAAAATAATTGCTGCAACACCCAGGATAAAAAAAACATTCACAATATTGCTTCCGAGAACATTTCCTATAGCAATTTCAGAACTGCCATTCAGCGACGCAATGAGGTTCACGATTAATTCAGGGGCCGACGTTCCGAAAGAAACTATTGTTAAACCAATAACGATATCTGAAATGCCCAACCGCCTTGCCAGTGAAACGGATCCCTTCACAAGCAGATCAGCTCCTTTAATAAGGATGGCAAATCCAAGAATTAAAAACAGGTACGTCATCATATTGACATAGTAAAAGAGAGTTGACGATTCGTGCTCATAATAAAATTAAATGAACGTTAATTTCCACTTAAAGTACCGTTTGAATCCATGATTCCTTTAGCGGCTGTTTCCAGGAAGTTTTAAATTCATTTGCAGTCCGAACCAGGTTATTAAAAACAAATACTTCCCCGGTTATCTCACCCCTTGATATGGAAGCAGTCATCTCACTCAACTGATTCTGAAGCAACTGATCATTTTGCATCCACGCTATTCGCATACGGTTGAAAAAATCAATGCCTGTTTTTTCGCCGAGCATTTTCATGAAGTTAACTTGTTTGTCGATACTGCATCCACTGGCATTGTTAAACGATTCGTCAACCCCGATAACAACAAACAAGTCATACAATATTTCAAAACCTGCTTTCAGAGTGGCATCGTGTGCTGTCCAGGATTCGAGGAAAGTTGTTATAGCAGATTCAATTGATTCTTTTTCCGTGTTTGTAATTAACCGCGAAGACTGGTAAATCCAGATTCTTGAATTTCCTGGCAATGAATTAAATGGGACTAACATGATATTTTATAGTTACAAATCGTTTGCTTTGGCAATAAGTTCTGCGATATCCAGCACACTTACCTCCTGCTCTTTTTCAAAATGTTTAATTCCATCGGTCATCATGGTCATACAAAAAGGACAACCAACAGCGATAACATCAGGTTTCAACGCAAGCGCTTCTTCGGTGCGCTCAATATTAATATCCTTGACTCCTTTTTCAGGTTCTTTAAACATCTGTGCACCTCCTGCTCCACAACACAGGCCATTAGCCCGGCTGCGTTTCATTTCAGACAACTCTGCATCCAGTTTTTCGATCACTTCACGTGGTGCTTCATACACATCATTTCCCCGGCCTAAATAACAGGGATCGTGGAAAGTAATTTTTTTTCCTGCAAAGGATCCACCTGTAACCGTTAACCGGCCATCATTAATGAGTTGCTGTAATAACTGCGAATGATGCACTACTTCATATTTCCCGCCAAGGGAAGGATATTCATTTTTAATAATATTAAAACAATGCGGGCAGCCTGTTACAATTTTTTTAACCTCATAACCATTTAACACAGCAATGTTGGTCATTGCCTGCATCTGGTAAAGAAATTCATTGCCCGCCCGTTTTGCAGGATCGCCGGTACAACTTTCTTCGGTTCCTAAAACCGCGAAATTAATATTGCAGTGATTCAGAATTTTTACAATTGCTTTTGTAATTTTCTGAGCACGCGAATCAAAACTGCCCGAACATCCCACCCAGAAAAGAATTTCAGGAACTTCGCCGCGCGATGTCATTTCGGCCATTGTTGGAACTTTCAGGATGTTTGTGCTCATAATAATCTTTTTAATCCTGGTTAGCCCAATTCATGCGATCAGCAGGTGAGAACTGCCAGGGGGCACCGTTATTTTCCATTTTTGTAAACATACCATTCAGTTCTGCCGGGGCTGATGATTGTTCCATTACCATGTAACGGCGCATTTCAACTATAATGGCTAACGGATCAATATTCACCGGACAAGCTTCAACGCAAGCATTACATGTTGTGCATGCCCATAACTCTTCCGGCTGTATGTAATCATTTAAAAGTGCCTTCCCATCTTCATGCCCTGCGCCATGCTGATCAATACCTCTGCCCACTTCTTCCATACGGTCCCGCGTATCCATCATGATTTTTCGGGGCGATAACAGCTTTCCGGTTATATTTGCAGGACAAACCGATGTGCATCGTCCGCATTCCGTACAGGAATATGCATCCATAAGATTTTTCCAGGTAAGATCCTGGATGTCTTTTGCACCGAACCTTAAAGGAGGTGCAGCCGGATCAACTGCAGGTGGTACGGCTGAAGGATCCATCATCAGTTTAACTTCACCGGTAACACTTTCCACATTTGTAAATTTTCCTTTCTTTTCAAGATTGCTGTACCAGGTATTGGGGAATGCCAGTAAAATATGAAAGTGTTTGGAATAGGGAAGATAGTTTAGAAATAACAGAATTCCGGCTATGTGCAGCCACCAGCAAAACCGTTCAATTACAATAAGTGTATCAGTAGGAAAACTATTGAGCAGCGGTGCAAATATTGAAGAAACCGGGAAAGCTCCCGCCATGATATAATGTGGAACATCACGTTGCTGCAACAAATAATCGGCTGCATTCATGGTGAGAAACAATGACATCAGAATAATTTCAGTAACCAGAATAATCGTAGCGTCGCTTTGAGGCCACCCTCTCAGATCACGGCTGATAAATCTTTTCAAACGTATCACATACCGGCGTGTAAGAAAAATAATGCACGCGGCTAATACTCCAAATGCAAGCCATTCAAAACTACCGATCAGGATGTTGTAAAACGAACCTAACGGCCCGGCAAATACGCGGTGAGTTCCGAGAATTCCATCGATAATAATTTCAAGTACTTCAATATTGATAATAACAAACCCTGCATAAACAATAATGTGCAGAAAACCTGCGATGGGTCGTTTAACCATTTTTGACTGGCCAAGCGCCACCAGGGTCATTGTCATCCAACGTGCACCAGGATTATCGGTACGGTTGATATCGCGCCCAAGGTTAATATTGCGGATTATCTTTCTCAGGTTATATGCAAAAAAACCTGCACCGGCAATAAGCAAAAGAGAAAATATAATTCCTTGTATCATATCAATAACCGGTTATTTGTTCGGGTGGCTAAGTCTGGAATTATTTTGACTTGCGACCGAATACAGATATATGAACGTACCGTTTGGGATTTGCCTTCAAATCGATCAGCAGTTTATCAAGATCACTTGCAGATCGCTCCAGTGCATTATACAAACTGTCATTGTTAATAAGCATTCCCATTGTGCCTTCGCCTTTATTAATCTTTTCCATAATCTGGGAAGTTTCCTTCAGTGTACTATTTGCATTGTTGATGGTACTGGTAAGATTTGATTTCGCAAGTGAATCGGTAATCGTTGCAATGTTTTTCAGCGCAAGCGACAACGACTCATTGTTATTTTTAATGTTTGAACTGATAGATTCAATATTATCAATCATTCGTCTTAATTTGCTGTCATTTGATGTAAGCATATTATCAAGACTTCCGGATGCCTGTTCAAGATTTTTCAATGTTTTTGAAAGGGAGGCAAATCCATCGTTCAAACTTCCCTGGTTATTGGGATTCAGAAAACCCTGCAATGCCACCGATAATGAATCCAGCGATTCAATCAGATTTTCTGCCTTATCCTTAATAGGACGCATCTGATCGCTAAGGGTAGTTTCTACTTCCGGAATCAGTGTGTCACCGTCGGCTGCTGCCGGAGAATTAGTATCAAGAATTAGATTCACCACCCTCCCGCCAAGGAGGTCAGAACTGGCAATACGGGCCACAGAACGATTACCCACATAAACTTTTTGATTAACAAGCATCGTAATTTCAATGCGGCCTGAACGGTCTTCCAGGAAACGGATCTTTTGAACCTGGCCGACTTTTACACCATTGAGCATTACTTCGCTTGAGGGTACCAAACCATCCACGTTGGAATAAACTGCGTAATACTTATTATCGCTTGAAAAGAGATCGAGGCCTTTTAAATAATTCATGCCCCAAATTAAGGCTACCAGGGCACCGGTAACGAGCAGGCCGACTTTTACTTCTTTAGATATCTTCACAGCAACAATAAAATTTTAAAAAATGAATTATGCGAAATTACTTCCTTTTCAGCAATTCCTCTGCTTCAATCACAGAAATCCGCTTGGCACCTGAAAAAGCACATATAAAAGCATCTTTAAAACCCTTTTGTTTAAGTGCCATGAGAGTTTTGCGCGTTTCGTCAAGACTGGCGTAATTACCCGAATAAAAGCGGGTTATGCCATCGCTTCCTATCAGTTTCTTCATATCGGGAAGCTTATTATAGGGAGTTTCGTCTATGGGCTTATTATTGGGAAGTGCAGCAATTTGGATGGTATAAAAAACCTTGCTTTCGCCGGAAGGGTCTTTGGCAGGATCGGGAGATGCCTGGGCTGAATCCTTAATAGCTTGATTATTAGAATCCTCAATAGATTTTTCAGTAATTATTTTCAGAGCAGAATCGCTGGATGCCAGGGGTTCGCCGGAACGCGGTTCAGGTACCGGGGCGGTTTGTTTTTCCTTTACGGATACTGAACCGCCTCCTGCTTTACGTTCCGTTTCGGATTTATACACCCGGAAAGCTTTAACTATTGAATTGGCCATACTTTCCTGGCCTTTTTCAGAAATCAGGAATTTTTCGTCAGATTTATTGGTCAGAAATCCCAGTTCGATTAGCACACTGGGCATGGCTGTTCGAAACAGTACCAGGAATCCGGCCTGCTTAACTCCCCTGTTAAACCGGCCTGAATTGGTAGTAAACTGCTCCTGCAACAGCGATGCGAAATGCAGGCTCTGGTTCATGAACGTGTTCTGATATAATGAAAAAATGATATTCGCTTCCGGACTGTTGGGATCGAATCCATCGTATTTTGCTTTATAATCCTTTTCCAGAAGGATAGAGGAGTTCTCCCGTTTTGCTACGGCAAGATTACTTTCGGTTTTATGCAGTCCCATAACAAAAGTCTCCGCACCAAAAGCAGCTGAAGGTCCTGAATTACAGTGGATACAAATAAAAAGATCAGCTTTGTGCCGGTTGGCAATCGCTGCACGTTCGTGTAATTCAATAAAAACATCAGTAGTACGTGTATAAATCACCCGTATGTCGGGGAAATATTTTTCAATCATTGCACCCAATCGTAACGAAACTGCCAGGGCTATATGCTTTTCCTGGGATGATGAGCCCAGGCAACCCACATCATGGCCACCATGACCGGCATCGATCACAATGGTTTTCATCTGATACTTTGGAACATGGTTTTTCGTTGAAAACGATGTCAGCAACAGAACTGATAGTAATATAACGAATGTGGTAAACGGGCCTTTCTGTGACAATTTTTATTTTAGTTAGCTTTGAGACCTCAAAAATACTCCTCTTTGTAGCGTGATGCAGTTCACCGCGAATCCGATATCAACAAAAATATTAACCGCTTTTGCGTTGATTTTAGTATGTCTTTTTTTTCCGAAAGATTCCACAGCACAAACAATACCAGATAGTTCTGAAACCATTCAGATCACGACGGGTCCTGATTCACTTCCACCCGACAGTGTTATCCGGCTTACAAGTGATGAATTAAAATCAAAAGTACACTATACTGCCGACGATTCCATCCGCTTTGAAATTGTGAGCGAAAAGGTTTTTCTTTATGGAAATGCCCGGGTTACCTACGAGGATATTGAGATGACTGCGGATTACATGGAAGTCAACTGGCTAACCAAAATACTTTACGCCAAAGGGGGAACCGACAGCATTGGCGCTCCAAAAGGGTTACCGGTATTTAAACAAAATGAAGAACAATTTACCGCCGAGGCAGTAACCTACAACTTTGAAACAAAAAAGGGCAAAATTAAAGAAGTTCAGACCAAACAAGGCGATGGGTATGTTCATGGTGAGACCATCAAACGCATCGACGAAAACAACTATTTCATCTGGAAAGGAGCCTACACCACCTGCGATCTACCCCACCCCCATTATTCCATTTCTTCCAACAAATTAAAAGTCATTCAAAATAATAAAATTATTACCGGTCCGGCTTACCTGGTCATTGAAGACGTGCCTACACCCCTGGCAATTCCATTTGGTTACTTTCCCACGAGAAAGGGTCGGGCCGCAGGAATTCTATTTCCAAGTTATGGCGAGTCAGGGAGACTGGGATTTTTTTTAAAAGATGGCGGATACTATTTTGGTTTGGGTGATGTAGTTGATTTTGCAGTTACCGGAGATATTTATTCACTTGGAAGCTGGGGCTTGAAACTTAATTCAGCGTATGCAAACCGGTACCACTATGGTGGGAATGTTTCGCTCAGCTATTCGGAAATAAAAGAATCAGAAAAAGAATTGCCCGATTATCGTCTGAACAAAGATTTTTTCATCCGGTGGAATCACAGGCAGGATCCAAAAGCACGACCTACAAGTGTTTTCAGTGCAAATGTAAATGCAGGAAGTTCAAACTTTTATCAGAATAATATTTCAAGTGCGAATAATTATTTGTCTAACACATTTCAGTCATCTGTTTCCTGGTCGAAAATCTGGCCGGGTAAACCTTACAACTTTTCATCCAGCCTTTCACACAGCCAGAACACCATTACAAATGACATTTCGCTGAGTTTGCCGGTCACAAATTTCAGTGTTAATCGCGTTTATCCATTCAAGCGAAAGGTTGCAGTAGGATCTGAAAAATGGTTTGAAAAAATTGGAGTAAGTTATCAGAATAATTTTCAAAATTCTATTCAAACAAAAGATTCATTGTTGTTTGAACGTGGTACAGAAGAACAGTTCCGCTATGGAATGTCGCATGCAATTCCGGTGAGCACATCTTTTAAAGCCTTAAAATATTTTACCGTTTCGCCTTCCATCACCTACAATGAAAAGTGGTACATGAAAACCATTCGCAAAAACTATTCGGTGGAAGACAGCAGTGTTGTTACCGATACCATAAATGGATTCAGGGCTGCGCGAGATTTCCAGTTTTCAGCTTCAATGAACACAAGGGTTTATGGAATGGTGCAAATGAAAAGAGGGAAAATAGCAGCTATACGACATGTGCTTTCTCCAACAATTACCTACACGTATCGTCCCGATTTCAGCGAATCAAAATACAATGCTTACAAAAATTACCAATCCGATTCATTGGGCACCATTTCACAATATTCGATTTACGAAACCGGTATTTTTGGTGGCCCGCCTGCGGGGAAATTTGGTGTTATAAGTTTAAACCTCGACAACAATCTTGAAATGAAAACGCGAAGTGTAACAGACACGGCTGTGAATCTCCGAAAGGTTAAAATTTTTGAAAGTCTTTCAGGGAATGTTTCATACAATACTGCTGTAGATTCGCTGAATTGGTCAAATATAAACATCAACGGTAGAACTACACTTTTCGAACGGCTCAACCTGAATTTTTCGGGAAGTTTTGATCCTTATATTAGCGACTCTATAGGAAGAAAAATAAATCAGAGCGAATGGGATGAAAACAAACGCCTGGCACGACTTGTCAATACATCGCTTACAGTTGGTTATGCTTTGAATAACCAACGCACCACTGAACCTAAAACAAGTGCAAAAGGTTCGGAAGCAGAACTAGAGAGGATTAACCGTCGCCCCCAGGATTATGTGGATTTTTCAATTCCTTTTAACATAGTAATTAATTACAGTGTTTCATATTCCAGGGTAGGCTTGCTTGAAGAAACGATTAACCAAACATTAAATTTTAACGGAGATGTTTCGCTTACTCCCAAATGGAAGGTTACCTTTAATTCCGGGTATGATTTCAATGCAAAGGACTTATCGTATACTTCACTTGGTATCTATAGGGATCTTCATTGCTGGGAAATGCGAATTAACTGGGTGCCTTTCGGGCAACAGGAAAATTATTATTTCCAGATTAATGTCAAGTCATCCATTCTGCAGGATCTGAAACTTACCAAGAAAAACGATATTTATGATTTTTAAATTCGTATCAGATCCTTATGCCCAATAACAAAATATCGCACTACCACATTAATATAAAAGCATATCACCCACATTAACATCACAAAATGAACACACTTGCCGATACAAAATTCTCTTTCCCCGGTCAGACTAATTTTTACAGGGGAAAGGTTCGTGATGTATACACAATTGATGATACAATTCTGGTAATGATTGTAAGCGACCGTATTTCAGCATTTGATGTGGTGTTGCCCAGGCCTATTCCTTATAAAGGACAAGTGCTGAATCAACTTGCTGCTTATTTTATGAAGGAAAGCGCTGATGTTGTGCCTAGCTGGATCCTGGATGTTCCGGATCCCAGTGTAACAATAGGAAAAAAATGTAATACATTTCGTGTAGAGATGGTAATTCGCGGATATCTTGCCGGGCATGCATGGAGAACTTATAAAACCGGTGAACGAATGTTGTGTGGCGTAAGGATGCCGGATGGAATGAAGGAAAACGACCGTTTCCCGGAACCCATTATAACTCCCACTACAAAAAGTGATCATGGCCACGACCAGGATATTTCGCGCGATGAAATTATTAAACAGGGAATTGTTTCTGAAAATGATTATCTTAAACTTGAAGAATATACCAGGAATGTTTTTAAACGCGGAACAGAAATGGCAGCACAAAGGGGTTTACTTTTAGTGGATACAAAATATGAATTTGGAAAGGATGGTGAAACTATTATCTTAATTGATGAAATTCATACGCCCGATTCCTCCCGTTATTTTTATGCTGAAGGCTATGCTGAACGTCAGCAAAAAGGCGAAGCACAAAAGCAATTATCAAAAGAATTTTTACGTCAGTGGCTCATCGAAAATAATTTCCAGGGTTTAGAAGGGCAATCTGTTCCTGTAATGAGTGATGAAATTGTAAACAGTGTTTCGGAAAGGTATATTGAGCTTTATGAAAAAATACGTGGGAAGAAATTTGTGAAGGCTGATAATGAAAATATTGCTGAAAGGGTGGAAGGGAATGTACTGCGAAGCCTGGAGAAAATAAGGTTGTAGCGGAAAGGGGAACGCGGATTTTACGGATATATTCCATATAAACCCTAACATACTTTTCACTTTAAACTTGTCACTTGTCACTTTTTTTTCACTGGACAACAAATTTTTTCGAAAGTTTTTCTTTATCTGTTATCAAATTCACAACATACATGCCCTTTGCAAAACCTGAACAATTTAAATTTTTTGTAAAGTAGGGTGGTGAAATTTTACCGCTTTCGCGGAAGATGGATTTGCCGTGCAGGTCGAAAACTTCTAAAAGATATTTTGTTCCTTTTAATTTGTTTGCATTTATGAATGCGGTTTGCCAATCGGAAGCGTAGTAAATTAATAATTCAGGATCAGAAACAAAGGGCTTTTCTGAAATGGAGGTAAGGCTGTCGCAGGAGCTACCCACAAGTGAGCCTAATTCATAATCAGGATTATTAGGTAATCCAAGATAAGTTCGCTTGCCACCTAAGTAAAATGAGTAAGGTTGGAAATCACATGCAGTTCCAAGGCTATCAGGAGAATTAATAATTGACAAATTCATATTGTACATGTTAAAAACACTGTCAGGATATGGATACGGAAATTGCATACCATTATAATATCCAAGCGCTAAATATATATTATTGTCAGGTGCTAATTTTAAGCCGCCACCTGCATCCTTACTTGCTGAAATATTTGGTGCATTTAAATCATATTGATATAAATATGTTATGGTGTCTGAAGCCGTAATGTATAATTTACTTTCATCACTTGAAAATGCCCCATGCCATAAATTATGACTTGGTGGTGTAAGTACATTATCTTCAATATGATTATCTAATGTAATTATTCCGGAACATCGATCGAAATTTAAAATTTCTACTAATCCGGCAGGATTCATTGATAAAAATTTGTTGCCTGAAGGAGAGAAAACAATGTCTCCATTGTTGGAATAAATATAACCTCCAATATTCTGTGATGTGTAATTAGAAATACCATTCGGCGTAATTAAGTATGTTAAAAACTCATCAGAAGGATTAAATTGAGGGTCTTGTCTAAATATAATCCACCAATCTCTTCCATTTCCATGCTTAACAGCATTTAAACAATCAACCATAGGAAATGATTGCAGTAAATTATTCTTGGACATAACACTACCTAATCCATTGTTTAATCGCATATCAATAATACTGTAGTATAAACCGTATATCCCTGCCACTCCAAGTGAAAATAAATAGTATGTGCTATCATCAGCAGGATTGGGAAGAATTACAAGTTCATTGTACCAGCCTTCACCCATAATTAAATCCCCGTTCTGCATCAAATTTCCAGTAATATTAAAAACTACTGTTGTGAAAGTGCCGAACCCCGCTCGTGTATTGGCATAAAATAAAAGATCACCAGTTTCATTACTAATTGATACACATGAACCCCGTGTATCTAAACCACATGATCCTATTATCACATTAGATGTATCTCCAAAATCAATTAAAGCACTATCACCAAAACACCAAACAGAATTTCGGTTTTGTGCCGCAGAAAAATGTGTGGCTGTTAATAATAATAAAACATACAGGGGAAACCGCATGTATCAAAGGTAATAAAAAAGGGAAAGTTGTGGTGGGTGGGGACTGGTGAAGTATTAAATATTAGGCACTTTAGCCTGCTGAAGGCATTTTAGAAAAAGGGGGAACGCGCAACGCCCGCCGAATTAGGGGAATAAAGGAGCTGCCTAATGCAGGTAGGATTTAACGTCGGGACCGCGGTAGGAGGGGATAAAAACGGATTAATTACAGTTAAACCAGAAATATACTTGTCACTTTTAACTTGTCACTTGTCACTTTTTTCACCAACAAAATGATCGTCATCATTTTTAAAAAGCACATTAAAGGTAGTGAGACTTCCGTAGATGCGGGTAAGGTATTGCTGTAGATTCACTTTATCCTCTTCGCTTAACTTATCATGTGCATTGATGCGTTGCTCCATCACCCGTAACCGGTCGCGAAGCATGATGATTTTGTTAAAGAAAACATCAACAGGCACTTCTTTCCCTTTCAGACCGGTATTGGCGGGTTGCAGAATAAATTTACCACCTTTCCACTTATCGCCGATATGAATTGTTTCCTGGATGTCGGAGTATCGCTTGATAATGTTCGTGACTATACGTTCCACATCCATCAAACTTACCAGGTCACTCTCCGGTTCCACTGCTTCAACAATTTCGAGATTAACGTATGATTTAGCTACTTCAATCCGTCCTCGCTGAATAAAAACAACAAGATATGTTTTAGGTTTGATATTAATAATAACACCTTCCCCAAACTCCGGGTGACGCACTCGAGATCCGATACCTAATTCCTGTTCCGGCATATTTTGAATATATTGATATAGCAAAGAAAGGAAAAAGGAACACAGATTTAACGGATTTGGCGGATAAAAACGGATTTATTTAAGTTAACCCATAAACATACTTGTTACTTTACACTTGTCACTTGTCACTTGTCACTTTATTTAAGCGTCTAAATGCTGCTGATTTTTGTTGTATTCTTCCGTAAGCTTTTTCTGCAACTCAGGTGGAACGGCGACATAATCCGCGAAAGCGCTTTTAATTCGGGCCCGGCCTTGTGTGATCGAACGGAGTGTGATGCATGATTTATCGAGTTCAGCTAAAGGAGTCCGGGCTTTTATCACCTGGTAACCACCGCGTGTATCCATTCCGGTAATGACTGAACGGCGTGACTGCAACTCACTCATCACATCCCCCATAACATCTTCTGGCATTTCAATTTCAACATCATATATCGGTTCCAGCAACTGGGGTTCTGCCTGGTGAAATGCATCTTTAAAAGCCATCATACCTGCAATTTTAAATGAGATATCATTGGAATCCACCGGGTGCATTTTCCCGTCGTATACGCTCACAGTGATATCGCGTACATAGGAACCGGTTAGCGGGCCTTCGTTCATTTTATCCATAACTCCTTTGAGTATGGAGGGTATAAAACGTGAATCAATTACTCCACCGGTAATACAATTGTTAAAAACGAGTTTTCCGCCCCAGGGCAGCTGAACTTCTTCATGGTCGCGTACCTGATATTCAGGTTTACTTTGCTTGCCATTTGGAATGGGCTCTATTTTAATGAACACTTCACCAAACTGCCCTGCTCCTCCCGATTGTTTTTTGTGCCGGTAAGAGGCATTGGCAGCTTTCAGAATCGTTTCACGGTAAGGAATTCGGGGTTTGACAAACTCCACGTCCATTTTGTAAATTTTTTCCAACCGCCATTTCGTTACTGCCAGATGAAGTTCTCCCTGTCCCAGCAACAATACTTGTTTCATCTCCCTGTCATATTCAACAATCAACGTTGGATCTTCCATATGAATTTCACTTAATACTTCACTCAGCTTTTCATCATCGGCTTTATTCCTTGTAATAACGGCGGTGCGTAAACGAGGTAAGGGAAAATCAATTGGTTTAATATTGTACCCTGCACCTTTTCCATTCAATGTTTGATTGGTAACTGTATTCCGGAGTTTGAGAGTTGAACCGATATCACCCGCTTTCAGCCGGTCAATCGAGTTCCTGTTCTTTCCATCCATGATAAAAAGCTGGTTTAGCCTTTCAGCAGATCCATTGGCAGCATTTATGAGGTCCATTCCTACACTCACTTCACCCGATAATACCTTGAAAAATGTTAATTTACCCAGGTGAGGTTCCACAAGGGTTTTAAAAACAAACAACACCGGAGGCCCTGCTGGATCGCATGCAAGTTCACGTCCATCAACAGTTTTTTCAGGAGGCATTTCAATTGCAGAAGGAGCTACATTATCGATGAAGCCCATCAGTCTTCCGCTTCCCATATTCTTTTTTGCCGATAAACAAAAAACAGGAAAAATATCGTGATTCATCATTCCCTGTTTAATGCCTATGCGCATTTCGTCTTCATCCAGATTTCCCTTTTGAAAATAAAGTTCCATCAGCTTTTCATCATTTTCCGCAGCATGTTCCACAAGTTCATTGTGTAATCTTTCTGCGGTTTCCATTTCTTCTTCAGGTATTGGCAATTTTTCAGGTTTCCCCCCACCTGCGGGAAACCGGTACATAGTCATTTTAAGCAGATCGATAATGGCATTAAATCCGGCTCCCTGGTTAACGGGGTATTGCATAACCGTAACCTGCTTTCCAAATTTGTGACGGGCCTGGTCAACGGCAGATTGGAAATTTGAAAACTCATGATCCAGTTGGTTAATTGCAAATATGGTGGGCTTTTTATATTCATCAACATAAGTCCATATGAGTTCTGATCCTACTTCCACTCCGTGTTGTGCATTGAGAACCATAACTGCAGTATCGCAAACGCGCACCGCTGAAATAACTTCACCAATAAAATCATCAAGCCCCGGTGTATCAATAATATTAATCTTGTAATCGCGCCACTCCGTATGTAACGATGTGGCATAAACGGAATTTCCCCGTTCATGTTCAATTTCATGGTAGTCAGAAATTGAGTTTTTATCTTCAACTGTTCCACGCCGGTTAATTAAGCCCGCTTCAAATAACATGGTCTCGGCAAGTGTGGTCTTGCCGGTTTTCGCCCCTCCGACCAGGGCAATGTTTTTAATGTGCTTTTCATCATATGCTTTCATAATAGTACCAATTTAAAAAGTTAGAAACACTTGTTGATGCAAATGGGGTGCTGCGATCAATTGACTATTGAAATTAATAAAGAAAATCGGGAACTCAAAATGACAAAAATCATGAAATATAACTTATTGAATTACACACACTTACAAATCAACTAATTCAATAAATTTTTCCATGTAAAGTCACTTGCTATAACCTATCGAATATTATTGATTTAACAACTCCTGCGCTTCAGGTAAAGACTGTACAGGTAGGTGACAACTATGATCCTTACATATATACACAAAGGTTTTATCGTTAACTAATCTTCCTTGTGTCATAGGTATTGTTTCATTACTGATTACTCCTGCTGAAATCAAACCGGGAGGAACCGGTTCCTTGAAAATACTATCCCGGATCTGCAGCGCATTTTCGCCGCAAATAACCAATTCAATTAATGGATGAGAATTATATAGCCACAATAAAAGCCAGTTGCTATACCCCGAACCATATTGCTTCAGATTATTTTTCATACTCATTAGCATCGATTCACTTCTAGTTATCCATTCTTTATTTTCAAAATAATTTCCCAGAAAATTTAAGTTAATTGCCATTTGCGAATTCGAAGCAGGAATGACATTATCCTGCACTTCTTTACTTCTTGTAATAAGCGGAGCGTCCTTTACGGAAGAAAAATAAAACAAGGTTTGACCAGCTTCAGTGAAATTTTTAAGTGTGTACGCTGTTAGGTCACGTGCCTTTTCAAGGTATTTTATTTCAAAAGTAACCTGGTACATTCGTATTAAAGCCTGAACATAAAATGCATAATCTTCCAGGAAACCATTAATAGCAGCACGACCTTTTTTAAAACTATGAAATAATCCTCCATCGTCATTGGCCATTTTTTGATCAATAAATTCCAGGGAACCTGCAGCAATACCAAGCCACTTTTTTTCACCAAAAGCATCATATGCATCCAGGTAAGCGGTTATCATTAATGCATTCCATGACAGTAATGTTTTGTCATCAAGTCCGGGATGAGTCCGCTTTTCACGTTCCTCTAAAATTCTACTGGACAACTTTTTTACTTTTGCTTTAAAATTGTCATACGACAAATTCCACTTTTTTAGGAGTTCATCGTCCTCCTGGTCTCTTAGCAATATATACTGATCATGTTCCCAGAATCCTTTGGGATTCACATTAAAAACATCAGCAAAAAAATCATAATCCTCTGCCAGGATATTCTTTAGTTCTGATGTTGTCCATACATAATATTTTCCTTCCACACCTTCCGAATCTGCATCAAGGGCTGAATAAAAATTACCTTCCGCGCCCTTTAATTCACGTTCAATAAACTCCAGGGTCTGATAAACAACTTCTCTATAAAGAGAATTTTTATAATGTTTATATGCTTCGGAATATAAAGTTACGAGCTGTGAATTGTCGTACAACATTTTTTCAAAATGGGGCACTTTCCAAATTCCATCTACTGAGTACCGTGAAAATCCACCTCCAATCTGATCATATATTCCTCCAAAAGCCATTTTTTTTAATGTAAGCTGAATATGTTTCTTAAGAGTTTCATCGCCCGTGATGAACTGGTATTTCAATAAAAATAAATAGTTATTAGGTAAAGGAAATTTAGGCGCTTTCTCTGGTCCACCATGTTCATTATCAAATAATTTTTTCCATTTTTCAACCGAATTACTTAACAACGAGGTGCTGAAAGATGGTGTTTCTTTATTTTCTTCGATTAATTCTGACTGATGAATTCCCTCCGTTAGTTGGGTAGCATAATCAACAAACCTTGATTTATCATTTTTGTAACCATCAGCAAGATTTAATAGGATATTCATCCATTGCTGTTTAGGAAAATAAGTTCCTCCATAAACCGGCCGGCCATCAGGTAATGTAAAACAATTAAGCGGCCACCCTCCCCTGCCTGTCATTAACTGCACTGCAGTCATATAAACCTGGTCGATATCAGGCCGTTCTTCGCGATCTACTTTAATACAAATAAAAAACCGATTCATTAATTCAGCCACTTCGGCATTTTCGAATGATTCATGTTCCATTACATGGCACCAATGACAAGCGCTATAACCAATGCTTACCAATATCATCTTATCCTGTTCACGGGCTTTGGCTAGCGCTTCATCGCACCAGGGATACCAATCAACAGGATTGTATGCATGTTGCAAAAGATACGGACTGGATTCCTTTACCAGGTGATTGGGCTCATTCATAAAAATTTATTTTTGATACTACAAAAATATAGTATTAAAATTTAAAATGTACAAAAAATAAAGCTAACAAAAAAAAGGCGCAGATAAACTGCGCCTCCTGCACGATAATTTAATTTACTTATTATTTAACTATCTGCAGCTTTTCGTGAACTGATATTCCGTTCTGAGTGATAACAACTACATAGGATCCTGAGGGTAGATCATTAATATCAAGAGTGACATCAGTGGTACCGGAAATGTTAAAATCCAAATTGCTCATTATTTTTACAGCTTCTCCAAGGATATTATAAAATGTAACTTCTGCTTGTCCCGGTTTATCAAACAACATACTGATTGTCGTTTGAGCTGTTGCAGGTGAAGGGAAAATATTCATTATTTTCAATTCCTGTACCGGTAGGGATGCGGTATTTGATAAACGTACAGGAATAACATCTTTGGCATATAAAACTCTCCAGGTTTTCTGTGCAGTACATCCCTGTGCATCGGTCACAGTTACCTTGTAGGCTCCTGCACAGAGTCCGGTAAGATCCTGGCTGGTGATACCATTACTCCATTGATAGGTGTAAGGAGCTGTTCCGTAATTCACCTTAATATCCATTGCACCATCACACACTTTATCAGAGGTATTGGATAGAGATACCATTTTTAATTTCATCGCTTCAGCACCCCACAACCGTGTTGTAAAGTCTATAGAACATCCATTTGCATCAGTAACTGAAACAGTATAATAACCTGGTTTCAGACCTGAGATATCTTCAGAGACTTCACCATTTGACCATACATAGCTGTACGGAGCTGTTCCGTTCATAACAGTAAGATCAATAGCCCCATTAATTCCACACACCGGTCTTGTTTTAAATACGGAAGGGATGATAGCAAGTGGATTGTTAATGTAAGTTATATTGGAATTCGTACATCCATTAGCATCTGTAACCGTTAAGGTATAAAATGCTGGTGACAGTGAACTGATATCCTGTAAGGTTTCCCCGTTCGACCACGAGTAGGTATAAGGTGCCACGCCTCCTGAAATTTCGGCATCAATTGAACCGGTAGGCGAATTACTGCATGTTGCATGAGTTACATCAAACGTGATATATATCCATGAAGAAATTTCTTCTATTTCTACACTGGCAGAAACAGAGCAATCTTTGCCGTCAGTAACAGTTACAGTATATACGCCTGGAATTAATCCTGATATATCTTTTGTAATTTCACCATTCGACCAAAGGTATGAATAGTGACCTGAACCACCTGCTGCATTTACACTGGCTGTTCCATTGTCAGCTTTCGCACAGGTGATATCAGTAGCAGAAAGTACAATAATTAACGGCTCGCAATTAATGTAACCCAGGTTAATAGAACCATTATCAAAATTTTCATTGATTTGAGAAAGGGCTTCGTTAAATTGGGATGCTGAATAAACAGAACCACAGCCCCCGATAAAATTATTTGCGCTGTCAAGTAATTGCGAAACTGTCCATCCCTGGAATACACCGAATGCAATTTGCAGATCGCCCAGGCTATTTGGATCAACAGAAAAATCAGGATCGTATGCATCAAAACCTATATTCAGAGATGCTGCTATCAGCTGACCTGCCAAACCATTTGAATAAGCATTTGCCGGATTCACTAAATTGCCTGAGGGCAATTCAACCGGAGTGCTGCCCGAAGGAAGAAAATCAGTTATAGCCTGAGCTGATGTTAATACAAGTGTATTTGCACATCCGATGTACAAACCACTTGGAAAAGTCGCATTAAAATTCTCCTGCAGATAAGAGCCGGGATTATTTCCGTGAGGAACTGAACCCCAGCCACCCATAGTATAGGTAGTGAACTGGCAGGAGGTGTTACATTGGGAATTAGCATCAGAAGCCGACAATAATATTCCTGCTGCTAATATGAATGTAACGATTAATCGAAGTGGTGTTGCCGGTTGTAGCTGCGTCATTTTTCATTTTTTACAGGTTATCCAGTTTGTCTGGCCCTGCACAATGATAGTCGCATGCACCCCCGTATGCCTGCTATTTTTCCGCCAACGAGCGTATAATTATGGCAAATGGCGCTCAAAAGACGGCAGACTATTTAAAAATTTCACGGATTCCAGTTTGTATAAAGCAATATACACAAATTAAAAAATACATAAATTATTGATAATTAACATATTATTTTAAAATATGCTCCAGCAAAAAGGGGTGCAGTTTAAAACCGCACCCCTTCAATAATTAAGTAATCAAGGTAAGCTACCTCATTATTTGCAATTTATCATGAACAGTTACACCGTTTTGAGTTATGGCAATCAGATATGTTCCGGTTGCTAAGTCACTAACATCAAGTTTTACCTCCATGGTTACACCTTCTTCAACCTGTATTCCTGTTGCAGACTGTTCAACTTTACCAAGCAGGTTGACTATAGTAATATCTGCTTTGCCAGGATTGTCGAATACTACGCGAACGGTTGCAGTTTCAGAAGCTGGAGAAGGATAAATGCTCATCAGCGAAATATCGCGTGATCCTGCAGTTGATTCTGACAATCTAACAGGATTAACATCCTTAGCATACAATATGCGCCATGTCTTGGTTGCAGTGCATCCTTCAGAATCGGTAACTGTTACTTTATAAACTCCAGCACAAAGGTTGGTCAGATCCTGTGTAGTTGCACCATTGTTCCAGATATACGTATATGGAGGCGTTCCGAAATTCACTTTGATATCCAGTGCTCCGTCACAAACATAATCCGAAGTGTGGATCTGTGATAACAGACGGATTTTCATTTTAGCAGCACCCCATACTTTTGTTGTAAAGACTTTAGTGCAACCAAAATGATCAGTAATTGTAACCGTATAATTTCCGGGAGTCAATCCACCAATATCCTGTGTTGTGGCTCCATTGGACCAGAGATACGTATAAGGCGCTGTTCCTCCTGTTACTGTAAGATCTATTGAACCGTTAATTCCGCAAACAGCTTTTACTTTTGTTACAGTAGCCACAATTTTGCGTCCATTGTTAACATAAGTTGTTTTAGAGTTAGAGCAACCATTAGCATCAGTAACTGTCAGGGTATATATGCCAGCAGGCACGCCGCTGATATCCTCTGTAGTTGCACCATTCGACCATAAGTAAGTATAAGGAGCAATTCCACCTGAAATGGTTGCATCAATTGCACCCGTTGATGTGTTGTGACAGGTAACATGTGACACTTCATAGGAGATATACATCCAGGATGAAATTTCAACAATTTCAACAGTTGCAGAAGCTGTGCAATCATTTGCATCAGTTACTGTCACTGTATAAAAACCGGGAACCAATCCTGAAATATCTTCCGTTGTTGCACCATTCGACCACAGGTAAGAATAAGGCCCTGTTCCTCCGCTAGCAGTAAGATCAGCAGAACCATTATCAGCTTTGGCACAGGTAATATCTGTTTTTGAAACCAATGCAACCAGTAAAGATGGTTCTTCAACTATTGTATTATCACTATCGGTACATCCGTTACTATCTGTTACAGTGACTGTATAAGGACCTGCATCAAGATTTGCGATGTCTTCGGTGGTTGCTCCATTTGACCATAAATACTGGTAAGGTGCTGTTCCGCCTGATACAGTAAGATCAATCATACCGTTTCCTTGTCCGTTACATGTAACATCAGTTACTACAAAGTCGAAATCAAACTGAGCACTGTTTTTATCAATAGTTACACTCAATACAAGCTGACATTCATTGGCATCGGTTACAGTGACAGTGTAAGTTCCTTCACACAAATCAGTTACAGCAGCTGTTGTAGCTCCATTTGACCAGAGATAAGTATAAGGTGCGGTACCGAGAGATGCAAAAACTTCTGCAGTTCCATCACACACTTTATCACAGGAAACATCTGTAGATGAAGTGTAAGCATAAAGTTCTTCACTTGGGCAAAGCAGGTATCCAAGGTTCACATTGCCATTATCGAATGTTTCATTCAGATCGGATAATGCATCATTAAACTGATTCGCTGTATACGCTGATCCACAAGCACCGATAAAATTATTTGCGCTATCAAGAAGTTGAGCAACCGTCCAGCCTGCAAAATCACCATAGGCAATTTCAAGATCTGCGAGATTACCAATTTCAGGAGAGAAATTAGGATCGATAGCATCAAAATGAACATTCAGCGTAGCTGCAACAAGCTGACCCGCCAGCACATTATTATAAGTATTTCCCGGATTAACAAGTGCTCCTGCAGGTAGTTGAGAAGCTGTGCTTCCGGAAGGAAGAAAGTCAGTAATAGCCTGCGCAGAAGTTAACGCCAGGGTGTTGTTACATCCTACTGTCAATCCTGCTGGATAAGCTGCCGCAAAATTCGCATGCAGATAAGATCCTGGGTTATTCCCGTTTGGAGTTGATCCCCATCCACCCATAGTAAATGTTGTGTACTGACATTCAGGATCACAATCAAGTATGACTTCTTCTGTTGCGGAACATCCGTTTTCATCGGTTACAGTAACAGTGTACGTTCCTGATTCAAGATTATTGATAACTGAAGTTGTAGCTCCTGTTGACCACAAGTAAGAAAGCAAACCTGTTCCTCCGCTTGCGGAAGCCGAAGCATAAGCTTCACCCTTTTTCTTGCAAGGTGAACAAACTCCTTCAGCGATTATTTCGATTGCATCAGGCTCATTTATCGTAACTGTTGCGATTGCTGTGCAGCCATTCATATCAGTAACTGTAACTGTATACGTTCCTGCAGCAAGTCCCGAAATATCTTCGGTAGTGGCCCCATTACTCCAGTTATAGGAATAAGGACTTGTACCACCCGATACAACCAGGTCTGCTGTTCCATCAGAACCACCGTTACAACTAATCAATGTTCCTGAAGCATCTGCTTCAAC
>JBBQQQ010000025.1:0-53497 GCA_038215705.1 Bacteroidia bacterium
TGTCAATAGCAATATAAGTTGCCATGTAAAGATCACCCGATTGATCATATTTTAAATGAAGATTAAAGCCAAGCGATTCAATTGTTGTTGCGAACATATTTACTTTATCAACAACACCACTGGTATCAAAACGGGTAATATAAATTGCTCTCACAACCGGGAAACCCGGAAACAATTCTCCTCCTGCTGAAGAAGGCGCTTTTACAATAATATTAATCCGACCTAACGGATCAATGGCCATTCCAATTGGGATTGACGATAGTTGGTTATTATTACCACCGGCATTACTCAACCAAATTAAATTTCCGGAAGTATCTAACTTTGATAAGAAAAAGTCAGAATAATTTCCTGAAAGTATGGTATCAATAAAATGAAGTTGCTCGCCCGGTAACACACTTCCATTTAATTGGCCTGTTAAATAAATGTAACCATCATCGTCCAATTCCAAAGATGTTGCAGTATTATATGCTGCGCCACCATATGTTTTTATCCAAATTGGTATGCCATTGCAATCGTATTTTGCCAGGAAACCGGTATAACCCACATTTGAATAAGTGGTGACGGGTAAACCATTGAAGGTTGCATTGGATCGCAGGTTACCACAAGTATAGATATTTCCAAAAGTATCCACCTCCATGTCGTTTACTTTTTCATCAGGAGTTGAATTTGGTGTAGAACCATTCCCCCCCATGCTGGCAGCCCATTGCCACGACTGGCTATTGGAAGGATTGATTTGAATTATGAATATAATAAGTACAAGCAATACTTGCATTACAAATCCGGTTTTTATAAAGGAGTTTCGCATGATTTTTAATTTTAAAATTAACTTACAAAATAATTAATTTCCGGATATCCATTTTACCGGAACCATCCATCAGGATGCAGGAATATACTCCGGGCAACAACGTTCCTGATGGCAAGTTCCATTCACCCGTTGTCTCTGAAATTTCCTTCATTTGTACTTGTTGGCCCCTGGTATCAAATATAACCAATCGTGCCTGAGGAGTGGCAATTCTATAGCGAATGGTCAACTGTCCACTGGTTGGATTTGGCATTAATTGCAGGTCCGGATTTTGTTCAGCCGGAATTATTTGTGAATTTAAATGAGGTTCAGCAAGGCGCATCGGGCCGCAATCAACCGGAGGATTATCTTTACAAACACGCGATTCACAACTTCGCATGGTACTAAAATCATAGCTGATTACCTGTACACAAAAACCGTTATTGATATCAGTATCCGTGAAAGTTCCAGAATAAGTATAGGTACCAGGAGTGGTTATTAAAACCGGTGTCAATCCGCTTAGGATACCGGTTGATGCCGATTGAAAAGTCATATACCAAGGCAGCACAGCAGTACCGGGTATTATATCACCAGGACAAACCTCATTATCACCATTTATTACGTATTGTCCAAATGCGGATACAATTGAACATAAAAAATATAATAAAAAGGTAAGCATGTATTTCGCAAGTTTAAGTCTAAAAAACTTCTTTAAACTATTGTATTTTAGCGATTTAACAAGACAAGAGGGGGGGGGGGGGGTAAATGCGCCATACTTATGGTTATTATAGTTTAGGTGAAGATAAAAGAAAAATTTATAATTCCCAAAAAACCAAAAAAAATACAATTATTTTTACCTATTAGCAATCGCTACAAAGAAAAGTAATAGATCACTTTGCTTTTTGAATTACAGGCAGCGTCAAAATCACCGTTGATCCTTTCATGACTTTTGAAACCATTCGAATACCTATTCTGTGAAAATCAGCAATGGTTTTTACAATCGGTAATCCAAGGCCGTAACCCTGCCCGTCTTTGGGATTGAATCTTTTAAAGCGATCAAAAATATTTTCCAGCTGGTTTTCTTCGATTCCAATACCGGTATCTTCAATTTCAATAATATACGTATCGATACCTGCTTTCCCCCTGATACAAATTTTTCCACCAATATTATTATACCGGATGGCATTGTTAACCAGGTTAAAAATCATGGTAAACAAGAGTGATTTATTGCAAGGACCAAAATCACGTGTTTCTTCAAGCACCTTCTCGACAATAATATTTTTCTCTTCTATCAACTCCTCCAGTTCAGCGATTATTTCTTCAACCAATGTAGGCAAATGCACAGTTTCCTGCTTCAAGTACTGGTCGTTTTCAATTTTAGAAATCATCAATAATGCCTTAATGATTTTGCTCAATCGACTCAGCGTTTTTTGTGATTCAAGAATTTTATTCTCAAACTCCACTGGCACTTCATTTCCGATGATCATATTTTCAAGTCGATTCTGAAGAATGGAAATAGGCGTTAACAATTCATGAGCAACGTTGGCAATAAATTCTTTCTCAATTAAAAATGCCTGACGGGTTTTACGCATCAATTCATTAATACTTCGGTCGAGGTAGCTGAATTCATAGGTTGTGGTTTTAATGGTTTCAAAATTGTAACTGGCCGGATTTCGCGTAAGCTGAAGTTTTTCCTTTACTATTTTGTTGAAAGGCCGCAGCATCAAACGGGCAAATCCGATATCAATAAAAACAGAAATAATGATAAATAAAATCATCAGTGTAAGACTGAATTGCACGATGATACGGTTTAGCTGATCAATGGTGCCGAGTCCTTCACCAATATTCAGCTGGTACAACTGGTTATCATAAACAAATGCCTGGCGGATGATGCGATGGTTAAGCCTGTCGCCGCCAACATCCCATTCCTCGTTGGTAATAAAAGTTTCGGGAGCAATGGCATCATTGCTCAGAGGGACAATAGAAACAAACTCTTCTTTAAGTATATTATAACTTTCAAAACTACAATCCTGCTCAAGAATAATTTCATTGATCCCTCCCCTGCTTATAATTTTTAAAACGCGGTCGGATCGGGCAATGAGTCGTTTGTCGATGTGGTCATAAACTACCTGTTCCACAATAAGCGGCATCAAAAAGCCAAAGGCAGCAATGATTATGCCTTTAGAAAGAGCGTTATAAATGGCGAGTTTAACCTGGAGTTTCATGATTGTATCGGAACCGGATTGCTTGCTGACTTTTTACTATTGATTTAACCGGTAACCAATTCCTCTTACGGTTTCAAGCCAGTCGGTAGCGGCAAATGCACCTAATTTTTTCCTGAGATTTTTAATATGAACATCAATATAGTTTGAATCATAATCTTCTTCCATAACGTCACCCCATATATGTTCTGTAAGCTGCATTCGTGTCAGAACGCGGTTTTTGTGCAAGGCAAGGTAATGCAATAGGTCAAATTCTTTGCGTGTAAGATTGACGGGCTGGGTTTTATAATGAATGGTTCGGTTATTAATATCAACCAGGAAATCACCTATTTGGATAGTGTTGGTAGTCAACCCGTGCTTTCTTCGTGTAATAGCCTGCATGCGTGAATGCAATTCCAGTAATGAAAAAGGCTTTGCAAGATAATCATCAGCGCCAAGATCGAGTCCCTTTATTTTATCGTCTGTCTCACTGCGTGCAGTTAAAATTATAAATGCTGCATCACGGCTTGCCTCACGTGCTTCTTTCAGTAAATCAAATCCACTGTAATCGGGCAGACCAATATCAAGCAGTACGAAATCATATGCATTTACGAATATTTTTTCAGAAGCCGATTTCCCGTTAAATGCTACATCGCAATTGTAACCCTGTTTGGTTAAAAAAATCTCCATCTCATGAGAAAGGCTTTTTTCGTCTTCAACTATTAGTACGTTCATGATACTGTTTAAGGATTTTGTTTGATACGCATGGAAGTTTTATTACGTTCGTATTGTTAATGTATGAGTCGCATGCAGTGCGGTTGCGACTTTATCATTCAACTTTTCTCCCGTCGATACAGCAGGCAGGGTGGTCACCCGTCTATCCGAGCCGGGCAGCGTTGTCACGTATCACTTTTTCAATAGCTTTCAATATTATCTCACAAGCCATGAAGATTTGATGATCATTGATAATCAATGGTGGTGCGATGCGCATTTTATGAGGTGCGAACAGGAACCAGTCGGTGAATAAGCCATCTGAGATACATTGATCAATAATTTTTTTATTTAAGGCTTCACTTTCAAATTCAACACCCAGAAGCAACCCTTTCCCGGTAACGGACTTTATGGAAGGATGAACCAATAATTTACGGAAAAGTTCACCTTTGAATTGGATCTCCTTTTCCTCCAGGGCTGTTACAATTTTTAATGCTGCCAGGGCTGCTGCACAACTAACGGGATGACCGCCAAAGGTGGTTATATGGCCGAGAACCGGATTGTGGGCCAGTGCAGACATGATAGGGCCGGAGGAAATAAAAGCTCCCAATGGCATTCCTCCTCCCATCCCTTTAGCCAGAACCAGGATATCGGGTATGATACCATAATCCATAAATGCCATAAACGGACCGGTTCTGCGGAATCCCGTTTGAATTTCGTCGATTATTAGCAAAGCACCATTCTTCTTGCAAACCCGGGCAATTTCCTTCATATACCCATCACCGGGAGTTAGTGCCCCTGCCTCTCCCTGCACAACTTCTACAATCACACATGCGGTCTGATCGCTGATATGATTTAAATCTGTTACCGAGTTATAATCCAGGTGTTGTATTGAAGGAAGCAAAGGCCGGAAACTGTTACGAAAATATTCGGAACCTATAATGCTGAGAGCGCCCTGCGTACTTCCATGGTATGCATTGTTGAATGCAATAATCTCATGACGACCGGTATAGCGTTTGGCGAGTTTCATGGCGCCTTCAATAGCCTCCGATCCTGAATTAACCAGGTAACAGCTCTGCAGTTGAGAAGGAAGTTGCTCCGTTAATGCTTTTGCGAACGCAACCTGGGGAGTTTGAACAAGTTCACCGTATACCATCAGATGCATGTACAATGAAGCCTGATCAGTAACGGCCTTTACCACATCAGGATGGCAATGACCAACATTACTGACTGAAATGCCTGAAATGAGATCCAGCCACTTTTTTCCATCCTTACCAAACAATTCAACGCCACTTGCTCTTTCGATTTCCAGCAAAAGCGGAGCATCACTGGTAGGTGCAAGGTGGGTTAAAAATAGCTGACGGTTTGTTGACATGCCACAAAGGTAGAAAGGCAGACTGCCATTTGCTACAATTAAAAAGTGTATATCCTTTATCAGGCAAAAAAAAGGAGACATTTCAAAATGTCTCCTGATATTAGTTCAATTCCTATTTTCTGCCACCTCTTGGTTGACCCGGCTGACCATCCTTGCGTCGTTCCTGTATCCGCTGAATCAATTCCCGTTTAAAATCTTCCTCGGCCCGGTGCAGCCTGGCTACTTTTTTCATAGGTAAAACTGACTTGAATTGCGAATTATATTTTTTAATCACATCCAGTTCATTCTGCCGGAACTGAATTTCACCATCTACAAGTTTTTCCAGCTCTTTATCTGACATTCCATCCATTTCCTCCTTTGCTTCCCGTCGTTGTTTCCTGTGATTTTCCCTGAGCACATCAAGTTCATCCTGGTATTGATTGTACACCGGCCAGAATACTTTTGCTTCATCAGGAGTAAGATCCAGTTTCCGGGTCAGAAAGGCTACTTTCATGGCTTCTATTTCCTCTCTTTTCTCCGGTGAAGGCGGACCACCTCCGGGCTGTGCCAGGGCCGGCATGAAGGTGAGGGTAAATAAAATAACTATTGCGATGGCTGAATTAATTGTTTGCATTTTCATAATTCGTTAATTATTAATGATATATCTGTATTGTTTTCAATCAGGTAATCCTCAAAATCTGTGATACCAGCCAGGGAATCTGAATCTGTTATTCCAGTTTCCTGATTAAATTCAATTTGGAAAGCCTCAACCAGAATAAATTCATCCATTTCTGCCAGTACACCTGAATCAATTATTTCTTGAGAAGTTAATTGCGGGTCTGATGCTTTTTCACCTGTAAAATTCACAAAGTATAAAACACCTGCAATGACAGCAATCATAGCCGTTACAGCCAGTACATAAAGCCGTGAAGAAATAAAATTCCGGTTAGAAGGTGCTGCGTGAATGTGATCAGCAAGATTCCCCGGAAATTTCTCAAAATAACCCTCAGGGGTTTGAAACACATTAGTTTTTCCAATGCGGTCAATGCCGGAAATACCGGTATTGAATTCATTATCGCCTGTAGTATCCTGGTGTTTCACTTTTAATGATTTTTGAGTTATGATATTCGTGTACCTAAAAGGTTTAATCCCCTACTATATATTTTTCAACTTTTTTAACAGCATGATGATAGGAAGCTTTAAGAGCACCGACAGAAGTTCCAAGTATTGCGGACATTTCCTCATACTTTAATTCGTCATAGTATTTCATATTAAAAACAATTCGCTGTTTTTCAGGAAGGGAGAGAATAGCTTTTTGCAATTTAAGTAGCAGTTCATCCGCTTTGATAAGTGGATCATGCTCCAGTTTATCGGAAAGCTGTCGTTCAACGTTTACAAAAGGAATAAAAAATGCGGTGCGTTTTTTCTTAAGGAAGGTAAGAGCTTCATTGGTGGCAATGCGATATAACCATGTAAAAAGCTGTGCATCTTCTCTGAAATTTGCAAGTCCTTTCCACGCTTTAATAAATGTGTTTTGCACAACATCATTTGCATCATCATGATCAATAACGATGCGGCGTATATGATAATAGACTTTCTTCTGGTATTTATGAACCAAAAGATTAAAAGCGAAATTTGGATTGTCACCATTCCTGAACTGCTCTAACAGTTCACTATCGGAATATTCAGTCATATAAGCCTCAAATAAAACATGTCATTCCTGTCAGAATCATGAAGAGGCCATAATGGTTATCTTCAGGATCTTTTTCCGGAAACTGTTTTGCGATCAAGCACGCGTTTCACCTTAGCAACAATATCAGGAGCATCGAGACCATACTTGACGAGCAGTTGATCGGGAGTGCCGCTTTCGCCGAAGGAATCATTTACAGCCACCATTTCCATGGGAACCGGATCATTCGCAGTCAACACCTGTGCAATCGCATCTCCCAGGCCTCCATTGCACTGGTGTTCTTCAGCGGTGACAACACAGCGTGTTTTCTTAACCGAAGTTAGGACAGCCTGCACATCCAAAGGTTTAATAGTTGGAACATTAATAATTTCTGCACTGATTCCCATTTCTGCCAGCAATTCGCCGGCCTGGATGGCTTTCCATACAAGGTGACCGTATGCTAAAATAGTTACATCTGTTCCTTCATTCATTACATAAGCTTTCCCAATCACAAATGGTTCTGAGGGATCGGTAAAAACAGGCCATGCGGGACGACCGAACCGGAGATAAACAGGGCCATGATGTTTTGCGATTGCAAGTGTGGCAGCTTTGGTTTGATTATAATCTGCGGGACAAATTACGGTCATGTTAGGAAGCATTCTCATCATACCTATGTCTTCAAGGATCTGGTGCGTGGCTCCGTCTTCACCCAGTGTAAGCCCTGCATGGGAAGCACATATTTTCACATTTTTATCGGAATATGCAATCGACTGGCGGATCTGATCGTACACTCTTCCCGTTGAAAAATTCGCAAACGTTCCGGTGAAAGGAATTTTCCCCCCAATGGTAAGACCTGCTGCGATGCCCATCATATTAGCTTCAGCAATTCCCACCTGGATAAACCGGTCGGGGAACTCCTTTGCAAACGCATCCATTTTCAATGAACCTGTAAGATCGGCACACAGGGCCACAACGTTAGTGTTGGTTCTTCCAAGTTCCAGCAGCCCTGCGCCAAATCCTGAACGGGTATCTTTTTTTTCTGTAAATGTATATTTCTTCATAAGGGATGAAGTGATTTCTGGGGTTTCTGTTGGTATTGACATAGCTTGCAATTTGTTGAGCTACTGATGATTTTTAATTAATTCAAATTTATTGTTTGTGAACTACCTGAAGTGATCCGGAAAGTTTTTTCAACCGTGTATTTGGATTCCCGCGCATTTTTTGCACGGTAAACAACGCGGTATTTTCCGGGAAGCAACACCAGGCTTTCACGACTCAGTTCATGATTCAGATTGTAGATCCATTTCAAAATATTTCCTTCTTCAACGTATACACTTCCATAACCTGTTCCATTCGAAATGATGGATGCGATTCCGGGATTAGGAATTTGCACCGTTGTAGTTTTACTTTGCGAAATATCTACTTTATCAATATACAACCTGGGTAATGTTAAAATCTCCAAGTCATATTTCCCGATAAGGTAACGGAATGATGAATTAAAATCCTGCACCACGAGTGTATTCAATTCACCCGCCTTTCTCACAATGCATTTAAGATTGCGATAATCATTTAAACCTTCGAATTTCAGAAACAGATCGCCCTGACCGGCATTTACACCAACAACAGTATGCTTGCCGGGGGTAGATGCAACGGTATCAATTGTCACGGGAGGAACAGTATGCACAACAATTTTATACCGGCTTAACGGATCAACAACTAATGTATCGGGAAATCCTTTGGCATTCATGGTATGCATAAAATTATACCGTATGGCGCCGCTGAACGTATCATAAAATGTCATGTTAACATTGGTCTCGGTCGGATTGCCTTTCTGATCAAGTAAATTAACCTGCAGTGTTGTATTATTCAACGCCTGTGAAATAACAACATTCATAATAGTTACAAAGGAATTTTCAGTGGCGGCATCATAAAAAGTACCAACACATTCAAACTGCTTCTGCAAATCATTTGACATGTTCAATCCGATAATAAAAGGTTTCAGGAAAATACCTTTTTTCTGAAGAGCAAACGATACAGCACAGGGATCGCCATTACATTCCTCAATGCCATCAGTAATTAAAATAATTATATTCCGTGCCTGTCCTTCAGGAAAATCCTTGCCACATTCCTCCAATGATTGTGCAATTGGTGTTGTCCCGCTGGGAGTTATTGCATTAAGCCTATCCTTAATGCGGAAACCATTAGCCTTTCCAAATGGAACTTCGAGTCTTGTATCATCACAATCCTGAGGAGGAAATTTTTTTGTGTGCCCGTAAACGCGCAACGCCATTTCAACATTATTAATGCTATGCAGACTATCGACAATTCCTGATAATAACTTCTTTGCAATCTCAAACTTGTTATCCGATTCCCATCGTCCGAACATACTTTGTGATGCATCAAAAAGAAACAGGATTCTTGTCAGCTGTTGCGCCGACGGCTGCGTCATCATTTTATTCTGCGCGTAAGCGCCGGAGCACAACAAAAATAAAAAGAGTATTATGGTGACGGATCTGAACAATGTAAGAATATAAGATTGTAAGATTGAGAAGCTTTAATTATTCACAGTAATAACTATTTCAATAATCTTTTTCCTCAGGCAGCTGACCCAGGGCCAGTGACAGCTGTTCATCATTCGGTGCTATCCCGTGCCATTTATGAGTATGCATCATAAAATCAACACCATTTCCCATTATGGTTGTCATCAGAATTGCAATGGGAGTTCCTTTCCCGCATAAAGATTTTGCATGGTTGAGTGTTGCAATGATTTCTTCAAGGTTACTTCCTTCCATTTCAAGAACGGTCCATCCAAAGGCTTCAAACTTCTTTTTAAGATCACCCATGGGAAGTACATCCGCAGTAGCGCCATCAATCTGCTGTCCGTTTAAATCAATAGTAGAAATAAGATTGTCAACTTTTTTTGCAGAAGCGAACATTGCGGCCTCCCAGATCTGACCTTCCTGTAATTCGCCATCGCCATGCAGACTAAATACGAATGTTTTTTCATTATTCATTTTTTTAGTCAGCGCAGCGCCAATTGCTACCGATAATCCCTGTCCAAGTGAACCTGAGGCAACACGGATTCCCGGCAATTTTTCATGCGTGGCAGGATGTCCTTGTAAACGGGAATTCAATTTGCGGAAAGTGGCGAGTTCATTCACTGGAAAATATTCAGCAATCCTTGATAAAACGCTATACCAGACAGGGGAAATATGCCCATTCGACAGAAAAAAAAGATCCTCTCCTTTCCCATCCATTGAAAACGTCCCTTTTTTATAATTCATAACACTTCCGTAAAGAGCAACAAAAAAATCGGCACAACCCAGCGAACCTCCGGGATGACCTGATTGCACACCGTGCACCATTCGAACAATATCTCTGCGCACCTGCGCCGCAATGGGTTTTAAATCAACGATTTCCGACATATTCACTGGGTTTTATAGAACGCTGCAAAGTTCAGCAAATTATGCCGGATGACAAATAACGAGTTATTAACAGGCAGTGAACAACGAAATTCTCGTCTTCAGGTTCTAAAAATCTGATATTCGTGATTGAAAGGCTTTCTTTACGGAAAATAACAGTCAGGGTTGATACCAATTAATTATTATCTGATCCGGGATTAGAACCTGCGAAATAGTAATTGCGTCATACGTCCCTGTCTTTGCAGTTCCGCCCTACTCCTACTTTTCCCTTACCTTTGCAAACTCATGAATATGCTTAAAGTTTTTCCTGAATCTTCACTTTTGACAACGGAGTATGAAAAAATCCGGGATCATATTAATTCGTTGTGCATTTCAACGATGGGAAAGGAGCAGGTAATACAAATTACCATTCATACCGATCCGGCTTTTATTGAAAAACTTTTACTCCGTACATCTGAAATGCGACAGGTTATAGCTTCAGGTTTGCCATTTCCGGCTTCCAATTATGTTGATGTTTCCCGTGAGCTTTCCCTGTTGCGCATCGAAAACAGTACACTGAGTGAAGATCAATTTATGGCGATTGCGGGATTAATGCAATCAGTGAAAGAAGTTTACAATTTTTTCAAAAACAGGAAAGGAATTTTTACGGAATTGGAAACTATTCACGGCGATACCGTTTATGAAAATTCCATTCTGAAAGAGATTGAAGAAATACTGGATGAAAATGGCCAGGTGCGATCATCAGCTTCACATGAGTTAACCCGTATCAGGAGAACATTACAACGAAGCCGGGCTGAATCGGATCGTATATATGCAGCCGTTATCAATAAATTCCGCCGTCAGGGCTGGCTTACTGAATCGGAAGAAAGTAGTCGTAACGGCCGGCGCGTAGTGGCAATTATAGCTGAACAAAAGCGATCCGTAAAAGGTGTTATTCACGATACATCCACAACAGGCAAAACTGCGTTTGTTGAACCGGATGAAACTATTGGTATAAATAACCTTATCGCTTCACTTGAACAGGAAGAACGGTTGGAAATAACCCGTATTTTACGGGAGCTTGCATCGGTCCTCAGGAAACATGTACCCCTCATGCAATTGTACAGCTTGCAACTTGGAACTTTTGATTTAAACAGGGCAAAAGCATTGCTTGCAATTGAGATTGACGGAAAACTACCAAAAATTTCCAGCCAACCAGTAATCGATTTGAAAATTGCACGCCATCCGTTATTAGTACTTCATAATAAGCATTTACACAAACCCGTTATTCCATTCGATCTTTCGCTGAGTGTGGAAAATAGAATTCTTGTAATCAGCGGCCCTAACGCAGGAGGAAAAACAGTATGTATGAAAACTGCGGGACTGTTACAAATGATGTTTCAGTCAGGCATGCTGATAAGTGCACACGACGACAGTACATTCGGCATATTTGAAAACCTTCTTGTTGATATAGGAGATAGTCAGTCAATAGAATACGAATTAAGCACCTATAGCTCACGGCTTAGGCATATGCGAATTTTTCTTGAGCGAGTAAATGAAAAAAGCCTTTTCCTGATTGATGAATTTGGCACGGGAACGGATCCTGATCTGGGTGGTGCACTTGCAGAAGCGGTGCTGGAAGAACTGAATAACAGGAAGGCCTTTGGAATTATTACCACGCACTACCTGAACCTTAAAGTCCTTGCCGACCGCACGCCGGGTTTGTTAAACGGCTCAATGGAATTTGACTTAAAACGATTACAACCACTCTATAAATTATCGGTTGGCAAACCGGGAAGTTCGTACACATTTCTTGTTGCGGAACGAAGTGGATTACCTCCACAACTTATTAAAGATGCACGGAGAAAAGTCAACCGGAAAAGTTTGTTACTCGAAAAATTACTCACTGAAGTGGAGCATGCCAAGTCGCAGATTAAATCAAACACTGTTGAACTCGAAAGAAAGAATAAACAGTTAAATGAACTGATAAAAAAATATGAAATACTTTCAAGAGAAACAACTACAACGTTAACTTCCAAAGAGCAAAAATTAAAAAAACTCGAAGAGCGGATTCTCAGGGAGTCGGAAGAACGCTTCCGCGGATTTTTAAAAGATTGGAAAAAGTCAAAAGATAAAAAAGAAATCTTTGAGAAATATTATAAGCAGTTCGTGCGGAAGAAAACTATTGAAGATCCAAAAGTAACAGCACGTAAAAAACAGGAGAAACTCAAAGCCCTCCAGGCCATAATTAAACCCGGTGCGGTTGTTCGCCTCGAAAATGGAAGTATGAGCGGCGTGGTGGAACAGGTGGATGCTGAAAAGGCTTATGTGATTTTTGGAAATGTAAAAGCAGTTTGTGAAATCGTGAACCTGGTTCCCGTCGAAAAAAATTAAGAAAGCACGACTTTAATTTTCAAGTACCATGTCAGTAAGAATCGATAAATTTCTATGGGCCGTGCGGATTTTCAAAACACGTGCGTTAGCTGCACAGGCATGTGATCTCGAAAAAGTGAAAATAAGCGGTCAGTTGGTGAAAGCATCCAGGATGGTGATTGCTGGCATGGAAATATCAGTTCGGTTTGGGCCATTTGAGCGTTTTTTTAAAGTTATAGAACCCGTCCAGAACCGGTTACCTGCCAAACGGGTAATTGAATTTTTGCTGGATGTAACTCCACAGGAAGTCATTGATAAAATGAAAGCTCATGCTGCTGCCCGTGCGGCCTGGCGACAACCCGGGCTTGGACGGCCAACGAAAAAGGAACGTCGGGATCTGGATGATTTTACAGATTTCGAGAACTGGTAACCCCGTCGGGGTGGGGATACCCCCACCCCGACGGGGTTGGTTTTTTTTCCTACCTTCGCGCCCGAATTCGCAGGGTTTGAACCGGAATTCCATTCGAAAATTTAATTCTTAAAATTATGGGCTTAAAGTGCGGTATTGTTGGATTGCCAAATGTGGGAAAATCAACTCTTTTCAATTGTTTGTCGAATGCGAAAGCGCAAGCGGCCAATTTTCCATTTTGTACCATCGAACCAAATATCGGGGTGATCACGGTTCCCGATGAACGCCTGGAAGTGCTTGAAAAACTCGTCCAGCCTCAACGCGTTCTTCCTACAGTAGTGGAAATTGTAGATATAGCCGGATTAGTGAAAGGTGCAAGCAAAGGTGAAGGTCTCGGAAACCAATTTCTCGGCAATATCCGGGAAACTGACGCGATTTTACATGTGCTTCGCTGTTTCGATGATCCAAATGTTGTACATGTGGATGGATCTGTGAATCCTATCCGCGATAAAGAAACTATCGACCTTGAATTGCAGCTGAAGGATCTTGAAGCCGTTGACAAAAAAATTCAGAAAGTTGAAAAGGCTGCGCGTGTTGGATCTGATAAGGAGGCAAAAAAAGCCTACGATGTTTTATTAACATACAAAAAACACCTGGAGCAGGGGAAATCAGCCCGCTCTGCTCCTGTTCAGGCCGAAGACCGTATTTATATCGCCGACATTTATTTACTCACTGACAAACCTGTTATGTATGTTTGTAATGTTGATGAAAAATCAGTTGTAACCGGAAATAAATATGTTGATGTTGTTCGCGAAGCGGTGAAAGATGAAAATGCCGAAGTGCTTGTGATCGCAGCAGCTATTGAAGCCGACATTGCAGAAATGGAAAGTTTTGAAGACAGAAAAGTTTTCCTGGAAGACCTTGGTCTAAATGAATCGGGAGTGAGTAAACTTATTAAAGCTGCATACCGGTTACTTGAACTCTACACTTATTTTACAGCAGGCGTAAAAGAAGTCCGTGCATGGACCATTCACAAAGGAATGACTGCACCACAGGCTGCCGGTGTCATTCATACTGATTTCGAAAAAGGTTTCATCCGCGCTGAAGTGATTCACTATGAAGATTACGTCCGCTACGGTTCTGAACTTGCATGTAAAGAAGCAGGGAAATTAGCGATTGAAGGAAAAGAATATGTGGTGGAAGATGGGGATGTGATGCATTTCAGGTTTAATGTTTAACAAATAGTGACGAGTGGCGAGTGATGAGTGGCGAGTTGGCAAGCCTGCCCGGCTCGGAGAGACGGGTGACGAGTGGCCGCCGTGCGGGATCTAAGCGCGACGATAGTCGTGCTGTAATCCCGCACGAAAAAAATGTGGGGATCTCTGATCCCCTTTAAACAAAATAAAAAGGGACAAATTTCTGATTGAAATTTGTCCCTTTTTATTTTAAACTTTTATTATTTCATTTTAGAAATACGGATCGGGTTGAAGTTTTGATTTTCGGTAATGATTTGGGCAAGATACACTCCTACTTTCAGATCTTTTCCGGTTTCGATATATCCTTTCGACAAATCAATTTTTTCTTCTGAAATAATTTTGCCTGTAAGATCTGAAATTACCAGTGTAGCGGCTCCATTAATTTTGGTTGCATCAAACACAATACGGATTTCATCGCTGTACGGATTAGGAAAAGCATTCAGGCCGGCATCGTTAGTTTCTGCAATACTTACGGGTCCTTCTGTCACTTCAAATTTATCAAGACCACCTTCAACAATATTAAATACAGGCCCCCAGTCGGCAGTTTCAACAATGAACTGCATGGTGCTGGTGGGAGTAAGAAATGAAGCGATTTCATAATTGCGGTTCAGCCAGGTGGAGTTACCGGTGGAATTTGGAAATATACTTTCCAGTGTAACGGTAACAGTACCGTTGGTAAGCTTAACAGTCATGGTGTCATCAGCAGCACCGCCACCATTATTTCCACCGTTATAAAACCAGCGTGCATATTTTACATAAGGATTGAGAAATCCTGTTGCATCGAAAACAGGAGATGTTAAAACGGTATTGCCACCATCAACATCATTATCCCACGCTCCGCCACCGCCATTATCGGTAACGTAAGCTTTGTCACGGCAATCAGTTGTTACATCGAGTTCCGGATTAGCGGCAGTGCCACCCTGGGTTGTTGTGCCTTCCGGTTCGCCTCTCTCCCACTCGTTTCCTGAAACACCGGAAACGGTCCATCCCAGATCAAATGTGAAATCATCGTAGATTCCCGGCTCTATTTCAATCACCAAAGGAATTGTACTGGTGTTGATCGGTTGAAGATTGGAGCAATACGTTATATATCCCCATTTACCTGCATCAATATTATAATTGTCGGGAAAGAATGCAGGGATGGCAAAATTTCCGGAAGCATCCGTTACAACGGTGTTGTCAGAACCACCGTTAAAAATTTCAACCTGTACTCCCGGTACCGGCAATCCGGTCACGGCATCAATAACCTGTCCTGTAGCCGTCATCGCGGTGAGCGGATTCAAAGCAACATCAGTTATTGTTAACTGACCGTTTACAAGAACTACGTTATTTACTGTTTTAGTCTGGTAACCTGCCCTGGAAACCTGAACCGAAACGGTTCCCGGTGTAACGGTTCCCGTTGCATATTTACCGTTTACTCCTGTAGTTTCATTTGGCAGTGTTACTCCTATCACCTGAACCGTTGCGTTATTCAAAGGCAGACCTGAAACGGAATCGGTAACAACACCCTCCAGGTAACAGCCGCGCACATACGTAGGTGTAAGAACAACCAGTCCGTTATCAATATCCGAGACTACAATCGTACCGGAAGGAAGAAACGGGTATACACCCCAGCAGCCATTGAAGCCACCACCGGAACCCTGTGGATAGGTATCATAACGAGCCACACTTACAATATTTCCGGGTCTTGAAATATCAGTGATGGAAATTCCATCCTTATACCAGGAAGTGACAGCATAATCATTCAGGACATGTGTATTGTGAACAATAGAACCCGAACCCGGTGTAACCTGAAAGCGATCGAGTTCGGTTATGTTTCCAAGATCGGTGATATCATACGAAGTGAGATACGAATCATTGGTTTCATCGGTTGTCATTAAAACCGTACCTGCATCATTCAGCCAGGTGTTATGTGTAAAATTGTTAGGTGTATTTTGCTGAGCCTGCAGAATCGGGTTGGCTTTATTGGTAACATCATACACTGCAAAATAACCGTCATAAATATGGCCTGCATACAATACATCGTCTCTAACATAACCGTCGTGGATATACGTTCCCGGGGTTTTACCGACATACACAGGATTCCAGGGATCGACAAGGTCAACAATAAGTGCAGCACCATTGAAAAGATTACTACCAAAAAGGTAAGCGTAACCTGCATCAATATGCAATGCATGTATGGTTTCAATCTGACCGGCAATGGTTCCTGTACCGTTCCAGTATTTTGTATTAATTGAGGTTGGTAAATTGGAAAGATCAACGATCTGCAATCCCTGGTTCCCACCTTCAGTAGTTACATAGGCATAATTTCCCCAGGTCTTTACTTCACGCCAGTTAGATTGTGCTCCGGGTGCGGTGAATACTTCAACCGGGTTATCAGGATCGGTAACATTTACAATTGACAATCCCTCATAATATCCAACAAGTGCATATTCATTGCCTTGCGAATCAACAAAACCTCCGATGTTGGAAGTGGTGACTCCGTACGGCAAAATTGACCGTTGCGTAAGATTAAAATTTTGTGCTGATGTAATCGAGCACACCAGCAGACCGAGAAGAACTAATAAATTACGTTTCATTGGTAAATATTGGGGTTTTTTAATGTTGGTTGGAACATCAAATTTAATGAATTTTTGTGGTGGTAATAACGGATTAGTGTGAATTATAGGATTAATCCAAGTTTGGATAAGAAGATTACCCTTGTTTACAAGGTAATTAACATCACAAGAATATTATTTTTTGAAGTTGACTGAAGACAAAAGGAGCAGATCGCTATTTGATACTCAACTGTAAATTAGGCTTTTACAAAAATAGCATAATACATAGAATCCGACTTTTCACCCGAACCATCAAGGAATTTTTCCTCCTTCAATGTCATCCCCGAAAGGGAAGCTATCCATGCTGCCATTTCTTCATTTTCCATCCTGAAAACAGAGCAGGTAATATATATCAGACTGCCCTGGCTTTTTAAAAAAGGAACGGAGGAGGAGATAATAGCTTTTTGCCTGTTAACATAATCGGTAACTAATTCTTTGTTGAAAAACGTGAGATATTCCGGTGTCCGGCTCCACGTACCCGATCCTGTACACGGCACATCAGCGATAATTCCGTCGAACCGGCTTCCAAAAAAATTTAATGGAACTTCCTGTTCCAGGTCCAGCACTGTTGTGGATAATTGTGAACGATATTTTTCAGTGCGTTCCCTGAAATTTTTCAGGATGGTTGCTCTTGAATCGGTTGCAGTAATTTTAATTCCGGGAATGGTATCCAATATTTCAAGCGACTTCCCTCCTGCTCCGCAGCAGCAATCCCACCAGTGTTCACCGGGTTTGGCGGGCACAGCTGCACCTGCAATTTGTGACGAACGGTCCTGTATTTCGAATAAATTATTCTGCCTGGATTTGAGCGTATCGAGTTTAACTCCTGATTCAAATGAAAATGCCAAAGGCAGCATTTGATCTTTCTCAAAAGGAATCTCATTTGCTTCCAGTTCATCACTAACTGCTGCTGCATTTCCTTTTGTTACACGAATCCACACGCGAGGCTGTACAAGCATGGATGCAGCATACTCAGAAATTTTCATTTCACCTGAAAGTTCATGTTTAAACTGAAAAATTTCCGCGGCAGCGAAATCAGGAAACAATTCTGCTATGTGATTGATACGATCAGTAATGGAATTCTGAATTTGTTCTGAAATTTTTACGGCATTCAGTGTTTTAAAAATTTCGTCGTCAGGACCATGAACAAGATACCATGCAACCGCCAACCTGACTGAAAAATCCTGCTTCGGAATAGCATTACCAAGCCTGTAATATGCGAAGCACCACGAACTGTAAATTCTCCGGTCGCGGGAACCAAAATTTTTATGTTTTACAAAACACGATTTCAGATAAAGATGAAAAGGAACCGACCCATCATAACCTTCCAGCAACGACCGAATGATAGTAAGCCGGGAATGATTTACAGATTTTTCTCTTACGGGTTCAAAATTCAAGTTTAATTTGAGTTTTAGCCTGGGATGGTTGTGGAGTTCCTGATACTTCAGGTGTATCCTTAGAAGGTTGTTGTGCTTTCGAAGTATTTTTATCTGCTGCTGATTGAGGTGATGCGGAATCAGCACTACTGAAACGAATTTTTGCAATCGGGAATTTGGTTAATACATTTCCAATTGCAGATCGTCCTTTAATAAGTACTTCCTTAAAATTAACGTTCAGCTCCAGATTTTTCAATTTCGGACGAGGCTTCAGGAAGACTGTAACTTTCGGCGGGTTATCAGGACCTGAAATACTAAAATATAAAACCCTGGAACCGTCAGTGCCCTTGGTAAGATCATAGACTTTATCACGGGTAACACCTGACACATTGAACCGCTTCACCATAACGGCTCCGCCTTTTCCATCCTGGTAAATCAGGTTATAAATTTTATGTTCTTCATTTTTATCAAACACCGCTATATGGCGGATGTCTTTCCCCATATATGTTTTTTCGGCAATGCGCGAAACCATGAATTTTCCATCTCCGGTAAATGCAATGATGTCATCAATATCGGAGCAGTCAGTCACAAACTCATCGCGTTTCATTCCGTAACCTGCAAAACCTTCTTCACGGTTCACATACAGTTTCTGATTGTTGGCAATTACTTTTGATGCAACAATTGTTTCAAAGGATGCAATTTGCGTCTGGCGATCACGACCTTTGCCATATTTTTTCAATAATTCCTTAAAGTGATTAATGGCAAATGTTTTAAGGTTTTGCAAATTGTAATTGATCTTTGCAAGATCTTCCTCGATAGCTGCAATTTTTTCTTCTGCACGATTTGAATCGTAACGGGAAATACGTTTAATTTTTAATTCCGTGAGCCCCGCCATATCCTCTTCTGTAACAGGACGACGAAGTACTTTGAGATACGGTTTTAATCCAGTTGCAATGGTTTCGATAATCTGATCCCACGTTTCGCAAACTTCAAGTCCGCGGTAAATTCTTTTTTCAATAAATATTTTTTCAAGCGAACTGTAATGCCACTCCGATTCTTTTTCATCCCTCGCTATTTCAAGTTCCATCTTAAGAAGATCGACGGTGTTGCGCGTTGAAATCTCAAGCATATCATTCACGCTCACAAATCGCGGGCGGCCTTCTTCAATGATGCAGGAGTTGGGTGATATGGAAACCTCACACGTGGTAAAAGCATATAGCGCTTCAATCGCCTTATCGGGATCCTGCGAAGCATCAGGATGCAGGTTGATTACAATTTCCACTGAAGACGCAGTATTATCTTCAACCTTCTTTATTTTAATTTTTCCTTTTTCTACAGCAGCTAAAATAGATTCAATAACTGTAGTTGTTGTTGTTCCATACGGTATCTGTTTTATGACCAGTGTTTTTTTATCGAGCTTCTCAATAACAGCACGAACACGGATTCTTCCGCCACGCAATCCCTCATTATATTTTGAAAAATCAGCTACGCCGCCTGTAGGAAAATCAGGTACAAGATTCGGACGTTTGCCTTTTATAACTTCAATGGATGCCTGTAATAACTCTACGAAATTATGCGGAAGAATTTTACTCGCCAAACCAACAGCAATTCCCTCCACCCCCATTGCAAGCAGCAGCGGAAATTTAACTGGAAGCGTTACCGGTTCACGGTTTCTTCCATCATAGGAAAGTTGCCAGACTGTCGTTTTGGGATTGAAAACAACTTCCAGGGCAAACTTCGACAAACGGGCTTCGATGTAACGCGGTGCAGCGGAACTGTCGCCGGTATGCAGGTTACCCCAGTTTCCCTGTGTGTCGATCAATAAATTTTTCTGCCCGATCTGCACCAGGGCATCACCGATTGAAGCATCTCCATGCGGATGATACTTCATGGTATTCCCTATGATATTGGCGACTTTGTTATAGCGTCCATCTTCCATTTCATACATGGAATGGAGGATGCGTCGCTGTACCGGTTTCAGGCCATCTTCAATATAGGGAACCGCACGTTCCAGAATTACATAGGAAGCGTAATCAAGAAACCAGGTACGATACATACCTGCAATAGCTGCAGAATCGGCTGATGGATGTTTATCGTGATGGGGAGTATTTTCGTCTTGATTCAAGGTGAAAAGGATTATTTATTTTTAAAATTAATTTATGCTGTACTGTTATTTTTCAACCAGTTCCGGTTCCTCTTCCACAACTTTTTCTTCAACTGGAACAACTATGAGTTCCTCTTCAAGTTTTAGATTCTGAATAATAAAATCCTGCCGGTCGGGGGTATTTTTGCCCATATAATAATCGAGCAATGTGTGAAGCGCTGTTTCGCCTTTCAGTTCCACCGGCTCAAGCCTGATTTTTCTTCCTATAAAACCTTTGAATTCATCCGGGGATATTTCACCCAATCCCTTGAATCGTGTGATTTCTGGTTTGGGTTTTAATTTTTCAATAGCCTGTAAACGCTCCTGTTCGGTATAACAATAAATAGTTTCCTTTTTATTCCTGACACGAAACAATGGGGTCTGCAGAATATATAAATGTCCGTTACGAACCAGGTCAGGGAAAAACTGCAGGAAAAACGTAAGCAGCAATAAACGTATATGCATACCGTCAACATCAGCATCGGTAGCAATTACAATTTTATTGTAGCGGAGTTCCTCAAGGCCATCTTCAATATTTAATGCATTTTGCAACAAATTAAATTCCTCATTTTCATAAACAATTTTCTTGGTTAAGCCGAAGCAATTCAATGGTTTTCCCTTGAGGGAAAAAACAGCCTGAAGACTAACGTCACGGGCTATTGTAATTGATCCGCTGGCAGAATCCCCTTCGGTAATAAAGAGTGTGGAATATAATTTATCAGGGTGTTTACTATCGAGATGCACCCGGCAATCCCGAAGCTTTTTATTGTGAAGATTGGCTTTCTTAGCCCGCTCGTTGGCAAGTTTTTTAATACCTGCAATTTCTTTTCGCTCCCTTTCCGATTGCTGAATTTTTTTCAGCCAGGCATCTGCAACAATTGGATTTTTATGGAGATAATTATCGAGTTCCGTTTTTACAAAGTCGTTAATCCAGTTGCGGAGAGATGGTCCGGAAGGAGAAGTAACCTGTGATCCTAATTTTGTTTTGGTTTGCGATTCAAAAACCGGTTCCTGGATACGGATACTTACAGCGGCTGCAATAGATGACCTGACATCACTCGGATCGAAATCCTTTTTATAAAATTCACGTGCTGTCTTAACAAGTGCTTCGCGGAAAGCAGCCTGGTGGGTACCACCCTGGGTTGTATGCTGACCGTTAACGAAGGAATAATAATCTTCGCCGTATGCACTGGTATGCGTAAAGGCAATTTCGATGTCGTCCCCTTTGAGATGAATAATCGGGTAAAGACTTTCATCACTAAGGTTATCGCGTAATAAATCCAGCAACCCGTCTTTAGATGTGAATGGCTGTCCGTTGAAATAAATCGTGAGTCCGACGTTAAGATACGTATAGTTCTTAATCATCATCTCCACAAAATCGTTGCGGTAGTTATAACTCGTAAAAATAGTTTCGTCAGGAGTGAAAGTAATCATAGTCCCATTTGTTGTTCCGGGAGCTTTCACTTTAGTTTCCTTAACCAGGTTGCCGCGATTAAATTCAGCGATCACACTCTGACCTTCCCGGAAGGATTGGACAACGAATTTCCCCGAAAGGGCATTCACCGCCTTGGTACCTACACCATTTAGCCCGACTGATTTTTGAAAAGCCTGGCTGTCATACTTACCGCCGGTATTAATTTTAGAAACACATTCCACAACTTTTCCTAATGGAATTCCGCGGCCATAATCACGTACTTCAACAATACCTTCACTAATATGGATATCGATTTTACGACCATTGCCCATAACAAATTCATCAATGGAGTTATCGATGATCTCTTTCAGCAATACATAAATACCATCATCCCGCGAAGTACCATCACCCAATTTTCCAATGTACATACCCGGGCGGAGGCGGATATGCTCTTTCCAGTCGAGCGACTGGATACTTTCTTCGTTATAAACGCTTTCCTGAATTTTTTTTGCCATTTTCGTTGCTACACCTTATCAAACAAGCCTCAAAGTTAACAATTCAGAGGCATGAAAAGCCCCTGTACACCTATGTTTTCAGCGATTTTTGAACTATACATTGTTAAAAAAAATAAGCTTTGGTATTGAACTGCAAGTATTTAACCTTATTTATGAATACGCCCTGCTCTGGTGGTATTACGATCCGGACAAATACCCCACAAAAACGAATCCCGTCATTTTTGGGAAATGACGGGATTGTAATCAAATTATTTTTTATTTACCGGACAATTAATGGCTTAGTCATGCGGCCTTCAGCACTGATAATTGAAACCATATAATGACCACTTTTCAGAAAGTCGGTTTGCAATGAAAGCACTTGCTCTTCATCATCAAAATTGATTTCCTGTTGTGATACAACCTGTCCCATAAGGTTGGTGATCATAAGTGTTCCATGCGTTGCTTCTTCAGAAGATACAGCCAGGTTTAATACACTTCCTTCAGCAACAGGATTTGGGTACAGCGTCATTCCTGTTGTATTTTCCATTTCGGATTCGGCTGCGATACGTGGAGCGGATTCACTGCAGGTAAAAATGTACGTCCACACTCCTTGTTTATTGATCAGCTTCCATTCAAATTTATCCAATGCAGGAGCATTTGATTTCATATAATAACGGAGAAATGAAATGATCAGGTAATTCGAATTCATAACAGTGAATTGCCAGCTGTTCAAACTTACCGGACAAACCAGCTGGGAGGCAGAACACAATCCAGCATCCTGTGCAAAATGACAATGTGTGGCATCAACCATATTAACGAATGTTTTGCATTCACTGTCGATATTATTGAACATTGGCATTTGGTTGGTTGCAATAGGTGCAATGCAATCGAGACCTCCTCCTATTACCAGTGACGGAATGGTTACCAATGATGCGGCGTTGATGGCACTTGGTACCGTTTCAGTAGCAGCCAGGGTAACAAGTGTATTTGCCAAAGGGTGATACTGAACGGCAAACGTTGCAGCACTACCTCCCACACCATGTCCCATTAAACCGGCTTTACTATTATGACGGTTAAAAAAGAATGATCCGGGCTGATACCGCATCACTTTAAATTCATTCGCGATAAATGCAAGATCTTTTGCAAACTCAATTACATCCATTGAAGGACCCATTTCTGTTTTAGGCACTGCTACAATAAAACCTTGAGTAGCAAATTTATTCCATAGGTGAGCATAATGATTCCAGCTGATGTCCTGATCGTGTCCGAATACAATTACAGGATATCGCTTGTCGATAGGAGAACCGAGAGGTACGTTGTAACCGGTGACATCAGCAGGGTAAAACAATTCCGTTTCAATTTGACGATTGTTCCGGGAGGCATCCACAAACGTCATGTTCATGTAGCCGATTTCCCAGGTCTGGCCCAAACTCACAGTTGCCATAAACATTCCGATTATTGCAACAAGTACAGTTTTTGTTTTAAGTGTATTCATGATTTTAGGGAGGTTTTATTCCGCTTCCGAAAGTAGCAGAACTTTTGAATAGGAAGTGTATTATTTGGTGAATTAAATTTTTTTGTGGGTAAACAGATTTGGTTAAATTCTCATTAATTTTTTAATCATCGGTTCACGTAAAACATTAGTTATCACAAATTTAATATAATGAATGAATTGTTCATTCCCGTCTTCGCAGGGATCTTTCAACCGATGGTTGTTGATAACTCGCTTGTTGTATTTAACAAAGACTCCCTTTTGGCAGCAGAAGTTGCCTTATTTAAAAAAATTACGTCAGTCGGAAGTATCAAATCAAACAGCCATTGAAATTTTATTTCTACATTGATCCGGTCAAAAAAATATTTATGCAGCCACCTCGCCCGGTAAACTATACCTATTCACTTGCTTTATTAAGCACACTATTTTTTATGTGGGGGTTCATCACCGTTTTAAATGATATCCTCATTCCGCATCTGAAAGGACTTTTCGATTTAACCTATACGCGCACCATGCTTATTCAGTTTTGTTTTTTTGGTGCCTACTTTATTACATCAATTCCTGCCGGGGCAATTATTTCCAAAATTGGATACAAGAGGGGAATTGTTTTGGGACTCAGTGTTACCGGATTGGGTGCTTTGCTTTTTTTCCCGGCTTCCATTATTATCTCATATGGTTTTTTTCTTACAGCGCTATTTATTCTTGCTTCAGGAATTACGATATTACAGGTTGCGGCCAACCCATTCGTCGCAGTAATGGGTCCTGTAGAAACAGCTTCGAGCCGGCTCAATCTGACACAGGCAATCAATTCGCTTGGCACCACCCTGGCGCCGTATTTTGGATCGATCCTGATTCTTGAAAGCGCAGGGATGCATCGCTCACCTGCTGAAGAAGCGGCATCAGTACAGGGTCCCTATTTAGCTATCGCGTTATTGCTTGGAGTTATTGCTGTGTTGATCGCATTATCGAAACTGCCTTCCATCAGCGATGCATCACTTGAAAAATATCACGACACTTCGCATCTTGGAAAAAAAAGTGCGTGGCAATACAAACACCTGATCAGGGGTGCTGTTTCCATTTTTCTTTATGTGGGTGGTGAAGTCACCATAGGAAGTTTTATGGTAAATTACCTGATGGAACCTGAAATAGGAGGATTGGAAGAAAGCGAAGCCGGAAAATATGTTTCCTTATATTGGGGAGGTGCAATGGTTGGCCGATTTATTGGCGCTGCCGTGTTGCAACACTGGAAACCGCAATACGTTCTGACTTTCTGCGCAGCCACCGCCATCATGCTGATTCTGATCAGTACCAACACATCAGGAGCTGTTGCTATGTATAGCATCATTGCAGTAGGTCTTTTTAATTCAATTATGTTTGCCAATATTTTTGCCATGTCAATGGAAGGGTTGGGGAAATTTACAGGACAGGGCTCGGGTATACTTTGTATGGCAATTGTAGGCGGAGCAGTTGTACCTTTGCTGACAGGCTTTCTTGCCGATAGTGCCGGTCTTCAAAACGCATTAATGATTACCGCGCTTTGTTATTTATATATCCTTTACTTTAGCACGTACGGTTACAAAAAAGACCGCGAAGAGCGACAGCTGAAATAACAGTATTATTTTGCATTTTAAATTCATGAAATCAAGACGATTATTTTTAAAAAAAGCAGCGCTGGGAAGTATTGCAGCGAGCCTCCTTCCCTTTGCAGGGAAAAGTAAAGCCAATAGCCCGGGTAAAATCACACGTACATTACCGTTAGTCATATCAACATGGAGTCATGGAATGAAAGCCAACGAGGCAGCGTGGAAAATTCTTTCTAACGGAGGGCGTGCCCTCGATGCTGTAGAACAAGGTGTTAAAGTGATTGAAAACGATCCTGAAAATAACAGTGTGGGACGAGGCGGACTGCCTGACCGTGATGGACGGCTTACCCTGGATGCGTGCATCATGAATGAATTTGGAGATTGCGGATCGGTAGCCTGCCTTGAGAATGTTTGGAATGCAATTTCCGTTGCCCGCATGGTGATGGAAAAAACTCCGCATGTAATGCTCGTTGGAGAAGGCGCTAATACATTTGCAATAAACCAGGGATTCAAAAGAGAAAAACTGTTGACTAAAAATTCAGAAAAAGCCTGGCGGGAATGGACGAAAGAAAACAAATATAAACCTGTCATTAATATTGAAAATCACGACACCATTGGTATGCTCGCACTGGATGCCAGTGGAAACCTGAGCGGTTCATGTACCACCAGCGGACTTGCTTTTAAAATGCACGGTCGTGTTGGTGACTCCCCGATAATCGGTGCAGGTCTTTACGTTGACAATGAAATTGGTGCTGCATGTGCAACAGGTTTAGGTGAAGCAGTAATCCGTCAGTGCGGAAGTTTTTTAGTTGTTGAGCTGATGCGGCAGGGAATCGCTCCGACCGAAGCATGCAAAATAGCTGTTGAACGAAGCATGAAGCATGAAAAAAATCTCACCGATTTACAGGTCGGATTTCTCGCATTAAATAAAAACGGCGAAACGGGTGCTTATGCAATTCATCCCGGATTTAATTATGCAGTGCATACTGATAAAGGAAATAGTTTGATTGATTCAGATTTTGGAAGACGATAAATTGGATAACTAAATTTTGCAATGTACACATGCTAAATCTGAAACAAACTCCTCTTATTTTTATTATTTTTTTATTTTCTGTTGCAACGCTTTACGGCCAGTCGAAAAAACTTACTTCGTTCGTAAATCCGTTTATCGGAACAGACGGATTTGGTCACACTTTTCCGGGAGCAACGCGACCTTTCGGCATGGTGCAGTTAAGTCCGGATACACGGACAACAGGTTGGGAAAACTGTTCCGGATATCATGCTTCCAACCCGACTATTATCGGATTCAGTCACACGCACCTGAGCGGAACCGGTGCTGCTGATTATGGCGATATTTTATTCATGGCTACATCGGGAGTTCAACTGATGGCGGGTGATGAAATGAATCCGTTATCAGGATACCGGTCAGCATTTAAAAAAGATTCAGAAAAAGCCACTCCCGGTTATTACAGGGTTATGCTTGCAGATCATGGCATCCAGGCTGAAATGACTGCAACAACACGTTGCGGATTTCATAAATATACATTTCCTGCTTCCGCAGAAGCGGTAATTATTACAGACCTTGTTCATGGTATCAGCGACCAGGTTATAGAAACTGAAATTGAAATCACCGGTGACAAAATTATTTCAGGGTATCGCCGATCAAAAGGATGGGCAAAAGATCATACCATTTATTTTTATGCTGAATTTTCTAAGAGCTTTACGGAAGCAGGACTTGCAGATAATGAAGGGAAAAAAATTGAGGGACTGAAACAAAAAAACTCGACAGGATTAAAATCATGGATGAAATTTGACGTACGAAATTATGAAGCTGTACTGGTCAAAGTCGGTATCTCTACAGTGAGTGTTGAGAATGCAAAACTTAATCTTTCAACCGAAATTCCAGGTTGGGATTTTACTCATATAATGTTGCAGGCTAAAGACGAATGGGAATCGGAACTGCAGCGTATTGTTGTGGATGGAGGAGAAAAAAATGACAGGATAAATTTTTACACAAGCCTGTACCATACAATGCTTGCACCCAATATTATGTCAGATGTTGATGGACGCTATCGTGGCATGGATGGGAACATTCACAAGATGGATCGTGGTACTATGTATACTGTTTATTCTTTATGGGATACATTCCGGGCATTACACCCGTTATTCACAGTGATTGATCCTAACAGGGCTCAGGATTTTATAAGAGCACTTCTTATTAAATACAAAGAATCAGGATTATTGCCGGTATGGGAACTTGCTTCCAATGAAACCAATTGTATGATCGGCTATCATGCAGTTCCTGTTATCGTAGATTCATACCGGAAAGGTCAGCGCGATTTTGACCTGCAACTTGCATGGGAAGCAATCACAAAAAGTTCAGTGCAGGATCATCTTGGACTTAAAAATTATAAAGTACAGGGTTATGTTCCTGCCGACCGTGAAAATGAATCGGTATCGAAAACACTGGAATACGCTTATGATGACTGGTGTATTTGGCTTATGGCGGAAGAAATGGGAAAGAAAAATGAAGCATCGTTTTACCACCGCCGGTCACAAAATTATAAAAATGTGTACGATGTTGAATCGGGATTCATGCGCGGTAAGAAAAACGGGAACTGGGTTACTCCGTTTGAACCTTCAGAGGTAAGCGGGATTTATACCGAAGCTAACGCCTGGCAATATACGTGGTTTACACCGCACGATATTAACGGCATTATTGATTTGATGGGTGGTAAAAAAACTTTTACAAAACGACTGGATGAGCTTTTTACAACAAGCCCTGATTTAAAAGGGCGCTCACAACCTGATATCAGTGGGATGATCGGTCAATATGCACACGGAAATGAACCGAGTCATCACATGGCCTACCTGTATAACTGGACCGACAGTGCACATAAAACCGCGGAACTGGTAAATAAAATAATGAAAACATTTTACACCAATAACCGGGATGGCCTGATAGGAAATGAAGATTGTGGCCAGATGTCGGCGTGGTATGTATTTTCGGCTATGGGATTTTATCCGGTGTGCCCGGGTGCTAATTCCTATGCTTTTGGAACTCCACTTTTTAGTAAAATAATAATCAACAAAGGCACTCCCGCTGCATTTACTATTGAAGCAGACAGTGTTTCCGAAAAAAATATTTATATCAAAAGTGTGAAATACAACAACCAGCCATTGGACGGCATGTTGCAGCATAAGCATCTTGCAAACGGCGGTAACCTTGAAATCGAGGTTACCGCAACCCCGACGGGGTTACCCCACCCTCCCGGTCCCTCAACCAAAAGACCACAATTGGTAATGACACCCTTTTTAATTTCAGGAGAAAAAGCATTTGTCGATTCCAATTATGTTGAAATGAAATGCTATACACCCGGTGCTGAAATACGTTATACAACAGATAGTACCGAACCAACTTCTGCTTCAAAATTATTTGAGGGCCCATTCTTCATTCATTCTTCCACCGATTTCAAAATCAAAGCATTTAAAATCGGAATGGAAAACAGTTTTACGGAAGTTGTTTCGTACTTAAAACTACCTTATAAACGTTCGATCACATATACATACCCTTACAGCCACCTGTATACTGCAGGCGGAAAGAATGGGCTTATCGACGGGCTTCATGGTGAGCCGGAAGTGTTCGGCGGGTGGCAGGGATTTTTTGGAGATGATTTTGAAGCGGTAATTGATTTAGGACAACTGCGAACATTTTCTGAAATCAGTTCAACTTTTCTTCAACAAAATCCGGCCTGGATCTGGATCCCTGAATCAGTTACGTACAGTATTTCTGCTAACGGGAAGGATTTTGAAGAAGTTTATTCGGAAAAAGGAAATGTCGCCACTGAAGCGCCGGGATCGTTCATCCATTCTTTCAAGGCAAGCCTGCCACCGGTTACCAGCCGCTATGTCAAAATAACGGCCCGGAACATTGGAAAATGTCCTCCCTGGCATCCGGGGGCAGGTGAAAAAGCCTGGATATTTGTCGATGAAGTTGTGGTAAAATAATTTTTATCTTATTCTTTCACTTTTACATTTTTCTTCAACTTAAACGGAACAATAAGTTTAATACTGAAATTACGGCCCATTCCAAAAACACCGGTGCGTCCGGTTACATAATTTTCCGGAGCATATTTCAACCTGCTTAAATGATTCTGGTAACCGGTGTCGAATAAATTATTGATGCTTACATTAACCAGCGCGATAGTTTTGTTTTTTATGCTCACTTCACCTCCCGCACCTAAATTAAACAATGCGTAACCGTCAGTTGGAGTCTCTGTATTATTTACGGTGTAAATTTTATCCTGCCGGAAATAATAATCCATTCCAATTTTCATATAAGCATTTATAAAACCGGGAATTATTTTTTTCACATCTGCTTTAATTTCTGAACTCAGCCGGGGTGCAGGAATGTAGGGAAGGTATTTAACAGAATCAGGCTGACCAGAACGGATACCTTCAACATACGAAAAGGAATTTTCGAGATGCAGCCAGTCTAACGGATGTGGATGTATGTCGATGCTGATCTCCCCACCGGTTAAATTCGCCTTTTCACTGGTAAACCCAAAAACCGGTGATTCCCCAATGACTGAATCAGCACCCGCTGTTGTATTCAGCCTGCTGATAAAAATAAAATTATTGATGGTATTTGTAAACAAATTCAATTCTCCTGTTATATGATCCGTGTTAATGCCAAATGCGAAATCAAGTTGTAAACTGTTTTCAGCTTTAAGGTTTGCATTACCAATTTCATAGCGCCCACTGCCTTCATGTTCACCGTTAGAACCCAGTTCGGCAATGTTAGGAGCCCTGAATCCCCTGGATGCATTGAACTTTGTATAAACAACTTCTGACAATTGGTAAGTAGCACCAAGCGATCCCGAAAAACCATTGAAGCTTGCATCAAAGGATTGAAATTTGTTTTCAGCTTCTGCATGTGTTGGAGAAACTGCATTCCCGTTCTCATCAAGGAAGAGTTCCTTGCCGTTTTCTTTTCGTGAATCATATCGCAGTCCCCCGCTTAAATCCAGCTTACCCAATGACTTCCTGGTAATCAAATAAACTCCTGCATCAAATAAATTATACTCGGGAACAAGGTATTCGCTGCCTTTATTTTCCGATTGCTGGTACATACCGTTTATTCCTGCTGTAAGATCCCAGCCTTTTATTCCGGGGAAAACATATTTAAGATCATAATTAATGGTGTTCAATAAAAAATACAGCCCGTATGTATCCGGCGAAAAAATATCGCCGAATTCCTTTCTCCTGTTTTGCTGTGCACCAAGAATTACCTTAAGATTTCCGGCACCAACAATAAAATTATTTAACAGCACCGCCTTATAATGATTCACGATTTGGTAAGGAACAAAATTTGAATACGATTTAAAATCATCATTGCCGGCAATAACATATGTTTCGCTGCTGCCGTTCAAGGCAACCGGTTTAATAAATTTCCCCGTAAGGCTGTCGCGATCGCCTTCTGCAATACCCGGTTCTACAGAAAAACTGCTTATATGTAAATGTGAATAACCCCATGGTTTATTCAATCCAACAATTCCACTGATTGAGTTTTCAGAAAATCCGGAGTTTAATACAAATCCATCAAAAGAATTACGGTACGCGTGCGCCCACTTACGGCTCCATCGCAAATTCCATATCACATCGTTATTATTTCCGGCTAAATTCAAGGAATACGCAAACAACCCGTTATTTGTCTGGTAATTTGTTAACATTTTACCTTCAATAGTTCCCTCGGGCAATGTAGGAGCATTTAAAAAATTTATAACACCCGCCATGGCATCGGAACCGTACATGAGGCTGGCAGGTCCTTTTAAAATTTCCACGCGATCCACTGAAAATTCATCAACCTCAATTCCATGTTCGTCACCCCATTGTTGTCCTTCCTGCCGAATGCCGTCATTCACAACAACAACCCTGTTGAAGCCAAGACCTCTTATAACAGGCTTTGAAATTGATGCACCCGTTGTCACCTGGCTGATACCGGGTTGCGTTGCTACCGCATCAATTAAATTAGTGGAGGTGATTTGCTGCAATTGCATTGAAGGCATGACAGTAATGGGAGTCGGGGTCCTGTTTTTTTCTCCCGCAAGGGAAAGGCCTGTCACCACTACTTCATTCAACTCAGCAACAGATTCCTGTAATGTAAAATCCATTGTGGTTGTAGTAGAGAGATCCACTACTTTGATAATCATTTTATATCCAACTGATGATACCTGGATGCGAAGCCGGGTAGCAGGCAAATTGGTAATGGTGTAATTACCGTCACGATCACTGATTGTTCCTTTTTTCAGATCCGTAATATAAATTGTAGCTCCCGGAAGCGGAGTACCTGTAATTGCATCGGTAATTTTCCCGGTCAATATCGATTCAGGGAACAATCCGCTATGAGCAAACGAATGATCGTGAACGCAGGCAGTCAAAAGCCACACTGCGGCTATATACTTTATCAAATTCATGGTTATAGAATTAAGAAACTGTTTCGCGGGTTACCGCAATTAAGTGAGTTGTTAAAAAATGACAAAAAATCAATCAGGTATACCTTACCGGATGTAAATGCACAATCGCACATTCATTTGCGGTTGGTTCCCCATCACAAATGAGATTGCAGATTCTTCCGTAAAGGATATTCCAGGTATTGATTTTTATGAAAAACACACAGGCGGAGCCCGTGGTGGTAACGATTGCCAGAAACAACCCGATGCAATGATAGCGATTCCATCAGAAAAATTAAGAGAAATGGTATTTAGAAAAATATCAGGATTTTCAAATCCGGGTTCTGAACCCACCCCCACACTGATATCACACAGTTCGCAAACATGGTGCAGTTCATGAAAGTGCACTTCCGCCGTAGCGTCGCAGTGTGAATCATGACGATGTTCAAAATCATGCCATGCCTTCTGAACCTGCGGAAACAGGAACATCAGGAGGAAAAAAATTCCTGCCGGAGATTTATACAGAGACGGCTTCACCCTGCAAATATAATAAAATTGAATTGTTGATAGAATTAGCTCCGTTGAATTCTTATGCTTCAGGCCTTTAAAAATATTTTTCTAAATTCTTTTTGAAATAATTCAACTCTTATAATTTTGTCATACCAAACTTAAAATCCTATGAACTATAATCACGTAAACATGGCAATGGCCGCTATATGCGGGATGGTCATGATTGGAACACTTGGATGTTCACCTCAGCCTGAAGCCCAGGCTACCGAAAGCGTTCCCGTTGCAACAGCGGAAGATCCTGTTAAAAGAGGTGAATACCTGGTAGGAATAATGGGCTGTCATGATTGTCACTCGCCCAAGGTATTCGGCCCCCACGGTCCAATGCCTGATCCTGAAAAATTATTATCCGGTCATCCTGCCGAAATGCCCCTGGGCAAAGTGGATACTTCAGCATTGGGTTCCTGGGTTTATTTTAATCACCACACTACTGCTGCCGTTGGACCCTGGGGTGCTTCCTATGCCGCCAACCTGACTTCGGATGAAACAGGTATTGGAAACTGGACTATCGAACAGTTTAGCCGGGCCCTGAAAGAGGGAAAATATAAGGGACTAGAGGGAGGAAGACTACTACTCCCACCTATGCCATGGCCTAATTTCGCAAAGATTACGGATGAGGACCTGAACGCCATTTTCGCCTACCTGAAATCTACAAAACCGGTGAAAAATGTTGTTCCTGCGCCTTCACCGCTGGCAAATTTATAGTCGATAAGTGATAGTGCCCGGAGGTATTGTTAAAAGGCATTTCCTCCGGGCACTATCATTATCAATCAGATACCATTCAAGGTAAGTGCTTATTTTCAGTTCATGGAACCATGAACCCTATTTTGTCGTATCTTTGCCGTCAAGAGATTGTCCGCACACATTTTAGCGTACGGCCTTTTTAAAGAGACATTCAAAAAATTCCCTGTCACTACTATTATTACAAACCGCCCAAGATCAGGGACACAGGCGGAATATACCTATTTTAAAAAAACTAAATGACTTTCAAAGAATTAATTTCCAATAAGACCATCTGTGATGCCTTATTAAATCAGGGTTATGAACACCCTACTCCAATCCAGGTTCAAGCGATACCTGAAATGCTTAAAGGCAAAGATATTTTTGGATGTGCCCAAACGGGTACAGGAAAAACAGCTGCTTTTGCAATACCAATTCTTCAGATGCTATATGAAAAAAATCTGAACCGCAAGGATATCCGCATTAAGGCACTTGTACTTGCTCCTACCCGCGAACTGGCAATTCAAATCAACGATAGTTTTAAAGACTATGGAAAAGGTCTTAACCTGAAACACACTGTTATATATGGTGGTGTTTCGCAACATGCCCAGACCAAACATCTTCAAAGCGGCGTTGACATTTTAATTGCAACACCGGGCCGTTTGATGGATTTATATCAGCAAGGATTTGTGAAATTCAAGGACCTTGAATTTTTGGTTCTTGATGAAGCAGACCGTATGCTTGACATGGGTTTTATTCATGATATTAAGAGAATTTTAAAAATTATTCCTACACAGCGCCAGACGGTATTCTTCTCTGCTACTGTTCCACTGGAGATCAGCAAACTTGCGGGCGACATATTGAAAAACCCGGTAGCAGTAAATGTTGCAGTGGTTTCCTCCCCTGCTGAGAAAGTTCATCAGAGTGTTTACTTTGTTGACAAAACAAACAAGAGAGATTTGCTTAAGTATATAATTACTACCGAAGGTATTGATCATGCACTGATTTTTACGCGTACCAAGCGGGGTGCCGACAGGGTAGCAAAAGAACTGAGTAAAAAAGGGATTAATGCTGAGGCGATTCATGGTGATAAATCACAGAATGCCCGTCAGCGTGCACTGGAAAGTTTTAAGAACCGTACGCTGCGAATCCTGGTTGCTACTGATATCGCTTCCCGCGGAATTGATGTCGACAAACTTACACACGTGATCAACTTTGAAATACCTGAAGTACCTGAAACGTATATCCACCGTATAGGCCGTACCGGTCGTGCAGGAGAAGGCGGACATGCTATTTCATTAGTGTCACCGGATGAAAACAGTTATTTTAAAGATATCAAAAAATTACTTCCTAAAGAAGTTAAAGTAATGACACATCCGTATAATGAAATCACTACCCCGGTAGTGACAATTGCTTCTAAACCTGCTGCCAGGAATAACAACTTCCGAAGAAGACAACGGGTAGCTTAATTTATACCAGCGTGGTTAGTTTCTGATAACTATAAGGCTCTGATTAACTTCAGGGCCTTTTTTTAAGAAACATTTCCGACACCGTATCAACGTGAACGCCCGCCCACTTGCGGCAGGCATTATATCGGATTTTCGTTGAAATCAGTTCCCTCCTTATTTTGCAGATCCCTATTTTTAAAATTTTTCGCACTAACAATCAATATCTTATGAAAATATTTACGTCCATCGTTCACAAACCCAATTCTTTATCGTAATATTGCAATATTAAAATGAATTAAATTATATGGGAGCCACCAAAACAGATTTTTTTACGTCGGAGCAAAATGAATTAGCGATGCTAACAAAAGCAATGGGTCATCCTGCCAGGATAGCAATTTTACAGCACCTGATTAAAGTAAAAGCATGTGTTTGCGGGGATATTGTTGATGAGTTGCCCCTGGCTCAGCCCACCGTATCGCAGCATTTGAAGGAACTTAAAAATGCGGGTCTAATTAAAGGTACCATTGAAGGCAATGCGATATGTTATTGCATTGATACCGATACATGGAACCGATATAAAAACATTCTTGAAAATTTATTTGGATCCTATAAGTCAGAAAGTAATTGTTGTTAAAATTTTAAAAAAATAATCATGCAAACTGCAAAACAAAATGTTTCAGGAGAAGCTACATCATCTGCTTCCCAAACAATAAAAGAAATGGTAAAGGAAAAATATTCATCTATTGCCAATCAGGATAAATCGGTGAACGCATCTTCCTGTTGCGGTGCCACTTCCTCGTGTGGGGATGTATACACCATTATGTCGGATGAATATAAAGGTATGGAAGGTTATAATCCAGATGCAGATCTTGGATTAGGATGCGGATTACCTACTCAATTTGCAAAAATCAAAAAAGGAGATGTGGTAATCGATTTGGGTTCAGGTGCAGGAAATGATTGTTTCGTAGCTCGTGCAGAAACCGGTGAAACAGGAAAAGTAATTGGTATTGACATGACGGAAGCGATGATCGAAAAGGCGCGAATTAATGCTGAAAAACTGAATTATAATAATGTGGAGTTTCGATTGGGCGATATTGAAAAAATGCCTGTCACAGCTAACACTGCAGATGTGATCGTCAGCAATTGCGTTTTAAACCTTGTTCCTGATAAAGCACAAGCATTTTGCGAAATCAACAGAGTATTAAAACCGGGTGGTCACTTCAGCATTTCTGATATCGTACTTACAGGCACCCTTCCTCCTGCCATTCAGCAAGCAGCCGAAATGTATGCCGGTTGTGTTTCAGGTGCTATTCAAAAAGATGCTTACCTGGATCTGATCAAAGAACATGGATTTGTGAATGTGAAAGTTCAAAAAGAAAAAATTATTACTGTTCCCGATGAGATCCTCTTGAACTACATGACAGCAGATGCGGTTAATTTATTTAAGAAAAGCGAAACGGGAATTTTGAGCATTACTGTTTACGCTGAAAAGGCAGGAGAATGCAAACCCGGAGGCGGATGTTGTTAATTTAATTATGATGATCATGGGTCAAAGGTTTGTTGGGTTTTTAAAACCAGGGCCCATGATCTTCACTTAACAAATTACGTTGTATGAAACCAATAAAAGTTCTGTTTATCTGTATTCATAACAGCGCGCGCAGCCAAATGGCTGAAGCATTTTTAAAACACGCAGGCGGCAACCGTTATGATGCATACAGTGCCGGGCTTGAGCCGGGAAAACTGAATGTTAATGCTGTACAAGCCATGAAGGAAGCAGGTATTGACATTTCAAAAAATTTAACCAAAGATGTTTTTGAATTACATCGCGGCGGGCATTCTTTTGATTTCGTGATAACAGTTTGTGATGCAAAAAACGCTGAAAGCTGTCCGGTTTTTCCCGGCAAGGCCTTAAAACAGGCCTGGTGGTTTGATGACCCTTCCTGGTTTACCGGTTCTGATGAAGAAAAACTTGTTAAGACACGAATAATACGGGATGAAATCAAAGCAGCTGTAGAAAAATTTATCTCTGAAACCCGGTAATGAAAACTGTGACCGCAACGCCGCCAACTGAAAAAAAACAATTGGGCTTAATCGACCGGTATCTTACCCTGTGGATATTTTTAATGATGTTGGTGGGTATATTTATTGGAAATTATATTCCGGGTAGTGCCGATTTTATAAACCGCTTCAATTACGGAACAACCAACATCCCGATTGCCATTGGACTCATATTAATGATGTATCCTCCGCTGGCTAAAGTACGGTACGATAAACTCGGGATGGTATTCAAGGATACAAAAATACTGGGCTTATCACTTCTTATGAATTGGGTTACCGGCCCCTTGCTGATGTTTTTCCTGGCAATTATTTTTTTAAGGGATTATCCTGAATACATGAGTGGTTTAATATTAATAGGTATTGCAAGATGCATTGCAATGGTTATGGTGTGGAACGAACTCGCCGGTGGAAACAGGGAATACGCAGCGGGACTTGTTGCATTTAACAGCATTTTCCAGGTACTGTTTTATAGTTTATTTGCCTGGATTTTCATTACCGTTTTACCTCCTGTTTTTGGAATACAAGGCTACGAGGTAACCATAACCATATATGAAATTGCGCAAAGTGTATTTATTTACCTGGGCATACCGTTTATTGCCGGATTCCTTTCCCGTTGGCTACTCAGTAAAAAAATGGGTTCAGACTGGTATGAAAATAAATTCCTGCCTATGGTATCTCTTCTCACACTTGCATCATTGCTATTTACCATTGTTGTAATGTTCAGTCTGAAAGGTGAAACAATTTTTGATCTGCCCTCACATATTTTTATTATTGCCGTTCCGCTGATTCTCTACTTTATAATAATGTTCTTTATAACCTTTTTTACAGGAATGGCACTGGGGGCAAATTATGCCAAAACCGTTTCATTGTCATTTACAGCGGCCGGAAACAACTTTGAGCTTGCAATTGCGGTGGCTATCGGGGCATTCGGCATTCATAGCGGACAGGCTTTTGCAGGAGTCATCGGTCCATTGGTAGAAGTTCCTGCATTGATCCTGTTGGTCAGGGCTGCCATGCTGCTGAAGCGAAAATTCTACCCCACTTCCCTGAATGCTTAATTTTTTTGATTAGTTTTGAATGATCAAGCATTCAACCATGAAAGTTTTCCCTTGGGCAGTACTGTTTTCTATTTGCATACTTCCTTTCTCAGCATTTTCACAGGAGGCCGAAAAAGCCCGAAAAGGATATTTAGCCATCACATTCGGACCTTCCCTTTCACAGGGAAATTTCAGCGACAATACCTGGAATAATGAAAAATCGGGGTTTGCAAAAAACGGCTACAATTATACCATCATGGAGTTCGGATTCAAATTTATTCCGAATTTTGGTTTATGTGCTGCTATTAAAGGCGCTGTAATTCCGCTTGATGTACAGGCGCTTGCCGATAATTATGCACAGGAATACGGAGGACAATTTACGGTAACCAGTACACGTTGGGGTTATACAGGATTATTTGTTGGTCCGTTTGTATCAATTCCGACAAAATACATTGATATTGATTTTAAATTTCAAACGGGTCTGCTGATGGCAATATCACCGGAAATGACGGTTAGCCGTGGAGTTGAAACTGCAAGCCAGGAATCTGCAGCAGGAAGTTCGCTCGGTTTTAACGGGGGAGTTGCAACGCGCATTCATTTATCACGTCGTTTTAGTCTTTTTGCACAAGGTGAGTATCACGTTTCCAACCCTGCCTTTACCATTACATATTACGATACCGCCAACAATGCTGAAACCGTTCAATCGGGACAACTAATCACCATGTTTAATTTCTCGTTCGGTGCAGCACTAAGAATTTTTTAAAAACACTTACTCACGGGCTGAAGCGCGCATTAACCGGTCGTTAATAGCCTTTCCTAAACCCTTATCGGGAAATTTTTCAGCGAGTAAAAATTCTGCATCCGACTTATCAAAATCACGTAACGCTGTGAACAAGTGTTTTGCTGCCTCATCGAGGTTTCCTTGCGGAGATAAAGTATAAACGTTGCTTCCCGGAGGAAAATCAAATCCCTTTCCGGTGAAACAAAGAAAGGCTGCATTTGCTGATTGCCATTTTTTCATCAGCTGATTAAGATCACCAAAATAGACCGGCCGTGACGGCGCATAATGACTTGCAAGCATTCCCGGAGCATTCGGAAGTGGATTTCCTGACTCAGCAACTTGGACATCACCTGCAATCTGCAAAATTTTATCAATATCCATCCCGCCAAGGCGATAAACAATACACCGGTTATTTTCAAATCCAATAATAGTTGACTCAATTCCAACCCGGCAGGCGCCGCCATCCAGTATGTAATGAATTTTTCCGGAAAGCTGATCAGCAACATGCCCGGCAGTAGTAGGGCTGATATATCCAAACGGGTTGGCACTGGGAGCGGCTAAAGGAAAATCAAGTTGTTCAAGTAATGCAAGAGTCATGCGATGATCAGGCATACGCAGTGCCACTGTTGACAAACCGGAAGTAACAAGGTCAGGAATGATTTGCTTTTTTTGAAGGAGGATAGTTAACGGTCCGGGCCAGAAATTTTTCATTAACTCATAAGCAACATCAGGAATGTTGATCGCGTATTTATCGGCTTCCTTCACGCCGCTAACATGAACTATAAGCGGATCGAAAGCCGGGCGGTTTTTTGTGCGAAAAATATTTAAAACTGCATCTTCATTTAAAGCGTTTCCTGCAAGACCGTAAACTGTTTCGGTAGGTATTGCAACCAGGTGACCTTCCTTTAAAAAACGGGCAGCCCTACTGATATCTGTCCCTGTAATTGTATTCATTCTGTTATAATTTTTACAGATGATGCAGAAAGAAAAATCATAATGCTGTATTAAATTATGAATCGGGGATGAATCATATTCTCGATTGAATAAATTTCATTCCATTTATCAAGTGTTATAAGAGCCCGCTCTTCAACCACGATGCGAAAAACTGTTTTGCCGGTAACCAGTGCTTCCTTTGCTACTTCCGATGCAAGTTCATACCCCAGAATCGGATTAAGCGAAGTAACAAGGCCAACACTATTCATAACATGCGCAAAACATACTTCGGGGTTGGCAGTAATTCCCGGAATACATTTTTCACTTAACGCATCACACGCATTCGACAGATAACTCAGCGAGGTAAATAAACTGAATCCAATAACGGGTTCCATAACATTTAACTGAAGCTGCCCGGCCTCACAAGCCATTGTAATAGTATTATCGGCACCGGCAACATAAAAACAAACCTGGTTAACTACTTCCGGAATAACGGGATTTACTTTCCCCGGCATAATAGATGAACCCGGTTGCATTTGCGGTAGATTAATTTCGTTAAATCCTGCTCTCGGACCAGATGAAAGCAATCGCAGGTCGTTGCAGATTTTCGACAACTTCATTGCGCAGCGCTTTAACGTTCCGGAAATCTGAAGGTATGCACCTGTGTCGACGGTAGCTTCAATAAGATCGGGTGACAATGTTAACGGCAAACCGGTAATTGCGGCCAGGTAGCTTGTAACTTTATTTGCATAATCTTCAGGAGCGTTTATGCCTGTACCGATAGCAGTAGCTCCCATATTAATTTCAGTGACCAGACCCTGCACTTCCCGCATTCGCTGTATATCTTCACCAATTGTTGTTGCATAACTTTTAAACTCCGCTCCTAAAGTCATGGGCACTGCATCCTGAAGCTGTGTTCTTCCCATCTTAATAATTCCGCCGAATTCAATTCCTTTTTCTGCGAAAGCTTTTTGTACCCGTTCCATGGAACTGATGAAGTGATCAATTTTTTTATAAAGTGCAATACGAAACGCGGTAGGATATGCATCATTTGTTGACTGAGAACAATTCACATGATTATTCGGATGCAGAAAATCATAGTCACCTTTTTGCCGGCCCATAAATTCTAAACCGATATTGGAGATAACTTCATTCACATTCATATTACATGAAGTACCTGCTCCGCCCTGGATCATATCTGTTATAAACTGATCAAGATACTCTCCTTCGATCAATTTATCTGCACCAAAAATTATGGCTTCGGTTTCTTCCTGGGTGAGAACGCCACAATCGCGATTCGCCATGGCGGCTGCTTTTTTTACAAATCCAAAAGATTTAATAAGCAATGGTTCCCTGGAAACGGGAATTCCTGTGATATTAAAATTTTCAATAGCGCGTAATGTCTGGATCCCATAATAAGCTTCAAATGGTATCTGCCGTTCTCCCAGAAAGTCGTGCTCAATTCTGAATTTATCTGATTTCATAAAGCTTATCCGTAAACTCATTTCCCTGATGAAATGAATTTCAAAATTAACGAATACATATAAGAACAGGCATATTTGCTCAGGACTTATTGAACACTCACATAAACTCGTAACTTATTGAATAACAGAAACTATCAAATACTTTTCACCGCTCTTGTTGCAATGAAACTCGGAAAATACCGGTCAGCAGGATTATTCTCGCCCCATGTGTCCTCCATAAGTTCTGTTAATTGCAAACCTGCTTTCAGCTGACCATTAATGTGTGCTTCCATAGAGTGACCAAAAACCACAGGTTCATTTTGTTCAAGAAAAAAATTCAATTCCAATTCATCGAGTGAATCAAGATCGGAATAAGGGCTTTCGTATTTCAAAGTGAATATGCCCTTTTCGACAAGCTTTATATCAAACAGATAATATACCGGTTTAATAAAACCCGTCATAAAAATTCCTCCTTTTTTCAAAACGCGTGCTGCTTCAGCATATACTTTTACTACGTCGGGAACAAAACCTGTTGAACAGGGATTGAAAATCATATCAAATGTTTCATCATCAAATGCCGACAGGTCGGCCATATCCCCTTCAACAGTTTTAATTCCCAGTTGAAATTTATCCGACATCTGCTCATCCTTTTGCAATTGCCCGGAAGAATTATCAAAAATTGTTACATCATAACCTGCTGCTGCCAGAACAGGGCCTTGCTGTCCACCGCCCGATGCAAGACCTAAAACCTTACTGCCTTTAGGTGCATACCAATGTGCAGGCACCACACGTTGCGGTGTAAGCACTAAATTTATATGACCGTTTTTTGCTGCTTCAATAACATCATCACTGAACGGTATCGTCCAGCGGTTTCCGTTACGTACCTGGTGATTCCAGGCATCGCGATTGTATTCAAGATAATTGTCGGGCTTTTTCATGTTAGTGGCGTAGTAATGGCAAAATTAAAAAATAAAAGATTGGTAGCTAATCTTCATGTCCTTTAATCCTGAGTTTCCATTTACCGGTTTCACCGGAAGGAAATATATCTGATGAATCGGCAGTAATTTCAAAATCAGGAATCAGATCCGGTTGCCCGGCATTAACCCAGGCGGTATACCAGAAGGAAGCTACCATAATAATCGCCTCACGCATGCGACGTTCTGCCATTCCATCTAACATGTGATCGTAGGCAATTGCATATTCACGTGAATAAACTTTAACTGTTACATTTCCTTTCTGTTCATAGGAATATTTTCTGTCGGCAGGAAATTTATTACTTAATATTTTTTCAAACGTCAGTACCGAATCATGCGCCTGGTAACTGTCTGCGACTATACGCCATGCCTCCTTCAACGGATCAGGAATATAACGACAACGCCCGGTCAGGTAATCATAATCTTCGCCAAGCAGTTCAGGCACCCTTGATTCCCAGAAACCATGTATGCCATGCTGACCGGTAAGCTGGCCATTATAATTTTGTGTACAATGCAAAGGCACATGCGCGTCACCGATGTAATGACCCAGGTCAGCGGCATATTTTAAAACTTTTGTGTAATTTTTTTCTTTAAATGCATTGGTAAGCCGGAACATCATTTTTTCGATATGCCAAGGAACAATGCCATGAGCCATTAAAGTATCTTCAGTGTATTTTGCAACTGCATCTTTCCAGCGTTTCGGAATACTGTCGAGCGGATGATCACCATACCGGTCGAGATCAATAAAATGGCAAGCTGCTTCGCCTTCCATAGCATACCTGCGTTTATCGGGATCAACGGCATGTGTAGTGAGGTAATCGATGTGATGTTTAAAAAAACCAAACATATCGGGATGCACTGAAAAGACTGCCATACGATTGATGCGCTGGTGTGCCCAGAATCCCCAGCTATAAGAACACGTACGAATAATAACAACTAGCAATGATGCCACCAGGATGGCTTTGAAAAGAGTTTTCATGAATAGGATTTTTTTAATGTTAGAAAAATATAGAAAAATAAAATGGTAAAAAAGATAACTAAAAAAGTATCAAAACTTATGTAAAACTGAAAAATTATCAGATAGACTGAAGTACATTAAGATTATAAATTGCATCACCCACCATAACAGGAATGACATCGGTATAATCGGGTTTCAGACAAAATTCAACATCATCTTCAATATTCAACCGTTCCAATCGTTTGCGGTGAGAAGAACGTTCGAGAAACCCATACAGATCATCATTTGCCAGCTCATACAAATGCATAGCTGCCAATGCTGCATCACGATGATCGGTAAGAGAATAGTATGGAAGCAGTCGCTTCATCATAGCTCCGGCAAAAAGTGTATCTTCAAAATTAAAAGCATTTTTCCATCCTGAACACAGGAGCAGGACATTGGAATTCTGCGTAAGCAACCAATTTGATAATGCGGAATAATTAAGAAAGGAACCTATTACAATCTGACGTGCGTGCTTTGCAATTTGTATGGCCTGTGTTCCATTTGTAGTAGTTAAAGCCACATCCCGATCACGCAGTTTGTCAGTCATGTAACTGAACGGAGAATTTCCCAGGTCAAAACCTTCCACCCTCTCACCTCTTCTTTCAGCTCCTACAAGATAACCTTTGGCACGGTATGAAAGACTCTCCTCAACAGAGGCCACCGGAACAATACTTTTTACACCATGATGAAATGCAACACACATAGAAGAAGTGGCTCTTAAAACATCAATGACCACAACTATACTATCGGTAACATCATAAAGATGAAACAATGCGGGTGAAAAACAAACATCTATCGTTTTCTTCATATTTTGAATTATTTAGCCAGGTAGTTACCTGTGCAATTCAATAATAAGTGTCCTTAAAAAAGTTCATTCCGGATAAGAACCGGAAGAAAGGTTAAATTTTACCGGGCAAAGGTAATTAATTCCTATTTCTTATAAAATGGAAGCTTTACTACATTGGCCTTCAATGATTTATCTCTTATATTTATGAAGATTTCACTCCCTTCCTTAGAAAATGCCGATGTAACATATCCCATTCCAATTGATTTTTGGAGGCTCGGAGAATGTGTACCGGAAGTAACTTCTCCTATGGTATGTCCGGTGGCTTCCATGATAGTATAACCATGACGGGCAATACCGCGATCAATCATTTCAAACCCTACCAGTTTCCTGGAAACCCCTGCTTCCTTCTGATTTTTTAAATTGGCCGAGTTGGTAAATTCTTTGGTAAATTTCGTGATCCAGCCCAGTCCGGCTTCGATGGGTGATGTTGTGTCATCGATATCATTTCCGTAAAGGCAAAATCCCATTTCAAGGCGAAGCGTATCACGTGCTCCCAGTCCTGCGGGTTTAATACCGTATGGTGCACCTGCTTCAAAAATTGCATTCCATATTTTTTCAGCATACTGATTTTCAAAATAAATTTCAAATCCTCCGGCACCTGTGTAACCGGTTGCGGATACCAAAACATTTTCGCATCCTGCAAAAGTTCCTTTGCTGAAAGTATAATATTCCATTGCATCCAGTTTCATTTCTGTAAGTGGCTGCAATGCTTTCGCGGCAAGCGGACCCTGTACAGCCAGCAATGCAGTTTTGTCGGAAATATTATGCATCTCCACTTTTTTAGTATTTCTCGATTGAATCCATTCCCAATCCTTGTCAATGTTGGAAGCATTAACAACGAGCATATAACTATTTTCGTCTATACGATAAACGAGCAGGTCATCAACAATACCACCTTTTTCATTTGGCAAACAAGAGTACTGCACTTTACCATCGGTGAGTTTATTTGCATCATTGCTTGTTACACGCTGAATGAGATCGAGTGCATCAGGTCCTTTAAGAATAAATTCTCCCATATGGGAAACATCAAAAACACCCACCTTTGTTCTTACGGTTTCATGTTCATCATTAATGCCGGTATATTGTACAGGCATTAAAAATCCTGCAAATGGAACCATCTTGGCATTTAGGTGCACATGCGTATCATTCAATGCTACTTTTTTTATATCTGTCATATTTTTATGTTTTATCTTTAATAAGTTTATCAAATAATTCAATGTATGTATCACGCCAGGCCTTTACGGAATATTTTTCCTCCACGGTCTTACGTGCTGCATCACCCATTTTTTTCCGGAGTTCAGCATCTTCAATCAGCCTGCTCAGGCAATTCAACCATTCTTCAGGAGTTGATGCCAGGAAACCATTTTCACCATCCCTGATAATTTCTGTATTAACGCCCACGGCCGAAAGTACTACCGGCTTCGACAACCCCATGTACTGAAGTCCTTTGAAACCACACTTACCCCTGCTCCATTCATTATCGGGCATGGGCATAATACCAATGTGAATGGAAGCAAGATCATCAACTTCTTTTGCGCTGTTCCAGATTATTCCTTCAACATCCAATTCGGGATCACTGAAAACATGATCACTGATTACACGGAAACCAATTTTACTGCCGTACTTTTTTTGTAATTGCTGCAACACCGGTAAAGCTTGCTGAAAATGTACAATAGTTGTGTGACTTCCCGTCCATCCAATAATAATTTTTTGTGATGGAAGTTCCCTTGGCGGGATGTATAAAGTGGTATCAATGACAGTTGGAATAACTACAACATTCGGATTATGGTGCCGGGCATATTCAGCAAGGTATTCATTTCCTGCTATCACCAGGTCACTCATAGCGATCTGGCTGGCAGTCTTGCCCGGATTCTTCAGCCACTTCAGCCTCCGGTTACCGGCGCTGACATCCATGTGCCAGATGGCATCATCAAAATCAAATATTAGTTTGGCACCTGCTTTTTTAAAACCGCGCTCGAATCGTGTGCTTCCGGTCATAAAGGCTTCACGCTGCACAAAAACGATATCAAAATTATGGGCCTGGTTTAACTGGTAGCTTCTTTTCAACCAGCTTCTAATGAAAATAAGCCCTTTTGCAATCCAGTTGCCCGGGGCATAAAAATACGCATCATCACGGGCGTTGATCAGCCAGGCATATTCGTAAGTATATCCCTTTGATGTCCAATACTCCAGAAATTGCTCAATACGATAGCGCTGACTCGGTGAACGATCAGGGCGATGTGGGGCAACGAAGAGGATTTTTGGCATATTCAGTTAAGGCATCTGCCCGAGCCCCTGACAGTTACGTGGGAGGAATCGGCTCATGGAGAGTAAAAAAATGGAAGGGCAAAAATAATGATTAATTGCAACCGTTTACTACCTGCCGGGAAAATACCCCGGACTTTAATTTTTTTAATACATTTGTGAAGAGGATGTAAATCAATGTTCAACAACAATTTACCACGTAGTTTCATATTCCTGGCGGATCTGGCCATTGTTTTTTTTTCACTCATTTCAGCCTACCTGATCCGTTTTAATTTTCGTATTCCGGAGGTGGAAACCGCTACGTTTTATTATGTATTTCCGGTGGTCTTGGGTACCCGGGCTTTGTCATTTTATTTATTTAAAACCTATTCCGGAATAATCAGGTATACCAGCACCAAAGATGTATTTCGAATTGTTAGTGCCATACTAAGCGGTTCGATCATATTTGCTTTGTTAAACCCGGTAACGTACCTGGCCGGGGAATTTTACACGGTGCCGTTTTCAATCATCATCATCGAATTTTTAATAACTGTTTTCGCGATGACCACATTCAGGATGACGGTCAAAATTTTATACGTGGAGCGAATGAATCCTTCACGGGATAAAACCAATGTAATTATTTTTGGTGCGGGTGAATCAGGTGTAATTACGAAACGCACCCTCGACCGTGATGCCGGATCGAAATACAAGGTACTTGCTTTTGTTGATGATAACGAAAAAAAGAAAGGAAAGAAAGTTGAAGATGTTGCTATTTATAATGCCGGCAGTGACCTCGAAAAATTATTGCGTGAAAATTATGTTCAGCATTTGATCATTGCCATCCAGCAACTTTCACCTCATCGAAAACAGGAAATTGTGGATTTATGTCTTACTTACAAAACCAAGGTGCTGAATGTACCTCCAGTAAGCAACTGGATAAACGGATCGCTGAGTTTCAAACAAATTAAAAAAATAAAGATTGAAGATCTGCTGGAACGGGAACCCATTCAGCTGGATGTAAAAGCCATCAGCAGGGAAATTACAGGAAAGCGGATATTAATAACAGGCGCGGCGGGTTCAATAGGAAGTGAGCTGGTCAGGCAGGTATTGCGGTATAATCCCGAAAAGGTAATTATGCTCGACAGTGCAGAATCGCCTTTATATGAACTGGAGCTTGAGACTTCAGAAATCCGTGCTGATCACAGGACGGAACCGGTAATAGCAGATATCCGCAACCGTGAGAGGATGGCGAATGTTTTCAGGACATTCCGGCCACAACTTGTTTTTCATGCTGCTGCTTACAAGCATGTGCCAATGATGGAAAACAATCCATCGGAAGCAATTCTTACTAACGTTCTGGGCACAAAGGTAGTTGCTACATTGGCCGATGAATTCAAGGTGGTGAAATTTGTTATGATTTCCACCGATAAAGCCGTAAATCCCACGAGCATCATGGGTGCTACCAAACGGATTGCAGAAATTTACATACAATCGTTTAACAGTCATTCAAACACAAAATTTATTACAACCCGTTTTGGAAATGTACTGGGATCAAGTGGTTCGGTTATTCCAAGGTTTAACAGGCAGATAGAAGCACGTCAGCCGCTCACCATTACCCACCCCGACATTACCCGCTTTTTCATGACCATTCCTGAAGCCTGCCAGTTAGTGCTGGAAGCAGGTTCGATGGGCAATGGCGGTGAGATTTATATTTTCGATATGGGTAAGTCAGTAAAGATTGTTGACCTTGCCAGGAAAATGGTTCTGTTAAGCGGACTGGAATTGGGAAAAGATATTCAGCTTGTGTTTATGGGTTTGCGCCCGGGCGAAAAATTGTACGAGGAATTACTGGCCACCGAAGAAAATACGATTCCAACACATCATGAAAAAATTATGATTGCAAAAGTCAAACAATATGATTTTGATGAAGTAAAAAATGATATTCGTGAATTGATTTCATTGTTTGATGCGCAGGATAACAATGCAATTGTTACAAAAATGAAAGAAATGGTTCCTGAATATATTTCAAATAATTCGGTGTATGAAGAACTCGACCGGGTAATTGAATAGATTTAACCGTGAATAGTTTCCTTCACACCAAAATTTTTGATTATTTCCGCTTCATAAGCAAGCCATTCTTCCCATCTTTTATCAACATCAACTGTTCCTGCATATTTTCTTGCAAAACCAATGAACATGGTATAATGTGTGGCTTCACTTACCATGAGATCGTAGTAAAATTTGCTGAGATTTTCGTCACCGATATTTTCAGAAAGCACTTTAAACCGTTCACAACTCCTGGCTTCAATCATGGCACCAAATAAAAGCCGGTCTACCAAAACTTCATTCCGTACACCTCCCTTATTCATGAAGGTATATAATAATCCTACGTAATCATCTTTTCGTTCCTTACCAAGCACCCATCCCCTCTCAAGGATTTTTTCATGCACCATTTCAAAATGTGAAAGTTCTTCCGCGGCAAGCTTTATCATTTCACTGACCAGCTCAGGGTAATCCGGAAATTTTACAATGACAGATATCGCATTCGTCACTGCTTTTTGCTCACACCAGGCGTGATCGGTCAGGATTTCTGCAATATTCTTTTCAACCACATTTTTAACCCATTTGGGATCCGTTGGAAGTTTCAGTTTCAGCATGACACAAAGTTACGGATAATTGAAGATATTGAAAATTCAGAGTGATTTATCAAAAAACTTTTCCGAAATAAAAATGTTAACTCAGTAATCCATCGTAACTTTGTACGTGTGTAAATTCTGAATCCGTTAATGAAATTCTCCATTCTTTTTATTTCCCTGCTTATTTCATACGATATTATCTCAGGTCAGGCGTTGCAGCCCGGCTTTTCAAAGGAAGAATATATTACGCTATTAAAGATATCTGCCAAACAGGTATCCCTTCCCCTCGATAAAAACGGCATTCCTGATTCTTCAGGATTTGAAAGAATTTACAAATCTCCTGCAATGGGATTGCAGAACCAGTGGGATTTATGGAGCAACAAAAAAGGAATTGCCGTTATCAGCATTCGGGGTACAACTTCTGATTTTGTGAGCTGGCTGGCCAATTTCTATGCGGCAATGGTTCCTGCCAAAGGCAGTTTGCAACTCGAAAATAATTATCGTTTTGATTACAATCTTTCCAATGATACAAAAGCCGCCGTCCATACCGGGTGGCTGATCGGTACAGGTATGCTAGCAAGAGATATGCTGCCAAAAATTGATTCCCTATACAAGGCAGGAAACCGCAACATTTTAATAATGGGTCACAGCCAGGGAGGTGCAATCGCTTATCTTTTAACTTCTCACCTTTATAACCTCCGTAAATCCGGGCGGTTTGCATCGGACCTGGTAATCAAAACATATTGCAGTGCCGCTCCTAAACCCGGGAATCTCTATTATGCTTACGAATTTGAAAACATGACTGCAGGAGGATGGGCTTTTAATGTAGTAAATACTTCTGACTGGGTTCCTGAGATGCCTGTAACGGTACAAACCACAACCGATTGTAATGTTGTGAATCCCTTTGTCAATGCACTTCCGGTAATCAACAAACAAAAGTTTGTTCAACGTTTTGTCTTAAAGAAAGCTTATAAAAGATTATCCGGACCACCGCGAAAATCACAGGAGGAATATCAATTTATACTTGGTGAAAAAGTATATTCACTGGTAAAAAAAACAATGCCCGAATTTGTGAAACCCGATTATTTTGAAAGTATAAATTATGTCCGCACCGGAACTACCATTGTGCTTTCTCCCGATGAAAATTACCTGGCAGCATTTCCTGACAATCCGAATCAGCTTTTTATGCATCATTTATTTGAACCTTATTTTTACCTGGTCAATCAATTAAAGTGACCGGAGATTTGCATAGCATTATAAAACTCTGAGTCACACCCTGGACCCGGTCGATTATTAACAGCATTTTCCCTCAAAAATAACTTTATATAAAGTTGTACTTTTCAAAGGACTCCCTTCCTATTGTTATCCACTTTGTGATCCAATAATGATTGGGCAAGAAGTCAGATAAGCTACTATCCCGAAAATAGTCTTTATAATATATTGATTTTAAACAATATAGGAATTTATTTTAATTTATTCTCCCCCTTAGAGGCTGTTAATTACTTTATCGCTAATTGTTTATAAAATTTCTTGGAAAGTTTTGTCAATGCTAAATTTTTTAGTTATCATTACCAGATAGTTAGCTCAATAAAAGAAAGTGAATCAGTCGACGACTTCCGGATAGGAGAATGAACATGCCCCTCTAGAAAAATTGTACTCAGCCATTTTTTAATTGTTAACGGATGATTAAACGCTACGAATTAATTTATTTAAGTATTTCAATTTCATTCATACAGGGATTTTTCGGGAAGCCCGGTAATGGATTAAAGCACACAGCCTGTCCTGTTTTTTCAGGACAGTTTGACACAACCAACTTAGAAACACCTGTTACACCATGAAAATATTTATTTATGGATTACTGGCAGGGGTGTTAATTTTCTGTAACTCATCACAAGCACAGAATTACAACATCTCGAATTCATCCATTTCCACCTGCACGGGAAATTTTTATGATAGTGGAGGCGGGAGTGGTAATTATGGTAACAACCAAAGTTATGTAATGACTTTTTGTTCTGATGTAGCCGGAGAATGTATACGACTGAATTTTTCCGCATTTGATCTTGAAGCCGGTTTTGATTTTTTGACAGTGTACAATGGACCGAATACAGCTTCCCCTATATTAGGAACTTTTTCAGGAACAGGAATTCCTCCGGTATTAACTGCAACTACGGGATGCCTTACGATTGAATTCACATCAGATTTCGTTTTCACAGGCGATGGCTGGGCTGCCAGTTTATCATGTGTGCCGTGTCCCGGTTCGGCATGCCCTTCTTGCAATGGCGGTGCACCCCCGGCTAATGATCCATGCAGCGGAGCTCAAAATCTTGGCGCATTACCAATGCCTGCCGGTTGTCCTAACGGTATAGGCACATGGGCTAATTTTAATACTTCCAACCTTTGTGCAACCGCTGAAAGTCCTTACACCTCATTAACCGGTTGCCAGCCTTCCGGTAATATGGCCTCTCCGGCTTCTGATGTATGGTACCGGTTTACTATTACAGGACCCACTCTGAATATTCAGATCAATGGTATGCAAACACCTAATATCGGGTTATATGCAGGAACTAATTGCTCGAATCTGGTTGGACGGGGTTGTGCAGTGGGAGGAGGAGGCGTGCTGAATACGTCATTCGGCGGACTTGCACCCGGAACTTATTACCTGCAGGTGAGTGGCGGAAATCTGAATGATCAATGTTCTTTTACACTTTCTCTGCAAAATAATTATGATTGCCAGGGTTGTGTTATTCAGAGCAGCTTTACGGCGAACCCGCCACCTGTTAATGGCACTTATCAGCCGGGCCAGACAGTAACATTTTGTTATACGATCACCGACTATAACCAAACGTCGGTCAATTGGCTGCATGCTATTACACCTTCTTTTGGCGCAGGGTGGGACATGAGTACACTGGTGACGAATCCTGCAAATGATTGTTCCGGCGCAGGAACATGGGCCTGGTACAATAATACCGTAACAAGCACTGCTACCGGCTTGATAACCGGGCCAGGTTTTTACTATGAATCTGCACTTGGAAGTACATCCGGTGTGATGGATGGAAATCCCGGAAATAATTATGGAGATAACAATCCGGGCAACGGTTGTGACTGGACTTTTTGCTGGACGATTACTGCAGCCAATCCTGCAGTTTGCGTGCCGGGCACTTCGTTAAATATTTCAGTCGATACTTATGGTGATGGTGAATCGGGTTCATGGACATCGCTGGCATGCGTAGGTGATCCTGTTGCAGATTTTTTTGCTACAGTTACCTGTTGCGAACCACCGGTTGTTGCCATTACCAATCCTCTCTGTGCCGGTCAGAATACAGGATCCGTGATTGCAAGCGGACAGGGTACCGGTCCTTGGGATTATACCTGGAGAAATAATGCAGGTACTGTCATTCAAAGTGCCGTTAATGTGAATGGCTCCAATTCAATAAGCAATCTTGCTCCGGGAAATTATACAGTTACTGCACTGGATAACACCGGCTGCACGGCAACAATAAATTTCACGATATCAGCACCTCCTGCAATTGTAATTATTACGGTTCCTTTTCCTTCCGGCTGTAACGGTGGTGCTACAGGATCTGCTACAGCGAATGCTGTTGGCGGAACAGGAGCCTATCAGTATATCTGGGCACCTGCAGGTGGATCGCTTGCTACAGCATCCGGCCTGACCGCCGGCACATATACAGTGACCGTTACTGATGACAATGGTTGCACAGTTTCTGCCCAGGCAATCATCACTGAACCGGTTCCCCTTATAGTTAATACTGTTCCTGTGAATGCAGCTTGTGGTCAAAGTAATGGTGCACTCACTGTTAATGTTGCAGGTGGATCAGGAGCATTGCAATACAGTATTGATGGCGGGGTGAATTTTCAGGGTACAAATAGTTTTGCAAATCTTGCTGCCGGAAATTATAATGTGGTGGTGTCTGATGCAAATGGTTGTACCGGAACTGCTGTTGCGATGATCAACAATAGCATTGCACCTGTTATAACTTCTTCACCTTTTACTGATGTACTTTGTAATGGCGGAAACACGGGCAGCATTACCATAAATGCAAATGGCGGAACAGGAGTGCTTCAATACAGTATTGATAATGGAACAACTTTTCAGCCGGGAAATGTTTTTAATAATTTACCTGCAGGAAATTATAATATCGTGGTTAATGATGCAAATGGATGCCAGGTTACATCCAATGTGGTTATCAATGAACCGCCTGTTGTTACCGCAGCTGTTGCAGGAATTGATCCCGTTTGCGGCATAAATAACGGTACTGTCACCATTACCGGTGGTGGTGGAAACGGTTCTTATCAATATTCAATCAATGCAGGTCCCCTTCAGTCCGGAAATACTTTCAGTAATCTTGGTACCGGAAATTATACAGTCACCGTAACCGATGGAAATGGATGCACTGCTGATGCAGTCATTACACTTAATACCGCTCCTCCCCTGCTGCTAAATACAAATGTAACAAGTGCTACATGTGGTAGTAATAATGGTTCGATTTCAACAGGTGCCAGCGGAGGAACATTAAATTATTCTTTCAGTATTGATGGAAATCCGTTTCAGCCGGGCGCTGTGTTTAGTAATCTCCTTCCGGGAAATTATTCAATTGAAGTACAGGATGCGAATGGTTGTACTGCATCAGCGGTAGTAGCAGTTCCTGATCAACCCGGACCAACAATTGCATCTTCATCCTTCACTGATGTTTTGTGTAATGGCGCTTCCGATGGAACCGCAACTTTTAATGCTAATGGAGGAACTGCTCCTTTGCAATACAGTCTGAATGGCGGAGCCTATCAGCCAACCGGTTTGTTTTCCAGTCTGCCTGCAGGAAATTATTCCATAATTGTTGCTGACGCAAACGGCTGTACTGTTTCAACAAATATCGTAATTTCAGAACCTCTGGTCTTGCAAAGTGCAGGTAGCAGCGTGAATTCTACTTGCAGCAACAGCAATGGAAGTTTAACTGTAAATGCAAACGGTGGAACAGGTGTTTATCAGTATAGTCTCGATGGTGGTGCACAACAACTTTCAGGCAGTTTCAGCAATTTAGCTGCAGGAAATTATACCGTAACCGTT
>JBBQQQ010000026.1:0-51866 GCA_038215705.1 Bacteroidia bacterium
TCACTAGTCTTGTTCCCCGTCTCTCCAAGCCGGGCAAAACTCGTCACCCGCCACCCGCCACTCGTCACGCGTCTCTCCGAGCAGGGCAAAACTCGCCACCCGCCACTCGCCACTCGTCACGCGTCTCTCCGAGCCGGGCAAAACTCGTCACCCGCCACTCGCCACTCGTCACGCGTCTCTCCGAGCCGGGCAAAACTCGTCACCCGCCACTCGCCACTCGTCACTTTTTTCCCTATCTTCACCCCGTTATAAAAATCCCTAACTATGGCAAAGGAAAAATCAATGAAAAAGGAGGAGAAAAAAGCTCCTACGAAAACTCTTAAAGAAAAAAGGCAGGAAAAAAAGGCCAAAAAATCAAAGGGTTAACATCCCGGAAGGAACCAAAACGGTTCCTTTTTTCATAAAAGATGGTTTTGATATCAAATTGCTTTTTCCTACTTTTATGAAAAGCCCGGTTATGCGAATTTTTATTCTGTTTTTTTGCCTCTTATCAGCAACAGCATTTTGTCAGCCCGTTATAGTATCCCATAGTTTACCTCCCGGTTATACCAATACCGAACTGCGCAACCGCAACCAGCTAAAAATTGATGCCGCAGGTAATAAATGGATAGCTTTTGCAGGAATTGGTTTGGGAAAATATGATGGCACTGCATGGACAATCTTTAATACAATTAACTCCGTTATCCCAAGCGATTCGGTGACTTCAATCGACTTTGATGCGAACGGCAATGCCTGGATCGGGACGAAACTCGGTGCTGCCTTTTTTGATGGAACTACGTTCCAGGTTTTTACAACCCAGAATTCCGGACTGATTTCAAACCTGGTTAACTGCGTTACCGTTGATGGAAATGATGTGTGGTTAGGCACCAATGAGGGCGTGGTCAAATACACCGGCTCCTTCTGGATCACCTACACCACCCAGAATTCAGGACTGGCCAATGATACCGTCAGGAAAATTTTAAATGATGCGGCATCACGAACCTGGTTTGCAACAAAACAGGGACTTTCAGTGCTCGATGCATCGGTGTGGGAAACATTCAGTACCGCAAATTCAATTATGCCTTCCCAAACTATATTCGATATGGCCGAAGACGATGCCGGAAGAATCTGGTTCAGCACAACGCTTCCCGGAATTTATTATGTGGAAGCAGGACTTGTAAAAAATCTGGATGGTGATTATTATACCGAAATGATCACGTTGCAAACACAGTCACGGACAGCCTTTGCGAGAGCTGTAAATGGCACTGTTTATTTTATGACCAAATATGGTGAATGGCTGTTTGAAATTTCCGGAGCGGGATATAAAATTTATTATATGTCGCCTTACCAGTTTAATGTCACCGGAATTTATGGCTACGACCTTGAAGCCCGGACCCCCGGTGAATTATGGTATCTCAATCTGTTTAGCCCGTCACCAACCGATGTTTTTAAATCCATCGATCTGAATGCTTACCAGGTTCCACCTTTCCTGGCACCCACGCACCACAATTCAAAAACACTGAACATAAATGATGTAAGTGCATTAATGCTCAACCGTGGCGATATGCACTGGGATCTCGAAACGTGGGGTTACGAAGTGCCGAAAGGATCGGGGAAGATGGCAAACTTGGCAGCAGCTTTATGGATAGGCGGACTCGATGCCGGAGGAAATCTGCATACAGCCGCACAGAGTTACCGTCAGAGCGGAAACGATTACTGGCCTGGACCTATCAGCGGTATATCGCAACCCTTCGACAGTGCCAGCTGCATTGCGTATGATAAAATGTACGGGGTTTACAAATGGGAAATTGAACAGTTTCTTGTTAACTATCTGAATGGCTCTGTTAGCAACGGAACATACCCCGTTCCAACCAATTTGCTGGAGTGGCCTGCAACGGGTAATGCCGGAATCACCGATGACAAAGCGCCGTTTTTTGATTTTAACTCCAATGGTTTATATAGCCCGTATGAAGGCGATTACCCGCTCATTAAAGGCGACCAGATGCTGTTCTGGATGTTTAATGATTCACTGGCAGCGCACAGCTATACCGATACCGAACGAATAGGAGTGGAGGTTCACGGTTCCGCCTATGCGTACGCCTGTCCGGGTATCGCCGACAGCAACCGGGTCATCAATTATACAACCCTGTACAATTACCGCATCATTAACCGCTCGCAACGTAGTTATAACGGTGTGTATGTGGGTTTATGGAACAGCGGCAGCCTGGGCGATATAACGGATGACTATATGGGAAGTGATTCGGTGCTGGCAGCGGCCTTTATTTATAATGGCGATAACAACGATCAAAGCTATCCCATGCAAATTAATTACGGACTTAATCCACCCATGCAGAACCTGGTTTTTTTGCAGGGTATGGAAGCAGATGCCGGCGATGGTATCGACAATAACCTGAATGGTATAACTGATGAACCCGGTGAGCGCACTACCATGAATCATTTTATCTCCGCCGACGGACCCAATAACTCTCCCATTGGTAACCCGCAATCCGGTACCGATCATTATAATTACATGCAAAGCAAATGGCTCGATGGACTGCAGCTCACCGCGGGCAGTGATGGGAGGGACCCATCAAACCCACCTACAAACTTTATGTATTCCGGAACACCGTATACCACGCAGTGGAATGAACAGACTTCCGGCAATGCGTCGTATGAACGGGTGTTCGTAGCTTCCTCCGGACCGGTTTCGTTGCCTTCCGCAGGTGAGATAAGCATTGACTTTGCGTATGTATTTACGCACGACAGCACCGCTGCCAATGGTTTAACCACTTCAATTGCCCGTAACGTTGCCGATGTGCAGCGGGTAAAAAACTGGTTTGCCACAAACACCTTTCCCGCTTGTATAAACTATTATGTGGGAGCTGCTGAAACGGTAGAACCGGTTAACCTGGTGGCCTATCCCAACCCGGCGCATGGGCAGTTGTTTTTGAATATCCATCCTTCCCCGTTGCCCTGCTTTTATGAGGTTTCCGATGTGTCGGGAAGAGTAATTTTAAAGGGCACGTATGATACGCAGGGCATTGCCACACATGCTTTGCGCGAGGGTTATTACGTTGTGCGCGTAAACGCCGGTGGATCCATAAGAACCACCCGGTTTATTAAAATAACTAACCGGTAGCGTTTAAACTTTAAGCGCCAGGGCCGCAGTCATTTTTCGTATTTTCGAAACATACAGGGTATCCTCGGCATACACCTTACCTAAAAACTCCAGGTACCGCTCAGTCATCTTAAAATTACTGTCCTGCCACAGCTTATAATCGGCGACAGCATCCTGCCAGGTGGCATACACCGAGTAATTGTTTTGAGCGGCATATTTTTTAAGCTCCGCCTGGGTGCCGTAAATAATGGTATCCCTTGCGGGAAGGTAAATGCCGCAGGCTGCAGTGGCCCGCTTTGCAGGATACCGCATGCCCAGCATATTGTTGGTGCGCTTTAACAGGTACAATTGCAGGTTACCCGATTCCAGCTTCATTTGGGCAAAAACTTCCTCAGGACAAATAATATGATGGCTCAGAATTTCTGCCTTCAGGTTCTCAACCGTTAATGGCGCAGGAGCCACTACCAGTGAAGCAATTAAATTAATATTGGTGTTTTTGCCCGCTTTGCTGTAATCGTTAAAAGTAAACAGCATGCTGAAAGCAAATACCAGTATGGTAATACAGTATTTTAACCGTGTAAATTCCCGGTAACAGGCAGTGGTTGCCAGGTAATTCACGCATTGTGGATTCACACAAATTGTTTTCTTATCCACAACATGAATATGGCGCGTATGGCAGCATTTCGTTTTCATGATAAGATAGTTTTTAGTTTAACACCTGCATATTTGATGCCTCTTTGCTTTACCTCAAAGGCTTTGGGAGTTTCCCAACCGGCGGTGCTTACTACCAATAAGGCTTTGGAATGGGCCAAATACCCCCTTTTTTTGGTCATTTCAGCCTTTTCAGGGGTGAATGGGTTAACCTGTTTTGGTGAATATAACCACACTCAACCCCCGAAAACCCGCGTAAATGCTGGAAAGTTTTTAAAATGGTAATGGGAAAATGGTCAGAGAAATGGAATCAGGAAGGTTACTTGTGGTAGTGAGGAAAAGTCGTTGACATTTTTAAAGCAAAAATCACAACCGGGATACCCAACAACAAAAGTTAACGAAGGATTCTTTGACCTCTTCCGTAACTATGTTTACTTTAAACGTTTTATTATTTTTCAACCTGGTATAAAATGATCCCCAGGGGTTTTGTGTAATTGAGTTTTGGTTGCAACAGCACCAAACCCATATCTTGAGTCCCAACTGGTTACCGATAGAGGGCCGAACCCGGATTCGTAGTACCAACGGCTGATTTCTTCAGGGGTGTGGTAAAATCTCCAACGAGGGGTGACAGAGTCGTAAATATCAATTTTTAAGGTATTTTTGTCTAATTTTTTGCCAAATAATAGATATAAATTATATAGCAAAAACGATATGGACTGAACAGAAAGCCTTTTTGCTGTTGTATTCAAGCGACAAATTACAATTCTCAAATAATCAAAAACTCGACGTTTAAATTTCCAATAAATATTTCCTTTTCGAGAATATAACCACACATAAAATTTACCATTTTGTTTAACGGTTTGGGCAACACTTTTAAAAGTCAATTCTGTATTTGGAGTATGATGTAAAACACCATTAGAAACTATTAAATCAAAGGATTCGTTTTTGAAAGGAGGTGACATCAAATCACCTTGAACAAAACAACAATTGGTTGATTTGCGTCTTTTTTCCGCTGAAAATACGCTTGTAGAGTAATCCAATCCTATTGCAATCAGGCCTTGGTTTGAAAAATATTCTGTTAATAACCCATTACCGCAACCAGCATCAAGCATAAATTTACCATTGAGATTATCATTAAGGGACTGTGTTTCGTATAAAAATTGTTCATATCGACTTTCGAGTGTCATGCCCCATGTGGTTGTCATTTCCAAATTATTATGTTCTTCCCATTCCAAACTAAAACTCCATGAAGATGTTTTATTTTGACTTTGAAAAATAAGATTTTTGTACTCTGTTTTTAACTTATTTAAATCGGACTGATATTTATTTATGAACTCAGTAGGAAATGAATGTGGTAAAAATATGGGAATTCCTTTGAAAAGGCAGTAAGACATTCCGGAATATTTATTAATAAATATTCCCATTAAAAGATTATCTTTTTCTTGTTCAAATGAAAAATAATTCAATGATTGTTTATCAATCGGGTCACAGAACATGTTTATAAAATTCCGATGCATAGTTAATGATTTTAAACTTAAAAGTCAAACGTCCTTATAGAAATATCTTTATTTTTATTATGTAGGATTTTTTCATGCTCAAGGTTTACAAAAGCATCTTTCTTAGCAATTCCATTAGGCCCACGAATGGCAAATATAAAAATTTCTGATAAAACTTTTGTGAACCAATTTGGCAGAGTTAATATAATAATTGTTAAGTTTAAAAAAAATTGTTCCTTAAATGAATATTTATGCTTGTGTAATTTTATGTAAGATATTGTTGTTTGTCTTTGTATTTTTGTATCAACAAAAACACCACATTGTAATATATTGAATGTGTTTTGAATTATTTTATTCTTTAAATATAATTTAGCCGCTTGGTAACGTGTTATTGAAATTTCATTTTTTATGTCATCAATTGCATCAGCTAGGTCAAAGTAGAGCCCTCTTAATAAATAATAGGAGTTATACATCATCAACCTGGTGTGAATAGATTCTGAAAAGAGATCTAAAGATTTTAATACAATTTCCTTTTTCTCCGAACTATTCAAACTTAAAATAATCAATTGGGTCTGGGGCCAGGAATTGCTGAAATAATCATATCCGTACTTTTTTATATTCGATTGAATTAATTGTGTTCTAATAATAAATAAACCTGCATTACCAATATAATAATAAAAATGAGTTAGTAAATCATCCAATGTTATAAATGTTTCATTTGAATAGCCATTTTTTTTAAATAGATGAGAATCAAAAATTGCATTTGAAAAAATATTATTTTCTATACAATTAATCAACTTACTCAACCCATTTGGTTTATATCGATCATCATCACCAAGAAAAATGCAATACTTCCCGTTTGCTAATTCCAAAGCCTTTAATAAATTATATTTTGCTCCACAATTAATTTGATTTTGATGGTATATAAAGAAATCATATTTATCAGTAAAATAGGATACAACTTCGCATGTAGAATCCTCAGAACCATTGTCAGAAACAACTATTTCAATTTTTTCTGATAAATTATCTTTTAAAATTTGTTCTGTTAGAAGCGAAAGTTGCTCACTGAGAATTTGTGCCCTGTTCCAAGTAGGAATAGTAATAGAAAGAATTTTTTGAGTGGACATGGTAGATTTAACTATTATAAATTTTATGTTCCTTCCATATCTATTGGTTTTGAAAACGGTTCCATTTCGGTAATGGGTTTTCCAAATGCAATTTTTGGATAAGCATTCGCTGATGGATCAATCATTACTTGAAGTAAATATGGGGTGTGTGATTCTTTCCATAAATTTTGTAACGATTCTTCAATATCTTCAGTTTTTGTAACTGTAGAGGCATTTATTCCATAAGCTTTGGCTATTTTAACAAAATCTGGGGCGCTATATCCCCATACAGTTGATTGATGACGACTATTGAAATAACTATCTTGAAATTGGCGAATCATACCCAAAGATTCATTGTTTAGAACGATAATTTTTATAGGTAATTCATTTCTGATTATGGTTTGTAATTCTTGAATATTAAGTTGTATTCCTCCGTCTCCTGAAATTACTACAACAGGCTTTGTACCAGTTGCGAAACATGCTCCGATTGCCGCAGGTAATGCATAACCCATGGCGCCCATACCTCCTGAGGTAATAAAAAATTGATTCTCCTTTAATTCAATTGATTGAGCCGCCCACATTTGATGACTACCAACATCGATGATAAATCCATCTGCGAGTTTTGAAAAATGAGATAATTTATGAATAAAATCATTAGGATTAATTCCAGAAATATTATTTATTTCATAAATATCGTTCCATTTATTTCTTAATGAATTTATTTGAAGTAACCAATCATTATTTATGTTCAATTTTTTTACGGAAAAATACTGAATAGCATTTTCTAAAAAAGTAGTAAGGTTAATGTTAATGGAAAAGCAATTTGTTATCCTATTATTTATTTCACCTTCTTCAATATCAATATGAATAATTCTTTTATTTGCTCCAAAGGCCTTAGTTTCTGCTCCGGTTTGACGAATATCTAACCTGCTGCCTAACACTATCAGACAATCACAATTTCCAAATGTTAAATTCGCCCATCTATTACCATAACTTCCAATAAATCCCACTCGTAATGGATTATCATAATTTATTGCATCTAAAGCCAACAGAGAAGTAACCACCGGAATTTCGCACAATTTAATAAATTCATTGAACAACATTTTAGAATTACTGCATAATATCCCTCGACCAGCTAGTATTAAAGGTCTTTTAGAAGCGTTAATAATATCAAACAGTTCATCAAAAATTAGAATTTTATTTGTTAAGGGTTTTAAGTTTACTTCATAATTAATAGGCACAACTTTAATGTCCGTTCTTTGGACATTCATTGGAATATCTATCAATACAGGTCCAGGTCGTCCTTCCATTGAAAGGGTAAATGCTTCTTCTAAAATATTTGGTAATTCACTTGCATCCGTTACTAAAAAACATTTTTTAGTGATTGGAGTTGCCATTGATACTATATCAGTTTCTTGAAAACCTAATTGTCTTATTTTTTTATCTCCTTTAAGTTCATGTTGATTAACTTGACCTGTGATAAATATTGCTGGAACGGAATCAAAATAGCAACTACCAATTCCTGTCAAAAGGTTAGTGGCTCCAGGTCCACTTGTTGCTAAGGCAACACCTGGTAAATTTTTTACTCTACCATATCCATCTGCTGCGAATGCTGCTCCTTGTTCATGATGCATACTTATTATTGAGATGGTTTTAATGTCATGAATTGAGTCAAGTATATGGGTAATCATTCCTCCTGACAATTCAAAAACATGAGTTATTCCCTTGCTTTGTAAAAAAGTAGCTAAGTAATCAGTTGCCTTCATTCTTATTGCTTGAATTTAGCTTGTAATAATTGATGACATCATTAATTGCATTAAAATTCGATTCTAATGAAAATTTAAATTCGGTTATAAATTTAGTTGAATCTCCCTCTAAATGCATTATTTGATTTTTTCTATATGGGATAGCATTGTAATTTATTACTCCAGATGGATCAATTTTCGATCTAATAAGTTCAATTAAATCTTTTAATTTAATTGAAGTATTCGATGATAAATTATAAATATTCGATACTGAATTTTGATTAATTATTTTAATAACAGCTTTAGCCAAGTTTTTTACATACATAAAATCGTATTTTTGTTCACTAGCTGTCAAATCAGTAGCCTTGCGTGAAAGTAAATTATTAATTACAGTAGGCAATAACCAAAAATCATTGTCTTTCTCGCCAAACAAGGAAAATATTCTTAACCAAATCCAATTTATATTGTGAACCTCGCAATATTTTTTTATGGCAATTTGTGTAATATGCTTTGCTGTGCCATAGGCAGTTTGTGGTTCACAAAATGAATCTTCGTTAATTCTACCCTCAAAATTACCATATTCGGCTTGTGAACCAAATGCAATTACCTTTTTAATATTCAATTCACTTGATAGTATAAGAAGTTCTAAAGTGAAACTCAGATTTGAAAATTGAATCATCCAATCATTTCGTTCAAAATTATTTATGCCTTGCCAAGCTGAATGAATTAATAAAGTTGGATTGAATTTGCGGACCTCATCAATATAATTTTTTCTGAAAAGATATACATAATGTAGATTTTTAGAGTTAAAATTATTTAATCTCCATAAATTTGACTCCTCTCTTATCAAAGCCACAACTATAAAATCATTGTTTAATAATTCTTCAGTTATATGAGAACCAATAAATCCCGTTGCTCCTGATATTAAAATGGTTTTATGGTTCATTTTAATTTTATTCAGTATTATCCCCTATAACTTTCACTATAAAATCCACCATTTCATCATTTATCATTGGGGTAACGCCAATCCAAAAAGTGTTATTTAAAATAATTTCGGTATTAGTAAGCTCTCCTGATTCTCTGTAATTTATATTTTTGAAATAAGGTTGTTTTCGGATATCGCCGGCAAAAAGTAATCGAGTGGCTATATTATTTTCTGAAAGTTTTTTTATTAAATTATTCCTGTTAATTTTAGCTTCTGGTTTTAAAGTGATAGGATAACCGAACCAGGAAGGTGAAGATGAAACTGTTGCTTTTGGTAGTATTAGTTTATCAGAAAGCCTAGAGAGGCCCTGAGTAAGACGATCAAAATTTCTTTTGCGTAAAGTTATAAAATGTGACAGTTTTCCAAGTTGTGCAAGACCTAACGCTGCCTGCATGTCAGTTATTTTTAAATTAAATCCGGATCGGGAATAAATATATTTATGATCATAGCCTAACGGTAATTCGCCAAGTTGCCACTCAAATCTTTTACCACAAGTGTTATCGCACCCTGAAGCACACCAGCAGTCTCGGCCCCAATCGCGGAATGACTCCATAATGGTAGCTAGTTTTGCATTTTTAGTAAACACAGCACCACCTTCACCCATGGTAATATGATGAGCCGGATAGAAACTTAACGTTCCGATATCTCCGAATGTTCCCACATGTTGATTGTTAAAAGTGGCTCCGAGTGCGTCGCAGCAATCTTCGATGAGCCATAAATTATGTTTTTTTGCAATAGATGCAACTTTCTCCACATTAAAAGGATTACCCAATGTATGGGCAACCATTATGGCCTTTGTGTTTGGAGTAATAGCGTTTTCAATTGCATCGGCTTGGATGTTGTAAGTAGGAATGTCTACATCAAGGAAAACCGGAGTTACACCATATTGTAGCCATGGATTAATGGTAGTGGGAAAGGATACTGCAACTGTTATGACTTCATCACCTGCCTTAATTGTTCTTTCTCCATGTGAAGGATCTGTTAGTGCAGAGACTGCTAAAAGGTTAGCAGAGGAACCGGAATTAACAGTCAGTACTTTTGAAACATTAATAAAATTTCCAAGTGATTTTTCAAAAGCATGGTTAAATCTGCCGGTCGTAAACCAGCCATCGAGTGATGCTTCAACAAGCAACTGCAGCTCTTTTTCATCAAAAACTTTCCCGCTCACAGGAATGGCCGATTGTCCTGCAATAAATTTTTTTACAGGAAAAGCTTCCTTGTAATAATCGGCCACCAGTCGATTGATTTCGTTACGGATAGCTGTGAGTTTATCGAGTGTAGGTAATTCGTTCAAGTTGATTATTTCATAAATTCATTAACATCTCTCACACACAGCTCAAATTCATTACCATTTTGGGCTTCATTATACCAGTTCATGGTATGTTCAACGACTTTTCTGGCATTCCAGCGGGGTTGCCAGTGGAGGTGCCGGGTGGCTTTGGTAATGTCGAGCACCAGGTTACCGGCTTCGTGGGGCTGGCGGGTGAGGGCAGGTGTTACGTAGCTGCCTTTTCCTGCCACCGCAAGGGCCAGCTCAACAATTTCCTTAACCATCAGCTGATCTTCGGGCTGAGGCCCAAAATTATAACTTCCCGCATATTTATGGGGATCAAAATGCATCATTAATGCAAGCCGCAGGTAACCGCTCAGCGGATCGAGCACATGCTGCCAGGGACGTACGGCCTGCGGGTTGCGCAGCTGCAGCGGTTTACCTGCGTTTACTGCCCGCACCAGGTCGGGTATAATGCGGTCGGGAGCGTAATCGCCTCCGCCTATTACATTACCGGCACGGGCGGTGGCTACCGATTTTTGGTGAGCAGTAAATTCATGCAGCGGAAAAAACGATTTCGCATACGACTGCACCACAATTTCGGCAGCCGCTTTGCTGCTGCTGTACGGGTCGTGACCGCCTAACGGGTCACCTTCCCCGAAAGGGATACCGGTTTCATTATTTTCATACACTTTATCGGTGGTAACCAGCACAGCGGCGCAGCTGCCCGGCAGGGTTCGCAACGCTTCCAGCACATGCACGGTTCCCATTACATTCACATCAAACGTTTCAACCGGGTGGAGGTACGAATATCGCACTAAAGGCTGGGCGGCGAGGTGAAAGAGGTAGTCGGGCCGGAATGTATGAATGGCCTCGTTAAGCCGGTGCGGCTCGCGCAAATCGGCAAGTACCGAGTCAATAGTGAGATGCGGTTCCACCTTGCCGTAAAGGGAATTGGTTTCAGGCGCCAGCGCGTAGCCTTTTAGTATTGCACCCGCCCTGGAGAGCAGCAGGGAGAGCCACGATCCCTTAAAGCCGGTATGCCCTGTAATAAAAACCTTTTTGCCCCGGTAGTGCTCCAGAACCTGGGCCGCGGTGAGGTCGGTTACCAGCATTTCCATTCGGCGTTATGGGTATTCCATAAATTATTGAGGTATTCATAATCGCGGTAAGTATCCATACACTGCCAGAAACCATCGTGACGGTACAGATTAAGCTGCTGATCGGCCGAGAGCTTTTCAAGCGGGCTTCGCTCGAGTATGCAGTTTGTGTCGGTGCTAAGGCAGTCAAAAAAACTGCGGTTAAACACAAAAAAGCCACCGTTAATAAGTCCGCCCTCGTGCACCTGCGGTTTTTCGTTAAAGCGGGTAACGCGGTTGCCCTCGGTAATAAGTTCGCCAAAGCGGGAGGGAGGCAGTACGCCGGTAACGGTGCCGGTTTTGCCATGCGAACGGTGATAAGCGAGCAGCTTTTGAATATCTACATTGCAGACACCGTCGCCATAGGTAAGAAAAAATTCATCGCCATCCACATATTTCTCTACCTGCTTCACGCGCGAGCCGGTCATGGAGAGCGGGCCTGTTTCGGCGAAAGTAATCTTCCACCCGTTTTCATCGTGCGAGTTATGAACCGAAACACCGCCATTGCCCAGGGTAAGGGTAAAATCGTTGTTGCGGATCTCGTAATTCATAAAGTAGTTCTTAATAACATCGCCCCGGTAGCCCAGGCAAAGTACAAACTCGTTGAAACCGAAATGGCTGTAATTTTTCATGATGTGCCATAACAGGGGGCGGCCGCCCACTTCAACCATGGGTTTGGGCTTGTATTCCGTTTCCTCTTTCAGCCGGGTACCAAGACCACCGCATAAAATGATTACCTTCATTGATTACTAAACGTATTGATACTCATACCAAAAATAAAAATTTTACTGCACCGGATGGCAAATTTAATAAATTGAAGGGAGGCAGCAGCACTTAGCTCGTAATTGTTGAGCCGGAAAGCAATACTATTTTGCAGCTTATTTATTTTACGGGTTTATTTGATGGTTCAGCTTAAAGCAATAGATTTGACCTTTAAACCACCGGTTCACCGGGAAAAATTACACTTTTTTAACCGAATGTTCAGGGGAATGCTGCTATCTTAATCTGACTACTATGAATAAGGACGGACCCATTATTGTAATTGAGGATGACCCGGATGACAGGGATTTTTATAAATTGGTTTTTAAGGAACTGAATTATGGAAATGAGGTCCGGTATTTTGACGATGGCGACCTGGCCCTCGAATATCTTGTAGCCAATACTGATGAACCGTTCATCATTATATCGGATATCAACATGCCACGGTTAAACGGGCTTAAGCTGAAAGAACAGATACAGAGCAACGAAAATCTGCGGCTAAAGTGCATTCCCTACTTATTTTTCACCACCAGTGCCAACCAGGAATATGTGATAGATGCCTACTCCAAATCGGTGCAGGGTTTTTTTATAAAGCCCAACACCCTGGATAAACTCACCACCGTAATCCGAAAAATTATTGACTACTGGCTGGAGTGTGAGTCGCCGCATTATATTAAGTAAAGTGTAACTATTGTTTTTTTTTACGAGACTAAAATATTTATCTTTAAGCGAATCAATAAAACGCATTTTTTTAGATCCCTGATGATTAAATTTTAAATGACATTTAGTGAAAAATTAAAATATTTTATTTTAGCGGGTTTGCAACTCATTTTAGCGAATTCCTTTGCGCAAACCGCTACTATTTCAGGAGTAATAAATCATTATGTGAAAGTCACCCAGCTGGGAATAGGCACTTGTGTGGATAGCATTTACGTGACATCAACAGCGAGCTTTAGTGCTGATGATACCGTACTGATTATCCAAATGAAAGGTGCTACCATAGACACCACCAACACCGCTGCTTTCGGTTCTATTATCTCTTATGGAAACGCTGGTAATTACGAGATTGGAATTATAGGATCTGTCGGGCCAGGAGTTATTGTTCTCAAAAATACTCTTGCCCGTACTTACTCGATAGCCGGATTGGTTCAGCTCGTACGAATCCCGCAGTATGTGAATGCAAATGTAACCGGCACTCTCACCTGCGATCCCTGGAATGGTAATACGGGTGGTATTCTTGCTTTTATGGCATCCGGTACCGTTACCCTGAATGCGAATGTAAATGTGAATGGAAAAGGATTCAGAGGAGCTATTGCACCACCCGGTACTTTTAACTGTTATTCTTCGAATTATTTTTATCCTTCAGGATCACCTGATGGGGGTTTAAAAGGTGAAGGAATTGCACAAGCATCCAATTCGAAATTATTGGGGCGAGGGGCTCAGGCTAATGGCGGAGGTGGTGGAAACAATAATAATTCAGGTGGTGGCGGTGGTGGGAATTTTACAGCCGGGGGAAGAGGGGGTGACCAGGTATTGTATCAAGCTTGCACCGGAGTTCCTATAGGTGGGGAAGCGGGTTTTGGTCTTCCGGTTGCCAGTTCACAAAATCGGATATTTTTAGGTGGAGGAGGAGGTAGCGGACATCAAAACGACAATAACAATCAGGGTATTCATGGAATGAATGGCGGAGGAATTATTTTTGTTTCAGCCTCACAATTAATTGGAAATAATTTTACCTTTTTCTCAAATGGCTTTTCGAATACACAAATGCCAACCACTGATGGTGCCGGAGGAGGTGGTGGGGCAGGTACTATTGTATTCGATGTTTCAACTTATACCGGAACATCCATTATAAATCTTGGTGGTGGAAGTGGAGGCAGTATCAATAGTGCTTCTTTTTGCCTGGGAACTGGCGGAGGTGGTAGCGGAGGTGTTTTTTGGCATCAGGGCGCTTCATTACCTGCTAATGTAAACACAATTTTAAACGGAGGTCCAAGCGGAAAACAAATACAGCCATCTTCTTCCTGCTTTCAATCCAGTTGGGGAGCTGTGGATGGCCAGACAGGTGCAATACTTCCAAATTTCCAATATACCATCCCCGTCATCCCTATCGCCGATGCCGGCCCCGACCAGGTAATTTGTGCGGGTGATACGGTACAGTTGGGAGGCTTGCCACAGACGGGCCTGTCGTATTCCTGGAACCAGGGCGCGGGTGCTTCGCCCAACCCGGTTGTTACACCCGCACAGACTACTACGTATGTGCTTACTGTTACCCAGGGTACGGGTTGCCCGGTATCCGATGTGGATTCAGTTACCATAACCGTTCAGCCTAATCCCGTGGCTAACTTTACTTATACTTCAGGCTGCAATGGACTCACTGTAAATTTCACAAATATAACAGTGAATGGCATCAGTTATAGCTGGAATTTTGGTGACGGAACTACATCAACGGCAACATCGCCCCAGCATACCTTTCCGGCAGCGGGAGTGTACCAGGTACAGATGGTTGCGACATCCGGTTCGGGTTGTACCGATTCACTAACGGTACCCGTATACGCTACGCTGCCTCAATATCCGCAGGTGACAATTACTTCGGCGCTAACCGATAGCTGCAGTTACAGTGTATCATTTATTGGTGACACTCTTAATGCGCAGGGTTTTCTTTGGGATTTCGGCGACGGCACCACCGGCAATCAGTTGAATCCCGTACACACCTACACCCTGCCCGGAACCTATACCATACTGCTTACTGTGCAAAACCCCTGCGGAGCCGACACAGCCAATGTTATTGTAACTCTTGATTCTCTCATTTACCCCAACACTGCGTTTACTAGCGATACCTCCTTTTGCAGTCCGCAAGTTGAATTCACCAACCAGACGCAGAACGGCACGCAATTCACCTGGTTATTCGGCGATGGCGACAGCTCATCACTTGCAAATCCTGTACATACTTATGCTGCAGCAGGAAGTTATAACGTATCCCTTTTGTCTTACAACAACTGCTTTACCGATACCACAATACTTCAAATAACAATCGATCCTTTTGAACTTCCTGAAGCATCGTTCCAGTATACCACCAGTCCGTGCAGCTATGGAGTAAGTTTTAATAATACCTCCCAGAATGGAACCCGTTATTACTGGGACTTCGGTAACGGCACCACCTCAGTTGATGTAGAACCGGTGTACAATTATTACACCCCGGGTGTCTACCAGGTAACGCTCACCACCACAAACGCCTGCGGAACTGACTCTGCTGAAATAACGTTAATATTACAAGACGTTATTTTGCCGGAGGCTGCTTTCAGTTACGAGCCGGGTATATGCACCGGAGAAATACAATTTACCGATAACAGTACGGGTGCGCTCACCTGGCTTTGGTATTTTGGCGATGGCACTACGGATACATCTCAGAACCCGGTGCATTCCTATGAATCGGTCGGAATAAGAGAGGTAACACTCATCATTAACTCCGGCACCCCTTGCCCCGACACTATCATACAACCCATCGAAACCCCTTCCAATCTCCTCACGGCCCTGTTCATCCCCAACGCCTTTACTCCCAACAATGACGGAAAAAATGACCGGTTCGAAATCCTGCTGGCCAAACAATGCCCCGGAGTAGAAATCACCATTTTCAACCGCTGGGGACAAGAAATTTTCAACTCCACAACTCAAAATAACACCTGGGACGGCACGTATGACGGCACCCCTGTACCGGATGGGGTTTATTACTACACCCTCCGATTTAACAAAAATTCGCGGAGCGGGCATGTGAGTTTAATGCGATGATAATTTAAACATTCATGATAAATTTTAAATGTGAGCAATTAACGATAACAGATGATTCTGATTTTGAATGTACGATTGAGATTTCGGGTAAAAAAGAAATAAGTGATGAGTTCAGACCCATTGAGAATCTTCTAAAACCCAATTATCAATACTTGCTAATACAACGATCCTATCCAGAGGACGAAGACGAAATTGATTGGTATACTATTGAATCATCAGAATCGGATATAGAATTAAACCAGTTAGACAAGATAATAATAGACCTAAAAAATGATTCTATTGAGATAAGTTGGTCAGGCGCTAAAGTGAAAATCGAATTGACTGATATGGAAAAAGAAATTATTAAACTTAAGAAGATTTTAAAAAAAAGATTTAAAGATAAAATAATCTTACTTTAGTTATGAGATGCACATAGGTTTATACACTTTTAGCATAATTTTCACGTGACATTACCCGATAATCTTTCCTCACCCCCGGCCCCTCTCCGGAATGAAACTCCCCTCTCCGTTGCAAACATTTTGTCCGGAGAGGGGGGCTGTATGGTTTTAGAGCCTTTAATTGCGTATGCTAAGGAATTGAGAAAAAACCAAACTGAAGCAGAGGAACTTTTGTGGCAATTTTTGAGAAACAGAAAATTGAATAAATTTAAGTTCAGACGCCAACATCCGGTTTCGGAAATGTATGTTCTTGATTTTTATTGCTCGAAAATTAAACTTGCAATTGAACTTGATGGTTCCCACCACATGGAAAAACAACAACGAGAATGTGATACGGAAAGAACCCACATATTAAAGCATCTTGGAATCCGGGTTATCCGTTTTACCAATGCGGAAGTATTGAATGACACTGAACAAGTATTAATGCAAATACGAGAGATCTGCAATGGTTAACTCCCTTCTCCCGATTCTTCCTCACCCCCGGCTCCTCTCCGGAATGAAATTCCTCTCTCCGATATAAACATTTTGTCCGGAGAGGGGGGAGAATCGCGTTTGGTCTCACTCCCTTCTCCCGACTAAAAACATCCCTGAAAATCGAAATGTAAATTCGGGAGAAGGGTAGGGATGAGGAAAACATATACAGTTCGTGCGCCAGGTATTGAAAAAATTCTTCCTCACCCCCGGCCCCTCTCCGGAATGAAATTCCTCTCTCCGTTGCAAACATTTTGTCCGGAGAGGGGAGAGAATCCCGATTGGTCTCACTTCCTTCTCCCGACAAAAACACTCCTGAAAATCGAAATGTAATTTCGGGAGAAGGGCAGGGATGAGGGAAAGAACAATATCTCCCGATGAAAAAGTGCACAAGTCAGGAGAAAAACCACTATTTTAATTTATTTCAAGGAATTAAAGCTTCTACTTTTCTATGATAATATCATCCGGAGCTATGTTGTATTCTTTTAAACAGCTGTCAAGTGATTGACCTTGTTTATGAATACAATTACAAAACTCAGCACCAGCTGTAGTCCTTTTAGTGCCAACAAACTGTGAGTTGCAATCTTTTGAACTGTTTCTAGGCATAACGTCAAACCCGAACCTAATGAACAATAAAATCCCCATAACAGTTGCAATAACACTAAAGAAAAATTTTGCCGGAAATTTATTATTCATTTTTTTGTGGGGCGGAGACACATGTATGGGGTTATGGTCAGAAGGAAGTATATATTTTATTTTATCATAGTTCCAGCAAATCAGGAATAAAGAACCCAAAACCATCAAAGGAGAAGTTAAAATTGAACCTTCGAAACGTACTGCATACGAAAGAATACAAATATTGAGTATAATGGGAAAATAAATAAGAGCCCCCAGAACAACCGTACGTTGATGTAGCAGAAGAATAGCAGCAATTACTTGCATTACTCCTATGAATGTATAATAAAAGCCGGTATGGTGAAGTGCTTCCAGGTATTGGCCCATTGGGTGATTAACAGATAGCGCGCTGGCAAACCGCTCACCTGCGATTTTTACGAAACCAGAGGTTATAAAGCCGAAAAAGAGAACAAACCGAATAAAAATAGATAAATAGTGAAGCCACTTGTTGCTTTTTGCCTCTGAATGAAGTTGGTCGAATTTGGAGGAAATGCTCATCATTGTGTAATACTGTATGATTTGAAATTAAAAGTACTTTGATTTGCAAAGTTATAAAAAATAAGTGAATAGCCCAAATAGCACCGAAGAAATATAAATTATAGCCAACAGCATGGGTGCACTAACCTGGCTTTGGTATTTTGGCCACGGCACAACTAATACATCTCAGAAACCTTTGCAGTCCTATGAACCTGTCGGATTAAGAGAGGTAAAACTCATCATAATGCCTGCTCAACTTGTCTCGACACGATCCACCCATCCATCGCAATTCCCTCTAACCTTCTCCCGGCCATGTTCATCCCCAATGCCTTCACCCGAATACTCCAACTCTTACAATAAATAGAACACAAAATGGAAATATTCAGTATTTTATAAACTATTGAAGATCAACAAAATATATAAGTAATCAAGATTATAATTATCGAAGAATTATGTAATCAGGGGTTCTTTTATCAACAAAACCAGAACATTTCTGACACCTTGCCGTAATAAGCCCAATGTCATTACGGAACAGAGTTGATTTTTAATCATAAACCTGAAAACAAAACACCATGAATCCTGCAGGGATGCGAGTGGGCTTTCGATTGTTATTTGCACTGAGTCTGTTATTCCTGGTAACTCCGGTTCAACAGGCGGTAGGGCAGGCGCCGGTTGCAGCTTTTACTGTTACACAACAAACTGGATGCATTCCGTTTAGTGTTCAGTTTACCAACACATCGCAAAACGCTGTTTCGTGGTATTGGGATTTTGGCAATGGTAATTTTTCAACTTCACAGCATCCTGTAAACATGTTTTTGGGAACAGGAAGTTTTACGGTTAAGTTAATTGCGTACAACTCATCCGGACAAGCCGATTCACTTATTCGCAGCGGTTATATTCAGACAATAGCACCGCCTACAGTCGATTTTAATGCAGCAACAACCAGTTCCTGTTTTGAAAACAACTCCATCGCATTTACAAACCTGTCGTCAGGCTATGATTCATGTGTATGGGATTTTGGCGATGGCGTTACCTCGTACGCCGCTAACCCCGTGCACCAGTATGGAGCACCCGGGCTGTACACCGTTACACTCATCGCATATAATTCGGGACAGGCATGCAGCGCTTCGCTCTCAAAAAATTCTTATATTACTATTCTTTCCAACCCTTCGGCAGGATTTACAGCCAATACAGTAAGTCTTTGTAATGCACAGTTGCCGGTTACATTTATTCCGGCTGTTTCATCAGCCACCTCATTTGAATGGCTATTCGGTGACGGCACAACTTCATCCTTATCACAGCCTTCACATGTTTACGGTCAGCCGGGTGTGTACGATGTTACGCTTATCACCACCAATCAGCTGGGATGTTCTGATACCGTGGTGATGAACAATTACATTGAAGTGTTATATAATCCGGTACCGGTAATTAATGCAACCGGCCTGCTTACGCGATGTGCACCGGTTACCACTACATTCTCAACCAGCACACCTAATGGCGTTGCCTGGAACTGGGATTTCGGTGATACAACGGGTGCTCAAACCGCTTCTGCATTTCATCCGTATTTTAACCCCGGAAATTATATTGCTGAACTTGAAATAACCTATGCAAACGGTTGTTCCAATTCCGATACGGTGCATGTTCATTCACTCGCTAACCCGCAGGCCAATTACCAGGTCACCAATTTTTTCGGATGCAGTCCGCATACCGCTAATTTTGTAAACCTTACTCCCGGCCAGGGACATACGTTTTTATGGGATTTTGCAGATGGTACGACTTCAACACAATTTTCACCGAGTCATACCTTTACAGGAGCCGGAGTTTATAACGTAGCCCTCAATGTAACGGCTGCTAACGGCTGTACTGCACGGTTTGTATCACCGGCAAGCATACAGGTTTCAGAAATAAATGCGGCCTTTACGGCAGATGATATTTCAGGTTGTCCGCCGCACACCGTAAACTTTAATCATCCCGGCGGAGGTGTTTACAGCTACAGCTGGAATTTCGGCGATGGCGGTACATCCACACAGCAATCTCCGTCACACAATTATCTGTCAACCGGAAATTACAATGTTACCTTAACTGTTTCCAATTCACAATGCTCATCGGTGTATACGTTTCCTTCACAGGTATCGGTAACGAACGGAGTTAATAATTTCAGCCCGGTAATACCTGTAACGGCATGCGCGCCATTTACCATAAACCTCAACGATAATTCACCGGCCACCTCATCGTGGAACTGGGATTTTGGTGATGGAACTTCCTCCACAATAGCTAACCCTGTGCATACGTATACTTCCGGAGGCACGTACAATGTTGTTTTACAAACGCAATCATCGGGCACCAACTGTTCGCAGCTGGTAAATCCGTTTGGCACATACATTATACACAGCGGGGCAGCAGGATTCGATCTCACGCAAACACTGTGTGAGCCTTATACAGCAACTTTTACTGATCAGTCGGTGAATGCTGTTGCATGGTTTTGGGATTTCGGCGATGGCACTACGTCAACGCTTCAAAACCCCGTGCATGTTTATAGCAACCCGGGATCGTATAATGTATCGTTAACCATAACTACGTCCGACGGATGTACCTATACCGAATTTCACAATTACGCAGTTACTTTCCTTCCGCTTGTCGCGAATGCCACGGCAGTTACAACAGATTCGGTGTTGCCGCTCACAGTTAATTTCTCAGCCAACAGCTCCGGAGCAACCGCCTGGTACTGGGAGTTTGGCGATGGCAATACTTCAACACTTCAGAACCCGGTAAATGTTTACACTGTTCCGGGACCGTACAATATTATGCTTGTGGTTTCCAACGGAAGTTGCAGCGATACCATTTCGTATACCGGTGTTACGTTTGGTATGGGAACCGTGCTTCCGGGCGACAGCACCGTAATACCTCATGTGCCGGACCCGGTGTATTCCTGCGTACCCTATGAAATGAATTTCAACAACCCCGCGCTGAACACGGTTTCGTGGCTATGGGATTTTGGCGACGGCACTACATCAACGCTTGAAAATCCGGTTCATATTTACACCGATCCCGGCGTTTATACCGTAACGTTAGTCACGTGGGATGCACAGGGTGTTACCGATACTATTGTACAGCCTTCGCCATTTTACCTCACGGGCTCAAGTGCTGACTTTCAGCTCAGCTATGCCAATAATTGCCAGGGTTCTACCATTAACATTATCAATACTTCTACCAATGCGGTTTCATGGCAATGGGATTTCGGTGATGGAACTACGTCAAACCTTGAAAATCCTTCGCATGTTTACAGTACCGTTGGCGTGAATTATATTGTATCACTTACCGTAACCGATTCAGCAGGCTGCACCGATTTTATGGCTCGCAGTTACTATGCGGCCAGCGGCAATTCCGTACAGGCCAGTACCCGAAGGGCATGTGCGGGCGATACCGTTTCGTTCACAAATGGTTCCATGAATTTTTCTTCGTACCTGTGGGATTTTGGCGATGGCAACACTGCCTCCGGTACTAATCCCACTCACGTATATGCCGACTCCGGGAGTTTCCAGGTTTCACTTACGGTTACCGATTCGCTCGGTTGTGTTACTACCTTTGACATTCCTTACCTGGTCACCATCAGCAAGCCGGTTGCTGACTTCAACTACACCATTATTTCGCAACCCTGTTATGTGGTGATGGTTGAATTTGAGAATTTGTCGACCGGTGCCGATTCGTATGTATGGAATTTCGGGTATAACCAGAGTTCGTCGCAGGTAAATCCAACCTTTAGCTATTCAGTCAATGCCATGCATTCGGCTACACTCATTGCCTCTTCAGGCGGCTGTTCCGATACGCATAGCGTTAGCAACTTCGTGTATTCACCCTGGCTTCGTGTTGGTTTTAACTATACACAATCGTCTGATTGCTTCCCAATAACCGCAACGTATGCCGACAGCAGCTTTGATGCAGTCAGCTGGTTATGGAATTTCGGTGATGGTACAACTTCAACACAGCAAAACCCGGTTCATGTATTCACCTCGAAACCTGCACTCCCGGTAACACTAACGGTGACGGATATATACGGATGTGTTAAAACCGTATCGAAACCCAATATTAATGCCATGACGGTAGCAGTAGCTGCAACTGATACCATTGGCTGCTCACCGCACCTTGTTACTTTAACCGACTCATCTGAAAACGTTGCTTCATGGTTATGGGATTTTGGCGATGGTACAACCTCAACCTTACAGGATCCTTCACATTTATACACCACCAATGGCAATTTCAATATTTCATTGACGGCCACTTCCATTTCGGGATGCACACAGGTTTTCAATTCACTGGTGCAGGTCACTGCTACCGGTCCGCAGGCACAATTCAGTCTGAACAGCCTGGTATCATGCGCGCCTACCATTGTGAATTTTTATGATAACTCGGTGGATGTCGATTCATGGATATGGAATTTTGGGGATGGCAATCAATCGGTGGTTGAAGATCCGGTTCATATTTACAATCAGCCCGGCACCTACGATGTTTCACTTACCGTAATTGATTCGGCAGGATGTGCCGATACACTAACGCTTCCGGCTATTGTACATATTACCGGTAGTGTGGCAGCATTTAATGTAGGTGCAACCACAGGATGCAGTCCGTGGCAGGTGCAGTTTGCCGATTCATCCATCAGCGCATTTTCCTGGTCGTGGAACTTTGGGGATGGAAATACTTCTGATGTACAGAACCCGTTACATACCTACACTACTCCAGGCAATTACGTGGTAACATTAATGACCCAGGATACAACAGGCTGTATGTCGGTTTATTCAAATCCGGTACCTTTAAATGTGCAGCAACCTCCCGTAAGTATGTTTACCATGACAGATACTACAGGATGTGCTCCTTTTAGCGTTACCATGAATAATTTATCGGGTAACGGTTTGGGATATACGTGGAATTTTGGTGATGGAAGCAGTTCCGCCGCAATGCATCCTACGCATGTTTATACTATTCCGGGTACCTATTTTGTATCGCTTGAAGTGTTGAACAGCAATGGTTGTCGTGATACGCTGGTTGCAGCAGAACCTATAGTTGTTGGTTCTGTTCCTTCACCTGCATTTACATTAAATACTTTATCAGGATGTAATCCGTTTCCGGTTCAGTTTACCAATACCTCTGTAAATACCGATAGTGGCACCACGTATTTCTGGAATTTTGGCAATGGAACCTATTCAGGAGTGCCAAATCCTTACCAGGTATATAATTCAGCCGGTGTTTATTCGGTAACGCTTACTGCTACCAATACCGGGGGCTGCAGCGCTTCGGTAACACAAAACAACCTGGTTGTTGTGAGCAATGGTGAAGCACCGCCTCCCGTTGCAATGAAAAGTGTAAGCGTACTCGATGATAATTCCATGGAGGTAACATGGGGTAACCTGGCACTCCAGGACCTGGCTGCATATAAGCTGTACCGTTATGATGAGATAATACAATCGTTTGTTCTGGTTCATGCCGATAACAATCCTAATAATTCAGGGTTTAATGTGGTTACCACTTACGTGGATAGTGTTCCGGGCACCACCAGCGAAACGTATACTTACCTTGTGCAGGCGATAAATACCTGTGGGAACGAAACTCCTCTCAATTTACATATTCCCCATACCAGCATTAATATTGCTGATACCATAATCAACAATAATGTGCGCATTGAATGGAATTTTTATGATGGATGTGCAACAGGAGGTTACCAGGTGTTCAGGCAGGATGACACCACAGGAAGTTTCAATTTGGTTGGAACCGTTAACAGCAACCTGAATTATTTTATTGACTCCACTATTTATTGTGGCATACTGGCAGCGTACCGGGTTAAGGCAATCGACCTTTGCGGGGAAGGATTTGAGGCGTGGTCGGATATTGAAATCGTGCAGGCTCCTGGATCATTGATCAACCAGGCTGTCGATGTGATCCGTTCAACGGTTGTCGACGATAGTTATGTATTCACCGAATGGTCGCCGCCTTCACAGGCACCTCAACTGGTGACAGAATTTGAAGTATACCGTTCAACCGATAATACTAACTGGACGTTGATTGCAACTGTTCCCGCTGCCCAAACAAATTATTCCGATTACGATACCCGTGTTAAGATAGAGCGGTATTTTTATCGTGTAAAAGTGAAAAATATCTGTGAACTGGATGCCAGCCAGGGATTGCCGGGAACTTCTATTTTGCTTGTAGGCGGGCTCGATGAAAATAACAGTTCACTGCTTCGCTGGTCGGCTTATCAGGACTGGGATAGCGGAGTTGACTATTATGTTATTGAAAAGCAGGATGAATATGGAAACTGGGTACCCATCAAAACGGTTGATGGCAATGTACACGATTACATTGACCGGTGAATCTTTTCAGTGTCAGCGGTTTCTTTCTGATGTTTTTGTTTCATAATTGCACGGTGCTGGGCATTTTCAATTGATGCATTCAGTTCAAATCCGATTATCAGCATCAGTGCGTTAAAGTTAATCCACAACAGTATCACGATAAGTGTACCAATGGATCCGTATATTTTATTATACTGACCGAAATTGGCAATAAAATAATTGAACGCAATAGTTGTGAGCAGCACCAGGATGGTAGCCATTACTGAACCTACCGATATAAACGGACGGCGGTTCTTTTTGGATGGGCCGAAAAAATAAAGCGTTGAGATCATGGTGAGTGTCATGGCCAGCAATATGATATACGTGCCGGCCTTTAACAGGAAAATATTCACTACGGAGTTCATAAAATGCCGGCTTTCCAAATAATTTGTGGCCAGCTCGGCAAAAAAGATAAGGCCAATTGATAAAATAACGATCACAGCCAGCATCAGCGTCAGGAACAGCGATACTATCCGTTGCCTTATCGCACTTCTCACTTCAATGCCATGATAGCTGGAGTTGAAACTTTCAATGAGTGAATTGATGCCGTTTGTAGAAACGTACAACGCGAAAATAAAACCGAAGGAGAGTAATCCGCTTCGTGGTTGATTCAGGATATCAATGATTGTGAGTTCCGCCGCCTCGTATGTGTAGGGGGGAAGCACTTCCTGCAAAAGCAGCAAAATACGATCCTGTATTCCATCAACGGGGAGGTAAGGAATGAGTGTAAAGAAAAAGATGATGCTTGGAAAAATTGCCAGGAAAAAATCGAATGAGATGGAGCGCGCTCTTGCCTGGATGTCGCCCTTTTGTAACCCTTCGAAAAAGAATTTTCCGATATCAAGTAAACAAATAGTCTCCTCACCGGGGTAATTCACTTTCGAAGCCAGGTGGAGTAACGGATCAATGAAACGCTTGTGTACAAACGTTTTTATTTCCTCGAACCATTTTTTTACCGTGACGACCACTTGAATTATTTAATTGCTTTCAGACTTAAATCAAGACTTTTAACGGAATGGGTTAATGCGCCTACCGAAACAAAATCAACACCGGTTTCGGCGTAAGCGCGTACGGTGTCGAGGTTAATTCCGCCGGATGCTTCCGTTTCATATTTTTTATTGATCAGGGTGATGGCTTCCCTGAGAAGCTCGGGTGTAAAATTATCAAGCATGATGCGATTCACATTTCCCGCATCAAGAACCTGTTTCACCTCATCCATATTGCGCGTTTCAATTTCTACGGGCAAGGAAAGCGAATTTTTTTTAAGGTATTGCTGAACATTATATATAGCATTAGCAATTCCTCCTGCATAATCCACGTGATTATCCTTTATAAGGATCATATCATACAAACCCATCCGGTGGTTCATTCCACCACCGATGCGAACGGACCATTTTTCGAGATCCCGCATCAGCGGAGTTGTTTTACGTGTGTCGAGCACGCGGGTGTGTAAACCTTCCAGTAGTTTTACATACTTCCCGGTTGTTGTTGCGATTCCACTCATGCGTTGCATGCAGTTCAGCACCAGCCGTTCAGCCGTAACAATCGATTGTTCCGATCCTTCCACTTCAAAAGCGATCATTCCATGATTAACCGTAACTCCATCCCGCAAAAGCGGATTAAACTTCAGACCCGCATCAACCATTGCAAAAACCTGCCTGGCTACTTCCATACCGGCGAGTATACCGCTGTCTTTCACCAGCAAATGCGCTTTTCCCATTGAATTACCGGGTATGCAGGCAAGAGAAGTATGATCACCCGAACCTATGTCTTCCTGAAGTGAGTACCTGATAAATTCTTCAAGATTCATATAGAGCATTGCTTATTTGTAGTGCAAAGATGCATGATTTTTTTCTTCCGATACGGAAAAAGGGTGCCATCAAAAAAGCCACCCGGATGGAGTGGCTTTTTTGATAAAATTATGAAGGTTTTTTAATATCCCTTTGATTACTGTTTTTCGAAACGCAATTCCTGAACAAACTCACCGGAACTGGTTTGCTTAACGAAGAAGTAGGTTCGATAAGTAACACCCTGCGCAGTAACCAGGGTTCCGATGGCATATTTCGCACCTTCTTTTGAAACACCTTTATGTATAAGGTTAAACGACCTGGGTGTATTTTTGGAGAAGAAATCGCGAAGCACCTGCTCGGCCTGCGCCTTACTGTAAACTTCTTCCTGCTGAAGTATGGTTAAGTCGACAGTCGAGCTGAAATAACGCGCGACTGAACGGGCGTCACCGGAACGAATGGCATTACCTATGTCTGTTAATATATCGGCCTTAGCCGTTACCGATCCCACAGTAAGCAATAAAATGAGGAATATTTTATATGCTTTTTTCATTTCTTTTTTGATTTTCCGGTTAATTTGCAATAATCAAGCCAAATACCCTAGGTAAACCTTCTGACCGACCCCGCAGGAATAATGCAATGATACTGAATATCAAGCGGGTTGCGTGGTCAAATGTGAAAAGGATTTCTTCAGTTGTAGTTAGGGTTTAAATTATTATTTTACAGTACTTTAGATTACTTTATTAACATATCCTCCATATAACAGTAATGCTTTAGCTCCTTTATGAAAATTAAATTACTCGCCATCGGAAAAACTGCATCGCCCTATCTGGAAGAAGGCATTACGGTTTACTTAAATCGATTGATTCATTATGCAGATTTTTCATTCGATATCATCCCTGACGTTAAATCAGCGGGAACTATGGAAGTGAATAAACTGAAAGACCTGGAAGCGCAGTCGTACCTGAAGCGAATAACCACCCGCGATTACGTAATACTGCTGGATGAAAACGGAAAGCGGTTTACTTCAGAGGCATTCGCTGTGCAGTTGAACAAATGGCAAAGTACCGGTGACAAAAACCTGGTATTTGTAATTGGTGGTGCTTTTGGTTTCGGCGAAGCATTAAAAGCACGTGCCAATCAAAGCATCGCCCTCTCCGATATGACTTTCTCTCACCAAATGGTCAGGTTGATTTTTGTTGAACAACTGTACCGGGCTTTTACGATTTTGAAAGGTGAAGGGTATCATCATAAATAAAAAGGGACATTGGGTTATTAGTCATTAGTCATTAGTTATTGGACATTAGGAATGTCAGGGAAGGGGTCAGGAAAATGTCAGGGAAGGGGTCAGGGAAATGCAAGCCCTGAAGTGTAGTGATTGGGAAGCTAAAACTCAATTCTATTTTTTGAATTTCAAGGGCTAGCAAAATTTCAATTTTTAAAAATGAAACTTCTACTTCAGGGGTCAGGAAAAAGCAAGCCCTGAAGTGTAGTGATTGGGAACGCATGTTTTTATATTACTTCAAATTTTAAGGCTATAAAAATTTCCATCTTGAAAAATGAAACTTCTACTTCAGGGGTCAGTAATCAAAGAAAAAACGATCCTTGAAGTGTAGTAATTGAAAACGCATGTTTTTATGCTACTTCAATTTTTTTAGGGGCTATAAAAATTTCAATATTAAAATGAAACTTTTACTTCATGGGGCCGGAAAAAAGTTTTTAGGTTATATCATTTAATTTATTTATCATTTATCATCTATCATCTATCATCTATCATCTATCACATATCTCTTATCACTTAACATTTAACAATTATCCCTTATCATCTCTTCCCTTATCAACATTTCCCTATAAACACCAAGATATTTCTTCACTCCGGATTCAAGTGAATAAAAATCTTCAGCGCCTTTTATGATTTTATCTGACGATATTTTTTTCAGGTTTTCAAATTCATCGACTGCCTTTTTCAATGATGATTTATCATTGAGATTGATACAGATACCAGCGCTATATTTGTTCACCACAAAATCGGTATCACCAATTCCGGTGTTGCAAATTACCGGCAGACCCATGCCCATTATTTCACCTTGTTTTGTAGGTGAAGAAGCTTTTTTTGAATAAGCGGGTTTGATAAAAAATATTGAGGCCCGGCACAGACTAAGTGCAACAGGCACCTGACTGCGGTTGGCTGAGTAGATGCGAAGCGCAGACTTTGGAATACCGAGGACATTGGATCGTTGCAAAATAATTTCCTCCGGCTCTCGGGTAATGAATAAAAAAATGGCGGTTGAATGTTTATCGAGAAATAGTTTAAAAAATTCCAGCATCTCATCCAGTAAATACCAGGTACCAATAGCACCAAGGTAACTGATCACAATTGCATTGTCGGGAATATTCAGTTGCGATTTTAACTTTTCTTTTTCGGTTTCGTTTACATTTTCCGGATTGAAATGGTGCAGGTCGGCGCAGCAGGGGATGACTGAAATTTCAGACCGGCTTTCATTTCGGAGGTGCCATGAATTGATTTCGCGCTTTGCATTTTCGGTCAGACTGATTACTGCATCAGCCTCACGAAGCAGAATTTTTTCCTGTTTCTTAAAAAATTTATAGATGAAGTTGTAGATCGGATTTTTCAGGTTCCATAATCCTCCGTCAACACGCTCATCGGCCCAGAATCCGCGCATATCAAATAAAAATTTTACACCCGTCTTTTCTTTCAGGTACATCCCCGCAAGGGCACTGATATAACTGCGGCAATGGACGATTTTTATGTCGTGTTTTCGAATAAGTTCCAATCCCGATTTTTTCATTCGGCTGAGGTCGGAAATGGTTGATAAAACAGGAGGATTTTTTGTGTACGATAACGGGTGCCAGGTAATGGCGTGATCCTTTAACAGGGATGTAATGAGATCCTTATCCCGATCGTAATTTTCTTTTTTCTCAAAACTTAAAAGGTGAAAATGAAAACCTTCTTTACTCAACCCCGCCAGGTAAGGAATCACCTGTGATTGTCCCAACGGATCCGTCATGCCGTCATACGACAAATAAAGCACTTCAACAGGTTTCATAGAGGGTGCAATTTAATTAAAAAAAGTCAGGGAAGGGGTCAGAAAAAAGGTCAAGAAAAAGTCAGGAAGGGGTCAGAAAAAAGGTCATTAGGTCATTAGGTCATTAAGACAGTGGTCATTGGACATTGAAAGGTCAGGAAAAAAGGTCATTGGGACATCGAATCATTAAAAAATGCCATTAAAATGGTGATATATTTGCTTTACAACATAGAAGAGACGCATTGAATGCGTCTTCGCCGCGACGTGGAAAAGGTCATTGAGTCATTAAGACATTAAGTCATTTGACATTGGAAGGTCAGGAATAATAAATTGCAATTAAATGTCCTCCTCTCCTTTGGAGAGGTCGGGTGAGGCAAAAAGGCCATTAGGTCATAGGTCATTGGACATTGAAAAGGTCAGGAAAAAATTTAAGGAAGGAGTCATTGAAAAGATCTGAAAAAGGTCAAGAAGGGATCTCACTTATTTAATTTAATGTTTTATGAAACAAGTTGCACAATCGGACAACATTTTATATATTTGCATGCTACGAGGATGGAAAAGCAAAGAACAGTTACTTTGTATAAGGAGTATTTTACTGAGTTCTACAATAAACAACGTCAGAAAGTAAAAGACAAAATTCTTTGGACATTCAAAGTGATAGAAATTACTCAACAGATATCTATAGAATACTTCAAGCATATTAAAGGTACAGATGGACTTTATGAAATGCGAATTTCACAAGGCAGCGACATTTTTAGAATATTTTGTTTTCTTGACCAGGGGAAACTTATTGTGTTGGCAAATGGATTTCAAAAAAAAACTCAAAAAACACCAAAATCTGAAATCGAAAAAGCACTTAAAATAAAATATGAGTATGAAACGGAAAAAAAATACTAAGTCACTTGATGAATTCATTGATGAACAGTACGGGAAAAAAGGCTCTTCAAAGCGTAATAAGTTTGACAAAGGGTATGAATCGTTCAAACTTGGATTTATGATTCAACAAGCACGTTTAGAAAAAGGAATGACTCAGGAAGAACTTGCTGAGAAATGCGGAACGAACAAAGGTTACATTTCCAAAATCGAGAATAACATCAAAGAAGTTCGAATTTCTACACTTCAAAAAATTGTAGAGTTAGGTTTGGGTGGACATCTTCAACTTTCAATTAAGTTTTAAGAATAAAGTAATGGGAGAACAAAAGCTTAATACATGCGGTGTGCCGGAATACGTGTTTTTCTGTCTCCGTATGGGCGTAAATTGTCATTAGTCATTAGTCATTGGTCATAAGGCATCCGTCCTTCAAACGACCTCCTGACCACTCCTGACAACTGCACTAGTTCAAACGACTCCTGACCTTTTCCCTGACCACTGCTCCAATTCAAACGACCCCTGACTTTTCCCTGACCACTGCTCAAATTCAAACGACACCTGACCCTTTCCCTGACCACTGCTCAAATTCAAACGACCCCTGACTTTTCCCTGACCACTGCTCCAATTCAAACGACCCCTGACTTTTCCCTGACCACTGCTCAAATTCAAACGACACCTGACCCTTTCCCTGACCACTGCTCCAATTCAAACGACCCCTGACTTTTCCCTGACAATTGCTATCATATTACTACTTTTGTTACAGAAAATTTATATTATGACAACATTAGCAATTCAAAAACGAATAATCTCTAAACTTATAGAGACAAAAGACAAGACTCTACTAGAAAGCATTTATAAGCTTTTGAACCTATCTGAAGAAGCAGATGAGGTGCTGAAATTATCATCAATTCAAAAATCCGGAATTCGGAAAGGACTAAAAGATCTTGAAGAAGGAAGAACTATGTCACATTCAAAAGCTAAAAAAGAAGTTGCCAAATGGCTTTCAAAATAATTTGGACTGCAAAAGCTCAGAATGATAGGTTAGAAATTTTACAATATTGGGTTGATAGAAATAAGTCAACGCTTTTTCAATTAAACTCAATGAGATTTTCATTGACCGAGTAGAACTATTAGCTCAATATCCGAATCTTGGAAAAAGAACGGATATCAAACATATTAGAGCTCATATCGTAAGGGATTATTTTATTTTCTACAAGATAATTGAGAAAACGATTGTAATTGTTTCGATTTTTGACGCGAGACAGAATCCTGGAAAGCTAAAAAGAATTGATCGATGAAAGGCCAGTCATTAGTCATTAGTCATTGGTCATTGGTCATAAGGCATCCGTCCTTCAAACGACCTCCTGACCACTCCTGACAACTGCACTAGTTCAAACGACTCCTGACCTTTTCCCTGACCACTGCTCCAATTCAAACAACCCCTTACCTTTCCCTGACCATTGCACTTATTCATACGACTCCTGACAATTCCTGACCTTTAACTACCTTTGCGGCATGACTAAAATCCTGCCTTTATTTATACTGTTTCTTACCACATTTCCGTTTTTTTCTTTCGCTCAGAAACCGGAGCATAGTTATCCTGTGGAGGGGGTTTACACTTCTTTTTCTGCGTTTCGAAACGGTAAACCGGATATTGTTAAATCGCAGTTTGAAAAACCGGTAACGGCTGAGGAATATACGATACGGCAATGGGTGAATTCTGAAAAAATGGGGTTTCGCGATTCTGCAAATGCAACACAAAATTTTGATCCGAAACAATTCTGGGGGTTTGTTGAAAAAGGAACGCTCTATATTTTCCTGGGCAACAAATTTCATAAGGTCAATACCCTCGGCTCGATCAGTTATTTCCTTGAATCGTATCCAATCATTAAAGGCAACATGGCGCCCGTTGTCACGGAAGCACGGTCGAGTTCGGCGTACCGGTTTATTGATATGGAGACCGGTGAAATTCTGGATTATACAGTTGAAAATCTGCTTACGCTTTTAGAGCAAGATGAAATTTTGCACCTGGAATATAAATCCATTCTTTCTCAAAAAGAAAAAAAGAAAAAGATGTTCATTTACATGGAAAAATACAATGCGAAACATCCGCTTTCGCGGGAAGTGTTGTAGGAAATGAGAGCAATAAAAAAATAACAACAAAGGAAACGTAGTTACGAAGGGTAACAAAGAACTCTTCGTTCACCTTCGTAACTATGTTAACCTGGTTGTAAATTTAGATAGAACTGCCTCACCCTACCTCTCCAAAGGAGAGGGGGACATTTCACTGTAATATTTATATTTTCTGACCTTTTCTCTGACCATTTCCCTGACATTTTTTATTTCCCCTGGACCAGTTGCAAGTTAGAAACAAACTCCACGGTTTCACCAACAGTTACTCCGCCGGCTTCGGTGAGTGCGTTCCATTTCAGGTTGTAATCGAAGCGATTGATTTCACCTCTAATTTTGAATCCTGCTTTGGTGTTGCCGTAACCGTCTTTGGCTGTACCGGAATAGGTGACATCGAACGTCACGGTTTTGGTGATGTCTCGGATTGTAAGCTGACCGGTAATTTGATATTTATTTCCGCTGATTTTTTTCAGACCATTACCTTTAAAAGTGATTTTTGGAAATTTTTCGGCGTTAAAAAAATCATCACTTTTTAAATGCGTATCGCGCATTTCATTGTCGGTGTTGATGCTGTTCACATCAATAGTGAATGCTACCGATGCATCCGAAAAGTCGGGCTTGGTGGAGGTGATGTTTCCGGAGAAGGATTTGAAATTTCCGGTTACTTCCGATATCACCAGGTGCGATACCGTGAACAGGACCTGAGAATGTGCATTGTCAATCGTCCAGGTCTGGGCCTGAACTCCCGCTGTTGACGTAACAGCAATTGCAAGGGTGAGGATTTTTTTCATGATTGTGTTTTTAAGTTTGATTTACAAATTTAAGTATAAACATATATGTGATAACATATAAATTACTAAAATGTTTCAGTTATTGTGTAGATAGTTGATTATCAATATAAAAAATTGGAAAATACGGGGTGGCCGGAATGTGGGAAAGGGTATTAGATCTTTTCTTTCAGGTATTTTCCCGTAATCGATGGCTTATATTTGACCAGGTCTTCGGGTAAACCTTCAAAAATAATTTGTCCACCATTATTCCCACCATCAGGACCCATATCGATGATCCAGTCGGCACATTTAATGATTTCAAGATTATGTTCAATTACGATGATGGTGTTTCCCTGCTTTATGAGTGCATTAAAAGCGTCGAGCAGTTTACGGATGTCGTGGAAATGCAAGCCTGTAGTAGGTTCATCAAAAACAAAAAGTGTTGATGAGGCCTGGTGACCCTTCCCTATAAACGAAGCCAGTTTAATACGCTGTGCTTCGCCGCCGCTTAGTGTACTGGAAGATTGTCCGAGACGTACATAACCCAATCCTACATCGGCGAGGGGCTGCAATTTGGTCACAATTTTCTCCAGCGTTGATGTATATTTTGTTTTAACCGGGCTGTTGAAAAACATCAGTGCATCGTCAACGGTCATCTGCAATACATCATCAATATTTTTATCCTGGAAATAAACCGAGAGAATATCTTCCTTGAAACGTTTTCCGCCGCAAGCTTCGCACTTAAGGTGAATATCGGCCATAAACTGCATTTCAATGGTCACATAACCTTCACCCTGGCAGGCATCACAACGTCCGCCATCAACGTTGAATGAAAAATGCGAGGGTTTAAAATTACGGTTCTTCGATAGCGGCATTTCAGAAAACAGTGCACGAATCTCATCATATGCTTTAACATACGTAACCGGGTTCGAACGTGATGATTTTCCAATTGGATTCTGGTCAACGAATTCCGTTTCGGTAATGGCGTTAAAGTCACCTGAGATGCGGTCGAAGTTTCCGGTTTGTTCACCATATCCGCCGCTCATTTTTTTGATGGCAGGAAAAAGAATTTTTTTAACCAGCGATGTTTTTCCGGAACCACTTACACCTGTTACAACGGTGAGTACACCCAGTGGAAATTTAGCATGTACATTTTTTAAATTATTCTCCCGTGCACCGGTAATTTCGATGAACTGTTTCCACCGCCGCCGGCGTTGCGGCACGGGTATTTCCATTTCATTATTCAGATATTTTGCCGTCAGACTTTGTGATGCGTTTTTTAATTCGCTGAAGGGTCCCTGGAACACCAGTTCACCACCATGACTACCTGCCATTGGACCGATATCGATCAGCTGATCGGCGGCGCGCATAATATCTTCATCGTGTTCAACCACTATAACGGTGTTGCCTAGTTGCTGAAGCGATTTCAGTACACCGATCAAACGTTCTGTGTCGCGTGAATGCAGACCAATACTCGGTTCATCAAGAATGTACATACTTCCTACCAGGCTGCTTCCAAGGGAAGTGGCCAGGTTGATCCGCTGTGATTCACCACCGGAAAGAGAATTGGAAAGACGGTTTAATGTGAGATAATTTAATCCTACATCATTCAGAAACTGCAAACGGTTTTTTATTTCGATGAGAATGCGCGAAGCAATTTTCTGTTCAGTGGCAGACAGCTTCAGTTTATTAAAAAATGCAAAACTGTCGGAAACGGGCATCAGCACAAGTTCCGTAATCGAATGGCCTCCGACTTTAACATAATTCGCATCTTTTCGCAACCGTGATCCCAGGCAATCGGGACAGGTTGTTTTTCCCCGGTAACGGGAAAGCATAACACGGTACTGAATTTTATAGCTTTGTTCTTCTACGAATTTAAAAAATTCATTCAGCCCTTTGAAGTACTTGTTGCCGGTCCATAATAACTGCCGGTCGTAGCTGTTCAATTCATAAAACGGACGGTGAATGGGAAAGTCGAATTTAATAGCCGCCTTCACGAGTGCATCATTCCATTCTTTCATTTTTTCACCCCGCCAGCACACAATGGCATTATCGTAAATAGACAAACTTTTATCGGGTATTACCAGGTCTTCATCAATGCCGATGACCGAGCCAAAGCCTTCGCACTTGCGGCAGGCTCCATACGGATTGTTAAAGCTGAAGAGCAGGGTGGAAGGCTCTTCAAACAACAGTCCATCGGCTTCAAATCGGTTGCTGAAAGTGATATTCTTATGCGTTCCTCCCGGCAGTTCCACTTCCACATGACAACTTCCATGACCTTCGTAGAAAGCGGTTTGGGCCGAATCGGCAATGCGTGAATCCATTTCTTCCCCAATGGAATCATCAATGGCAAAACGATCGATCAGAACTTCTATGGCCGGTGTTTCCGTTTGTGTTTTCGATTTGCTTTTCGATACTTTTGGAGCAGGCAACTGTTCGATCAGTTCTTCGATATGCTCAACTTTTCCCAGGTATTTTACCCTCGAAAATCCTTTCTGCATCAATATTGCAAGCTCATCCTTCAGTTCGCGGCCTTTCAAAGCAACGAGCGGTGCAAACAGCATCACTTTTGAACCGTTAGGCAGACTGTGAGAGTAATCGACAATATCGCTCACGGTATTTTTCTTTACTTCGATACCGGATACCGGCGAGAAGGTCTTGCCAATTCGGGCATAAAGCAGCTTCAGGTAATCATAAATTTCGGTGGTCGTGCCTACGGTTGATCGCGGATTGCGGACATTTACCTTTTGCTCGATGGCGATTGCGGGTGCGATGCCCCGGATATATTCTACCTCGGGTTTATCCATGCGGCCGATGAACTGGCGGGCATAGGAGGAAAGGCTCTCCACGTACCGACGTTGACCTTCCGCGTAAAGCGTATCAAAAGCAAGCGACGATTTACCCGAACCTGATAACCCGGTGATTACAACAAACCGGTTGCGGGGTATGGCAACATCCAGCTTTTTAAGGTTGTGGACAGCAGCACCTTTTATAATTATGAATTTTTTGGGATCGAGGGTATCAAATGACATCAACAGGAAAATGAGGGTGCAAAATTACTCAAAAAAGGCCTTTGCGAGGGTGGGGAAGCATAGCCGGCGACAGGGATCAAAATAATTTTGGTCAATCTTTAATAATTATAAATAATTCCCTAATATTGCAGTTCCAATTCCGGAATGGCTCAAAAGGCCTTAATTGTTGAAAATCATGGACTTAGTTAAATTTGCCGAAGACACCCTTAACGAAAAGAAAGAATTTCCTGCTTTCAAAGCGGGTGATACGGTGACGGTTGTTTATAAAATTAAAGAGGGAACCAAAGAAAGAGAACAGTTGTTCCAGGGAGTTGTGTTACAGCGCAAAGGCCATGGCGCTACACGTACATTCACTGTCCGCAAGGTTTCCAATGGAGTAGGTGTTGAAAGGATTTTCCCTTTGCTAAGCCCCAAAATTACCCGTATTGAACTCAACAAGCGTGGTGTTGTGCGCAGAGCACGCATTTTTTACCTCCGCGATATTTCCGGAAAGAAAGCACGTATCGAAGAGAAAAGAATGTAACAGGCATTCTGGCATATATAAAACAGCTTCCCCACCAGGAAGCTTTTTTTTTGCTGAGGTTCGACTTCGCTCACCATGACAATAAAAACGGGCTCGACTACGCTCGCCTGATTAATGCAGGGAAATTTCCCTGCATTAATTTTTTTATTCATGCCTGCGGCGTAGTTCAGTAACTGAACTCTTCAATGGAGAGTAGAACGTTTTTCTGTAATTTAATCTTTGTTTTCAAAACTTGATGATGATACTGAAGCCATAAGAATTGGATTAGCAGAAAACGGGAATGTAGAATATAAAATGTAAAATGTAGAATGTAAAATTAGAAGGTTTAAATTCCTTTTGATCCAATGAATATTCCTGACCACTTTCCTGACTTTTTCAATGACCTTTTTCCTTGACTTTTTTGCCTCACCCGACCTCTCCAAAGGAGAGGAGGACATTTATTTGTAATTTGAGAATTAGAAAACGGGAATTTAAAATGTAAAATGCAGAATGTAGAATGTAAATTGCTAGGTAGCTCAAAGACCTAATGACCTAATGACTTTTTCCTGACCCCTTCCTGACATTTTCCTGACCTTTTTAAGTCCAATGTCTTAATGTCTTAATGTCCTTCCTTTTGCCTCACCCGACCTCTCCAAAGGAGAGGAGGACATTTATTTGTAATTTGAGAATTAGAAAACGGGAATGTAAAATGTAAAATGCAGAATGTAAATTGCTAGGTAGCTCAAAGACCTAATGACCTAATGACTTTTTCCTGACCCCTTCCTGACATTTTCCTGACCTTTTTAAGTCCAATGTCTTAATGTCTTAATGACCCTTCCATTACTCCTCACTCAACCCGGGCCGGCGCTCTTTTGTTCGTTGTACCGACTGTTCATGGCGCCATTCGTTAATAAGACGTTCGTTACCGGAAAGCAGTACGTCGGGTACTTTCCATCCCTTATAATCGGCGGGTCGGGTATAAACAGGAGGAGCGATCAGGTTATCCTGGAAAGAATCGGAGAGGGCGGAGGTTTCATCGGAAAGCACCCCGGGAAGCAGGCGGATAATGCTGTCGCAAAGTACAGCCGCAGCCAGTTCACCACCGGAAAGCACATAATTTCCAATTGATATCTCGCGGGTAACGAGGTGTTGCCGGATCCTTTCATCGATGCCTTTGTAATGACCGCAAAGAAGGATCAGGTTCTGCTGTAAGGAAAGCTTGTTACTTAGTTTCTGATCAAGCAATTCACCATCCGGACTCAGGTAAATGACTTCGTCGTACGTGCGTTTCGATTTAAGATCTGCAATACAACTGGCAATCGGTTCAATCATCATCACCATTCCCGCACCTCCGCCAAAAGCGTAATCATCTACCGATTTATGTTTGTTATTCGCATAATCGCGAAGGTTCACCAGCGATATTTCAACCAGTCCTTTTTGCTGCGCCCGCTTTAATATGGAATGGTTAAACGGACTCTCTAACAATTCAGGAAGTACGGAAATTATGGAGATGTGAAGCATGGGATAAAGGTACTAAACGTAGGGAAATGTGACGCGTGACGAGTGACGAGTGACGAGTGACGAGTGACGAGTGACAAGTGACAAGTGACGAGTGACGAGTGACGTGTGACGAGTGACGAGTGACGTGACGAGACGAGGCCGACCGGATTGGCGAGATGGATGACAAGTGACAAGTGACACGTGACGAGGCCGACCCGCTTGGCCAGATGGATGGCAAGTGAAAAAGTGAAAAGTGACAAGTGGCGTGACGCGTGACGAGGCCGTCGGGCTGTCCGAGACGGATGACAAGTTTATCGCGACAATTGATCAAGCTTTATGGCTTCAATCCGTTAAAATCCGCGTTCCCTAATTTTTTCTCCATACTATAATGCTGAATCTCTTCATACAGTAAAAATGTTTTTTCCACGATCATATATCCGCAAGAGCGGTAAAAGGGCACGGCATTTTCGCGGGCCTGGAGGAAGATGGATTTGTAACCGGATTGAATAGCGGCTTGTTCAATATGGTTCAGCAGTTGTTTTCCGATACCACGGTTGTGGTAATCAGCATCAACAGCCATATAACGGAGTTGCGCTTTGCCCTTTTCTTTTTCCTTGAGACGTGCCGTGGCAATTATTTTTCCGGAAGGTAATACGGCCATAAAGTGCTGCGATGAATTTTCCTGATCATCACGTTCTGTGCCTATGGGCTGATTCCATGGTGCGCGGAGCACTTTCCATCGCAAATGAAAATAAGCTTCAAATTCAGCAGCAGTTACCGGTGATTTTATGGTAATGTGTTCTGTATTTTCCTTACGGAGAAAAATTTCTGCTACCATGCAGCGGATACTGCCACCACCGGTGTGTTCGATCACAGGGATGGAAACGGGAAGGAGGGAGGCGAATTGTTCCAACACTTTCTTCTGACCGGTTGTAAAGGCACGCAGCGCAGTTTGTGACAATAACAGGATAGGATCGCCCTGCGCGTTTTTTATTTCAAGCACATTTCCCGCGAAAGCGTTCATCTGGTTGCCATCAATAGTGACTAACTGTCTGCCTGTACGTTCAAGCCCGGCAAGCAAGTCAAAACGACTTCCTTTATCAGGGATAACTTCATCACATACCACAGCAAACCGGTCGCCGATACTCATCATTACGTTAGTATGATAAATGGAATTACCGGTATGATCGCGTGTTTCAAAAATGTGGGTAGTGTAGTGCAACACCTCCGACAGTGCTTCCAGCGGCGCGCGATGCGAACGGGAACTCAGTGCCATATAGGCTTTCCGGTTAACGTGATCGAAAACAATGCTACCGGTTCCTTCAAGAAATTGTCCTTTTTTTTCGAAAACAGTCAGGTCTGTCACACTTGGGTGTACACCGGCATGTTCACAAATTTTTTCAATTATATCCTGTCGTCGTTCGCGCCTGCGGTTAGCGGCTTCCATTGGATAGATAATTACTTTGCCATTTTCATGGAAGCTTACCCAGTTGTTCGGAAAAATGGCATCAGGAGTTTGTTTTGCTGCTTCATCATCAAATACAATCGTTGTAACAGAATCACGGTTCAGGAGCTTCACGACCGATGCAAACTCTTTTTCTGCAAGCAATTGTGTGTTTACAGCAGCGGTATCATTCTGAAAATTATTGGAACCTGCTGTTTCCGGGTTGAAGCCAAAGCACGAGGGTCGGATCAGCAGCAGGGTGTTGGTTGTTTGAGAACGCACAATTAAAAGTTGATGATTTTTAAATATTTTCCCTGGCTTACAAAATTAATAATGGCTTTAAAAATTCCGGGATGATCGGAACCGGGTTTAAGATTGTCGAGTACCTCTTCCACTGTGGCGCGGTTGTCGGCCGTATCAGTGAATGCATACCCGGCATAGCAACCGTTTTTAATCACCACCATCGACAATGAATCAGCCTTAGGACCTCTTCCGGTAATTATAAAATTTTGACGGCCGGCGTGCAATTCTTCAATTGCTTTCACCACACGTTCATTATAGGATTCAGGTGTATCGGAAAATAATTTTAGAGCAGGTATGTCCAGTTCCGAAGCCGGTAAAAGAGTATGATCTGCTAAAAGTTTTAGCAGGCGGCTGTTTACTTCCCGTTCACCGGAAAAAGTTGCTGCGGGTTGGCTAGCTGAAAGGTAAGGCCCTTTTTCAAGTACCAGGTAGCCGTTATTATTCAGTCTTTCGTATATGCTGAACCGTGATTCTGTAGCGCGGGGCTTCCTGTTAAAGCGCGGTTGCAATTTATGAAGCAGTTCAATTTCAAGAATGGATGCAAGCAATTCACTTCCGGTAGCCTGGTAATCGACAGCCACAGCAGTCAATGCAAGACCGGCAAAGCGTTTTGTTTGCATCTTGTGTAACACCGACCATGTTTTTTTTCGCACGTTTCCAGCCTTAGCGAGGTAAACAACATTTCCTTCTGCATCATAAAAGAAAACGATGCCGGTTTTACCCGGAATTTTTTCAATCTGCTCATCGGGGATACGTGATTTATTTACAACCTTTTCTTTAAGCGAATAAAACGGATCGAGCATACCTCCTGATCGTGCTATCAGCAGATCGAGCACTTTAGCAGTCGCTTTTGCATCCGCTGCTGCACGGTGTGCATCGTTGAGATCGATCGAGAGCGAATGACAGAGTCGTGAGAGGCTATACGAAGGAAAACCCGGCAATAAAATTCGGCTGGTTTTACAGGTGCACAGCATTTTATTCTCATAAACATGACCTTCCCTGGCAAGGGCATAGGAAAGAAAAGAATAGTCGAACATTACATTATGGGCTACAAAAATATTTTCACCCAAAATTGCAGCTACCTCACGCGCAATGTCACTGAACAGCGGTGCAGTCGACACCATTTCATCAGTAATGCGCGTCAATCGTGAAATAAACGTAGGAATAGGAACTTCAGGGTTGACCAGACTGGAATATTCTTTCCGGATGGCAACTCCATCGTGAATGTAAATCGCAATTTCAATGATCTTATCCGTACCCGGATTCCCACCTGTAGTTTCCAGGTCGACAACTGCAAACATGAAGAATGAATAGTGTTAAAAAGACGAAGTTACGGAATTATTTGGATGGATATGGAATGTGGCGAGTGGCGAGTGACGAGTGGCGAGTGACGAGTGACAAGCCTGCTCGGCTCGGAGAGACAAGTGACAAGTGACAAGTGACAAGTGACAAGTGACAAGTGACAAGTGACAAGTGACAAGTGACAAGTGACAAGTGACAAGTGACAAGTGACAAGTGACAAGTGGCGAGTGACGAGTGACAAGCCTGCCCGGCTCGGAGAGACGGGTGACGAGTGATACAAATCTGTACCGTTGTTAACTTGTTGTAAATCTTGATTATCAAACTCCCATTACCCCATTCTCCAATTACCTAATGTCCTAATGTCCAAATGTCCTAATGATTTTTTACCTAACAGCAATCACCGATATTTCCACATTAGCATCTTTCGGCAACCTGGAAACTTCGACGGTTTCCCTTGCGGGATAATCGCCGGTGAAGAAAGATCCATAAACTTCATTCATTGCGGCAAAGTCGCTGAAGTTTTTCAGGAAGATGGTTGTCTTGACAATATTCCCAAAATCCATTTCAGCATACTTCAGCACGGCTCCAATATTTTTCATCACCTGTTTTGTTTCCTCGGCAATCGAATCCTGGATCATATTTCCTGTTTTTACATCAAGGGCAATCTGGCCGGAAACAAACAGTGTATTATCCGCCATGATAGCCTGGTTGTAGGGTCCGATAGGAGCAGGCGCATCCTCTGTTTTTATAATAGTTTTCATGAATTTTAATTAGCAGCTGCAAATATAAACCGATAATTCCGGATCGGGGGATCCTATCAAATATCCGTATCTTTGTGAGGAATAAAAACAAGCCGTCTTGTCGCTCCGGCCGGTATTTTACCGTGTTGGGGAGGAAAGTCCGGACAACACAGAGCACCACACTTCCTAACGGGAAGGTCACTGCTGAGAAATTGGCTGTGAACAGAAAGTGCCGCAGAGAACTATACTGCCCTGCTTCGCTTTGGCTTTGCCAATGCTACGAAGGGCGAGGGTGAAAACGTGAGGTAAGAGCTCACGGCAGGTTTTGGTAACAGAGCCTGCGGGTAAACCTTGTGGGTTGTAAGGCTATGTATACAGCATCCCGGCATTATGCGAATAATGTTGGGGGGAGTTGCTCGCTCCACGCTGCGGGTAGGCTGCAAGAGGCCGCCAGTGATGACGGTCCCAGATAAATGACAGGATATTCTCCGAAAGGGGAATAACAGAATCCGGCTTACAGGCTTGTTTTTATTTATTTATGATTATTTTCCGGTTCACTTTGAATACGGTTTTGTCATATGAACGAACAGGGCTACCTTAGTGCGCTGATACTTCGCCGAAAAGGCTTATGAAGAAATTCCTTATTTATCTTTCCAACAGTCATGAAACCATACTCAAAGGTTTCATAATTCTTATTACCGTTGGTATTATTGCCACACTGCTCCCTCATAAGGTGCGGTATAAATTCGATTTTCAAAAAGGGAAGTCGTGGAATAACGAGGATCTCTTTGCACCGTTCGATTTTGCAATTATTAAAGACCGCGACTCACTGAAACTGGAAAGACAGCGTACGCGTCAGAATGTGCTTCCTTATTTTCAGATGGATACACTTATTCTCACAGATGCCATTGTTAACCTCGATCAGAAGATCCGGAGTCAGCAGGAGTTTACGGGAAAGGCAGATGCAGTGAGTGCGGCAGGCACCCGGTTGCTTCGTAGGCTCTACGAAAAAGGAATTATTCGGGAAGCTGAAGATTCACTTTCCGGCGGCTCTTCTCAGATAATGCTCGTGAGAAGCAAAATTGTTGAGGTGAAGGATCCTTCCGATTTTTATACTCCTGCCCGTGCCCTGGCGGCTATCGGTAGTGAACAAAATATTTCAGGAGCGGGTGAGCGGCTACTCGACAGCCTGGTGGCATCCGTGATTGCTCCCAATGTTTTTTTCGATCAGCAGCTCACCGAATCCATCCGCGCTCAGAAAGAGGCTGAAATTTCGACCACACGGGGCATGATCAAAAAGGGAGAACTGGTTATATCGAGAGGTGAACTGGTGAATCCTGAAAAACTGCTGGTGCTGGAGTCGCTCAAGAATGCAACGGAAACCGCTGTATCCGATACCAAAACAACCCGCGATATTTACTTTGGTCAGCTGCTCATTGTTGCCATTGCCCTTACCGTTTTACTCATATTTCTTGCCGTTTTGCGGAAAGATATTTTTGCCGATAACCGGAAAATAGCGCTCATTTTTACGCTGATTATTTTGATGACTGCCGCGTACACCGGGATCATGAAAATGCCGTCATTGAGTCTGTATATTGTGCCTGTGTGTATTTTGCCGATTGTAACACGTGTATTTTTTGATACGCGGCTGGCCTTATTCACTCATGTGATAACCGTACTTATTTTAGGTTCGGTTGCGCCCAACGGCTATGAGTTTGTGTTTATGCAGATCATTGCCGGTATGGTAACTATTTTTAGTGTAACCAACCTGCGAAAACGTGCACAGTTTTTTACTTCAGCAGCCATGATTTTCCTTTCCTACATGATATGCTACCTGGCATTAGCCGTTATTCATGAGGGTGATATCTGGCTGGTAGAAGAAGCCAACCTCTTCTGGCTTATAGGAAATGTACTGTTAACATTATTTTCCTATCCGCTGATTTATATTTTCGAGAAAGTATTCGGTCTTACATCGGATGTTTCACTAATGGAACTTGCCGACACCAATGCTCCGCTGTTGCGGGAATTGTCGATAAAGGCACCCGGAACTTTTCAGCATTCCATGCAAGTGGCAAATCTTGCGGAAGCAGCAATTTTCAAAATAGGAGGTAACAGCTTACTTATTCGTGTTGGAGCACTTTATCATGATATTGGTAAGATGGAAATGCCGTTGTACTTTATCGAAAACCAGGCGACAGGCCTTAACCCTCACGATGAACTCTCTTTCGAGGAAAGTGCATCAATTATTATCAGTCATGTGATTAAAGGCATTGAAAAGGCTCGTAAAAACAATGTACCCGACCTGATTATCGATTTCATAAGAACCCATCACGGAACTTCCATGGTGCAGTATTTTTACCAGTCGTTTTTAAAAAATTACCCTGAAGAAATTGTTGATGAAGATGATTTCAGATACCCGGGACCGTTACCATTTTCAAAAGAAACCGCTGTACTTATGATGGCCGATTCCGTAGAAGCCTCTTCCCGCAGTCTGACTATGCCTTCACCGGAGTCCATCAATAACCTGGTTGATACCATCATCGACCGGCAAATTGAACAGCAGCAGTTTATCAATTGCGACATCACTTTTAAGGATATTTCATCCATCAAAAAGATTTTTAAGAAAATGCTCATGAGTATTTATCATGTGCGGGTGGAGTATCCGAGGGCGTAAACGATCGACTACGCTCATCGTGACAACGGTTCGACTACGCTCAACGTGACAACGGTTCGACTACGTTCAACGTGACAACGGTTCACTCAGCTCGACTACGTTCGCTGGAAAGGGAGGAGAAGGTCGAAGGCATCTTGCCTCACCCGACCTCTCAAAAGAGAGGGGTACTTTTTTCTGTAATATTAGAATTATTCCCATTTGTGATATTTATCACATTGCAATTATAACTTGGGAACTATTTTAGCCTAAAAATATTAATAGAATGAGATTTACGCTGGTTGCTTTATTGCTTATTTCCGGTTTGCCGGGAAGTTCCCAAAATTTACTTGCTATTCCGGATACATTATCAGGAACAGTTTTCAACCTGAATATTGCTCCCGGCACAAGAAATTTTTATTCAGGATTTACTACCAATACAATTGGTATTAATGGTGATTACCTGGGGCCTACGCTGATGTTACGACAGGGCGATTTTATTACGATAAACGTGAATAACAATCTTACTGACACTACCACATTACACTGGCATGGAATGCACGTTCCCGCTATCGCTGATGGAGGACCTCATATTACAATAACACCCGGTACAACCTGGTCGCCATCATTTGAAGTAAAGGATAAAGCATCCCTGCACTGGTATCATTCACACCTTCACATGAGAACTGCTGAACATGTGACTAAAGGAGCGTCAGGATTGATTTATGTTCGCGATACGGAAGAAGATTCGCTTTCGTTGCCACGAAATTATGGGATTGATGACATACCGCTGGTGGTTCAAACACGTGCTTTCGATCCTGCTAAACAATTTTTAGTGGAGTCAGCGGCTGATAGCGTGGTAGTAATAAATGGAACAATGGATCCATTTATCTTACTGCCTGCCCAGGTCATTAGGTTGCGTATACTCAACGCAGCTACGGAGCGGTCATTTAATTTTGGTTTCTCAAACAATAGTTTATTTTATCAAATTGGTTCTGATGGTGGATTGCTCAGTGCGCCTGTCTCCATGACCCGACTTTTGCTATCACCGGGAGAGCGTGCTGAGATTTTGGTTGATCTTTCTGCTTTGAACGGCCAGGTATTCTCGTTGATGAGTTTTGCTTCCCAGATTCCGGCAGGAATTTATGGCGCTCAAAATCCCCAGGGTGCCGGACCGAATCTGATTACAGGTTATGCAGCCAATTTATTAAATGGCAATGACTATGATCTCCTCCAGATTAATGTTGTACCACCTAATAGCAACCCCGTTACCGTAATTCCTTCATCGTTATCGATAGTGCAGCCCTATCTTGAAAGTGCTGCCAATAAAACCAGGGATTTTATTTTTTCACCTGAGGTAATGGGACCAACCGGAAGTTTGCTGGGTCCCTTTGTAATTAACATGATGAGTTTTGATATGATGATGATTAATGATACTGTGCGGCTAAATGATATTGAAGTATGGCAACTGACGAATCAAACCCGCATCTCGCACCCGTTTCACATTCATGATGTTCAGTTTTATATTCTTGATATTAACGGTGTAGCACCGTCTCCTGGAATGGCAGGCAGAAAAGATGTGGTATTGGTGCCACCCCTGGGAGGGACAGTCAGGTTCATAGCTAAATTTGAAGATTACGCCGATCCTGTTTTTCCATACATGTATCATTGTCATATGCTCACACATGAGGATGGTGGTATGATGGGACAATTTATTGTCGTCGACAGCAGTACCGGTCTTCCGGAAAATGAAAAAGGGTTCTTCAACGTATATCCTAACCCGGTAGTCAGTGGACAGATTACATTGACATGGAATGAAAATACTGGATCTGATATAACACTTACCGTTTTTGACATTACCGGTAAGGAACTTGAGAAGATTGAAATCAGGGAAACCACTTCATCCGTTTTTACGCTTCCGGTTCATGATTTTCCTTCTGGAATTTACATTCTGAAATTGGAATCGGAATCTGGAAGTTATTACGATAAAATAATTGTGGATAATTAATCCGGGGGAAACAACAAAGCTAACATAGTTACCAAGAAAGACGAAGAGCTCTTGCCTCACCCGACCTCTCCAAAGGAGAGGGGTACATTTTTCTGTAATTTTAAACACCTGACTTTTTCATAGCTGCGCGGTGGATCTCCGATCCACAAAACATTACGATTATTGCAAATAAACACAACAAAGCAAACATAGTTACTAAGAAAGACGTAGAGTTCTTCGTTAACCTTTGTAACTATGTTTCCTTGGTTGTAAAATTTTCCGGACAATAAATGAGGGAGAATGTTAAATGCTAAAGATCTCGTCACTCGTCACTCGCCACTCGTCACTTTTTTAATTTAGGATCAAACGCATCGCGTAAGCCTTCCCCCACGAGGTTAAATGCTGTTACTGTGAGGAAAATTGCAACTCCCGGAAATACGACCAGCCACCACGCCGAAAAATTTTCTTTTCCTGCCGCCAGCAGCGACCCCCACGTAGCAATATCAGGTGGAACACCAATGCCAAGGAACGAGAGTGCCGATTCCATTAGAATTGCACCCGCAATGCCAAAAGAAATGGTGATTAGTGCCGGTGCAAGGGCATTGGGAAGCGCATGCAAAAAAATGATCCGCATTTGTGAATAGCCCAGCGAGCGGGCCGACTGTATATAATCCAAACTTCTTACCCGCAACATTTCAGCTCTTGTAAACCGTGCGATTTCAGTCCATGAAGTAAAACCGATAATGAGTATCAGATTCAGGAGGGAGGGTTTGGATATAGCCGCCACCGTTATGATTAAAATTAATTTTGGCAGCGAGATCAGTATTTCGATGAACCGGGATATGATGGAGTCGGTCATGACATAAGTTTCCTTTTTGAACCACCTGATGCCGTTCAGCAACTTTCCGGACCTGTTAAACAGGAATAACACACCTGTAAAAATTATAAATGACAATATTAACTGAAAGAGAATAGCAATGGCCGTGGAATTCAGTGCTGCTTCGAGAGCAAACATCCTGACATGGAATCCGTAAAACCATGCCGGAAAGATCCCGGTTACTGTCATAAGCATGCTGCCTCTTGAAATTTTCAGTGTGTCGTCGCCAAAATACCCGGCAATGGCTCCCAGCACCAGGCCGATGAATCCCGCAATAGCCATCGATAAAATTCCAACCGACATCGAAACACGTGTGCCATGAATCATTCCTGCAAGAATATCTTCTCCTCTACGTCCTGTTCCCAGTAGGTGACGTTCCATTCCTTCCAGGCGATCTCCGTTATTGCCGAATTGTTCTTCAGAAGGGCTCACATAATCAGCATTATTTAAATCGGACTTGTGAGGGGAATAGCGAATGGGGGAATAAATAATCGTTGCCTGCTGCGATATTTCATCTCCCGGACTAATAAAATTGACATATTTTTTTTCACCGTTTTCATCCCTGAATTCTGCTTCCTCATCCCCGCTAAGGGAAGGAAAAAAAATATGACCGTATACCGAAAAATATAATGGCTTTTCATTGGCAAGTATCGGCGCCATAACAGCAATAATAATCATAAGCGAGAGCCAGCACAGCGAAACAACCACCAGTTTACGTCGCAGCAACCTGCGCATCGACTCACGGAACGGGGATATGTGTTTTGCCATGCGGTTACCGTTTTTCAAATGTGATTCGTGGATCCGCGAAAGCGTAAAGGATATCCGATATAAGGTAACCCGTCATGGTAAGAAATCCCGTGATGGTAAAAATTGCTACAATCATAGGGTAATTCTGGTTCTGGATGCTGTGCACCGTTTCAAAGCCCATGCCCGGAATGGTAAATATGGTTTCAATAATTACTGAACCACCAATTGCAAGAGGAAACACATTGGCGAAGACCGTTATGAGGGGTAACAGCGAATTGCGAAATGCATGACGAAATACAACTGTACCGAATGGCAATCCCTTGGCCATGGCAGTGCGAATGTAATCCTGCGACATATTCTCAAGCACTGCTACCCGAAGTGTTCTTGATAAAAAAGCAAACGAACTATACGTGTAACAAACCAGGGGCAATATCATGTAGGGCAGCGAAAGCCTGAACTTTTCCAATATCCCTGCATCGTTAGGATATCCTATCACAGGCTTTATTCCCGATGCGGGAAACCAATGCAGCATATCGGGATTAGCAAAGGTCATGAGTAGTAACGTAGCCAGCCAGAAGGAGGGAAGGGAATAGAGCACAAACAACGTTACGGTACTTACATGATCGAAGCGGGAACCGGGTTTTGCTCCTGCCCAGACGCCTATGGGAATACTCACTAAATAAGCTATCAATACCGAAAACAGTGCGAAAAAAAGCGACCATCCCACCTTTTCAGCAATGACACCCGAGACAGGCTGACGGTTGAGATACGACAAACCGAAATCGCCTCGGATAATTCCGGCCGAATGCACCGAACCTTTGCCGGTAACAGGATTGCCGTCACCAAACACCCAGCGGTGATACTGGTTGCGTGCATTAAAACTGAAAACAGGAATGTAATTGTTGTAAGTTTCGTTTTCGCGGATGAATAACGCAAGGCCCGATTCCACAGAAGCTAACGGTTCGTGAACATGTGAATTGGCAAATTGATTACTTCCGGCAATGGCACGAATCCGTGTTAACCTGTTGTTTATACTTTCTACAGTAGTTGCATATTTAAGTGCATGCACATCCGTAAAGAGAATATTCGAAAGTGAATCTTTGCCGGAAACACTTTTGAGCAGGTTAAGGCGAGCCTGGTGAAACTGCAAGGTGGTTTTTGGATTTCCTGAGATTTGTGAAAGGCGCTGTACGGAATTGCGTTCGGCAGCATCATAAAAATTGCGTAGTGCTACCGGTTCGCTCCCCGGCCTGACCGAGAAATAAAAAACAGGCAGGTCAAGTCCTAATTTTTTACGCCAGTAAGCACGCTGACCGGATTCATTAATATTAATTTGTCCCTGTCCGTCCGATGCAGAGAGCGAAATCATTCGCTCAACTGGATCGCCGGGTGCATTTACGCTGATGACAAAAGCCAGCAGTGAAATAATGACCAGCGTTGGAATAAATAATAACAATCGCCTGGTCAGGTACCGGATCATCAGCTATGAATCAGGGAGTAGGGGAATCTTTGAGTGCTATCAGTCGTAAATTATTCAGCAGTATACCGGGTCGTTCAAAGTACATTTCCACATTTCCAAAACGTTTATGAATAACATTTCTGCGCAAGCTGGAAAAAAGAAAAATCATAGGTTGTTCGTCATACACCACTTGCTGAAAACGTTTCACCATCTCACCTCTTTTGGTATCGTCGAGTGTAACTTTTATGGAATCAATCAGTGCGTCGGTGGCAGCATTTCCAAAGCCCGGGTAATTGGATCCTTCGCTTGTCCATGAGGTAGTATGCCAGAGCTGCGTAAAATCTTCGGGCAGCGCAACAGCACCCCAAACGGCAATCATCATATCAAAATCATGTTTTTTAGCATTGGCAACAAACACTGAAAAGTCGAGCGGGTTCAAATTGGCTTTTATACCTGCTTTCGCATAGGCTTCAGTTAGCATGGTGGCATAATCTTTCCAGTCGGGAGTGTTGGTCATGTAGTTGAGTGAAAATTCAAAATTTACTTTTTCACCATCCACCATTTTATCGAGTATGCGATCGCCGTCAGTATCTTTCCATCCGGCATCAGCCAGTAATTTTTTCCCCTGTTCCACATCGTATGGAAGCGGTTTCAGCGAAGCATCAAAATCTTTTTTCAGCATTGATACCGGTCCGACCATACGTTTATTTTTTCCTTTATTGATCACACGGTTTAAATCATCAACCGGTGTGAGTAACGCCATGGCACGACGCGTTATCTTATCGGTAAATATTTTTTTATGCGTCACTCCATCAGGGCGTGTGTTCATACCGATGTACGTGTAATTAAACGTATCAGTAAAGCGCGAATGGTAATTCCGGTTGAAGTTGGAATCGGCCTGCAGTTCAAGCAATGATTTGGTTGGAACCAGGTTGGTGCCATCCATAACCTGCCCTTTAAAATCGAGCATGGTAGAGTTGGGATCTTTATTAATACGATAAATTATTTTATCAGGATATGATGTTTCATAAATTGAAGTGGAATTTTTGGTCCAGTGATTGGATTTCCGCTCCAGCGTAACACTTTGTCCCGGATCCCATGCGCTTACGCGATACATACCGGCGCCGGTAAGGAAATCAAGTTCCCTGGCGTATTTCGAACCATTAAAATCGTTTGCCCATCCTGAAAGTGATGCGACTGAAGCTGCATTAAAAGCAGTATCATCAAGCTGGGTGAAGGAATATTTAGCAAGTTCATTTCCCTTATCATAAAAGGCACGCTGCATAATTGGCCAGTCGGCCCAAAACACCAGGTTATGTATATAAGGTGTTTTCATTTTTACGGTAAACTTGCGGTTGTTATCCTTGTCGGGAATAATTTCATGCAGGTTATCCCAATACGGTTTCGCGTGCGGGTTATCGGTAAGCGGGCATTTGTTGGCTTTGGCGGTAAACAGAACGTCGTCGGTGGTAATGGGTGAGCCATCGTCCCAGCGGGGTTCTTCGCGCAGTTCGCACGTATATTCGGTGCCGTTAGCATTTAAAACGGGCATTTCCTTTAGCAGGGATGGTGCAATTTGCAGGGTACGGAAATCGAAGCGGAACAGCGACATCTGCGTAAACTGGAAGATCTCGGTGCGCATGGCTGAGGTGCCGTTGGTAGGATGGAGCACATCGGGTTCAGCGATGGTATGGTAAACGAGGGTATTTTCTTTCGACCAGCCGGGAAGGAATTCGGAGGCATCTGCGATTTTAATAAAATTAACGGTATCCGACAGGTTTACGGTTCCGGACTGGTCATTTCCACCTTTTTTATCATCGCAGGATGAAAGGAAACCGGATAAAAGCAGCACGAAGCTAATTAGGGTAGGAGCACTGAATGGGGTCATAAAATTAACATTTACAGGTACTTCGCAAATATATAGAATTGGCCGGGCAATTAAATCCTTTCCCAAAAAAAGCCATCTTTTAATTTTAAAAATCAGTTTGTTTAAAGAAACAGAATACATACCTTTGCCGCCCTTAGATCAGGTGAGGTGCCTGAGAGGCCGAAAGGAACAGTTTGCTAAACTGTCGTACGGGTAACCGTACCGAGGGTTCGAATCCCTCCCTCACCGCAAAAGGGATTCAAAAGTTCAGATTAAATCGTAATTTGAATGATAACGGGAGGGATGAGAAGTTTATCCGCCGAAACGTAGTGAAGGAGGAAATCCCTCCCTCACCGCAAAAGGGATTCAAAAGT
>JBBQQQ010000027.1:0-46623 GCA_038215705.1 Bacteroidia bacterium
AGGATCTGCATTAAAGTTGGTGTTAGGTATACCGGTGTAATTAATATAATGACCGAATGTAGCATCATTATCCCACAAAATGTAACCCCATTTAAGGTGAGTTCCGGTACTGTCCATTCCTCTCCACCAACCTGTATTATAATTGAGCCAGTCGGAACAAACAGTTACGGAATTCACGATCACATAATCAACCAGGCTCGTCGCATCATAACGGTCCATTACCCACTGGTAATGTGCAGGATCATTCATGTTACCGCCCATTGCGGTATTGTAAAAACTTGCCCATGCATTTAAAGCAGCTTGCCCGCCATATTCCGCCCAGGTATTACCCCAGGTTTCGATGTACTGAAGATTATATTTATCCTGGCCGTAATAAAAACCCGTAAAATCATGATCATCCGGATTGTCGCGAATATCATAGACTCCCCAATATGCACCGTTCAAATAAACAATAACTTTTGAACCGCGACGCACATCGAGATTTAAACCGCCTTCGATAGCCATGTTGTGGATATACGCATCACGAATGTGTGCACTGCCCTCATTGGCATTATTTCCATCAGCAGGATAATTATCGTCACCGGCTGCTCTCAGCATAATTTTCTGAAAATTGTCGCGGGTTGTAGAAGCAAATAACTGCTCTTCTACAGAGTGATTGTAACCCATTTCATCACGCGATATAAAGTCGAGACTACGCTGACTCAACACCCATGAATCCTGTCCGTGACGGTTGAATTCACCATACGTCTTGGCCACACGTGTTCCGGCAACATCAAATAACTCAAACGATCCCTTAGGTTCAAGATTCCCTGAGCCATTGGCAAGTGTTGCGAGTTGACTGCCTGTGATTGAAACAACCGGCATGGTATGACTCACATTAATAAAAAAGGATTCAAATTCAAGAAAACTTGGAAGTATTTCAGGATCGGTACTTAATGTTATTGCCTTAACAACCGAAGTTGTTGAAATAGTAATAGGTGTAGTATATATTGGAGAAGCAACTGTTGGCAATGAACCGTCAGTCGTATAATGAATATCAGCATTAGGTTCATTTGTGGTAATGGCAACAGTAATCGCTGAAGGATAAAAACCAGCTCCTATGCTGTAATCCGGACGATCGGCATAATCAAAATAGGGTGTTGCTGTATTGTTTGATGCATTAGGTGTTGGCGAAGTAAAAATACTCCATGCAGGAACGCCATTAAAAGTGCGGCCTATTGAATGACCTAGTTGAGTTTTCTGCGAAAATTTAATGTAGTCGATAATGTTTCCGGAAGGGTCCGATAAAACTATGAACTCCGGATTGTTTTTCGTCTGAGTCAACTTAAAACCTGTGTGCAGATTGGTGCCCGATACTTCATCACGACCATCGGCCCAGAACCTTGCAAATCCTTGTCCGGAAATGGTAACGCCTGCGGGTATCTGCCATTTTGTGTTATTAAGTGAGTCATCGCTAAGGTAATACCCTGTAAGGCTCATACTTGAAGTACCCGTGTTATATAACTCAAACCAGTCACCGTAATCCTGGTAATTATCCTGGAACTGGGTTAAATTGGAACAGGAGTATTCGTTGATAACTACCTGCGCATTCATTGAAAGTGAGACGCCCAGGAATAAAACCAATAATTTAAATTTAGTCAGGTAATTTTTTGATCCCATGTGATTTTACGGATATGATTAAGTAGTATGTTTACAATTCATTAATGCAAAGTAAACAATTATTTAACGTATATACACCTCTTCGTGAAATCCAATTATGAGCAATCAGGGTGTGGATTGTTCGGATCTTTTATAATACAGTGAATATAAACAAGTTAACTATTTTATCTTAATAACCTTTACCTTTAAACCCAACAACTTCTTAATTAAATACTGCAATGATCACAGTAATTTCCTGCAATTTTTCAGACACTGCTATTTGCAATGAGATTTTTAAAATACGGTCGGAAGTTTTTGTTGATGAACAACAGGTATCCCGACAAGAGGAATTTGATGATTTTGAAAACAGCAGCCTGCATTACCTTGGCAGCATCAAAGGAACACCGGCTGGTACAGCGAGGTGGAGAATCACTAAAAACGGTATAAAGCTGGAACGGTTCGCCGTATTAAAACCTTTCCGGAAGAAAGGAATTGCAGCAGCTATATTATTAAAAGTCCTGGAGGATGTAAAACCTGCAGGAACACGTATTTATATGCATGCCCAACTATCGGCTATGGGTTTTTATGAAAAATATGGCTTTAAAAAAGAAGGGCCGATGTTCTCAGAGGCGAACATCGACCATTATGTTATGATTTATGAAAGGCAATAATTATTTCAATACTACCTTTTTCTCTTTTACCATGGCATCATTTGAAACCCGGAGCACATAATTACCACGTGTGATGCTGCTGGAACTCAAAATAAACTCATTGTTGCCTTCCTTAGCCATAAAATCTTCCGTAGCCAGTTCTGTCTCATTTACATCCGATAAGGTTACTTTATACGGACCTGCAACCGCGCTGTTGATTATAATCCGGAAAGAACCATTACCATTCGGAAATACATCTACTGTGGCCAGACTCGCATCCATATTGGAACATTTAACCTTCACAGCCTCAGAATATTCGTACTTGCCTTTACCCATTACTTTCCTCAAGCGGTAAAATGCTTCATCACCTTTAGTAGTAGATTCTTCTACCGAATATATGTTTTTTCCATCCTTTTTATCAGGCTGCGGAGCTCTTGAAAATACTTCGTACGTTACCTGGTCATAGGTTTTTTCGATTTCATAAGCGTATTTGGTGCCGCCAAGTGTTACCCATTGAAAATATAATGCACCATCATTACAACTGGCCTCAAAACTCTGGAGTTCTTCAGTAAAGCTGATGGCTTTGGGAGCTGCGGCAGTTTTGGGTTTATTCTGATTACCAGCAGGTTTTGATATTCTTTCAGGTTGTATGGTTGCAGGTTCCTCAAGTAAATTACTATCATCAGATTGTAAAACGCTTTCCTGATCAGGAGCCTCGGCAATAATGCCTGATTGAGCATTTTCAGAGACTGCTTTAAATGTATCGGCAATCATAAGAACGCCCGCAATTGCTAAGGCTCCAATGGCAATGCTGCCGGTGATATTCAGCATCTTAACATGCTTGTTTATCTGGTCTATTTCGGATTGATGCTGGTCTCTGTTCATACTTCGAGTTTAAGCAATTTTCAATGTTTACGACTGCATACTACAAATGTTACTCAATTTCAAAGGTAAAAATAAATAAAACAATGGCGTTTCTTACATTAAGTGCGGATGAGAATTGCTGATCTTTGCAGGCTACTGCCATGAAAGTCAGCTCAACCTATCGTAATATCTGGGATATTTCTTACCCTATCATCCTGGGAAGCCTGGCTGCCACGGTGCTGAATTTAACCGATACGGCCTTTATAGCACGTGTTGGAGAGATCGAGCTTGGCGCGATGGCAATCACCACAGTTTTTTATTTTGTTATTATCATGGTGGGGATTGCTTTAGGTACCGGTGCACAAATTCTGATGGCACGAAGGGCCGGCGAGGGAAATGCAGAGGAAATTGGTCGGCTGTTCGATCATAGTTTCATTTTGCTGCTCGCACTGGCTGTAATTACTTTTATCCTGACCCGATACTTTACCCCATATTTTTTTGAGGCCATTTTACATTCCAAACAGGTGTTAAAAGCCTGTAATGATTACATGGCACCCCGCAGTTATGGAATATTATTTTCACTGGCAGCGGTAGCCTTCAGGTCATTTTATATTGGAATTGGAATAACACGGGTAATCACCTATTCCGCTCTCATCATGATGGTTGTGAATATTGTTCTCGATTATCTTTTGATATTCGGCAAATACGGTTTCCCGGAAATGGGAATTGAAGGAGCCGCCATTGCTTCAGTAATTGCTGAAGTGGCCGGGCTGGTATACCTGATTATTTTCTCAGTGGTAAAACACGAATTCAAACACTTCCGGCTTATGAAGTTTGAATCGCTTTCAATGGGAAGAATGAAAGCGATTTTGCATTTATCATCACCGGTCATTTTACAGAACACGTTTACCATGGGTGCATGGTTTTTGTTTTTCGTTTTTATTGAACGCATGGGAGAACATGAGCTGGCTATCTCCAACATAATCAGGGCTACCTACATGATACTTATGACTCCGATATGGGGATTTGCTTCAGCAACCAACAGTATGGTGAGTAACCTGATTGGCCAGGATAAAATTCATGAGGTAAAGATGCTTATTAAAAAAATCATCAATTTGAGCCTTATAACAACCGCGCTCATATTCGCAATAAGTTTTATCTCTCCTCAGTGGCTGTTGCGCATCACTACCTCCGACAGCAAGTTGATTGAAGATGCAATGGGTTGTTATTACATTATTATTGGTGCTATGTTTTTATTCTCCATCAGCGTAATTTTATTGAGTGCCGTTTCCGGTTCGGGCAACACCAAAGCAGCAATGGTAATTGAGTTCTTTAACATCATAATTTACATGATTTACGTTTATCTTTGTGCAGTTGTTTACAAATCTTCCATCGAAACAGTCTGGTTTTCTGAAATTATTTACTGGGTGTTGATGGGTGTGTTTTCAGCAGTATATTTAACTACCCGACAATGGAAACCTGTAAAAATCTAAAGAACAGTTTAATATTATTTACAGCCGGACTTTCCTTTCTTCTTGTATCCTGTTCCGGCAAAACGGTTGTCACTGAAACCGTGCCGAATGATACTGCGGTTTTTGCAACTGTTGTTGATTACACGGAACTTGATGGCTGCACTTTTTTACTTGAGTTATCGGATGGTCAGAAGTTGCAACCGGAAAATCTTGGTGAGGCCTTTAAGAAAAAGGGGTTGAAAGTGTTTATTACCTATAAGATTCATGATGGTATCAGTAATTGCATGGCGGGGAAAATGGTTACTTTAACCAGCATTACAGTGGCCAAAGAAGATAAGCGCTGATGAAAATAATTTTCCTGGGCACTCCCGAATTTGCTGTTCCTTCACTGGATATACTTGTTAAGAACGGGTATGAAATTGCTGCAGTGATTACAGCTTCCGGAAAAAAAGCGGGCCGCGGTTTAAAAGTGAAACAACCTGCAATTAAAGAGTATGCTGATGAAAAGGGATTATTGACTTTTCAACCGGAAAAACTAAGTGATACAGCATTCCTGGATGAAATCCGCTCATTAAATGCTGACCTGTTTATTGTAGTTGCTTTTCGCATGTTACCGGAAGCGCTCTGGAACATGCCACCTCTCGGAACATTTAACCTTCATGGATCCCTGCTCCCCGATTATCGCGGAGCTGCTCCCATCAACAGGGCAATTATGAATGGTGAATCCGAAACCGGGGTTACTACCTTTTTTCTGAAACATGAAATCGATACCGGAAACATTATTTACAGGGAAAAAATACCAATTCATCCCAATGAGACTGCCGGTGAACTCCACGACCGGATGATGGTTACCGGCGCACAACTGGTTTTAAAAACTGTAAAGGCTATAGAAGCGGGTACCGCCGTAACCACCAGCCAGGAAGCACTTGCAGATACCGTTAGTCAGCTGAAAACGGCACCTAAAATTCATACTGCCGATTGCCTGATAAACTGGAACCGGCCGGTTCATCAGTTACATAACCAGGTGAGAGGATTAAGTCCCTACCCGGGAGCATTCACCTGGCTGACTGCTGCTGATGGCTCCAGGATGATGCTGAAAATTTATCGTTCTGCTTTATCATCACGCACCGATGCATCATCCCCCGGCACAATTGTCACAGCCGATGGAAAATTATTCATCCGGGGAAATGATTTCTATCTTGAATTGCTGGAAGTTCAGCAGGAAGGCAAAAAAAGAATTCCGGTGATTGAGTACCTCAGAGGATTCCGCAGTGAAAAGTTATGGAGTACCGGTTAATGAATGCACAATGTATTGTTGATAACCATCTGCAGCGACAGTCCACTACCTTGAGCTTTTGATGCAATTTTGCAGGTCAGCAACCAACCCGCCCACCTTGCTGATAAAAGTGAAACCGTGAAAAAAATTGTTGTCTTTACCGGCTCAGGTGTGAGTGCTGAAAGTGGTATCCGGACTTTCCGCGATGCCGGAGGGTTATGGGAGGAATACCCGATTTCAGAAGTTGCAACCCCTGAGGCATGGGGAAAAAATCCGCAACTCGTTCAGCGTTTTTACAACGAACGGCGAAAACAGGTAATTGAAGCGCAGCCAAATGCAGCACATAAAGCAATTGCCGAACTAGAAAACCGTTATAAAGTAACCGTTATCACCCAGAATATTGACGATTTGCATGAAAGGGCCGGCTCTACGGATATTATCCATTTACACGGAGAAATCAGGAAGTCGCGCAGTACCCGTTATCCGGAACTCATATACCCGGTAGAAGGTTGGGAAATCGGGATGAATGAAATTTGTGAAAAGGGCTATCCCCTTCGTCCGTTTATTGTTTGGTTTGGTGAAGCTGTTCCTGCAATGGAGGCTGCCATTCAACAGGTACTTCGTGCGGATATTTTCCTGATTATTGGCACATCACTTGAAGTATATCCTGCTGCCGGTTTGGTAGATTATGCCGGAACTGAAATTTCAAAGTATTTTATCGATCCTGAAGCAAAGACAGTATCTCATATTAAAAATTTAACCATCCTCAAGGAAAAGGCAGGTATTGCAGTGCCTGACCTCGTGAAAAAATTATTAGCCACATCATGATTATTGCCAGTACCTTCATTCAATCCGATGCGTTCAATTGGTTTGTATTGCCATTATTAATTTTTTTGGCGCGCACATGTGATGTGACGCTGGCCACTTTACGGAATATTTTTATTGCCCGGAATATTAAGCGGATTGTTCCTTTCCTTGGTTTCTTTGAAGTGCTGATATGGCTTGTTGCTGTAAGCCAGACAATCAACAACCTGAATAATATTGCCTGTTATATCGGATTTGCAGGCGGTTATTCGATGGGAATTTTTGTAGGACTCACCATAGAAGAAAAACTTGCATTGGGAAAACAGGTTGTAAGGATTATAACCAACCAGGATCCGGCAAACCTGGTAAAAGCCCTTTATGAATCCAATATGGGTGTTACTATCATTGACGGAACCGGTGCCAAAGGTCCGGTTAAGGTTATATTCACCACCATTAAACGGAAAGACCTTGCCTACGTGGATGAAATGATTAAAAAACATACCCCCGGTGCCTTTTATACCACTGAGGATATCAGAAATTCCAGCCTGGGTGTATTTCCGGAAAAAAAGGGGGACAACCGGTACTCATTTCTTAAAATGCTACTTCCCGGAGGCGCTCATTAAGCTGATATAAAAATTCGCAGGCATTTTTTTATTGCATTATCATGTAAAGGCAATTTTTTCATAAATCCCACATTTATTTTTTAAATGTCGTATTTTTGAGTAACGGCATTCCATAGTGCTGAAAGTATGAGTACAAATAAAAAAACCCGGAGCGATCAATCCCGATTAAGAGGATTTCAAAGGATGGAACAATTTCATCCCTATAAAACACTGCTCTTTTTCGGACTTGTGGGAAGTACGGTTCTTTTTCTCACCATGGCATTTATTTACGTTGTGACAGTTAACAATGCCAACACCCCTCCTACTTTCCAGCTGCCAAAAGTTTTTTCAGTTAGTACAATTCTCCTCCTGCTTAGCAGTTTCTCAATATCCGGTGCTGTCAATGCGTTTAAGAATGATGCGATGAAGGAACTTAAGACATCAATATTTATTACGCTCATCCTCGGAACATTTTTCTGTGCATCGCAGGCATGGGGACTTAAAAAAATGATTGATACCGGTTTTTTCCTGAGCGCGAATGTTGAAGTTTCTTATTTGTATGTAATTACCGGAATGCACTTTTTGCACGTGGCCGGAGGGATGATCTATCTTCTTATGATTGCATTCAAAGTCAACAGCTCTTCACATGATATGGTTAAATCATTGTTATTTTTCACAGATGATTACCAGCTTACGCGATTACAGCTTTCAACAATATACTGGCATTTTGTGGATGCATTATGGGTAATGTTGTTTTTTATGTTCCTGTTTTCATTTTGAATATGCGTGTTTTACTAGTACTGGTTTCTTCGTGGTTTATAACATCCTGTAAAAAAGAATTACCCGGTCTTCCCTATCAAAAACTTCCTGTTCCGGTTTCTGTTGCTTTTCGCGACGTTCATGTATTTAATGCCAATGAATTTGTTATCAGCGGTGGCGATGATGAAGGTATTGTTTTATATACAAATGATGGTGGTTTCACCTGGGAAATTTCAAATTCAACATTTGACAACCCGGTTAACAGTATTTATTTTCTGAACCGTGATACAGGATTTTGTGCTGATGGGGATATTCTCATCTACAAAACCACCAATGGAGGACACGACTGGAATGCGTTTTATGGAACGTCATGGCCTCTCACAGTTAACAGGAACCTTAGAGATATTTGGTTTAATGACGATTCTACCGGGTTTGTTTGCGGGGGTAAAAATTATGGCAACGGTGTTTTATTCCGGACGGAAAATGCAGGAAATTACTGGTCGTTCATCGAATATTCCCATGAATATCGCGGCATTTGTTTTTTCAATGACCGGAATGGAATTATGTGTGGTTATGGCTCTTTGCTATATACCACTGATGGAGGTACTTCTTTTTATCCCATTGAAAACAAAAATTCTTATTACACCGGGATAACTCAAAGGAACGAAACGTACTGGATGTGTGATTTTAACGGCGGTGTATATACGTTTACCGGATCGGGTCAGAACTGGCGTGAGGTAAGAAATGCCAACACATGGAATACCGGCCACCATCAGCAAAATTGTATCAGCCTTTCACCGGATGGAGGTATTGCTATTGCCGGTCCTAATGGTTTTTTTAGCTGGAGCCGTGATAATGGAAATTCCTGGAACGACAGAACAAGTTTTGACGGAAGTGATATTTTGCAAATGGCCTGGATCGATAACAGGAACGTGATTGCAGTGGGGAAAAACGGAATCTATAAAGTATCGGTACCGTAATTTTTCTGAATGTTAAAACATATACCCTAACCCTGTCTCAAGAAAATCGGCCTGGCCAAAGTTTGTTTTGATGTAAACTCCAACAAAAAGATTCTTTCCGTTACTGTAATTGGTGTTTTTCATATAGTACTGTACACCTAACCTTGCGGGGATGTATGCTTTCAGGTTATCTTTAATTCCATCAATCTCATTTTGTTCAAGCCGGTCTTTGTAAAAGGGATTATAGAAATAAATTCCGCCCGTGGTAATCAGCCCTACATGCCCCAGTAAAAATTCATGACCCAGCGTGATTGCGGCGGCACAGGATTTATTGTGTCGCTCATCATCATAAAACTCCTGGCTTACAATAAAATCATACACTCCCTTATTATACCATGCTTCAATTCCGGCTGTGACTTTATTCACCGGCGAAAACATTTTCGAAAAATAAACAGCCGCAAGGTAAACCGGGTATTTTTGTCCGTTAACCGGATGGGTTGATGATCCAAACTCGTTAATGCCAAGAGCTATGCGTGCATGAAATGCAATTCGTGAAGGAGTTTTAAGGCGGATGGTATCCCTGTTTGAATTTGACGATGTCTCACTTTTACTAAGCGAATAACGCATTCCCAAGGAGAGCATCGGCAAATTCATTCCCACATTTGGAAGTTTGAAATGCGAATTCGACGCATGAAGCAGCTGGATTTTAGCAATCAGATCGGTTCGTGGTGAAATTTTTCTGCCGCCCATAAGTCCTGCGGCGACAAAAAACGTGAACCGGCTGCCGATAACCACATTTTCGGGGTTATCAAATTCATCATGTGGTTTGCTGAACCATGCAGCACCCATTGATAAGCGTGGTGCCCAGAACCAGTTATTGCCTATACGTTTTTCGAAAGAGATTTCCTCCATAACAGCAAGGTAGTTTCCCAGCACCTCCTTATTTCCCATAGACCCACCGTTAATAATTACACCCATTTTAGGAAAATTATAGTAACGGTGCCAGGGTTTTTGTCCCAAACAGTGCTTCGATAGACTTAGGGATGCATTCAGTGCAGGGTTTTCAAGTTCAGGAAAGTTTGGGTAGTTACGCACTATCCTTCCTGCCCCGACGGATCCTTCGATTGAATAAGCCGGCATTTGCGCAAATACTGATACCGTGACAAACAAAGATCCCAGCAATGAAAAAATGTATGAACCGGGTATTCCCATCAAAAACTCTTCGCAATGTTTACAAAACTCCGTGATTTTAACGATGCGCCTCCTATAAGTCCTCCATCAACATCGGGCATCGAAAATAATTCCCCTGCATTTTTTTCATTGCACGAACCTCCGTAAAGTATACTGAGATTACCTGCCACGTCATCATTATACTTTTTTGCGATCTCATTCCTGATAAAGCTATGCATTTCCTGTGCTTGCGCAGAAGTCGCGGTCTTGCCCGTACCAATTGCCCAAACCGGCTCATAGGCAATTATTATCTTTTCAAAGTCTTTTTGCTCAAGATGAAACAAACCATCGGAAAGTTGTGACGTCACAATTTTTTCCTGTTCATCAGCTTCGCGCTGCGGCAGCGATTCTCCTACACAAAATATTGGAATTAACCCGTTGCCCATTGCACTGTTCACTTTTTTAACCAGCTCCTCAGGTGATTCCTTAAAATACAAACGCCTTTCCGAATGACCGATGATTACATACTCTGTTCCAATCGACTGCAACATTGATGCAGCTACTTCTCCTGTAAACGCGCCCTGAGATTCTCCTGAACAGTTTTGTGCGGCAATTTTTATTTCTGTTCCTTTCAGCAGCTGCCGCACTCCGGAGAGAAAAACAAAAGGAGGAGAAAGGATCACCACAGCATCATTATTTTTTTCATCACCCCACATTCCGGCGACTTCAGTTGCAAGGCTGTACGCCTCTTCCTGGTTACAATTCATTTTCCAGTTTCCTGCTACAATCTTTTTTCTCATATCCTGAAAGTTAATTTCAAATTTAACAAATTACATACGAATACGCGGATCGAGCATTCCATAAAGTACATCCACAATGATATTGATAATCACAAAAAAAATAGAAACTACCAGCACTGCACCCATTACCACAGGAAAATCATATCGTTCCAAACTATCTACTGTAACTTTTCCAATTCCTTTCCAACCAAAAATATATTCAATAAAAACCGCTCCTGCCAGCAATGATCCAAACCATCCTGATACAGCAGTAAGAACCGGGTTGAGTGCATTGCGTAACGCATGGCGAAAAACAGTTACCTGTTTTGATAGTCCTTTAGCTTTTGCAGTCCGGATATAATCCTGCGAAAGCACATCGAGCATTGAACTTCTTGTCAGCTGTACAATTACTGAAAGCGGTCGTATACCCAGTGTAAATGCAGGCAGAACCAAATTTTTCAATTCAAGCACATACCCATCAAACGGATCAATGCTGTAAAGACTGCCCGTCATATTAAACCCTGTTATATCAGCCAGCACAAAACCAAACACCCATGCGATAATAATACCTGCGAAAAATGAAGGTACTGCCATTCCCAGCACGGCAAGCATGCTTACCAGGTGATCGGTGAGTTTATTTTTCTTTAGTGCAGCCAGCACCCCGAGAGCAATACCGAATACTGCGGCAAATACCAATGCGGCCACAGCCAGTATGATAGTTCCGGGAAGCGCATCGGCAACAACTTCCGAAACCAGTTGTTTTGTTTGATATGACCGGCGCAGGTAAGGCACTTTCAGAATCACAGCAAACTGATCCGTTGAAATCAATGATGCATAATTTCCATATTTTTCAACCGATGCAAACCATGGCGATGAGGGATCCGACTGGTTATGAAAAGAAAGTGGGGAAAGATCATTTACATACAAGGCAAACTGAACGCCAAGGCTTTTATCACGCCCCAGTTCCCTGTTTATATTTTCAATGCTGGAAACATCGGCACGCTGACCCAGCATCATTCGTGCGGGGTCGCCGGGTAAAATGTTGAAGAGAAAAAAAACAACCGTTACCACACCTGCTATCACCAGCAGCCCGTACAATAATTTTTTAGAAAGGAAACCCGTCATTTTGGTTCATTGGCTTGTGATTAAGGTAACAGCAGAAAAATTTAGAAAATCCCAGGTTAATTCAATTCATCCTGTGATTTTCCTTCTCATGTTCACAACAGAATGCATAACGGTGCAGCAATCGTCAATTAGCAGAAGCATTCCTCAATTCATCTACATAGGATGGCTCCGGGAAATCATTATAATGCCACATATCGATCACCGTTCCGTTTTTCAGCAAAACCAGTCCGGGATTAGAACGTATTATTGTTTTCAATGTAGTAGCATCACAAAAGTAATAGCTGAACATACTTTGAAATTCATGACGGATTTTATCAGTTTCGGCAGGAGGCGTTGAGGTGAGTCCGAAAAATGAAATTTTATTCTCATCACATTTCTTTACAAACTCATTTATTTCCGGCTGAATGGCAGCATTGGTACGGGTGAGATCATAGGCTACCAGCATAAAGGAATAATCGGGGTTTGTTAAAAAATCTTCCGTATAATCCGAATCCTGGGCATCCACAATTTTGAAATCATGTATCGGCGGAACATAACCCCTTAATATAACCTTATCCAGACGGTCAACAAATTCATAGTTGTCAAGATCCTCAGGAAGCTTGTCGGGAGTAAATTCAAACACCTGTCCGTCTTTTTTATACTGAAAAACCATTTGAATACTATCGCGCGGAGCACCTTCGGGAATTAACATTCCTTCATTAATATTTTTACCTATGGCATACGGTCTGAAATCCTTAACGGGAAGGTGATGATAGCAATAATAGGTAAATACAATGGATAACAATCCTGAAAGTCCAAGCACAACAGTATTTGGAATGGAAGGCAATACCTGTTTTAACATAGCGGTTGCAAATAACAGTCCTGCCGCAAACCACACCGGGAATGCCCAGTTGATCACAAACAAACTAAAGAAGGCGATTAACACAATTGCGACTGATGAATTAATGAGATCACTTTTAAGATTGCCATGATGAATATTTTTTCTGTCGAAGAATATCACAAGCACAAAAAAGAGCAGCACAATATCTTTTGTAAACGATTCCCATGGCGTAAGTTTTAACGCATCTCCAAAACATCCGCAATCCGTTACTTTATTGAAATAAGCAGAATAGAAAGTGAGGAAAGTAAAAAATACGATCATAAGCAGCAGCAGCCATGACACGGTTACCATTCGTGTTCCGAAAATAACAGCAACACCAAGAATAATTTCAAGTATGCACACGAATGCAGCAATTAACACTGCATAATCATTCATCCAGGGCGTGCCGAAAACGGTAAAGTATTCTTCCAGCTTATAGGAAAAACCAATGGCGTCGTTGGCTTTAATGAGACCTGAAACAATAAATAATGCTCCTACAAGCATCCGGGAAATCCAGCTTAATGACTTCATAAAATAGTTCTGTTTTAATTAATGAGTTTCATTCAACTTGATCAGTGCAAAAACCGAATAGTTAATCATATCATAATAATTGGCATCAATTCCTTCCGAAATCAGGGTTGCTCCGTTATTATCTTCTATCTGCTTTACGCGAAGTAATTTCATTAAAATCAGATCAGTAATAGAGCTCACACGCATTTTTCTCCAGGCCTCACCGTAGTCATGATTTTTGTCTTCCATGAGTGCTTTGGCATTACTGATATGACGCACAAATTTTTCTTCAGCTTCTTTGAGCGACAGATCGGGTTTATCAGCTACACCGAGTTCATGCTGAATTAATGCTATAATTGCATAATTAATAATACCCTTGTATTCCGATTGAATGCCCTCCTCCACTTTCTGAATTCCTTTTTCTTCAATGCTCCGGATTCGCTGGGCCTTGATAAACATCTGGTCGGTAATGGAGCTGAGCCGGAGAATCCGCCAGGCACTGCCATAATCTTTCATTTTGGCAGTAAATATATATTTGCAGTCAGCAATTGCGGTATCGTACTGTTCTGCTGTCAAACCCGGCATATTTTCCATGATGTCTGGTGCGTTCATTCGTTCACTGATAAAGGCCGTTAAAGGCACGGCAAGTTAGGTCAAAGTAAATGTATTTTATATGAAGTCCACTCCCGGTTATACCGCTCTTTTCAACAATCACCATCTTATTAACTGCCGGGGCAGACTGCTTGATTTGTCGGTGCCGAAAATAATGGGTATTCTGAATATTACTCCTGATTCTTTCTTTGATGGGGGCAAATTTACCGAACAAAAGGCAATAATTAATCAGGCAGCTAAAATGCTGGATGAAGGTGCCGATATCATTGATATTGGGGCGAATTCCACCCGGCCGGGTGCTAAAATGGCCACTGCTGCCACCGAATTGAAACGGCTGCTACCCGCGATTGCAGCCTTGCGGGAAAATTTTCCGGATGCCCTGCTTTCAGTGGATACCTTCAGAGCCGTTGTAGCCGAAAAATGTGTTGATCAGGGGGTTTCAATTATCAACGACGTTTCAGGTGGGGATCTGGATAAAAAAATGTTTCAAACAATTGCCCGCCTGAATGTTCCATACATACTGATGCATATGCAGGGAACACCGGAAACTATGCAGGAAAATCCGGAGTATTCGAATGTAGTGTTTGAAGTCACAGCACATTTAGCAAAAAAAGTTTCCCTGCTAAACCAACTGGGAGTTCATGATATTATTATTGATCCCGGCTTCGGTTTTGGAAAAACGGTAGAACATAACTACCAATTACTGAATGCACTACCGGCATTGGCCTACATCGGCCGTCCAATTCTTGCCGGCGTTTCGCGAAAATCGATGATCTGTAAGGTTTTGAAAGTCAATCCCGACAAGGCACTAAATGGTACAACTGCCCTGCATATGGCCGCTTTAATTAATGGCGCAACGCTATTACGGGTTCATGATGTTAAGGAAGCGGTGCAGACCGTGAAGCTGTATGAAATGATGAAGAGGAATGATCCTTTCGGAATTGGGCAGTAACCTCCTGAATGCGATTGGCATTGCCCGAAAAATTCAATTTTAATACGAATACCCGATTCGCAATTACCCTTCCTCCGGCTTTTCAAAACCGGCAATAAGTTTTCTCACTTCATCGTCGGTATGTTTGAGCCGTGCCCTGCACAACTGTATAAGAAACAACGCCCGCTTGACTTTTTCCGAAAGCACGTCGATATCCGTTTCGCCGGTTTCAATTTCATGAAGAATCGATTCGAGTTCTTCAACTGCATCCTTGTAGGCGATTTCCTCCATACTATCCTTTGACTTCGCTTTCGATGGTTCCTTCATAAAGAGTGGTGTTAATAGTATCACCGGGCTTGAGCTGAGATTTGTTTCTCACCGTTTTCCCGTTAATTTTTGTTATAGAAAATCCCCGTTTCAAAACGTTAACGGGATCAAGAATACGAATTCCGGCTTCATACTGATCAAGTTTAAGACCGGTGGTGATCAGCTTATTCAGGGGAGCATTACGCAAACTCACAAGTTTTCCGTTTATCGCCTGGGTTTCTTCCGCGATAAGCGCATTGGTACGGTTCCGCAAACCATGACTCATTAGCAATAGTTCAGTATTCGAATCTTTTAATTTCTCAAAGGTCTCATTTTTAAAACGGATGAGGAAATTGGAAAGCTGATTAATGGAATTATCCATTCGCTGCGTAGCAAGTTGCTTTATACCGGTTCCGAGAGTCTGCAACCGGTCTTCTTCCGTCAAAGCGGTATCAACATAGGCTTCATGAATACGGTTACCAATTTCCATCAACGATTCTTCAAACCTTCTTGTACGATCAACAAGAAAATCGGCTGCATCGGTGGGCGTGATCCGGTCGGCATGAGCAACTTCATCAACTACACTTATGTTCGTGGTATGCCCGATTCCCGTAAGGACCGGCAAAGGAAATCTGGCGACAGCCCGGGCCAGTTTGAAATCATTAAAACAATTTAAGTCGATTGCACCGCCACCGCCTCTAACGATAACGACAATATCAAATTCATTTTTCCGGTTAAATATTTCAATCAGCCGGTTCACCATTTCCACAGGAGCGCGATCGCCCTGGAGCAGACTTGAAAACAAAGCCACGGTAAAACGGTAGCCATAGCTGTTATAAATCAGCTTATTCTGAAAATCTTCATACCCGCGCGAGTCTTTTGCAGAAATTACCGCAACCCGCAATGGTACCAAAGGAAATTCAAGTTGTTTGTTGTTGTAATAAATACCCTCCGCTTTAAGTTTGATTACGGTCTGATCACGTTCCTTTTTAATTAAACCTACTGTATATGCAGGTTCAACATCTTCAACTACCAGGCTCAGCCCCCATTTTACATCATACTTGACTGCAGCCTGGAAAAGAATTCGTGTACCCGATGACATATCACTACCGGTGGCATCGCGAAACGCCCGGCTGATTCGTTCGAATTTATTGGCCCATATAATTCCTTTTAACTCGCACACCGGTGCAGGATTATCAGGAAGCTTTTCAACCAGCGACAAATAACAATGACCTTTCCTCACATTTAAATCAGAGACTTCAGCAACGATCCAGAGTAACCGTTCACCAAACTGCACAGCGATAGCATCCCTGATACCGGCACTGATTTGAGAAAGTGTGAAAAATTTTTCTTTGGTACCGGGTTGCATACTTTAGTGAGAAAATAAATTTTGAATCAAAAGTACTAAATGTGGCTTTAAAGCAGCAAACATGGTGGCAGTCTCTATCTTTGCTGCCATGAATACTACTTCTTACCGTAAAATTAAATTAAAACCGATGAAAGAACGATCGGTCATGAATTTTCATCCGTGGGTTTTTTCGGGTGCTATTGCCAATATGGTAAAAGATTATGGTGAAGGTGAACTTGTTGAAGTATTTGATTCCGGCGACAAGTACCTGGCAACAGGGCATTTTCATCACGGCACAATCATGGTCAGAATCATTTCCTTTGAACGGCAGCAAATTGATTTGCATTTCTGGAAAAACAAAATTACTGCTGCGGCTGATTTCAGAAAAATGTTAGCTTTTATGCAGGATGGCAGGACCACAACATACCGCTTAATTCATGGCGAGGGTGACGGTTTACCCGGACTGATCATTGATATTTACGGAACCAATGCGGTCATCCAGGCACATTCGGAAGGCATGCAGCTCGCATTACATGAAATTGCTGCGGCGCTTTTGAAAATAGACGGGTTAAAAATTACCTCGGTGTATAACAAAAGTGCAGAAGCCATTTCAAAGCAAGATGGTATTGCAACCGGTAATTCACATTTGTATGGATCACTGGATGCAGAAGTGGTAAAAGAATACGATCATCAGTTTTATGTGAACTGGATGGAAGGTCAAAAAACCGGTTTTTTTCTTGATCAGCGTGACAACAGGAGGTTGCTGACTGAATATGTAAGTGGAAAAAATGTGCTGAATACTTTTTGTTATTCCGGCGGCTTTTCCATTTATGCGCTAAAAGCTGGAGCAGCACATGTTGATTCGGTCGACAGCTCAAAAAAGGCAATGGAGTGGACCGACAAAAATGTTGCGCTTAACTTTCCCGACGGTGCATCGCATACTTCCTATTGTGAAGATGTTTTTGATTTCCTGAAAAAGAATGAAAAAAAGTATGATGTGATCGTTCTCGATCCTCCTGCTTTTGCCAAACATTTAAGTGCTGTTGATAAAGCGGTGATCGGTTACCGTAATCTGAATTATGAAGCCATAAAAAACATTAAGCCCGGAGGAATAATATTTACATTTTCCTGCTCACAGGCAATTGATAAGCAGTTATTCCGTAAAACAATTTTTACTGCAGCCGTTAAAACGGGAAGGCAGGTGCGTGTTCTTCACCAGCTCACCCAGGGGCCTGATCATCCCGTTAGTTTATACCATCCCGAAGGAGAATATCTGAAGGGATTGGTGCTGCAGGTGGATTAATCAGCCACTTCTCCTTTTTTCATACTTTTGCAATATAATTAACTGTATGCTGGATAACATCCCAAAATTGCAACACACCCGATCCGGTAATTTTTTCCTTCTTGCCGGTCCGTGCGTGGTTGAAAGTGAAGAAATGACCCGCAGGATTGCCGGTCGCATTAAGGAGATAACTTCTAAATTGGAAATTCCTTTTATTTTTAAAGCTTCGTACCGTAAAGCTAACCGCACCCGGCTCGATTCCTTCACCGGTATTGGCGATGAAAAATCTTTAAAAATACTCGCAGCTATTTCAAAGGAATTTGATGTGCCTACCGTAACCGACATCCACGAAAGTGTGGAAGCTGCTATGGCTGCAAATTATGTTGATGTACTGCAGATACCAGCGTTCCTTTGCCGTCAAACGGATTTACTTGTGGCAGCGGCCAAAACCGGCAAAACAGTGAATGTTAAGAAAGGACAATTTTTAGCAGCCTCTTCAATGAAATTTGCAGTTGATAAGATACGTCAGTCCGGGAATGAAAATATAATATTGACTGAACGCGGAACTATGCTCGGATACTCCGACCTGGTAGTTGATTTCCGGGGCATTCCGGTAATGCAGGAATTTAAAGTCCCGGTTGTGCTCGACATAACACATTCACTTCAGCAGCCTAACCAGGGCTCCGGTGTTACGGGTGGTCAGCCACACCTTATCGGAACCATTGCAAAGGCAGGGATTGCGGCGGGAGTTGACGGAATTTTTATTGAAACGCATCCCGATCCGGCCAATGCACTGTCTGATGGCGCCAATATGTTACATCTCGACAAGCTTGAAGCGCTGCTGACACAACTTGTTGCCATCCGGCGGGTGATCTAAATTCATTCTTCCAGTTTCCAATTCACTATTTCACTCATGAAAATTAAAGCATCTAAAAAATATACTACCCGATTTAAGAAAATGGCATTTGGCGGTGATCCGGATGAAGAGGTGCTTGCAGTACACTCCTTTTTTGATGACAAGGGTAATGTGACTGAAGAGATTCGTTTGGATGAGGAAGACAATGTTGAAAAACATACATTCAACTACACTGATACAGGCAAACTTTTACGACATGAATTGATGATAGAATCCGATGGAATCAGTGAAACATTTGTTTACGACAGGGACGACAAAGGAAGGGTAATTAAGGAAACAAAATTTTATGGTGATGATGAGGGTGAGAGTACTACCTATGAATATGCTGCTCACATACAGCCGGTACGCATTGCGAAATTTGATGCCGACAATGAACCGGAATCTGTTGAGTTAATTATTTATAATGACAATGAACTTCTTACTGAACACCGCAAATTTGATCATGAAAATAAGCTTTTAGAAATTACGGAAGTTTCTTACAATGACAAAAATCTTCCTTCGGAGAAACGGGTGCTTGACAAAAATTCTGGTTTGATAAGCACAACTTCATTTTTATATGACGATAAAGATGAAATGATAAGAGTGGTTGAAAAAAATAAAGACGGTAAAATAATTTCAGATATTATTTCAGTTTATGATGAGCGGGGAAATGTAACGGAACGGAAGATAAAAGATTTTCATTCACGCACGTTACGTTTTGCCTTTGATGAACAAAACAATTGCGTTGAAGAAACGGTGTATGATGAGCACGGCAACATGACCATGAAATCAAATTATGAATTTGATGAACACAATAACCTTGTAGCTGAATCGGGATATTTTTTAGACATGAACCGCGGTTCACAAATGGCGAATTCACAAAGCCGGTACGAGTATGAATTTTATTTGGAAAATGCCTGACCGCATTTCCGCTGTTAATTCAAACGGAACTTTACCGGAAGCACATACATCATACTAACAGCTTCTTTCTTATACCGTGCAGGCTCCCATTTGGGCATGGTTTTTACCACCCGTATAGCCTCTGCAGTGAGTGCTGCATCAGGACTTCGTAATGCTTTCATTTGGGAAATAGTGCCATCGCTTTGCACTACGAAACGCAGATAAACGGTGCCTTCTGCTTTCTTATCTTTTGCCTGTTCAGGATATTTAACATTTTTTACTAAAAAGCTCACCAGCTCGGTGTCACCACCGGGAAAAATCGCTGCCGTTGTTGCAAATGTGTAGACAGTATCTTTTTTAGTCACCCGGTAACTCCGTGTTTCTTTTTTAGTGGATTTCTCAAATTCCTTTACCTGTTTGTAGTCGATACATTTTCCTTTTTCCACAACCTGCATATTCGATGCCATAGCCTGTGAGGTTACACCGCCGGTTTCAGTTACGAATACAGTATCGGTCTGAAGGCATTCCTGTTTAAAAAAAGCATAAATTTTATCTTTTTCAGCACCATTTGCTGCTTCATATTCTTCCTGGAGCATTGAACATTTATCACATCCGTAATCCTGGGCTGCAAGAGAACCGGTTCCTGCTGATAAAATACATACTATTGATAGCATCAGAGTTTTCATGACCGGGTTGATTTTGTTAAGCTAAATTAAAAAATTACGACACTAAAGTCAAAACATATTGATGTTAAAAAACTAGTTCATTCTATCGGATACGACTTCCAAAAATTCTTCGAAGACTTTTGAGTTGGCAGCAATAATTTCTTTACCAAAAACAAAATTATTCCCACCCGAAAAATCACTCACCTTCCCTCCTGCCTGCTGAACAATAAAAGCTCCTCCCGCAATGTCGTATGAATTCAGTCCGTACTCATAAAAAGCCTCAAATCTTCCGCATGCCACATAGGCCAGATCTACTGCTGCGGAGCCCGGGCGACGAATTCCATGCGTATGTTTCATACAGTAATCAAAAATTTCCATGTACTCTTTTAATCGCGTAAAATTGGTATACGGAAAACCGGTTACGATTAACGATTCCGATAGTGTTGCACGTTTTGATACATGTATTTCCTTACCATTTAAAAATGCTTTAGCACCTTTCCAGGAATAAAAACATTCATCGAGATTCACTTCATGCACAATGCCCAATACCAGTTCATCATCTTCCATTAAAGCAACACTCACACTATAGCAGGGAACACCGTGAACAAAATTGGTGGTGCCGTCGAGCGGATCAATGATCCACACAAAACGTTCACCGCTGTTGCCTGCAGTATTCTCCTCAGTAATAAATCCACAACCGGGAAGTATTGCCGACAAGCCCTTGACAAGTATTTCTTCCGCTGTTTTATCGACATAGGAAACAAGGTCATTAAAACCTTTATTTTCTACAGAGCCTGTATCAAAATTTTTCGATTGCCCGCGAATAAACAAAACGGCACCGGCTACAACTTCCCTGGCGGAGGCACATAAGGCTTCAAGTTCCATTTACCCCGTTTTTACTTTTTGCAGCAGCCATTTTTCTGAAAATTACAATTCCCACGATACCAAGAAAAATTAATACCACAGAAATAATTTCAGCCTGGGTAATTTCATTTCCGAAAATATGATACTTGGTGTTCACACGTATTTTTTCGATGAAAAAACGTTCCACTCCATTCATGATCAGGTATACACTAAACAACACTCCGGGAACCGTAATATATTTGCGTAATTGCCACAACACAAAAAATAATCCAATGCACATAACTGCTTCATAAAATGGTGTCGGATACACCGGTTCAGGTAACATCATACAATGTTTACCAACACAACCGGGGATAGGAATTCCTTCGCTGAGCACATTATGCGGATACGTGTAACCCCACATCCAGTCGGGCAGCACCGATAACCAGTCGGGCTTCGGATGTATATTTACAATACCCCAATCGCCGTCGCCTGATATCTGGCATCCCAGTCTGCCGGTACCATATGACAGCATCAGTCCGGGTGCAGCTGCATCCATAACATGATAGGGATTCATGTTGTTCTTCATCGCATACCATATCACTGCTGCTCCTCCCATTATCAATCCGCCATACATAGTAAGGCCGCTGAATGAAATGAGTGATCCCCACGGGTCTTCGGCAAATTCACCGAGGTTCTCAAGATTGTGAAATATCTTGGCTCCTATCAGTCCTGCTACTGCTGCTATGATGGTAATATTTCCCACCAGCTGATACGGATGGACTTCCTCTATACGCCATTCCGGCTTGGCAAGTTTTTCGCGATCCTTCTCGCGATATTTCAACCATGCAGCGAATACTCCCACAATAATTCCACCCGGCCATGATCCTTCAGCTGATAATAAAATACCCTGTGTATCATCAACAAAATCGGAATAATTAAAAATGGCATAAATCAACTTATATCCCAGCACAAAGCCAAGCAGGAACGAAGCAGCCAGTTCCATAGCGGTAGCTTTTTCCCCGACAAGGGTTTTAACTGTTATGGGTTTGAAAATGCCTTCTCTTTCCTTTCTCTTTAATTCCAGCGTTAGCGTATAGGCAGCGAGCAGAAATGAAACGGCCAGCATAAAACCGAAACTTTGTATGGGCAAAGGAATGTTTATCCCGGTTAAATCAAAAATAAGATCGGAAATAGTAGGATACATAAAATTGTTTAGTGTGAATTGTACTTTCAGGCAAGTATGAAATCTTCGACATGAATATCCATCGATCCGTCTTCACTGATGGTTTCCAGCCTGCAATCCATTTCCTTGTTTATAAGTGAGGCATCAAATGGGACTCTCACTTTTATATAATTACGTGTAAAGCCATGCATAAAACCATTCTTGTTATCCGATTCAAATAATACCTGCTGCCGGCTTCCTGTTTGTGATTCATAAAATGCGCGTAACTTTTTCTCCGAAAGGATACGCAGTTTTTTATTCCGCTCTTTACGGATGGCCATCGGAATACTATTTTCCATTTCCGACGCTATTGTATTATCACGCTCTGAATATGTGAAAACATGCAGGTAGGAAATATCAAGCTCATTCAGGAAATTATAAGTTTCAGAAAATTCATTTTCAGTTTCACCCGGAAAACCGGTGATCACATCTACACCAATGCATGCATGAGGCATTGATTTTTTAATGCGATGAATTTTATCGCGATACAAAGCAGTCAGGTAACGCCTTCGCATTTTTTTCAGAATGGTATCGGAACCACTCTGCAGGGGTATATGAAAATGAGGTACAAAAACGCGCGACTGAGCTACAAGATCAATAATTTCATCTTCGAGCAGGTTGGGTTCAATTGATGAAATCCGAATCCGCTCAATGTTTGAAAGTCCATCAAGGGCTATTGCCAGTTGATGAAACGTAAAATGGTGTTTTCCTGTTGCAGGATCTGTAATTCCAAAGTCTCCGAGATTTACACCGGTAAGCACAAGTTCCTTTGCACCGGAAGCTATCAGATTCGATGCCTCCTTCATAACATTATCAATAGTATTGCTTCTGCTGGCTCCACGAGCTTTTGGAATGGTACAAAAGGTACAGGTATAATCACATCCATCCTGAACTTTTAAAAATACACGGGTACGATCGCCTGATGACCAGGAGCTGTTGAAGCTATTAACATCGGCAATCTCACACGATTTCACCAACGCAGGACCTTTATCAAAAAGCTGATCGAGGTATATCGTGGCATTAAATTTTTCATTTGCTCCCAGAACAAGGTCGACCCCCGGAATTTCTGCTATTGTATCGGGCTTTAGTTGTGCGAAACATCCGGTCACTGCAATTATAGCTTCCGGATTAATTGCCAGTGCCCTGGAAACAATTAACCTGCATTCCCGGTCGGCATTTTCAGTCACTGAACAGGTATTAATCAGGTAAACATCAGGATTTTCAGAAAATTCCACTTTCCGGTAACCTGAAGCAGTCAGTTGCCTTCCGATGGCCGATGTTTCAGCAAAATTCAATTTGCACCCAAGAGTGTGAAAAGCTATGCTTCTTGACTGATTCATAGGGCAAAAGTAATGAAAAACCTTCAGGTTTTCGATTGAGGAAATGCGGTCACAGCGTTTTTCCCATGTGTAATTGATGGCTGATAACGAACGTTAAAACCCTTAATTTCGCGCCATGATCCGATATCTGCCGTTTATTTTGTGTGCTATACTTTTCCTTACGGGATGTTCAGGCGGTAAGAAAAAAACTACAGGTAAAACCGTTTTCCGGTATAATGAAGCATCAGGCATTACTTCACTGGATCCGGCGTATGCTAAAGGTCAGGCGGATATATGGGCGTGCAACCAGCTGTATAACGGCCTGGTACAAATGAACGATGACCTGGAAGTTATTCCCTGTATTGCAAAACACTGGGAAATTTCTGATGACGGAACACAGTACATATTTCATCTCCGCAAGGATGTTTTTTTTCATGATGATGCCGCATTTAATAGCGGGAAGGGAAGAAACGTAACAGCTTCCGATTTCGTAAACAGTTTTAGCCGTATTCTTGATCCGGCAATCGCTTCACCAGGAGCCTGGGTTTTTAACCAGGTTGCATTTGATACCGTTTCCGGGAAGCCCATGTTTTCTGCACCCAATGATTCCACATTTACCATCCGTTTAAAAAGTGCCTTCTCCCCTTTCCTGGGAATTCTTACGTCATTATATTGTTCCGTTATTCCCCATGAAATTATTACGGCCTATGGAAAAGATTTCAGAAAACATCCGGTTGGAACCGGACCATTTGTCTTTAAATTATGGGAGGACCGTACCAACCTAATTTTCAGGAAAAACGAAAATTATTTTGAAGAAGAAAATGGTAAGCGACTTCCGCATTTTGATGCAATCGCCATTTCATTCATCAACGACCGACAGGCTGCATTTTTGGAATTTGTAAAAGGGAACCTTGATTTTATTTCGGGAATCGATGCAAGCTATAAAGATGAACTGCTCACACGCACGGGCAACCTGAAAGAAAAATACCGGGATAAATTTAAAATGGAAACCTGCCAGTATCTCAATACTGAATACATGGGCTTTATGGTGGATCAATCACTTGAAGAATTTAATTCTCACCCGTTGCATGATGTAAGAATCAGGCAGGCGATTAATTATGGTTTCGACCGGAATCGGATGATTACGTATTTGCGAAATGGAATCGGTACACCCGGGTTTTATGGAATGGTGCCGCCGGGATTACCATCATTTGATTCGGTAGCTATGAAAGGTTATACTTATGATCCTGTAATGACTGCAAAATTACTTCGTGAAGCAGGGTTTCCGGGTGGTAAAGGTCTTCCGGAAATTGTAATGTCAACGACACGTGAGTACCAGGATCTTTGCGAATTTATGCAGGGTCAATTAGCGGAATCCGGTATTAAAATTAAACTGGAAGTCAACCAGGGCGCTGCACATCGCGAGATGGTCGCCAAACAAAAACTAGTTTTTTTCAGAGGATCCTGGATAGCAGATTACCCCGATGCCGAAAACTATTTATCCCTTTTTTACAGTCCTAATTACGCACCGGCAGGACCCAATTACACGCATTATAATTCACCGGATTTTGATGTGCTTTATAAAAAAGCATCCACAACAGTGAATGACAGTATCCGCTATGAATATTACCGGCAAATGGATCAGCTTATCATGAAGGATGCTCCCGTGGTTGTACTCTACTATGACCAGGTTGTACGTCTTATTCAAAATGATGTTGAAGGCCTCGGAAAAAATGCAATGAATTTGCTGACGATTAAGCATGCACAGAAAAAATAATTTCCTGAAATTTGATGTACGGACAGCATGCAAATACAAAATAATTTCATGAATCATGTTGTATGGACAGCATGCATGCTGTCCGTACAACATAAAAATCAATCAACCCAATCTGCGATAAACAAATTGGTATCCCTGGTACCATTATTATTACGGTTCGATGAGAATATGAGTTTTTTTCCGTCAAAACTAAACATCGGGAATGCGTCAAAAAATCCATCGTAGGTAATTTGCTCCAGGTTGGTTCCATCAATATCAATCATGTATAAATTGAAAGGAATTCCGCGTGTTGCTTTATGGTTGGAAGAAAAAATAACTTTTTTTCCGGAAGGATGAAAAAATGGTGCCCAGTTAGCCTGCCCAAGATTGGTGAGTTGTTTCAAGTCTGATCCGTCTGCATTACACGTAAAAAGTTCCATCCTGGTGGGCATAACAAGGCCTTCAGCTAATAGATCCTTGTAAATTTTAATATCTTCTTCAGTTGTAGGACGTGAAGCCCTGAAGATAAGTTTTGATCCATCAGGAGAGAAAAACGCACCGCCGTCATAACCTAATCCGAAAGTAATCTGCTTTACATTGCTTCCGTCAATATTCATCGTGTACAATTCCAAATCACCTGATCGCATACTGGTAAAAACAATTTTGTCTCCTTTCGGGGAAACGGTTGCTTCTGCATCGTAACCGGGAGTATTCGTTAATTGCTTAATAATTCTTCCGTTCATGTCAGAAATGAAAATATCAAAGGAGTCATAAATCGACCACACATACTTTCCATCGCTGCGCCGGGGCGGAACAGGTGGACAGACAGGATTAACCAGGTGCGTGGAAGCGTATATGATGGTAGAATCGCCGGGCATAAAATAAGAACAGGTGGTACGACCCATGCCGGTGCTTATTTGTACCGGTTTTACTTTATCCATGGCTGCTGTAGCGAGATCGGCACTGTAAATCTGGTCGCATGAATCGCCCCACGCTTTATTGGTTGCCTGGAATGTTATTTTCCGGTCATCGAAACTAAAATATGCTTCAGCATTATCGCCTCCAAATGTTAACTGCTTCACATTCCGGATATGTTTTTCCTGAGGATAGATGGTAACATTACTGATTGTTCGCGAAACCCGATTGGTATCAGGACCATGTGCTATTAACAGTAAAGAATTGAATGACAATAGAATAACCAAAACAAATTTTCTCATAGCAGGGGCTTTAATTAGATTGCGAAGGTAGATTTAACTACCCCGATCAATTGTCAATGCTTTGTAAAAAAGCACATTGGCTATAAAAAAACTTGCATTATTAATTATAAGTAGGTATATTTGAAATTAATTAACCATTCGGGCACAATAACGTACAATACCCATCGTTAATCTCCTTACTATCCTTTTTCAGTTCACACACTTAACACCTTAACGCACATAGATTAAACTCTACTCTGAATTAAATTATAAAGTCTAACTTTAAACAGAGTAGCTATGCGCAACACGGATATTAGTGATAACGAGCTAATTACAGAGTTTCTCAAAGGTAACGAAGCCGGCCTCGAGAAATTAATTACGCGCCATCAGCGTAAAATCTTCACTTCTATTCTCTTATTGGTTAAAGACAAGGAACTTGCTGAAGACATCTTCCAGGAGACTTTTATTAAGGTAATCAACACGTTACGGTCGGGTAATTATCATGAGGAGGGTAAATTTCTTCCCTGGGTGATTCGTATCGGGCATAACCTTGTTATCGATCATTTCAGAAAGCAGAAGCGGATGCCGATGGTTCGGGATACGGATGAATTCAGCGTTATGGAGTCACTAAAACTGACTGATGATAACGTTGAAGATAAGTTAATTACCTCACAAATTCATTCTGAAGTCCGCCAGCTGATCGAATATTTACCCCTTGACCAGCGGGAAGTGGTGATAATGAGGCATTATGCGGATATGAGTTTCAAGGAGATTGCTGAAACTACGAATGTAAGCATCAATACCAGCCTTGGAAGAATGCGTTACGCACTCATAAACCTGAGAAAGCTGATCAGCGAAAAACAGCTGGTTCTTGTAAAATAATTCAGGAGGTACATACTTTTCAATTTGAGCCGGCGTTATTGTGTTAAATCAAAACACTTGCCGATGAGCAAAACCTCTACAACTGAAAAATTAGTTCTTTATCTGTTTAACGAAACCGGGATGACGGATTCGGTGTTGATTCAACGTTCAATTGACACTGACGACGAAGTCGAGATGGAATTTACAAATATTAAAAGAGCCTTTCGCTTTGTTGACAGGGCCCTTGTAGATCCTTCACCGGAAAGTGTTAACCGGATATTGCAGTATGCGTCCCGCACCGCTGTAAAAGCAAATTAACAAAAGGCCTTTCGGAATTCCCGGAGGCCTTTTTATATTTTTGGGCATGACGCGAAAAGGGCGGTACCAAGCCTTTATTTCTTATTTCTCCGAACACATGCCTGCCGCCGAAACGGAACTGGTGTATTCCAATCCGTATGAATTGCTGGTGGCTGTTATTTTATCAGCACAATGCACCGATAAAAGGGTGAACATGGTGATGCCTGCTCTTTTGCAGGAATTTCCTTCACCTGAAATTATGGCTGCAGCTTCCGCAGATGAAATTTATCCTTTTATTAAAAGCATCAGCTATCCCAATAACAAAGCTAAAAACCTTGCCGGGATGGCACGTATGCTTACACAGGATTTCAACAGTGTTGTGCCTTCTGAAATTGATGAGTTGATAAAACTTCCGGGTGTAGGAAGGAAAACCGCGAATGTAATTGCCTCAGTGGTTTATCAAAAACCAGCTATGGCAGTTGATACGCATGTGTTCCGTGTGTCAAACCGGATAGGACTAACGGTTAACGCCAAAACGCCGTTGGCGGCCGAAAAGCAACTGATCAGTAATTTGCCATCCGGCGTTGTTCATATTGCCCATCACTGGCTCATCCTGCACGGGCGTTATGTTTGTGTGGCAAGAAATCCTAAATGCTCTGAATGCGGATTAAAGCCAATCTGTGCATATTATAAAAAGATATCCCGGGGAGGTAAAACGAATCCGGTGGAGAAATTATAACACCGCAATAAAATTATATGATGCAGGAAGCCAGGCACGGCGATCGTAAAACCTACGGCATAAAAATTATCCCTGCGGATCTTCTTCCGGCAAAATACCCGATATTTTTTCGTGCATTTTTTTATGCTTAAGCACCTTCGCTTCAATATAAAAAATAATTTCTTCAGCAATATTTTTACTCTGATCTCCTACCCGCTCCAGTTTGCGGATGGTAGAAAGCATATAAAGACTCTGATTAATTTTATCGGGATATTTTTTAATAAATTCCGCAACAGATGAATTAGCTGCCATATTAATCTCATCAAGAATTTCATCCTTCATGAAAACATTCCGGGCTATGGTAGTATTTTCAGTTTCAAATGAACGCATTACATCCATCACAATGGAATTGGCTGTATCAAACATTTCAATCAGCCGCGATTTCTCCAGGAGTTCCTGATCGGGAGCATGTTTTATGCTTAGTACAAACTGAGCAATACCTTCTGCAATATCACCAATGCGTTCGAGGTTGGAATTAATTTTCAATGCAGCAAGAACAAAACGAAGGTCAACAGCAACAGGATTAAACAAGGCGATGATATTTTCGCAATCGCGATCCAGTTTTAATTCAAACGAATTCACACGCTTCTCATTTACCCGCACTTCCCTTGCAAGGTCTTTATCGAAATTGGTAAGTGCCAGTCGTGCTTTTTCCAACTGGGAATGCACAAGACCAAACATCTCACTCATGTCGGTTTTTAATTTTTTTAATTCAATGTCAAGATGAGTCATATTGTATAATTTATCAGCCAAACCTGCCGGTAATATAATTTTGAGTTCTGATATCTTTAGGGTTGGTAAAAATTTTCTTGGTATCATCGTATTCTACCAGTTCACCTAAATAAAAGAAAGCGGTATTATCACTAACGCGACCCGCCTGCTGCATGTTGTGGGTAACAATTACAATCGTATATTCTGATTTCAATTCATAAATAAGCTCTTCAATTTTCGCAGTAGAAATTGGATCAAGAGCTGAAGCGGGTTCATCCATCAATACAACCGAAGGCTCAATTGCCAGTGCCCTGGCAATGCATAAACGTTGTTGCTGTCCTCCCGATAATTCAAACGCCGATTTCTTCAATTTATCTTTTACCTCTTCCCAGAGTGCAGCCTGTTTCAAACAGCGTTCAACCCGTTCTTCGATAAATGTTTTATGAGTGATACCGTTTACACGAAGTCCGTAAGCAACATTTTCATAAATTGATTTTGGGAAAGGATTCGGTTTCTGAAATACCATTCCAACTTTTTTCCGGAGTTCATCGGGTATGGTGTCCTTTGCATAAATGTTTTTACCGTCAAGCAAAACTTCACCTTCGGTTCTCACATTGTCAATAAGATCATTCATCCTGTTAAAGAGCCTTAAATACGTGGATTTCCCACATCCTGAAGGACCGATCAAAGCAGTTACGGTATTTTTTTTCATGCCCATGGTAATACCCTTAAGCGCATGAAAATCACTGTAATATAAATGAATGTCGCGGGTTTCTAATTTGTCCATATCTTGGATACTGTAACTTCAGTTTTCATCTGCGAAAATACTTTATTTGTAAATCCTGAATGTTAAGCCAATATTAAGGATAGGTTCTGTCATTAAAAAAGGGAGCCCGCTTTGAGCTCCCTTCTAACAGATAATTTATTGCGTTTTTATTTTACCAGAGTGAGTTTTTTATGATATGTCTCCGCACCATTACTGATGGCACAGAAATAAACCCCGTTTTCAAGCTGTGAAGTAGTGATTGTAAGTGTTCCGGTTTCGCTGCCGGGAGCACTACCTGCCGATACGAGTTTACCATTCACATCATACAAATTCCAGGTAAGTTCATTAACCGTATTCGGAAATTTATAATCAATGCGGGTCATGTCAGATGCCGGGTTCGGATAAAATTCACCCAGGTAACCTGAATTTTCATTTTCTGACACACCTAAAGGAATTTCGATAAATGCATTGATCATAAGATCTTCAATTTCCCGGTAACGGTATTCAGCCCAGGCAGTAGGATTGGAAGCTTGTCCCAGAACTTCATACGTGCGATTTGAAATTGGTGTAACCTGGTTCTGACCAAGGCTGATACCATCACCGCCCATCATCCAGGCAACATAAAATCCTCCTGACGAAATTGTAACATTATTGATAACCGGAACAATATTCCAGGTTCCTGTAATAACACTCGCAGAGGGTACCCAAATTGAATCAAGCACAGTCATTGGTGTTCCTCCCGGACCATCATCATCAAGGATCAGCATTGCAAAACCGGTAAGATTCACATTACCTGCAATGAATGCACTCAGCTGGGTAATTTTACTGGGAGTAAACGGCGGGATAAAATGAACCCCGGCTCCACCTCCACCGCCCTGCCATCCAAGTCCACCCAACCCGGCATCAATACCTGAATCAAATGAAAGTTGAATGCTCACTGATGTGGTGTCAACAACCTGCAATTCCAGCTCTTTTAAATTGTTGCTGGGAGTTGCATCGCCGACGAGCTGTGTATTGGTAATCTGGCGGAATGTACCAGCTGTTGTCGGGGTAAATGTATTGGTAAACACAAGTGTTTCGGAAGCACCTGGTGCCAGCGCGCTGGTTCCAAGATTATCCATGGCCTGGTTCTGATTGAGGAAATTTACCACACGCGATAACACATTGAAGGATGCCAATGGCTGATTACCGGTATTTTTAACTTCGGCCGACATGGTATAGGGTGCACCATTGGCTGATAAAAATAATCCACCTGTGCTTTCATTATTGATTGAAACTATGGAAGCATCATTTACCTGGAACGTATTATTGCTTGGGTAATAAAATTTAATTGAATAAATAGCAGGAGGCAACACATCGTGTGAATGCTGAAGTCCGATAGTACCGGAAACATTTTCAATTCCTATTGAACAGAAATTTGTAGGGTTGTTATAAATTCCGTTTTGAGCCAGGTAGTTGAATGTAATTGAGCTGTCAACGTTGCTGAGAATAATCTGGAAGGAATTGCTTCCGATATAACCCGGTGCAACGGGATCCCAGAAAGGAACATCGATATAGGAAACAACAAGTGAATCATTTCCCGGGCTGGTCCAATACCATGCAGAAGCGGTAGGGATCATAGCACCGGCAGCATCCGTAAAGGTGAGATCCGACATCATACCCGCAACAAAATTCTGAATGCCTGCAGTAGATGGAATAATGGGAAATGGATGTGCCGCAGCAAGTAATCCAAAAGCAAGATATCCGTTCGATCCTACTTTGAATGTAGTAACATCATACCAGTAATAATGAAACGGAAAACCAATGGTATAGGGTCCTCTCACATTATCATCGGCAAGACCGGTAACCTGGGTTGCGCCCGGTTGTGAAGTAATATCGACCCAGCTGTAAGCAGGGCCATTGGGATCGTTACTATCCCTCCACACGTATCCATAAGTATCAGGTCCGCCGTTGGTTTGAGCTTCAGCAGCGGGAATTATAAGGGTTCCTGCCGCCAGGCACACAATTAATCGAAGTGTTTTTGTAAAGATTCTGGTCATAGTTATGATTTTAATTTGTGAAACAATTGTAACAAATTAACTCATTATTTCTCTGAAAAACAAAAACCCGGCAGAAACCTGCCGGGTAATTTTACATTTCATTGTTTCTATTACTTTACCACACTGAATTTACGGATCATATTCTGGTCGCCTGCCGAAGCCCGCAACTGGTACAATCCCGATGCAAGTGCTTCAGTAGAAAAGCGGTAAGAATTTTTTCCTGCAGTCATTGCAACAGTTTCACTCTGAATAACCCGTCCTACGGCATCAATAATTTCAAATGCAATGGTTTCATCCGCCGCAAGGCCGAGGCTCACATTGAGTTCATTATTTACGGGATTCGGGTATATGGTTATAGCGGATAGAACTTCCGTTTGTGGTAATCCTACAAAACCATTTTCCCAGATGGTAAAATCGTCAACGAGGGCTTCCACGAGACTTCCGTCATTGGCGTCTTCAGCAACCAGCCGCACAGTGACAGTTGAGGAATTAGTAACATAATCGAGCACTCTGAAGGAGAATCTTCTCCAGCTGTGATCGGCAACATTCGTATTTTCAACAGGAACCCAGTTCACACCGTCATCAGAGATTGAAACCTGCCAGAAATCGGTCCCCGGCGTAGCTCCCTGGTCATTGCTGTACCAACGGTAATAGCTGATAGCAGGATTGTTAATGGCACTCAAATCATACGTTGGAGAAACCAGTGTTGTTCTTCCACCATCCACATCATTTTCTCCTGCTCCTGCCTGAGGGCTGGATGCATTTCCGGTAATGGCACAAAATATTCCACCAGGTGTAAATTGATAATCGGGTTGTACGAATCCTGTTCCGACGAATGATTCCATAGGAACATCTACAATCCAATTACCGGTTGTTGCATCATCTGTTGGCAGACCGGTGATCCAGGCACCTGCAAAGGCATCAAAATCTTCAAGGATGTTAAGTGTATATCCAACCATGATGTAATAAGGGATGTTTGGATTCGCAACGTCATCGGCACCACCGGGAATCACATTGAGAAATGTTCCGCAGTTATCTTCAATACCCAGGTAGTATTCCACAATAGTTCCATTTGGCTGACCGGCTATAATTCCTTCATAGTTATTTCCACTTGTATTGGTAAAAGCAAACTGGGTGAATGCACCGGTATTGCCTATACGATAATAACCCTGCACGTTGCTTCCTGCACCCAGTCCCTGAATAACTACCGGAACCGTAATGGGTTGCAAAGCTGCCACCTGCAGCACTTCAGAATGAGTAATTCCTGAAGAGGCGCTGAGCGAAATTCCGTGAATCGCAAATGCGGAAGTAATATCACAATAGTTAGGTGTTCCGTTGGTGATGTCACCGTCGTTATCATCCAATGCAAGCACTTCTTCAAGCACATCCACATACAAAATACCTTCGGTACCATCAGGGCCCGTTATACCTGCATAATACGATTCTTTAAACAGATCGATCATTTGCTGAAGATTACCAAGGTTTAAACCTGTATCCCAGAAACAGCCGGCAATAATTTCACCGTCGGCATGAACCTGGCCGACAAGATCCTGTGGATAAACTTTTTTATCAACATCATACCGTCTCACAAATCCATTGGGATCATTATCAAAAAATCCGATTCCCAAAACGGGTGCTCCTGTAATTCCCAGTGCCCATATATCGGCATACCCTTCGCCCATGGCACCGTTGTCCCATGATTCACCTATCGACTGGTAAAACTTATCATTAATACCATGACCATATTCATGATAGCAAACATCTGCCACAAGTGAAGTAGCATTACAGCCACCACCTGAAGCAAAGAAATTTACGGAGTTTCCGTCATAAAAGGCATTACAGCTTCCGCTAACATCAACATTTGCTTCGAGTGCAACATCCAGTCCTGTGAAAGCCGGAAATTTCGATTTCATATATTCGTGCACCGTATTAATCGAATTAAAAGTAGACCGCTGGCGGATGTTATTCGGGCTCGCATCAATGTCGATGTTATTCGCACCTGGTGAAAGACTCACACTCCAGGATGGTGTAACATTATTCGACTGAACTTTTACCCATCGGCCTTCAAGGGAAAATGTTGCAGTAGTAGCCGAAGCAGTAGGAAGGTTTAAAAATCCCGCGTCATCAGTATAATACGTCACACCATTTTCAACAACCTTCATATTTTTCAACGGCTCAACCGTGAAAGGATCATACGGATGTGTCAGATGTAGTGAACCTGTTACATTTACATCGGTATTGGCAACATGATGAATTTTGTTGGAACGGTAAAGAATGTCGCCTGTAGCTGCATCAACAAGAGTATAATATTTGCCCGGCATTCCTTCTGCATCGCGGTTTTCTGCTGTGGCTTCATACACGAGATGAAATTTATAATCACGGTTGCCCGGAACAGGGAGAATTTTTAAATCAGGGTTCATTGTCACCTGCAATAATCCGGGAATATTATTGCCCGCATACTGCGCCGCAGCAGTCTGTGAGATTGCAGGGGTAATGCCTATGTTAATTGAATTATAACAGTCAAGAGTAAATTGAGTTACACGAAGATCATGAGTCAATCGCACCTGTACTTTGCTGAATAAAACTTCCAAGCCCTGGTAAAACTGCTTGTAACTTACATAATGATATTTTGAATTCGTAGCTACGTTGCTGAACTCAATGCCTGATGCAGGAAGATTGAATGTACGTAGTTGATTGCTCAAAAAATTTAATGAGGCACTTTTAGCATTCGCGCCGGGAACAGCAACCGGTTTACCGAAGGCACGGTGAGGCATACCGCTGCTTTCATTAAAAATAACATTCCAATGGCCATTTTCATTGAGAAAGTTTTGCCAGACTGCCTGCTGTCGCAGAGCATGCTGAAGGGCATAGTCGGGAAGTTTTTTAGGGTTAGAGATAAATGTTTTGCTTAAGGGATCATCGTAATATTTTACATGACCGCTTGCAAGTACGTTGGTGCCGGTAAAGGTGCCTGCAACAACCATTAACAGAAGTAATTTTTTCAGGTTCATTAAAACGGGTTTTTAGGTAAACAAATTTAATCTTTAATGTGATAGGAAATTGTCTGATCTTCTCAAAATGAAATAAATAGCTATCATTTATTAGAATAATACAATTAAAAATGCACGATCTTATAACTAATGACCTTTTCACAAGGGTTACCTGACCGAAGTATAATTCTAACTAAATTTGCAACTATGTCTGATCACGGGAAAAAATACAAAACCAATAAGCTAAAAATGAACCTTATGGTTCAAAATCTGCTTCTTACTTCACTCGGAACATGTAAGTTTGTAATGCAACATACCAAGCATCCGCTAACACAAGCCATCAAAGAATTCAAGCTTTTTGAAATGGAACATTTTGATCATTTTTTAGAGCAGGTTCGTTCCAGTCACACCGGTCAATCGCTATCTTTAACCATCGAAGATGAATTGCTCATTTACACGGCAATGGATATTACCTGTAAAACCTATCTCACCGATTTGGGTGATCGAATGGAACAACTCAATGCCAAAAAACTTGAAAAAGCACGGTCAACATTTTCTGATATCAGAAAGACCATTTTACAGGGTTGCCAGTTTGTGATGGAAGGAATGCGCGAAAGTTTATCAGGTGTAGATGAATTTGATGACAGGATTGATATTTTGGATAACTATGTGCTGGTAGGATAAAATGGTAAAATTTTATATCCATCCATTCAGCCAATAGTAAAATATTGCAGCAAATTCTCTCAAACAGGTGATCTGAAGTTTTAAATAATTCCAGAAATTATATCGCAAATCTAGACTTTCTGATACATCAGGGATACGCTGGTTACCTCCTATTTTTTTGTGATTGTATGCCAGGTTCACAAACAGGGCGTTTTCGAATGCGGCCACTCCTCCCACCGAAACAAAATTGAGTTTTCTGAATGTTTTCAGAGTCCGGTACATGTTCTCAGGTGACGTTATAACTACAATTTTTTCATTAACAATGCCAGGATACTCTGAAGCTAACTGAATAGCCTGTTCCCTGGTGTTGGTACCATGTGAACGTGTTAAAATAGTTTCTTTACGGATGCCGAAGGCGGTAAGAAATTCAGACATCTGGTGCAACGTAGCCGAATCATCAGGATGCGCAATTATTATCCGTGCACGGGGAAACAACCGGGCCAGATCCTTCGTGTAATTTAAACGTATCAGGTTAGATTCAGAGGGCATGCCGCTGCCTCCGAGCATAACGATTGTAGTAGGAGTAAAAGTGAAAGTTGCTCCTGTACTTCCCAACCACCGGTGAATATCGAAAGGAATCCGTGTAAAAGATATGGCAAGCAACAGCATAAAAACTATACCTGCCGTTACCACCACTATGCGTACTGTTCTTTTTAAAAAGCGGCTTACCCTGTTCATGAATTATAATATGCTAACGTTCCGACAGCAATTATACGAAAAGGAAGCGGGATTGGCTTCATACTATTTAGTTCCCACGTTCCTGCCTTCGTCTGCAGGGTATGCCACGCGGGTTGGGACGATGATATGAGAAAATTAAATGGACTTAGTAATACACCTTACCTCATCCCTGCCCTTCTCCCGGTTGAACATTTTATTCTTCATATATCTTTTCTCCGGGAGAAGGGTGAGAAAATTTAAACCAAATCATTCCTCGCTGGAGTTCTCCTCATCCCTGCCCTTCTCCCGGTGGAACATTTCATTCTTCACATATCTTTTCTCCGGGAGAAGGGAGATTCTTTTTAAGCACATATCATTCCCCTCTTTGCATTACACCTCTCCTCATCCCTGCCCTTCTCCCGGTTGCACTTTTCGTTTTTCACGATTCTTTTCTCCGGAAGAAGGGTGAAATTTTTGAAGCCCAATCATTCCCCTCTCCGGACCAAAAGATTTAAACGGAGACAGAAATTTCATTCCGGAGAGGGGCAGGGGTGAGGAAAATACTATCACTCTCTGCATTACACCTCTCCTCATCCCTGCCCTTCTCCCGGTGGAACATTTCATTCTTCACATATCTTTTCTCCGGGAGAAGGGTAAAAAATTTAAACCGAATATTCCCCCTCTCCGGACCAAAAGATTTAAACGGAGACCGAATTTTATTCCGGAGAGGGGTTAGACCCAAGGTCCCTAATATCTAACTTTTTTGTAGAAGATTTTGTGAGATTAGCAAAATTTATAGATAAAAATGATTTGAAAATCAAACATATAGCTTAAACCCAGAAGATATTAATGCCTACTTGTCGGATATTACAAATTTTCTACTGACGTAATTTTGTTCACTTGAAATAGTGCAAACATATAAACCACCGGCTAAAAAATCCAAATTGATACTCTGAAGGGTACTCCAAGGAGATAATGTTGAGGAGAAAAGAACACGACCAACAATATCAGTTATTTGTAAGAACCCGTCTTGGTTCTGAGGTAGCAAATAGGCTATTTTCAATGGACCCGAACTTGGATTTGGCATTATAGATATTTTGAAATCATGGTTATTGCTTTCTGGCAGGCTTGTTAAACACTGACATCCACTAGTAGTATCACAACCTAAATAGTAATTTGGGTGATATACATGCCCTCTAAAGTAAAAACACGGTAAATGTAATGCATGTTGTTGCACATCACAAGATAAGCCAGAACTATCGGGTTGATTTATATATCCTATGTCTATTACGCTGTTACCGGAGCTGATATAAATCTTACCATTGGCTGCAAGGTTCAACATCCAAAAATTTGTAAGATACGGAGGATAAGGCGAATAAAATGTATCAATTTCAGCAACTTGTGTAAGACTAGCTTGAACATCTAACGTGTCGGTATTCAATTGAAATACCTTTGTAAATGTTGTGAAATATAAATATTTAGAATTACTTGAAAATGCAAGGCCATTGCCAGAATATGCGGAATCCACGTGCAAAATCATCTGAGCATTGGACATTAATCCGCTACATCTGTCAAAGTCAAATAATCTCATCTGATGCGTAACAGGCAAACCGCCAGTAGCAAAGTCTCTGTAATGGTATGCAAACTTGGTCCCATCAGGTGAAAAGTTAGCTTGACCCATATTATAAAAATGTATTGGTACATTTAATGTTTGAGATGTTACAGAAGTTACACCTGAGGGTGTCAACAGGGTTGTATAAATATTGCTTGTGTTATCTTCAAAATTAACTATCCACCAATCCCTTCCATTTGCATGACGGCACACAGCCATTAACGGTAACAAAGTATCTGCTGTTACAACGATATTTTTTTGTCCTTGTGGAACTCCTCCAAGTCCTCCGTTTAAGGTCATGTCCACTATCGTGTAATATACTTCACTTGATTTAAAGTTATTGACTCCATGATTTCCTGTCATATGAAACAAGATATATTTGGTACTATCTCCGGGAAACGGAAGAAATATATTTGAATGAAAATAGGGAATTCCTGTAATATTGTCACACCAATTGTCAGTAAATGAATTTGGATTTAGATTACTACCATTCTGCATAGTATCTAAAGTTGCATCAGCAATCCAGCAACCATTGCTTACCATTAATAAATTACCATTTGAATCGCTGATGTTTCCTTGGGCAGCCATAAAAGGCATCTTAAAACTTGAGGGAATAACCGTAGCGCTAACATTTGTAAATTCAATTATGGCTTTTGTTGAAATCACATTTGTATCGACTAAGGCTATATCGTACCCTAAAAGCCAGTTATGATTAAATCCTTGAGCTAATGCCTTTACATTACATGAAAGATAAAAAATGATAATTACTTGGATTAAAACCTTGAATGTTGTCATCGTTGAATAACCAGCTTTTTAGTTTTAATTACATTATTATTATAAACTCTAACAGTATAAATACCCGAGGACAAATTGATGATATTGATAGTTTTACTTTTTTGATCACAACTAACTTGATCTTCCATTATACTTTCTCCCATCATATTTAATAATGCAATATAACAAAGCCCTTCCCATGGTCCCACGATATCAATTGTTAAAAGTTCATTCGCTGGATTTGGTGAGATGTTTATGTAATTAACTGCATCATATCCACCATTGATTTGCGTTTTAAAAATTCCACTCTGCAGACAAACATTATCATCAAAATATTCAATTGACTCATCAAGCATCTCAATCATTGCACGGGCTTGATAAACAGCTTGTCCGCCTGCATAAGGGCATTGATGTGCTATGGATAAAAGTTCACTTAAATTATTTGAAAGAGTACTTAATCCATATCCTTTAAATTCAATTAGTATTTCATTAATATTCTTCTTATTGACCTCCGGAAGGACAGAAGGTAATACTTCACTGTTAATGATTGCTGCAGAATCCAACATCGAACCAGAGTTTACTTCATGTTGTTGCATAATCAACTCAATGGTTTCAGCTAGAATTTCTATACTATTAACTAAACCTTGCCTCGTTAAAGTATAATTAATTTGGGGAATAATTTTGTTTAGACTATCTAATCTTGAAATTGAATCCGTTTTAGTTAGGATTAACATTTCAGCCGATTGTAGATTTTGCAACTGCTGAGAAGTAAAATTATCAGCAGATTGGGTGGTAGCTCTTACATTATGCAATTCTCCAATAGTAGAATTTAATTTTGAGGTATAAAATTGTGAATATGTGGTATCAGAATTCAATAAAACAGAATCCTCCGTTAATCTGTGATAAAGATACTGCTCATTAATTACTTTTGTTTCAGAAGGATAAATCCATGTTACTAAACTTTCTTCAGCTATCATCATCTCCAAATTATGTTCTTCTCCGGGTGGAGAAGAAGGTATACATAACTGTAAAGATTGGCAAGTAGCTGGTGTACCAGCAGAAATTTGAAACCAACCTGCTGCCTGATTCGCAAAATTTATATGAGGAAAATATTGAGGGATTGATGACATTTGTGAGCCCATTCCAGTCTGGGCCCTAAATATAGATCCCAATTCATTTCCATAGTTTGCATTTGTAGCACCATCTACAAATTGATAATTAATCCAAATATTTCCATGATGAGCTGTTCCCGAACCTTGCGTTCCAATAGAACCTGTATTATTTATATATAATCCTTCAAAATTATTTTCCATTAAGTTGGCTCTCATAATTGTTCCTGCACAAGTACCTCCAAAAAACATCCCTATAGATGAACCTGTTGGAGTTGAAAAAATACCTCCCTTAAATGAATTGCACTCAATATTATTATTTACACTAAGGCTCACCGCCATTCCTTTTGTATTGGTATTAGAGTGGGGAATAGTATTAATAACGAAATTACAATTTACAGTATTATCGCCACCACTGTTTAAGGTTATTCCATTCGTTCCTGCCGACAAATTATTGCCTGGATTTGTAAATACGTAGTTATCACCAATTGATGCAAAATGTACATTTTGAGTTAGGATCCCATGTCCTGCAGATTTTGTTTCCAAATGATAATTACTTGTAATTAAATAATTGGCATCATTTATTGAACTCAATTCATTCATAGAAATACATGCAGAACCTTTTCCGCTAATGCCTGCAGGTAAATCTACAACAATTGTATTATTTGATGCTTGCATGATATTTGCCTGATCGTTGTAGTGCCAATCAATTCCTCTGTAAGTTGCATTAATTTCACAATTTGTTACTTGCACTGATCGACGCCGGCTAAATTCCGACACTTGGCCTCGAACTACGTTATCCATAGAAATGCCATTAATCCGTGCATTGTAAAGATTGGTATAAATACCAACCGTGGCATTCGTAATTGTTGTAATGGCGGTATTTGCTAGAGGTAACGTATAGAGTTGATAAATACCATCAATATTCTGTCGTGCAGTAATTGCACAACCTAGTGGCTTCAGGACTCCAATATTTAAATATTCATTATCGGGGATAATGTTTTCAAATCGGCAATTCGTAGAAGTAATGTTACTATTATGAATTTCAATTCCGAAATTAATATTTTCAAATAAATTCTCTGCTTCATTATTATCCCCCACACTCATAAAGGCTAGGTTATTTAAAACCATACCGGCCCTTCCTCTTATACCGTAAGGGATTTGAAGATTATAGCTTCCTTTTAGTATTAGATTCTCTAATCCAAATTTAGTTCCTGCCACATAGCCAACAGTATTAGTGGGAGTTCCCGCATTTTGTGTGTAGATACCGCTTACACAATCAAGAAATTGAGAATTTAATACTCTAAAGGCTGAATTAATTTCGGCATAAATTCCGCGATCAGCGTCCTTAAGCTGGGAATCATTCATTTGAATTTGAGATCCTGTTCGCAGAGTAATTCCTTGCCACATACGTGGACAACTGTATACTAAGGTGTTATTATTTAAGGTTAGATTAACTCCTGGATTTACCACTATACTGCTACCTGTACCCATAATGAATGTACAATTGCTAAAAGTCATACTAATATCAATTTCAAGATATGCATAGTCTTCAACAAAAATCAAACTTCCAGATGGCGGACTACTACCAAACACAAGACTTGCAAGAAAATCAGATATAGTTACTTCAAAATCGTCCGGTTCTGGATTCGGACAAGTTACAATTGCACAAATTTCAGCAGTGGGGCCAGCAGGTAATATATAAGCCGTATTAAGAAAATTAGGTTCGGGACATATGTCATTAAGATTGTTAAATATTCCAGTAACGGTTATAGGCACAGAAGAAATTGGTTGCGGAAAAGTTATTGTCATTGGAAAGGCTACAGCTGGTGCAATTGTAAAAAAAGATGAAGGAGGAAAAATATCATCAATAGTAACCGGCGGAGGCAATGTTGCGTTTAAACTATAAACATTGATGGTATAAGTTACTGGTTGTCCTGCAATGGCAGGTTGGGGAGAATATGTTTTGGTAATTCCAAAACAATTACTGCACGCGCTGGATGTAATTGGTACAGGGGGAAAATTTGCAGTTGTACTTACTGAACTTCCACAATAACTAGTTAATTCTAATTCTATAATTGGCATTTCTAGCAAAAATCCCCCATTATCTGGACAATCTGCAGTAAATTCAACCATTACACCTAAACATTCATTTAAACCAATTACATAATCTGACCAACCTATATCATCTAAGTTTTGTTGTGTAATCGTATAATTTGAACCACCACCTGTTAATAGAGTAGAAACATTTGTATTACAATTAAAAATACTAACGCTTAATATATTAAAGTTTAAACCTAATAAATGTATCTCAGCAGGCAATGTAGCGGTACCGAAATCAACATTTGTAAATTCAGCACTTATGATGCTCGGATTGGAACTACAAAGTTCCATCGAAGGGGGATAAGTTAAACTAGAATTGAACACTGTTAAATTTACCGGTAAATCTGTTACTGTTATGTTGGAACCAATATAGTTTTGATTGCAGGCATTTGACAAAGTTGTTGGAAACCCATCACAATTCCATCCAGTGTTAAGTGTTAAATTGGTAACATAGTTATTTGCAGGAACTCCTTGACATGTAACATAATTCGCGCAAACATTTCCACTTATAATACTATTTTGATCAATTGGAAAATTCGAAGCAGGGCCATTAGGCCACAGACCAATTATCCCGTTTACAGAACTGCTACTACTATACGATGAACCACTATAGGTGTAATTTGCATACCAGCCATTAAGGTATTGAGCTCCGGTTGGTATTGCTATAAAAATATTATAAGCATTTGTGTATGCTGGATCTGTTGAATTCGGAGGATTAGCAGGAAAATTTGTTATTGTAAATGGCCAACATACTTCCTGTGTAAATGCATTTACATTTGATGGCGAGTAATCTACTACTAAATTAGGATTAGGATGAAACCAATAATTTGGACCATGCATATTATCAATGCTTTCATCATAATTACAATTAGTCGAAACACCACTACAATTAGTATTATTTTCTTCGAATACTATGTTAGCATAGTTAGCGGGAATAAGTAATGGGCCCCCATCAACCACGCAACTTGGGTTAAAATTTAGTTTTATGCTTTGAGAGCTCAAATTATCCCCAATTAATAAATTCGATGACGAAGCATCTGCGGGGATATTTAAACCACTAATGCAGCTAAGACCAGAAATCTGAGTTGCAAGATGTGATTGTGAGAAATTTAACGGAATAATTGCATTACTTGGTATCGTTTTAAAATAAGAAACAGATGTCCAATTAGGATTATTAGGTGATATATAATTACTCCAAATTGTTGCATTACCAATCTGAGCATATCCAGGTGGAATTATTAAATCCCACGTTTGTGGAAACAACCCAGGTGGCCTAAATTCAAAAGGAAATAAATCTTTCGGAATCAGACCTGTGCCAAACTTACTCCTTGCAAATGCATTAGTAGCAGTTATTGTTAAAGACTTTTCACATGAAGTTGTGTTTTCATTTACGTAACTTCCAGTAGTTGTTACGTCAGTACTAAAAAAAGTATGAGTACCACCACATGTTTCACAATAGAATTTGTAATCATCAGCAAACGATTGATTAATTTGAACGCAGGTAGGACAATAACTTGGATTATTACTTAATGCCCAATCATCATCTTGCATATCAGGTTGAGGGTTAACACTCACATCATGAACAATGTTTGGCATTTGATCATGAGATGCTTGATTAGCCAAAGTAAAACCATTGGGATATAATCCTGTTGAAGATCCTCCAGTAAGCCACATTTTATTGGTTATTTCTGTGAGAAACTTTAAATCATCATTATTAGCATAATACAAACTTGTACTGTATTTATTACCACATATTTGATACCTTACAACAAGCCGATACTGTTGATTTTCGAGAAAATCGAAATTATTATTCGTTCCATTATTATAAGAAGTAATTATGACTCCTGAAGGAGGAGTTTTTATATCATCTTCATGAAAAGAAAACATAAAATCATTATCTATTCTCTCAAGAAATGGGTTATTGATTGAATTAAGAATATTGCCAGAAATGGTCATTTTAAATTTAGTTGACCAATCGTCTACGGATGTAGCTTGTACAAAATCGAATTTTTCACATTCTTCACACTCAGAACAATTAGGACACGAATAATCAAAGTATAGATCAGCTGATAAAACTTTGATATCGAAATCCGAAGCTTTACTATTGTCAATAACTCTATGTAATTGTAAAATATCTAAATTTATTCCTGATCCATTCATATCGCTTGATGAATTGCAAGGGGGAGCTGAAGTTGTGTACGTATAGCCCCTGTAACTGTTTGCACAATTTCCTGATGGGGGAACTAAAGCCCCATTTCCAGGTTCTAAATGAGACGTCAATCGATCAATCAACTCATCTCCATATACTGAAAAATGTTTATTAAGAGTTTCAGGATAAATTGAAGTTTCATATGCAGGTAATGTAACTAGAGTTAATTGATTGGTATTGTCCGCCACCCTATCATTTCCAGCATCTGGAAAACCGAAAGAATTTCTCTGGATTCTATAATCATCAACTATTATACCAGGGGCTCTACAACCAGGACAGTGAACATTGATATGGTAACCTGCCCCCGACAAGGGCAACCAACAGCATCCATTACCGGCTGTAACAGTATTATCTGAACAGGTTAAATCCGAAGATGCGGTAGGCAAGGTATAATCAAAGCAATCAGAATTAGCTAAGATACTAAACGTTACATTATAATCTGTAACGGCCTCAGCCGCACAACAAGGCGTTAAATTAAAATAAAACTGAGCTGTTGCAAAAAAGTCATCTATATTCGATGGATTACCATTTTCAATATCGGACAATGAGTAATAAAAATTGTAATCGGCGACTTCACAATCAGGACAACCGATTGGATTTGAGGTCGATGAAATATTACTGCCATTTGTTGAATAATATCCTAACATAGGTACTGTTACCTGTAATCCTGTAGTGGAGGATGTATATTGCAATGAAATATCATTTTCTTGACACACAACTAACCCTAATTCACAATGTATTTGCGCTTTTATCAAACCACTTGTATTAGGATTTGTTGCGGTGTATCCGAACATTTGCTTATCATAAGAATCACCGAACATTCCAGAGAAATCCATAACTTGGCTTGAAACAAATAGTGAATAATTTAAACCTGAAGTAGTTTCAACTGTAAAATCTAAAGGGTAGCTTGGGGTAAAGCCTACCGATAAATCGAGATCAGTTCCTGAATCATAATGAGTGCTAACATTACCAGCAGCGGATAAAGCCAAATTAACATTTCCAGGTAAAGGGGTTGGATTTAAAAAAGTATTACAAATTGTTTTAGCCTTTGACAAGACTGTCCACTGATTAAAACCTTTAGGACCGAAGCCAGTATTAGGATTACAGCATTTGTATGTTTTAAACTTTAAAATAACATGTTCATTGGCTTTAATTCCACCGGTAATATCAATATCGTAAGAACCATATGAATTACCAAGTAGTGCGTCGTTGTAACAAGCAGAGTTTGGATTATCAACAGATGGTGTTACAGTAAAAGAACAAGTATTACAAGTGGTTGCATCTTGAACAATAGAATTCTCATAAATAACTGTTAGGCCTGCAATTCCATAAGCAGCATTATTAAGTTGAAGTTTAATACTAGGCAAAGTTGTATAAAGGCTTGTATTTGTAACCTTTACTTTCCATTCACGCTCTGTACTGAAACACTGAGTATTAAAGTTTACATCATCTACCAAAGGAAGCATTCTTTCCACAGTAAATGAGGGAATTTCGGTATTAAAAGTAAATTGGGTAATGTACTCTTGTTGACACTCCTCGCAAAATTGAAAATTTTGCAAATTATTCCCACATTGCCATGTAAATTTAACTTTTCGATCGTTTGGGCAATTTGTATAACATTTATTAACAGTTATATTTTGTCTTATATACAAAGTTTGTCCAAAAGGAATAGTTTCCATATTTGTTAAACCTGGTAATAAAATGTCTGTATAAACTGGGGATGTACCAATACCATACATGATATTGTTTATTGTATAGGCAGAGTTGGCCCCACAAATTGATTTATACAAATCTTCAAAACTAAATACTATATCAATAGCGGCGCTTCCATTATTTTGGTATGCAAATTCCATATTGGAGGTCTGACCATTATTGCCCGCAACAGAAATAGCAGGAGCATTCAAAATATGGGGAATTGGAACCAATGTTATTAAATTCTCCGAAAGGGTCCCCACATTACATGTTTGATCCAAAGTAAGATTTTGAAGATTTTGGAAATTCTGTGGAATTAATGAGCAATCTAAAATAATATCATATGCTAATTCAAAACTGACAGTTCCTGAACAGTTACCTCCAATAGAGATTACATAAGTAAATACACCTTGATTAGTAAGCATCCGGTGAACCACATATTGTTTTCTTAAACAGCATCATTTTTCTTTGCCGGATAAAGATATAAAAATCCGGACATGGAAGCAAACGTCGAAAAAATTACCAAGAAAGGCACAACGACTCTGGAACGCCAGGCA
>JBBQQQ010000028.1:0-45108 GCA_038215705.1 Bacteroidia bacterium
CGAAGGTCTTGGTAACATCCCCACAGGAGTACGAAGCAACTAACGTTACTGTACCGGTTGTGAAACCGGGCAGGAAGTTAACGCTTACCGAGTTGTTGGTTGCGCTTCCTAAGATACTCATGTTAGAGGTCACACTCCACAGGTAACCCATAGCATTGGAAGTAGGCACATAGTAGTTCACACCACTTGCACCGCAAACACCATTTGCTGAACCGATAATATCACCGGGATCACCTGCAAAACCATTTGCAACAGCCAGGCAGGATGGTGCACTGGTTCCGCAAGGGCTGGAAGCCGTTACACAAACATTTCCGGAGAACGTACCTGCAGGGAACTGAACGGTAGCAGATAATCCGCCTGGAGCAACCGAAACAACCGTTCCTGCTGTGCTGGTCCAGTTATAGCTTACCGCAGAAGGTACAGCCGCAATGCTGTAGGTGGCAGTACTTCCTGAACAGGGAGCTGTGTTACCTGAAACAGCACCCGGTACCGGAGCACTTGAAGAAACCGTCATGCAATAGGCAGGACCAACAAGACCGAAAGTAGAAACGCCGCTGGCACAAACCTGGGCTGTTCCAAAACCGGTGTTGAACACAACGGTAGCAGACAATCCGTTAGCAGATTGCGTGATGGTACCGGCAGAAGCAGGAACCAAAGTCCATAAATAAGAAGACGGGCTATTGCTTCCTGAAACAGCAGGAATGGTATAGGTAACCGCATTACCGGGGCAAACCTGTGTAGGACCTGTCATAGAAGCAGGCGCTTCAACAGTACCACGGATATGCGTGTTCCGCTGACCGCTTATACCGCAAGCATTACCTGCAAGTACACGAATCTGGTAGTTCGACTGTGGTAACACAAAAGTGATCATTACTTCAGGAATGGTAGTTTGAACCGGACCTGCAGGCTGACCGTTAAAGGTCACACCATTAATTTGTCCGTTGTTGGTAAACCAGCGATAATAAGTAGCACCTGCAACCGGAGCCACTGCAATGGTATCGGTATAACCGGGAGCACCATAGGCAGGAACATTCACATATACAGGAGCCGTTAGAGGAGGAGCAGTGCTCACTACAACAGTGATCTGAACGCAAGCCGAATTGTTACAATTTCCTTCTGCACGAACATAATAAGTGGTTGTTGTCGCGGGTGAAACAGTAATTGAGGTTGTACCCGAAGCGATTAAAGTGCCTCCGTTCAGTATTCCACATCCTCCGCTATACCAAATCCATTGTGCACCATCACCTAAAGTTCCACCATTTAGTGTAAGAGTAATATCACCTCCGGTGCATATGTTGTTGTATTCACGATTTGATGAGATACTGTTTGCTGCTGTTGAAGGTTCCTGCAAAGTGACATTAAAACTGCATGTACTCACGTTACCCGATAAATCAGTTGCTGTATATGTAACCAGTGTAGTTCCGCTTGGGAATGTTGATCCTGGAACATGGGAACTGGTTACCTGGAGTCCAGGACAATTATCCTGGAATACAGGGGCTATCCAGGTTACCGGATTACAAGCTGAAAAATCAGAAGGACAAATACTGCCTGACACAAGCGATGGGGCTTCAGTATCGGTTACCGTTACCGAGAAGGAACAGGTAGCTGTATTCCCGGATGCATCTGTTACTTCATAAATATTTACTGTTGTACCAATAGGGAAGAGGCTACCACTCGGTAAGCCGTTAATCTGATCAATGGTGAAGGCACAGTTATCAGAAGCTATCGGTGCATTATAAGTAACATTGGCACCGCAAAATCCCGGAGAATTTCCAACTGTAATATCACCGGTGCAGCTAATCAATGGTAACTGATTGTCAATAACCGTTACCGTGAAGCTGCAGGAAGAAACATTTCCGCACGCATCCGTTGCTGTTGCAGTTACTGTTGTCGTACCGATTGTAAAGAAGGAACCCGGGTTGATATCATAGGTGATGGAAGCAGCTCCGGAACAGATGTCCGTAGCCGTAGCTGAATAATTCACAATCGCGCCACATGCATTCACATCATTGTTAATAGTGATGTTTGCAGGACAGGTAATAACAGCCGGAGTAGTATCAACAATGGTAAAGGTTGCAGTTGAAGAGGAAGCATTACCGCTTGGGTCAGTTGCTGTAAAAATAACAGTTGCTGAACCTGTCGATCCACACAGATCAGATAATCCAGAATAATTATTATCCCATGAAACTCCACAAGCGTCGTTAGCAACAGCTCCACCATTATCGGCAAGCCATGCATTTAAATCCGAAGTATTTCCGGATCCATCACATGCTACTGTCATATCACTGGCAATTGTTATAATAGCAGGCGGAATATTGTCAATTACGGTTACAGCTGCCATACAGGTTGCACTATTTCCCGAAGCATCCGTAACTGTCAAAGTGACCACATTATTTCCGGGAGTAATAGTATGTACACCAAGGTTTGCCAGGTTGTCAGTTGGAAAAACATTCCATTCCGATCCAAGTGTTGGGAATCCTGCAGAAGGATTGGATGTTACCCCGGCAAGGATTGCTGGATTTCTTCGTAGCGTACGATCAAGTGTTTGACTGGAGCCACTCACCCACGCAACACCCGGGTCTTCACCAATTCTTCCGAATATGTCAACTGCAAGTCCTGTAGTAGTGTTAAATAATACCACCGCATCATCCCCGTTAAATGAAGCAGTTCCTGATGTTTGATTCGCAAGCGCTAAAAATGCTGCAGCCGCTGAAGGATTACAAACAACATGTACCTGACCGGGAGCAATAGTTCCGGTTAAGTTGATTGATGATGGTGTAACCGATCCGTTTGAATAAATTCTCAATTGATATCCGCCAGCCGCAAGATCAATAGCAGCGGACGTTCCGTTATAAATTTCTATACATTTATTGTTAGATGATCCTTCAATGTATTCCGAAATGAAGAGATCAGTTGGTACAACACCGGTGCCTGTATTGGTACAGTTAAAGTTCACAGGTGAAACTGATACCGAAGCTACTCCACAATTATCTGTTGAGCCATTATTAACCTGTGCTGCAGTAATTGTTCCGTTTCCAGAAGCATCAAGTATTACAGTAACATTCTGACAATTCACAACAGGTGCAGTAACATCAACAACAGTTACAACAGCAACGCAAGAAGAAACATTTCCATTTACGTCCGTTACAGTCAGCGTGACGTTATTTGCACCCAGATTAGAACAGGTAAATGACGATGGCGAAACAGATGTCATACCGATTCCGCATGCATCTGTGGAGCCGTTATTAATCTGCGATGCTGTTATCGTTGCAGTTCCGGCTGCATTAAGTTCTACTGTTATGTTCTGACAGTTTGCAGTTGGAGTAGTATTATCTATAATTGTAACAGTTGCTGTGCAGGTTGATGTGAGTCCGCTTACATCAGTCACGGTTAAAGTTACCGGAACCGTTCCCGAACCTGAACCTCCTGAAATTGTATGGGCACCTAAACCGGTAGCATCATCAATTAAGAAAGATGTCCATTGCGTGCTGAGAGTTGGAAAACCTGCACCCGGGTTGGTAGTTACACCTGAAATTACACTGCCATTTCTCCTTAATGTTTTGTCAGCGGTAACCAAAGGTGAAACACCCCAGGCTGATCCCGGATCTTCACCTATTCTTCCAAAAATATCCAGAACAACTGTTCCCGAATTTTTAGAAAGTACAACAGCATCATCGCCATTAAACCAACCCGATCCGTTAGTAAGATCTGCCTGTGCAAGCATTGTTGCATTTGAACCGGAATTGCAAATTACAAATACATCACCTGCTGCAATAGTTCCTGTTAAAGGAATTGTTAATCCCGCGGAAAGCGAACCATTAAAATAAAATTGTACCTGGTAACCGCCTGCTGTAAGATTCACCGCAGCACCTGTCCCATTAAAAATTTCAATGCATTTGTTATTAGAGCTTCCCTCGATATATTCTGAAATAAATAAATCAGTTGGTGAAGAGCCTCCGTTAATACTCGAACAATTGAAGGTATTCGGACTTACCGTTACAGAAGAAATGCTGCAATTGTCCGTTGAACCGTTATTTATTTGTGAAGCAAGCAATGTTCCGTTTCCATTTGCATCCAGAAAAACTGTTGCATCCTGGCAAAGCGCAACAGGAGGAGTGTTATCGATAACTGTTATTGTGCTTATGCATGTTGAAGTCAAACCAGCAGCATCCGTTACTGTAAGTGTTACCGTAACAGGTGTTCCTATATCAGCGCAGGTAAATGTATTCGGACTTACCGTCATTGAAGCGATGCCACAATTATCTGTTGATCCGTTATTAACCTGAGAAGCTGATAATGTTCCGTTACCGTTAGCATCTAAAATTACAGTAGCGTTCTGACAAACTGCAACAGGAGGTGTATTATCAACAACAGTAATATTTGCGGTGCATGTTGAACTAAGACCATTTACATCGGTTACTGTTAATGTTACCGTGTTTGCTGATGAGCCAAGCGTATGACTGCCGAGTCCGGTGAAATCATCAGTGGCAAAGCCATCCCATTCAACTGCAAGTCCTGGAAATCCAACAGGGTTGGATGTAACACCTGTGGAAATTGAAGGCTTTCTGCGTAAAGTATTGTCAGCTGTGGATACAAGTCCTGTTCCCCATTCACTTCCGGGATCCGATCCTATTGATCCAAAAACATCAACCGTAATATTTCCTGTTTTAATTAATGAAACAGCATCATCACCATTAAAGCTGATGTTACCGCTAAGCTGATCGGCAACAGCCTGTATTGTGGCATTTGATGAAGTATTTGCGATTACAAAAACACCACCGGGAGCAATTATTCCTGTAAGTGCTGTTGTAGAAGTTGGTGTTGTTGTGCCATTGGCATATACTCGTATCGTATATCCTCCGGTTGCAAGATTAACGGGCGAAGATGTTCCGTTGTAAATTTCCAATGCTTTATTATTGCTGCTTCCCTCAATGTACTCTGAAAAGAAAAGGTCGGTGGCAACAGGAGCAGATGTTATATCAGCACAGGTAAAGTTGTTTGGTAAAACGGTGATGGAAGCAATAGCACAATTATCAGTTGAACCGTTGTTAATCTGTGATGCAGCTAAAGTACCATTGCCATTTGAATCGAGAATAACTGTAGCATTCTGACAAATTGCTGTTGGTGGTGCCACATCCTGAACTGTAACATTTGCGGTACAGGTGCTTGTTAATCCACCTGCATCGGTAACTGTTAAAGTAACCTGAACTCCCGGGGCACAGATATATGTTTTGAAAGGAATGTCACGATCAGTTCCGGGGTTTGTAGGACTCACCGCTGTTCCGGAAGCATAGGTGCCGGGAATATGATGATATGCTGTTCCGGATCCAACTACTTCAAAAATATATTGCTGACCCGCAGTCAATACAGGTGGACTAGGAAACGTAAAACTGGTGAAGCCGGGAAAATTTGCTGATCCGTCAGCGATATTGCTGGTAGCAAGGATAGTTCCTGTAAAAGCATCAACCAGGTTGTTGCTCACAAAAGTTCTTACACGAAGTTGTAAGGGATTAAACGATATAACATCAATTTTTTCCAGTGTTCCGGAAGTAAGTGCAACAAAAGTCTGACCGTTCGGTCCGGAATTGGCATTGGTTGCCGAAGCAATGTAATTAGCATCCATCGGACAATTTACAACGGCGCTTGAAATGTCGGCACACGAAAAAGAATTTGGTGACACACTCATTGATGCAATACCACAATTATCAGAAGAGCCGTTGTTGACCTGCGATGCCGTTATAGTGGCAGTCCCTGATGCATTAAGCTGAACTGTTATATCCTGGCAAACAGCAACAGGAGGAGTAACATCATTTACTGTAATAGTAAAACTGCAATTCACCGAAGGATAACCTGTTGCTTCATAACAAATTGTTGTAGTGCCAACGGGAAAAAAACTTCCTGAAGCAGGACCACACGTTTGCACGGAAGTAGTCACTGAACCCGACGCAATAGCTGCAGGAAATGTAACAATAGCACCGCATTGACCCGCGGTATTTGATGTTACGATATTCGCAGGACATGCAATGGTTGGAGGAGTTGCAGTAGCATTAGTAAAGTCCAGTGAAAAATCATCAACAGCTAATCCGTCATCTGAACTACTTGCATTAAAATCGCTCCAACGGATATAAAAATTTGAACCTGACGGAATGTTCAATCCTGTGATCACAAAAGAAATATTGGTTCTGTTCAGACTGTTATTACCATCACGTGCTCCTGCTGTTCCCGTAGTTGACGGTGCGATGAAATCAAGGCTGGTAACCGGAATCCAGGTGCCGGATGCTAACCCTGTTGCATTCAGACTGTATTCAAATACTAAACGGTCTTCACGTCCTAAAGCACCCATGCGCCATTGTTCACCTGTATAATTAATAGTTATGCTGTTAATTACACTTCCGGAATTATTTTGAAAAAAAGCACCTATAGTTGGAGTGAGTGACCCTGATAAGAGTCCACCCAATGCTCTGTCAGTTGACGAAGCCGCTCCGAAACTGTAGGAGTCGCCTGTTGCACCGGATCCTGTACCTGCTGTGTAGATGGTATTTGAATTGGTGCCTGATTCCAGGAAGAGCCATCCCGCGGGCACAGCAGAAGAGGTTCCGGTTGAAACTAAGGTGTTAAAATCTTGCGTGTAAGTACCAGACACAAGGCTAACCTGTGCAGATGCTGTGAATGCAAATAAGATGGTGAACAAAAAAATGCCGGCGACCGATAATCGCTTTCGAAATAGATTTGTGATTTTCATGATGATTGGATAGAGGGTTATTGATAGGTTGTATTTTGTCAATTAATAATGCTGGTTGAATTAAATCAGCTGACAGTTATTTAGAAATTTCATTTCGGGAAGGGCACTTTTTTTAGGAATTCAGAGGGGCAAAATTGAATATTTCCTGCAAGTTAAAATAAATCTCCGGTTTACCAAATGCCCTTAATGTTACCTAATGAATAATTTTGTGTTACTACACTCCAAAAGAATAAAACCTAGATTGTAAGTTATTAATAATTAATTAATTACATCAAAATACCATCCACTTGATTGATTCAATTGTTGATAAATTTCTTATGCAAATTGAGGCTGTTTTGCTCAATATTCTCAGAGGTCTGTCAATGAGATCCATGATTTTTTATAATAACAAAGGTCAGGATGATCCCTGTTGCTCCGAAGAAAATTCATATCACCACAGTCAAATTGTATTTTCATCTTCTTTGTTGTATCATTGCGCTCTTATTTTAAAATCATATATGTTGAAAGTTAAAAAGTCGACTCTCCCCGGAGCAGGAAAAGGTTTATTTACTCTGAGTGATATCAAAAAAGGACAAATTGTCTGTGAATATGCAGGAGAACGAATTACCTGGAAACAGGCAATTGAACGCAACGATGAAAATAAAGGCGGTTATGTTTTTTTTATAAATAACAGTAATTGCATTGATGCCTTTCACTACAAAGATACCTATGGACGTTTTGCAAATGATGCTGCAGGGGTAGGAAGAATAACAGGTTTCAGAAACAACTCGACTTACGATATTGTAAAAAATAAAGTCTTCATCCGCGCCACGCGAAACATAGAGAAAGGATCTGAAATTTTTGTCAGTTACGGCAGAGCCTACTGGAATGTGATGCGCGAAGAAATGAAAGAAGCTGCAAAGAAAAAGAAGCGCAAATTGAAAAAAAGTAAATCAAAACGGTAATTTTCACTCGTCACTCGTCACCCGTATATCCGAGCCGGCTTGTTACCCGTCTCTCCGAGCCGGGCAGGCTACCTCAGCCTGTCACTCGTCACGCGTCACTCGCCACTCGTCACTTTACTTGGTAAACCCAATCTTTTTCCCTTCATTCTTCTGACTTTTCAATCCCGCCATTTTAATTGCGGTGATTGCGGCTTCAATACCTTTATTACCGTGCTTTCCACCTGCCCGTTCGAGCGCCTGTTCTTCGGTATCAGTGGTAAGCACTCCAAAAATAAAAGGAATGGAAGTGGTGATGTTGAGATTGGTTAATCCTGTTGCGACTGCCTGGCAGATAAATTCAAAATGTCTTGTCTCACCTTGTATCACACAACCCAAACAAATTACAGCATCAAGTTTATAATGGGTGGCGAGGTATTTTGCACCGGCAGTGAGTTCGAAACTCCCCGGAACGTTTATGCGGTGAATGTTAGTTGGATCCGCACCACAAGACTGCAGTGTTTCAAAAGCACCTTTAAATAAACTTTCAGTTATTTTGGAATTCCATTCGGCAACTACGATTCCAAATCGCATTTTGCCCGCATCGGGTAAATTATTTTTATCAAAAACTGATAAATTTTGCTGCACTGAAGCCATCCGGATCAGCTTTTAGCAGCCATATTTTTTGCTTTCACAATGTAACGCTCAATATCACGCGCCTCTGTACTTTGCGGATAATCCTTTTTGATGCGTTCATACAAATCGGCTGCACCTTTGTAATCATTATTTAGTTCTCTCGCCAGAGCTGCTTTCATAAGGAAAATAGCAGCAGTAAACTGGTTGTTATCGTAATCCACAGCTTTCATGTAAAACTTCTCCGCTTCATCTTTTTTACCAAGTTCCATATTCGCATCGCCAATAGCTCCCAATGCAAGCGCCCCGGTTATATCGTCTTCTGCATCATATTTTGAAAGGTATTCAATTGCATTATCCCACTCACCTTTTTTCAGGTAAGACATTCCCAGGTAATAATGGGCCAGGTTAGCAGAATTTGAAGAGCCATAATTATCGATTATTTCCAGAAATCCCGGAAACTGTCCGTCACCATTAATGGCTTTATCAACAGAATCCTGCTGAAAATAGCGCTCCGCCATGTACATTTCCTTTTGAGCATTTACCTCCTGAGGTTTTACGATCAGGTTTGTGTACCCAAAGTATCCAAGAATTAGTACCAGAATAGCACCGCCGATAAACGTTATGCTTTTTTTATTTTCAGTAACATACCCCTCAGCTTTGCCGATTGATTCGGTAATTTCAAGATTCTCATCACTTTGTTTGTTGCCTGGATTAGCCATTGAAGCAGTCTTTTGATTTTGGAAGTGCAAAATTAGAAAATTTAACCATATAAAGAAACAGGCATTTACCTTTTTTTGTCGGGCTTCACTGCCATTCCCACGGTATAGTCGATTAAGAGTATCTGTTTGAAAACCAATTAACAGCGGGATAATTATTTTTAGAGGGCCAATTTTCGGGGGAAGCCTGCTATTCCTTATCTTTGCTGACTCATAAATATTTTCACAAAGTGACCCTTATCAAATCCATATCCGGAATCCGGGGAACCATTGGCGGACTCTCCGGTGATGGATTGACTCCTTTCGACATAGTTAAGTACACCGCAGCCTACGGGGTGTGGATAAATACACAGTTAACGGGTTCCGAAAGGCCTAAAATTGTAATCGGGCGTGACGCGCGAATTTCCGGACCTATGGTACAACAACTGGTTTGTGGTACCCTCGTGAGCCTGGGAATTGATGTAATTGATGCCGGCCTTTCTACAACCCCTACAGTTGAAATGGCAGTAACGCATCATAATGCAAGAGGTGGAATTATTCTTACTGCCAGTCATAATCCCAAACAATGGAATGCCCTGAAGCTGTTAAACGAAAAAGGAGAATTTGTAAGTGCTGATGATGGTGCACTGATTCTTCAGATTGCTGAGGCTGGAAAATTTGATTTCAAAGATGTCAACCATCTGGGAAATGTCATTTCCGATGACCAGGCTCTTCAGCGTCATATTGATGCCATACTTGCAATGCCATTGGTGAAAAGAGACAGTATCATCAATCGTAAATTTAAAATTGTAGTTGACGGTGTGAACAGTTCCGGCGGTTTTGCTGTGCCAATGCTGCTCAAGGCACTTGGCGTGGAAAACATTGTCGAACTATATTGTACTCCCGATGGTCAGTTTCCTCACAATCCTGAACCATTACCGGAGCACCTGACTGAAATTTCAAAGACTGTAATTAAGCAGAAAGCGGATCTGGGAATTGTAGTGGATCCTGATGTTGACCGTCTGGCACTTGTTTGTGAGGATGGAGATATGTTTGGCGAGGAATATACGCTGGTGGCTGTTGCCGATTACGTTTTGCAAAACAATATGGGTGACACGGTTTCCAATTTGTCTTCTACACGCGCCTTACGGGATGTTACTGAAAAAGCAGGAGGGAAACATCATGCATCAGCTGTTGGTGAAGTTAATGTTGTTGAACTGATGAAATCCACCAAAGCTGTGATAGGGGGAGAAGGAAATGGTGGAATAATTGTCCCTGAACTTCACTATGGCCGTGATGCGCTTGCAGGAATCGCATTATTTCTCACACACCTTTCCCTTTACGGAAAATCCACTTCCATGCTGAGAGCGAAGTATCCGGATTATTTTATTTCAAAAAATAAAATTGAACTTACACCCGATATTGATGTCGATAAAATTTTAGTTGCTATAAAGGATAAGTATAAAAAGCAACCTGTGAATGATATTGATGGTGTTAAAATTGAATTTGACAAAGAGTGGGTTCACCTGCGACGGTCTAATACCGAACCGATCATCCGCATATATGCAGAAAGCCAGTCTGAAACTACAGCAGAAAACTTAGCTGAAAAAATCATCAGCGATATAAAAGATATCATCAGCCAGTCAATGGCACGAGTTTAAGCACATGAAAATCTATCTCGATAACGCAGCTACCACTCAAATCCATCCTGAAGTACTCCAGGCAATGATTCCGGTTCTTGAAAATCAATTCGGCAATCCTTCTTCTATCCATTCGTATGGAAGAGAAACCCGGTCTCTTATTGAAGCAGCACGAAAAATGGTTGCTAAATTACTTAATGCATCACCGGCAGAATTTTTTTTCACTTCCGGCGGAACCGAAGCTAATAACACTGCCATCCGTTGCGGGATAAAGGATCTTGGAATTACACATGCAATCAGCACCGAAATTGAGCATCATGCTGTTACGCATACGCTGGAAGAGTTAGCCAAAAACGGAATCATCCGCCTCAGTTATGTAAAAATTGATTCACAGGGTCACGTTGATCTGGTTCACCTCGAAGAATTATTAAAAGATAATCCACATTCCTTCGTTTCACTGATGCATGCGAATAACGAAACCGGTACAGTTACTTCGATTGAAAAAGTAGGGGAATTGTGCAGAAAGTATGATGCAGTATTTCATTCCGACACCGTGCAAACGATGGCACATTTCCGGCATGATCTTTCAAAATTACCCGTTGATTTCATAACCTGCGCTGCTCACAAATTTCATGGACCTAAAGGCGTAGGATTTCTTTATGTTAATAACAGAATTAAAATACATCCGTTTATTACCGGCGGAGCCCAGGAGCGGAATATGAGAGGCGGTACTGAAAATGTTTATGGTATTGTCGGACTTGCAAAAGCTCTCGAAGTTGCTTACCGCGATATGGATCAGGATACCATTCACATAAAGGATCGTAAAACATATATGATCGACCGTTTGACGGCAGAGATACCCGGTGTGACTTTTAACGGCGATGTTTCCGGTGATAATCTTTTTACTGTGCTGAACGTTTCATTTCCACCCAGTGATGCATCAGAAATGTTATTGTTCAATCTCGATATTGCAGGTATAGCAGCCAGTGGGGGCAGTGCCTGTTCAAGCGGAAGCGAAGTAGGTTCCCACGTTTTGAAAGCTATGAAAGCTGATCCTTCCCGACCTGCAGTACGTTTTTCTTTTTCAAGATTCACTACCCGTGAAGAACTGGATTACTGCGTTGATAAACTGAAGGATTGCTTCCTGGTAAAAGCCTGAAAATTTTATTATCCGGAATATCATGATCGTCCTGAACCTGATTCTGTATTACCTGGTTATTATTCCCATATCATTATTACCGTTCCGCGTCCTTTATTTTTTTTCGGATTTTCTGTATGTGGTTTTGTATAAAATTGCAGGATACCGGAAAAAAGTGGTGATTCAAAACCTGCGAAATTCTTTCCCTGAGAAATCACCTGCTGAAATCAATAAGATTGCGAATCTTTTTTATCATCACCTGTGTGATGTTATTGTTGAAAGTTTTAAGTCATTCACCATTTCTCAGGATGAAATTTTGAAAAGGATGGTTTTGCTTAATCCCGGTTTGATCAACAGTTATTATGATAAAGGGCAAAGCGTTATTATTTCGGGAGGCCATTACAATAACTGGGAGTGGATCGCTACTTCTATCGATCAGCAGATAAAACACCAGAGCATTGCAATATATAAACAACTTGCCAATAAGTTTTTTGATAAGAAGATGCGTGATACCCGTGGACGATTTGGCCTTAGAATGGTATCCACAAAAAGTGTTAAAGAAACTTTTGAAGCCAACAAACAAATCCTCACAGCAACAATTTTTGGCAGTGATCAGTCGCCGGGGAAAGTTGCAACAAGTTACTGGATGAAATTTTTAAACCAGGATACTGCCGTTTTATATGGTACCGAAAAATATGCCAAAGAGTATAATTACCCCGTACTGTTTGGAACCATCGCTAAGGTGAAAAGAGGTTATTATACATTAAGTTTGTCGGTTGTGGAAAATGATCCTGTATCTTCACCGTTTGGTGCAATTACCGAAAAGGCAACCCATTTGCTGGAAGAAGAAATCAAAAAGATTCCTCAATACTGGCTTTGGACACACCGAAGGTGGAAGCATAAAAAACAAGCCACGGAATTGGTTCAATAATAAAAATTAAAAGTTTTAGTTCACCGGTTTGAAGTCAAGGCACCTTTCAAATCTGTTCGGTACAACAAGTTCCCCTTTTTCATTAATAAATCCCCACGAGCCATTTACTTTTACCCTTGCCGTTCCGTTGCTAAATTTTTCTGCTTTTTCAAAATACTGATTAGCAAATAATTTTTTTCCGGTTTTGTCAATATAGATCCATTCATCACGATCAGTCCGTGAAGCTGTTGAACTCACTTTTACGCGTCCGATGCCATTGTTAAAATCAGTTGCATAATAAAACTGAGGTTCAATTGCCCATTGACCAGTTCTGTCAATATATCCCCAGCCTTTTGAAACATTCACCCTGGCTAAATTATCGGCAAAATCTTCAGCATTAAAAAATTTCTGGTTTCCCAGAAGAAAGCCGGAGGTATCAATAAATCCCCACCAGCTGTCTTTTTTAATCCGGGCAAGGTGGTTGATAAATGGAAAGGCCTTATCGAATTTTGATTGAGTGATAAATATTCCTGAAGTATTGATATAATCCCATCGCTCATTATTTTTAATACGGGCCAGACCTTCCGTAAAATTATAGGCTTCATCAAAAGCTGCTGCGATTACAAAATTATTCTGCTGATCAATATATCCCCATTTCTTGCCTTTCTTCACTGCAATTAAACCGGAAGTATTATTCCTGATTTCATTATATACATTTGGGATAACCCATTCTCCCTTTATATTTATGAAACCCCATTTTTTATCGAGGCAAACCGCAGCCTGCCCGAAATAAAACGAGCGTGCCTCGTCGTACAACGGCTGAACAACCCAGTTGCCCTGCTTATCAATAAAACCCCCCGCCTCTCCATAAAACGGCAGCTGCCGATTCGTTGAAATCCCTAATTTCTCTATACTGGTGTTTGATAACTTCTTTTCCGGAGGTGTCAACGAATCCCCACAATGAAGCGATCCGTATTCCTGCCATGCCATCCTGGAATTCCCAAAGTACGGATTCAGTACTATGCTCAGCTACCACATACTGGCCATCTTGCCAAAACCGGTCGTAGGAGGGAGGCACTATCCATGATAGATCTTTACGGATATATCCCCAGCCATCTTTTGTTTTTACGGGCGCTGCAAGCTGCTGAGAGTATACTGTAGTAGAAATTATACTTAATAAAATGAATTGTGATATTCGTTTCATAGCGTATGGAAGAAAAATTAAAATTACAAAATTTTTAATTTCACAATCACAGTTTTTTGGTTACTTAAGCAACACAATTCAATGTATAGCGGTTGCTATTGATTCACCGTATCCGACAGGAAATGAAACGTTATTTCAGGATTATTCTTGATAATCTGGTCAAGCATCCATTGTGAATCTGCAAAATACACCACATTCTGATCTTTATCAAAAGCAATTTGTGAAGATTTAAAGCGAATGAAGTCTTCCATTTTGGCCGGATCATCGCTTGTAAGCCAGCACGCTTTATAAATATTGAGCGGAACAAATTTACATGATGCGCTGTATTCGTTCAGCAACCGGTGCTGAATAACTTCAAACTGAAGTTCCCCAACGGTACCAATTATTTTCCTGTGTCCGCCATTTTGTAAAAACAACTGTGCCACTCCTTCATCGGTTAACTGCATCACACCTTTATCAAGCTGTTTTGTTTTCATTGGATCGGTGTTAACGAGTTCCTTGAAAATCTCAGGTGAAAAGCGGGGAATACCTTTAAAGTTTATAGTTTCTCCCTCGGTTAATGTATCGCCAATTTTAAAATTGCCGGTATCATATAACCCGATCACATCACCCGGGTACGCTTCGTCAATAATACTTTTTGCCTGCGCCATAAATTGTGCAGGACTGTTAAACCGGATATCTTTATTCAACCGGACATGATGAAAAAATTTCCCCCGTTCAAATTTCCCTGAACAAATCCGCAGGAAAGCAATACGGTCACGATGCTTGGGATCCAGGTTGGCATGAATTTTAAAAACAAAGCCCGAAAAGTTTTTTTCTTCCGGATGCACCACGCGTTGCTCGGCTGGACGATCGCCGGGTGGAGGAGCAATTTCAGTGAACGTATCCAGTAATTCCTTTACACCGAAATTATTGATAGCACTTCCAAAAAAAACGGGAGCCACATTTCCTGCAAGGTATTCATCCCTGTTAAAGGAATCATAAACACCATCAATCAGGTGCACATCCTCACGAAGTTGCTCAGCGTATTTGCCAACTTTTTCATCCAGCAGGGGATCTTGGGCATTTTTTATCGGCAACACATCTTCATCCGTTGCTTTTTTGTTTGGTGAAAATAAAAGTAAACTCTTATTGTAAATATTATATACTCCCTTAAAAGTTGAACCCATACTGATAGGCCATGATAAGGGTCTTACCTTGATAGAAAGTTTTGCTTCCAGTTCATCCAGCAGATCAAATGGATTTTTACCCTCGCGATCTAGTTTGTTTACAAAAATAATTACAGGTGTGTTTCGCATCCTGCAAACTCCCATAAGTTTCTCAGTTTGTTCCTCAACACCTTTTACACAATCCACCACAAGGATAACACTGTCAACCGCAGTTAATGTGCGGTACGTATCTTCTGCAAAATCTTTATGGCCGGGAGTATCCAGCAGGTTAATGTTAAGACCCTTGTACTCAAAATTCATTACAGAGGTAGCAACCGAAATTCCACGTTGCTTTTCTATTTCCATAAAATCGGAAGTAGCTGTTTTTTTGATTTTATTGGATTTGACGGCACCTGCCACCTGGATAGCTCCTCCGAAAAGCAGGAACTTTTCTGTTAATGTTGTTTTACCTGCATCAGGGTGACTAATAATGGCAAACGTTCTTCGCTTTTTTATTTCTTCTGTAAATGACATCCGGCTGCAGGGGCTTTAATTAGGCAAGGGGCGCAAAATTAGTGAATTTTGCCCATGATTTGGCTTCAGAAAGACTTCACCTGGTATTAAAATTGGCTGGAATCTATCCCATACCTGTCTTTTAAAATCTGGAAATGATGCAACTCGTGACCGGCAATGATAGCTCCAACCATTCGCACAGAAAATTCATGCCCGTTGGCATACCCGGTACGGTTTATCATTTCCTCATCAAAATATTCAAAAAGTGTAAGTGTTGCATTCCTTACAGCCTTATATTCTTCAATTATTGAAACATCACTTCTTTTTGCTGCATTCGAATTAGGAGCAAATTCATTTTCATCAAATCCTGATAATTCTGTTTTGTCATTCCGCGCAAAGCGTAATGCGCGATATGCAAAAATCCGTTCACTGTCGGTCAGATGCAACAAAACCTCTTTTACAGTCCATTTTCCCGGTGAATAGGCATAGTTCCATTTATCCTGCGGGATTGAAAGCAGCAAAGCAGGATTTCTCCCATAACTCTCGCGGAGTACCTGAATAAAATTGCGGCTTCCCAATTCATTGATATATCCCTGGTACCAGTGAGGTACCGAAACTCCGTAAAGTGCATTCATAATTTTTCAGGTTGGTATAACAAAGATATACAAAGAAATGAATCAATTTCTATAGATAAGTTTGGGAAAAAACCTGCCTGTTTTCATTTTGTAGGTTGCATATTCAGGGAATTTTTCTTGTAACAGGCTTTCTTCATACTGCGATTTAAAGTATAATACCAGCAGGAGAACAAAAGCGATTATTCCGCGCGGAATGTTTAACGAGTACAATGCTATTCCTGCAGTAATTAAAAATAATCCGGAGTATAACGGATGCCGGATCCATTTGTAAATTCCTGTGGTAAGTAATTTTCCCGCTTTGCGCGGATGGGGTAACGGTGTAAAATGTGCGCCCAGCCGGAACAATCCCATGGAAATAATCAGAGCTCCTCCCGTTACGAGGACAAAGGCGGTTGCCTGTAAAGCAAACGAAGCAGCATGCCCTCCGGGAATGGCTGCAAAAACCAGTAACAGGATGAGTTGAAGGATTACAAAAAACAGCCCCTGCAACGTCATAATTCAGTGGGTTACTTTGCTGATTCTTTCTTCCATGCTGCGTATCCGCCATCCAGGTTATAGACTTCAACAAAACCTTTTTTCTGCATCATCTCCATTGCTTCACCACTTCTGCCACCACTTGCACAGTAAACATAAACCGGTTTTGTTTTGTCGAGCTTATCAATTTCTGCTTCGAAGTTGTCGTCAAAAAGATCATAGTTGACGGAATTGGGAATGGCTCCTTTAGCCACTTCATTTTTCGTTCGCACATCCAGTACCAATCCCGGCTTCGCTTTCATAAGTGTAATAAATTCTTTTGCATCCACTTCCTTTGCAACCTGTTTTGTCTGAGCTGTAACAACCAACGACAAAAGCATCATACATCCAATAATCAGAATTTTCATTTTATTTTTTTTAATAGTTAAATGCTAAATATAAATTATTCTTATTCCTGTCTTTTTAATCATCCAACGGCCGCAAGGCATTTCGTCCCCTGACCTTTCCCCTGACTTTTTCCTGACCATTTTCCTGACCACTTCCTGACCCTTTCATGACTTTTTTTTCTACCTTAAAATTTCAATCTTATTCCTCCCCAATCGAATTCCCCCGTTATGCTCAAGTTGCTTTAATAACCTTGAAATCACTTCTCGTGATGAATTTAATTCTTCGGCAATTTGCTGATGACTTACTATCAAAGTTGACTGTCCGGTTACTAACGATTTGTCGTGCAAATATTTCTCCAGGCGTTCATCCACTTTATGAAATGCGATGCTGTCGATTGTTTTCAGCAGTTCATCAAAACGGGCACTGTAGGTTTGCATAACGAAATTTTTCCAGGAATTATATTTTGACATCCATTCTTCCATTTTTCCCACGGGAATAACGATCATTGAGGTATCTTCTTCAGCAACCGCTTTGATACGGCTTTTTTGATGAGCCAGACAGCAGGTTAGCGACATGGCACACGTTTCATTGCTGCCTACATAGTATAACAATATTTCACCTTCTTTGTCATCTTCTCTCATAATTTTAATATTTCCCGACAACAGGAGAGGGATGAATTTTATGTATTGGCCGGTATCGATTATGATTTCACCCGCTTTTACATTCATTAATTTACCGGTTTCAGAAAGCTCTTCCAGCAGTTCTTTTTCAAAAATATTCCGGAATTTGTCCTGTAACAATTCTACCATAATTCGTTTATTTATGAAAGCCAGCAAAGAGTGATTGTATATAACTCACCATTTTCAAAGGTACAAAATCCCCCTGTATCTGAAGTTGCAATGGAATCCTACAATATGATGCCGTCGCCTTCTTCTGCCTCACGGAGTGCGTTTATTAAAGAATCATGGGAAAGTCTAATTCCTTCCAGAACATTCAGCAAAGTGGCCATTTCTAAGTCATTTAGCTTATTTTTTGATACCATTTCAAATACTTCCTGAATACCCTTATCATGCCTGGATTCACTTTGATGCAATAACTCCGACAGGTCCCTGAAACTATTCTGTTCTCCATCATTTATCAGTTCACTGAGACGGTTGTAGAAAGGTTCTTCCCGGGTGCGTATATTTTTGTAAATATTGTGCAAGGTATCATCAGCTGAATCACGGTATTCTTTTATGTTATGGCGTATGTCTTTAATCGACTTGGCTGAATTCATGGTTTGACGGAGCAGATTGATCAACGAATTAATTTCCTTCTGATCATGCGGTTCGGTTTCCCGGGATTTCAGTTCCAGGCAAAAATCAATTATCTCACCGTTCAACCTTTTTACAAGTTCATAGTATTCGGAGTATGATTTATTTTTCGAATGGGAAATTAACTGAACTTCTGACACGTTAAATGATTCGGTAATGTTGTTAATTTCCAGAGCATGTTTATTCAGGGTGATAATATTTTGAATCAAACGGATTCCTTCCTTCCTCGCTGCCTTAATCGCTTCTTCCGGATCATGAATCAGCAGTTTATTCAGGTGAATACTTAGTTTTCCATCGTCTTCCTTGTACCGTTTAGCCAACCAGTTTCCAAACGGTTTTAATATGGGATAAAATATGATAATGCCTGCAAGATTGATGGTACTCTGAAAAAATACCAGTCCTATGAGCGGATCTTTGATGGATAATATTTCCTGTATGAGCCGGGTGATTAAGTCAAGCATTAAAAATGCAGCTATGGAAGCAGTGATATTCAGGATTAAATTTCCAAGGGCAACACGCTTTTTATCAGCCGTTGTACCTATGGCGACTATAATAGTTTTCATCGCAGTTCCCGATTCTGAACCAATTACCAGACAAGCCGCTGCATCAAATCCGATCGCCCCTGCATTTAATGCGGAAAGTGCAATTACTACCAATGTTGAACTCGACTGAACAATAGCTGTGATCAGAAATCCGGCCAGTACAAATACAATATTTCCATACTGATTGATCACCGATAAATCGGTATTTAAAACCGCCTGCTCAACACCCGTTTTGATGTTTGCCAAACCAAGGAAGAGTAATGCCAATCCAATCGATAACCGCGTCCAGTGCATTACCTTTTTTCGATCCTGGAAAAAAATAAGACCGATTGCCGAAATGGCAAGAATAGGGTAGGCGAAGGTTTGAATTTCAAATTTAAATCCCAGGAACACAACAATCCAGTTGTAAACAGTGCTTCCCAGGTTAGCACCCAGCAAAATTGCAAACGCATGATGCATATTTAGAATTCGTGCACCTACAAATGCTAGCACCAATAGGTTTACAATGGAACTGCTTTGTAATGCAGCAGTCACAATCAAACCTGCAAAAATTCCTTTAATAGGATGGCGGGTTTGATTTTTCAGAAATACTTTAAAGGTCCGGCCAGCTAAATGACTGATGGAATTTTCCATCAGCTGCATCCCGAAAAGGAAAATTCCTATTCCCGCAAAGAGCTGCCAAAGATTGAAACCGGAATCGTCCAATGCGAAATTATTTTAAAACTTAAAAGTAGGGAATCCTTTTTAATGGAAATTCATCAAAATAGCACTTTGTCTCAATTGCGAGTTGTTATGTTAAGTAGAAAATTGCCTGAAAATAAAATTCAATTATAAGTGGAGTATAAGTTAAGGCGAATCGATCTTATTTTCATCAAGTTGTTTGATAGTTGCCTTGAAAATAGAAGGCAAAAAAAAACACGCCTCGTGAGCGTGTTTTCGTTTCTTCAAAGAACGGTTAGTCCTGCAGAACTTTTACGTTAACTGCGTTCAAACCTTTTCTTCCGTTTTGTACTTCGAAAGTTACTTTGTCGTTTTCACGAATGTGATCAACCAGTCCAGATGAATGGACGAAGATATCTTCACCTGAGTTATCTGGCTTTATAAATCCAAAACCTTTAGTGTCATTGAAGAATTTTACTGTTCCTGTTTGCATAGTAATAATGTTGTTAATAAATTTGAGCAAAGATAATTACTTTATTGTATAAATAAATGACTATCAGTAAAATATTTGTAATGTTTATGCTAACTACCACGTTTTCATATAGTTATGATAAACTGACAATGGAGTGAGAACCATTTTTGAAGCGCATCGGTTTAAATTTCCTATCTTGCGGTTAAAATAATATCACTTGACATTTCACGATTTTAATTTCAAGCCGGAACTCCTGGAAGGCATTCTTTCTATGGGTTACGACAAGCCGACCCCCATACAGGAACAAGCCATACCGGTCATTCTTCAGAACAAAGATCTTATAGCCTGTGCCCAAACTGGGACCGGAAAAACCGCAGCGTATGTGCTGCCCATTATCCAAAAGATTCTATCCTCTCCCAGGCATCATTCCAACACGCTTATACTTTCCCCTACAAGGGAACTCGCTCAGCAAATCGACCAGCAGGTAGAGGCTTTCGGGTATTTTACGGGCGTGAGCTCAATGCCGGTTTACGGTGGGGGAGATGGTGTGACGTGGGAACAGCAGAAAAAAGCTATTCGCGAAGGCATCGATATAGTAATTGCTACACCGGGAAGATTGATTTCGCACATGGCTTCGGGAGATTTAAAAATGAATCACCTGGAACATCTCATCCTTGATGAAGCCGACCGGATGCTGGATATGGGTTTTTATGAGGACATTTTACGCATCATCAGCTTCCTGCCAAAGAAACGGCAAACGTTGTTGTTTTCTGCAACCATGCCTCCTAAAATCAGGGCTTTGGCTACACGAATTCTTAACAGTCCCGAGCAAATCAACATTGCCATATCAAAACCTGCAGAGGGAATTGTTCAGCAGGCATACAAAATCAATGATGACAGCAAACTTGACCTGATTAAGAAAATTCTCGAAGGCAATACTTACAAGAGTATTATCATTTTCGCTTCTACCCGTGAAAAAGTTAAGAAACTGGATGCCACTTTGAGAAAATCCAATCTTGTGTGTAAGGCATTCCATTCTGATTTGCTTCAATCGGAACGCGAAGACATTATGAGGGAATTCAAGAATAAACAGCTTCCCATGCTTATCGGAACCGATGTTTTGTCGAGAGGAATTGATGTGGAGGGTATCGATCTGGTGGTGAACTATGATGTACCACCCGATCCCGAGGATTATGTTCACCGCATTGGCAGAACAGCCAGGGCAGAGAAAACAGGTACGGCAATTACTTTTGTGAATCATGCCGACGGACAAAAATTTAAACGGATAGAGGAATTGATCGGGCGGGCTATTCAACTTATTCCGAATCCGGAGGGAATAGCGGCCATGTCGGCATCTTCCCATACTCACGCTTCTGAACGCAGTCGTGGCCGTAAACCATTTCAGAAAAAAAGGCCTCAACGTCAGAGCGGCAGTTAATTTAACTTAAAGGCTGTACCCGCATCGTTTCATTGCAGGACCACAGATCTCAGCAAACTGTTTTTTGTAAAATTCCGGCCAGTTATCATATTCCGGTAATGGATCCTCAACAAAAGGCTTTCCTTTCAATTTCGCATATAACCACCGGTAGGCCGTTGAGCGTGTTTTGTTCACTTTCGTGGAAACACCTGCCGACCATGCTTCAACGGATAAATCCAGGTTTAAGGGATCCAGGATCCGTTCTTTAAAATATGAATAGTCCGTTGTGATTTTTTCAAAAATAACAAGTTCCGTATCCTGGTCAAGAAGTTGATTGGTCGTGTTTGCCCAATTCCAGCATACCTGGTAAAATTTATCGTTGTCGAGCCAGCCTTCAATCTGAATACGATCTTTTGGCAACAAGTGAATATCGGCATCATTTCGGCGGGTATAGTATGATCTGACAACCGCTTTGGGATTTCTCACAACATGAAAAATTTTATCGGGCTTAAAAACTGCCTTCAGCTCTGGTGCACAGTTTTGAAGGTACCCGTTTACATCAATGAAAGTGCCCTGTTTATAATCCGTCTCAATCTTATTTTTTGCTCTTTCGAGGAAGGGAATTGTAAACTCAGTACCGTGCAAATACCAGCTTAACAACCAGAATTCACGGTTGCCAATATATTCGTGAACAGAATGTACGTTGGGAATCTGGCCAAGCAAGGTTGTAAGGAATTTGGTGCCGGAACGGCCCATGCCGGTGAAAAAAACGTAGTTCATAGATTAGTCATTGGAAATAAAGTGACGGGTGACGAGTGGCGAGTGGCGAGTGCCCGGCTCGGAGAGACGGGTGACAAGCCTGCCCGGCTCGGAGAGACGAGTGACAAGTGACAGTGACAGTGACAGTGATATACTGAGCTCGACCCAATGGAGGAATGTGATACAAATTGGCTAAATTACTTAAATTAAAGATCGTTAACTCGTCACTCGTAACGCGTCACTCGTCACGTTTTAATCAAATTCCCAGGATTGATTTCAGTTTCCCGTATCCGGTTTTGCTGAGTGGGAGGGATGTGCCGTCGCGCATAATACCCAGGTAACTTTCTTTTCCCTGGGGTTCAATTCGGGTAATTTCACTTACGTTAACTATGTACGACCGGTGAATCCGGATAAATTTTTTATCATCCAGTTGCTGTTCGGTGTGCTGCATGGTTTGCTTTTTCAGGAAACAGTCGTTTTTGATATGGACTTTTATATAGTCATCGTATGCTTCAATATACTGTACTTCTTCAAGGGGAATGATCCGGATATTATGACCGCTTTTTACTACAATTCTGTGAGCCGGTTCGGTCGGGGCCGGAAGATTTTTGATTAACGTTTCGTGTAGTCCCGGTAAGGCAGAATTTTGTCGTTGTTCTCTCCATCGTGCTATCGATTTATCGAATCGTTCCTGGTTAAAAGGTTTTAATAAGTAGTCGATAGCATTTGCCTCAAAAGCCTTAATAGCGTAAGCATCAAAAGCAGTTGTAAAAATTATGGCAGGAGATTCGTCCAGTAATTCAAGTAACTCCAGCCCACTTATTTTAGGCATCTGTATATCCAGGAAAACCAGGTCGGGTACATGTTGGTTTATTGCTTTCAATCCTTCAAAACCATTGGAACATTCAGCTACCGTGATTAAATCATCATAAACAGAAAGGTAATCGAGGATCACCTTCCGCGCCAGCGGTTCATCATCGATTACGATTACCTTAAACATAGCTTTGTGGAATTTTAAGCATAACGGTAAATGTATTATTGGTGCGGTTAACTTCCAAAAGATCGCTTCTGTTAAATAACAAAAACAACCTGCGTGATACCGCGTTCAAGCCAAATCCGGTTCCTGCCACTGCACCAGAAGTAGCCGGATCAAACGGGTTTGAAATAGACAGCTGCAAACAGGAATCCCTGCTGAAAGCCTTTATTTCAATTTTAACATTTTCAATGGTATCGTACAATCCGAATTTAATTGCGTTTTCAACAAGGGGCTGTAAAAGGAAAACGGGGATCAGCATTTCACCGGCCGGCTTTTCAATATCAACCGACGTTTCCAAACGGTGCCCGAACCTGACTTTTTCAATTTCAAGATACAGTTCAAGGTACTTTAATTCTTCAATGAGAGGAACCGGTTTTTGATCTTCTTTTTTTAGAGTTCCTCTGAGGAAATCAGAAAGCTGTATCACCATTGTTTTTGCCGCAACCGGATCGGAACCAATTAGGGCACTCACGGAATTTAATGTATTGAACAGGAAATGAGGTTGTAACTGCTGACGAAGGTGCATCAGTTCAGATTCACGTGATAGCCTCATTACTTCAGAGTTACGTGAACTCTCCTCAAGTTTTTCTTTAAAGAAATAAATGATCCAGCCAAGGAGTGCAAACAACGTGATGGAGAAAAATGCCCATAGGAACCGGATGATTGCAGAAGTCTGGAGGAAATCATGGTAGGTCCTTTCTTCAGGATAAAGTTCAGTTAAGATCTGATTGACAGCCCACATCCATAATCCCGCTGATATTAGGAAACCTGTAAACAGGACTGCCAGTTTTTTTATCTCCGGAAGGTTGTACTGCACCGAAAACAGGGCTCCGGTACACAAGGCAGCAAGCAGTATATTACTGATCAGGCTGTCGGCGAGGGCAATTTCATTTTTCCAACCCGATTGCACGAGGTACAGGTAATGAAATGCAATCCAGAACAGCCACCATATCAATGAGAATATCCAGGACTTATTAAGGTTTTGCACAAACAGGTTTTAGTAACGGATGTGTAGGGCAGTAAAAGTAATCATTGGGATAGCAACGTTGGTATCAGAAGCTTTTCACACTGATTCCACCGAGCATGGAAAACCCTTCAATAACAAGAATTTTATTGTTGTCGAGGGATTCTTTTGAAGAAATGCGGGTATCCTGAATATCTCCGAAAATGGATACCAGTTCCGATTGAATCTGCCAGTTTGAGGGAATAATCAGTTTGGTTCCTCCAAAAATCTGTACAATTTCCAGCTTCACTTTGCCTTGTATATCCGCCTGCATCAGGTTAATTTCTGAGCCACCGAATATGGTGACGGATTCTCCGCCTTTGAAACTTTTTGAGATAACATTCTTTTTAACACCTCCGAAAACAACTACAGACTCCATCACTTCATCGGCGGAATTAATTCCTTCGGAAGGATTAATTGAGTCAGGAGTAAACGCATTCGAACTCCACTTTCTTCGCATGCGCTTCCCACCCGGAGTAAGAACCATCACAGTTCCGATAATTATAAGAATAATAGGGAAAAAATAAGGCCTGAGATTGAGATCAGGAAGAAACCGGTCGAACAAAAATATACCTCCAATAAAAATCGGTATCAACCACCCGCCCATGCGGAAATTTTGTTTCGCGCCACCGAAAATTCCAATGGCAATTAATATGGTTTGCCAGGAAAAGAGCCAGTCGGGGAAATAAGCGCCCATTTTCTGAGCCAGGAGCAGACTGCCAATAATTAGCACAACAACGCCCGCCAGAATCCGTCCTTTGGTTTCAGGCCGGTGTGAGGATTGCAGATTGCGTTGTTCAAATTCACGTTTTTGTTGAGGGTCGATGATTTCCATTTTTTTTAGATTTTGTCTGACAAAAGTATGGAGATGCAAAAGCCTAAAAAAGATAGAATCGGTCAGGGACACACCGTTATCGGTGAATGCCGGGTTCAGGTCGGTGAGGCGGATTAAAGTTCTTATGTATTAGGTTATGTCACTTACAGCAGGGGTTGCACAATTCAGTTCGAGACCGCAGGAACTTTCACAAAGACCGATGATCATTTGAGGTTTTCCAAATGATAGGGATTTTGTTTTGGGAAGCCTGAGCGGTCTCGAACGTTCAGGGTATCAATTATAGAAGCGACCAGCTTCGGCATTGATGCACTGAGAATTGTTGGAATGAGGGGGATGTATGGGATGGATTAGAAAAGTAACTTACTGATCTCAAATGAGGGATATCTTTTTTAAAATTGGCTATGCTTTTGCATTGTTTTTCGCATGAAAAGCGTTGTGGATTTATATTAAATGGCAATTTGACATTGATTAATATATCCATTCTAATATTTTTATTATTACCATAAGAAATCCCGAAAGACCGCCATAAAATTTAATACACTCTTTTGTCTCTTTCCACTTTATTTCTTTATTGTAGTAGGATGAGTAATCGCCATATTTATCTAAAAAATTACTGCCTAAAGTCGTTATGTTTATAGACTGGTGTGGTGATTGTGATTTTGGCGTTTTTTCGATAAAACCTGAACCTTTTAAGGTCCGAATATAGAAATCATATGAAGATTGAACTATATTAGGAAATTCCTTTTTTAATTTGACAATACAAAATCCGTAATTATCAGATGTTGACTGTTGGTTTGATTTTAAATATAAAACAATTGAATTAATGGCTAATAAATCAGATTTTTTCATTTTCCACCGTGCGCTGGCTTTCCATTTCCTAAGAATAGGGTATTTGGCATAACCGTAATTATAGGGCAATACTACAAAAGAAGGATTGAAAATCCTAATGCAACTAATTGTCCTATAATTAATATTATGTTAAATAGATAAAAACAGCTGTACCCCTTGTCGTTATTGATTTCCTGGGATTTTGGAATTACACGGTTGGTGATTTCAGGGTCTGTTTGGCAATGCCCTGCCGGATCAAAAAAGCATAAAAAAAGGAACCCATTTGAGTTCCTTTTTTATCCGGTTTGTTCGGATTATTTCCCTTCCATTTTCTTTACGATATTCTCATATTTGGTGTTATCGCCGGTCCGGGCATATAACTGTTTTAGGGATATCATGGTATTGGTATCGGTTGGATTCAGTTCAAGTGCTTTTTCCAAATACGGCTCGGCTTCCTTAAACTTGGCATCAAATTTTTCTTTGGCTTTGGCATATTCAGTGTTCGATTTAAGATCATTCGCCTTATTGGCCATTTCCGCAGCTTCATTAAAATACATGGCTCCGAGGTTATAATAGGCATCAAAATAATCGGGTTTGATCTCAATTGCTTTCTTGTAAGAAGTTGCGGCATCCGATTTCCTGTTAAGTTTATCAAAAACAGTTCCCTGGGCAAAATAAAGGCTGGGGTTTTTAGGATCCCCCTGTATAGCCACATTAAGGGATTCCAGAGCTTCTTTATCTTTACCGGCAAACAGGTAAATGTTTAACTCCTCGATAACCAGGTTATTGTCGGCCGGAAACATCTGGCGACCTTTTTGAATAGTTGATAATGCCATCGTGGAATCACCATCAGCCTTGTATATGTTGCTTAAGAAAATGTAAATCTTAGGCTCATTGTACTTAAGATCCACAAGCTTATTGTAATACTCTTTTGCCTTTGTTTTGTTGTTTGATCTTTCGGCACTGTATGCGGCATTGAGGTTGGCAAGCGTGTCGTTCGGCGATATCTTAAGTACATTTTCAAATGCCCCAAGTGCACTTTCATAGTTCTTGGCATTGAAAAATTCTACTCCCTGACCGAATAATTGATTTCCGACAACCATTTTGTTCTGGTTGATCTCAGAGGCAAATTCGTAATCAGGTTCAATCTCAAGTGCCTTGCTGTAAGACTGGTATGCTACCACCAATGCATTCGGATCTACATTACCATATTTCTCATGCTTGTACATTTTCTGGTAGATCAATCCTTTGTAATACCAGGTTTTAGCCATACCGGCAGTACTTGGATGCTCCGCAGCTTCATTAATGGCAACGCTGGCTTTGTCGAGTTCATCATATTTGAAGTAATTCCAAGCGGTCTGCACCTTGCTTTTCTGAGCATTTACTCCGCCAACAAGGCAAACCATTACTGTAAATAACAACAATAATTTCTTCATTTTCAGTGTTTTATAAAATGATTAAAGGTTAACTTTAGGTTATTCTTTGTCATCTTCCGGTGCTTCAGTTGTATCGTCTTCTTCGTCGGTGGTATCATCTTCGAAAGATTCAACATTGTCAGATGGTATTTCGGCTCCTTCAATTGGAAGTAAAACCTCGGCATTCATTTCTGACTGGCTTTCCAGAAGTAACGCAGCTGCTTCTTCTTCAACAACTACTTCATCAATTTTCTCAACGGATGCAATCTGATCCTCATCATCCAGGCGGATCAACCTGACGCCCTGTGTGGCACGGCCCATTACACGTAAATCATCGACCGGCATCCGTATAGCAACTCCGGATTTATTAATGATCATTAACTCATCCTTATCTGTAACCGCTTTAATGGCAATCAGATCGCCTGTCTTATCAGTGACATTGAGGGTTTTTACACCCTTTCCGCCCCTGTTGGTCACGCGGTAATCTTCAAGATCGGTTCGTTTTCCATAACCTTTCTGCGAAACCACGAGAATTGTCTCGGTAGAAGCGTCGTTTACACAAACCATACCAATCACTTCATCCTTGTCATGACCGAGGGTTACTCCCCTGACTCCTGTTGCATTACGCCCCATCGGCCTTACTTTGGTTTCGTTGAATCGGATGGCACGACCGGAACGAAGAGCGAGCAGAATTTCACAGGTACCATTAGTGAGACGGGCTTCAAGCAATTGATCACCTTCACGAATTGTAACAGCATTGATTCCATTCTGGCGAACCCTGGAATAAGCTTCGAGGGAAGTTTTCTTGATAGTCCCGTCCTTCGTGCACAGAATAATGAAATTGCTGAGCAGGTATTCTCGGTCGGTGAGGTTTTTAACGTTGATAAACGCCTTCACCTTATCATCAGCAGGCATATTAATAATGTTCTGGATGGCGCGTCCTTTTGAAGTTTTTGTTCCTTCCGGTATTTCATAGGTGCGCAACCAGAAGCAGCGTCCTTTCTCAGTAAAAAGCAGTATATAATTATGATTGGTTGCTACAAACAGATGCTCCACGAAATCCTCATCCCGGGTAACGGTTCCCTTGGCACCCCGCCCACCTCTCGATTGAACACGATATTCGGTGAGCGCTGTACGTTTTATGTATCCCATATGAGAGATGGTAACCACAACGGCATCATCCGCAATAATATCTTCCATTGAAATTTCATCCGCGGCGTAAACGATCTCAGTGCGGCGTTCATCACCATATCGGCTCCGCATATCGGTCATCTCATCCCTGAGAATTTCCATACGAAGGGTTTCATTATTCAAAACATCTTTATAGTAATCGATCAGCTTCATCAGTTCCTGGTACTCAGCCCTGATCTTATCGCGCTCAAGTCCGGTCAATCTTTGCAGACGCATTTCAAGAATAGCCTTCGACTGGATCTCACTTAAACCAAAAGTGGACATTAATCCGGATTTTGCCTCATCGGGCGTCAATGATTTCCTGATCAAAGCAATAACCTCATCCAGGTGATCCAGAGCAATAAGCAATCCCTCCAGAATATGGGCTCGTTTTTCAGCTTCAGCCAGTTCATAACGTGTTTTACGGATGAGCACTTCATGACGGTGATCCACAAAATGCTGAATGAGATCCTTCAGGTTAAGCATCATTGGCCTTCCGTGAACCAGCGCAATATTATTCACGCTAAACGAAGACTGTAAACCGGTATATTTATAAAGGTTGTTTAAAACAACATTGGCCTGTGAGTCTCTTTTTATTTCATAAACCACACGCATTCCGTCACGATCCGATTCATCGCGGATATCAGAAATACCTTCCAGCTTCTTCTCATTGATGAGATCCGCTGTTTTCTTGATCATTTCAGCTTTGTTGGTCTGGAATGGAATTTCGGTAACAATAATACGTTCGCGGCCATTTTCGGCAGTTTCAATAATTGCCCTTGCACGCATCACTACCCTGCCTCTTCCCGTAAGGAGAGCTTCTTTAACGCCGTTATAGCCATATATAATACCACCTGTTGGGAAATCAGGAGCTTTAACAATTTTAATAAGTTCTTCAATCGATATGTCCTTATCGGCTATATAAGCAATTACCGCATCGAGTACTTCGGAGAGATTATGAGGCGCCATATTGGTAGCCATACCCACGGCAATACCAGATGCTCCATTAGCTAGAAGGTTTGGGATTTTCGCAGGTAAAACGGTTGGTTCCTTCAGGGTATCATCAAAATTCAACCGGAAATCGACCGTATCTTTGTCGATATCGGCAAGCATTTCTTCGGCAATTTTTTTAAGCCGGGCTTCGGTATAACGCATTGCTGCTGGGCTGTCGCCATCAACGGAGCCAAAGTTACCCTGGCCGTCGACCATCGGGTAACGCAGCGACCATTCCTGGGCCATACGTACCATGGCATCATAAACAGAAGTATCACCATGAGGGTGATATTTACCAAGCACCTCTCCTACAATTCTCGCCGACTTCTTATACGCCCTGTTGGAAAGCACACCCAGGTCGAGCATTCCGAAAAGCACTCTCCTGTGAACAGGTTTCATTCCATCTCTCACATCCGGCAAAGCGCGGGATACAATTACCGACATTGAATAATCAATGTAGGCGGTTTTCATTTCCTCTTCAATGTTAATACGAATGATTTTTTCTCCTTCAGCCATTTCTATTTTGTTAATATTTTTTCAAGCGTTAATTTCGTTTACTTTCTTTGGCCTCTTCCGCCATTGTGGCAGCTAACCTCCGGCTCTGGCTAATTTTCCCATAACATCCTGTAAATACAGGTTTTGTGAGGTAAATGTATGCCTGTTTCCGGCTCTTGTTTTAAGGTTCACGAAGTTAACAAATCTCTGGCATATTTTATGTTGAAAAATCATGAATAATATTAACAACGCTCATAGTACTTATTATCTATAATGGCTATGTTTGTCTGGTTCAACATAAGGAACAGGTGAAATAATACCTTCAGGAAAACTGAACATTTTAGTTCACTTGCTCGTTAGAAACAAATAACACAACACAATATATGGAAGCAAAATTCTCTCCCCGCGTTAAAGATGTGATCTCCTACAGTCGTGAGGAAGCACTTCGTCTGGGTCATGAGTATATTGGAACAGAACACCTCCTGCTGGGATTGATTCGTGAAGGGGAAGGAATGGCTATCAAAATACTGAAATCCCTTAATATCAATTTAGTGGAATTGAGAAAATCGGTTGAAGGAGCTGTGAAAGGCAGTACCGGAAACAATGCCAACATTGGTAATATTCCACTTACAAAACAGGCGGAAAAAGCCCTCAAGATCACGTATCTTGAAGCTAAAATTTTTAAATCCGATATCATCGGTACCGAACACCTCCTCCTGGCAATACTTAAAGATGAGGATAACATAGCAACCCAGATACTCAATCAATACGGTGTTAATTATGATATTATGAGAGAAGAATTAGAAGTATTCCGCACCAATTTCCGTTCAGAGGCTCCACAAAATCCCTCCGATGATGATCCGTATGCAAAGGATGATGATAATCCGGGCATGGGAACCACCAAGAAATCAGGTGACTCAAAATCAAAAACACCGGTTCTTGATAATTTCGGCCGCGATCTTACCCGTGCTGCTGAAGAAGGTAAGCTGGATCCTATTGTAGGCCGTGAAAAAGAAATTGAGCGGGTTTCACAGATCCTTTCTAGGAGAAAGAAAAATAACCCTATCCTTATCGGTGAACCGGGTGTTGGTAAATCGGCGATTGCTGAAGGACTGGCACTTCGTATTGTTCAGCGTAAAGTATCAAGGGTGTTGTTCAATAAACGAATTGTAACTCTTGACCTCGCATCTCTTGTTGCCGGCACAAAATATCGTGGCCAGTTTGAGGAGCGTATGAAAGCGGTAATGAATGAACTTGAGAAATCACCCGATGTAATTTTGTTCATTGACGAAATTCACACCATTATCGGTGCCGGTGGTGCCAGCGGTTCACTTGATGCCAGTAATATGTTCAAACCGGCTCTTGCCCGTGGTGAAATTCAATGTATCGGCGCTACTACACTTGATGAGTACCGTCAGTATATTGAAAAGGACGGTGCGCTCGACCGCAGGTTCCAGAAGGTATTGGTAGATCCTACTTCAGTTGATGAAACAATCGAAATTCTAACTAATATAAAAGACCGTTACGAGGAACACCATCATGTGAATTATACTGATGATGCAATTAAATCCTGTGTGACGCTGACCGCTCGTTATATCACCGACCGCTTCCTTCCCGACAAGGCTATTGATGCACTTGATGAAGCAGGAAGCCGCGTGCACATCTCCAATATTCATGTGCCAGCGAATATCATTGAACTGGAAAGTAAAATCCAGGATATTAAAGTCGAAAAAAATAAAGTAGTACGAAGCCAGAAGTATGAAGAAGCGGCCCGTTTAAGGGATACCGAAAAACAACTGCTGGAAGAACTTGAAACGGCTAAGAAATCATGGGAAGAAGAGACAAAAAATCAGCGTTACAGTGTAACGGTTGATGATGTGTCGGCAGTAGTTGCCATGATGTCGGGTGTTCCGATTCACCGTATTGCCACTGCGGAAACTACACGTTTGATCCGTATGCCGGATGAATTAAAAGGTAAGGTGATTGGTCAGGACGAAGCCATTAAAAAAGTTGTGAAAGCTATTCAGCGTAACCGCGCAGGATTGAAAGATCCCAACAAACCAATCGGATCGTTTATTTTCCTGGGTCCTACCGGTGTTGGTAAAACTGAATTAGCAAAAGTACTTGCAAGGTATTTGTTCGATACAGAAGATGCTCTTATCCGTATTGACATGAGTGAATACATGGAGAAGTTTGCAGTTTCCCGTCTGATCGGAGCGCCTCCCGGATATGTGGGTTATGAAGAAGGTGGTCAGCTTACTGAAAAAGTACGTCGCAAGCCCTACAGTGTAATTCTGCTTGATGAAATTGAAAAGGCGCACCCGGATGTATTCAACCTCCTGCTACAGGTTCTGGATGATGGTCAGTTGACTGACAGTCTGGGACGCAAAGTGGATTTCAAGAATGCTATTATCATTATGACATCTAACATTGGTTCACGTCAGTTAAAAGATTTCGGATCCGGTGTTGGTTTCAGTTCCACAGCACGTCAGAATGCATCTGAAGAAAACGCGCGTGGTGTAATTGAAAGCTCACTAAAGAAAGCATTCGCTCCCGAGTTCCTGAACCGTATTGATGATGTTGTAATCTTCAATTCATTGGGTAAAGAAGAAATCTATAAAATCATAGATATCGAACTTGAGCATCTGTATCAGCGTATCATCGGATTGGGTTATAAACTTAAGTTAAGTGATGCCGCAAAGGATTTCATCTCAGATAAAGGATTTGATGCCAACTACGGTGCCCGTCCGCTTAAGCGCGCTATTCAAAAATATATTGAAGATGCACTTGCAGAAGAAATCATTAAAGGCGAACTTACCGAAGGCGACCAGATTGACCTCGACCTCGATAAGGAAAATAATAATCTGAAGGTGATGGTGCACAAAGCTCCTCCCCCACCAAAAGCTAAGAAAAAGAAAGAAGAAAATTGATTGATTGGTTAATCACTAAGCCTCCTGAAAAGGGGGCTTTTTTGTTTTAGTGTTCGATTTAAAAACCCACTGTGTTTCACGCAAAGGCGCAAAGGGCGCAAAGATTGAATCTGTCAGACTTTATTCTTCGATTGAAAATTTGCGCGAAGGATTTATTCAGAAATAAATTTTTCCATTACTTCCGCACTGATACCGGTATAGGAAAAACCACCATCATGAAAAAGGTTTTGCATGGTCACCATTTTGGTGAGGTCTGAAAACATGGAGATACAATAATCGGCACATGCCGTTGAGGATGCATTCCCAAGGGGTGATATTTTATCAGCATAATTAAAAAATCCGTCAAAGCCCTTAACTCCGCTTCCTGCAGTTGTTTTTGTGGGCGATTGCGAAATTGTATTTACTCTTACTTTTTTTGCTTTTCCATACTGATAGCCGAAAGAACGGGCGATTGATTCCAGCAAAGATTTTGCATCAGCCATATCGTTGTAGTCAGGGAATACCCGCTGGGATGCGATATACGTGAGTGCTACAACACTTCCCCACTCATTAATTGCATCAAGCTTCATTGCCGTCTGAAGGGTTCTGTGAAGCGATAATGCTGAAATATCTAATGTCTTATGAAAAAAGTCGTAATTGGTATCCGTGTACGGGATGTTTTTTCTGACATTCGGTGACATGCCTATGGAATGTAAAACGAAATCAACTTTTCCACCCAGAATTTCCATCGATTGTTTAAAGAGATTTTCCAGGTCGGTGTTTATCGTCGCATCCGCGGGAATAACCGTGGATCCGGTTTCTGCGGCAAGCTGGTTAATTGCTCCCATCCGCATGGCAACCGGAGCGTTGGTAAGTGTAAAAACAGCACCTTCTTCATGAGCACGTTGTGCCACTTTCCAGGCTATTGAATTCGGATCAAGTGCTCCGAAAATAATTCCTTTCTTTCCCTTCAACAATTGATTTGACATAGGTTCGTTTTTATCGGGTCAAAATTAAGCTTTTTTGAGCATCATTTACACATCCAGCAACTCCTTTGCATTGGCAATGGCCGCTTTTGTTGGCTGATCTCCGCTCAGCATTTTGGCAATCTCCTCTACCCTTTCTGTTTTGTTAAGCCGTTTGATGCGCGTGGTTGTAACAGCACCGGCCGATTCTTTAAATACAAACAAATGGTCATCGCCTTTGCCAGCCATCTGGGGAAGATGTGTGATAGCAATCACCTGGCGTTCGAGTGCCATATCCTTAAGAATTTTTCCAACTTTATGCGCTACTTCGCCGGAAATCCCGGTGTCAATCTCATCAAAAATTATAGTTGGTAGTCCGCTAAGTTTTGCCAGCATCGATTTGATGGTAAGCATAAGCCGGGAAAGCTCTCCTCCCGATGCTACCTTATTCAGCTCCCTGAAGGCAATTCCTTTGTTGGCACTGAAAAGAAATTGTACAGTATCACTTCCATTTGATTTAAATTGTCCTTCCGGCAAAGTGGTAAGTTCAATCTTTAACACGGCATGTTTCATACCCAGTTCGGAGAGAAGACTCATTATGTTTTTCTCAATAGCAGGAATGGCTTTTGCCCGTGTTGCATTAATTTCGCGGGCCGATTTTACAAGTGAGGTGCGTGAAACCGCAATCGATTTTTCCAGCGATTCTATATCATTATCGAGTGAATTAATTTCAGATAATTTGTTTTCAAGATCGGTACCGATTACCAGGATTTCCAAAACAGAATTTACACGGTGTTTTTGCTGTAACCGGTAGATAACATCCAGCCGGTCGTTGATGATTTCAATACGCTCAGGATCGAAGTTCACATCGCGTTCCAGTATCTCAATGTCGGAAGCGACGTCTTTTATTTCGACCTGGAGTGATTTTATCCGCTGCATCAGGTCCTCCGCTTTCGGATACACTTTTGCAATGCCCTGCAGTGTGGAGGCCAGTGCAACCCATCCTGATACCAGATTGTTTTCGTCGCCATTGAGTAAGGTTCCTGCACGGTTAAGCGCGACTTTAATTTCTTCACTGTTATTGAGAAGTTCCAGTTCTGATTCAAGAGCTTCCTGCTCCCCTTTCTTTAATGCCGCCTCACTGATTTCATTAAACTGAAATTGAAAATAGCCCGCATCGAGTTTTGATTTATTTTCTCTCTCTTTGAGTTCAGAAAGGTGCTGCAGATCGTGAGTGTATTTTACATAAGCCTTTTTAAAATTTTGGAGCAGTTTTGAGTTTTGAGCGTAGCTGTCGACTACCAGCATCTGGAAACCGGAATCATTCAGGGTGAGAGTTTCGTGCTGGGAGTGTATTTCAATGAGCAATGTTCCGAATTCTTTAAGCACATTCAGGTTTACCGGAGTATCATTGATAAACGATCTGGATTTGCCTTCCGGACTTATTTCACGCCTGATAGTAGTCACATCTTCTGCATCAAGATCGTAGCGTTGAAGAAAGTCGTGCATGATGGATGGTTCCGGTTTAAAAGTGCCTTCAATGATACATTTTTTATTTTTCTGGAACAGTGAACCCGTATCAGCCCTGCTTCCTATTAGCAGTGAAAGAGCGCCCAGTAAAATTGATTTACCGGCACCTGTTTCACCTGTGATGATGGTCATTCCTTTAGCAAAGGAAATTTCCAGTTGATCAATAAGTGCGTAATTTTGAATAGATAATTTCTGGATCATTTAGATAAAAGCCATTATGTTTCAAAAGTAGAAAATTGCTAAGGAAAAAACGTAAAAGAAAGGATCAGTTTTTATTCATGATAGTCTGGTACCTGGTTCCGTTGGCCGGGTCAAATTCGTTAAGTGCATTCACCATTTTTACTTTTACATCGGGATAGGCACCGGAGAAAATATTTATGATTTCATCGGCTTTTGCAAATAGGAAGGTCTGCATGAGGAAACTACCGGGTTTATCGCTGTGAAGCGCTCTCAGCCCTTCAATACTTGATGCAATAACGGTAATTGATTCTTCTTTCTGATCCGACATGATATCAAGTCCCTGCCGGTGATAAGTATAGAGCAGATCGCGGAGCGGTTTAAATACCGGGTTGTTTAAATTTTCAGCGAGCCAGTAACGGTTACGATCGCTTTCAAATGCACGCCATCCCCGTTCCGGACTATTTTGCTGATTGGCAACAATAGTTTGTGTTTTTTGCAGGAACGGACTTCCTCCGTAAGGAGAAAATGTATCATAATCAACACCGATTATCAGGTAAGCATAAAACGCAAGTATGGCCGATAAACCCGGGTTCGATCCTGATTCATTAAATTCAATAGTTTGAAATTCGATATACCGGAATTGAAAATTTTCATCATTAATATTCAGCAGCGGTGAATAGTACGACGTTTTATAAACCGGCCGACGGGATTGAACCTGTATCGTACCTTTGAATTCATCATTGCTGATCCTTTCGGAGATGTTGATCTGGATGCTGCATTCGATACGTTCCTGGTTGGTGAACTGGTCGTTTGTCCACCGTGTATTATTCATGAACTCGTAGATAGCAGTTTGCAGCGTAGTATAAATTTTCTTATCGCTCGACTGGATCTGGGGAGTCAGTACGGTTACATTACAATTTAATTCCTGTGCATGCGCCAGGTTGGCAATAAGGAATAGAATTCCGGTTATTAGTTGTTTTTTCATTGTAATCTGATGCAGGAAATTATTTTATCGGCAATATCGGATGCGACTTCCTTTTTTGATTTCAGTTCAAAAGGGGTGATCACATTATTCTTCTCAATAATAGTAATTTTATTTGTATCCTTTTCAAAACCTGCACCAGTATCTTTCATACTGTTAAGAATTATCATGTCAAGATTTTTCCGGTGCAGTTTCCCTTTTGCGTTTTCAAGTTCATTATCCGTCTCAAGGGCAAATCCAACAAGGATCTGATGGGATGCTTTCAGGGTTCCGAGTTCAGCGAGGATATCTTTTGTTGGCTCCAGCGAAAGTGCGGATACCAGGCCTGTTTTTTTAATTTTGGAATCACTTGTTTCAACGGGCCGGTAATCTGCAACAGCAGCAGCCATGATGGTAACATCAGAATCGCTGAAATATTGCATGCAAGCCTTGTACATATCTTCCGCAGAAACAACGGGCACACAAGTGACAGAACGGTTCAACGGCAGTTTTACTCCGGGTCCTGCAACAAGTGTTACAATTGCTCCCCGAACTGCCATTTCAACAGCTATGGCAACGCCCATTTTACCTGATGAATTATTTGAAATGAACCGAACGGGATCAATTTGTTCACGGGTGGGGCCAGCTGTGACCAGGATATTTTTCCCCTGTAGTTCCGATGCAGACTGAAGTATCTTACATATATAGTTACAAATTTCATCGGGCGCACTCATGCGACCCTCCCCTTTCAGTCCACTTGCCAGTTCGCCCGATTCCGGACCTATTATAATATTTCCTGCCCTGGCAAGTCGATCAAGGTTTTCCTGAACCAGTGGATGGGCAAACATATCAAGGTCCATTGCGGGAGCCAGGAACACCGGGCAGCGCGAAGAAAGATATACTGCAGAAAGAAGGTTTTCGCAATACCCGGAAGCCAGTTTTCCAAGGGAATTTGCTGATAATGGGGCAATTATATAAGCATCTGCCCAGAGGCCCAAATCCACATGATTATTCCAGGTGCCGGTATCAGGATCACTGAAATCGGTGAGAACGGGATTTTTGGAAAGGGTTGCGAGAGTAAGCGGTGTTACAAAATCATGTGCTGATCGGGTCATAACAACCTGAATTTCAGCACCTTCTTTAACAAAAAGCCGTACTAATTCAGCTGTTTTATAGGCAGCGATACTCCCGGTTACTCCTATAAGGATTTTTTTGCCCAGGAGTTTCATGAAAAGGGATTATTGTTCCGTGTTGGGGTTCCTGTGGTAGATTTTACCATCGAGAAATTCCTGAAGAGCAATAAGAGTTGGTTTAGGAAGTCTTTCGTAGAACTTTGAAATTTCAATTTGCTCCCGGTTTTCAAAAACTTCTTCTAAATTATCGGTACTGGAGGCGAATTCGGAAAGTTTATTCTGAAGTTCTTCTTTCAGCTCAGCCGAAATGTGATTCGCTCTTTTGCCAATTATTACCAGTGATTCGTAGATATTACCTGTGCCTTTTTCAAACTTAAGCAAGTCACGGGTTACAGTGGTAGCAGCGGCATTTTTGTAGGACATGGTCGGGTTGTTTAGTAATAGCGTGCAAAGGTATTAAAATTATATGATTCTGCCACTATTTTCAAGCTTTTTAAGCCGTGCCTGGGAGTCGAGCAGGTACTTTTCGGCTTCGGTCACATATTTCCCCGACGGATACGCGTCAATCAGCTTATAATAATTCTCGATTGTGAGACGGTACCTTTCCGCCTGGCGCGCTTCGATACTTTGTGATGCATACGTAAAAGAAGATCTTACGATATAATAAAGGCACTCCTCTTTATATACTGATGCCGGATAATCTTTAATCACATTTTGAAAAGCGACCACGGCTGCTTTATGATTTCCTGTTTTATAATAGAGTTTTGCATTTTGAAAATCTTTTGTTTCAAGTTTGAATCGCAATTCATCAATCAGTTCATTTGAGTTTTGAACTTTTTCACTTTTCGGATAGCGGTTAATAAAAAGCTGAAACTGCCGGATGGCATCCATGGTGTTTTTTTGATCCAGGGAAACAGGTGGTGAATCGAGATAGTAACAATAAGCATTTTTAAAAAGTGCTTCTTCAGCGCGCGGTGAATTTGGAAACGTCTGATGAAAATTATTATAATGATAGGCAGCCACGGTATATTCTCCCGTAGCGAAATACGATTCACAATAATAGTAATAGGTATCTTCTGCTTTAACGGTTCCTCTGAATACAGTAATTAATTCTTCAAAGAGTTGCAGTGCCTGGTAGTATCTTTCTTTTTCATAATACTGAACAGCGGCCAGATATTTTGCTTCCATATCTGTGCTCTTCTGAATTTTTGAAAATTTGCTGCATGAAGTTTGCGTAATCATTACACAACACATCAGGATGAGGAGTAAATAATTTTTATTTTGCATGGTGCAAATATACAAATAAGAAATTTAATTAACATTTTTGTGCTTTCGCAGTCACGTCATTAACAAACAGTTGTTGAAAACATTATTGATGCACATGCTTTTAAAAGAAAAAATGTGCTGATCTTTCGCAATAATTTAACGGGGCAAAAAAAAATATCAAACCGTAAGTATGTCAGATTTGTTTGAAAAATTATTAAAGAACCGCGGACCACTTGGAATGCATTCCAAAGAATCTTACGGTTACTTTATGTTCCCAAAACTTGAAGGCCCTATTTCAAACAAAATGATTTTTCGGGGAAAAGAAAAACTGGTTTGGAGTTTAAATAATTATCTCGGTCTTGCCAATCATCCTGAAGTACGGAGTGCTGATGCAGCTTCTGCAGCTGAATACGGTTTTGCACTTCCTATGGGAGCCCGGATGATGTCAGGCAATTCAAATTATCACGAACAACTCGAAAATGACCTGGCTGCTTTTGAACAAAAGCCGGCGGCATATCTTTTGAATTATGGTTACCAGGGAATGGTAAGTGCAATTGATTGCCTGGTCGATCGTCATGATGTTATTGTTTACGATTCCGAATCGCATGCCTGTATTATAGATGGAGTACGTTTGCACATGGGTAAGCGTTTTGTTTATCCGCATAATGATATTGACAATCTCGAAAAGCAATTAGGAAGAGCAACCCGGATCGTAAATGAAACAGGTGGTGCTATCCTGGTAATCACCGAAGGTGTTTTTGGAATGTCGGGCGATCAGGGCCGGTTAAAAGATATTGTTGCATTAAAAAGCAAATATAACTTCCGTCTTTTCGTCGACGATGCACATGGTTTTGGAACCATGGGTAAAACCGGTGCAGGTACAGGAGAAGAGCAGGACGTTCAGGATGGAATCGATCTTTACTTCGGAACATTTGCCAAATCGATGGCACTTATCGGCGGCTTTATAGCAAGCGAAGAACAAGTAGTGGATTACCTCCGGCATAACATGCGTTCCCAAATTTTTGCAAAGTCATTGCCCATGCCCCTGGTAAGAGGCGCACAAAAAAGACTAGAACTGTTAAAAAATCAACCTCAGCTCAAAGACAATCTCTGGAAAATAGTAGATGCTTTGCAGTCGGGGTTAAAAAAAGCAGGTTTCGATATCGGTAAAACCCAGTCACCGGTCACCCCGGTGTATCTGAACGGTACCATTCCTGAAGCTACCAATCTTATTATCGATTTAAGGGAAAATTATGATATTTTCTGCTCCATGGTGGTTTATCCTGTGGTGCCGAAAGGAATCATTATTCTGCGATTGATACCCACTGCCGTTCATACACTGGAGGATGTCAGATACACTATTGAATCCTTTACAAAGATCCAGGTTAATCTGCAGGCAGGAAAGTATAAAGCAGATAAGATAGTGCCCGTTTAAATCGAATATCAGAGGATGATCAGTTAAGGAATCGAAGCGAAACAATTGCACTTGATTAATTATTGTGAGTGGTGCATAATCATCGACAAGGAGTTCGTGAATGAGTTGAAGTCGAATTCATTGTAACCTTTAGAACGAAAACAAAGTAAAAAGTGCATTAACCAATTAATTAATTAATTTAAAACAAATCATGATGAAAAAAAAGTCAGTAAAGAAAACTGCTTCTAAAGCGAAGTCAGTTTCTGCAAAAAAGGCAGCTCCTAAAAAGAAGTCTGCTGCTAAAAAGAAGAAGACAGCCGCTAAAAAGGCTGCTCCTAAGAAGAAGTCTGCTGCTAAGAAAAAGACTGCAAAGAAAGCTTCTGCAAGGAAAGCTGCTCCTAAGAAGAAGTCTGCTTCTAAGAAGAAAACTGCAAAGAGAAAAGTTATGTCTGCTAAGAAAGCTGCTCCTAAAAAAAGAGCTGCTGCTAAGAAGAAAACTTCTGCAAAGAAGAAAACTGCTTCTAAGAAGAAAGCTACTAGGAAAAAAGCTGCTCCAAGGAAAAAGGCTGCAACTCGTAAGAAGTCTGCAACCCGTAAGAAGTCTGCTTCTAAGAAAAAAGCAGCTCCAAGGAAGAAGTCAGCTGCTAAGAAAAAAGCAACTAGAAAGAAGAAGTAATTCTTTGATATCTGAATTTCTGAAAGACCTGCCCTCACCGGCGGGTCTTTCGTGTTATATGCCTTTATATAAGAGGCATCTGTCCTTGAAAATTCATATAATAACATCCTGTTTTCGTATCTTCGGGCATCGGCCTGCTTTTTAAAAGGCCCTGTTTTATATGCAGTCAGCTTTAATTGCCACACTAAAAAAATACTGGGGTTACGATAAATTCCGGCCATTGCAGGAAGATATCATTCTATCTGTTTTAAATAAAACCGATACCCTTGCCCTGCTTCCAACAGGTGGCGGAAAATCGATTTGTTTCCAGGTGCCTGCGATGATCCAGGACGGCGTTTGTATTGTTGTGTCACCTCTGATAGCCCTGATGAAAGATCAGGTCGAGAATCTAAGGAAAAAGGGCATAAAGGCAGTTGCTATTTATTCAGGTATGAGTTCAACTGAAGTTGATATCGCACTGGATAATTGTATTTATGGATCCGTAAAGTTTTTATACCTGTCGCCGGAACGGTTATTGTCGGAAATGGTGCAGGAAAGGATTGCCCGCATGAAGGTTTCATTCTTTACAGTCGATGAAGCGCATTGTATTTCGCAATGGGGATATGATTTCCGTCCCCCCTATCTGCGTATCGCAGAAATACGGGAATTGCATCCCGATGTTCCCGTAATTGCACTTACTGCAACAGCTACTCCCGAGGTACGGACGGATATAATGAAGCAGCTGAAATTCCGTAAAGAAACTCTTTTTCAGATGTCGTTCGAAAGATCGAACCTTTCGTACCTGGTATATCACATGGAAGATAAGCACAGAAAAATGATTGATATTTTTTCGAAAGTGAGAGGAACCGGAATTGTGTATGTACGAAACCGCAAACGCACTAGGGAGTATGCAAAAATGTTACAGGCAGCAGGTATAAGCGCCGATTTTTATCATGCCGGACTTACACCGCAATTACGGGATCAGAAACAGGATGACTGGAAAAATAATGTAATACGTGTAATGGTTTGTACCAATGCATTTGGAATGGGTATCGATAAACCGGATGTAAGAGCAGTGGTACACATGGATCTTCCCGATAGTCTTGAAGCTTATTACCAGGAAGCAGGACGAGCAGGACGCGATGAAAAACCTGCTTATGCCATTGTTTTATTCCAGGACAATGATGTTTCAGATATCATCAAACGCCAGGAAACATCTTTTCCCGGTATTAAAGAAATACGTGCAGTTTACCAGGGACTGGCCAACTATCTGCAGGTGCCGGTTGATTCCGGGATGGGAGTAAGTTATGATTTCGACCTTACACGATTTATAGCGAACTATAATTTTAACCCAATAGTTGCTCTGAGTTGTTTAAAACACCTGGAAGCAGAAGGCTTAATTGCAGTATCCGACGCCATCATTCTTCCTTCACGAATTCATTTCAGGGTAAGTAATATTGATCTCTATAATTTCCAGGTCACCCATCCTAAACACGATGCGCTGATCAAAACAATTCTTCGTTCTTCGGAAGGTGTGTTCGATGATTTTGCAAGGATTAATGAATCGGAACTGGCAAACCGTCTGAAAATTTCCTATGGGGATGTTGTAGCCATGCTTCAGTACCTGAAAAAGTCAGATATTATTTATTACGAGCCCAGGAAAGACTCACCCCAGCTCATGTTTACAATGCCACGTGAAGAAGCACAGTACATCAGTTTTGATGAGAAAAAATACAAGGCCCGGAAAGTGCGCTATGTTGAAAAAACCGGCGCCGTAGTCAGTTATGTTACATCGGCACACCTTTGCAGAAGCATGGTTTTACTGAATTATTTTGGAGAAACAGTCAATACACGTTGCGGGGTATGCGATTATTGCAGAAATTTAAATAAGCTCGAACTGAATGAAATTGAAATTGATAATTTCCGCAAAAAGATTTTTTCCCTGTTGGCTGATTCCGCGCAAAGCGTCGACTTTTTAATAGAGAATAGTGGATTGCGTAATCGCGAAAAAGCTGTTGAAGCACTCAGCTGGATGGTTGATCAGGAAGATGTTTTTTATAATGGAAATGGATTGCTGGAACGACGCAAAAATGGCAATTCATGAAATTAGACAGGGACTTTTATTTAAACCCAGACGTGGTTGTTGTTGCACGGGCGCTGGTGGGAAAGGTATTGTTTACTCGGATCAACAACCAGGTAACGGCAGGAATTATAACCGAAACAGAGGCCTATAACGGAGTCATCGATAAGGCATCGCATGCCTATGGCGGACGAAGAACACCGAGAACAGAAATAATGTTTCAGCAAGGCGGAACCGCGTATGTTTATCTCTGTTATGGTATTCATTCAATGTTTAATGTGGTTACAAATGCTGAAGGAATTCCGCACGCTGTGCTGATACGAGCGGTTAAACCCTATAAAGGTGAAAAGCTGATGCAGTTAAGACGCTCCCCTGCCCTGCCGGGCCGTTCACTTTATAACGGGCCCGGTAAAGTATGTGTCGCCTTAGGTATACATTATTCACTTTCCGGAACCAGCCTTAGGAGTTCAAAAATCTGGATTGAAGATAAGGGTATTACCATACCAAATAATAATGTTGAAATCACGCCACGCATTGGTGTTGATTATGCAGGATTGGATGCATTGTTGCCGTATCGTTTCAATGTAAAGGATACAGGTATGATTTCACTGTAGATATAAAGTTCGGTCAATAGCAGTAAGCTTTCACTTGCCCGTTATTGAGGGAATCTTGCTATTTTTACCTCATGGAAATTTTCCACATTGGTTTTTTAAGTGTGCGATTGCTGGATGTCATCGATATTATCCTCGTTGCTTTCCTGCTTTATAAGCTGTACGAACTGCTTAAAGGTGGAGTAGCGATGAATATTTTCATCGGGCTGGTATCTATTTATCTTTTGTGGTGGCTGTGTGTTAAAGTGCTTGAAATGCAATTGCTGGGTGCTTTACTCGGGCAGTTTATCGGTGTGGGTGTGATTGCTCTTATCATCGTTTTTCAGCAGGAAGTACGGAGATTTTTAATTTTGCTTGGAACGAATAGTTTTTTAGCAAAAAACAATTTTGCCAGGAATCTTTTTAAATGGAATTTCCAGTTTCAGAAACCGATCTCTACCAACATTGCACCTATTGTAAAAGCCTGCTCCAATATGGCAAAAAATAAAACCGGAGCTATAATAGTGATCTCACGAAATACAGACCTGAAATTTTATGCATCTACCGGTGATATTATGGATGCGGATGTTTCGAAACGTCTTATTGAAAGTATATTTTTTAAGAACAGTCCCATGCATGACGGAGCGATTATTATTTCAAACAATAAGATTAAGGCAGCACGTTGTGTATTACCGGTTACCGAGAATAGCGAATTACCCGCTCATTATGGTATGCGACACCGCGCTGCATTGGGGATTTCGGAACAAAGTGATGCCATTGCTATAATTGTATCAGAGGAAACAGGTGCTATTTCCCTTGCAAAGGATGGTGAGTTAAAAGCTAACCTGGCTCCTGAAGAACTCGAAAAAATTCTTTCCCGGGAACTGTAATTATTTTTGAGGGCGCAGCGAAGGATCCAGCTGGTAGGATTTTTCAAGGTAGTTGTCAGCATTTGCAGCATCACCTTTGAACCGGTACGTCATACCGATGAAATAATAAGCCTGGGCATAATTTGGATCCCATTTTACAGCCTGGAACAAACTGGTTAATGCGTTATCATATTGCTGCATCATACCGTAGGCACTTCCCGCATTTGCATGGGCTTCGGCATACCTCGGATCAAGCTGCGTGGCTTTAAGGAATGCCTGGAGCGCTTCAGGATATTGCTGACGTGTAAAATAAACTGTACCAATATTATTATGAATGGTTGGATAACCGGGGTTTAATGCCAGTGCCCGCTGGTAGCAAGTCATAGCGCTATCGTTATTGGCCAGTTTAAAATAAGCAACACCCATTTGTGTGTGAGCATCGGCAAACCCCGGATAAATTTCAATTGATTTTCGGAGTTCTGTGATGCCCTGCTGTAATATCTGATTTTTTTCTGTTTCACTTTTCCCTTCCCAGGCCTCCGGTTTCACTAAATAATTTCCCAGGTAATAATGGGT
>JBBQQQ010000029.1:0-44690 GCA_038215705.1 Bacteroidia bacterium
CTCTGTTGTAGTAGTTCCTTTTTTCAGCCGGAACTGCTTAAACCCTTCCTTAATGGTAATTACCGCATTGGGTAAATCGGCATGGGAATAAATAGTTACAAATCCACTCAGCCATGCACATGTATCTGCTATTTCTACCGTCTTCAATTGCATGGAGGTAATATAAACTTTATCATGGGCACTTATAAAAACAGGTTGCCAAACACCCATGGTTAAAAAACGCGGCGACCAGTCCCAGCCAAAGTGATACGGCGCCTTTCGTACAAAAGCACTTATCTTTATCTCCGCATTGTCATTTCCCATAGGCAAGGGCGTTATATACTTTTTCAGTTCTGCTTCTCCCCTTTTGGCCGGTGAATGTAAACGTATCACCAGCTCATTGCTTCCCCGTTTCAAAAACCGCTTACCATCCACTCTCCACTCCCGAAACATATTGTTGGTGGTCAGCAATACAGAGTCGTTCAGATAAACCGTTGAATAGGTATCGATGCCTTTAAAAATAAAGTCAACTCCTTTGAATTTTAAAAGGGTATCGCTAACATCAAATAGTGCACGATATTGCCAGTCGGTATCGGAAATCCATTGCAATTTGTGCTCATTGCTTTCGAAAAGCGGTGGATCAATTTTATTGTTTTGCAATAGATCCATTTGAACAACACCCGGTACTTTGGCAGGAAGCCAGTTACCTTTCCCCGCCTCGGTAAACTGCCATACCGGCTGAAAAGGAACGGTACGAACAATTCGGATTATTTTATCGGCACAGCCTGAAAAAAAAAGTGACAGCAGTAAAAACAAGGAACAAAACCGTTTCATGCTTCGGATAGGGCTTTATAAATTGCTTTCATTTTTGATTCATCAAAAACATAAACACCGTACTCATCACTCCGGTTGCCATTTCCCATTGAGTGCAACACTTGATTTTTGTATTTCATACCTCCATCCACTTTTTTCCGGGAAGTGAAATGAAATGCCTTAACGCCGGCTTCATGAAGGAGTACAACATTTCCGGCATTAACTCCTCCGCCTGCTATAAGTTCAATACGTTCGCCGGATCGTTTAACAAGTTCCCGAATCAGTTCCAGTCCGTCTTCCGCTGTCTGATGCTGACCCGAGGTTAACAGTGACTGACAACCAATGGCAATTATTTCTTCCAGTGCAAAAAAAGGCTCAACTGTCATATCGAAGGCACGGTGAAATGTGACATCCAGCGGCGAAGCCAGCGTAACCAATTCCTGGCATCGTTCCCTGTCGATAGTGCCATCTTCGCAAAGAATACCAAACACCACACCTGAAGCACCGGCCTGTGTAGCATGCTCAATATCCCTTTTCATGAGCGTAAATTCCAATTCGGAATATAAAAAATCACCGGGCCTGGGCCGAATCATCACGTGTACGGGAACCGTTAGTACGTTGCACACGGATTCTATCAGCGAAAGTGAAGGTGTTATACCGCCTTCCGACAGCGCGGAACACAATTCAATGCGTGATGCCCCGAGACGTTCAGCAGTAACAGCCATTTCATAACTGTGAACACATACTTCTATGGTCAGATTATTTGGGTAAGACATGCTGGAATAACATCATAACAGGTTCAACAATCATTAATTCACTTTCGTGGATAGGTTTCCGGGCCTCTTTGAGGGTATTATCAGATGCAGCTACCCATGAATCCGAAACATTTTCACGATGATTAAGCAGTTCGAGACTTTCCAGTCCGATAATCGCTGTAGTTTTTAATAAAGCCGACAGCGTAATCCAATCTTTAAGTGCAGGATTACCTGCAGCGGTTTCAATAAATTTCTGATGATTATCCCTCCAGGATTCCAGGCGGATTTTAATTTCATCTTTAACCGAATTATTTCTGCCTTTCACGAATTTCTCACATAACATTTTAAATTCCCTGGCGGAATCGGATTCCGGAAATGCAATATCAGGTAACCGGGTAAAAGGCAAATCGGTGCTGTAAGCAATTCCCTGGCTGTGACGATTGTAATCTTTCAGGGGTTCCACCATGCTTACAAGCAAACGTAGCGGTGCTATATCACATTGCGGGCACAGCCGGCGGATCATCATATCCTGATTTTTTAAATGCTGCAATCCGGTTTCTTCCAGTTGAACATTTAGTACAGCAAGACGCCGGTACATATCAGGTATATTATTCACCTCACGGTATGACCATAAACGTTCAGCAATAGCGGCAGTACGTGGCCATATACGCGAATCAATTGTTTCGGGGGTTACCAGCTCCGCCCACATGGTGGCTTCCCCGCCAAGGATCTTTTTTTGTTCATCCGCAGCTAATTTTACATCAGCTGGAAGAGGATCATTCATGTAATGTTTCCATGCCGGCTGAACCAGGTCAATGTAATAACCGTTTGATAAAATAACATTGTACCCGCCTGAAGCGGCCGCAACCACACCTTCCTTTCCTCTCCATGACTGAATAACGGCACCTGCCGGTAAACCGGGCTGCAATATTTCATCCCACCCAATCATATTCTTTTTATTCTTTTTCAGGATAGCAAAAATTTTTGTGTTAAAATAATTCTGCAATGCATGATTATCTTTCAAGTCATTTTTATTCATAAATGCCTGAATCTCCTTATTTGCGTCCCATTGCTTACCATTATTCTCATCACCGCCAATATGAAAATAGTCATCGGGAAAAAGTGCGCACATCTCGCCAAGAAATTTACTCAAAAATTTATAGGTGTTCTTATTCGTTGGGTTCATAGCAGGGTCAAACACTCCAAACTTTTTCTCAATAGTGTAGGGTCCCGGAGCGCTTGCCAGTTCGGGGTGACCTGCAAACCAGCTGGTAACATGACCGGGCATATCAAATTCAGGAACTACACGAATGCCGCGGTCGGATGCGTATTCAATTAATTCGCGGATCTGTTGTTGTGTAAAATATCCACCGTTTGAACCTGAGGTATGAAGTTTTGGAAAAATTTTGCTTTCAATCCTGAATCCCTGGTCTTCGGTAAGATGCAAATGCAGTACGTTCATTTTCACCATGGCCATTCCGTCGAGGTTTCGTTTAATAACTTCAACCGGTGAAAAATGCCGGCCCACGTCGATCAGCAATCCACGCCATACAAACCGCGGTTCGTCTTTAATAGTAACCCCGGTTATGAAGTAACCTGCATTATCGAACTGGATGAGTTGAAGAAACGTTTCCAATCCCCGTAACACGCCAATATCTGTTGGAGCATCCAGCTGTGCATTGTCACCACTAACGGTAAGGGTATATGTTTCATCTTCCCCGGCTTTTAGCAATCCTTTGCGGGAATAATTAATTGTCAGCGAAGGGCCTTTCCCGGTCACGGATTTTTTGTAAAAATTTTTATCGATGAACAGGTGAGTACGGTTATCGAGTCGCCGGAGAAAACGCTCAACGGCCCTACCTGCACGCGAAGCGGTGGTATCATTCATTACCACATGAAAATTTTTGTCGAGCTGAAATCGCTGCGTTCCCCACGTAATTTGAGAAGGAACAGGGAGCAGATTATGGTGCTGTGAAACCAGGGCACCTGTAAAAAGAAAAATAAAACACACTGAAAGCAACAATTTCTTCATAATCAGCCGGTATTTACCGTTTGCCTAAATTACGAAAGAAAATGAAACCCGTTAATTGAAACGGGGTGTACCCGAAGCTTAACTATTATCAGTTGCCTGCCATTCGGCAAAAGAATTGGGGGTTTCTTTCAGCCGAAGGGTGGCCAGTTTCACATGTGAGGGAAGAAGTCCCTGTATACGCTTCACGAAATCGAGCAGCATATTTTCGCAAGTAGGCTGATAATCAACAAATACGACTTTTTCGAAATTGGCATCGAGTTCAGGAATGTTGCGGTGAGGGGAATTTCCGTTCAGCAACAGGGCATGATCAAGCCGGTCGACGATCTGGTCCTTTACGATGGCTTTGATGTCAGAAAAATCCATCACCATTCCATGCTTGGGATGGGCAGGATCATTGAGCGGCATGCCGGCAATGGTGACTTCCAGGGCGTAGGAATGACCATGGATATTTTTGCAAGGGCCATCATACCCGTAAAGAGCATGGGCCATTTCGAAATTGAAAATTTTGGTGAGGCGAATCATGGGGCAAAAGTACAAGTAAAAGCGGTTCGACTTCGCTCACCGTGACAAAGATCAAAGCTCGACTTCGCTCGCTTTGTGAACAAATCTGCCGGTGGCAGATTTGCTCGTTTGGTTACGCTGTCGCGTTTTATGGCCATGCTGAATGTGCTTGTAGTGCTATCTAATCTGCCGGTGGCAGATTAGACGGTAAAAAGAAAAGTTGTGATTTGTTGAAAATTTAGCGAGTGTGCCGGTGGCAGGCTCACTTGTTAGACCAGAAATTATTGCGAAAAAAGGCAAGATTTAATACGTTCGCTATGTACGTTTTGATTATTCTTTATGGATACAGCACTGGAATTGTTACTTTAATAATAATTTAATGGTTTGATTTACAAATTCCTGGCTTGATTTACTTAAAAGTCTTTTTTTTAATCTAACTGTTTGTTACCTTTAAAAAGTATTTATAAAACAAATCCATTTTTCAACGGGATTTGCTTATGCGTACATTACGCTCACTTAACATCCACTTAATTAAAATTATGAAAAAACCTGCAACCATCAAGGCCGTATTTTGCCTATCTACAAAAAAATAATTTCTTCACGTTTTATTTTATTGATCGCAGTTTTTTGTTTTTTTTCCTTCTCAAATGCAATCGCACAGAGCGTTCCACCACCTGTTGATAGCTGCAATTTTAAACCTGGTATTTACCATGTTAAATTATTTTTGGAAAATGGAGCTGTATTATGGAAAAAATTAGTTAAAATGTGAGTTTGTTATGAAGGTGTGCATTATAATTATTATGTGTATAATTTTTTATGCTTTGAGTTCGCAAGCACAAAAAAGAGGAGCTGTTTGGTGCTTTGGAGATAGTGCTTTAGTGAACTTTGGCGATACTTCTAATATAATTACAGGAAATAGCACAGTAAAATCGCGTGGAAGCTGTGTATCGATTGCAGACTCAAGTGGTCAATTATTAATGTATGCATTTACACGAGCTGGAGTTAATGGTAATTCGACTTTAATAAAAAAAAGTCAGGATTCACTAATTCAAGATGGGGATACCATTGTTGGTGAAGGCTGGTATAGTGAACTTGTAATGCTCCCTTACCCGGAATCTGATTCATTATATGTGTTATTTTCCATTGGAGTAACCGGATCAAGCGAGGAAGGATTGTATTATACAATGGTTGATATTAACGCCAATGGAGGTTCTGGACAAGTTATTCAGAAGAATGTACAATTAGAAAATTTTAAGGCGGTTGATTGCCTTACTGCTATTAAACATGGTAATGGTAGAGATTGGTGGATTATTTTCAGAAAAGCGGAGTATCCTTCAGGCTCAAATAATGATTACTATATGTATTTGGTATCTCAAAGTGGAATAGAAAGCCAACCTATACAAAGTATCGGGTCACAAAACAGCACCAATGCGGGAAAAATTTCTTATAGCCCCATAGGAGATAAAATGTGTTTTATCAATTATAAAGGACTCATTGAATTATTTACTTTTGACAGATGTACTGGATTTCTCAGCAATCCGGAAACTATTTCTCCAGAAAATTTGATTAGCCCATGGCCAGCTTTGTGGAGCTCAGAATTTTCTCCGTCTGGTGAGTGTTTGTATGTTTCCAGAATTTCGGAACACATTGCAGATTCTTCGAGGTTATATCAATATGACTTAACTGCAGCTAATATTTCCAATAGCAAAGTTATTATTTGGGAAACTGCATTTGTAACTACAATAACGCAATTAAAAAGGGCTCCTGATAATAAAATTTACATTGCAACTAATTTTGGTCAGGTTTATCCTTATACGGATTCGATGTATAATGCTATAAATATGAATTTAAGCGTTATTAATTCACCTGATAGTTTGGGTCTTGCTTGTAATTTGCAACCATTTAGCTTTTCGCTTGGGGGTAAAAGGTGTTATGCAGGTCTTCCCAACAACCCTGATTATGATTTAGAAGCCCTTGCAGGAAGTCCGTGTGATAGTCTTACTTCACTTTCAGAAGTAATAATTATTTCAGATGCTGAGTTATTCGTTTATTACAATACAAACTGGCAAACTGCCTTCATCAATGGAAATAAACTCAAAGGAACAAAATATCAGCTGGAAGTTTTCGATTTAATTGGCAAATCCATCTTCCGCGAAAGCGGTAACATAACACCACCTTACTATACAAAAAATTTGAACTGTGCGGGGTTTGCTAAGGGAATGTATGTGGTGAATTTGGTAACTGATAAAGAACGGTTGGTAAAGCGGTTTGTGGTTAGGTAATGGGGTTAGAAGTTGATATGTTTTTATGAGAAGCCCCAGCAGTACTATTTTTACGACTTTTTCGAGGCTTGATTCCATAACCGGATTTTTGTATCTTTAACCAAAATAGAAACTTTTTGAGAAACTTAATACAATATGTACTTCGTCAGAGGCTTACAATTCATCAAATCAAAATTATTTTGAAAATTTATTTAATTTTATTTTTTTGCTTAATTTACACCTTAGGAAAAACTCAAAACAGAAATTCTGTTTGGTGTTTTGGTGATAGTGCAGGAATTGATTTTAATGATCCATTGAATCCTGTTCCAATCAATACTGGTTTGAGAACCAGAGGGAGTTGCGCGTCTATTGCAGATACGGTTGGTAAATTACAATTTTATGCAAATGACAGAACCAACACAGCTGGTGATTATACGACACTTGTTTACAATACCGAGCATAATGTTATGCCAAACGGCGATTCCCTTGTAGGTGAAGACTGGTACAATGAAATTGTGATTATACCCTTTCCTTCAAACGACAGCTTATATTATATATTTGTTATTAGCACGGAATTAGGTCCAGCAGGATTGTATTACTCTGTGATAAATATGAAATCAGATAGTGGAAGAGGAGATGTTATTGTAAAAAATATTCAACTTCAAACTTTTCCAATGGTGGATTGCCTGACTGCTATTAAACATGGCAATGGAAGAGATTGGTGGTTGTTTTTTAGAAAATTTGATTCCAATGGGCCTTTTGATAATGATTTTCATTCATACTTAATAACACCTGCAGGAATTAGCAATTACAATTTACAAAGCATCGGTGAAGTAAATAAAACCAATTTAGGTCAACTAAAATTTAATAAAGAAGGTTCTAGATTTGTATTTAACAATTACCGTGGTGTTCTTGAACTATTCGATTTTGACCGTTGTAATGGTTTTATCTCAAATCCCACTGTAATTTACCAAGATAATGGTACTCCTCCATGGCCAGCAAGAATCAGTTGTGAATTTTCATCCAATGGTGAGGTTTTGTATGTATCCACATCTCCTTATATAAGTTCATTGTACCAATATGATTTAACATCCGTAAATATCCTTTCAACTGAGCAAGTATTATGGACAGTTTCTTATCCATTATATTCTGGGGGTTTTCTTAAAAGAGGAATTGACGCCAGAATTTATTATAGTTGTTCTTTTACAACAGGTGTAATGACCTATCCATATTCTGATACAACTTATAATAGTTACAATATGAATTTATCAGTAATTAATTCACCAGATAGCATTGGGGCAGCATGTGATTTTCAACCTTATTCATTTTATTTAGGTGGCAAAAGGACATATTGGGGACTTCCAAACAATCCAGATTATGATTTAGAAGCCCTTGCAGGAAGTCCCTGTGATAGTCTTACTTCACTTTCAGAAGTACTAATTGTTTCAGATGCTGAGTTATTCGTTTATTTCGATACAAACTGGCAAACTGCTTTCATCAACGGAAATAAACTTAAAGGAACAAAATATCAGCTGGAAGTTTTCGATTTAATCGGCAAATCTATCTTCCGCGAAAGCGGTAACATAACATCGCCTTACTATACAAAAAATTTAAACTGCTCAGGGTTTGCTAAGGGAATGTATGTGGTGAATTTGGTATTTGATAAAGAACGGTTAGTTAAACGCTTTGTGGTTAGGTAATGGGTTTAGATGTTGGTATGTTTTTTATGAGAAGCCTTTATTCCCGCGTGTAATTTTTGCTACGCGAGCACCAACATCGCAGCAAACATGGATCGTGCCTACAGCACTCAGGGCTGCTGGAGATCCTATATCCCGGGGTTGGCACCCCGGGTTACAAGCTGAAACGTGCCTACGGCACTCATGGTGAATTTACAACTGTGTGACTCCTAACTACTGTTGTTTTTTTGCTTTGCAAACTAGAAAGTATCAATTTCACTAAATCGTTTTTAATTACATACCAAACTTTCCGTGCACCTCCGTATCTCCGTGTCTCCGTGTAATTTTTTGCTACGCGACTATAACCCGAGCACCAACATCGCAGCAAAACATGCATCGTGCCTACGGCACTCAGGGCTGCTGGAGATACTATATCCCGGGGTTGGCACCCCGTGTTGCAAGATGAAACGTGCCTACCGCACTCGTGTGAGTTAATAACTGTGTGACTCCATTTCACTATTAACTCCTTCTCTCATTAGCCCATTCCCTCATTCCCTTATTAACTCATTCTCTCATTCTCTCATTAGCACATTCCCTTAATAACTCCTTCTCTCAGTAGCCCATTCCCTCATTCCCTTATTAGCTCATTCTCTCATTAGCCCCTTCCCTTCTTCCCATATGACCTATGACATTTCCTTTCCCTACCTCCCAATCACTCCCCTCACTCCTATCACAATTCCTGACTGCGAATTTCCGCTTTCATCAAAAGCTATCACATAGTCGGCGCGCAGGATGCCCAGTTTTTCCAAACCAAAAGAAACTTCGAAATGATCTTTTTTACCGGGCACATGCAGGTAACGGAATCCGGCAATCTCATTTAACTTCAATTTTTTTAGCAGGGGGATTTTGTTCAAAATAAATCCACCGAATTCCTGCGCTGCAAATGCCTGTATGTATTCGCGTGTTGTACTATATGTGTAATACTCCAGCAAATCGTAACGACGGGTTTCAAACCCTGAGAAAATAGTTTGGTTAGCCAGGACATGTGCATGATCCATGAAATAAAGTTCATTGGTGTTTAAGAACCGGCCGTACCAAAGAGAATAATTAAATTTTCCTAACATACCGAGAGAAAATTTGTCCTCTATACCTGCTTCTGCCCTGTCATAATCGACATCACTTCCGGCAATGCTTTTAATTCCTTTCTCATAATTAATAATAAAGGTGGGCCACTTTGATCCAAGTATAATATTTATATCCGGCCGGTCGATATATTTTTGCTTTGGACGTATACGTGCTGAAATATTAATTTTAAATGCTTCATTGGTTTGAAAAGGGAAATTGAATTCAGGGCTTTGAGGAGTGTTGGATGTATATTCACGATTTTTGTTATCCACGAAAGTGAAATCAGTAGTATTTTTCACTGCACTGCGGCGTGCGAATTCAAAACCACCTTCTAACCGTACACCATTAATAATTTCATACCTGCTTTCAACACGGCCAAATTGTTTGTGAAAAAGTTTCATGTAATTTTTTTCCCTGAAAAGGGTATAATACGAATTGATGGCTGCACCAATAGGTTTCATTTCATTGAACTGCACAAGATCGTCGCCACCCTCCACACTGATATACGCAAACTTCTTTAAGTGATAGTGGTACTTGATTTTTCCGGTACTACTCCATTTATAATTAGAGAACCCATAACGAAAGGAAAGATCGGTTTCGAGCGATTTCAGCATTTCAAATTTCTTTTCAAGTCTGCCACTAACACCAACAACAAGACCCTCGACCGTATTAAACTGAATATTTTCCAACATTGATGAAAACGAAATTTCAGTTTTTGAATACCGGTCATAGTACGTATAACCGCTTAACAAATTACCGGGTTTAAATTTATTCGACTTACGATCGAGTGAATCGAGGTACGGTTTTGACTCTTTAATTTCACGTACGCTGTCGCGTTTCATGTAATCAACTGATTCCTCAGGGGTGAGCGGAATTGGCCGCATCATTTCCCAGTAACTGGTATCCCTTTTATTTGAGTCATCATTAATTTTCATTACACTGCCTTTAAAATGTCCTTTTTTAAAACCGGGGTTTACCTCATAGCCTGAAAATATTCCCACAAAATTACCATCTCCTTCAAAACCCATAAAACTGAATACAAACCGGAATGTGACAGAGCCCTGCAACCAGATACTTTCATCATGACCGGCAGGAATAAAAACCTGGTTGATACGAAGTGTATCTACAAATTGAATCTGTGCATCTTTTGTGAGAAACAGATCGGTGCTGTGAATGCGCCATGTGCTGTCCTGGATAAAGATATAACCGGAGTATACCGGATCATTTTTCCGTTTGGGCAGCACTGCAATTTTATTAACCCAATGTCCATTTTCATAAAAGGAGCCTTCGAGCTTATACCGGTAATAAAATAATGCACTGGAAGCAATGGGAGAAATAAAGCCGCGCGGGCTTAATCCTTCGGCCATCATAATATTCTCATAAAAATTAAACTCCATATCGGAAGCCTGATTAAAGCTAAAAGCACGGTTGCTGCCACTCACTTTAGAGGAAATCATTACTTCCTTAACCTGATCCGGCTTTTTAAAATGGTATTTCGAAACCGATTCCGACAGGTAGGCAATGCCTGTAGTGCTATCGACAAACTGGCTGAGATCGACCTCTACGCCAAAAATTTTGTCAGGATGCTTTGTAATCTTCTGCAATCCCTTTACATATACGTCACAAGAAAATTCGTCAACCTGATTTAAGTAAAATTTTCGTTTATCAATAGCGTTACGAATAATCGCGTAAGCAGGATCTTCATCGCCGGCACGTATCTGAACTTCATTAAGGGTATAATTTTCGGAAACCAGCTGAACGTTCAGTTGCATTTGCACACCGGAAACTACAATTGTTTCAATACGCATTTTGTATCCGAGATACCTGAATACCAGCTCCACATTCCCCTCCGGCAATTCCAGTTTGTAATTGCCTTCAATGTTAGTTGTGGTTCCTTTTGATGTTCCTTTTACATACACGTTAGCAAAAGCAAGGGGTTCATTATTGAAGCCCGTAACCTTCCCGGATATCACGGTTGCCCCGGATTCATATAAAAAAAGACATCCTGTCACACACACTACAATAAATTTGAGTAAAGCCATAAAGAGCACATTAAATTATCGCATAAATTCAAAAGTACAAGTTCCCCATTAAATTCACATTATTGGTGAAACAAAAACAATCACTTATCTTAGCCCGGAACAACACCATAAATAATGACTATGAAACATGCAATTTTACTTTCCCTTCTGATAAGTACAGGATTACTGCAGGCACAGAACGCCGACACTTTATTATACGAACGTTTTGAAACCGGGGGAAGCTCATTTACCATTAACAGTGCCGATGAAAATGGTGTAAGTGCGGCAATCGGATACAACCAATGGATCATAAATAACGAATATACCGGTGGCAGCGGACAACTTATCTGTAGCGGATTTCCAACCACCTTTACTGTTCCTAATACACCTTCGCAGCCTGCAGGCATTACAGGCGGCACATCAACACAGTACCTGCACATTATCAGTGATGCGGGTCAGGCAGCAGGCATATTAAACTGTTCGTTTCTTGCCGCCAATGGTCTATGCGGAAACAATGAATACAACTTTTCACGCATGTCGCTGGACGTAAATACAACGGGTTATGATTCAGTAACGGTATCTTTCCTGTGGTTGTGCGAAGGAGCCGCAACCGTTTACGGCGAATTGTATTACAGCACCAATGCTGGCACTTCATGGACGGAAGTAACACCTTCCACACAATATTCCGGTCAGCCGGTGTGGACTACACAAACCGTTTCATCTGCTGCTTTTGCCGGACACGCAACAATACGGTTCGGCTTCCGGTTTGTAAATGAAGTTACATTTAATGCCGGTGATCCGGGCTTCGCAATTGACGAATTTCTGATAACGGCAAGCAATGCCGTTCCGGCGCCTGTTGCTGCGTTTTCGGTATCTGATTCTGCCTTCTGCGAAAGCACCTGTGTTGATTTCACCGACCTTTCAACAAATAATCCGGTATCATGGTTATGGATTTTCCCGGGCAGCTCAACGAGTTTCTCTACCCAACAAAATCCTTCTTCCATTTGCTATGCAACACCGGGGACTTATGATGTTACGCTGATAGTTGAAAATTCATCCGGCACTGATACACTTACTGTTTCAACCATCACCGTTTATGCTGCACCTGCCGCTCCGGTTATAACGGCTTCGGGCGATACGTTATTTGCAACATCAGGGTTTTCCACTTATGAATGGTACCTCGACAGTGTACTGATTGCAGGAGCTACGGGGGAATTTCATGTACCGGCATCAAACGGACTTTACAGCGTAACAGCTACCGACAGCAATGGGTGCTCATCATCATCAACGCTCTTTTTATTGAATACCGGAATTTCAGAAATGCATACACGGGAAATTACTGTATTTCCAAATCCCGCTGCAGAAATTCTTCATATAGCCACGGGAGAGTTAATAAGCCGGGTAACTATTTTTGATGGAATTGGCAAAGAAGTATTCATTTATTCCGGAACAAATACAATGATGAATATTTCACATCTTCAACCGGGCTGTTACCTGATAAAAATACTTACGGCAAGCGGAAAAATTCACATGACAAAGCTTTTAAAAATTAATACAACGCCGCATTAAGAAACATTGACCCATAAAAAAAGCTGTTACAAAAAATGTAACAGCTTTTTTTATGGATTTGTATGATTACTTCTGTTGTTTCATCTGTTGCTCTTTCATACGCATTTGTTCTTTTTCTGTGCGGATATTAGTCCACTCTTCAGTAAGCATTCCACGGAAAGCCATTGTGGTTGTTGCGCCGTTTGCATCGGTAACAGTAATAGTACCATCAATGGTTGTGCCTTCAGCTTTACCCTGGTATACATACGTTGCATTTGCTTTTGTGAACGTTAATTCAAAATCAGATGATGCACCCGCATTTCTTTCAACCACTTTACCTTTTGAGTAGCCTGAATTTCCTAATTCTTTGGAAGAAGCTTCACCAACACCAAAAGTAATTTCATCAATTATTTCAGGACCGGCTCCGCTAATATCCTTCATTACATAGGTATAGCTCTGTCCATTTAATTTAGATGCTGTTTGAGCATTTACTGTTCCCACTGCCATAATAGCGATAGCAACAACTAGTGTACTGATGTATTTCATTTTCATGGTATTTTGAGAGTATACAATTAATGATTAAAAATTAGCACTAATTTAAGCATAAAACCTGAATTTTAACAAAACCCCGGAAATTATTCGCCTGATTTTGTGTGTAATAACTTTAAATTGCTGATTTTCAATTATAAAACTCAATAATCAAACATTTATCAGGTATGCAGTACCTACCAATTTCCGGACCGCATTCATAATAGCACCGGCATTTATCCCACATTCCTCATAAAGTTCTCTCTGTTCACCATGTTCAATAAACCGGTCGGGGATTCCGAGGCGCGTCATTTGAACCTGGTAACCATTGTCGAGAACGGCTTCCGCGACAGCGCTGCCAAACCCACCCTGGATAGCGTGATCTTCAACAGTAATTATCTTTTTATAAGTCGTACAAACTTCGTGTAAGAGTTCAAGGTCGAGAGGTTTCACAAATCTGAAGTCATAATGTGCCGGATAAAATCCTTCTTTAGCCAGCAAATCACACGCTTCTACTGCAAAATTGCCGGGATGACCGATAGTTAAAATTGCAACCTCTTCGCCTCCACGCAGTTTTCTACCCTTGCCAATTTCAACTTGCTGAAACGGCGTTTTCCAGTCAATCATAACACCATTTCCCCTGGGATAGCGGATGGAGATCGGGCCATTATGAAGCGTTGCAGTATACATGAGATTACGAAGTTCTTCCTCATTCATAGGAGCCGAAACCACCATATTGGGAATACAACGGAAATAGGCAAAATCAAAAACTCCATGATGCGTAGATCCATCGGCACCGGCCAATCCGCCTCTGTCGAGACAAAAAATAACGTGCAGGTTTTGAAGTGCCACATCATGCACCACCTGATCATAACCCCTCTGCATAAACGAAGAATAAATATTACAGAAAGGAATGAGCCCCTGGGTAGCAAGCCCTGCCGAAAAAGTTACAGCATGCTGTTCGGCGATGCCAACGTCGAAGGCCCTTTCGGGGATGGCTTTCATCATAATGTTGAGTGAGCATCCTGAAGGCATGGCAGGCGTTATACCCACAATTTTTTCATTTTTCAAAGCCAGCTCAACGAGGGAATTCCCAAAAACATCCTGGTAACGGGGAGGCTGAGGTGCAGAATTCTTTGGTTTGAAGATTTCTCCACTGATTTTGTCAAACAGTCCCGGTGCATGCCACTTGGTCTGATCTTTTTCAGCCAATTCATACCCTTTGCCTTTTACGGTAACACAATGCAGAATTTTAGGTCCAGGAATATCTTTCAGGTCATTAAAAACTTTCACCAGGTGATTCACATCATGACCATCAATGGGTCCGAAATAACGGAATTTGAGTGATTCAAACATATTGCTATGTTTGAGTATGGCAGACTTAAGTGCATTTTCAAACTTTTGAATGATCGCCTGTGCATTAGGACCAAATTTGCTGATTTTCCCAAGTATATTCCAAACTTCATCTTTTACCTTATTATAGGTGTGTGAAGTGGCAATATCGGTAAGGTACTCTTTTAAAGCTCCCACATTCGGATCAATGCTCATGCAGTTATCGTTGAGTACAACCAGCAGATTGGAGTCTTCCACACCTCCGTGATTCATACCTTCAAAAGCAAGGCCGGCGGTCATGGCACCATCACCAATAACGGCAATGTGCTGACGGTTTTTTTCGCCTTTAAGCCGGGAGGCGACGGCCATTCCAAGCGCTGCAGAAATGGAGGTGGAACTGTGCCCAACGCCAAAAGTATCATATTCGCTTTCAGAGCGTTTTGGGAACCCGGAAATGCCTTTATAAATTCGGTTGGTATGAAAAACTTTTCTTCGGCCGGTTAGGATTTTATGTCCGTACGCCTGGTGGCCAACATCCCATACCAGTTGATCGTATGGAGTATTAAAAGCATAATGAAGGGCTACAGTAAGTTCAACCACACCCAGGCTGGCTCCAAAATGACCGCCGTTAACTGAAACTATATCAATTATATACTGTCGAAGCTCTTCACAAACCTGTCGGAGTTGTTCATCCTTCAGATTACGCAGATCAGCGGGAAAGTCAATATCCTTAAGAAGTCCTGAAGGCTGTATATCCATCTAAACAATTGGGCCTGAAAGGCAAATTTACGATTATTTCCTGTTTCCTGCAACGTTTAGCCGTCAGGAGTAAGTGATAAAACCTTAAACAAACAAATAACGGTGTTAGTTTAGGATGTGATACACACCGGCTAAATTTCTTTCCGGAAGCAAATCGCACCATGACCTGGAATTCCCCTGTCTTTATTCTTTACTTTTGTCTGAAATTTTTTACTTATGAAATTCGGCACACGAGCAATACATGCAGGACAAGAGCCTGATCCTTCAACAGGAGCCATAATGACCCCGATATATCAAACATCAACGTATGTTCAGGAATCGCCGGGCAAACATAAAGGATATGCGTATGCGCGTGGGAAAAACCCAACCCGTGTAGCGCTTGAAAAATGTATTGCTTCGCTTGAGAATGCACGGCACGGGCTATGTTTTTCGAGCGGACAGGGAGCTGAGGATACCATCATAAAATTGTTGCGCCCGGGTGATGAAGTTATTGCAACCGATGATTTATATGGCGGTTCGTACCGGATGTTCACGAAAGTGTTTGAGCCTTTCGGAATCGTTTTTCATTTTGTAAATATGCATGATGCAGCCTCCATAAAAAATCATGTTAACGCAAATACCAAAATGATCTGGGTGGAAACTCCCACCAATCCTCTGATGAAAATTATTGACATAAAAGGCTGCGCGGAAATTGCGAAAGCAAATAAACTGTTGCTGGTGGTTGATAATACATTCGCATCTCCTTACCTGCAAAATCCGTTAGACCTCGGTGCTGATATTGTGATGCATTCAGCAACTAAATATTTAGGTGGACACAGCGATGTGGTAATGGGTGCACTGTGTACTAACGATATAGGGCTATATGAAAAGCTGGCTTTTATCACCAACTCATGCGGTCCGGTTCCGGGACCGATGGATAGCTTCCTCGTATTACGCGGATTAAAAACCCTGCATGTAAGAATGAAAGCCCACTGCAGTAACGGAAGAGAAATTGCGCATTTTTTAAAAGCGCATCCACGTATTGATAAAGTTTACTGGCCGGGATTTGAAGATCATCCTAATCATGCTATCGCAAAAAGCCAGATGCGTGATTTTGGAGGGATGATTTCATTTATTATGAAAGGCAATTCAATGGAAGATGCTTTCCGCGTGGCATCAGCAACCAAGGTATTCGCACTTGCCGAATCACTTGGAGGCGTTGAATCGCTGATTGGCCATCCCGCATCCATGACGCATGCAAGTATACCCAGGGAAGAACGTGAGAAGTCGGGTGTATTGGATTCTCTGCTACGATTAAGTGTAGGTATTGAAGATATTGAGGATCTTATTGAAGATTTAAAACAGGCACTGGAAGCATAGCGTTATTGATGAAGTGTGAAATGCTGAAAGTTTGCACGAGTCTACGATTGCATGATCTATAAAAATAATAAAACAGCATTTTTCGTTTCACGAATATCCTAATCATCCTTTAAACTTTAGCATTCACTTTTAAATTTCGACATTATGTCACAATATAAATTCGCAGTTATCGGTTTGGGCCAGTTTGGAAATGCAATTGCACGCACGCTGGCTTTGCGAGGTGCTGAAGTACTTGCCATAGATACTTCGGAAGATCATATTGAGGACATTAAGGATGAAGTGTCGTACGCCGTTTGCATGGATGCAACGGATATTAAAGCCTTGCGCTCGCAGAATATGCAGGATATGGATGCGGTTGTTGTTGCAATAGGTGAAGATTTTGAAGCACTGATGCTCTGTGTGGTGCAGTTGATGGAATTAAAAGTAACACGGCTGATGGCACGTGCCAACGGTAAACATCAGCGCCAGATTCTTGAAAAAATCGGCGTGAAAGAAATTCTGTCACCGGAAAATGATGTAGGCCTTGCAGTAGCCGAGCGGTTATTAAATCCTAATATTCTTACCTCCTTATTGCTTCCCGACAATTATGAAATTGTTGAGATCAAGACGCCGCGCACAATGGCTAACCGGACGCTGGGCGACATCAATCTAAGGATGAAATATAACCTGAACCTGATTACGCTTAAACGGGAAACGGAAACTGTTCACAAGGGAGAAAGTATTAAAGAATGCCATATTTTGGGAGTCCCGAATTCTGAAACCGTTCTCATCGAATCGGATACCATTATAGTATTCGGATTGGTTCGGGATATTGAGCGGTTTATTGAAATTAACAAGTAACCCGGCCCGTTGGGTAAGCGGCACCGCAACGGGGTGACGATGATAAAAACCAACTATTATTTTTTTTCCTTTATCAGGCATGACCTCAAAGCATCAATCACTGTATTTTTTGTTGCCTTACCGCTATGCCTGGGAATTTCGCTGGCATCAGGTGCTCCTGTTTATTCGGGATTGCTTGCGGGTATTATAGGAGGATTGATTGTATCGATCATCAGCAAATCACAATTAAGTGTGAGTGGCCCTGCTGCAGGATTAACCGCAATTTGTGCGGCGGCTATTGTGGAAACAGGATCGTTTGAAATATTTTTATTGTCGGTTGTTATAGCCGGAATTTTGCAAATTCTCCTGGGTGTTTTTAAGTTGGGAAATTTTACGCATCTGATTCCTTCATCGGTGATCAAGGGCATGCTTGCCGCCATTGGAATAATTTTAATTTCCAAACAGGTGCCGTTACTTATCGGGTATAACCAGCCGGATTTCTGGACCAACGAACTTTTTAACATCATAACTTTCGATCATGCATTCCAGCATATTGATAATTTATACACCAACATTTCGGCAGGGGTTATTTTAATCAGCATTGTTTGTGTCGTTATTCTTATGGTATGGAAAAAATGGATTGCTGCTAAAGTGCCCTATATTCCTGCATCGTTTGTAACAGTATTGACCGGTTCTTTATTAGCAATTATAATTAATGAATCAGGAACCTTGCGGATCAGCAGTGAAAATTTTGTTAACCTTCCTCAAAACGTTTTATCACAAATAAAATTACCGGCCTGGGAAAACCTTTTTGAATCAATGGCTGTATGGAAATATGCCGTCATCATAACAGTTGTGGCTTCACTTGAAACCTTGCTTGGACTTGAAGCAATTGATAAACTGGATCCGCAAAACAGGATCACACCTCAAAACAGGGAACTGATAGCGCAGGGAACCGGCAATTTTTTAAGCGGCCTTGTTGGGGGATTACCAATCACTGCTGTTATTGTTAGAGCCTCTGCTAATGCTGAAGCAGGTGCAAAAACAAAATTATCGAGCATAGCCCATGGCGCCTGGCTACTGGTAGTTTTATTGTTTGCCATTCCTCTGGTAAATCATATTCCCTATTGTGTGCTCGCAGTTATATTAATCAGGACAGGCTATAATCTTGCTAAACCCAGGATGATACTGCAGGTGTACCGACAGGGAAAAGAACAATTTCTTCCATTTATAATTTCTGTACTTGCAATTCTCGTTACCGACCTTTTAACCGGTGTGCTGATTGGTGTTGCTTACAGTATTTATTTTTTAGTCAGTCATACATACAGGGCCGGTTATACTGTAACCATTCGTGATGAAGGTCATACCTTACATTACCAGGTTGACCTTGCCATGAATGTCAGCTTCCTCAATAAAAAGAGAATTCGTGATTTGCTTGATTCTATTCCTGCATATTCTATTGTTACCATATCAGGATCTCACAGCATTTACATCGATCACGATATACTTGAAATATTCCAGGAATTTAAATCGAAGGCCCATCAAAAACATATTCAACTCACACTTGAAAATATTCCGGAAGTATCAATAATTGAACTGCACTGAGGCGGCTCAGGCAACTTATTCCTGACGGAAAAATTACTTTTTATCATTAATAAACTGCAACAATGCAGTATTAAAAATATTTACACCTTCCCTGTTCAAATGATCGGGATCATAAAAGTGCAGTGAATCATCAAGTGCTATTCTGCCATTAAAATTTATATATGGTGCATAGGATTCCATAAGGCTATCCATATTCATTTCAAATTGCATGGATTGATAATACGCTTTTGTAACAGGAGCCTGCACCAGCAGCAATTTACAATTTTTTGAACTTACAAACTCTATTATTTTTTTAAGTGCTTCCAATTGTTCTTTACGGAAAATAATTTTTACAGGCTCATGATTGGTATACTTAAATGTTTCTGATTTACGGTCCACGAACCCTCCTTTAATATAGGTATCCTTGCCCTTTGTAACCGGTTCTACAAAATCATCCCAATTACCATAACATTGTCGCAGCAAGCTATATGTGAATGCATTGTAGGTTTTAATATGATTTACATTTAATACCATCTGAAACAGATGCCAATCGGCATTGTCATTAGCCACAAGGTCGAGTGAGGATTCAACACCATCGAGCGAGAAAATTTCCGGATAAACTTCAAGAATTACCGTGCTGGGTCTTAGTTGATCAAAATATTTCTGTAACAGCATAAGTGATTGTATCGGAGTCTGACTGCTGGAGCCGAGATTAATTGTTTTAATTCCATTTCTTTCAAAATACCGGGTATCGATTCCCCTGTATGCATGTGAGGAACCCAAAATGAGTAGTTCTACGGAACCCGAATTTCTGACTTCTTTCATCCGGCTATTCATATGCCCGTATGCTCCAGCGCGGTAACTCAGATTCTTCCTCAAATAAAGTGGAAGTGAATTTCCGGAAATCCATATAAAGACAATATAAACTCCAATTGTAAAAAGTAAAAAACAAATCAGCCTGATGCAAAACGTTTTCATTCTCTCAGAATTGGAAATAAATAAACGGTGATTCTTCTGTCTCCATAAACATAACAGTAATACAAATTATTAAAGCATAAAACAACCATCTCAAAATACGTGGCCATGCAATTCCAAAATGCGATAATGCATAAGGACCCTCCCGCCCTAACCATTCTATTATCATAAATAATAAAGTGATCGTAAGGGTTACAACAGCCATGGCGTCAACCTGAGGAGTATGAAATATGGAATACGACACAATTCCATTAATATAATCAAATGCATGCGCCATACTTTCCGACCGGAAAAAGATCCACGCAAAGGTGGTCATGATAAAAGTGATCATCATATTAATCAATTCCGAAAGAGATGGAAACAATCGTCCTTCTGCCACCACATCAAGATTGTTCCTGTTTTTGCCTGCCAGTAAAAGGGGAAGAAAAAACAATGCATTAAGTGCTCCCCATGCAAGGAAAGTCCAGTTAGCACCATGCCAGAAACCACTCACCAGGAAAATAATAAATGTATTGCGGATTCGCATCCATGTTCCACCGCTGCTCCCGCCAAGGGGTATATACAAATAATCACGGAACCAGGAAGAAAGCGATATATGCCATCGTCTCCAGAATTCAGCAATATCACGCGAAAAGTAAGGGAAACGGAAATTCTGCAGTAACTCAAAGCCTAACAGTCTTGCCGTTCCAAGTGCGATGTCGGAATACCCTGAAAAATCACCGTAGATCTGGAACGCAAAAAAGAGAGCTCCCAGTACTAAGGTGCTCCCGTTGTAATCACCAGGATTGTCAAATATCAGGTTCGCATAGGTTGCACAATTATCGGCAATAACCATTTTCTTAAATAATCCCCACACTATCTGGCGCAAGCCATCAACCGCACGTGCATAATCAAAGGTACGTGGTGCTTGAATCTGAGGCAGTAAATGAGTTGCCCGTTCAATAGGGCCGGCAACAAGCAATGGAAAAAAGCTCACAAACAGCGTATAGTCCACCCAGTTATTAACCGGAACTATCTTTCTGTTATAAATGTCAAACACATAGGATAAACCATGAAAGGTATAAAACGAAATTCCTACAGGAAGAATAATATTGAGGGTGGTATAATTCGGCTGAAATCCCAAACCTGTCAGTAATTCCGCAAAGGATTCCGTAAAAAAATTGTAGTATTTGAAAAAGCCCAGGAAACCCAGGTTAATCACAACACTGATTATTAACCAGATTTTTCTCCCAACCGGAGTTTTAGAATTAAAGATTTGAAACCCCGTGAAATAATCAAGAGCTGTACTAAAAGCGAGCAAAAATAAAAACCGCCAATCCCAACTGCCATAGAAAAAATAACTGGCTATAAGTAAAAGTATATTCTGGATTTTGAGGGATCTTCGGAATACAAGCCAATAGAGCACAAAGACAACAGGAAAAAAAATAGCAAAATTTATGGAATTAAAAAGCATGCAATGACTTTATTTCTGCGTAGTTTCATACAAATATAATAAATTTGCTTCATCCTGTACATGGTAATTACTTCCCTTTAAATTTTTAATTTTATCGCCTTCATTCTGAAATACCGTCTAATTTCCATTCAATGAAGGAACCTTCCAGAGGCTGTCCGTTTCACCGGTTCCATCATATTAAAGAATTTGATGCACTGGACCCGTTAACCCGGCAGGATCCATTGCCATTTTATGACTGGCTGCGCAATGATGAAAGCCGGAAGGTATACAAACTTCCCCACGAAACCGATTTTTACGTTGTTCACCGATACGATGATGTAAAAAAAATATTTGCAGACTCAGAAAATTACAGCAACAAAATAATTCCTGTTGCGAAGAGTCCATTCATAGCACTTATGGATGGCGATGATCATGAGCGAATCCGCTCGGTAATTTCCCGCATTTTCACTCAGAAAAATATTGCGGCATGGGAACCGGAGATAATCGAAATAATAAATACGGCAACAGGCAACTTATTCGGTCAACCTTCTGTTGAACTTTTCGACAAGTGGGCCAACATGATCCCGCTTCGCATATTGGCTGTTCTTTTCGGACTCGATGCATCCGACGTTGCCATTAAGAAATTGCATGACGATGCCATTGCAATTAACCGGGCATTATTTGTAAATGGTGGTACCGGTCCGCGGAGAAGCAGCTCTCCCAATGCGACTGAAAAATTTCGTATCAGTTGGGCATTATTAAAAAGCAGCGGGAAATTATTAAGGTTGTGGAAGTTGATTGGTAAAAAAGGGATGAAGGAACTTGGGTCGATGATGCAGGTTCAACGAAAGGATTTAAATGTTCCAAGACCCGATTTCAAATTCATTCCGGATGCTATTGAGCCTATGCTTGACTTAATGATTGCCTTTTCAGAAAAACTTTCGTTACCTCAGCAAACAAAACAAACCTCATCTATTGAAACATTTAAAAATGCCATCTCACCGGGTGAAGCCTCACTTGTTGAAATGATTATGGCAGGTGCATTTATTCTATTCGCAGGGTATGAAACTACCTCCAGCCTGCTATCGAATTGCTTTGCGCATCTTTCCCGCGACAAAAAATTGTTTCTTGACCTGAAAAATCATCCCGAAAAAATTGATGACTTTATTGAGGAATCACTGCGCTATTATACACCGGTAGGCCGTTTTTTAAGACGAACCAACAAAGCCATGAAAATTGGTGAAACTGAAATTCCAAAAGATGCGGTTGTAATCATATTGCCGGGTGCAGCAAATACGGATCCTGATAAATTCGAATCGGGTTGTGGTTTTAATATTGACAGGGTCAATAATAAGCAGCATCTCAGCTTTGGTAAAGGAATTCATTTTTGTCCGGGCGCACCGCTTGCAAGAATGCAGGTGACTTATGCATTGAAATCACTACTTAATCGTGCCAATTCTATTTCTATTGATGAAAATTATCCACTTACAATGGTAACAGACCGCGACAATGGAATTTTGCGTTATGAAAACTTATATATTACAGTAAAATAAATTTAAATTACCGTTTAAGTTTCCCGCTGTCGGTCATGGGTAATTTGTTGACGAAATGAATTTTTTGAGGAACCTTGTAAGGTGACAACCGTTCCCGACAAAACTTACGTATTTCTTCCATATCCGGCAATGCAATACTTTTAATCATCAGTTCGGCCTGTACGCTTTCGCCCGTCAATGAATGCTGGTAACCGCTTACGCGGGATGCTGCAACGCCGGGAAATTGATTCAATATGAATTCCACTTCTTCAGGAAAAACTTTGTTTCCCGCCACGTTGATCATGCTTTTTAACCTTCCCTCAACTTTTATTAATCCGTCTTCTGATATCGAAGCAAGATCGCCTGTTAAAAACCATCCGTGCTTCAGTATCTGATCCCTTTTAACCGGTGGCGACAAATAGGCATCAAACATACCCGGACCCCGTATTGCAAGTTGACCCATAGTTCCGGGAGTAAGCTCTGAAAAATTTTCATCCAGAATTGCTACCTCATAACCGGGGACTGCATACCCGATTGCATCCGGTGATTCAACCGATTTTTCAAAATTTATTACGGGAAGCCCGATTTCAATAATTCCATATGCCTGTGACACCGGTTTTTGAAAGCGATGGTAAAATACATCACATTGTTGTTTTGTAACAGCTGTAGATGTAGAGATAACTTTATTAATACTACTCATTTGCTGCTGACCTGAGTCATTTGCAAGTAAACGGATATGGACAGGAGAAACATAAAGGAATGTTGCTTTATGTTTATTGATAAGTTCAAGTATTGATGACGCCATAAAATCATTGCAAATAATTATTCCACACCCATGATGCAGGTATAAAATTATTGAAACCACAAAATGATAGGCCATTGAAAGCACCCATAGTATTCTGTCACCGGGTCCCAATTGCAAAACTGCATTCGCTCCTTCAATTCTTTCTTTTATAGACGTATGTGACAATACAACTCCTTTTGAAACACCGGTAGTTCCCGAAGTAAACCGAATAAGGGCAGGTTGATGAACATGTTCTGCAATTGATACCGGGAGATTGCTGTCGGCATTAAAATTCAGTTTCCAAATCTGACTGCCTGAAGGAACAGTATGTATAACCAGATTTATAAATGATACTTTGTTATTCTCATGAATGATAGCATGCAGCTGCGCGATTTTAATAATTTCAAGGGTTTCCAATTCGCTCAATTGTGACGACATTGGTAATACAACAGCATTACATTCCATCACCGCATATGCAAAAATTATAAAATACCTGCTGTTACCTCCCTGTACTCCCACTCCCATGCCTTCCCTGACTCCATAATTTTTTAAGGCTTCGGCTGCTTTATGAATTTCAGAGCTCAATTCCTCGTAGGTCATTGTTCCTTCCTGATCGAAAATAGCAACATTGCCGGGATTCCGTTGAGCAGCCCGGTGAAAGAGATCAGTGATTTTAATGTGATTCATACGACAATGAACTTACCTGTTGCACCTGATTTATGGCCTCATGGGCAGGTTTTGAAAATGATTTTAATGCCGCCAATGTGCCGGCAGCAAAACCGGTTGCAAGACAGGTCCCAATAACGCGTGCGCTGGCGATTGCCTTATCATCAGCAGAAATATTTCTTCCTCCAAAAAATAAATTAGAAATATATTTCGATTGCAATGCACCCGCCGGGATATCATAATAATCATTTGGTTCAAAAAATTCCATAGATACACTTTTCCCCGGCATCCACGATTCAACCGGCCAGGCTCCGCGGGCAATAGTATCATGGTGTTTTTTGGCGCTAAGAACATCGTCACCTGTTAACAAATATTGCCCTTCGTTCCGCGGGCCGGTTCGTATACCTGCTTCCTGAGCAACAAAAGAAATATAGGAATCAGAAAATGTTTCGCTATTGGATTTCAAAAAAACATAAAGGTCATTTATGGCTTTCCGCGAAAGCGATTCCAATTCAACATTCACCTTTATGTTAGCATTAACCGGATAGGGCAGTGGTAATTTCAAAAACAAACTATTATTTTTATGTGATCCTGGTACAATGGAAACCCGTTCAAAAAAATGTTGCAGTGTTCCTTTTTCAATTCCTTTCCTGATAGTACGTATTAAACTCATACTTAAAAAAGCAACATCATTTTCCGCAATACCCGACAAACAAAAAACGTGTGCCGCTGCCTGGTACTGATCACTTACCAACGAAGGAAGATCCAATAATTCCGACACCAGGTTTTCACCTGAAGTATCGATTACAGTTTTAGGGTTAAATTGAATTAGTTTATTGCCCACCCATGCTTTAACATTTGTTACCATATGATTTTCGGCAACTGCCTTTATAACTGTTGCATCAAAACATACTGATTGTGTAGTTTTTTTCAACCATTCGTCGCAAAGAAGAACCATCTGAAAATAATCATAAGGCAAAAAATACAATCCGTGTTTAAACTGTAGCGGTTGGGTGACACACCGTGCGGCCAGTTGCTCTGCAAATTCTCTTGGAAATCCCTGCTGCACATAGAGTGGTTCCGCGTTGTCACTCCTGTAATACAATCCGCATATTGTTCCAACATAAGCAGCGGTGGCTTTTCCTCCTGCAAAGGAATTTTTTTCCAACAATGTTACCGTAGCACCTTGTCTTGCTGCACCTGCCGCCGCGGCAATTCCCGCCGTTCCACCTCCAATAACAAGGACATCGGGCTGTGTTAATATAAAACGGGAATGGCTTTCAGACATTTTGAATCTTATCCTGCAGGGTGGAACGCTGACTTACTGCAAAGCTAAACTTTCAAATGATTTTGAACGCACTCAGCCAGTGTGGATGCGGAAAATAAATTTGATTTATTAAGTTCCTTATCGGGAAGGGTTACTCCAAACTTGCGTTCAATGAATAAAATAATTTCAATAATTGAAAATGAATCCAGGCCCAGACTTTCGAATGGTGTGTCAACCGTTACCGTCACATGCTCATCAACAAGTTCTGACTTGATAAAGGCTACTAACTCCTGTGTAATATTCATGTGATCTGAACGGTTATTTTACCATTGCCTTTTCTGCTTCCGTAAAGTCCTCTGACTTCTCAATAAACCGTGCAATTCTTTCTTTAAGCGGGGAAGGTGTTGTACTGAAATTTGCGAGAACAAATTTTTTATCGGCTTCAATATTATCATTATATCCTAAAAATGAGGGTAATTTGCTTTGAATGGTCAGCCGGAGAAACAGCAATTCAGTATTATTTGGTTTTTCTTTGATCGCTTCTTCCAGTAAGGCAATGCCGGTTTTCAGGAAACCCCGTTTATCCATAATAGGGGCATGCCTGGCACGCGCAATATTCACCGCGCCGATGTATCCTTTTAACAGGGGTTCGGGATTTGATGCATCATGAATTTTATTGTAAAGCACAATACTTTCAGCTTCATTTTTAAAAGCCCCCGGCAATTCCTGGCGCGCCGTTTTTAGCAATGGTGATGGTTCCTGTGCACTTGCCGGCAAGGTGAAAAAACACACTGCCCCAATTATATTTATTGTCAAAAAAAGCCTCAAATTTTGTTGTTTCATAAAGTAATCTCCGTATAATTATCTGAAAATCAATGTATAGCAATCTTCACAATTCCTCATCTCATTTCAAATAAAGCAATTATAGTTCCATAGTTTCATCTGCAAAGTTAAAATCGGAATTGAAATGAAGGTTTTGGAAGAAACGGGTAGGTATCCGGATGATCGAGATAATTCAATCGCCAGGTAAAATCAATTCTTCCAAGTTTAAGAATATTTTCAATACCGAATCCCACTTCAACATAAGGCTCTTCAATAGCATGAAGGCGGTCGGGGAAAGCCCAATATTTCTCATTATTCTTATCCGACAACCTTCCTGCAAAAGCTTTGGCAAGCAGGAATTCGCGGAGTTTTAGAATTCTTATACCGGGTATGCGGTTTAAAAAAAGACCTTCGAAATGATGTTCAAGGTGAATTGCAACATATTCATCGGCTGCAAATTCGAGATAATTCATCATATTAAAAGAAGCCCTGTCGGTAAGTATTGCCTGATTCCCGAAAGGAATGGCAAGAAAGGTATAGGGCACTGTCCCAAAAAATTTTCCGCCTTCAACCAGATAGGAAAAATAACCCCATCGATTTAATTTTTGCTGATGTTCAATGCGTATTGATACCTTTTGATAATCGAATCCGGAACCAAGCAATCCTTCACGACCTAGCATGTAATCGAAAGAAACCGCAGGGTACTTGAGCATAAAAAATTTTGATTCACTGTCGTAAAATTTAGCGTGCACTTCCTTTTCACCATATGCAAAACGACCATTGAGACGAAAACCGGAAAGAGTAAAATCAGCTACCGGTGTGTACATCCCGCCATCATTAACTGAGAAAAAAGAATAGTCTCCAAAGGGTTCAACTACCTGTTGAAAAACCGAAAGCCGTGTCACCAAACCGGTAAACCATTGTCTTTCGACATACCCCATTTTATTTTTGACAAATGTGCGGGTATCAAACGGAGCCACCTGCAGAAAGTAAGTCAGGAAATGATCGAGCGGAATGGCATAATAACTTCTTCCCAACTGGTCGGCATCCTCCTGCCACGAGGCACCCAGCAATGTGTGTTTACCTTTATCCCTGTGAAAAACATAATTCAACTCACCCATGTACTTAAACCGCTCATCACCAAATCCCCAGGCTATATAACCCCGGGGCTGAATTTTCCGGGTACTGAAACGCGGCGTACGGAAACCTGCTTTCAGGCGAAGGTTTTCAACATCATTATAGCTGATGAAGGTGAAAATATTTCCCACATCAAATCCTTTAAAAGGTGCCCATCCGGTACCAACCGTGGTGAATGCCTTTTTAAATATTTTAAATTTCCAGTTTTCACGGATGGTATCAACAAGGTGAAAAATATTCTGCTCTTCTGTTGTCAGTGAATCACCCCGCTCCTTCTCAAAAAATAAATCATTTTGTAATGCGGCACTATCGGTTTGAATTACCTGTTCAACCGGGGCATAAATACTATCGGCACGTTGCTGGTTTACAATAACATTTTTATATTCTGAAAAACGTCTTCCAAAAAATCCGGTGAGTTCTGATGCATTCTCTACAACCGTAAAATCTGCAAGTACCGTAATTTCCTTAGCAAACCAATGCTCCCGGTTGAGCCATTCATAATCCATACGGATCCAGAAACTTCTTACAAAATTTACGTTAGCCGAGATGCTGAAGTTCAGATCCATTCGCCGTATGGCGAAAGTGCTGTCGTGAATAAACATTTCACCGGTAAACGCCACATCGCTCGCACCCTTCGGATAAAACCGTATGTGATGGCAGGGCAATCCGTCGATGTATTTAATGGAATCATTTAAAACAAATTTGTAAAAACGTTTATACTCATCGTTAACCGGGCTTGGAAAACTCTTTGTGAGTATTACCACGAAATTCTGGTAAACATCGGGGTTTAAATAAAGTTCTTCAATAAATTTCTCAATTTTGGGTCCTCTGAAAAACTGTGCCGTGCGGGAACCTACAACATATTCCTTATAGGCTTCAGGTTTTTTCCGGTAGTAATGCTGCCGCACATTTTCTTTGAACAGAAACGGAAGGTATCGCACACCATTAGCCATGGAATCCTGGTATTCCCATATAAAGGGGAACGGCCTGAAAAGCGGATTCTTCTTTATTTTATCTGAAAAATTATTCAGATCAAATTGAGCCTTATTGTATGACCGGTATTCATACGCATCAAACCGGGCCGGATCGTTCTGAGGCTTGTTGGCAATTACTTTTCTTAAAATTTCGTATGCGGGATTTTCACCTGCTTTTATGATCACTTCTCCTAACTGGTAATCGGCAGAGAATAATCCGATACGCAATTCCTGGCGTTCATAAACTTTAACAGGAATAAGTGTATCGCGGTAACCAATTGCTGAAAATGAAAGCTGGTCGTACTTTTCGGTTGTTTCAAGAATAAAATTACCCAGTTCATCCGATGAAGTTCCGATTAACGTGCCTTTAAATGCTATGTTGGCAAATGCGATAGGAGCGCCGGTAGTAGCTTCCACAACACGCCCGAAGATGAGCGTTTTTTGCGCAATTGCATTTCCGCATAAAAAAAACAGGATAAACCCCAATACGGGCAAATAAAACAGTTTGCGTGCGTTCATAACCTAAGGCAAATGTAGACTAATCCTCTGAAAATAGTAGCGAGAGGTTCCCGAAAATTGTATTACTATTCGTGCAAAGATCGCTTACATTTGCGGCACATAACTCACGGATGCAAATCGATTTTAAAAAGGCACCTCTTTTTACTGCCCACATAATCAGTGGAAGCAGTTTGCGGGGTGTTTTAAAACTACTTTCCGATAATAATTACCGTATCGAAAGTCGATTTTTACCCAAATTACTGTTATCTATTCCCGTTATTTTGTTAAACATTCCCTTTATCGGTCTGGAGAAACTGCTTTTTTCAAAAAGGATTAATAAAACCCCTGTTAAAAAACCGGTATTCATTTTAGGTTATCCACGCAGCGGAACAACCTATTTAATGTATCTCATGAGCAAAGATCCGCAATTTGCCTTTTGCAGGATGCATGAATGTATGGGGCCTCATGTAATGTTTACGTTTGGTCCGGTGTTACGCAAAATTGCGCAACTGGTACTTCCCGGGAAAAGACCGATGGATAATCTTGAACTTGGAGCCGATTTGCCCAAGGAAGAGGAATTTGCCCTGGGAAATATGGGGATTGCGTCAATGGCAAATGCTATTTATTTTCCAAATCGGTTTTCAGATTATTTCAACCGTTTCGTATTGTTTAACGGAAATAAAAATGACAAAATCGAATTTATAAACAACCTTTCCTGGCTTTTCAGGAAACTAACGCTCAGGAATAATGGAAAAAGATTATTGCTTAAAAGTCCTTTTAACACAGGAAGATTAAAGATGCTCCTGGAACTTTATCCTGATGCAAAATTTATACATATTCACCGGCATCCCTACAAAGTTTTTTCGTCGAATGAGAAATTATATGAGCATGTACTTCCCCAGGTTGCTTTTCACTCGGTGAATGATTCAGAAATGGAAGGGCATATCATTTACACCTACCGGCAAACTATGGAAAGGTATTTCAAGGACAGGAATTTACTGGACCCTCAACAACTTTTTGAAGTAAGCTACGAAGATTTCATTGCGGATCCGGTTTCTAATCTCAAAAAAATATATTCACAGCTTGAAATTGAAAATTTTGATGGTGCGCTTCCGTTCATTGAAAATGAAGTGGCAGGCTATAAAAATTATCAGCCCAATTATCACCATAATGATGAAATTAAGAAGGAGCGGGTTTACGGCGAACTGGGCGAAATTTATCAGCAGCTGGGGTATAAGAAATAAGAAGTGTTTTATTCTATTTTGTCATTAGATTTCTAACCTCCTGCAAAACACCATCCTGCTCTTCAGCGGAATACTGACCCTCTACCCAGCTGGTCATGAGTCGCAGTTGCCCCCGAAACTCATAAAACAAAAAGGTGATGCCGGGAGAAATCGAATTAGAAGGAAAATTTTTTATATCGATAACCGGCAAATCCAGAAATTTCTCCATTCCGGAAAAGGTATTTCCAAGTGTAGAAAAAGAGAATGATGATAATTTTCCGCCGGAAGGCAGATTCATCATAGGATAATAAAAAGGCATGGGCATGTACCAGTACCCATCAGCAAAATCAACAAATGCTTTTGGCAAATCTTTTCGCATTTGATCTTTCATCTGAAGTATCAGTGTTGCTATTGATTTTTCAAGCGAATCAAGCTGTTTCGGAAATAGTTTATAGAACAGGAATGACAAACCATTGAAGAGGACTGCATCAGGAGTTCCTTTTTTCCTGAAATTAACCGGTACCGGAATCCATAGAAACTTATGATTTTTTTGTCTGGAAAAAAATTTTCGATGCAGCGCAAGGGATGTGCAGGCCACTTGAAAAATACTTTTGTTTAACTGCAAACCAAATGCTTCATACTTTTCATTTACAGCGGTAGTTTCATTTTTATTAAAACATATTTCCTTATAAATTATATTCAGTGGTTTTCCTATGGGAAGTGCCCTTTCGGGGATGGACATGCGGCGGTTTGCTTCACGGAACGTAAAAAATACCGCATCAAAAAACCGTTTAATGCGAAGTGAAAAGGAATCATGTGACTTCGTTGCAGCAATGAGCGGAATATTTTTTATCCCCGTAAGGGAAGCTACAAACGACTGCACCCCGGCAAAATCAAAAACAATATGATGGAAAGTAAACAAGATACACGACGTAGCATTTGCAAAATACAATACCTGAACATGAAGCGGAGGCAAATTATAAACATCAACCGGTTTATTCAAAAATTCACCGGGAATTTCATTGGAATCAATTTGATGAAACGTTACAGGAATGTTGATACCTGTTTCAGAGAATACAAGAGAGGGGTATCCGAGTCCCCCTGTTTTACTGATATGCAAAAAGCGCAACTGTTCACAAATCTCATTACCCTGAATCAAGTTTCTGAGCAACGTCTCATCTGCTTTACCATCCAGGTAAATTGCAAGCCGGGCTTCGTGACCCGGACCTCCATGGCGTTTGTTGTGATGATCAATTAACAGTTGAAAATAGTCGATGCCTTTTAAAAAATAGCGTTTAGCCGGCATGCGTGAGACTTTTTCTTTTTGCTTTTTTGTGAATCAGGTCGGTTACAATTTTTGCTGACAAAACTGAGAGGGGAACTCCTCCACCTGGATGCACGGTACCTCCGCAGAAATATAAATTCTTTATTTTTCCTGAAAAATTAGGATGCCGCAGAAAGACCGAAAATTTACTGTTAAAACTATTTCCATAAATAGCACCGAATGCTGAATTTGTTCGCATCATGTGATCACGGGGATCCTGGATTTTTTCAAAGGCAATATACGGTGCCACATCTTCGCCCAAAACTTTCTCAAGCCTCTGCAGAAGGCGTGCTTTAACACGGCTCCTGATCAATTCCCAATCCTGACCTTCTTTTACATGAGGTGCATTGATCAGTACATACCAGTTTTCACAACCGGAAGGAGCATCGGATGAATTTGTTTTATTGCTGATATAAATATACGTGGTAAAATCATCACCAATATCAGCATTAAGGAACATTGTATTATACTCATCCTTCATGTCGTTGGCAAGAATCATATTATGCAATGTGAGTTGCGGAAAAGATTTTTTCATGCCCCATAAAAATACCATCACCGAATGTGATTTCTGATGATCCAAAACGCGAGTCGGTCCTTTTTGGTCAGGCATCAGTTGTTTGTAAGCGTTAAAAACATCCATATTGCTGATAACAATATCGCTGAAAATTTCGCGATCAGGAACCCGAATTCCTACAGCCTTCCCCTCTTTAACAAGAATTCTTTTAACCGGTGTATTAAAATGAAACTTAACTCCAAGTTCTGTTGCCAGTTTTACAATGGCATTCACAATTGCGCGCATACCTCCCACCGGCAAATATATTCCTGCGTTGAGCTGAAAATGTGAAATCACATTAAGGACTCCCGGAGCTTTGAACGGATTTGATCCCAGGTAACTGGCAAAGGAATTAAAAAGGCGGACCGTATGTTCATCCGTAAAGTTTTTGCGGTTTGCTTCATCCATGCTTTTAAAAACTTCCACTTTTCCAAAATTCAGCAATCCCCTGAAAGCATCTTTTGAAATGTAATTGGAAAGTATGTGAAGCGAATTCTGAAGAAAAACTGTGTTGGTAAGATCGAACTTGGTCTGAATATTTTCAAGATAAAGCCGGATGGTTGCTTCATCATCCTTTGTTTTTGCAGCAACTTCTTTAATAAGTTTCTCGAGATCAGCATAAAAATTCAAGACAAGTCCGTCATCAAAAAAGTAATTGAAAGGCAAATCCGGACGTTTAATGGTAATATAATCGGCCGGATTTTTTCCCGCAAGGCGAAACAACTCCTCTACATATTCAGGCATTGTGAAAACTGATGGGCCCATATCGAACCGGAACCCCTCATTTTCCCATTCATACATTTTTCCACCGGCTATGTCATTAGCTTCATATACAGTCACTTGATGGCCTGTTGCTGCCAATCTCACCGCGGCGGCGAGTCCGGCAATGCCAGATCCGATAATACTTACACTTTTCACATCTAATTCAGTCGGTCTGTAGAACATTTGTGGCTTTACAAGGGGTTATTGTTTCTTTTTGGAAGGAATTCCCGGGCAAGTAAGGATGGAAACAATGTAAGAATCGAAGTATATTTTACTTAACCGTGAGCAAAAATATAAAAGAGTTCCATTGCACCTCCAGCCCGGCATGACAATTTGTAAACACTTTATTAAAAGAAAACCGGGCCGGTGACCTCCTCAACCGCGTTAAGTCAGGCATTCCGGTTGAACCCGGAACGGGAGCCTGTGTAATTATCCTTATCGCATTTACAGTTGTAAGGATGGTGACTGAAATGAACGAATTTATTTTGTAGTTGCACGTATTTTTCACCTGATTAAATCTGTGTGAATGAACCGTAGTTACAATTTATTGCTCCTTCTCTGCTTCTTTGGAATTATTTCCAGGGAAGCGGCCGCACAAAATTGTTCTTCAGCCACGCCACTTTTTTATGTTGATTTAACCGGACAGCCGAATGGTGTGTGGCAGAGTCCGCCCATTTTAAGGGGTGGGGATTGTTGCGGCACCGACGTTAACTGTATCGAATTCATTGTTACGCTGGATTCAATGGCCACAGGAATTCTTTTTAATATAGCTTCCGGAGCCATGCCCGGAGGTGCATTATATTACCAGGTAAATTGCGGACCACTTACCTCCATTGGAACACCGGTCTGTTTAGATGGACCCGGTCCGCACGACATTACATTCTGCAAGCCGGGAAACAATCTGAACGTTTATGAAATTGCTTCCATACCGGTGCCGGATGTAACCGGAACCGAATGGGTTTCAGAAGCCTGTACGGGTTATATGTCGATTCAGGGATTGGAACCGGCAACAATTACATGGTCATCCGTACCAAGTAATCCACTTTACAACAGTTTTTTAAGTTGTACTTCAATTTGCAACAGCGTTACAATAAATCCAACAGGAGTTTTACCCGCTTACATAGATTACCAGGTTTGTGGATATCCATTGGGAGGTTGTTATACCACCCCGTTCTGCGATACCATGCGTGTTAATTTCGCTAACACACTTGATGTGGCCATCACACCCCAGGACCCGGTTATTTGTTTTGGTGCACCGCCTGCTACCGTTACAGCAAATGTAACCGGCGGAATTGCACCTTATAATTATGTATGGAATACAGGAGCAACAACACAATCGATTGCAGTTGGTGCAGGTACTTATTACGTTTCGATAACTGATTCAATGAATTGTTCAATTGCCTCCGATTCAGTTGTTGTTACCGCAATGGCATCCACTATTGTAGCATCAGCAGGCCCTGACCAGGTGTTATGTATGAACAATGCAGCTGCAGTATTGAATGGTTCCGTTATAGCGGCTACCGGTGGGATATGGTCGGGAGGTGCAGGAACTTTTAGCCCGGGCAATACCAACCTGAATGCTACTTATACTCCATCGCAAACGGAAATAAATAATGGCTCAGTTCAATTATCATTAATAACAACCGGAAACAATACCTGCCCGGCCGACACTGATCAGGTAATAATTTCACTTTCACCCAATCCCATACCACAGCCCCAGGGACAGACAACGGTTTGCGAGTTTTCGCAGGCAAGTTACACTACACCGTTTGTAAGCGGCAACGCCTATAGCTGGACGGTAACCGGTGGAACTGTGGTAACGAGTGTGAACAATTCTGTAACTGTGCTGTGGGGCTCATCCGGCAACGGAAGCATATCAGTAACAGAAACAAATTCTTTATTATGTGACTCTACAGTAACACTTACCATTCAGATTGCTCCACAACCTGTTCCTGTAATAAATGGACCCCTGATTGTTTGTACAACCACAGTAACATCCTATTCGGTTTCATCGCCCTTACCCGGCAACACATACGCCTGGACCGTTATGGGGGGAAGCATTTCCGGACCGGCTACCGGATCAACCGTTAATGTATTATGGAATTCTTCTGGGACAGCCACAATTTCTGTGACTGAAACCAACAACCTGGGTTGTGATTCAACAGTTTCGGTGACAGCAACCGCACTTACATTGCCTTCTCCTCAACTTTCAGGACCTGATACAATTTGTGAAATGCAAACTGTTACGTATGCTACTGCCTTTGTATCGGGTAATACATATAATTGGAATGTGAGTGGCGGAACAATAGTGATCAATAACAATAACGCTATAACCGTACAATGGCCTGCAACCGGTAATGGTATGGTTACGTTAACGGAATCAAATACATCGACATGCGATTCTACTGTTTCTATAAATATTGTCATTGCTCCGCAACCTGCGCCCGTGATTAATGGTCCTCTTATTACATGTACCACAACAACCACGCAATATAGTGTTCAGTCTCCGACTCCGGGGAATTCCTATGCGTGGACTATAAATGGAGGAACTATTACCGGGTCCTCAACAGGAACATCGGTAAATGTTTTGTGGGCGAATGCAGGTATTGCGACTATATCTGTTACTGAATCAAACAGCCTGGGTTGTGATTCAACAATAAGCGTTACAGCAACAGTGCTTTCAATGCCTGCCCCGGTGATTGCCGGACCTGACACAGTTTGTGCAGGACAACTTATCACCTATTCCACACCGTTAGTTACAGGCAATACATATAACTGGAATATATCCGGTGGAACAATTATTTCAAATACCAACAACAGCATTTCAGTACAATGGCCCTTGTCGGGAAACGGATCGGTTTCGGTTACTGAAGCCAATACCTCAGCTTGTGATTCAACGGTAGCGCTTACCATTATCATTGCTCCGCAACCTGTTCCCGTAATAAACGGTCCGTTAACAACTTGTACCACCACCACCACACAGTATAGTGTTCAGTCTCTGACTCCGGGAAATACATATGCCTGGATTGTAAATGGCGGAACAATTACCGGGTCCTCAACAGGAACATCGGTCAATGTTTTGTGGGCGAATTCAGGTACGGCGACTGTATCCGTTACTGAATCAAACAGCCTGGGTTGTGATTCAACCGTTACGGTATCAGCGAGTGTACTTACTCTTCCTGCTCCGGTGATTTCGGGACCCGATACGGTGTGTGAAGGACAGACAATCACTTATACCACACCGTTAGTTACTGGAAATGTGTACAACTGGAATGTTACCGGTGGTACTGTGGTTTCAAATAATACAAATACTATCACAGTAAGCTGGCCTGCTAATGGAAGCGGTAGTATATCTCTCACCGAGACAAATACATCAACCTGTGATTCAACTGTTACTACAACTATTTTAATTGCACCTCAACCAGCTCCGGTGATTAACGGTGCATTAACAACATGTACTACCACCTCAACACTATACAGCGTTGCAGTTCCTGTACCGGGAAACACATATTCATGGACCGTTACCGGTGGTACAATCATTGGTTCACCAAACAGCTCCTCGGTTGAAATTGATTGGACAACAGCGGGAACAGCTACCATCACAGTACTCGAATCAAACAGCCTTGGTTGTGATTCAACCGTATCAATAACAGCAACAGTACTTACCATACCCACGCCTACCATTACAGGGCCCGATACCGTTTGTGCACTTCATAGTTTTGTTTATTCAACACCGCTTGTTGCCGGAAACACGTACAACTGGAATGTAAACGGTGGAACTATAGTTTCAAACAACAATAATTCTATTACAGTAGAATGGCCGGCCAACGGAAGCGGATCGGTTTCACTTACTGAATCCAATTCAGCGTCCTGTGTTACCAGTGTTACAACTAATATATTTATAGCACCGCAACCCGTTCCCCAAATTTCAGGAACACTTACCAGTTGCTCCGCCACGTTCTCACAATTCTCGATTTTAAATGCCACAAGCGGCAATAACTATTTATGGTCGGCAACCGGTGCGATGATAATTGGTCCCGCCAATGGAACAACGGTTACCATTTTCTGGAACAATTCCGGTACGGCTACGCTTTCATTTACTGAATCCAATAATCTGGGATGTGATTCAACAGTTTCCGTTTCGATTAATGTATTACAACGGCCAGCCCCTGAAATTTCAGGACCACCGGTTGTATGTGAAGATGTTCAGGCAACATACACTGTTAACACTTATATACCATCACACACCTATTACTGGAGCGTGGTGAACGGAACCATTATCGGTTTGAATGTGGGTAACAGCATTGACGTATTGTGGAATAATGCAGGAGCAGGAAGCATTACCTTACGTCAGGTTTCTACCAATGGGTGTGATTCAACTACTGTTGAAAATGTGATCATTAATCCCTTACCTGCACCTGCTATATCAGGTCCGGCATCATCGTGTGAAAATGAACCGGCTATATACTTTACATCTTTAGTTCCCGGAAACAGTTATCAATGGTCGACAACGGGTGGAATTATAAACAGCAATCCTGCTGCATCACAAATTACCATTTCATGGGCAAGCGGACCGATGGCAAATGTTTACTTAACAGAAACTACTCCGGAGGGCTGCCTTAAATTCACACAACTTCCTGTTGAAATACGTAACAAACCGGAACCGGGAATACAGGGTAATTCAACAGGGTGCATCGGATCGGTTCAAAATAATTATTTTACAATACCGGAACCCGACATCAATTATCAATGGAGCACAACAGGAGGAATTATCACTTCCGGAAACGGCACTTCTTCCATTAATGTTCAATGGCAAAATGCAGGTAATCAAACCATAACTTTAACTGCAGTGAATGCATTAACAGGATGTGACAGCACCGTAACATTCAACGTACAAACGGGGGCGTTACCCACGCCTGTGATACAGGGGCCTGGTATGTCGGGATGTATTCCGGTTATTGCTAATTTCACGGGCAATGTTTTAAATCCTGCTTACAGTTATTCATGGGATTTTGGCGATGGAACAACAGCAAACGGTCCGAATCCATCGCATCAATATAACCAGCCGGGTACATACGATGTACAATTAATAGCAATGAATAATACAGGATGTGTGGATACTGTTATGGCACAGGTAAATGCATTTCCTGTTCCTCATGCAGCATTCAATTTATGGCATGGGACTGAAGTGTATTATGCAACTATCAGCACACTTACACTTACGAACTTATCTACCGGAGGAAATAATTATTTCTGGACATTTGATGACGGTGCGAACTCCCAGGAATACGAGCCTGAGCATCAATACAATCTTCCCGGTAATTATACAATTGCACTTGTAGTAACCAATCAATATGGTTGCCGTGATGTTGCATCAACCAACCTCGAAGTGAAACTTCCTGAAAATTTATACATTCCCAATGCGTTCACTCCAAACGGCGACAGCAAAAATGATCATTTTAGTGTGGTTGCTTATAATATCGATAATTTCCGGATCAACATTTTTAACAGGTGGGGAAGAATAATATTTACATCAACCGATCCCAATTTTAAATGGGATGGAACATACAATGGACAGGATGTAATTAATGATGTATATGTTTATGCCGTTGTAGCTACAGGAATGTATGGCACCGATTTTAACCTGACAGGTACGGTTACGGTGGTAAAGTAATATCCCGGGATAGTACCTTTTGTTTTTCAGTATATCCGTAATCTTTTAGAAAACCGTTTTCGAAACCTGTTCCGCATTATCCATTCCCCTGGATGACATTATATTTTGTTGAATATCAAGTTAATGACATCAAACTTTTAACAATAAGGCTGAAATAACACCTGCGTTTACTTATGCCTGTGACAAAATTATTACTTCTTAATTTCTCATTAGTTTAAACCATAAATAATGCTTTTCTTTGATTTTGATATCACGATGCTTAACCACTAACCTGATGAAACACATGAACAAATTATTTACAAAAAGCATGATGACAATTGCAATGATAATTGTCATGGGAACTTTTTCAAATGCGGCATTGATCTCTGATGCAGGAGTTGCCAGTGCCGTTGAAGATTCCATTTGTGTGGATGGTACTACCACACTGCTATTAACGGGGTATACAGGAACAATTCAATGGCAACGTTATGACGGAGCCAACTGGATTGATGAAGTGCTTCCCGGAGCAACTACTGATAGTTATAATATTACACTTACCGTAACAACAGATTTCAGAGCGGTTGTTACTGATGCGGGATTTCCACCTGACACTTCAAATGTTATTACAATAACGGTAGGTGTAACACCACCACTTACCACGGGCGATTCACGATGTGGTTATGGACCGGTAACACTGACTGCATCCGGTGGAGGCTCAAGTTACAAATGGTACGATGTTCAAACCGGAGGCTCTCCGTTATATGTTGGATCTTCATTTACAACCAACGTTTCCAATACTACTACTTTTTATGCTGCTGCGGCAACAAATGGTGGTGGAACCGAAACAATGCCACAACCAACACAGACAACTACATTTTCATCCAATGCAAGAGGCTATTATTTTACCGCTCCATCCAATTTTACCATTACAGGTTTATATGTTCCCGAACCTGCAAATGGTTCCACTCAAAATATAGCAATCATAAAATTCAATCCGGCTGTTCCTCCTCCTGCTTATCCCACAGTAACAAATGCGTTCACAACTCTTTACCTGACACAAAATGATCCTTCCACAGGTGTGATCACAGTGAACATTCCTGTTTTTGCAGGAGATGTAATTGGTGTGCTTGCCACAAGGGGAGCTAATGATGTAAATTCGTATGGAGTGAGTCCGTTTAGTACCACCATCGATGGACAAACGGTCACAATCAGCAGGATGGGAATGCAATTTCCACTCTCAACGCAATTGCCACACGACATCTGGGAGGAACCTGCGGGTGGCAATATATCACGACTTGAAATTACTTATGAAGTAGGATGTGAAAGCTCACGTACACCCGCAATCGCTACTGTGAATCCTGCTCCGGCAATTACACTGAATGCTACTCCTCCTGCACTATGTCAGGGCCAATCGTCAGTGTTAACAGTCAGCAGCTCCAATCCGAATTATTCTTATACCTGGTCACCTGCAACAGGACTGAGTGGAACAACAGGCACAACCGTTACGGCGTCACCTTTAACTCCGGTAACTTACACAGTAATTGCAGTTGATGGCTTATGTGGTGAAATCGACAGCGTCTTTATGTCTGTAGGTCCTGCATCGGTTGCCGGAACGGCGACCATTTCATCCGACACAATTTGCGCGGGCACCAATGCTTATTTACAGTTAACAGGAAACACGGGAAATATTCAATGGCAAAGTTTTGATGGAACCAATTGGGTTAATGAAACAGGTCCGGGAAGTACATCCGCAAACTATGCAGTGTCACCTTCCGGCTTTACAATTTACCAGGCTGTAATCACTAGTGGAGGTTGTGACCCTGATACTACAATTTCACTCAACCTGGAAGTTATATCCATAGTAGATCCGGTTACCGTTAATGACACTATTTGTGATCCGGGAATGGTAAATTTATCGGCGACCGGTCCTGGATTGCTTAACTGGTATACATCACCAACCGGCGGGGCCAGCATCAATACCGGCACCAGCTATTCACCCATGTTGACTACCACCACAACGTATTATGTACAAGCTTCGGCGGGTGGCATTTATCAGGCTGGGGCTGTTAATGCAGGAATCGGAAGTCAGACTCCCATTGCGGGAAATGATTTCGGGCTGCAGTTTGATGTTACGCAACAGGCAACCATAGAAAAAGTGTATATATCGCCTGCTGCAACCGGAACCGTAACTATAAATTTACGCGACACACAGGGCGGACCGATTCTAAATACGGTTACGGCTCCCGTTACAGGCTTTTCAGGGTTGGTGCCTGTCAGTCTTGGGTTTACAGTAAATCCAGGGACCTACCGTCTTGAGATGGCGGCAGGAAGCGCAAATTGTTATTATAATACCAATGGGGCACTTTACCCATATACGAGCGCCGGTAGTCCGGTAACCATTACAGGTTACCTGAATCCGGGATTTAATGTTGGTGGTGTTTATTATTTCTTTTATAACTGGGAAGTAAACCAGGGTTGTGCCAGCAGCCGTATTCCGGTTACCGGATTCGTAAACGCTCCGGCGATTCCTGTAATTTCTCAAAATGGTACACAGTTAACTTCTTCGGCACCGGCTAACAACCAATGGAACCTTAACGGGAATCCGATACCGGGAGCAACAGGGACTACTTATGATATGTCGTTGACAGGGCCCGGTACATATACGGTAACCGTTAGTGAAAACGGATGCTCTTCAACATCGCAGCCGGTTTTATTTACAAGTATTGAAAATGAATTTGCCATGTCAGGCATCCTGGTGTATCCAAATCCTGTTAAAGATTTTATTTCTGTTGAATTAGTATCCGCTGCAACAACTAAAATAACAATTCATATATTCAATATTCTCGGTGAAAAAGTTTTAAGCCGGGATATTTCAGATACAAAAACTGAAGTTGCCTTTACTTACCCGGCAGGCGTTTATACTATCGAAATAATAAATGGAGATAAAACGTATGTTACCAAAGTGATTAAGCAATAAAATAAACATTTAATAAAACAGCCCTGCTTCGGTATTCTGAAGCAGGGCTGTTTTATTCTAAGCGGATCAAATAAGTCCAGCAGCGCGCAGTATCCCTACAATTCCCACAAGAATCCAGAAACCGTTCAGCAATGTATAGGCTTTGTCTTTTTTTAGAATGGAACACCAGCTTAATAACACAGCATCGATGGTGTTAAAAATCCATACAAACATAAAGGGGCTGTCGGGCCCCAGCCAGCTTACCAGGCTAAAGCTGAAAATTCGCATCAGCACGCCTGTCATTTCCAATGCTGCAATATTTTTAAGAATAATTTGATTGAGTTTATCAGTCATAACGATGTAACGAATTAACGAATCCCTTCGGGTACGAATCTACGAATGTAACGAATTAATTATTAGATTCGTAGGGCGAAGCCCATTCCTGCCTGACATTTTTGTGTGAACTATCTTTCAGTTAAAAATGACCTTCACCATAAATGGTTATAACGAATAGTTGCGGCAGGCAGGCGTTATTCGTTCCATTTAAGTACAGCTTTTATACTTTTTGCAATCAATTTATGGGCAACGCGGTTGGGATGCCCATCTACCAGTAATGAATCATTGCCTGACATTCGCCAGTGATTAAATTCGCGCGAATAGTTTTTTGTTTTGGATGTCGCCAGATAATCATGTAACACTGAATCAGCTTGTGCAAATTTTACAGTTGCTACTTTGTTAAAAATTGCCGGTGATTTGGAAGTATAAGCAGAGTCACCTAGGTTCAAAATAATTACCCGGGCTCCATTTTGTTCCGAAAGATTAACAATTGCATTATATGCGAATTTTTCTACCTGCATTTTATTTGTTGCTGGCAGAGGTTTCGTATGAAAAAGTTTAACCATTACAATTTTAAACTCAAATACGCTTTCGCGGATGTAAAAAGGCACGCCAATCCGTAAAAAAAATTTTAAATAATGGTCCTTATAAATCGTACGCAATAAATCCCTGTCGATATTAAAAATTTGTGTTCTTGCTAACGGCTTTTGAATTTTAACTTCATCTTCATCTGTAAAATAAGGAACGAACAGCGAACCATAATATGTAGGCGCCCGTAAGCTGGTAGCTCTGTCGACCAGCCAGGGACTGTACTGAACAACAACATACCGGGGTTTGTATTTCGGGATCAATCGTTGAGCAAGTAAATACATTTGAGACAAGCCATAACTTCCCACACCGGCATTGATATACGTCAGATTATCTTCCAGTGCAGTGAGGTAGGGAAAAGTCTGTTCAGCCAGGCAGGCATCGCCATAGGTAAATGAACATCCTAAAAATAAGAGGTCAACACCTTTTGAATAATCAATTCCAAACGGTTCCGATACAGGAACGCGAAAACCATATTCATTATACTTCATTGGTATATCAGGGCCAACAGGAAATGTATGAAAGCCCATTGCTCCCGGAACCGGTTTAGAACCCAGAGTATCATCCGGCTGATGTGTACGTCCTTTCCACCCTCTCCCATTTTCATTCACAACCGCTGCATATAGCTCCGATGACCTGGCTTCCAGCCATATTACATACCATATTAGTGTCACCATGAAAACAATTACACCAGAAAAATAAAGGGCAGAAGTTCGTTTATTAAAAACCTGGAGTGTCCATAGTCGTTTGTACGAAATTCCTAAAAGAAAAAATACAATACAACAACTCAGCAAAATATCAAATGGCCAAACATAAGGAACTCCGGCAAGCGAGAAAATAAATCCCACCAGGAATTTCACAGCAACATAAAAGAGTGCAACAAACCCTAGTAAAATCAGATAATCCCTGATTAATTTCATTTCTTAAGCTGGAGTTTTCAGACCAGAAAATATACCGGTCCGAGAACTCAAAATTACAGAAAATAGCAGAAGGATGCTATGCTTGTGTTTAACAATAAAATAAAATTTATCCCTTATCAATTTTAACCGACGTCATCGATATGGAACCCATAATAGTTTTATCATTAAAGAATGAACCCTTAGCCAGCTTGCCTGAGAGAACTAGTGTTATGTTAATTCTGAATTGACGGATAGAGTTTTTTCAATTTAACTCTAGCCTCCTTATTTGTAAATTGCCAATTTATTTTCTTGTTTTTATTATTTCTGTTTGATTGCCACGATTTGGCTTCATCTTTGACTTTCTCCAACGTTGAGATATGCCTATTTAAACACTGACCATTTAAAACATTTAATTCTATTTCTGCCATATTAAGCCAACTGCCATGTTTGGGAGTAAATATAAATTCAAATCTATCCCATAATTTTTTTGCTGCTTCAGGTTCGAGGATTTCGTAGAAAGCAGAGGGAGTATGTGTTTTAAAATTATCCATTACCAATGTGATTTTTTTTGCTTTTGGATATTTCTTATCAGCAATCTCTTTTACAAATAATGCCCAATCTTTTTTGGTTTTGAATTCTGTTACCGAGACAAAACGTTTTCCCATCAAAGGTTCATTTGCCATAAAGATATTTACTACTCCATGACGAATATATTCATAATCCACCCGGGCTTCTTGTCCAGGTTTCATTGGCATTGAGGGTAGTCACTCTTCTATTAATTGCTTAGGCGATTCATCCATGCAAACAACAGGATAGTTAGCATTGTAAGGTCTTTTGTAAACATCTAATACTCGTTCCATATTTGCCACAAATTCACTGTTTTTTTCTGGTGGAATTACCCAGCCCTTTACTTTCCAAGGCTTAAGTTCGTTTTTTTTAACACACTTCTTACCGTTACGTGCGAGATTTTTTCTACATACTTTAGTTCTACCATCTTGTCAGCTAATAATCGCAATGACCATTTGGCAAATCCTTTTGGCGGTTCGCTACAGCAGAGCGTTACTAATTTTGCCTCAAAATCACCGTCTGCTTTTTTTTCATATAAGCGTTGAGTAGGACGCCTTTCTAAAACTGGCTCTAATCCTTCTTCCATAAACCTTTTCTTAACCCGGTCGATTGTTCTCATTCCTACTTTTAGAACTTTGCTTATTTGCTCA
>JBBQQQ010000030.1:0-44118 GCA_038215705.1 Bacteroidia bacterium
TGGAGCCGTTCCAGCGCATCCATAGCTATATTCAATGTGGCCGGGTCTAAAGAACCAAAGCCTTCATCTATAAATAAAGATTCTACTTGCATACGGCTGGATGAAAGGGAAGCTAATCCCAGTGCCAAGGCTAACGATACTAAGAATGATTCTCCTCCGGAAAGAGAGAATACGGTACGTACCTCGTTTCCCATATCCTGGTCAAGCACCTGCAACCCCAGAGTTTCAGGGATGCGTTGCAACAAATATCTTTTACTCAGTATTTCCAGGTGAACATTGGCATAACCAAGCAATATGTCAAGTGTATATTCCTGTGCAATTTGCCGGAATTTTTTGCCGTCGGCAGAACCGATAATATCATTGAGTTTGGCCCAGTTTTCTACAATCAATGCTTTGGCATTAATAGTATCTAAGAGAGTACCAATTGTCTTTTTGTTCGCTGCATCCAGCTCCATTTTAAATTTTATCTGGTTTTTAATCTCCGTAGAGTTTCCCAATATCGCTTTAGCATCTGCCAATAATAAATTCAATTCCTCCCGTAGCCTTTCTGACGTACGTTGCATTTCATGAGCATCTAAAGATGTCTTTCGTTCTTTTAACACAGATTGTGCCTCGGTAACGGCGTCATCCATGGCTCTTAAAAAGGCTCGCTCTGTTTCTATCCATTCAAGCGACAGCGCAAGCAACTGCAATAATCCGTCTTCATCCAGTGAAGAGGCATTTTTTGCATTATGGGAAATAAGCCATTGTTTTATTTTTTCAGCAGCAGTTTTTAACTGCAGCTCTAATTTTGTTATGTCTTTTCCAGTCTGTTCTTTTTGGGTTTCATGCCTTGTAATGGAAGTTTGCAAGGTATCCATGTTACCCTTATGTTTATCCAATGCCTGGAGAGCAGCATCTACAACCTGTTGCAACCCGGTTTCTATTGTTAATACGGCTTCTCCATTAAAAATTAATTTCCGCTTTTTGTTGAACTCAATAAGCTGATCATTTAAACTCGAAAGAATTCCTTCTTTTTTTACCAATTCAGCCTGCAGGGTTTTTGATCTGTCCTCCATGGCTTTCAGCGTTTCAGATAACACGCTATGGTGCCTGGAATCCTCATCCAGCTTAATTATATCGGCTTTCCATTTAACAGCAAAAGCATTTATACGTTCTACAAATTTTGTAGGATCTTTTTTCCATTGACTGAACCAATCGATGTTTGAGAAATAGGGAGTCAGCATTTTCTCAGTAGCGGATAAAACGCTATTTACTTTTACTTGCTCCTTATTATGCTGTTCGAGTTGTTCGCCGTAAGATTTCAATGCCCGGTCTGCATCTTTTATTTGATTGGTATTTTCGTTTTGTTGCTTATCAAGTTTTGTAATTAGTTGTTGCTGTTTGTCAATTTGTTGTTTGTCGTGCTGATAAGACTTTGTCTTTTTATGAATACTTTTCTGTAATCCTCTCTTCGCAAGAATCTGCTCTTGTATCCAGGCGGCTTTTTGTTCGTCAGGCAGCTCAGCACAATCTTTATATACCGAGAGTTTGACCCAATCAGCTTTTAAAGGATCCAATTCAAGCTCTATAGAAACAATCTCCATTTCCTGCTCAGCAATTGTTTTCTTTAGTTGTGTGCAGGCCTCTTCAAGGCTGCTCTTTTTTTTAAGACTTTCGTTAAAAGCTACTTCGTTTTTTTTATGATCATCTTCTAATTCTGACAATACATGATCAAGCTGAGGATTATGATCAGCATAAGGATGTTCTTCGCTGCCACAAACAGTGCATGGATCGCCGGGTACCAGTTGTTGGCGCAGCGACTCCACATTTTCTGCCGCAGCCAGTCGGGCTTTCTCCAACATCCGGAGAGAGGCTTCTTGTTGGATTTGCGTTTTGCTAAGTTTTTCAGTAGCCTCCTTCATTGAAACTTCCTTATTGCCAACCTCCGCCTTGTTGGAAGCCAGCTTTTTATTTAAAGCCTTAAAATCAGTTATCTTACTAAACAATATTCTCCAATGCGCTTCTGCACCTATCATATCTTCCAACATCTCGTCAATTGATGTTTGCTCATTTTCTAACGCCGCTAAATCAACTGTGGACAATGTTTCTGATAGTTTATTATAAACCTGCTCCACTGCCTGCAATTCCTCAGAAATGGTAATTGATGATGCTGTTAATTTTTCTTTTTCTTTTCTTTTGTTTTCAATGCCAACTTTAGTGGTTTCAATATTTGTAGTAAGATCCTGCAATGCATCTAACTGCTTTTGAGCATCATCGAGTTTTGATACAATCAGGCTTTGATTTTCTGCAACAGGCTGTCTATCTTTATTTTCTTCTTTCCATTTCTTTAAGGCATCAATAGCTATAAGCAATTTATCGAATTCCTGCTGCTTTTCATTTAATTGCTCTTCCTGTTGTTTTTTATTTCCCAAAGCAACATCCTGCTCTTTCATTGCTTCTGTTACCTGAACTTTTCTTTCGCATATCTGCACATCCAGCACTTTTGCCGCTTCTAATAACGGTTTTGCATCCTCCCGTACCTTGGTCTGTGCAGTTAAATCTTTATTGGCAGTCAGTAATAATTCTTCCAGTTCTTCTTTTTGCTTTTGTAATCCGGTTAAGGTAGTTTCTGTTTCTTTTAATGCTGACAATTTATCGGTAAATTGCTTTTCGGTTTGTTTTTTACCCTCGACCAAGCTCCTGGCAGGTTGAACCCGCTCTACCTGTTTCAGTTTATTTTCTCTAGTAGCAGCATTTGACTTTGCTTCAACTACCTGAGTATATTTTTCATTTGCCGTTGCCAATCCAGATTGCAATAAAGCAAGCTGTTCATGCCACGCAATTTCTTTGATTAGAAGATCAACCTGCATTTCCTGTTCAGGTATATTTTTTTCAATTGCTACTTTTTGTTGGTAGTAAGCATCTAATTCTTCTCCGGTTAATGTGAGAATCCCCTCCCGCTGAAAATTCAGGTCGCGCAGTTCCTGTGCTTCATTCCTGTGCTTTTCAAAAATCCGTTGTGAGATTTCAGAATAAACCTGTGTACCGGTTAGTTTTTCAAGCAGGGAAGATTTTTCGTCTTTAGGTGCTTTTAGAAAAGCTGTAAAATCACCTTGCGCCAATAAAACTGAGCGGGTGAATTGTTCAAAGTTCAGACCTACCAGTCTTTCAATTTCCGGCAGCAATTCAGTTTTCTTGCCTGGAATGTCGGCGTTTGTATTAATATTCTTTAATGCTACTGTATATGCCTGTAAACTGCCTTCTGCCTTATTTCTTGCCCGTCTTATATTCCAGGTAGCACGATAATGTTGCCCATCAACGGCCACAAAATCAACTTCTGCAAAACCTTCTGCTGTGCCATCACGCAATATGCCCCTTATATCACTTTGGCTGATGGTATCACCCCCAATATCCTGCACATCAATACCCGTTTCTTTTGCCTGCATATACCTTGGGGTCTTAGCGTACAAGGCCAGGCACAACGCATCCAGGATAGTGGATTTACCTGCACCGGTAGGACCGGTTATTGCAAAAATACCTGCCGAGCGTAAAGGCTCAGCAGTGAAATCAATCTCAGTATCTCCCTGGAGGGATGCCAGGTTCTTTATGCGTATTGCCAGGATCTTCATGCAGGTTCGGTTTGAGATACCTCCTCGGCTACCTGGTTAAATAATAGTTGTACGTTTTCCGGAACCGCAGCATTAAATTTCGACTGATATAGTTTGGAAAAAACTTCTACCGGTTTCAATTCCTGAAGCTGATCTTCCCCGGCTAACTCAGTATCTTTTTCTGCAGTTTGAGATACAGGATATTTAACATCAATTTTTGCCAGCCGGACATATTTTCCAATTAAAGCAGTTTCAATTTTATGCCGTAATCCAGGCTCAGGACCATCCAATAATACACGTACTTCAAGATAAGGAGCTAATTCCCGATTTGCTGAAGATGAGGATATTTGATCTAAGGCAGAAATGACTTCAGCAAGTTTACTATTTTTCGACGGTACTCTAAGCAATTTAACTGCCAGCGGTACTTCAATTAACTCTAGATTGCTGATACTTTCTTCATCAAGATTAAATACAATTACCTGGTGTTTGTAGTTCAGCTCAGAAAACGACATCGGTATTGGACTGCCGCAATAACGGATATGGTCGTTACCGCCAATCTTTTGTGCTTTATGGATGTGGCCAAGCGCAACATATTTGATGTCTTCAGGAAAAGCTGCAGCAGAAATACATTCAACTCCACCCATGATTAGCCTTTCGGTTTTATCCAGTTCTGTTATTTCTGCCTTTTGGGTATGCAGATGTCCCATGCAAATGATAGATTGCCCTGACTGCCTTTTAGCAGACCCAACCTGATAGATATCGTTATATAGCTTAGCTACACCTTCAGCGTATGGATTCCCGCAATCAGGAATTACTGGATAGTCGCCCATGCGAAGGAAAGGAACAGCCATGCACCATGCTTTTATATCTCCTACTTTATCTTTTATTGGAATTACCAGTTTTTCATAATTAATACTTCCATCTTCCATTTTTTCCACCAGTCCGATGATGTGAATATTTGACGATTCCAAAAGCGGTTTTGGAGATTCCAACCGTGAAGCGGAATCATGGTTGCCAGCAGTAATAATAATTTGTAAATCAGGATTAGCTTTTAAGCCCTCTCTTAAAAAGGTATAAAACATTTTCACCGATGCGGCCGATGGATTTGATAAATCGAATACATCACCACTTATAAGCAATAAATCAATTTCCTTTTCTTTCATCGTTGTAACTAACCAGTCTAAGAATTGCTGGTGCTCGAAGCTTCTGTCATATTCATGAAAGGTTTGTCCTATGTGCCAGTCGGCAGTATGGAGAATTTTAATCATGACTGAGTTTAATTTTCCTTCAATTTTTGATGAAATTTAATTTTAAAATACATGTCTGGTTGCAGAATTAGACAATTTGGACTTTCGTTGTGAAATCTGAAATTATGAGATACTTCTAATATTAGTTATTCGTAATTTCCTTAGCACAATGGGGACAGTAGTTTTTTGTCTTTTTCAATTTTTGAAATTCAGATGAAAATCCCGATGCTAAAATCCCAGCCGGCAAGGCAAACATTCCAATTCCAAGAATGGAAATAACTGCTGTTAGAAGTTTACCAATAGGAGTGATTGGAAAAACATCACCGTAGCCAACCGTTGTCAAGGTGGTAACACTCCACCACATGGTTTCCGGGATGCTTGAAAATTTGTCAGGTTGTACATCATGTTCAATAAAATACATAAAACTTGAAGCAATAACAATTAAGGTTGCAGTAATCATTATAAACAAAACAAGCTCTTCTTTCTTCGATTTGAAAACATTTGAAATAATTCTTGTTGCGTTCAGGTATCTCCCCAATTTTAAAACTCTCAAAAACCTTATCAGGCGTAAAATTCTAATGAACCGGAAATCATAAATTGTGGAAAGCGGTAAGTAAAATGGAACTACGGCGAGCAAGTCAATTAGCGAACCAAATGAAAAAATGTATTTTAGTCTTCCAGTTACAGGATGTTTGTAATTTTCCATACAAGTGCAAGTCCAAACCCGTAGAGCATACTCCAAAGTAAAAATGTAAACCGAAATTTTTTCAAAAGTATTGAAAAAATAACCAAAGGAAAGATACAAACTGTCAACAGTTTCAAGAATTAATGTTAAAACATTAAGAAGGATTAATGAAATAATAAATATGTCAATTAGTTTATCCCAAAACCTATCCCCTTCTGATGGAGATAGCAGTATATGAATTTGCCTTTTGACGTTAGCCATATAATTGAACATCCATGAATTGTTAGAATTGACTGGTTCGGTAAATGTAAGTCAAATACCTGATTGGTAAAAATTGCCATATAATTGTTGTGGACAATATCCCACACTCTTTGTTGGGACAAATTTATTATATCCCTAACTCCTTACACTTGTACATTTGAGAAAGAGTGAGATAAGAGCTATAACTACTTGACATTCTAACACTTTTAAATTATTTTACATAGTTCGGCAGCCCTATTAAAACAAATAGAGGGCAGAAACTTGTAATCAACTGATTGTGAGGTGCCACGAATTGTATTTTCTAATCTCTGCGAGATCATGTGATTCTAAGGGAAATGTTCATATAAGCAATTGAATAATAAATAATTGAGATATTAAAACTTGAGAGTATATCATCAAAATTTCCCAGAAACTTTTGAAGGATGTTCAGTCAAAATGAAATAACTTTAAAATATTTAAATTTGCGAAGTACTGCACATAAAAAATGAATCCTCCTTTTAAAAATAAAGCTACGCCGAGCGAAGACAAAAACATGCCTTCCTCCTCAGAACACAACTTTCCTGTTGTAGGCATTGGAGCCTCTGCCGGAGGGCTGGATGCGTTTAAACAATTGCTAAAAACAATATCTGTTGATTCAGGAATGGCTTATGTGCTGGTGCAGCATTTGAACCCGGCACACGAGAGTAACCTCACCGAAATTCTTGCACAGGTTACTAATATTCCTATTCAGGAAATTACCGATGAGGTGAAGATTTTGCCCAACCATGTTTATGTAATGCCTTCCGGCAAAATTCTTACTTCTGTTGACGGTGTGCTTAAACTTTCTCCACGCGATACGTTAAAAACAAGTCTTGTAATAGATGTTTTTTTTACTTCGCTGGCTGTGGTTTGGGAGAGCAAGGCAGTGGGTGTAGTGCTCTCAGGTACTGGCTCTGACGGCACACATGGTTTAAAAATGATTAAAGATCACGGAGGCATCACCATTGTGCAGGATGAATCAGCCGCTTATGGCGATATGCCGCAAAGTGCAGTGAATGCCAATGTGGTTGATTTTGTTTTACCTCCCGAGAAAATAGCAGCGCACCTGTTGCATATCAACAACATTTATTCTGTTACTTACGCACTGGGAGAAGAGGCAGAATTGCCAAAAGATGATGAAGCTGTTTTTAAGCAAATGCTTAATCTGCTGCAACAGCGTAGCGGTGTTGATTTTACTTACTACAAGCAAAGCACAGTACGTAGGCGCATCGGGCGCAGAATGGCGCTGCATAAAAGAGGCAAGTTGGCTGATTACTTAAAATTTTTGCGCAGCGACAAAGCGGAACAGGATGCGCTCTTTCAAGACATGCTCATTCCTGTTACTGCTTTCTTTCGCGACCCTAAAACTTTTGAAAGCTTAACTGAAAAAGTTTTTCCTTTTCTGTTTAAAAATAAAGCATCATCACCTGTCACCATTTCCAAAGGAGGGGGCGAACCTATCAGGTTCTGGATTGCAGGATGTTCTACCGGGGAAGAAGCCTATTCCATTGCTATATGCTTGCACGAATTTTTAGGAAAAAAAATAACAGACCAAAAAATTCAGATTTTCGCTTCGGATATTTCAGAACGAGCAATTAAAAAAGCACGCTCAGGAATTTATACCAAAGGAGAGGTTGCAGGGATTTCTGATGCGCGGTTAAACACATATTTTGTTAATACCGACGGTAATTACCAGGTAAATGCTACCATCCGAGACTTATGTGTATTTGCGAATCAAAATTTTTTGAAAGACCCTCCTTTTGCTAAGATGGATATGATAAGCTGCCGCAATGTTCTCATTTACATGAATGCTTTTCTGCAAAAGAAAGCGCTCACAACTTTTCATTATGCGCTAAAAGAAAATGGAATCATGTTGCTCGGCAAATCCGAAACAGCAAGTGCTGCATCACAGTTATTTAGTCCTTTTGATAACCACGATAAAATTTATTCTCGCAAATCGGGAACCGGCCGTTATATGCAGGTAGCTACCGGTCGAAAAGAAGAAACCTTCACCTCAAAAAACTTCGAAGCTATAAGGGAAACACCTCAAGCTGATTTCCTCAAAAGAGCAAACGCTATATTGATGGCAAAATCGCCCGCAAGTGTAATTGTGAATGAACAGACAGATATTGTGCATATTCATGGCGACCTTACACCGTATCTTCAAACACCGCAAGGAAGACCTACTCATAATCTTTTGAGAATGGCACGCGAAGGGTTAGCATTTGAATTACGCAGCATTTTACACAAATCAAAAACGGGGAATTCACTGGTTATTAAAGAAGGAATTCTTGTTAAAACAGGCACTCGCCTGAATGACGAAGTAGGACAGGGTAAACAATCGCTTGTTACAATCGAAGTTATACCACTCACTGATACTGTAGAACCTCACTTCTTAATTCTGTTTACAAAAATTCCAAGTCCCGATGTAGAAGAAAAGAGTAATGCTTCTTCATCTGGAAAAAAAGTAAAAAATGAAGTAGCCTTACAACGCATCGAACAATTAGAAAAAGAAGTGGCTCAAGCTCGCCATGACTTGCGTTCGGTAACCGAAGACATGGATACCGCTAACGAAGAACTGCAAAGCGCAAATGAGGAATTGCAGAGCAGCAATGAAGAAATGCAGAGTTTGAACGAAGAATTACAAACTTCAAAAGAAGAACTGCAGTCAACAGTTGAAGAACTCATCATTGTGAACCAGGAATTGGTCGATAGTGTTTCGGAACAGGCAAGAGCGCGAAAAACAATTGAAATAAGTGAAGCCAAATTCCGCAACTTAATATTGCAAGCACCTGTGCTTATTTCCACATTTAAAGGACCTTCTTTTATTATAGAAACAGTTAATAAAATAGCATTGGAGATTTGGGGAAAAACTCATGAGCAGGTAATCAATAAACCTCTTTTTGAAGTGTCGCCTGAATTGGAAGATGGGTTAAATACAATACTCAACAATGTATATACTACTGGTGAACCTTTTATCTCCAATGAAATTAATGTTCAACTTAAACGCACAGGAAAACCAAACACGGCGTATTTCAGTTCTGTTTATCAGCCATTGCGCGATTTGGATAATAAAATTTGCGGCATAATATTAATAGGCACTGAAGTAACAGAAAGTGTAAATGCACGCAGATTAATTGAAGCAAGCGAACAACGCTTGAGCGATGAGCGACAGGTGCTTTACAATTCGTTTATGAATGCTCCGGCAGGCATTGCCATTTATAAAGGAGACACGCATATTTACGAATTTGCCAACGTTGAACACGAAAAAACAGCTCGTAGAAAAATTACCATCGGCAAAACCGTGCAAGAACTTTTCCCTGAATTAGAACAACAGGGATTAATGGCTATGCTTAATAATGTTTTTTTGACTGGGGAACCATTCATCGCTAATGAACTTCCCATTGAATTAAAAATTGAAGGAAATGACAAATTGGTTTTGGGCTATTATAATTTAGTAGTGCAGCCATTGGTGGACGCAAAAGGAAATACGGAAAGATTATTGTCGCATGCAGTGGATGTTACACAACAGGTTGAAGCCCGCAAACTTACTGAAGCAAGCGAACAACGATTTGGCGCAGCAGTAGAAGCGGTCCAGGGAATTTTATGGTCCAATAATGCCAAAGGAGAAATGGAAGGTGAGCAGAAGGGTTGGGCAGCACTTACAGGACAAAGCTATCAAGAGTACCAGGGCTATGGATGGGCAAAAGCCGTACATCCTGATGATGCACAACCCACCATTGATGCCTGGAATGAAGCGGTTAGAGAATTTAAAACCTTTGAATTTGAACATCGTGTAAAAACGAAGAGCGGTAAATGGGATCTGTTTTCTATAAAAGCCATTCCATTGTTAAACGAAGATGGTTCCATAAGAGAATGGATTGGAGTGCATACTAATATTACCGAACAAAAAGAAGCAGAGGAAAAATTAAAAGAAAGCGAAGCCAGATTTAGAACGCTGACCGAAACTATTCCTATAATGGTATGGACAGCCACACCTGATGGAAAGAAAAATTTCTTTAACAAATATTTTCTTGAATACACAGGAAGCACTTTTGAAGAAGCAAAAGGCGATGGCTGGCAGAGAAATATTTTGCCTGGTGACCTTGAAAAAGAATTGGAGATATGGCGGAATTCCTTAAAAACAGGAGAAGATTTCAAAATTGAAAAACGCATTCGCAGTCATTATGGAACTTACCGGTGGCATTTGAGTCATAGTATGGCACAAAAAGATATAGCGGGGAAAATTATAGGATGGATAGGAACCAATACCGATATTACCGAACAAAAAAGTTTTACTGAAGAATTAGAAAAGAAAGTTAAAGAACGAACGGAACAACTACAATTGCAAAATCAAACCTTTGAACTTGCTGAAAGCATTGCTCAATTCGGAAGCTATACATGGAGCATTGCAACCGGTGCATTGGAATATTCAGATAACTTATTCCGTTTATTGGATTGTGAACCGCAGGAGTTTGTTCCCTCGTTTGAAAAGTTTTTATCTTTCGTACACCCCGATGATTTGCAGCAGGTAATTAGTAACGGAGAGCAAACAATGATAACCGGAGAATTGGTTGAAACACCTTACCGTATCATAAGTAAAACAGGAATTACCAAATACGTACGTTCAAGCGGTAGATTTTCAGGTGAGGGTGTCCATCGATTGCTCATCGGTACTGTGCGGGACATTACCAAGGATGTTGTAGCGGCCGAGGCATTGGTAGAAAAAGAAGATTATTTGAACCAGATTATCAACAATGCTCCTGATGCCGTTATTGTAATCAATGAAAAAGATATTATCACTTTATGGAATCCTAAAACAGAAGAAATATTCGGATGGAAAGCGGAAGAAGTTTTAGGATTGAATTTAAGCGATATTATTATTCCTATGCGATACCGTGAAGGTCACAGGGAAGGAATGAAACGCCTTTTGAAAACAGGTGAATCACGGATTTTAAATAAAACATTAGAACTTGCTGCCCTTAATAAAGAGGGAAAAGAGTTTCCCATATCCCTCACTGTTTCGCAGGCAGTGCAACATGGAGTTAAGTTGTTTATTTCCTTTATCAGAGACATCACTCTTGAAAAACATAATAAAGAGGAATTACTTGTTAAAGCACAACAACTGGTAGAAATGAATCAATCGCTTGAATTCAACAACAAACAATTAGAAAACACCAATGCTGAACTTGCATCATTCAGTTATATTGCCAGCCACGATTTAAAAGAGCCCTTGCGAAAAATTCAGGCATTCAGCAGGCGCATTATCGAAGGTGAAAAGTTTTCAGATAAAACACAGGATTATTTCAACCGCATTATAGCAGCAGGCGAGCGTATGCAAAATCTCATTGACTCCCTGCTTGATTTATCCAGTGTAAATTCATCCGTATTGATTTTTGTATCATGCGATTTAAATACTATTATTGAAGAATCAAAAAGCGACCTGCAAATAAGGATCAGTGAAAAGCAAGCAATAATTGAACATGAAAATCTTCCGACAATAAAGGGAGTGTGTGTTCAAATTTCTCAACTTATTACCAACCTTATTGACAATGCCATTAAATACAGCCGACAGGAAATTAAACCGCATATTAAAATTACAGCTGCACGCATTCATGGAAACGAAATTGAGAATCCATTAGCAAATATACAACTGGAGTATCATGCAATAAAAATTGCCGACAATGGAATTGGTTTCGAAAAAGAATATGCAAATAAAATTTTTGAACTCTTTCAACGGCTGCATGGCAAGAATGAGTATTCAGGAACAGGTATTGGTTTATCAATTGTCAAAAAAATTGTAACCAATCATAATGGTTTTATTATAGCAGAAGGAAAACCCAATGTAGGTTCTACATTCACAATTTACCTACCAACGTCATGAATAAAATATTTTTAATTGATGACGATGAGGATGACCAGCTTTTTTTTAAAGATGCGATAGAATTGATTAATCCATCATTGCAATGCGAGACAGCAACCAATGGAAAAATTGCTCTTGAAAAATTACGAACAACCTCCTATTTACCTGACATTATTTTTCTTGACTTGAACATGCCTGTTATGAACGGCTTTGATTTTCTTATTCAAATCAAAAAAGAAAATGGGTTAAGCAAAATTCCCGTTGGCATTTTTACTACTTCAAACCTGCTCCGCGACAAAGAACTGACAAGAGAATTTGGAGCACAATTCTTTCTCACTAAACCAAGCGACTTTCAGGTACTTCGCAAAAAGCTGCAACAGGTGCTATCCGCAGAGTTTTCAAGCGATGAATATGTATCAATTCCATAAGGACACCAATTAACTTCAGAGACAGTTTTTAATATCGGGAGTAGGATATCCTGAACCTTTTAATTTCCCTCACCCCTCACCCAACGCTGTTTGCCTTTAATTCATGCCCGCTTATCAAGTATTTTTTTTCATTTAAACAATTTTTCCTATTTTCCGACTTACATCAATAAACTTTTTATTATGAAACCTACTTTGTTTTCTCGTGGAGTCCTCTTGGTATTTTGTCAATTATTTTGCACTTTAGGTTATTCCCAGGTGATTCCTGTAGTAAATGATTCTAACATTTCTATTTCCCAGTTCATGGAAGTTGAACCTTATGCTGTTCGCATTGCCATGTGCCCTGCAGACGATCATTTGTATTATATTACTTTTTTTGGAGACATATACCGCATAGAGGAACCCATTGGTCAGCTGCCATATGATTCTTTAATAGCTACCGAGGCGGACCATGGCATAAATTTTTTACAGGGATTGGCTTTTACAGATAGCCTGATGGTATTATCGGGTAACTACAAGCAATCAGGAGTGGCAGGTTATGGATTGGTATCGAGAGGTCAGATGCAATCCGGAGGTAACTGGAGTTGGTCGAATTTAATGACAACGCTGCCTTATGCCTCATCGGCTACTTTATATGATCATGCAGTAAGTGCTGTCTGTATCACTCCCGGAAAGGATTCAATCATCGTTTGCAGCGGTTCAAGAACTGATCACGGAGAGGTGCAGAATGGAAACGGATTATTTCCCGGCTATCGCGAAGTTCCGCTTACAACAGCAATTTTTAAACTCCCGATAAACGGAAACGGAATTATGTTAGAAAATGATTCCGCCTGGCTGGATGCGTCCGGTTATTTATTTGCCCGTGGAGTGAGAAATTCTTTTGATGTAGCCTATGATATGAACGGAAATTTATTTGGTGTTGAAAATTCCGGTGACCGTGACGATTCTGATGAATTAAACTGGTTACAGGAAGGAAATCATTATGGTTTTCCATGGGTAATGGGTGGTAACTTTACAGGTCAGCAGTTTCCTAATTATGATCCGGCTACTGATTTACTGATCAATCATAATTCACTTGCGTGGACGAACAATTATTTTACCAATGACACCACTTATCCCCCTATGCCTGCCGGATTAATAGTTACACCCGGTATAAGAAATCTCGGACCGGATGCTGATATGATTCGTGATCCTGATAACGGTACCATTGTAAATGTGAGCGATTCGGCCGGACTTGAAATCAGGACTTTCACCTCTCATAAATCCACATTAGGATTGGTATTCGACAAAAATGCAGATCTTGATGGTGTGTACAATGGATCCGGATTTGTGTTGGGGTACACCCGCGGTTGTGTCGATTCCTCCGGCTTCATTCCAGGTTACGGTCTGGGTCCTTTTCTGGATCAGGGAGAAGATTTACTTCATTTGCAATTAGCCTTTGATACTTTAGCTAATAATTTTAATGCCAATGTAACACGGATCGCCAATGGATTTTTTGATCCGGTGGATGCTGAAATGGTTGTTAATACATTATATGTTATGGAATTTGGAAATCCCGGAGCCCCTCATACACCTGTCATTTGGAAGCTTGAGTTTCCTCTAAACACAACCAATATAAATTCGACGCCGGTAACCATAAATAGTCGTATGTATCCGAATCCTTCCGCCGGCGAATTATATATTCAGGGTTGCCTGCGAAATGACAAAATAATAGTTTATGATTTGTCAGGGAAAATAGTTTTGGAAAAAAATGTGAATACCTCACAACCTACAGTACAATTGTTTTTTCCTGCTTTACCTGATGGCATGTACGTGACCACTATTTTCCGAAATAATTTATCCATTTTCCGGGATAAATTAATCATTCTCACAAACTGAAAATAACACGTGCAGACCCTTGCTTCAAGAAGCATCTTCAACAGCAAAGTTGTCCGATTCCCGTAACAAAAAATATTTCGTAAACTGAAAAGAAGCTTATACGGAATATAAAAGCGTATGATCAGATGCGTTTGCTTGAAACTCACAAAGTAGCACTCGTACCTAAGTGGTGATCACTGGGAAAAATCCGGGAACTTAATTTTGTAGTTGTCAATAACAATTACTATAAATGGGGAATTATTTCCATAACATGGGGCGTTTTTGAAGAATTTTGTCCTCTTCATTGTAGTAGAATTAATCGAATATTATAGTAAATGCTGATTACAATTTTTGGAAAGAAAGTTGCACCAGTGATTAAAGATTTACTTAGAACGACTCAGACAGACTTCATTAACTATGAGAAAATTTTTACTTCTTGCAATTGTTTTTCAATGCTATTGCTCCTCCTTTTCCTTTGGATTTGCCTTACTCTCCCACCAGGCAATCATTGATGCTACCTGGGAGAAATCCATACAACCTTTATTAAAGAAAAAATACCCTAATGCAACTGAAAAGGAGTTGAAGGATGCCTACTCCTACTTATACGGAGGAGCATTGATGCCCGATATTGGGTATTCGCCTTTCGGGAGTAAAATGTTTACCAACCTGGTTCATTATGTTAGAACCGGTGATTTTATCACCAACCTGATCAATGAATCAGAAAACATGAATGAATACGCCTTTAGCCTTGGTTTTTTATGCCATTACCAGGCCGACAAATATGGCCATTCAATGGGTACCAATCTGGCTGTTCCCATCTTGTTTCCTAAATTAAAGGAGGAGCACGGAGATGTGATTGCTTATGAAAAAGGTTGTTCAGAACATACACGTGTGGAATTTGGCTTTGATGTTATTCAGACTGCAAAAGGAAATTATGACCTGGATGCTAAACACAAATTTGTTGCTTTTAAAGTCAGTGAACCGGTTTTGAAACGGGCTTTTAAAAAAACGTATGGTATGGAGCTGAGTGAAATTTTCGGCAGCCTTCCCCTGGCGGTGGAAACTTTTCGGTTTGCCGTAAAGCAATTGATTCCTGAGCTTACTCAAGATGCATGGAGAGCACGCAATGCGTCAATTCTCGTTTTGAATCCGCTTGCCAAAAAGAAATCTTACACCCAAAAATTTGAGAGGAAGAAATATAGAAAAGAGTTTGGCAGACCGGGATTGAAATCCATACTTTTTTCGGTGATTATTGCAATAGTTCCTAAAATCGGTCCCACTTCAGGCTTGAAATATAAAGAACCGGATGAACGGGTTGATAAAATTTTTGATACAAGTTTCAAAGCTATTGTTGAGAATTATTCAGCATCACTAACCCAGTTGGAATCAAAAAATTTTCGCCTGGATAATATAAATTTTGATACAGGTAAAAAGACCAATCCGGGATCTTATCAGCTCGAGGATGATACGTATTACAAGTTGCTGAAAAAACACCGGCGAAATGATTTTAGTGAAACTGGTGAGGCTCTCAAAAAGGATTTTCTTGCTTTTTTTTCAGATCCTGAACTTATCAGCCGGTATAACCGCAAAAAATCGAAGCAAAAAACAATAAACGAATCGCTCACCGCACTCAGCAACCGGTAATATATCTAATTTCAATTCAAGTCAATCATTTAATACTCCTTTAATGAAAAAATATTTATTTGATTACAGTTTTTATAAAGCAGTAATGGTTGTGTTGATAATAACTTTTGGGTCATGTGAAGATCCTTTTCAGTACAACCCGAATGAGGTATTACTGTCAGATGATGAGAAGGATCTGAATCATAAGAACATCAACCGGATTGAAGCAATCCCTCAAAAGGATACTCTCCGTTTCATCCTGATTTCAGACACGCATCATGAATATGAAGACCTTGATGATTTTGTTGAACTGGTGAATGCAAAAAACGATATCGATTTTGTTCTTATTTCCGGCGACCTTACCAACTTTGGTTTGCAAACAGAATATCGTGAAACAAATGACCGGTTAAAAAAATTGAAAATTCCTTATGTGGCGGTTATTGGCAATCATGACCTGCTGGGCAATGGTGAAAAAGTTTTTAAGGAAATGTATGGCAATCTGAACTTTCATTTCAAATGCAACAACCATAAATTCATGATGATTAACACCAATTCCAGGGAATATAATTTTAACGGCAACGTACCCGACCTTGATTTTCTCAGGTCGGAACTCAATGATACGAGTGCTTATAATCATGCTTATGTAATTGGTCATGTGCCACCGTTCAACAATGATTTTGACCCGGATCTTGTAAATAGTTATACTTCCATACTTGCAGAAACAGGTCGTGTAAAATTTGCCGCTCACGGACATACCGGTGGATTCTCGATTGTAGACTGGTATAATAACGGCGTGCCGTATGTACAGGTTGACGATATGGGTGCCCGGTCGTATGTTTTGGTAAAAGCAGGTAATAATTTAATTTCAGTTGAAAATATAATTTTTTAATATGAGAAAAGCCTTACTTATTATTATCTGTGTAATCACTATACCCTTTGCGGGACAGGCGGGCAACGAAACAGATTCTACCGAACGCTGTCACTGGCTGGTTCCTGATCATGCTAAATTTCAGTTTGCTGGTAACATAGGATTTTTATCGGGCGGTTTCGGTTACCGTTATTCGAATGATAAAGCTGAACTCGATTTTATATATGGTTACGTTCCAAAAACATTTGGCGGTCCACTACATTCCGCAACATTAAAAAATACGTGGATTCCTTTCCGGTCAATCGAAGCAGGCAAAGGGTTTACATTCGACTGGTTTACCGTAGGCATCCCGGTAACTTATACTTTCGGAGATCAATTTTTCTTTTTAGCCCCCAAAGATCAGTATCCGGCCCGGTATTATGATTATTCATCGGCCTTACGCCTGGGATTATTTGTAGGGGGAAGAGCTGATTATAAAATTCCAAATGCCGGGTACTTTAATTCTGTCGGTGTATATTATGAATTGGGAACGTATGACCTGCTTTTACATAATTACATTTTCAATTTTGGAACAACCCGATTTGTCGATATCTTTAACCTAGCAATAGGTGTAAAAGTTGGGTTTGGGAAATGAGAATTTTGAGAGTGTTGATAATGTAATCTGAAAATTGCAGTTACCGTATTAAATTCACTATCCCGCTGTAGCGGGATGTTTTTTTATTCCGGCATTTAAAATTTGCAATAACTGTATAAACTCCTGTTGCAAAACCTTTACCTGTCCATGCCAGGCCCGGTTCCTCCGAAATGAATACGCTCCTGCCCCACCTGTCATAGATGACCAATTCAAAAGAGTCGAGGTTCATCAACGGGTCAATGTAACTCCGGTATTCTTCGTTTTTGCCATCACCGTTAGGAGTAAATGTGTTCGGGAAAAAATAAGCCGTACATGGTTCACTGTCATCCACGAATATGGTAACGAAATCTGATAAACTGCAACCATTGGTATCGGTTGCTGTAACTGCATAGGTAGTTGTTTCAAGTGGCGTAACAACAGGTGTGGAAGAATTGGGATCATCAATGGTTGCATAAGGAAACCAAACAAATGTTGAAGGTATACTTACCGTCACTTCAAGGTTTACTGATTCACCCGGCTTGATTAAAGTATCGCCGGAAGCAGAAACAGACAGGTTATCATTTGTAAAAATTATTTCTATGGTTCCAGTCAATGTATTGCTGCAGGAATTTGCATCGGTAACTGTAAAAACACCGTAAATACCGGGTGATAATCCGGAGATCAATATTGGGTTGCCGGTTAGTCCGGGAACAGAAATTACATTGTTTTTATAAATATAACTTATCGTATAGGGCGGAGTGCCTGTGGATATAAAATTAATTGAAACAGAACCGGAAGTGCTGTCGCATAAAAGTGTTGGTGATGGAACCACTGAGGTTATTACAGGTGCACTACCTGCTGCAACTACTACGGGTTTGGAGAACGTTTTACTTCCTCCGCAAAAATCAGTCGATTCCAGGGTAACGGTATAGGTTCCTGCAGCAGGAAATTCGTGTATGGGATTCGCATCCGTGCTGGTATTGCCCGGTAAGCCGGGGTGACCAAAATTCCATAACCATGTTTGTCCGCAATCGGTTGTGTTGGTAAACTGGTATACCGGTCTGCAGTCGGGTGATTGGTTTCCTGAAAAGTTTACAACCGGATAAACATCACTTATTTTAATATTATCGAATGCGATTCCATCGGAATATACCTGCGAACCGGAACCAAAAACGATTCTCATTTTAAAGGATGGCTTATTGGCTGCCTGCGGAATGCACAATGAAGCAGTAATCCATCCATTGGTACCATGAATATCATTAGAGCCACATGCACCATTACCAGATTGTGCACATCCTCCACTCCATCCGGAATTTCCTCCACCGAAAGAAAAATTTACGTTACCGCAACCACCCGAGGTACTGGTCAGGTAGCTGACATTATTTTTATTGTACCAATTCTGTTCCCTGCAATTTATAATTTCAGGAAAAACAAGATAGGTTGATGAATTATATGAACCTATATCCTGCCATGAAGTTCCTCCGTTCAACGAGATTTGCACTTTAGCTCCGTCAAAAGTCTGCTCACAATGCACATTGATATCGAGACTCAACAATGGAGATGAGACACCCGTTAAATCAATCACGGGGCTTTCAACGAATGATCGTTCACAACAGTTGTAATAGTTGCCGTTGGTGGTAGGTGCTGCAACAGGTAAACATCCTGCAAAAGGTTCAGCAATAGCGGCACCGGCATCACCTGTTACAAAACAATTCGTTCCATTTGAGACGATGTTGGGTAAAGTCGGGATCCCATATTTCCAGGAAGGACGAAATCCACCGATAACCCATCCGCCGGTCCCTGAATTAAAATTTTCAGTGTATACTACCACAGTGGTTTGTGCGATGGAAAATTCTGCCATCAGAACAGTTAAATACACAAATAGGGTAAATGAAATACGCACGTTCAGCCAGCTTTTGCAGGAAGTAAAATTACCAATTCAAATGATGGCTTTTTCCCGGGTGTTGTTATTGTAATTCACACAATAACAAGTATTTAGAACAGGTTGTTGCATGAATGAACATTACTTCGAGTCCGCCGGACCACTGATACCCCGAATGAATTATTAAATGGTATTCACAGCGCGTTTACCCCTTTATTTTTAGGTTCCGCCAAAATTTGCCCCTAATTGTTTATGAGTTCATTTAATTTGAACTAAAGCAATTAAAATTCAACCTGATGAAAAGCATGCAACTACTCATAATCATCTTCCTTGCAAGTAGTGGGATGATTATGGCCGGAAACGGTAAGCCCGCAATGAAAATTTCAGATCATGGATGCAGTCAAATGCAATCAATAAGTACGATTCACATAAATCTCCCCGGGAGCCTGGCCGATGATAACACATCCGGCTCCAGGACACAGGAGAGGTATTATATGCGACATCGTCTCCACATTCTCAAACGTCCGCTTTTCGCCTGACAAAAAATAGTTCCGAAATAACATCTCAGTTTTATCCTGTCACAAGGAATCACTTTCTCACTTCACTTTATCTTTAAAAACTTTTCGGAATTTTTCCAGTTTTGGTTTAATTACAAAAGTGCAATAGGGTTCATTTCCGTTCAATTCAAAATACTGCTGATGATAATTTTCAGCAACATAAAATTTTACCGCGGGACTGATTTCCGTAACAATAGGATTTGGGAATACTTTTTTATCGTTCAATTCCTGTTTAAGCTGTTCCGCCGATTTTTTCTGATCGTCATTATGATAAAAAATAACTGACCGGTACTGGGTTCCGACATCATTCCCCTGGCGGTTTAAAGTTGTAGGGTCATGGCTGGCCCAGAAAGCCTCCAGGAGTTCCTCAAAAGTAATTTGAGAAGGATCGAAAACAATCTGCACTACCTCTGCATGACCCGACTGGCCAGAACATACCTGTTTGTAATCAGGATTTTCGGTTACACCCCCTGAATAGCCTGAAACCGCTGAGATGACACCATTCAAGGATTCAAACACAGCTTCAGTGCACCAGAAGCACCCATTTCCAAAAGTGGCGGTGTCTGTGACGCCATTTGATTTGTTTTCCATAGTTGTAATAGCTAGAATTTTTTCAGTTGGTTCGGCTTGCTGTTTGCAGGATGCCAGAGTTGTTCCCGCAAACAGAAATATAAGACATACTTTTCGCATCGTTAGTTGATTGTAATCATTTATAAACATTCTAAAACGATTTGTGTTTAACTTTAGTACCTCGAAAAATTGCACTAAACGTGATAAAAATTATATTATGGAAGAATTAAGGAAAAAGGTAGCTGATTCAGCAGGCATAACTGAAGAACAATCCGCCATTGCTGCTGAAACCGTAATCCGGTATTTAAAGGACCGTGTTCCACCGATTATACACAGCCAGCTTGATAAAATATTCAACGGGTATACCCTTGAAGACAGCGTTCGCAACCAGGTGGGAGATTTAGGTAATGAAGTGAAAGAACGGACAGAAGGACTTGCACGTGATCTGAAGCAGGCCTTTGAAGGTGCTTTCAGATCGAAAAAGAGCGGTGAAAAGGAATGATCATTATTACCCTTTCAATTCTCAGGGTTCGGGGAATGGCGCTGTATCCTTTCGTCCTGTTAAAGCATAAGTCTGCCAGGGCTGATCATGTACTTATAAATCATGAGAAGATACATTTGCGACAACAATTGGAATTATTGATTGTTCCTTTCTACCTGTTGTATTTTATTAATTACCTCTATAACCTGATTACTACTTCCGATCACCATACTGCTTACCGGAATATAATTTTTGAACAGGAGGCATATGATCATGAAAAGGAGGGCGATTATTTGAAGAAGCGAAAGTTGTTCAGTTTTCTGAATTATCTATGATACGAAAAAAGCTGCCGGCATCGCCGACAGCTCCTTTTAGTGTAAATTCTATCAGAACTTATAATTAAAGCCAACAGAAAGTACTTCCTTAAACTGAGTACGCGGTCCGGCTTCATCAATGATTCCATCGTCATTGGTATCGTTGGTTATGATGGTATTGTCGTCATATAGAAGTTGTGTTGACAACGTAGCCGAAATGTATTGGTTTACTTTCATTGCAAACAGCACTTCCCAATTCACATCCACATTCTGGGGATCTTCGCGGTAGTTGCTAAACAGTTCGAGTTTGGTTTGAAAATTTACGTTTTCCAGAATATCCTTTTTGTAAGCTGCTTTGAACAGGGCTCCGAATTCATATCGGATATTTTCCCCATCTTTAATTTTAGTACCAAAAAAACCATATTCAGCCGGATCAACTCCATAAGCGCCTGCATCAGCTAAATCCTGGTCGTTTACTATAATTATTCGTCCTGCTAAAGGAGCAATGAGCATGGTAAAATTATCATTTGGTTTATAATCCATACCTAATGCCAGGGTAATATATGCCGGTGACAGGAAATCAGAGATCTTATCAGAATCGTTAGGATAGTTATAACCTGCGCTGAATTGTGATTTGAAGCCAAGCATTGCTGTGTAGTACCAGTCACCGAAAGCATGGCGGCCGTACTTAGATGCCAGATCGATTTTATCTTCACTTTTTATGGGATTATCGGAACCATTTTGAGTGAGTCCGTATCCTAAATCAATGGTATTATCCCAGGAATTCTCGCCCTTTTTGTAGTTGGCGAAATAATTGAAAATCGCCATTCCAGCAATTGAATTTTGTCCGCCGGCAGCCCAGTTACTTAAACTCACCTGGGTAAAATTCAATCCGACAATACCACCTCTTTTCCAGGTTGTATCCTGATCGGTTTCCTGCGCATTTACTAAAAACGCAAAGCAAGTAAATGAGGCAATTAATATAATTTTCTTCATAATGATTATAATTAGAATTAAGATAGAACGTATAATGATTTTTGAAATAAATTAAACTATTTCTTCAAAAGGTCTCTGATTTCGACAAGTAATTTAACTTCATCGGTAGGCGGAGCAGGTGGTGCAGCAGGCTCTGTCTTTTTCATTGAATTAATGGCTTTAATGACCAGGAAAACAGCAAAGGCAACAACGATGAAATCAATAAGATTAGTAATGAATGCACCATATTTTACCGAAACTTCTGCAACAGCAGGTATAACGGTACCGTCTACATTTTTAATTTCAGAAATGCCTTCTTTTAAAACTACCCTCTTTTCACTGAAATCAACACCCCCTGTTAACATACCTACCACCGGCATAACAATACCATCAACAAAGGAAGATACAATTTTTCCGAATGCAGCTCCCATTACAAATGCAACTGCTACATCGACCAGGTTGCCCCGCATCGCAAATTCTTTAAATTCTTTGAGGACTCCCATAGTGATTAGTTTAGATATTATTTGGCATGTTTACAAAGGTGCATGATATCATTGAGAATAGCAAAAAAATTAATAAAAACGCCGATCTAATGACTTTCTGAGTTAACTGAAAATCAAAAGGTTAATTTAAATAATCTTGGCTGCTTTATCCAGAAATTGTATATTATACAATTGAAAATACCACCCCCCTTTTTTTAATAATTCCTGGTGGGAACCTTCTTCCTTAATTTCACCGTGGTCAAGTACAATAATGCGTGTTGCATTTTGAATTGTTGCCAACCGGTGTGCGATTATAATAGACGTCCGGTTATGTGTTAACACCCCTGTAGCTTTTGTTATCAACGCTTCACTTTCTGAATCAATGGAAGAAGTTGCTTCATCAAGAATGAGAATAGAGGGTTGCATTACATAGGCTCTCATAAATGCAATGAGTTGTCGCTGACCCATTGATAAAAGCGCACCCCGTTCCCCCACCTTGTAATCAAACAAAGCCGGCAGCGGATATATAAAGTTCCAGGCTCCGGTCATTACTGCAGCATCCTTTAACATGGCATCTGAAATTCCGGGATCACCAAGGGTTACATTATTTTTGATGGTATCAGAAAATAGAAAAACATCCTGCAGAACAACGGCTATCTTCCTGCGCAGCGTGTCAACACGGTAATCTCTTATATTTATTCCATCTATGAAAATTTCACCTTTATTGATTTCATAAAACCGGTTGATCAGGTTTATGATGGTAGTCTTGCCCGACCCTGTTGCTCCTACAAACGCAATAGATTCACCGGCGCTAACCCGGAAACTAATATCCTTTAACACCCATTCTTCTTCATGGTATGCAAACCACACATTTTTAAATTCAACATCACCTCTTATGTTTGTTGCATCAGTTTCACCCTGGTCGGTTATTCCGGTTGGTGTATCGAAAACTTTAAAAATCCTTTCTGAACTGACCATACCCATTTGCAGTGTATTGAATTTGTCGGCCAGTTCACGAATTGGGCGGAACAAAAGGTTTATGTACATGATAAAGGCAACCAGCATCCCGAATGAAGCGGTTCCCTGCATAACGTTGCCGGCACCCCACCAAACGATAAGCCCTATTGAAATAGCAGATAAAATCTCCACCACCGGAAAAAAAATACTGTAATACCAGACGGATTTTACATTAGCCGCGCGGTGTTGTTTGTTAATTTCTTTAAACCCTTCCATTTCCTTCTCTTCGCGGTTAAAAACCTGCACCATTCGCATCCCCGTAAGGTGTTCCTGAACAAAAACATTCAGCGCCGCAACCTGTGTACGAACATCGTTAAATGTTTTTTTAATATTATTTTTGAAAACATTGGTTGCAATAAGAAGCAGCGGAACAGTGCTCAGACTAACTAGCGTTAACTGCCAGTTGATATAAAACATATAGGTGATTATTGCGGCCAGCTGCAGGATGTCGCCGATTATAATAATCAAACCATCTGAAAAAATATCAGCAATGGTTTCCATATCGGAAATCGTTCGTGTAACGGGAGTGCCTATGGGTGTTTTATCGAAATAAGGAATCGGAAAACCAAGTATGTGATGGTGAAGTTTCACCCTCATATCACGAACTACGTTTTGACCCAGCAGGTTAGTCTGGTGATTATGAAAAAACTGTAATATTGATTGAATCATCAGCATAAACACCATTAAGAGCGTCATGTTAAGCAAACCCTGCGTGTCGTTGCCTTCGATAAAGGTATCGAGCGTTATTTGAGTCAGCCAGGGTCGTATTGGTCCAATAACCGCTAACAGAAGGGTCAAAAAAACCGTTAGACGAAAGATGCGTTTATAAGGCTTCACAAAGGCAAACACCCTTGTGAGTATTGGAAAATCGTAAACGCGTCCGGTGACTTTACTCATAGTTTCAGACTGGGAATGGTATTGGAGGTGTTGGTTGCAGAAACGGGTAATCAATTTGCGAAAGATATAATCCGCATGCAGGAACCGTAACTCCCGCTTCACTTCTGTTTTTTAATTCAATAATTTCATTGATGCGTTCAGCAGGGATTTTATAAGCTCCGACTTCAAGTAAGGTTCCCACTATTGCCCGTACCATTCCCCTTAGAAACCGATCGGCTGTGATGGTAAAAACAAGCAGGTTATTACGCACTTGCCAGTCGGCGCGTGTAATCTCACAAATATTTGTTTTAACCTGGGTGTTGGATTTGCTGAAGGAACTAAAATCGGTTTTCCTGATAAGACATCGCGCAGCTTCATTCATCCGGCCGATATCCGGTTGCATCACACTGAACATGGTATATTCTTTCAGAAAAGGGTTTTTAGATGTTGAAATAAAATATTCATAAGTTCTGCTGCTTGCATCAAACCGCGCATGCTGATTACCGGCAACAGTAAAAATTTTTTCAATGGCAATATCATTGGGAAGAATGGCATTTAAGGAGTAAACAAGTTTCTCAAAGGGAACTGTTTCTTCTTCTGCATCAAAATGAACAAAAAACTGCTTTGCATGTACACCGGTATCAGTTCTCCCGCAACCGGTTGTAGCAGTTTCATTATTTAAAAGAATGGAAAGAGCGGCATTCAGTTTCTCCTGCACAGAGACTGCATTTTCCTGAACCTGCCAGCCCGCATAGGCTGTTCCTTTAAAGGATAATCGAAGGAAAAAGCGGGGCATAGTTATTATTTAGAATGAAGGTGCAAATTTAAAAAGATAAATGCAACCGGGGTGGCCGGGCCCTGAACGGGGTAAAATGAATATATTTGCCTTCGTTATAGAATCTTTCTCAGAACTTTAAATTGCGTTAACAGGCTTTGAATCAAGGGAATTAAATTCCTACAGGGCATGTATTTATCTTCATAAAAATTTCATTGTCAGCTCGCTAATATTGAGCCCGTTTTAATAAAAATCAACATATGACCGACATCAGGGAAATCAACGAAAAAATTCAACAGGAAAGTGCATTTGTAGACCTTTTAAATCTCGAAATCGGCAAAGTGATCATCGGGCAGAAATACATGCTGGAACGATTGCTTATCGGGCTTTTGTCAAACGGGCACCTATTGCTTGAAGGTGTTCCCGGGCTTGCGAAAACACTGGCCATCAAGTCGCTGGCATCCGCTATCCATTCCAAATTCAGCCGGATACAATTTACCCCCGATTTGTTGCCCGCTGATTTGGTGGGGACTATGATTTACAATCAGAAAAAGGAAGAATTCACTGTTCGCAGAGGGCCCATTTTTTCAAACTTTATCCTTGCTGATGAAATCAACCGTGCACCGGCGAAAGTGCAAAGTGCACTGCTTGAATCCATGCAGGAACGCCAGGTTACTATTGGTGATGAAACCTTCAAACTGGAGGAACCTTTTTTAGTACTTGCCACACAAAATCCAATTGAGCAGGAAGGTACCTATCCGTTACCTGAAGCGCAACTCGACCGGTTCATGCTGAAAATTGTAATCGGTTATCCTTCGAAAGAAGAAGAGCGAATGATTATCCGCCAAAATTTAAGTCCGGAAGCAATAAAAATAAACCCGGTTGTTTCCAATCTTGAAATTTTAAAAGCAAGGAAAGTGGTTAAGGAAGTATATATGGATGAGAAAATTGAGAAATACATCCTTGATATTGTTTTTGCCACACGTTTTCCTGCTGATAATAACCTGGGTAAACTCACACAGCTGATCAGTTATGGTGCGTCACCACGGGCCAGTATCAACCTTGCACTTGCATCAAAAGCATATGCATTTATTAAACGGAGAGGCTATGTAATTCCTGAAGATGTGAGGGCAGTTTGTCATGATATATTGCGACACCGCATTGGTCTCACTTATGAAGCAGAGGCTGAAAATATTACAACCGATGAAGTTGTTAACCAGGTGCTCAATGCCGTAGAAGTTCCGTAACAACTTGTTGAGGGGTTCGCAGAAAACATTCAGTAACATTCCGGCAATTAATTTATTCATTGGAAACTACAGCACTTTTAAAAAAGGTCCGAAAAATTGAGATAAAGACACGTGGGTTATCGAACCAGATTTTTTCCGGTGAATACCACAGTGCTTTTAAAGGCCGCGGAATGGCATTCAGCGAAGTGCGTGAATACATCCCCGGGGATGACATACGCAGCATCGACTGGAACGTAACAGCGCGCTTCAATCATCCCTATGTTAAAATTTTCGAAGAGGAACGCGAGTTAACTGTAATGTTACTGGTTGATATCAGTGCTTCAGGCGATTTTGGCACTCGCAAACAGTTCAAACGGGAACTTATCACCGAGATCTGCGCTGTACTTTCATTCAGTGCCATTCAGAACAACGACAAAATAGGAGTTATTTTTTTTACTGACAGAATTGAAAAATTCATTCCGCCGAAGAAAGGAAAATCTCATATCCTGCGGATTATCCGGGAACTGATCGATTTTAAACCGGATGGGAAGAAAACCGACATCGGGCTTGCACTCCGGTACTTCACCAATATGATAAAGAAAAGAAGCATTGCTTTCCTGATTTCAGATTTTATAGGAACCGGTTTTAATGATGCTCTAAAAATAGCATCGCGAAAGCATGACCTTGTGGCTATACGAATTTATGACCAGTATGAATCCCAGATGCCGGATATCGGACTTATGCGATTGCAGGATGCAGAAACGGGGCAACTGCTCTGGGTTGATACTTCCAACTTCGGAGTACGGGAACGTTATCATCGAAACTGGTCGCTGAGACAGCAGGAACTTGATTCGATGTTCGCCCGGAGTGGTATAGACCAGGCAAAGATTGCAACGGATCAGAATTATGTGCAGCCACTTATTAATTTATTTAAAAAGAGAGAAAAGCGACACTGATGGACTTCTGCATTCCTTTCTTTTCAGTAACATCCAAATCGCAACGTCGGAGGAGTCTTCAGGTAGCGGTTATTTTCCTGGCCCTGGTATTATTTTTCCCTGCGAAAGGATTTACTCAAAAAATTGATGCACGGGCAAAAGTTGATACTACTTCAATCGTAATCGGTGATCAGTTTATTCTTAGCCTTGAGGTAAATCATCCTCCCGGTATAGCGGTGATTATGCCCGGTGTTCCGGATACGTTCGCTTTGTTTGAAAAGGTAAATCAGGTTGCAGTTGATACGACTGAGCAAAAAAGTGATAAGAGTATTACATTGCGCCAGCATTTTAAAATTACTTCTTTTGATTCAGGTTACCACGTTATTCCACCTTTTACATTTTTATACCGCCAACCCGGTGACACTACATTGCAGCGTGCCGAAACGGAACCTATACTCATCAGCGTACAGTCAATACCGGTAGATACAACCAGGGCGATCAAAGACATAAAAGGCCATATGGTTATACCTTTTTCGTGGCAGGATGTATTGCCGTACGCGGGTGGAATTTTACTTGCAGGGCTAATTTTTATGCTTGTATATTTCCTCATTAAAAAATTCCGTAAAGTAAAAGCTACTCCTGTTATTCAGGTACCAAAGCGTCCTGCACATGAAATTGCACTGGAGGCACTTACCCGGCTTGATGAAGCGAAACTCTGGCAGCAGGGAAAATATAAAGCCTATTTTACAGGATTATCAGATATTCTCAGGATGTTTATTGAAAATCGCTGGTCGGTATCGGCTATGGAAATGACAACGGATGAAATTGTGAGGATGCAAATTATTTCAGGCCAGGATCCTGTTATTTTTGATCAGCTTAAAAACTTGCTGGAACTTGCTGATCTTGTAAAATTCGCGAAAGTCATACCGGTGCTTCATGAAAACGAACAAAGCATGAAACACGCTGTTGCATTTGTAACTGCAAATCAGCAAAACAAAGAATTAAGGGAGGTAGATTCATGATGAACGGTGCAGAGTTTGCAAATCCTGAATATCTCTGGTTGTTTCTTTTACTGCCGTTAATGGCGGCTATTCACTGGAAAATAAGAACACGCAGGCGGACCGATGTCCGCGTGCCTGATTTTTCATCCCTGTCAAATTACCGTCCTACAGTCAGACAACGAATCGGCTGGCTTCCGATCCTTTGCAGATTCCTGGCCGTTGCCATGATCATTTTTGCATTAGCACGACCAAGATCATCCTCAAAAGGTTCGAATGTTACTTCCGAGGGAATTGCAATTGTTTTGGCCATGGATGTTTCAACCAGCATGCTTGCAGAAGACCTTCGCCCTAACCGGATTGAAGCTGCCAAGGAAGTGGCATCTGAATTTATAAAAGGGCGTCCGAATGATTTGATTGGGATGGTAATATTCAGCGGTGAGAGTTTCACACAATGCCCCATCACGAGTGATCATTCAGTGTTGCTGAACCTGATGGATGATATTAAAAGCGGAGTGCTTGAAGATGGAACTGCCATCGGGGAAGGGCTTGCTACAGCTATTTCACGAATTAAAGACAGTAAGGCGAAGAGCAAGGTAATTATTTTACTTACGGATGGAGTGAATAATAAAGGCCAGGTATCTCCTGCAACGGCAGGTGAAATTGCCAAGACTTTCGGAATTCGGGTTTATACAATAGGAGTTGGAAGAAATGGAACAGCCCCCTACCCTTTCCAGACACCGTTCGGAATACAGTATCAGAACGTACCTGTTGAAATTGATGAGACAACAATGCAGCAGATATCCGATGCCACCGACGGACAATATTTCAGAGCTACGAATAATAATAAACTGAAAGATATTTATGCAGAGATTGATAAGATGGAAAAAACAAAGGTTGAAGTAACAGAGTTCAGAAGATACACCGAAGAGTATATTCCTCTTGCACTTCTGGCCGCTGCATTTTTCATTCTTGAAATCATATTACGACTCACTTTACTCAGAAGTTTACCATAAATGTTCAGACTCGCTAACCCGGAATATCTTTATCTGTTTGCACTCTTGCCGGTGTTTGTGATTCTCTTTGTATTGTTGCGTCGGTGGAAAAAACGCTCGATGCGGAAATTGGGTGATTTGCCGGTAATTTCAAGATTGTTTGAAGATGTTTCTTCTTCCAAACCCTTTCTTAAATTCACATTTTTAATGATTGCATTCTGTAGTCTCGTTTTTGCGTTGTGCCGCCCCCAATTAGGCTCAAAACTTGAAGAAGTAAAGCGACAGGGTGTTGATGTTGTGGTTGCGCTTGATGTTTCTAACAGTATGAATGCCGAAGATATCCGCCCCAGCCGCCTTGAAAAAAGTAAGCGTGCTATTTATAAACTGATTGATCAGTTGCAGGGCGACAGGATCGGATTGATAGTATTTGCAGGGCAGGCGTATGTGCAGCTACCCATCACAACGGATTACGGTGCGGCAAAACTTTTCCTTTCAACCGTGAGCACGAATATGGTTCCTACGCAAGGAACTGCCATTGGCGCAGCTATCGAAAAGGCAGTTGCTTCAATTGGCGATTCTGCACGCCATAATAGTGCGATTATAATTATTACCGATGGAGAGAATCATGAAGATAATGCGGTGGAAGCGGCAAAGGAAGCAGCTGAAAAAGGAATTTTCGTTCATACCATAGGAATGGGTTCCCCCGATGGTGCTCCCATCCCATTAACACGTGGCAATACCCGCACGGGCTTCTTACAGGATAAAAACGGCACCACTGTAATTACTAAACTCAATGCTATTGTGCTCCAGGAAATTGCTGATGCAGGGAAAGGGAAATTTGTACGAGCATCAAACTCTGATGATGGAATTCCGTTAATAATGGGAGAGATCAATGCCATGGAGAAAAAGGAGTTTGCAGCAAAACTGTTCACCGATTATGAGGATCAGTTTCAGTATTTCCTTGCACTTGCCCTACTGTTCCTGGTATTCGATTTCCTGGTGTCGGAAAGAAGGAGTGAATTTATTGCCGGGTTGAATTTGTTTGGAGAGAAGAAAAAGTGACGAGTGACGAGTGACGAGTGACGAGTGGCGAGTGCCTGCCCGGCTCGGAGAGACAAGTGACAAGTGACAAGTGACGGGTGACAAGTGACAAGTGACAAGTGACAAGTGACGAGTGACGAGTGACGAGTGACGAGTGATGAGTGATGAGTGACGAGCCTGCCAGGATCGGAGAGACGGGTAAAAAATAGTAGTAATCTAATTTTTAAGTTAAATGAAATTCTCGATATTGATAGTTATTATTTTAGGAATTTTTATCATTCCCTTTGATTCGTATGCTCAGGTGGAGCGTAAGGAAATCAGAGAAGGGAACGTTAATTATGAAAAGGGTAAATACGGTGATGCCGAGACTGATTATCGGCGGGCATTGGAAAAAAATCAAAGCTCTTATCCCGGAAATTACAACCTTGGCGGTGCACTATACCGGCAAAAGAAATTTGACGAAGCTATTCAGCAGTACAAGCAAACAATAGATAAATCAGATGATCCAGGTGAAAAAGCCCAGACTTATCACAATATGGGAAATGCCCTGTTACAGGCGCAGAAATACGATGAAAGTGTGCAGGCTTATAAAGAAGCACTTAAATTGAATCCTTCTGATGCCGACACGCGCTATAACCTCGCCTATGCCCAGGCAATGCTGAAAAAGCAACAGCAGCAGCAGCAAAATAAAGATAGCCAGGATCAAAATAAGAAGAAAGATGAGCAGCAGCAGGACAAAGAACAACAGCAGCAGGACAATAAGGAACAGGATAAAAAGGAACAACAAAAAGAACAGGCACGCCAACAACCCAAAATATCAAAGGAAGATGCTGAACGTATTCTCCAGGCTTTGAAAAATGATGAGCAGAATTTGCAGGAAAAATTGTCGAAGAAGGAAGGACAGCGAATCAGGATTGATAAAAACTGGTAGGGAATGAAATTTTTTGAAAGTCATATCACTCATTTTTTTTCAGGTCATGCCTGGAAAGTGCTGTTTATATTTTTTATAATTTCTTCACCGGCTGTTGCTCAGAAATTTACTGCATCGGTAAGTAAAAACCCGGTAGCGGCCAATGAACAGTTTAAATTATCCTATGAACTGTCGGCAAACGGATCATCATTCCGGCCCCCTGCTCTCAATGACTTCGTGGTGTTATCGGGCCCGAATCAGTCGACAAGCATGCAGTACATTAATGGCAACATGTCGCAATCGATAACATTCAGTTATATTTTGCAGCCTAAAAAAGAAGGCACTTTTAAAATTGAACCTGCAACTATTGAATCCGGGGGTAAAATCATATTGTCGAATATGGTATCCGTAAATGTTACAAAAGCGGGAGCCCAGGGTGCGCAGCAGGGTAATCAAAGCGAGGATGAAAAGTCCAACATCTCGAGCAAGAATATTTTTTTCAAAGTCTCAATTGATAAATCAAATGTATACCTCGGCGAAGCTATTGTAGCCACTTATAAATTATATACCAATGTTCAGGTTGTGAACTATGGCATCAACAAGGTTCCTTCGTTTAATGGTTTCTGGACACAGGATATGCAAATGCCCCAGCAGCTTTCGCTGGATAAAACAGAAACCATAAACGGCATAACTTACCGTGTTGGCGAAATAAAAAAAGTGGTGTTGTTTCCTCAGCAAAGCGGAACACTTACCCTTGAGCCGATGGAAGGAGAATGCATTGCCCGGATCCAGGTAAAACGCAACCGCTCCGGAAGCCCGTTCGATATTTTTAATGATCCCTTTTTCAATGATCCCTTCTCCGGATTCGGAGGCATCCGCGATGTGAAATTTGCAGTCAAAAGCGAACCCGTAAAAATAACGGTTAAGGAACTTCCACGCAATGCCCCTGCTTCTTTCAACGGAGCTGTTGGTAGGTTCACATTGGAAGGCACACTTGATAAAACCAAACTCAAATCAAATGATGCTGTTTCATTCCGTTTGAAACTAAGCGGACGGGGAAACATAAAACTTATTGAAGCACCTGAAATCGAACTTTCGCCCGACATTGAAAAATATGATCCTGAAATTACCGATAATATTACTGTTAACGAGCGGGGCGCTTCGGGGACCAGGGTTTTTGAATACCTGATGATACCGCGTCACCAGGGACAGTATGAATTCGGACCCGTTGTATTTTCGTATTTCGATCTCGATAAAAAATCGTATGTTACACTAACCACTCCTAAATATAAACTTGATGTGGAACGCGGTAAAGAAGGAAGTGCGGCGACTGCAGCTTCCGGAAAGGCCGATTTCCAGGTGTTAGGTCGCGATATCCGATTTATTAAAACCACCCCTCCTGTATTTCGATCGGAAGCAGATGATTTTTATGGCACCTTTTGGTTTTGGCTTTTAGTGGCAGCACCGTTTGCGGGATTTATTACGCTTGTCGCTTTCCGCAAAAAACAACTCGCTGATAATTCCGATTTAACTGCAGTCCGAAGCCGCAGGGCAACTGGAATGGCACGCAAACGGCTTGATATAGCAAGCAAGCAGTTGAAATCGGGTAACCAGGCTGGTTTTTATGATGAAGTAAGCCGTGCTATCTGGGGATACATCAGTGATAAATTAAAAATTCCTGTTGCGTCGTTGTCAAAGGATGTAGCTGTTGAAAAATTGAAGCAAGCAGGAGCTGCAGGTGAAACCATTAACAACATGGTAGTTTTACTTGATTATTGCGAATATGCCCGTTTTGCCCGCATGGAAGGTGGAAAAAGTCCTGAGCAGATTTACCAGGAAGCTGTTGCTGTTATAACTAAAGTTGAAAGTGAACTTAAAGCGTGAGTATATGAACAAAATTATTTTTTTGCTGGTGTTCTTCCTTACGGGAAACCTTTTGCAATGCGAAGCGCGCCAGGAGGAGGAATTGTTTGCCACAGCCAACAAATTATATATGGATCAGTCGTATGAAAAGGCTGCTGAAGCCTTTGAAAAACTGATTGCCACAGGAAAAGTCGCTCCCGAAGTTTATTTCAACCTTGGCAATGCGTATTACAAAACGGGTAACGTTGCAGCTGCTATTTTAAATTACGAGCGGGCCCGGCGATTACGTCCATCTGATCCTGATATCGCTTACAATCTCAGAATCGCCAACCTGGCAACTATCGATAAAATTGAACCTGCGCCACAGTTGTTTTATGAAAAATGGTGGGATGAATTTGTAAATGAAGGATCCCTGAATGTAAGAGCATGGATTGTGATTCTGCTCTTATGGCTGTCACTGGCCACTGCTGCGGTTTATCTTTTTTCAAATAGTGTTTTCATTAAAAAAATTTCATTTTTTGTTTCCATTCTGCTTGTGTTATCAGGGGCATTTACCTGTTATCTTACCTATGCCCAGAATCGGTATCTCAACAATCATCAGGCTGCAATAATTTTTGCAATGAGCGCTTACGCGAAGAGTTCGCCGGACGACAAAAGTGCCAATCTCTTTTTACTGCATGCCGGGACCCGTATCGAAGTGCTTGACGAACTCAAGGGATGGAAGAAAGTAAGAATTGCAAATGGCAATGAGGGATGGATTGCCGCCGATGCTATCGAAATAATTTAAATTCCCGATTTGAAAATTCTGCTCCTGTCCGACACACACAGCTACCTTGATAAAACGATCCTGGATCATTGCAGGGAAGCTGATGAGATCTGGCATGCCGGTGACTTTGGTACGGTACAAATTTCAGATGCTCTGAGTGCGGTTAAACCTTTACGCGGCGTTTACGGAAATATTGACGGACAGGAACTCCGGAAAATTCATCCGGAACGACTTTTATTTACGGTTGAAAACGTACGGATTTTGATGGTGCACATTGGAGGGTACCCCGGATCATGGCCGGGGAAAATGGAAGATCTTATTTCAGTTCACCAGCCGGATGTATTTATATGTGGCCATTCCCATATTCTGAAAATCATGCGCGACCCCCGTCACAGGAATATGATTTGTATTAATCCCGGTGCGGCAGGCAAATCAGGTTTTCACCAAATGCGGACAATGGTACGAATGACCATCAAAAACGGTAAGGTTTCGTTGCTGGAAGTAATTGAACTGGGGAAAAAATAATGATCGTAAGCTGTTTAAGCTTGTCAGCGGATCCTGTCTGCAGCTCTTACCAGCATCTCATCTTTCCTGATGAACCTGCGTGCTGCAAGTAACAAAAATACCTGGGCGGCCACCAGGTATACGCCCGGCAAATAATGTGCAGTAATATTAACCGGTCCCATTGCATCGGAGTAATAAAATATAAGAATCAACTGAACAGCAGCCAGCAATCCACCTAACATACTGAGGCGTATCTGAGCCGGACGGTTTTTGAAAATAAATATTGTGTAAAGCGACATGACAAGTAACAACAGGTTCACGATGAGTATCGGGTAATTCGTTTCAACTAATTCAGGTGCTTCTGAACCTGCCTGTAATGTTACATCCGCTAAGAGCATGGTATACTTTGAAACCTCACCCGAGGTAACATCGGTAACAGATTTTTCGCTGAGGGGGATAAAAAACAGAGCACCCGACATAAGAACTACACCCAGTAAGAATAATGTTTGAATTCGTTGAATCATAGAAATAGAAATTGGTTTTCAAAGATACTAGGAACCGGATAATTTTACCCCGTAATGAAACTAAAAACACCCGCAAACGTTAAAATGAAAGAAATTCACAATAAAATTTGGTGAATCAAAGTTAAACAGCTATCATTGCACTGTTCTTAGCTGAATTATTGAAACCAGTCTTTTCGTTTCAATACTTTTTTGGTGACCAAAAAGCCCTGACTATCTGATTATCAATTATCTGTTGAAAATTTACACATTATTTTCAAAACCCTTCCAGGGTTCAAATCCCACTTAAATTAAATTATTTTCATGTACGACATTATCACTTTGAATGAAAAACTCCTCCCGGAGCTCAAAGAAATTGCCAAAAAATTAAGTATTCCCGGTGTTGACAGCCTTAAAAAGCAGGATCTCATCTACAAAATTCTGGATCACCAGGCCCTGAGCCCGGAAATTGTTCCCGACAAAAAATCAAAAGCGGAGGCTGCTCCGGAGGAGAAAACTGCTGAAAAAGTGGTTGCAAAGGCTGTCGAAAAACCTCAGGAAAAAGAAGCTGAAAAAGTTGAAACTTCGGTTACCGAAAGTCCCGATGGAAAACGTCAGCGCAAGCGGATACCACCACCGAAGACACCCGGAGCTCCTGAAAACGGTTTCCCCGAATTATTCCAGATGCCCGCCGCTTTAGTAAATGAACCGGTGAGTATGCCCCCGGTTGACAATATGCCGGTTGCACAAAAAAGTTATACCCCTCCTGCCCCCACTTTTCACAATGAATCACCCGTACGTTCCGAACCTAATTTTAACCGTGAACCCATTGCACCTCGTGATGGCATTTCGAGAGAACGGAAGATTGCTGAACCGGTTTATGAATTTGAAGGAATAATAACCAGTGAAGGTGTTCTGGAACTTATGCCCGAAGGCTTTGGTTTCCTGCGGTCATCTGATTATAATTATCTGGCTTCTCCGGATGATGTTTATGTTTCACAATCACAAATTAAACTGTTCGGACTGCGCACAGGTGATACCGTTCAGGGTACGGTAAGACCTCCGAAAGAGGGTGAAAAATATTTTCCTTTAGTTAAAGTGAACCTGATTAATGGTCAGGAACCGGCTGTTGTTCGTGACAGGGTTCCGTTTGAACATCTTACCCCGTTATTCCCTTTTGAAAAACTACGCCTGGCCGGTGATAATGCAAGTTATTCAGCCCGGGTTATGGATATGTTTACTCCTATCGGGAAGGGCCAGCGTGCATTAATCGTAGCGCAACCGAAAACCGGTAAAACAGTATTGCTTAAGGAAGTTGCGAATGCCATTGCAGCCAGTCATCCGGAAGTTTATCTTATTATTCTGCTCATCGACGAACGTCCGGAAGAGGTAACCGACATGGCACGCAGTGTAAGAGCTGAAGTGGTTTCATCTACATTCGATGAACCTGCCGAGCGTCACGTAAAAATTGCCAACATCGTTTTGGAAAAAGCAAAGCGTATGGTGGAATGTGGCCATGATGTGGTTATACTTCTTGACTCCATCACGCGTCTTGCCCGTGCTTATAACACGGTTGCTCCTGCATCCGGAAAAATATTATCAGGTGGAGTTGATGCCAACGCCCTTCATAAACCAAAACGCTTTTTCGGTGCTGCCCGTAAAATTGAGAATGGAGGTTCACTTACAATTATAGCAACAGCTCTTATTGATACCGGTTCTAAAATGGATGAGGTGATTTTTGAAGAGTTTAAAGGTACCGGTAACATGGAACTTCAACTTGATCGTAAATTATCCAACAAACGTATCTATCCTGCTATCGATTTGGTTGCCTCTTCAACCCGTCGCGAAGACCTGTTACTGGATCGCGAAATGCTTCAGAAAATGTGGATCATGAGAAATCACCTTGCCGATATGAATCCTATGGAAGCAATGGAATTTTTACTTGACAGAATGCGTGGAACTAAATCGAATGAAGAGTTCCTGATTTCGATGAATTCCTGATTAAAAATTTAATTTTAAATATAAATGTTATCGTAAAAACAGTCACCCTGCCGGTGACTGTTTTTTTTAGTCTGGTCTGCATCTGATTGTTTACATGATTTATGTTAACATCTTCAGGGTAATTTTTCCCATCCAAATCGTGGCCATAATTACCAGACTTTATTACCCTCCAGTATGAGTAAAATTTTTTAGTGAGTATTGCAATCAACCAAAATAGTCTTGTACAAATTTTAAAAATAAAATCCCACTTCGCTATTCAAATAAAATACTAATTCAACAGGCCAATTTGTGTTTCACTATCAAATGTAAACACAAATTTCGAAAATTAAATTTCTTGACTAGAGTTGTAGTAAAACGGCCGTAGTATTTGGTTTAATACAATGACATTTTCAAAAACAACCGAATTTTGAGATTCAATACACAACAACCAGTTTGTGCTTTATGCACAACAGAATGAGTAGAACAAAGTCAAATAAAAAGTTCCTGATATCTTTGAATTCCTGATCAGTTTTGTACTTTAACTAATTTCAATACCTCTGTACCATTTCTGCCAGGTATTCTTAACAAGTAAACACCCTGTTTTAGCCCTGATATCCGGATGGGGTTTCCGGGATCCCGGTCAGTGATAAAATTTATCTGTTTTCCTGCAAGGTCAGTAATCAGTATTTCATTTAAATTTATTGCTGCTCCTTTAAGGTAAAAATCTCCATCAGAAGGATTTGGATAGACCTCCCATTCAATTTCATCATTATAACTTCCCTCCTTTTCAATTTCATCATCAATAGGTATACACGGTATATCAACAAATATTGAATTAGAATAATTGGTGCATCCATTGAAATCTGTAACCTTGCATTTATAGTAGCCATAAGTTTTAGCCTGGTAATTGGGTTGAAAAACAAAAGGAACCACCGGAAAATTAAACCGGTACCATTGATATAAAACGTAGTTTGCAGGGACACTTAACTGTACACTGTCTCCCTGGCAGAACGAAGTATTGCCATTTGCCTGCGCTGCAACAATGGGCAGTGGATTCACAAAAACAAATATGGTGTCGGTGCCTGAACACCCGTTCAAATTTGTGACTGTAACTGTATAAATGCCCGCTGCACCCACGCTGACTGTTTGACTGGCGTTTCCGTTACTCCATTGGTAAGTTGAGTATCCACTCCCTGCATTCAAGGTAGTAGTGGTGCCCTGACAAATGATGGTAGTGCCTGTAATAACAGGAGCCGGATTAGCGTACACCGTAACCAACGCAGATCCTGTGACAGAACAGCCGGTTCCGTTGGAAACAGTGACAGAATAGGTGCCTCCATTGTTCACTACTATTGATTGGGAGGTGGCGCCAGTGCTCCACGTGTAAATATAACCGGAAGGTGCTGAGAGAATGACCGATCCCCCGGAACAAAAAGATGGGTTGACCGGTGAAATAGCACTCATTCCTGAAGAACTGTTTACAAGAATGCCGGAAACATCAGATACGGAATTACATCCAGAGGTATCTTGAAGTTCTATCCGGTAAGAAACTGAATCATTGCATAAGGTTTGAGCTGTTACATCGGTAAAGGTCAGCGCAGCAGTTGACCCAATCAAGTTCCATGTACCGATTGGATATTCTCTGTAAATCTGGTAAAAACTGCTTTGAGAAGGGAGTTGTGGACTGGAAGCGGCATTCCAGTTTAGTTGCGGCTGCCCCCCTGTTCCCTGTACCACATTTAATTTTATGGTGCTCATTATGTTGGAAGGATCCCAGTAGTAATTGAAGGCCCCATAGGTTTGAACTGCGGCCCGGTAATATATTCGTTGCTGGCTGGCATTTACACCGAACAGACTGGTGAGTGCGGCTGTAGAATGTGTATACATAGTGGAATTAATACCTGCAAAGTTCACACTGTCGACAAACTGAAAAGGACCACCAGCCGAAAGTGAAGCATAAATGTTATAGGCTTCGAACAGGTTTAAGGAGTCAAACGAAGGAGTTTTTGTCCAGTTCAAACTGACACTTCCATCATTATTAACCACTGCACATCGGAGTACAGGCGGTAATAGAACCTGTCTTGGCTGTATAATTATTGAAATGGTGCTGGTATTTACGCCATTTGCGGGACAATAATTATCTCTGGCTGTAATAGTAAAGTTATAACGATTGTTTTCGTGCTGATTGCCGGGGGCGAAAAGATGATCCTCGGTGGTTACCCAGTTGAATTGAATGTTACCGCCTATTGAAAAGCTTAGAGGCACAGGATTCGACAGTGTTGCACAGGGAGGCTGAGGACAGCCCTGTGAAGGGTTGGTAAAATTGGATCCGAATAAATCACCAACGGCAGTAACTGTAATTGTTTGTCCAGAGCCATTTGTAAATATGTCAAAATCAGAAATGCTCAACAAAAAGTCAACAGTGTCGCCAGCAAATACCGTATCAATAAAAGCTGTTTGTAATCCTGTAACAGGATCGAAAAACGGGGCATTGACATCAGGCGGCAGGTTTTGTCCACTCCAAACCGGAGCGCAGTTGTTGTTCAGTGTGATTGCAATTTCTCTGAATATTTCAGCCGACTTGCTCCCATTTTTGTAAGTAGTTACAACTATTTTAGTCATGAATACACCTCCGGTGAAAGAGGTAAATGAAATCGCACCGGTTACAGGATCGAGCGAAACACCTGTATTCAAAGGATTTTGAATCGGTCCGGGTAATTGGCTGTTGACACTATAACCGGGTGCAAATGGAGTGCTATTCAAGAAATCATCAAATGGAACACCCCAGGAATATACCATGGAATCCCGTTCAGGATCAATGGCATATTGGTTGTAAGTTACCGGATACCCGGTGCAAAACATCACTTCAGGAATTTCAGCAAAATAGGGTGATGAATCGAAACATGGATTCGTATTTTGTCCGCTTAGTGGATACATGATGGCCTTTAATCCAAAACCGATTCCGGCTGCACCGGAAATATTATCAAGGTTGCTTCTGCAACATTCGCCCCAACTGAAAATCCATCCGATGACCGGAGGTACCCCCGTTAAGAATATTGGGGCAGACTGAAATTCATACATTTCTACCAATCCCGGAATGGGGCTTCCTCCGTTTCCCTGTGAGCAATTGGCACAGGCAGTGGTTCCATTGGCTTGTAAGCCACCGGGACTTATATCGAATTGTTGTACCAGTGACATATTGATAGATGGTGTGCCAGGAATTGAAGTTGATAGGATTACTGCAGCAGGGCCTGGAATGCCGTTGCAATCCCTGTAGAATTTCAAATGAAACATGTACATTCCATTGCCCTGGCAGGTCCAGGTTATCTCTCCTCCCCTGTAATGGGAAGCCATCAGGTTATCGCATAAGGTAATGCAAAGGAGCAATGGCAACAGGCAACGCAATAAATGATTCATTAGAAGAGGTTTAATTTCAGACGGCATTAAGTACCACCCGGATGCATTCAGTTATGTGACTCATTAATTTGTTTTGATGAGCTTTACTGTTAAAGTGGAAATGCCATCATTCACTTTTAAAAAATAAATTCCGGCAGGGTAAGCTGATAAGTCAATTGTTCCCATCCGGTTAGTCAATTCTCCACTTCTGATAGTATTTCCCAGCAAATCGGTTACCTGAAGATATAATTTGGAAGAAAAGTTTTTGGGCAGTTCGTAATTGAATAATGCCTGTGAGGGATTCGGATACAGTGTTACCGCGTTTAATTCATTACTAAGCTGCACGGTTTTTTCCTCTGATGGCAATGGAGGAAAACACACTATGCTCACCCTTGCATTGTTGGAAGTCCCGGAACAACTGTTCATATCAATAGTCAGGCATTGGTAGCGTCCTGCCGCCGAAGCCCATAATGAAGCACCTGTTGCACCCGGCAAAATAATGTTGTTCTTATACCATTGATAGGAATCAAGTGGAAACTGCGCAAAGAGATGAACACTGTCGCCCTGGCAAATACTTAAAGGACCCGCAGCAGTTAAGATGGTCGGATAAGGAAGCTGGTTACTGATAGTGATTGATCCGGTTCCGGAGCATCCATTTGCATCCAACACAGTCACACTATAAATTCCGATGCCTCCTACATTCGTTGTTTGTGCTACATCACCGGTATTCCAGAAGTAAGCAGAATATCCGGGGCCTGCATCCAATATTGTTATTTGTCCCGGGCACAATGTTGAATCTCCAGTTATGACCGGTACAGGACCTGTATCAATGAGAGCATTTCCTCCTACTGCGCCAATACAAAATGCATCACTGTAACTGACTAAAAAATAATTGGTGGTGACGACAGGATTCACCGTGATTATTTCAGGATTTGAATTTGTTGAATAGGGACCATAGGTATTGGATCCATCCGAATAACTATATGAATATGGCGCTGATCCGGTAAATTGAATTGTAAGATCGGAACTGTTGCCATTGCAAGCCGAATTGCTTCCGCTAATGATTGCTCTGGGGCCCGTTACTTCAATGCTGTCGGAGCCGGTACAACCATTGGCATTTGTAACGGTAACTGTATATATACCCTGTGATGAAATTACAATTGTTTGTGTTGAAGAAGTACTGTTCCATAAATAAGCAACATAGCCTGCTCCCGCGTTTAATACGGAAGTTTGCGGAAGGCACAGAGTGGAATCACCTGTGATTAATGGAACCGGATTAGGGTTGACAGTGAGCACCCGTGTTGCTGTCCCAACACATCCGTTTACATCTGTTACGGTAACTGTATAGGGTCCTGCTACACTTACCTGTATGGATTGCGTGTTATTACCGGTCGACCAGATATAATTGCCAAACGCAGGTGATGCCGTAAATACAGTTGATGAACCCTGGCAGATACTGTTAACGCCGGTAATTATGGGTACAGGATTAGGGTTTATTGTAACGGTTACGGAGGCAGATGCTGTACAGCCCGCAAAATCAGTTACTGTTGCGGTATACGTACCGGCACCGGAAACATTAATTGACTGCGAAACAGCACCGTTTGACCATTGATAGCTGTTATACGAGCCGGTAACGGTTAGCACAGTGTTTTGACCTGCACATACCGTTGTTGTCCCCGCAATAACCGGAGTTGCCGGTGGAGTAAGAACATAAATGCTATCTGAGAAATCCGTCATGCAGGGCGAAGTAATTGAATACTTAAACCAACCCTGCTGTGTTGCATTGTACGATGGGCCCTGGGCGCCGGGAATCAAAATGTTATTCCTGAACCAGGAAACAGCTGTTGGAAAAGGATCATAAAAATCAACAGGTATGCAAAGCAGAACTGATGTTACGCAAAATGCGGTATCATCGGATAAAGGGGCAGGTAATTGGGAAGAGTATAAACTTCCGGGGAGACTGCGTACGGGTATTGTATTAGATACATAAGTACTGCCTGAAAGATCAGTTGCAACACAAAAATACTGTCCGGTGAATTCTGCATTGTAGTTGCTGCCACTTGTTAAAACAACTTGAACAGGGTTAATTCCTGAACAGGTATTGGTAAAAACATTCCACTCGTAATTCCATCCCGGTTGAGGATTATCAACTTCAAGCAGTACCGTTGTATTGCAAACATCTGTTGGTCCGTTTGCCGAAATTGTTACCTGGGCATGAGTGGTAAAGTTTACAAAAACAGCAATAGAAGTCAAAAAAGAAAATAGGGTTTTCATGATAGCTGGTTTAAAATTCAACAATGGGATTTCGCACCCGTGTGAAGTTTCTCAAAGATAATCTTAAAAACCGGGATTTCCTATTTTATAAGGCTGTCAAAGGAAATGCCATCGAAAGTTCCCGAACTCATCATCAGCAGAACGGATTTGCCTGTGAATTTTGATTTGATATAAGCTTCAAGTGCTATAGGATCGGTAAACACAGAAAGATGTTCATCCGCGAAAGCGTTTTTTACCTGCTGAATAGTGATAGGAGCCAGTTTTTTGTGCGCTATAGTCTGAGGATTAAAATAAACTACCGGGTGATCGGCAGCACTCATACTGCCTGCGTACTGTTCCAAAAAATTTTCGCTCAGACTGCTAAACGTATGCAATTCCATGCAGGCAATAATTTTCCTTTCGGGAAACTGTTCACGGGCTGCAGCGACAGTCGCTTTAAGTTTGGAAGGTGAATGGGCAAAGTCGCGGAATATAACCTGGTCTGCGGTCTTTTTTACTAACTCCATTCGTCGCCCGGCACCGGAAAAGTTTTGAGCGGCGTTATAAAACTCCTTATCGGAAACGCCGAGTAATTTACAAACCTCCCTTGCTCCTTCCAGGTTCGATAAATTATGCAAACCAAACACCTGCAATGGAAATTTAGTGCCTTCACAACGCACTACTGAAATGCCATCCTCAATAAAATAATCCGGAGCGCCGTAGGGAATTTTTTTGACCCCGGTTCTGAGTGTAGCTGCGATTTTTTGAAGTTCCGGATCATCTTTATAGTAGATCAAGGTTCCACCATCCGGAATTCCGTCTACAAATTTTTGGAATTGGGCTACATAATTTTCAAATGTCGGAAACACATTGATATGATCCCAGGCAATGCCGCTTAAAAGGCCTATATGTGCTTTGTAAAGATGAAACTTTGGTCGACGGTCGATTGGTGAGGATAAATACTCATCACCTTCCAGAATGATATATGGAGCTTTTTCCGACAATCGCACCATTGTATCAAAACCTGCCACAGTGGAACCCACCATGTAATCAAAGTCTTTGTTCAACGATTTTAATACATGCAGGATCATTGATGTGATAGTTGTTTTGCCATGCGACCCTCCTATCACAATGCGTGTTTTGTCTTTCGACTGCTCATAAAAATATTCCGGGAACGAATAAATGGGCAATCCCATTTCCTGTGCTTTCATAAGCTCCGGGTTATCGGCACGGGCGTGCATTCCAAGTATGACTGCATCCGGTTTGACAGCCAATTTTTCAGGGTACCATCCCTCCTTTTCGGGAAGCAGGCCAACAGCGTCTAACCGCGTACGCGAAGGTTCTTTGATCTCATCATCTGACCCTGTAACAAGATATCCCTTACTGTGTAAAGCCAACGCCAGGTTGTGCATGGCGGCGCCGCCTATGGCGATGAAATGAATGTGCATTTTTGGGATGTGAGGAGTGTGAGATGATAAATGATAAATGATAAATGATAAATAAGGGTTTTATGTTCTTTTGTTAACTGGTCTTCGATTGTAATTTTTTTGCCTCACCCTACCTCTCCAAAGGAGAGGGGTACATTATTCTGTAATTTTTCCCTGACCCCTTTCCTGACTTTTTCCTGACCTAATGACTTTTTTTGCCTCACCCTACCTCTCCAAAGGAGAGGGGTACATTATTCTGTAATTTTTTCACTGACCCCTTTCCTGACTTTTTCCTGACCTAATGACTTTTTTTGCCTCACCCTACCTCTCCAAAGGAGAGGGGTA
>JBBQQQ010000031.1:0-38706 GCA_038215705.1 Bacteroidia bacterium
ATGGAGACGAGCAGAACCGCCATTAGTCTTGAATATTTAATGAGGTACTACCCTGAAAATTATCATGAATCAATTCGCTGGAAAGAGTAGCTATCACTGGCTTTTAATGAATTTCATCCTAATTTAGTCGGACAATAATGATATGCTATTGTATTTATGCTAGATACATGAAAAACTAATTCTAATGGAAATTATAGAAATTAACCTTCAAAATTGATTCATCTTAATATTTTACTAATAAAAAACTATGCTGAATTATGAGAAATAATTTAACTAAGATTTATCGATCATCAATCCAGTTTCAACACCGCCATAAAAGCTTCCTGGGGTATTTCGACACTACCGACCTGGCGCATACGTTTTTTACCCTCTTTCTGTTTTTCGAGCAGTTTTCGCTTACGCGAGATATCACCGCCGTAACATTTAGCAGTTACATCTTTACGTAAAGCCTTTACGGTTTCGCGTGCAATGATTTTTGCCCCGATTGCAGCCTGGATAATGATTTCAAATTGCTGCCGGGTGATTAGTTCTTTTAATTTTTCGCAGATCTTCTTACCAAAAGTAAACGAATGATCCCGGTGAATTAATGCTGAAAGTGCATCAACCGGTTCACCGTTCAAACGAATATCCAAACGAACAAGATCACTGGCACGATACCCGATCATATGATAATCAAAGGATGCATATCCTTTTGAAATGGATTTTAATTTATCATAAAAATCAAAAACAATTTCTGCAAGCGGCATATCAAACACAAGTTCAACCCTGTCGGTTGTAAGGTAACTCTGATTAATGATATTACCGCGTTTACCAATACACAGCGTCATTACCGAACCAGTAAATTCAGCTTTGGTAATAATGGTTGCTTTAATATAGGGTTCTTCAATGCGATCAAGATGTGTTGGATCTGGAAAATCACTCGGGTTGTTGACTTCAAGTTCTTCACCATTATTCAGATATGCCTGGTAGGAAACGTTAGGAACTGTAGTGATAACAGTCATGTTAAATTCCCGCTCCAAACGCTCCTGGATAATTTCCATGTGCAGCATTCCCAAAAAGCCGCAACGAAATCCGAAACCCAGGGCTGCTGATGATTCGGGTTCAAAAACCAGCGATGCATCATTCAGCTGAAGTTTTTCGATCGACGTTCTTAGTTCTTCATATTCGTCGGTATCAACCGGGTAGATTCCCGCAAATACCATTGGTTTAACATCTTCAAAACCCTGGATATTGACAGCGCAAGGACGATGCGTATGCGTAAGGGTATCACCAACTTTTACTTCACGGGCTTCCTTGATTCCGGAAATTATATAACCCACATCACCTGCTTTAACAACCGGGCGGGGAGACTTTTCAAGTTTCAAAATACCAATTTCGTCGGCTTTGTATTCCATTCCGGTAGCGGCAAATTTTACCTGGTCGTTGGTGCGGATTTCGCCGTCGAACACCCTGAAATAAGCAATAATTCCCCGGAAGGAATTAAATACAGAATCAAAAATAAGCGCTTTCAAAGGAGCTTGCGGATCACCTTTGGGAGCCGGAACACGATCAATGATTGCTTTAAGGATATCGTAAACCCCTATCCCGGTTTTACCGGAAGCTGAAATAATTTCATCCCTGTCACAACCAAGTAAATCAACAATCTGATCTTTCACCGTTTCAGGTTCTGCGCTTGGAAGATCAATTTTATTAAGTACGGGTATAATAGTCAGGTTATTGCCGAGTGCCAGGTAAAGATTGGAAATAGTTTGTGCCTGGATCCCCTGGGCAGCGTCCACAATGAGCAATGCTCCTTCGCAGGCAGCAATAGAACGTGAAACTTCATAAGAAAAATCTACGTGGCCGGGTGTATCGATCAGGTTCAGATTATAGGTCACGCCGTCCAGGGTATAACCCATCTGAATCGCATGACTTTTAATGGTAATTCCTCTCTCCCGCTCCAGGTCCATGTCATCCAGCACCTGTGCCTGCAAATCCCGTTTGGAAATGGTATTGGTATATTCTAATAAACGGTCGGCTAATGTGCTTTTTCCGTGATCAATGTGCGCAATTATGCAGAAATTTCTGATGTTTTCCATAGGGGGTGCAAAGGTAGGGAAATCCTTCGACTTCGCTCAGGAGGACACCCTTCGACTACGCTCAGGGTGACAAATAAATTATCCCTTTGACTATGTCTAGGTTAACAATTTGATTATCCAATTACTACACTCATTCTTCGACTTCGCTCAGGATGTAACAACCCATCGACTTCGCCAAGCGAAGTCGATGGGTCAACCAAAAAACTTGTCACTTGCCACGTGTCACTGCCACTATTTTGCTATATTTACTTTTTGCGGCAACTTAATGCAACCAAATACTGCAATTAATACGTCTTTGCCATGAACAGTGATCATATGTCAGATGAGGAGTTGGTCTTTGGATGTGTCCGTAAGGAAGCGCAGGCGCAAGAGTACCTGTTTAAAACCTTTAGTGGCAAGATGTTAGGACTTTGTTCCCGGTATGCTGACAGTACGGAAGAGGCAGAAGATATTATGCAGGATGCCTTTGTGAAGATCTTCCAGAAAATTGACACATTCAAAGGAAATGGTTCCCTGGAGGGATGGATGAAGCGAATTATGGTAAATACCGCGCTGGATGCCTTCCGAAAGAATAAAAATTTCCGACATAGTATTGATATTGAAACTATTGAATATACTTCCGAAACCTACCAGCACGTGCTGGAAACAATCGGAGCCAAAGATTTGATGAAGTTAATGAAGACCATGCCGAAAGGATTCAGGACCGTTTTTAACCTGTATGCAATTGAAGGCTATGCTCATAAAGAAATTGCGGAAATGCTTGAAATAACGGAAAGCACTTCAAAATCACAATACTCAAGAGCAAGGGTCTACCTACAAAAAATGTTACAAACCGAAAAAGCGATTTAAGTGCAACCAAAAGATCACATATCAGAGCTGTTTAAAGACACCTTCAGCAATTATGAAGTTCCGGTTCGCCCGGAACTCTGGCAGAATGTAGCTTCTAAAATTCAGTCACCCGCTGCAGGAGAGTCATCTGTTCCTGATGGTTCCGGTACTACTAACCTGGTTACTGCATCTGCGAAACTTTCCGGAAGCCTGTTAACCTGGGTTTCGGTTGCCACAGTTGCAGTTACCATTGCCACCGGGGTTTATTTTTATGTTAACCGTGATTCAAAAATTACTCTTCAGACCGATGTTATTCCGGAATCAGGGGTTTCAACAACACCAGAGGTTCCTCAAAAAGCAGAAGATCCAACTATTACTTCCGTTCCAACTTCTGAAACAAATAGTCAGCCCTCTATTAATGAGACATCTTTGGCTGACCCAGGCAGAAAGATAGGCGATCTTAAATCAACCGGAATACAAAATTCATCAGGGATACAAACTGAACCGGTAAGCCAAATTTCTCCGATTGCAAAGGTGGTGAGCCCTAAAAATGTCAGTTCTGAAGAAATTAACCCTGTTCAAAGCGCAACCAATTCCGGAATTGGTGATAGGCCTGTGAATGTTGAATCTCCCGCGAAGCCTAAAGTCCAGGCACTTCCCGCTACAGGATATGCCCCTCTGAAGGTCGAATTCAGCGCTTCTGTTGGTGAAGAAAATAACGAATGGAATTTTGGGGATGGATCCGAAACAATAAAAGGATCATCAGCGACTCATACATTCACCAAACCCGGCACTTACTTGGTAACATTAAAAAACATGGATGGAACGGGCAAAATTCATACGGAATTAATCAATATTGAAGTCCTTTCCGACCTTACCATTTCCGGTGTGCCGAACATTTTCACACCCAACGGCGACGGAAGTAATGATGTATTCGCCATAAACACCGATCAAGATATTGATATTGAAGTTTCTATCTTCGATCACAATGGCAGGTTTGTGCATCGGTTTAAGGGCATCGAAAACAGCTGGAATGGAAAAATCAACAACATTCAGGATGCCGGAGAAGGAACTTACTTTTATGTTATATTTGCGACCGGCAAAAACGGGGAGAAGAACACTCAAAAAGGAACAGTTACAATAAAAAGATAATATGCCTGCATCTTGCAGGATAAAATTTGCGTCTGAAATAAAACTACACGATTAATAATTACCCAAAACCAAACCACAAAATGCTAATGAAGAAATTTTTTACCCTGGTCACAGCAACATTTATTGCTGCCCTTTCATTAATTTCGATTGAATCACATGCAAGCCACGCGGTTGGAGCTGATGTGACCTACACCTATGTAGGCCCCAATCAATACCTGATCACCGTAAGGTTCTACAGGGATTGTGCGGGTATTACTGCGCCGACTTCCCACATTCTTGAATTCACCGGATGCGGCGGAACCCTTAACGGAACCGTTACCCTGAATCAGACTGCAGGATCAGGACAGCAAATTGCTCCTTCCCCATGTCTTCCTCCGGTTACAACAAGCTGTAACGGCGGATCCGGCTATGGTGTTGAAGAGTACATTTACCAGGGACTGGTGACATTGCCGGGAGCATGCGTTGACTGGACTTTCTCGTTTTCAGAGTGCTGCCGTAATTCACAGATCACTACCATTGTCGATCCTGATTTTTATGATCTGTATGTTTCAACAACCCTGGACAATATTAATTTTCCCATAAACAGTTCACCGGTATTTACTACTATTCCGGTAACACAGTTCTGTGTAGGAAATCAGTTCTTCTACAACCAGGGCGCAACGGATGCAGATGGTGATTCACTTGTGTTTTCTTTAGTATGTTCACTTGATGACGCTAATATTTGCCTTCCTTATGAGCCCGGATACGGTCCTTTACAGCCAATTGCTTCCTCTACTCCTATCACGATCGATCCTCAAACGGGAACGATATCATTTACTCCTTCTTTGATCCAGGTTGGTGTAATTGCCGTGCTTTGTGAAGAATTCAGAAATGGTATTAAGATCGGTGAAGTAAGACGTGATATTCAAATGAACGTAGTAGGTGGTTGTATTGGAACAGTACCAACATTCGCATCTCCTGTTGATCCTTTCGGAAACCCTGCACCGGCTTATACTGCATATTGCGGAGATACATCGGTGTTCATTATCCTTGATAATCCGATCCAGTGTGGATCTGTAGTTCCAACGGATATCCGTCTTCTTACTCCCTCCGGAGCATTAAATCCGGTAACCAGCGCAACTCCTTTTAATTGTGTTAACGGTCAAACAGACAGTATTCTTATTACATTCTTCTATCCGCTTACCGCAGGAACAACCTACGCATTTACAAAAGTTGGATTTGACAACAATACATTCCTGAGTGAGTGTGGAGTTCAGATGCCGGAATTCGATTCTATTCCTTTTATCGTTATCGATCCGGGAATTTTTGAAACCGAAATAATTGATGTTGGATGTTCGTTCGATAATGTTACCGTGACGTTCGATTATGAAATTTCGTGCAACACGTTAACCAGTACCGGAAGCGAATTCTTCCTTATTGATGCCAACAACGTGACATATCCGGTTAGCGGAACATCTAATTGTCCGGGTGGTAATGGTTACTCACAAACGTTAACCTTCAATCTTGGAACATCAATATCTCCGGCAACTCCGGTTTACCTGATTGTTCAGAACGGAACCGATGCCAATACATTTACAAACCGTTGTAATACTTTCATTCTGCCAGGTGACACGCTTGCCGTGCTGAATGTACTGAACTCGCTTATAGTTGACCTTGGTGCCGATCTTACACTTTGTGATAATGAGCCGCTTCCTGTTTTGAATTCAGGAGTTACTAACGGAACTTCTTATGTTTGGACTCTTGACGGCAACACTTTACCTGACCAAACATCGAGTATCACAGCTACTACTTCAGGTATATATGTAGTGAATGTAAACGTTACACCAACCTGTATCGGTGGTGACACCATTGTTGTGACTATTATTCCTGCTCCGGTTGTAAATCTGGGTAACGATATTTCTCTTTGCGCAACAGATCCTATTCCTGCTCTCAATGCAGGAAATCCCGGTGCAATGTATCAGTGGTTTGAAAGCGGTAACCCGATTGCAAACGAAACGAATCAGACTTTCCAGCCTATTGGTCCCGGTACATATTCAGTTAATGTAAACGTAGGAGCCAGCTGTAATGGTACTGATGAGATAATCATCACAATCAATCCTTCCCTGATAGTATCTTTAGGAAATGATCAATCGATCTGTTCCAGTGATCCATTACCTGTACTTAACTCAGGTATACCTAATGGTTCTTACCAATGGTTCTTAAACAATAATCCTGTTGGTGGTAACACTGATACCTATCAGACTACCGGTCCGGGTACATACTCAGTAACTGTGACTTCAGTTTCAGGATGTACAGGCACTGATGATTTCACACTTGCAGTTATTCCTGTTCCTGTTGTTAGTCTTACCAATCAGACTGTTTGCGGTGGTGGTTCATTCACAGCGCTTGATGCAGGAAATCCTGGTGCCACTTACTTATGGAATACCAATGAGGTAACTCAGACTATCACCCCAACTGCTGCCGGCACATATACGGTAACCGTTACCAATACAAATGGTGGTATAAGCTGTACTGCTTCTGCATCTGCTGTTCTTGCTAACTCAGCTCCGATAATTGTTACACTTGGAAATGATCTTGCTATCTGCGATGGCGGCACAGCACAAGTAGTAGATGCAGGCAATTCAGGGTCATCTTACACATGGACTTATAACGGAGTTGCGCTTCCCGGACAAACCGGTCAAACCATTTCAATCAACCAGGCAGGAACGTACGCGGTTACTGTAACTGATGCAAATGGTTGTACAGGTGGTGATGATGTATTACTGATCGTGAATCCAAATCCTGTTATTGACTTAGGTGTTGATCTGGCCGTATGTCCAGGAAATGATTTCCCTGTTCTTAACGCTACAAATGCCAACGCAACAACTTATACCTGGACATCTAACGGTACAGCAGTTGGCAGCGGACCGGTTTATACCCCTACAACTTTTGGAACTTACGAAGTAGCAATCGTTGATAATAATGGCTGCTTAGGAGTTGACCAGGTTGTAGTAAATGAAGCTCCTTGTGAGATTGAGATTCCAAACGTAATCACTCCTGATAATGGTGATGGCAAGAATGACGTATTCTTTATCAAAAATCTTGATACCAATCCGAACAGCCAGGTTGTAATTTATAACCGCTGGGGTAATGAGGTTTATCAAAGCAGCAATTACCAGAACAACTGGGATGGTGATGGCCTGCCTGATGGAACCTACTTCTACACGATCGTTCTCCAGACCGGTAAAGATTATAAAGGTATTGTTGAAATCATCCGCGATATCAAATAATCAGATTTCCCTATAATGAAAACCCCGCCTCAAAAGCGGGGTTTTTTTATTTAATTTTGCCGTCATGAAAGTTACTGAACATCTTAAGAGAGCCACGAAAACACTTTTTTCTATTGAGATCCTCCCTCCTTTAAAAGGCAGAAGCGTTAAATCTATCTATGAGCTTATTGACCCTTTGATGGAATTCAAACCACCTTTTATTGATGTTACATATCACCGTGAAGAATACATCTATAAAAAACGCGACGGAGGTTACCTTGAAAAAATCGCCATACGCAAGCGCCCGGGTACGGTAGGAATCTGTTCTGCGATTATTAACCGGTACCAGACCGATGCGGTACCTCATATTATCTGCGGGGGCTTTACCCGTGAAGAAACAGAGAATGCCCTGATTGAATTAAATTACCTCGGTATTGATAATGTTCTTTTATTGCGGGGTGACCCCATTAAAACTGAGACTAACTTTGCTCCCGAGGAAGGCGGAAACATATATGCACTGGATCTTGTGAAGCAGGTATCCAGCATGAATAAAGGCAGATTCCTGGATGATGATTTAAAAGATGTGGATCCGGCCAATTTTTGCATTGGCGTTGCGGGTTATCCCGAAAAGCATTTTGAAGCTCCCAGCATGAGTACTGATATGCGGTATCTGAAAATGAAAATTGAGGCAGGTGCCGAATACATAGTTACACAGATGTTTTTTGACAATAAAAAGTTTTTTGAATTTGTGGACAAATGCCGCGAGTCGGGTATCGATGTACCAATCATACCTGGATTAAAGCCGTTGACTACAAAAAAACAAATGACAGCACTGCCGAAGACCTTTCACATTGATATACCTGATGACCTGGTTAAAGCTGTAGAGCAATGCAAAACGGACCTGGATGTTAAAGAAGCAGGTATTGAATGGTGCATACAACAATCAAGGGAGCTGATGAAGCGCAAGATTCCCTGCCTGCATTATTATACCATGGGCAATGCCGATATCATCAAAAGAATAGCGTCCCAGGTTTTTTAATACTTCTTACGGTTTTTTTGCTGAGAGACTCTGAACAACCGTATTAGGTTTTCTTGTCTGGTTTTTTTTGATTTTGAAATTTCCTTATACATTTGTTCAAAACTCAAACCTATGGACATAAACTTCTTAGTAATTGCACTTGCTGCATTAATTCCGCTCGCTGTCGGAATGATTTACTACAATCCGAAAGTGCTCGGAAATGCCTGGATGACTTCTGCCGGTTTAACAGAAGAACAATTGAAGGGAGCTAACATGGGATTAATTTTTGGTCTCACTTACCTGTTTTCATTCCTGATTGCGTTTTCAATGCAATTTACCGTCATCCACCAGTTTCACATGATGTCGGTGCTTGCCGATGAACCGGGATTAAATGACCCTACTACTGCTGTAGGCCAGTACTATGCGGATTTTATGGCGACTTACGGAAACCATTTCAGAACCTTTAAACACGGTTCCTTTCATGGTGTTCTCACCAGTATCTTTTTCATTATGCCAATAATCGGAATCAATGCACTTTTTGAAAGAAAGAAGTTTAAATATACTCTCATTCATACCGGTTACTGGGCAATTTCCCTGGGCTTAATCGGGGGAGTAATAAGTGCACTGGCGTGATATACACATTTTGAGTTTTGAGTTTTAAATTCTGAGGTATTTATTGGGTGCCGGCATTCATATCAAATATCAGCTATGCCCCCGAAAATAACTCAAAATGAAAACTCAAAACTCAAAATAATAAGGCATTACTCCACCCGGACAGTGCTTTAAAGATTTCTGTATGGATTGGCTGTACATTTAAGTAACGGTATGGATATATGTAAGCAAAAAAAATTTCCCAAAGTAAATTCCGAGCTTACAATTTTTATCTGCTTTTTTATAACTTTATGCTTTAACAAAGTGCTTTTACATGAAGGCTAAAAAAGTTGTTTTTGATGCCATTATCGAAAGATTTGGGAAACAAGGTGAGAAAACAGGCTGGCAGTATATTCAAATTCCAGCTGTGATTGCGCAGCAGCTCTATCCGGGAAATAAAAAATCATTTCGCATTTCAGGCACTATAGACAAGCATACTCTTGATAAGGCAGCTTTAATTCCCATGGGGGAAGGAAATTTTATTCTTCCGTTAAACGCCGGCATCCGTAAAGGAATTGGGAAAAAAGAGGGACATAAAGTTGTTCTCCAAATTAAACATGATACAGCTGAGCTAGAAATGGACCCTGATCTTATGATGTGCATGGATGAAGATCCGGTAGCTAAAAAGGTGTTTATGAAACTTACACCGGGCCACCGGAATTATTTTTCGAAATGGATAGCCAGTGCAAAAACTGATGTCACTAAAGCTAAAAGAATTGCCATGACACTCGAAGCAATGGTAAAGGGGTGGGATTATTCTCAAATGCTGAGAAACAAAAAGTAAAACGCAACTTATGACAAAAGATAATTTCTCAAAACAGTCAGGAGCTTACTCAGTTTATCGCCCCGGTTACCCGGATGAACTTTTTGATTTTTTACTGACACATGTTTCCAATAGGAACACTGCGCTGGATGTTGCCACAGGAAACGGACAGGTGGCAAATGTATTGTCGAATCACTTTGAAAAAGTGTATGCAACGGACATAAGTGCCAAACAAATTGAAAACAGTATGGCGGGACCGAATATTATTTATTCTGTAGCGAGTGCTGAGGCGAGCGGTTTTGATGATCAGCAATTTGACCTGATTACATGTGGCCAGGCTGCGCATTGGTTCAGGCTGCCGTTGTTTTATGAAGAGGTAAAGCGCATCATAAAACCCGGAGGATTACTGGCCTTGTTCGGATACAAACTCCCGGAAATTGACACAGCTACCGACAAAGTAATTGATGAATTATACACGGGTGTTCTCGACTCCTTCTGGGATCCTGAAAGAAAACTTGTTGAAGACGGATATGAATCCCTTGAATTCCACTTCCTTAAAATACCTCATCCTGAATTTAAAATGGAATACCGGTGGACCTGTGAACAGGTACTGGGCTTTTTAGGGACATGGTCAGCGGTGCAGCATTATAAAAATAAATTAGGTGCTGATCCTCTGGAATTAATATCCAAAAAACTTGAAAAGACATGGGGACCCGTTGCGACAAAAAAAATTTCATTTCCCTTGTTTTTGATTGCAGCGAAAATCAATTAATTGCAGAGCGCAATAATTATTTAGGGGAAAAAGTCACGGCATGCACAATAGCATCCATTTGCCTGACATAATCACGTTTGTCGAACTTAGGTGCGTAGATATAGGAATCAATAAAAACAAGTTCCGATTTTTCTTTGTTTAGTATGAGATAAGACAGGAAAGGACCTCCCATAAAATCACCTTCGGTCCGCCACAATCCCCTGACTGTTTTACTGTAAGAATTTGCAATCTCACCGGTGGTAATGGTAAATGGAAAATTTTTGTCGGTAGTCATATAACTGCCTTCTAACGGTCCGGGTACATGTTTTTTAGAAAGGGAATCGCGCAAGGAAATTATTGAAGTAAGGGTAAACGATGAATCGGATGTATAGGGAAGCCGGTATACCTGGAAACCGAAACTGCTGTTGGCTGTTTCTTTCCTGATCCAGCTGTAATCCTGTTCTTTTTTAGCTGTAAAATAATCATCCGATAAGGGAAGATGAATTCCTAAACGGGATTCGAGTTCTGTGGTTGCCACTGATTTTTTTTCCTGTCTCAGAGATTCAACAAACCTTTTCCTGTCTTCGTCAAGGAACCGCTCCCTTATTGTAGCTGCCATTGCATTCACAGCCTTTGACAATTCGGAATTATTGACAGCCCGCAAGTTGAGCACCAGTTGCGGTGTTGACCACACATCATACTTCATGGTAAGTGCATACGGTTTATTCCCTGACACGGGACCGATTTCTACCATCAATACATTGCGGTGATTCTGAAGAAGATTTTTGAACTGATTATTCTGGACTGTTACAACTGTTAATGATGGTTCTCCCTGGGGAAGACCAGGCACGGCCATCATTAAGGAATCCTTTAAAATTGAACCTGCCTCTCCTTTCCAGATGAGGGAATCAATTACAATTATTAATTCGCCCGGTTTACCCGATGATGAAGGTCGTACGGAATCAAAATTACAGGAAGTGAAAAGGCCTGTAGCTATTAACAAAAAATAAAAGAATTTCATATTACCCGTTAACTTTCACCTTTAACTTGGTGCCGGGAATTAAACTTTTGCTGTTACTGATGGAATTAATCTTCATGATCTGCTCAACAGTCACACCTTCATACCGTTGTGCTATTTTCCACAGTGTATCACCTTTTTGTACCATGTGATAAATTGTTTCCGGGCTGGAAGTCGTGGACTTTCCTGTGGAAGCTTGTGATGCTTTTGAAGTTTCATCAGCCACGGTTCCGGGTTTTTCCTCTTCGGTTTTTGTAGTTGTAACAGCTTTTTTCTCTAGCGGCACTTTTACTTTCACGTTTGCATAATAACTGAGACGTTGTCCTTTCATCAATAAATTAGAACGCAATTTATTCCAGCTTTTCAATTCGTTAACTGTGCAGGATAGTTTTTTCGAAATTACAGAAAGATTTTCACCGGAACGGACAGTGTAAATTTTCTTTACTTTTTTAGTTTCATACTTAAAAGCACCCGTTTCCATATCACTGGAATTTGTGCTGGCGAAATGAGGTTCGGCAGTTGCATTTACAACCGGAACCACTACAGGATCAAAAAGAGTAGCTTCTGCTGACAGGTACGCTGCCAGTTTTGATGAAGGTAATCTCAGGTAATTAGGCTCTTTGGTATCGGGTATTACTCCTTTTTTATACAACGGATTCAGATAGGTAACTACTTCGATTGGTAAATCAATTGCATCGGCAATTTTCCGTAAAGCAATTCCACGGTCAATGGCAACGGTGTCGACTTCGAAATAATTATAGGCCGGCATCACAGGGAAAATCTGGTGTTCATCGGTATGATTCATCAGGTAAGTAACTGCAACAAATGCAGGAACATAACCTCTTGTTTCGGCAGGAAGGAATTTTGCAATTTCCCAAAAATTCTTGCTCCCGCCGGATCTCTTAATTGCTTTGTTTACGTTACCCGGTCCACAATTATAAGAGGCAATAACCAGCAACCAGTCACCGTAAATAGCATACATATCCTTAAAGTACTGACATGCTGCATATGTTGATTTCACAGGATCGCGCCGCTCGTCGTAGTAAGAATTAATTTCAAGTTTGTACAGCTTGCCGGTGTTGTACATAAATTGCCAGAGACCTGTAGCTCCCATCCGGGAAACCGCAACAGGATTTAAAGCAGATTCAACAATTGATAAATATTTAAACTCGAGCGGAAGACCTTCCTGATCGAGAATTTGTTCAAACAATGGAAAATAGAGTTGCGAAAGACCCATCATACGACTGGTGAGTTCTCTTTTGCGGTACGCGTATAATTCTATGTATTTTTTTACCTCATCATTAAACTCCAATGGAATTGGAGAATAAAGCTGCGACATGCGCTGGGTGTAAATTTCATCACTGTAATGAGGAAGATCGGTACGGGAAGTAACGCCCTGGCCATGTGTGCTTAAATTGTTATAGCGTATAACGTGGTTTAAGGTAACCAGACTGTCTAGCATCTCAACGATAGGATCGTTCGGCTGAAAAGCGGTCTCTGCGGGTTTATCAGATGACTGGGCCAAAACAGGGTGTAGACCCATTGCTCCGGTCATTAATAACAAACAAAGGCATTTCAGTATTCTCATCAGCAATAATTTAGTAATAGTTTAACAACGGGATTTTTCACAATATCGTTCAAAATTAAAAATATTTTGCCCTTTTTCCCTTCATTCTTACAATCAGATTTCCAAATAGTTACTCATTATCTTAATTCCCAAAATGGGTCGATTTGGATTAAAAATGTTAAGAAATTGATTTTGAAATCAATGTAAACCTTATTCTGCAAAAGTGGAATCCGCGGAAAAAAATCGGAAACTCCTATTTAAAAAGCTTTAATGTATTATATTACAATTACTTGCATATAATTTTTAACAATTTTTCCTATAAAGGGATATTTTTATCCACAATTTGGAATTTTAGCTATGAAATCCTAAATTTTTACGTCGATGGGCTTGATTTTAAAGACCGACCTGACCAGAAATGGGGCCAGGCTGAATAAAATAGCCATTGAAGCAAGAACGATCAGCAAAACAAGGCTGGAAATATCGCGCAGAAGCAAGGCAGTCATAATAAAGAAAATATTTACCCCATAAAGCGTGAGTGAAACACCGCGGTGTGAAAGACCCATATCGAGTAGTACATGGTGCATGTGATTACGGTCGGCTTTAAACGGCGACCTTTTTTGCAGTACCCGCAGTATGAAAATCCGAAGGGTATCGAACAATGGAATGATAAGTATGGCAATAGCCATGGCAGGACTTGACCGGAAAGGGAAAGCATAGGGTGGAGAAGCAAAACTCAACTGAACAAAGTTGATGGCCAGAATAGCAAGGATAAGACCTACGATCAGTGAACCTGTATCGCCCATGAAAATATTGGCCGGAGAAAAATTATATACCAGGAAGGCCAGTAAAGAGCTGAACAAAGTGAATGATAAAATGCACAGCGATATCTGGTTATAATTATAAAACCAGAGACCAAAAGCAAAGGATGCTATTGCTCCTATTCCGGCCGCAAGTCCGTCAATACCATCAATGAGATTAAACGCATTAACGATCGTGAGAATTGTAAACAAGGAGAATAGAATACTGAACCAGTAAGGGATTTCATAAATACCAAACACCCCGAATAAATTAGTGACACGTATTTCGGCAAAAACAACAATGATAACAGCAGAAATCAACTGGCCATAAAATTTCTTTTTGGCGGTGAGTTCAATGATATCATCTTTGATGCCGATAAAAAACATAACAATGATAGCAGCAATAATGTACTGTGTAGTTTCTTCACCAAACCCGGATGACCAAAAAGTATATGAGAATACCACGCCTGCGAAAATCGCCAGTCCTCCCAATGTAGGAACACTTGATTTATGAGCCTTTCTTTCCCCGGGTTCATCAAAAAGATTTTTGATGATAGCCACTTTTATAATAGACGGGATTGCCAGGAACGTAATAAGAAACGCGGTTATACAACCAAAAGCAATATTAATCATGAAAGACTTTTTGTTTTATAACAAATGTATGCAGTAGCAAATTCTAAGTTACTGAAATTTTGTGAACTGTCCAATTTAAAGGGTAAAATTAGCAAATTCCTAAGGAAACTTCAAGTTTAGGCGGGTGATCACTATAAATCATCACGGTTTCGGACCTCGGGGTATTCTTTAAAAGTCAAAATACCGGTTTGTTAAATTGGTTCTGAAACCGATGTGCAAAAAGACCGTTTCATTTTTTCCTCGCACATTATCCGTTTGCCGGATACGGGTACCTGCTTCAAGAACCATATTACTTGCGGGATTGACTAAATACCAAAACCGCAATTCACCATTAATCACCGTTGTTTCAAGACCTTGTAACGTTTCATTATTATATTCCGAGTTTCGTGTATCATAACTTAACAAAACATTATTTCCAAAATTGACCGGTAATCCGGCATTATTGTAATCATAACCAACTTTAGCATAAATTCCCCTGGCCATCACGTTCCAGCGTTTCCAGGAATAATTCAGTGAAGTTACAGACTCCCAGAAGTTGGCACCCAGCGGATGAGCAAGCGGCTGGTTATAATGAGCATACGCTGTTGTTGAACCCCTGTGCTGATAGGTATAAGGCCGGGCGTAGTTATATTCTGAGCTTATATCGAGCTTTTTGATCCCGAAAATGCTGAAAGTACGGAAACCCACCTGGAAGGCTTGCTTATTTCCCCACCATCCCGAATCTGCTTTTACCTGGTTCAGATTAAACTCATCCAGCAACAGCTGCCCGTACAAAGAAATTTTGCTGCTTAGTTTATATCGCAGATTGAATCCCATGAGTGCATTATCAGGTGAACTGATGGAGAACTCAGTTGGACGAAGAAAAATTACCGGATTCAAATACGTAAGATCATACCCTCTTGTTGAATCATACTTGAAGATAATTCCTTCCATAACGCCGAAGGTTAAACGTTTTCCGATATTGATATCCAGGTAATGAAAAGTTCCATACTTCCTGCGGAAACTCTGATCATCATTAAAGCTGATGTAGGGTCCGTCCTGGAACAAAGCGTAAATCACCATATATTTTACTTTCCAGAAATTTGCATTCAGTTTCAGGAAAGGATAGTTATAACTGTTATCGGATAACAACATCGAGCGGTAACCATCACCGATAAAATTTTTGTCGTGTCCCAGTTGAAAGCTAAAATGCTTTTTTAGCGAAAATGCTATAGAACCTGTAGCAGTACCATAATCAAATTTATCACCATAATTTTTTATCCTGCTTGCGCCTGGCACCACCAGTGTTTCGTTGATAGCTGAATCGATGTATGTGGAAAACGTAGCTTGTGACTCAACAAAAGATGAATTAAATGAGAAATGTTTTCCGAATGTACCTCCTACTACTATACCACGTGAATTGATAAACGTATTTTTATCGGGACCTGTTTCCTTCGACTGACCTCCGTCGAATTCAAAATTAATATCACCAAATAAATAATAATCATCTTCACGTACCTGTATCAGGTGTTCCTTAAATAGTTTTCGTCCGACACGGGTGTTATTAAATTTATTATCCTTTATTGTGTATGCAGGAAGTGAATCTATCGGAGTTTCTGCTTCAATTTCATTGCTGATATAAGGTTTGATCGAAGTATGAAATTGACTTCCTACTCTATACAATGAGGAGTCATACCTCGACATGATTTCATTGTTAAGCGGGAGATAAAAATGTTGTGCGATAAGATCAGATGTAATCCCGAAACTGATAATAAAATAAACTATGAGGAACTGAATTTTTTTCATGTTAAAATTTATTTGACACTGTTTGTCAGTTGAATGCACTCATAGATTTCTGTTAACGTCATTCAGTTTTTCAATAACCGTTTAAAGAGTTCTTCATATTTATCCGCAATAAGGTTCCAGTTATAAATTTCTTTCACTTTGCGGAAATTATTTTCTACTGCACCGGAACGTACCTGGTCACTGACAATTGAATTATTAAGAAGTTCTGAAAGGGAACCTGCATCGGAAAAATAAAGTGCATCTGATCCGAGTATCGCTTCATTAAATTCATTATTATGTGCTATGATGTATGCCCCTGAGGCCATGGCTTCGAGCAAAGAGGGATTTGTTCCTCCCACTGAATGGCCGTGAAAATAAAACCGAGAAAAATATCTGAGGTTATTCAATTGTTTTAAATCATAAATTCCCCCTGTGAAAACAATCCGGGGATCCTTTGCATACGTTTGTGCCATACGTTGTCCATACGCGGTAGTCAGGTTTCCCACCACCAGTAATTTACCGGGCTGAGTAGAATTGGCATACCCTTCCAGAATCATTTCAACATTATTTTCTGCCTCCATTCTTGCAACCAATATGGAATATTCATTTTTGTAAACTTGCTGAGGAGAAAGCACACTCTCGTCGGGTTCATTGAAAGTCTGGCAACCGTAAGCAATAAAGGTGGCATCCTTATGATATGTCTTATAAAGGTACTCACGGATTTTCATATTGTCGGCAACCAGGTAATGAGAATGATTTGCCCCAAGACGCTCAAACCATTTCGCCAGTTTTTTAACCAGATTATTCCATTTGTCACGCTTCCATTCCAAACCATCCATATTCGTGATCAGAATGGTTTTCCCGAAATTCATAAATGGGTAAAATACAGAGGCCGTTGTATAACCCAATACGAGCAAAATATCAAACTTGTTGTTGACTGCATCCCGCATACACAGGTAATCATAAATAAAATTCCCGGGTGTTCCGATCTTGTTTTCGGGATTATAGCAATGTTTTATTTCAACACCGTTAAAAGTTTTATCCTGGTAAGGATGATAATGCGTACTGTAAACAGTCACATCGTGTCCTTTTCCGGCCAATAGCACTGACAAAAACTCGGCACATTGCTCAAATCCACCGTAATTATTGGGAATACCTCTTGTTCCTGCTATTGCAATCTTCATACTTGAGTAACAGGCACGAAAATAAATAAACCTATAACCACTTTGCAGAAGATTTCAATTAAAAATGAACACTCTTCCGGTAGTAATCAGGCCTTTTTGAAAAAGTGCACAGTTTCAATAACAACCTGCTGAAATTGAGGGGGTAGCGATTCACTCAGGAACGGGTGGCCTGCACCAAAAGTATGGTCCCCTCCCTGGATTACAATTAACCGTGCCCACTCAGGATTCTGGCCCTGCAATTCCTGACCGTGGCTTATAGAAACCGTTTCATCATCGGTTCCATGCACCAGCAGTACCGGTTTATTGATGCGATTCATGGCTGATTTTATCTGTAATCGTTCGTGATTCTCAAAATAATCATGATACAACTGCAAGTACAATGGCATCATCTGACCGGTACGGGTATTTTCAATAAAATGCACCCCTGAATTTTTCCAGTCTTCAATATCCTGACCTGTTATAAACCTGCTGAAGTCAGCCACCGCCGCCCATGTAGCCAGTGAGGCAATATTACTATGTTCAGCAGCTTTTAAAATCGTAATGCCACCGCCCCTGCTATGCCCCAACAGGGAAATTTTGTCTGTTTGGGCTTTAAATAACTGCGTTTCCGCCATCACCCATTCAATTACGTGCTCAAGATCATCAAGCTCTTTGGTGAAATTATTATTTCCAAAAGCTTCAAGGTCGGCGAATTCCAGGGGCTCTTCGGCAGTAGTGCCGTTAAAGGAAAAGTTGAATTTGATAAATGCAAAGCCTGCTTCTGCAAACATTTCAGCAATCGTATTAAAAGGCCCCCAATCCTTGAAGCCTTTGAATCCATGAGAAAATATGACTACAGGAAGGGCATGATCACTTTCGGGTACAAAAGCATCGACCAGGATTTCCCGTGAATGTTTTCCCTTGAGGGAAATGTTCTTATAAACTTTAAAAGCTTGCAATTGATCAGTCGAGTTTAATTACTTCACCACTACCGGATATTTTTTTATTCACCACCGCATTTCCGCGATAACTGACCACTCCGCTTCCCCCTACATTAGCTTCAAGGGTTTCATCAACGAGCAATTTAACATCCCCTGAGCCTGAAATTCTCACCTTTGACTTAAGCGTACTGAATTCACCGGCATCCACAAGTCCGGACCCATTTATTTCAACATTCAATTCATTAGAAGTTCCTGTGAGATTCACGGTTCCTGATCCCGAAACAGCGCCGGTAATCTTAACTGCAACCACATCGAGCTGAAGTTTTCCCGAACCATTCACTTCAAAATCCAATGATTCATTTTTTATGGTATTCAAACCCACAATTTCACCCGAGCCATTAACCTCGAAAGCTGCAGCCTGGCTAAGCCCAATGGCGATTTCAATGGGTTCATTTGTTACTACAGTTCCCTTGGTTGTTATAACGAGCGTGTTTCCATCGAGCCGGGTGATAATGACTTCCTGCAAATTTTGCTGAGCACGTACCACACAAAAATTTGCACTGGTGTCGGTAATTGTGACCCGGGCATCCATATTAAGTACCACTTTATCAAATTTGCCTATTTCCCTGGCCTGTGTTACTGTTTCTCCCTCACCCACATGCGTATTATTGCAGGCCGATGCAGCCAGAATAATAAGTACAGAAATGGTGATTAGGAGCGGTGAGAGATGAAATTTCATAATTGTAATTTTGCACAAAGGTAAGGCTTTTGTTTCTGGTGGTGGCAAGGTGCTCCGAATGAACTTTCCCGGAACTTACTTATTTTTATTAGCTTTGAAGTACAATAACCCGTAATAAAATTTTAAACGAAAACATCTACTTACCAACAGCATGCGACTATTACTTTTTATGTTTTTAGTATTGCCCGGGTTTTTACCGGGTCAAAATTCCTTTACGGGAAAAACACCTTATGTGACCCAGATGCATATACACGGGTGGTCAAATCACAATGGTGCACAACGGCCCGGATCGCTTCAGTACCACAACTGGCAGTCGGATAGTGTAGGCATAGATGTATTATGGTGGGCTGAACACCACGGACAGTTTGAACAGGATACGCTGTTAATGCCTTTTACAGGTGCAATAATAAATCCCCTGACGCTGGATGTTGAAAATATATCTTCAGGCGGCACCAGCGAAATCAATCACTGGAAATGTGTTGCAAAGGGTTTGGGCTCCATTGCTTATTTCGGAAGCGATACGCTGTACCTGGCTCACACTTCTTCCGCAAGTGCAAGTACTCCCGATACATTTTCGTATAGCCCCAGGTCGTTATCAGGTCTTGTAAAAGATATTGCCTTCAGTAAGCCGATGGTAAGTAAACCTGTAATGCAATTCAGGATGCACCCCGCCACCACGGATTCCCAAAAAACAAACATAAAAATAATTTTCCGGCTTGCGTGGCATTACAGGCAACAGGCAGGACAGGATGTGATAATTTATGAATTTGATCCTTCTGTTTCAACCACAATTATTACTTCTAATAATATCGATTCCGTCACGGTAAAAATTCCAATTATAAATAACTGGCAACAAATCGCACTTGATTTATGGGAAGCGGCAGCGGTTCTTGATCATGGTGGCGATAATACCATTTCCGATATGGAATTCCAGTTGCTGTCAAAGCAAGGTGCAACGGTAGGTGCTGCGATTCGTGATTTCATGCTTGTTCCCATTCATTATCAAACCGACAGTATTATTTTTGGTGAGAAAGCTTTTCTTGACAACTACTCTGCAACCCATCAAACGCATAATATTCTTGGTGTGGAATATAGCGGCTTTCAGCACCTGAATGCATACTTTCCAAAATCAGAAAATAATCACCAGATTTTTGAAGGAAAAATTTATGGCAGTGTAAATAACTGGGTGAATAAGGTGCATCTGAAAGGCGGACTGGTATCATTCAACCACATGTTTGGCACAGACTGGTCACTTGACTCTGATTCAGTTCAGGATTACCGTTCTGATACAGTTGCAATTCACCTTCTGGGTAACCTGGCTTATGGTTCTGACATTCTTGAAGTAGGTTATTTTAAACGCGGAGGAGGTGATCTTGCACGTCATCTTAAAACGTGGGATAAGTTAACGGCAAATGGTTTATTTCTATATGGAAACGGTGTAAGCGATTCGCATGGCGATGAATGGATGTATACCGATAACTTGTTTCATACCTATATTTGGTCCGCCGACAGTTCCGATTATGAATTGCTTGCTGCTTTATCATTAGGTAAAATGTTTTTCGGAAATCAAAAACTTTTTAAAGGTGAATTTTATTATACTCTGGCCAATCTTGATATGGGCGATCGCGGATTTATTAATCAGAATAACGTTCAACCTGAAATTCATCTGAGTCCCTTTCCTGCAGGTTGTAAAATACGGCTTACACAGATTTTGCTAAACTCCTCACTTCAGCCCCTGCCCTACTTGCATAATGCCACGTTGATTGATACCAATTCAATTCCTGCATTGGATATGACCAACCCATCCTTTATCAGAATTAGTGTTTATGATATTAATGACAATCCTCTTGTATTTGGTCAGCCTATTGTAATACTCGGATTGCAAACAGGAATTGACGAGGCAGAAGTAAAGGATGAACCGCTCGTAAAAATTTTCCCGAATCCCGCAACAGAAAAACTAAATCTTGAATTTAATTTTCCTTTGGCAGGAAATTACCGGATCCGGATTGTAACTATGAACGGACAGGAAGCCGGACAGGTCGATGAAAAATATTTCTATAAGGGAAAACATGGCTACTCCATCGACATCGGACATTTAAAAACAGGAAAATATTTGCTTGAGATAGCAGGAGAGAAAAAATTATTCTCTCATAAGTTTGTTGTTAAAAAATAAAAGATATCGTTTATGCTGAAATATTTATTGATTTTAACAACCTGTTTTTCCGGTTTAACAGCATTCTCACAAACCGAAACTATTCATATAAAACTTGAAACCATTGCAACAGGATTTACATCGCCTGTAGGAATGGCATCTCCAAAAGATGGAACAGGTCGCATTTTTGTTTTCGAGCAGGGTGGCAAAATTAAAATTGTAAAGAATGGTGCTGTCAACAAGGAACCATTTCTTGATATTTCTTCACGCCTTGATGGATTGAATATTGCTTACAGTGAAAAAGGATTGCTGGGTTTGGCTTTTCATCCCAATTATAAAAACAACGGACGATTTTTTGTTTACTACAGCGCCCCCGACAATCGTCCGAAGTTTGATCATAAGAGTATTATTGCTGAATACAAAGTGTCATCAACAAATGCCGACAAAGCAGGCACGGATGAAATTGTAATTATGGAAATACTGCAACCGGAAAGCAATCACAACGGTGGCATGCTAGCATTCGGACCTGACGGATTTCTTTATATTGGCACTGGTGATGGCGGAGGTGCAAATGATGAACATGGTACTATTGGCAACGGACAGGATCTGAATACACTCCTTGGGAAAATCCTGCGTATCGATATTGATAATGCTAAACCTTACGCGATTCCCGCTGATAATCCCTTTACGGGAAAATCAAATCACAGGGGTGAAATATACGCGTATGGGTTGCGAAATCCATGGAGATTTTCCTTTGATGATGTGAATGGAAAACTTTATTGCGGTGATGTTGGCCAGAATAAATATGAAGAAATCAATGTAATTGAAAAAGGCGGAAATTATGGATGGCGCATCATGGAAGGTTATCATTGCTTTGATCCCCCGTCGGGTTGTGACAAAACCGGATTGAAACTCCCGATCGCTGAATATGATCATGATACGGGCATCAGTATTTGCGGAGGTCACATGTACCGGGGTAAAAGTTATCCATCCTTTCATGGATATTATTTTTACGGTGACTGGAGTGGTAAACTTTTTTGCCTGAAACGTTCACCTGATAATACGTGGAGGAATATAAAAGTTGAAATTGGTACAACCGGAAGCAATGACATTACCGGTAAATTAAATTCCATGGGGGAAGATGCTAACGGCGACGTGTATGTGTTAACGCAACGAATGACGGGACCCCGGAGCACTACAGGAGTGTTAATGAAAATTACACCTTGAAAAAAAATTTGGATGTGCTATGAAAACGACTGCAGGTCAAACAGTTTTTTGTACAGTCCTTTTCGTTCAATCAATTCATTGTGCGTTCCTCTTTCCTCAATAACTCCCTTATTCATTACAATTATTTCATTGGCATGCTGAATGGTGGAAAGCCTGTGTGCGATTACAAGCGTAGTTCGGTTGGCCATTAGTTTATGAAGGGCATCCTGAACCAGGCGCTCTGATTCGGTATCCAGGGCTGAAGTGGCTTCATCTAGAATCAATATGGGCGGGTTTTTCAACACGGCACGTGCAATGCTAAGCCGTTGCCGTTGTCCGCCCGACATTTTCCCTCCCCTGTCGCCGATATTGGTTTGATAAAGTTCGGGCATTTGCATAATAAAATCGTGCGCATTGGCAATTTTTGCGGCGTGCTCAATAGCTTCATGACTTGCTGTTGTAATTCCGAAAGCAATGTTATTCGCAACGGTATCATTAAACAAAATTGATTCCTGTGAAACCACTCCAATCAGCGACCGGATAGATGCAAGCTTTAAATCGCGTAAAGAAATACCATCAATACGAATATCACCTTCAGAAGGATCATAAAACCGGGGAAGCATATCGGCAAGCGTAGTTTTACCGGAACCCGACTGACCAACCAGTGCAATGGTCTTGCCTTTCTCCAGCACCAAATTAATGTTATTCAATACTTTTCCCGGATCGCCGCGCCTGTATGAAAAACTTACATTATCATAACTTACCCTATCCTTAAAATCAGCTATAGTTTGAGCTCCCGGCTTATCTACAATTAAATTCTCAGCATCCAGAATTTTATTAATCCTGTCGGCGGAAGCAATGCCCTTTTGAATATTGTAGAATGCATTTGTAAAAGCTTTCGAGGGTGGAATCATTTGCGAAAAAATGGCGATGTAGGCAATGAACATAGCAGCGGTAAGCGACTGATCTTCGGCGAGCACCAATTTTCCTCCAAAATACATTACCACCACTAACACACAGGCACCAAGAAATTCACTCATGGGTGAAGCAAGGTCTGTTTTCCGGTACATGCGATTCATTGTAACTGTGTACCGGGAATTTAATTCCTCAAATTTATTTTGAATAGGCTTCTCAGCATTAAACGCTTTGATAATTCGCAAACCCGAAAGTGTTTCCTCAATTATGCTTAGCAATGAACCAAGCCGTTCCTTACTTTTAACAGAGGTACGCTTCAAACTTTTACCGATACGGGTAATCAGTAAGGCAGTAAGCGGTAATAGTATAAAAACAAAAAGTGTAAGTTGCGGGCTTATGTAAATCATGGTTGATAAAAACAACAATATCGTAAGCGGCTCGCGGAAAGTTGCTTCGAGGGAACTCATCACTGACCACTCAATTTCCTGGGCATCTGTTGTCATGCGCGACATGATGTCGCCTTTACGTTCATCGGAGTAATATGCTAAAGGAAGATCCATTATTTTCCGGTGCATGCTGTTTCGTAAATCTTTTACAACACCATTTCGTACCGGAGCTAAAAAAAACATTGCGATGTAACGTGTTAAATTTTTAAAAAAGAACATCACAACAACAAGAACACAAATTGTAATCAGTGCATATAATTTCCCCTTTCCGGGATCAACAATAATGGAAGTAAAATAATAATAGAAATTGTCAACAAGTGAATCCACTGAAATTTTCATAGCAGGCACTCCTTTCGCAAGGCGGTCGGCATAATCCTGGTCGGTTTTTAAAAACAGCAGATCCAGGAATGGCGCTACCATGGTAAGTGAAAAAAGGTTGAAAATGACGGAAAGGATATTGAAGAAGGCGTTTAACATGGCGTAACCCATGTAGGGCTTTATTAGCCTGACGATACGGAAATAAGTTTTCACGGCACAAATATACTATTTCAGTGACGACCGTTATGAAAGCGTATGAATCAATAGTAAAACATAATTGACACCTCTTTGAATCCCGGGAATTGCCAAGTCAAAAGCATAGGGTATTTACCTGATCATTAATCGGTTACCCATCAATAACTCCATTAGGATTCATTGTTTTAAAATCGTAACTTTGCGCTATGGATTCTACACGCCAGCTTAAATTTGCAAGGTTAATTCAAAAGGAGATCAGTGATATTTTTCTCAAAGACGGAAAAAGCTTCTATGGTTCTTCCTTCGTGACTGTAACCGGAGTGAAAATAACGCCCGATCTTTCCAAAGCCCGTATTCACATCAGTGTATTTAAAAGTAATGGTGAAGCAGTACTTCAAAATTTGCAGGTACACAACCGCGAAATAAGGAAATTGCTCGGTGAGCGCATCCGTAACCAGGCCCGCATTATTCCAGAACTGGAATTTTTTATTGATGATTCACTCGATTATGCCGAGAAGATTGATAAGATCCTTAAGGATATAGTGATTCCTCCCGAGAAACCAGAGTAAATGAGTTGACAGTCATTAAACAGGTTTCGGCATTATAGCACACACAAATAATAAATAATTTCCCATTCCTATATGGAGTATGATCCGATTAAACGTTCACTGGGTGGCGTTTTTAACAAGAATCCTTTTTTAAGAAAAACATTTTACCGTTTATTAGATCTTTTGTTGTTACGTGCATGGCATGTGCATCTTGAATTACGCAAATGGATGCACGTTACCCCTCAGAACGCGGATATCCTGGATGCAGGCGCCGGCTTCGGGCAATACACCTACTGGCTGTATACAAAAAGCTGGGCCTATCGAATTTTGTCGGTTGATGTTAAGGAAGAACAGGTAGCAGATTGCAACCGGTTTTTCACGGAAATAGGTGCTTCAAATGTTCGGTTTGAAGTGGGTGACCTGACGCAATATTATAAAGATAATTCCTATGACCTTATTTTGTCGGTCGATGTTATGGAACATATTCTTGAAGATGTTATGGTATTCAAAAATTTTCACCGCTCTTTAAAAACCGGTGGCATGTTGCTGATCTCCACACCCAGCGACCAGGGGGGTTCGGATGTTCATGGCGAAGGTGAGGCTTCTTTTATCGAAGAACATGTACGTGATGGATACAACATTGGTGAAATCGAACAAAAACTCCGCTCATCGGGATTCTCAAAGGTTGAGGCAAGGTATTCCTACGGTACACCTGGAAAAATATCATGGCGCCTTTCAATGAAATACCCGATTCTTTTTTTAGGAAAAGTTCCCCGGGTAATAGGATTTTTAATTCTTCCTTTTTATTATATCATTGCATATCCCATTTCATTTATCCTGAATTTTCTCGATACACGAATGAAGCACTCAACAGGTACAGGCCTCATAGTTAAAGCCTGGAAATAATACCATGCGCACCGAATTCTTCATAGCCAAACGATACCTTTTTTCGAAGAAGTCGCATAATGTAATTAATATCATTTCTATAATTTCTGTAGCCGGGGTGATGGTGGGTACTATGGGACTGATCATTGTGCTTTCTGTTTTCAATGGCTTCAGCGGACTCGTTATTGCCTTATATGATTCGTTTGATCCCGACATTAAAATAACAGCCGTTAAAGGAAAAACGTTTAACCCTGAAACGTTAGACACAGCTGCAATAAGAAAAATCCCCGGAATTTCGCACCTGTCATGGACACTTGAAGAAAATGCATTAATAAAATTCAGTGACCGCCAGTTTATAGGAACCATCAAAGGTGTTGACGAGAATTTTTTGGAGATTTCGGAAATTGATGATAAAATTATTGACGGTGAGTTGCTGTTGGAAGACGGCAAAATGAATTATGCAGTTGTAGGAGGAGGAATTGCTTATTCCCTCTCACTGATTCTCAATGATCCTTTTAACCAGTTGAGCATATATGTTCCGAAAAAAGGAAAACCGGTTTCTACTTTAAATCCGGAGGAAGCTTTTAACATCAGCCTTATTAAACCCGTTGGTGTTTTTGCCATTCAACAGGATTTCGATTCGAAATACGTGCTGGTACCGTTACGCTTTGCGCGTGAAATTATTGACAGCCCCGGCCTGGTTTCCGCCATGGAGATCGGGCTGAATCCAGGCAGTAACGAAGAGGAGGCCGGTGCTGCAATCCAGGCAATCGCAGGAAACAATTTCCAGGTGCAAACCCGCCTGCAGCAACATGATTTTTTGTATCGCATACTGAAAACAGAAAAGTGGGCGGTTTATTTTATTCTCTCCTTTATTCTCATCATCGCTATTTTCAACATCATCGGTTCATTAACCATGCTCATCATTGAAAAGAAAAAAGACATCGGTATACTCTCTGCATTGGGAGCGGAACATAACATGATAAAAAATATTTTTCTTCTTGAAGGTCTTATGATAACCATGTCGGGTGCAATAACCGGCCTTGCCCTTGGCGGGATAGTCTGCTTCTTACAACAACACTATGGTTTTATCAGGCTTGATAACAGTGAATCCTTTCTTATCAACGCCTACCCCGTTGAAATGCAGGCCCTCGATTTCGTATACGTTACAGCAATCGTATTCGCAATCGGTTTTTTGGCAGCGTGGTATGCTTCTTCGAAAATAAAAGATAAAGAAAAGGAAATTAAGACATTTAGACATTAAGACATTAGGAAATTAGAGTCAGGGAAAGGTCAGGGAAAGGGTCAGGAAAAGGGTCAGGGAAAAAGGGTCAGGGAAAGGTCAGGAAAAAGGGTCAGGAAAAGTTTGCCCTGAAGTGTAGTTGTTGGGAAGAAAGAATATGATTTTATTTCGAAAAATTTAAGGGATCTATTAAATTCAATATTTGAAAAATGAAACTTCTACTTCAGGGGTCAAGGAAAAGGGTCAGGGAAAGGTCAGGAAAAAGGTCAGGCAAAAGGTCAGGAATTGTCAGGAGTTATAAATTACAGGTAAGTGTTCTCCTCTCCTTTGGAGAGGTTAGGGTGAGGCAAAAAAAGTCATTGGGTCAGAAAAAAGTCAGGTATTATCAGGAGTTAAAAATTACAGAAAAATGTTCTCCTCTCCTTTGGAGAGGTTAGGGTGAGGCAAAAAGGGTCAATAAAAGGTCAGGAAAAAGGTCAGACAGAAGTCAGGAATTGTCAGGAAAAGGGTCATTGGGACATTAGGACATTAGCACATTAGGACATTTAATTTTCAATTCTACATTTTACATTCTACATTTTACATTCCCGTTTTCTGCTACTCAAATTTTTCAGGTATTCGCTTTATCATCAAATTACAGATAAATGTTCTCCTCTCCTTTGGAGAGGTCGGGTGAGGCAAAAAGTCAGGAATTATCAGGATTTATAAATTACAGAAAAATGTCCCCCTCTCCTTTGGAGAGGTCGGGTGAGGCAAAAAAAGTTATTGGGTCAGAAAAAAGTCAGGTATTATCAGGAGTTAAAAATTACAGAAAAATGTTCTCCTCTCCTTTGGAGAGGTCGGGTGAGGCAAAAAGTCAGGGTAAAAGGCCAAAGGAAAATTAACTTACAACAACCGAATTATTATACCTGTCGAGAATCTGATCCAAAATTGAATTAATTTCTTCACCATCATACGTTGTCACAAGTCGCATGCGGAAATCTTTGAAGTGATCAAAGCCCCTGAAATAATTAATATAATGCCTTCTCATTTCATGAATTCCGGTAATAGGACCTTTCCACTCGAGTGATCGCTTTAAATGTTTCCGGCAGGTGGCAACGCGCTGGATTACATCAGGCGGCGGGAGCAGTTCTCCTGTTTTTAGAAAATGTTTCACTTCATTAAATATCCACGGATACCCAATACTGGCTCTGCCTATCATCACACCATCAACACCATAACGATCGCGCATATCCTTAGCTTTCTGCGGTGAGTCAACATCGCCGTTTCCGAATATGGGAATCTTAATACGTGGATTGCTTTTTATTTTACCGATCAGTTCCCAGTCGGCCGGGCCTTTGTAAAGCTGGGCACGCGTTCTGCCATGGATAGACAGGGCTGCAATGCCGATATCCTGCAGGCGCTCGGCAACATCTTCAACGTTCAAAGTTTTTTCATCCCAGCCTAAACGGGTTTTTACAGTTACGGGACGGGTAGCAATCTTAACGATTTCCGATGTCATTGCTACCATTTTAGGAACATTCTGCAAAAGAGCCGCACCTGCACCTTTACAAGCAACATTTTTCACAGGGCAGCCATAATTGATATCAATAAGATCTGGTTTTGCGGCATCAGCAATCCGCCCCGCTTCCCGCATAGAATCAATATCGGAACCAAACAACTGGATACCGATGGGTCGTTCATATTCGAAAATATCCAGTTTCTGAACACTTTTTGCAGCATCACGAATCAGACCTTCCGAAGATATAAATTCAGTATACATCATATCTGCACCCTCATCCTTGCAAACGGCACGGAAAGGCGGATCGCTGACATCCTCCATGGGGGCCAGCAATAATGGAAACTCTCCTAATTCAATGGATCCTATTTTAATCATTGGGATGTTAAAAGGTATGGAGTCACTTATGACTCATTTATAGTTAATTTCGCAGCAAAATTAAGGAAAATCATGCTATCAGGCTTCTTTGCAGACAAACCCACTTACCGTAAGTTCCTGATTGTTGTAAGTGTTGTTCTTTTCTGCACGCTGATTTTCAGTATGCTTGGTGCATTAATTATAGATGCCTTCTATGGAGTAAATATGATTTCCGATCCATCCGCGCTCAGCGACCTTGATAACCCTAATACGCTGGCAGCCATGAAGTTATTGCAGCTTATTTCTACCGGTATCGGAATGTTTTTACTTCCCTCCCTTCTGCTTGCCTGGCTTTTCAGTCCATATCCAAAGGCTTATCTTCAATTAAAAAAGACTCCACCCGTTTATACAATGCTGCTAACATTCATAATCATGTTTGCCGCCATTCCTCTGATCAATGTTATGGTATTGCTGAATCAGCAGATGGAACTCCCCTCCTTTTTGAGCGGCCTTGAAGAATGGATTAAAGCAAGTGAAAAAAACGCCATGCGGATTACTGAAGCTTTGTTAGATATGAATTCCACAGGTGAACTATTTTATAATCTTCTGATCATTGCTGTTCTTCCTGCTTTGGGTGAGGAATTCCTTTTTCGCGGCATTCTGCAGAAACTATTTAAGGAAATGACGCAGAATATTCACGTAGCAATATTAATAACCTCAGTAATTTTCAGTGCCATTCACATGCAGTTTTATGGTTTTCTTCCGAGGATGATGCTGGGGGTTTTATTCGGATACCTTTTACACTGGACAGGCAGTATCTGGGTGCCGGTGTTTGCACACTTTATAAATAACGGAGCAGCAGTTGTATTTGCCTATTTCGCAGGAAAAGAAGCATTGCCATTCAACCAGGATACCGTTGGTGCAACAAAAGATGAGTGGCTCATGGCAGTAATTGCTACTTTAATTTTAACCGGACTTTTGTTTCAGCTTTACCGGACCAGAAGTTTAAGTGAGGAGGCTGAAAACGAAACTCCAACACACTAAAGCATCAAATTAATCACTTCACATTTATTTTTTTGATAACAAAACATTGCCAAAAAAAATTCCCCCGTAAAACACGGAGGAATTCTAAATTATCATTAAGCCTTTTTTAACTTCCGGAAGCAAGTTTACCTTGCTTGGTAGAATAATTAATTTTTAAGGCATTTACTTTTCTCAATTCCTGTTTAATGTCTGTTACCAGTCCCATCTTTGTATCCTTATCGATTTTCAGTGATGTGGTAAGTTTGGAAGCTTCCGATTCATCACGTGATTCGCGTTCCTTTTCAACAAATTCTGCCAGGTCATTTATTGAAGCATAGGCATCATTGAGTTGAATGCGTGGTTCTGTTCCGAAGGTCTCCCGTAAAGCCGTGGTTGAAGGGGGTCCGACATAAATATAGCTGACCAGCGATTTCTTCTCCAGCTTCTGCATTTCTGTTGCATTAGGCGTAACTATTTTCACTTTAAGACTTGCATCGCGGATAGTGGTTGTTACCATGAAAAAGAACAGCAACATAAAAACGATATCAGGAAGAGATGCCGTTGAAATGGCAGGAGTACCGCCGGAAATTTTCTTTTTAAATCTTGACATATTAGTTTCCTCCGATATTTTTTGGTTCGGCTTCCGAAATTTTCACAGGATACATGGCCTGAATTTCCTTCTGCTTGTCGGCGGTCAGTTCATCAAAATTTTTACCGAACTTATTTCTCGACACTTCATTTCTTACCTCATTATAAGCAGCCTTTAATTCATTTTGCACCTGGATATATGTATTGTAAGAGGTGCCGCGGTCATTCTGCAACGATACTACTGCTTTGGTAGGACTCTCAGGAAGAGATGTTTTGCCTTGCGGATTGGTAATAAATTCTTTTGTAGTTTCTCGCAGCGATGTAATATCGGTCCAGGTACCTTCAACCAACAACTGATCTTTAGCGTTTACTAACACCGTTAGTACGTTTCTGTCGTTGATTTCCGGTGGCTCGGGTTGATTTTCCTCCGGCATCGGTGGTAATTTGGTAAGGATACCGCTATCCACATCCATGGTAGTAGCCACGATGAAGAAAATCAGAAGCAGGAAAGCGATATCCGCCATTGAGCCTGCATTTATTTGAGGAACCCCTCTGGCTTTTTTCTTTGACATGCAGTTATTTCATAAAGAGTTTGCGTATTTCTGCATACACAGCAATCAGGACAGTTCCGGCTCCCAAAATGTACATGGTAATTAAACCGGCTCCAATTAATTTGGAGTCTGATGCATCGATTCCGAAGTCTTCGTAACGGGGTAAAACCTCGTTTCCTGAAAGCAGGAACGCTATTAAAAATAAACCAATCAATATCCCTATGCCAATCAACGATCCTTTAGCTTTTTTGGGATCGCGCAACATATTTATAATAGAATATACTGCCATTCCCGCAACTGCAGCAAATAACAATATATAACTGATCCAAAGGCCTATATCAATCATAGTGTTATCTTTTATTTGTTAATTTATTTTTAACCAAAAGATCAATCAGTGATATTGAAGAATCTTCCATCTGGCTTACAAGGCTATCGATTTTTGACACCAGGTAATTATAAAATACCTGCAGAATCATTGCAACGATAAGACCGGCAATGGTAGTGATAAGTGCCACTTTGATACCACCCGCAACGAGTCCCGGAGAAATATCACCTGCTGACTCAATAGCATCAAAAGCCTGAACCATACCTACAACGGTTCCAAAGAATCCGAGCATGGGAGCAAGACCGATAAAAAGGGAGATCCAAATAAGTCCTCTTTCAAGATTTCCCATCATAACACCGCCATAAGACACTACTGATTTCTCAACAATATCAATTCCTTCGTGCTCACGGTCGAGACCCTGGTAAAAAATACTGGCTACCGGCCCTCTTGTATTGCGACAAATTTCTTTTGCTTTATCAACACCACCGGAAGCAAGTGCTCCTTCGATTTCTTTCAATAGTTTATCGGTGTTGGTTGTTGACATGTTCAGATAAATAATCCTTTCAATCACAATAGCCATTCCTATAATAAAGCAAAGCAGGATGGGAGTCAAATAAAGCGGACCACCTTCAATAAACTTTGTTTTCAAAGTCTGGTGAAACGACTCTTCTGCTGGTGCGGTAACATCAGCTGGGGCCTTGGGAGCATCCTGAGCCATCACGAAAGTGGAAATGCCGAATGATAACAGTGCCGTTATCATCATCAAAGAGAATAATTTTTTCATAGTTAAGATGAGTATTGGGGTTTTTGGGTTTTGCGTAATTTTTAACGTTATATTTAATTTTCTATTTTAGCTACAGTTGCGGAGAGAGTGGGATTCGAACCCACGGTACCCTTTTGGAGCACACACGCTTTCCAAGCGTGCTCCTTCAGCCACTCGGACATCTCTCCCTGGTTTTGTAAATGGCTCCACCGTCGGGCGGAAATTCTCGTTTAAAAGAGGGTGCAAGATAGAAATTTTCCAAATGCCAAATAATAAATTGTGTTAAGGGAATGTAAAGAATTTAAATAGTAAGTTCACCACGTAAAGATTTCCCCATAAGTTGCTTAATATCAGCAAACTTGTTTGTTTTTCCCAATAGAAAATTTAGCTTTGAAAGAGCTGCTTCCAGGGTTAAATCACCACCCCCTATAACCCCCATTTTGGCTAGTTTACTACTGGTTGCATAACGGCCCTGTTCCACTGCCCCTCCCGGGCATTGTGAAATGTTAACGATGACCATACCCCTGTCGCAGGCTTTTTGCAGTTCCTCAATAAACCAACCCTGTGAAGGCGCATTCCCTGAACCAAAGGTTTCCAGGATGATAGCCTTGATATTTTTTGCATTTAATTGGGATTCAAACCACTCTCGCGTCATACCGGGAAAAATTCTGATTACACCCACCTGGTTATTCAACACACTGTGAGTTTTTAATTTTTTACCGTTGGCGGGAATAATTAGATGCCGGTTAAATTTAAGATGTACACCGGCTTCCGCTAATGGCGGGAAATTGACTGATTGGAAAGCTTCGAACTTGGCAGAATTCATTTTGGTGGTGCGGTTGCCCCGGAAAAGAAAATAATCAAAATAAACACAGACCTCCGGAACAGCGGCCTTACCCTCAAACCTTGTAGCTGCAATTTCAATGGCGGTGATGAGGTTTTCACGGGCATCGGTCCGAATTTCGCCAACAGGCAATTGAGAACCGGTGAGAATTACCGGCTTTGCAAGGTTTTCAAGCATAAAGCTTAAAGCGGATGCGGTGTAGGCTAGGGTATCGGAACCATGCAGAATCACGAACCCGTCGAAATCGGTATAATGGTCACGTATTAATTTAGCCATCTTAATCCAATGTGCCGGCTGCATGTCGGAAGAATCGAGCACAGGATCGAATGACACCACCTCAATGGCATAACCAAACTTTTTTATTTCGGGTACCTCGCGACGAATCTGGCTGAAATCAATAGGGCTTAACACACCCGACTCATGATCCTGTATCATTCCAATGGTACCACCGGTATAAATAATCAAAATTCGGGAGCCCGGTTTTGAGGAGGTTTTTGTTTTGAGTTTAGCCATATATGCCGGCAGGCTTTGAGATAAAATTAAAGTGTTGTATTAAGTGATGACAGTTGAAAAAGCATTTCTGCATTTGCCGTAGTGGCCTCTGCAATTACTTCCGCTGAAACTGATTTTATTGCTGCTATTTTTTCTGCAATGATTTTTAAATATGCCGGTTCATTTCGCTTTCCGCGGAAAGGTACCGGAGCAAGGTAAGGTCCATCGGTTTCAAGCAAAATACGATCAAGTGGTAAACCGGGCAAAATAGTATCAAGGCCGGAATTCTTAAAGGTCACCACCCCTCCTATTCCAAGATAAAATCCAAGGGCGATTATTTGCTCCGCCTGATCTGCAGTTCCTGAAAAGCAGTGAAAAACACCGGTTAAATCGGGAGCATTCAGTAGTTTTAACAAGTCGATAATTTCCTGAGTTGAATTTCTACTGTGTATCACAAGAGGCAATTTCATTTCGCGTGCCCATTGTGCCTGCACCAGCAATGCATCCATTTGCTCCTTTTTATGAGTAAGATCCCAATAAAAATCCAACCCGGTCTCCCCTATTCCAACAGCTTGTTCACGATTTAATTGCAGGGATCGGTAAATTACATCCAATTGCTGTTTGTAATCTTCTTTCACAGAACAAGGATGGAGACCGAACATCGGAAAACAAACATTTTTCCATTTTGCAGAAAGAGCAAGCATCCCGCCAAGGCTTTCCGTATCAATGTTTGGCAAACAAAAACGCTGAACTCCTGACTTCCGGGCCGCAACAATCAGGTCATCGCGATCAGTATCGTAATCATTTGCGTAAAGATGTATGTGTGTATCGACTAGGCTCATGCCGGTGTAAAAATAACGTAAATTATGATTTGTAAGGTGAACCGCTTTTCAAACCGGAGATCCACTATTTTTTTGTGTTAATTTGTATGAGAAAAAATGCAGGGTATATTATGAAAGATTATTCTTTACTTATTGCTGATTTTTATGAAGCCTTCCGGCGAAAGGATTACAAGTGCATGCAACAATGCTATTCCAATGATGCCCGTTTCAATGATCCGGTATTTCAAAACCTGGATGCCCATGAGGTGAAAGCCATGTGGGAAATGCTTTGTTTGAACGCAAAGGATTTTGAATTAACGTATAACCATGTTAAAAGTGATGGAGAAATGGGTAGGGCTGAATGGATAGCCCGATACACATTTTCGACCACAGGTAAAAAAGTGATCAACAGGATAAAATCAACCTTCAATTTTAAGGATGGAAAAATTATCGAACACAAGGATGATTTTAATTTTTATAGCAGGTCTTCACAAGCGCTGGGATTACCCGGAATAATTTTAGGCTGGACACCCGTTATAAAGCGAAAAGTACGAATGAAGGCACGAAGATCTCTTGAAAAATTTATGGAAAGCAACGGGTATAATCTTGGTTAAACCTCGCCAGGCTTTTAGCAACTTTTAAAATCCCCTATTCCGTCAAATCCGGCTACCAACTCAACCTGTTTAGTCGGTGATGCCCGTCAGGTAAGCCACTATCGGCATTTACTTTTCGCAAATCCTCCAGACTGGGCGGTTATCATATGAGCAGTGCTAACAAACAAAATTAATAAAATTTGATAAGCGGCTCCATATTTCCCATGCCGACACAAAACCGGGAAAAAGCCTGAATCTAAAAAGAATTAACAGTATTTTAAAACGCACTTTATATTTCCATAACTTTTATTTATCTTTGGATTCGGCTTTTAAATAAAGTTAATTGTGTTGATTTTCTATTCCTGTTTTTCTCACAATATTGATAATTTTTCATAGTATAAAAATATTTTGGCGTCATGACAAAAATTTTAAATGTCTTTTTTTTATGGTTAATCCTTCCCTTTTTGTGTGGATCAATAACTCCAGTTTTCTCACAACAAACCATTTCGGAATGGAATTTCCCAAACAACCCTGACAACGCACTGGTTGATGTGGCTTCTCCCCCTAATGCAGGTGCAACTATCACCACTCAGGGAGGCACAGGAGCAGTAGGATTTACTAACGCTGGTGCCACATCTTTTTCTGCCCACTGTCCTAATTGGGATAATGGCAATGGATTCAAATTTTGGGAGATTACAATTTCCACCACGGGAAATTACAACTTATCAGTTTCCTCCAAACAATTCAGTTCCTCAACAGGCCCGCGTGATTTTAAGATACAATACCGTATAGGTGCCGGACTATGGATTGATTTACCCGGGGCAACTGCTATTGTCACAGCTGCTAACTGGACTTCCGGAGTAGTAACTGCAGTGCCGTTGCCCGTAGCCTGTGAGAATCAACCGGCCATTTCGCTTCGTTGGATCATGAACTCTAATGTTTCGGTGGGAAGCGGTGTGGTGGCAACAACCGGCAATTCCCGCATCGACGATGTAAATGTTTCCTGGTATTCCGACCATTATTACCGAAGTACGATCAATGGCAACTGGTCAAACATTACTACCTGGGAATCGTCTCCTGATAATATTACCTGGAACCCGGCTGTAATGCCGCCGTCGAGTTACTCAAGAACCATAACCATACGATCACCGCATATTGTAACTGTGAACACTCCTATCCGAACGGATGAAACTTTCGTAGAAGCGGGCGCTACACTTAACTGGACAGCCGCTATTTTAACACTAGTGAATGGAACAGGTGTTGATCTGCAAATTTCCGGCATCATTTCCGATAATTCTCCTTCCAATGTTAGCTTCAACGCCGGTGCTACCTGGAGTTTAGCAAGTGGAGCCACATTTATAAAAACGAGCGCCGGCAGCGCCAATAACTGGAGGGATAATTTCAACGGTGGAATTGCATCCATACCGGCTAATGCTACATGGATCATAAGAAAAACCGGTGTTCCGAATCCGTCGGTAAGCTCCCTGAATATGTATTATCCCAATCTAATCATTGAAAACAATACGGGTGTGCTCTGGCTTGCAGCCGGTTCATCGGGTTTCCAGGGCGCTGCAACAAATACTGTCATAAAAGGATCATTTGATGTTGGAGGATCAGGCAGTGGGTTTGTGGAATTTGAAAATATAAGCACCAACATAAATCCAACAGCAGTGCTGGGTTCTGTCACAGTAAGACCGGGTAATATTTTACGGAATTATGGAACCGGTTTTGAAATTTATGGCAATCTTATTTGTAACGGAACTATAAATTACGATGCCAATGATGCCAGAAGAATTGTATTCACAGGGAGCGGCGCACAAAATATTTCCGGTATAGGAACACTCAATATTTTTAACATGGTTTTGAATAAATCACTTGATGATCTTACGCTGAACCGTGCAGTGAAAGTTGATAATAATCTCACGTTTAATAATCCGGGAGGAAGAATTTTTTCCTCTGCAATTAATCTGCTTACAATTGAAAGTATTGCAACAGTAACGAATGCAAATAATACCGGTTTTGTTCATGGACCTGTTTGCAAACTGGGTACAGCTGCATTCACTTTTCCTGTAGGAAAAAATAATGATTACCAGGCAATCGCAATAGGATCGGGATCAGGTGGCGGTGGTGCATTCTGGACGGAAGATTTTGGCGTAGGATGTAATTCCGGTCAGTCGGCAAATGTTTATACCGGAATACACGGCGATTGGAATATCAGCCTTACGGGATTAAATGAAGTTACCGCCAATACATTTTATGTGAGTGCAACCGAAAATGGTAGCGGTGTCGGAAATTGCGGTGCTGCATGTGGTTCGAACCGTACCTTGCATGTGGGTTCAACAATGCCTGTAGATCCGGGCGCAGCCTATCTCGAAACTGATGCATTTACATGTTCATTCATTGGCTGGTGCAGCGCTACCGACGTACGAGCCGAATCACCTGGCATGAATTGCACCGGACAATCGGGTATCACGCTTCTTTTTAATTATATGGAATTTGGCGAAGGTACTAATGACAATGCAACACTTTGGTACTATAATGGTGCTACCTGGAGTTTACTAGCTGATCTTCCAAAAACATTGTGTTGCGGAGGTGTTACCTGCAATGGCAGTACGCAAGGATTGTGGACATCTTATTCAATCGCACTCCCTGCAACTGCCGATAATAATCCGCTTGTGAAAATAGGATTTCGCTGGGTAAATAATGCAAATGGCGTTGGAACTGACCCATCGTTTGCAGTAGATGATATACAGTTGACTGTAGCTGGTGCAGTAGAATCTTTTACAGCAGAATATTTTAAAAATAATCCACAAACCGATTTTAATAATAATGTTAATCCATTTATTGATCACATCAGTCAATGTGAGTACTGGATTTTGAACCGCAACAGTGGTACAAGCAACAGGTTTGTAACACTTACGTGGGATAATAACAGTTGTGGAATAACGAGTATCCCGGATCTGACTGTTGCACGATTTAATTCAACATCGTGGGATGACCGCGGCAACGGGGGAACAACAGGTACTGTTGCGGCTGGCACAATTACTACTGCACTTGCACAAACAGATTACGGTCCGTTTACACTCGCATCCACAACTATAGAAAACCCGTTACCGGTTGAACTAATCAGTTTTGAAGGAACGCATAAAGGTGATCATGTAAAGTTAAAATGGGTAACAGCATCTGAAATTAACAGTGATTATTTTAATTTACTCCGTTCACCGGATGGCATTAATTTCAGTCAGCTGAAAACATACAAAGCCGCAGGGCACAGTACCAACACAATAAATTACTTTCATAATGATACCGATCCGCTTCCGGGTGTTTCATACTACCGGCTGAATCAGTTTGATTTTGATGGAAGGAATCAGTTTTCGCAGATAGTTGCGGTTAAAGCTTCTGATGGAAATGAAACCTTTTCAATTATCAAAGTAGTTCCATCCATGGAAAATCAGTCTGTTGGTGTAACAGTGTATACAAACGAATCCGAAAAACTTAACTTACGTATTTATGATGCTTCCGGAAAAATAATTTATGATAAAACATTTTCTGTGGTTGAAGGTATCAATGATATTATGATCACGGGAGTAAATGTGAGCAGGGGAATTTATTCATTGCAAATTTCCAGCGACAAAAACAGGGAATCATTCAGGTTCATTTTTTAATACGATTAATCTTATAAGTCCTGCAGCCGGATGGCATAAATAAGTTCATCAACAAATTGTCCATTTTTAAAAAGGGTTTTTTCAAGTTTGGCTTCCAATTTAAATCCGGCTTTTTCAAGTACCTTTTGTGATGCCGGGTTGTTCCCGAACGGGCGGGCAAAAATTCG
>JBBQQQ010000032.1:0-38337 GCA_038215705.1 Bacteroidia bacterium
ATGGCTACCCAGGCAAGTGCTATCACTTTTTTATCTGCTCCGGGCCAGGCTTTCACAGATGGAATGCGTTTTTTACAATTTTATTTCGGCCTGCCCATTGCCATGGTGGTATTGTGTGTTACGGTAGTTCCCATTTTTCACCGTATGAAAATTTATACCGCTTATGAATATCTTGAAACCCGGTTTGATCTGAAAACACGTAGCCTCGGGGCGTTACTTTTCCTTATTCAGCGCGGACTTGCAGCAGGATTAACAATATATGCTCCTTCCATTATATTATCATCATTGCTGGGCTGGAATATTTATCTCACGAATATTTTTATTGGAGGTATCGTAGTGCTGTATACGGTTGCGGGAGGAACAAAAGCGGTGAGCTATACGCAACTGGGGCAAATGACAATTATATTAAGTGGGATTGGGTTGGCAGCTTTTTTGTTGTTCCAGATGTTGCCCGAACAACTTTCTTTTGGTGATGTAATTACTATCGCCGGGAAAGCAGGGAAGCTCAACCTGGTAGATTTTTCATTTGATCTTAACAACCGTTATAATGCCTGGTCCGGAATAATCGGAGGCTTCTTTTTAGCCATGGCCTACTTTGGAACGGATCAGTCGCAGGTAGGAAGATACCTTACGGGAAAATCGATTACCGAAATACGGCTCGGTTTGCTTTTCAATGGTGTAGTAAAAATTCCGATGCAACTATTCATCCTGTTCATTGGGGCATTATTGTATGTGTTTTATATTTTCCAGCCCCAGCCAATATTTTTCAATCAGGTTGAGATTGCAAAGGTGCAGGCCAGTTCCTATAGTGCCGATTTTAAAGCACTGGAAAATAATTATACAACCGTGCAGGCCAGCCGTGAAAAAGTTGCACTCCAAATCGTTGAAGGCGTAAACTCCGGCAATGATGCACTGGCAGATCTTAAAACCAGGGAATTATTAAGCATTGAAAAGGAATCGCAAATCCTCAAACAAGAAGCCAAAGGTCTGATGAAAAAAAATGACAAGCTGGCCGATGTGAATGATACAAATTATGTATTTCTCAAATTCGTGACCGATTACCTTCCGGTAGGAATTATTGGCTTGCTCATTGCTGTAATATTCGCTGCTTCCATGTCATCCACCTCTTCAGAACTGAATGCTCTTGCCTCTACTTCGATTGTTGACATTTACAAGCGCAGTATAAAAAAGGACGGTGATGAAAAACATTACCTGGTTGCATCAAAATGGGCTACAGTCTTATGGGGCGCGTATGCCATAGCCGTTGCGGAGTTCGCCAACAGGCTTGGAAGCCTGATAGAAGCTGTGAATATTTTAGGTTCACTTTTTTACGGGACGATACTGGGAATTTTCCTGGTAGGTTTTTATATGAAAAAAATTGGTGGTAACGCGGTGTTCGTAAGTGCACTCGTTGCTGAAGTTGTTGTAATCTGGTGTTACAACTATACAGGAATATCCTTTCTGTGGTATAACCTGATCGGATGTTTTATTGTGATGGGACTTTCCTGGATACTTGAAAATTTTACAGGGTCTAAAAAAAATGATCCGGAATTAACGAACGGCAGCTGATGCGTGCCATCCGAAAATTCCGGATCAAAAAGCGTTAGTTATTTATTTTTTGCCTTTTGTTCCTGCTGCCGGTTTCCAGTCAACGATGGCTTTTTCCACCTGATCTTTAAAGAAGAAAGCTGATGATTTATCACCCAGTTCTTTTGCTTTTACCGCATGACGGTAAGCTTCAGTAGAGTTATTCATTGCGTTATACAACTGTGCTTTTGTCCAAACATTAAACCAGTCTTCTTTCATGCTTATCGACTGATCAACATACTTCATAGCTGTTTCAAGATCTTTTTTATTGTCGAGCAAATAACGTGCAGCGCTGTTATAGGTTCTCCATGTTTTGCCCAGTTCTTTGTCGATATTTTCCTTCGACTGCATATCGGTATCGACCGTAACATTAAATGAAGCCCTTACTTTGTCCCACTCAAGATCAATGGTGGTTTGTGTGTCAGTAAAATTGCTGAAAATAAAAGCCATCCGCTCACGCGATTCAATTGCTTTTGTTTTGCCTTCAAAACGTACCAGTTCATCTTCCTGCTTGTAGGAATCTGCCGATGCATTTACATCTTTGCTTAACATAAATGTGAATCCGTTTTCTTTAGGAATCGACAGTAATGCATATTTTCCCTTTGGTACTTTGTTACCTTCTACGGTAACATCCCTGCTAAAGGTGATTTTTGTCGCAGAATTGGCACCGGTACGCCAAATGGCATTGTAAGGAACGAGTTCACCAAAAACTTTTCTTCCTTTAACACCGGGGCTGCTGTACTCGATAGTGATATCGGTAAGACCAACAGTTTGTGTAATGGTTGCTGAAGGACTTGGTTGAGGTAATTGCAATTGAGCAGTGGCGCGGTCAACTGACGTAAATGAAAGCCCGATCAGAGCTAAAATGGCAATGTGTTTTTTGTTCATGGTAAAGGATTTTAAAGTTAAATGCATAAAATTTGATTTCGTAAAACTAAGAAACACCGGTCAAAGGAATTGGTTTGTCGTCAAATTTAAAATTAAGTAGCTGTAAAACAGACAGATATAATTAAAGCTTGCCTATTTGTAACCTTTCCCCATATACGGTTGTAGAAAGAACTGTTTTTAGGGTTTATGATTAGGTTAATGAAAAGATGGCGTCCCGTAAGGCGCCATTTTTGTTTTTTATCAGAAATCGTTGTTGTATGATGATGATTCAGTTACACTCTTTTTCATTCTACTATTTGTTTCCCTGCAATGCAGCCAGCTCGGTAAAAAGTGCAATTTCCTTTTGTGAAAGATGTGAAGGAATTATCACAGATACTTTAGCATACAGGTCACCGAAAACATCAGCATCTTTACTAACGGGCATGCCCATACCTTTTAACCGAAGTACCGATCCGTTGGCTGTTCCGGCCTTGACAGCGATCTGAATTTTTCCTTTCAGCGTTTCAACTTTTGTTTTCCCGCCAAGGACAGCCGTATAAAGATTTACATCGATATCAGCATACAGATCATCGCCTTTTCTTTCAAATTTTTTGTGCGGTTCAATTCGGGTTGTGATTAGCAAATCTCCTGCTGTACCATTTCCGCGTGCAGCGCCGCCTTTGCCTTTGAGTCGTAGTTTATCTCCATCTTTCACACCGGGATGGATTTTTATATCGAGTGTTTTTCCACCCACTACAATACGTCGCACCGATCCTTTGTACGCATCTTCAAGCGTGATGGTAATTTCCCCTTCCAGATCCTGTCCGCGCCTGGCTGCGGCTGCTCTTCGCGGGTCGGCTCCTGCACCTCCGAACATATCGCCGAAACCACCTCCGAAAATGCTTTCAAAAAAATCAGAAAAATCGCCATTTCCACCTGTATCGTAGGTAGTCTGGCGACGGCCGGGCTGACGGTGCATTTGCTCGTAGTGTTTCCAGTTGGCCCCTACTTCATCATATTTTTTTCTTTTTTCGGGATCACTCAGCACTTCATTGGCTTCACTGGCTTCTTTAAATTTTTCTTCCGCCACCTTATCGCCCTGATTTTTATCGGGGTGATATTTTACAGCCAGTTTCCGGAAAGCTTTTTTTATTTCATCGGTAGTGGCTGTTTTGGCAACACCCAACACGTTATAATAATCTTTATATTCCATTGTTGATCCTGGAATTATGTATTCTTTGAAGCTGATTCACCAACAGCGGTTTTTGTTTTAACGATTCTTTTTTTCGCTGCGGGTTTTGCTACACTATTTTTTTCCAGCGTAAGTTCAAAATCAGAATAAACATTCATGAAATAAATGTAAGCATCGTAGGGAGAATCATAGGGACTGAAATATTTATGCACATCACCATCACTCCAGAACTTGGTACACATGTAATAAAAATGATCGGAGGTTTGCAGTTTTCCCCAGGTATGAATCAGGTCCTCATTGCCCGAATCTTTAACTTTTTTCTCAAGGTCATAAATACGTTTGGCTGCTTCCTGCTCCATTGAGTTACTAAGCCATGCCGACAGATCACGTTCTGCATCAGCCCATGAAGTAAAATCTTTCACATCATATTCATCGCGCGGCGGATATTTTGCAATTATTTCAGAAGGGGTTAAAAAATTAAAATCTTTATGTTTCATGATCTCTTCCGGTAAGTGATGCAGGAAATCAAATATCCCGGTACTCTCCCATTGATGCTCTCCGAATGTTTCGTAATCCATAAACAAATTAAGCACTTCACCATTGCCGGCAATTTTATGAACCCAGGTGGCAAACTTATCCGCTTTAAGCGGAAACTCATTCCAGTTAACATCCGAAAAGCGGAAAGCAATATCATCGGAGAGACTATAATTTTTTAACAGTGCTTTTATTCCTGAGGTACCCTTGGGCTGGTACACATAATTAGGTGTGCGGCCTTTCAGAATACGGTCGACGCCCTCACAAAGAATTCCTTTGTAACCCATTTTCTCAATGAATGCGGCAATTTCATTGTTGTAAATAAGTTCGGTATTACGGAATACTTTCGGCTGCTGACCAAAATGTTTTTTTATTTTATCGGCATGCATCTTTACCTGCCGCTGAAACTCTTCTTTAGAATAAATAAATGAAAGGGAATGGTAATACGTTTCTGATAAAAATTCCACACAACCGGTATCAGCCAGTGCCTTGAACGATTGCAACACATCAGGGCGGTAAATTTCCAGCTGCTCAATCAGCGTTCCACTCAAAGAATAACTGATCCGAAACTTTCCCTTGTGCTTTTTAATCAGATCGAGCATGGTTGCATTGGCTTTCAGATAGCACTTCTCCGAAACCTTATTCAGTATCTGAACATTTTTTTCATCGTCTTCATAAAAATGATCCTTACCAATATCAAAAAACGAATATCGCTTAATGCGGAAGGGCTGATGAACCTGGAAATAAAAACAAACGCTTGGCATGGAATGGGTAATTGGGAATTAGGGAATTGGGAAATTAGGAAATTTGGAAATTTGGTAATTGGTAATTTATTAATCGAAGAATGGTTTTAATGCTGACTAATTTAATCATTACACATGTGATAAATTAAACATCAGCCTATATCAACTATTTTATTCATCATCTATCATTTATCATTTATCATTTATTTTCTATCATTTATCATTTAATTTCTATCATTCATAAATCATCAATCATTCACCAAAGTCTCCTCTTCAACCAAATTAAACTGCCTATACCCCTGCAGCACTTTTTCGGCAGAAAGATCCCAGCTGATGGTTTCGAGATCGATGTTGGCATCGTCGATTACTTTATTTCGGAGCACTTCATCATCGAGTAAGCGAATAATGTATTCCGATGCGCGGTTAATATCCCAGAAATCGAAAGTGAGTGAGCCTTTCATGACTTCGGCTGCGCCCGACTGTTTGCTGATTACAACGGGAATTCCAAACTGGGCTGCTTCAATGGCGGATAACCCGAAAGGTTCCGATACCGACGGCATACAGTACACATCGGCAACCGATAACATTTCATGTACTTTTTCCAAATTCAGAAATCCGGTTAAATGAAACCGGTTTCCAAGGTGCTTGAAGGAACTTTTTTCAAGCAACCTGTGAAATGCATCTCCCGTTCCGGCCATTACAAACCGAACATCCTGCCGTACCTCAAGAACACGTGAAGCGATTTCGAGAAAGTATTCGGGCCCTTTTTGTCGCGTGAGACGGCCAACAAATAACACTATTTTTTCTTTAAAGGGTTTTACACCTTTGAATGCTTTTACAGGACGAATGCCGTTGTGAACGGGAAATATTTTAGAGCGGCTGATTCCGTAGTGCTGATTAATAACATTAGCCGTAAAATTACTCACCGGCATGAGCAGGTCGGCATATTCCATACCCCGCTTTTCCATCTGGTAAACCCAGCCTTTACTTGCTTCTCCTCCCCTGTCGACTTCGAGCGAATGTATGTGCATAATCAAAGGCTTCCCCGTAAGGGCCTTTATTTCCATACCCGCGGCCATCGTCATCCAGTCGTGGGCATGAATCACATCAAAATCGAGATTCATTGCCAGCTTGGCGGTCAATTTGCCAAATACAGTAACTTTCTCAATCACATCACCACCATACAGATCATCAATGGTGAACACTTCGGCAGTTTCATCACCGATTTTTACAGGGGTGAGATATTTACTCTTAATTTCGGGAAGGTGATCACTACCTGAAGGCTGGTGATAATAGGGATCAAGCGAAGAAGGTATGTAATGCACCTCTTCCAGGTTTTTATATTCGTTTTTATATGAGATGTTCCGTAAAGTTCTGGCATCAATGGTATTTAACCCGATCAACTCCAGTTCCGTCATGGTAAAATGCGGGTATGTTTTGGGAATTACCATTGTAACCCGGGCATGTTTCGCCAAAGCAATGCACAAATCATGGCAGGCAACACCGAGCCCTCCGTTAATAACAGGAGGAAACTCCCAGCCAAGCATCAATATTTTCGGACCATTTTTATTCATATACCCCTGGAAGTCAGCACAATTTCATTTTTTCGAATTAATTTTAAAACCTGCATCTTTGCATCTCTGGCTATCGAAACAAAACTGCAGTGCTAAAGATAGGTCTTAATTGCAAATTTAATTATTGAAAAGTCAAAACTATTTGCGTTAAGTCAGGTAAAAGCCATGATTACAATCACCTATGGATATTAATACAACAGCTCTTCCCGCCAAGGATTACCCGGGAACAATACAACATTATTATAAAGAGGGAAACCGGTATTTTTTCGATGCTGAGAACACCCGGCTTGAAGTTGCCATTATCACCGACCGGATCATCCGGTTCCGTTTCAATTCCGAATATTTTGCTCCCGATTTTTCGTATGCACTTGACCCTGAACTGAAGGATCAGCCTCACACGGATACCATCCGCGAAAGCGATTTAAATTATCACCTGCTTACCGCACATTTCCAGGTACTCATCAATAAAACGAACCTTAAAATCCGCATTGAAGATTTGTCGGGGAAAGTGGTGTGTGAAGATGAGAGTGGTTATCACTGGGAACCCAATCCGGGGTATGGCGGCAACTACGTATACTGCAGTAAACACATTCAGGCCGATGAGTGTTTTTATGGATTAGGCGATAAGCCCTGCGATTTAAACCTTCGCGGGAAGCGTTTTCTTAACTGGGGAACTGATACCTACGGCTTCGCAAAGGAACAGGATCCGCTTTACAGGAACATTCCCTTTTATTACGGGTTGCAGAACGGTATTGGTTATGGAATTTTCTTTGATAATTCGTTCCAGACCTTTTTCGACTTTGGTCATGAGAACCATAATGTAGCAAGTTTCTGGGCTGAAGGAGGTGAGATGAGTTATTATTTCATTGGTGGTCCGGAATTACTGCAGGTGGCTGAAAATTATACGCTCTTAACCGGGCGTCCCGAACTTCCTCCTATCTGGTCGCTTGGGTATCATCAAAGCAAATGGAGTTATTTTCCTGAAAGCGTTGTTAAAAATCTTGCTAAGGAATTCCGTGACCGGAAAATTCCCTGCGATGTAATTCATCTTGATATCGATTACATGGATGGATTTCGCTGTTTTACCTGGGATAAGGAACGTTTTCCGGATCCTGAAAAAATGATTGGTGAACTGCAGGATGATGGATTCGAAACCGTACTGATACTTGATCCGGGAATTAAAATTGATAGTAATTATGCCGTTTACCGGGATGGTTTAACAAAAGGATTTTTTTGTAAACGACAGGATGGCGATTTAATGCGAGGCAAAGTATGGCCGGGTGAATGCAACTTTCCTGATTTTACTAACCCGGTTGTTCGGGACTGGTGGAAAGACCTCATCGGTCCCCTTACCCGGCAGCAGGTTGGCGGAATATGGAACGATATGAATGAACCGGCAGTTTTTGAGATCGGCACTTTCCCTGATGATGTGCGGCATAATTATGATGGACTTGATGTGAGCCATCGACGGGGTCATAATGTGTACGGAATGCAGATGGCGCGTTCGACCTATGAAGGATTAAAAAAACACCAGCCGCTTAAGCGACCATTTGTACTAACACGCTCCGGTTTTGCAGGTGTGCAACGCTATTCAGCAGTCTGGACCGGCGATAACGTTTCGTCGTGGGAACACTTGTGGATTGCCAACATGCAATGTCAGCGGCTCAGTGTATCGGGTGTATCGTTTTGTGGATCCGATATTGGCGGATTTATTGGAAACCCGGATGGGGAGTTATTTGTGCGATTTATACAGATGGCTGTTTTTCATCCGTTTTTCAGAGGACATTCATCACAGGATCATGGCAACAAAGAACCGTGGGCATTTGGTCCTTCATTTGAACCGCTCATTCGTAAAGCAATTGAACTTCGGTACCAGTTGCTGCCATACATCTACACTACTTTTTACCAGTACGTAAAAAACGGAACACCTATGATTCGTCCGCTGGCTTTTATAGCGCAGCATGAAAAAGAAACTCATTTGCGCATGCATGAATTCGGTTTCGGTGATCAGCTGTTGATATGCCCTATTAAAGAAGCCGCAGCATTTTCACGACTCATGTATCTGCCCAAAGGCAATTGGTTTAACTACTGGAATGATAAACCCGTGAAAGGCGGAACCGAAATGACAGTGGATGCACCGCTTGATACGTTTCCGTTTTTTGTGAAAGCAGGAGCCGTGTTGCCGCATTATCCGGTAATACAACATACAAAAACGGTTGTGAATGAAATTACCTTGCATGTGTATTATACCGAACATCGCCATGTTAGCAGTCTGTACCTGGATGCTAACGAAGGTTATGCGTATGAATCGGGTGATAGCTGCCTGGTAAAGTTCACCGTGTTTGGCAATCGCAGGCAATTCAGAATAATCGCTGATTTACAAGGTAATTATGTGATGCCGGGAATGACTTACAAAATTGTGCTTCACGGATTACCGTTTGTGCCCCGCAGTTATGAAATTGATGACGTGGAAGTGAAAGTTTCGTCGCGCCACCGCAGAAAAGAAATTTCATTCACCGCACCACAGGCGTTTCATAAGATCCGGATTTCACACTGACCGCAGATTTTTTACCGTTACGGGAATTGGTTTTGATAGGCGGATTTTAAAATCAATTCTGCTGCACGTGCTGAAGCGCCGGGTCCACCAAGATGTTGCTGCAATTCTTTGTAGGCCTCCAGCATTTTACTGCGATTGATTTTGTCAACCGTAATTTTTTGAAGTTCCTTTACAAGCCGCTTATGATTCAGTTCGCCTTGTATAAGTTCGGTAACCACTTCCCGGTCCATGATAAGGTTTACCAGTGAAATGTATTTTATTTTGATGAGCTTGCGCGCTATGTGATACGATATCACATTTCCTTTATAGCAAACCACTTCTGGCACGTTGAACAGCGCAGTTTCAAGTGTTGCTGTGCCGGAAGTCACCAGGGCAGCTTCTGAATTTTCAAGCAATGAATAAGTATCTCCGTAAACAACTTTTGCAGCTGTTCCACTTATAAGTTCCTCATAAACTCCGTTAGGAACTGAAGGAGCACCTCCTACCACAAACTGATAATTTTTAAAGTCATCAATTACCGAAAGCATCAGCGGAAGCATTACGGATATCTCCTGTTTACGACTCCCGGGCAGCAGTGCAATAATCGGTTTATCTGTCAGATTATTTTTTTCTTTCCAGCCCGGAATCATGGTTTCTTTCCGGTTATTGATCGCATCCAGCAATGGATGACCAACGAAATGCACCGGGTAATCGAATTTCTGATAAAATTCTTTTTCAAAAGGCAGGATAACGAGCATTTCATCCACATATTTTTTGATCTGGTGAACGCGTGATTGTTTCCAGGCCCATACCTGTGGGGAAATATAATAGATGACTTTCAATCCTGCCTTTGATGCGAATTCTGCAATGCGCAGGTTGAAGCCCGGGTAATCGACCAGTATAAGCACATCGGGGCGAAAATCAAGAATATCTTTTTTACAGAAATCAATGTTTTTAAGAATTGTTTTAAGGTTGGCAATCACTTCAACGAAGCCCATAAAAGCGAGATCCCTGAAATGTTTTACCAGGTGCACACCGTGTTCCGCCATCAGATCACCACCCCAACCTCTTGCATGAAAATCCGGGTCGAGAGTCTTTAACGACCTGACAAGGTTAGCGGCGTGCAGGTCACCGGAAGCTTCTCCTGCGATAATGTAAAATTTCAAACCGGAATATTATTGAAGATAATAAAAGAAATAAGTCAGTCCTACAACGAACGTTACCATTAAAATTCCCCTGCCTGTATATTCCTTGTTGGTTTTAAGCATAAAATACCGGAACGGAAAAACATTCAGGAAAATAGCAAATACGCGGATACTGCTTTCGCGGAAGAGCGGTCCCCTGTTGAAAAAGTAATCCGAAATCCAAACATTAAGAAAGTGGAGCGTGAAATACCCTGCCACAATAACAACCACTCCGATGATAATTCCATTCAGCAGTGTGTCTTTCTTATACATCCCAGTTAATTTTGTTCAGGTGCTGGAAGGCATGATGTGCGGTGAAGTCGAATAGAACAGGAACAACAGACACATAACCATTTTGCATGGCCCATTCATCGGTGTCATCACCCTTATCATAATTTTTAAATTTACCGGTCAGCCAGTAATAAGGTCGCTTTCGCGGATCTACTCTTTCGTCGAACTCCTCTTCCCATTTTGCATTGGCCTGCCTGCAAATTTTGATGCCTTTTATTTTTTTCAGGGAAAGGTTGGGGAAATTCACATTCAGCAATGTATTTTCCGGCATTCCGTTTTTCAGAATATTGGTAGCAATGATTTTAGCGTAGTGACTACCGGCCGTAAAATCGGCTTCAAGTTTATAATCATCAAGCGAAAAACCGATGGAGGGAATTCCTTCGATGGCTCCTTCCATAGCGGCCGACATAGTGCCGGAATAAATCACATTGATGGAAGAATTGGAACCGTGGTTAATTCCTGAAACACAAAGATCAGGTTTGCGGTGAAGGATTTTATTTACGGCAAGTTTAACACAATCAACCGGGGTACCGGAACACTGGTAACCCAGAAATTCACCATGAACCTCGGTTTTATCGAGCCGTAACGGTTTTCCGATTGTGATGGCATGTCCCATTCCCGATTGCGGACTATCGGGTGCAACCACTACCACTTCACCGAGGTGTTTCATTGCTTCAACAAGCGACCGCAGTCCGGGAGCGGTGATACCATCATCGTTTGTGACGAGGATAATGGGTTTTGAAGACGATTTTTTTGTGTCCTGCTTTGATTTCACTGCCATTGCGCAAAAATAAGGTTTATTTGGTTGTGCCGTTTACGGAGGCGGTTCGCAGCCTTTCAGCAAACGAAAAATCCCCGGAGTTACCGGGGACGTTCACCAAAATCAAACTAAAATAACCTCACTATAATTAACCTACTTTTATCTCACGTGGAGCCTTTGGTTTGGCTTCTTCTTTTTTAGGAAGCACGAGTGTCATGATGCCGTTATCATAGCTGGCATTTATTTTTTCAGCATCTACAACATCCGGAAGTGTAAAGCTTCTCAGGAATGAACTGTACGAAAACTCCTTACGGGTATACTTCTCATTCTTTTCGGTGTTTTCAGTTTTTTTCTCAGTGCTGATTGTTAACATTTCGTTATCCAGACTGATTTTGAAATCTTCTTTCTTTAAACCGGGTGCAGCGAGTTCGAGACGGTAGCTATCATCATTTTCAATGATGTTAACATTAGGTACAGTTGACCTGCGGAGATCAGGGGTGGTCACAACGTTTTCGAATAAATCATTGAATACATCTGACCAGTAAGGAACACGTTCGCGGCTGCGGGCCGGAGTTTCATTTTTAAATTTAATGAGTGTCATGGCTGTTTTATTTTTTAAGGTTAAACATTATAGGAACATCCATGCCTTTTCAATTTGTGTTCCAAAGCAATTTAGCAGCCATTGTGGCACTTCATAAATAGTCTTACTGACGATATGGCATTAAAAAGAAATCCATCAGCTTATAAAACTGAAAATATTGCAGGTAATAAAGACTGTTTTGAGTGCTTACATTTAATATTCGAAAAATTACTTATTTATTGTAATTCAATACAATGAACTATATTAGCTTAACTAAAAGTTTAAGAAAAAACACCATGCTATTTCTTAATCAATTTTATTTCACCTTTTTCAATCAATTGAACAATACCTTCAATCATCCGGTCTTCACCATAAGCGTCATATTCACTTTTCAGATTGGAGCCGAAAACACGCGCCAGTGACTGCCAGAAAAAAGCCTGGAAGGAGCCGCGAAGTTCCTTAACCAGCGAATAGGAATTCGAGCCTGTTTCGCGGTCGATTAATTTAATCAGAATGCGGCCCTGAGTATATGTAAGTTTTTTCAGATCTTTTTCGAATCGTTCTTTAAGATCCTTTTCGGTTTCCTTAATAAACTTTTTTCGTGCCCGTTCCGATTTAATTTTAACCAGGCTGTCGTTGATGAATTTCAGTTGTTCCGAGGCCAGCTTTGCATAGGGATAAGCGCGAAGTACATCTCTTCGCAGCCGTAGATACTTCTTTAAATTTTCAGCCTGGGCGGGGTCAATTGCGCCAAAAACATCAACCAAAGGAAGATTCACCATAGGTATCGTATCATCTCCGGCTTTTGTTCCAAGCGTAACACTTCTGCCATCGGGAAGTTGTGCAAAAAGTCCGGTTGCAATAAAGGTAAACAGGAATGTTATCAGGATTTTCAAGAGGGTCGTAACCATGTACATGTTAACAATTCAATAACTAAGCCAAATCCTAAACCTATGGGTTTTACAATAATAGCCGGTCTGAAAATCAACCTCTAATTATAGTCTTTCAGATTAGACGTTTAGTCTTCCACCCTGAACGATTTCCATTAGGGTTTTCATATGTAGTAGCAATAATTTTACGTGTTGCATGCTGCAACCGGCTTGCAAGGATTGCAGCTACATTGGCTTCATCATCAGAGTAGGAATTCAAATTTTCAGGAGTGAAGTATGTTTGTACAAAATGCGTATCGAATTTACCGCTCACAAAGGATTCGTGCTGCAGCACAAACCGGCAAAAGCTCAACGTGGTGGCTACTCCGGTTATTTTGAATTCATCAATAGCCCTTAGCATGCGCTCTATGGCTTCCTGCCGCGTTTTACCATGTGTTACCAGTTTGGCAATCATGGGATCGTAATAAATCGGGATCGACATCCCTTGTTCAAAGCCATCATCCACACGAACACCAGGACCTTTCGGAGGCTGGTAGGTGATGAGCTCGCCGATATCGGGAAGAAAATTATTGGCAGGATCTTCGGCATATACGCGCACTTCAACGGCGTGTCCATTGATAGAAAGATCATTCTGGCTAAACGACAAAACTTCACCCATAGCCACCCGAATTTGTTCTTTGACGAGGTCGATGCCGGTAATGAGTTCCGTTACCGGATGTTCCACCTGCAACCGCGTGTTCATTTCGAGAAAATAAAAGTTCAGGTTTTCATCCATCAGGAATTCTACCGTGCCGGCACCTACATAATCACAGGCTTTGGCCACCTGCACGGCACACCGACCCATTTCAGCACGCAGTTCAGGGGTTAGTATAGAAGAAGGCGCTTCTTCAATAACTTTCTGGTGACGGCGCTGTATGGAGCATTCTCTTTCAAAAAGGTGCACAATATTTCCATGCTGATCACCCATTACCTGCACTTCAATATGGCGGGGAGAACCAACGTACCGTTCAATGAAGACGGAGCCGTCGCCGAATGCCGATACAGCTTCATTAACTGCCATCTTCATCATCTCTTCAAAGGAGGCAGCATCATGAACAATCCGCATGCCTTTTCCGCCTCCGCCTGCTGATGCTTTAATCAGAATCGGGAACCCGACTTCTGCGGCAATTTCTTTTGCCTTTTGTATATCCGTAATGGCGTAATCCGTTCCCGGGACGAGAGGTATATTGTATTTTTTGACTGCATCTTTTGCAGCCAGTTTGCTTCCCATCACTTCCATTGATTCGGGCGAAGGTCCAATCAGTATCAAACCTGCGTCTCTGACACTTCTCGCGAAAGCGGCATTTTCCGACAAAAAACCATAACCCGGATGAATGGCTTCGGCACCGGTTTCAAGGGCAGCATTGATTATTTTTTCACCAACCAGGTACGATTGTGACGACGCAGCAGGGCCGATACAAATTGCCTGATCAGCGTACCTCACATGAGGTGCACCGCGATCGGCTTCGGAATAAACCGCCACCGTACCAATTCCCATTTCACGGGCACTCCGCATTACACGTAAAGCAATCTCTCCCCTGTTCGCGACTACAATACGGGTAATTTTCTTTTTTGGAATTTTTGACATATAAAGTTTGGCTTCACGTCAAAAGTACTCATAAAGTAGAAATGGTGAATATGACCAGGATTGCGCCGAAAATAACAACAAAGGAAACGTAGTTACGAAGGTTAACGAAGAGTTTTTTTTACCTAACCCGACATGTTGTAATGACCCCTTTTTGCCTCACCCGACCTCTCCAAAGGAGAGGAGGAGATTTTTTTCAAGTGACCATTCACTGACTTTTTCAATGACCTTATGACCCCTTTTTGCCTCACCCGACCTCTCCAAAGGAGAGGAGGACATTTTTCTGTAATTTATACGTAGTTTTTCGAAACCGGATGATAATGTTGATGACAATAATTGGATTAGCAGAAAGCGGGAATGCAAAATGCAGAATGTAAAATTTAAAACTAAATAGTGTATTCGTGTCACAATGACTTAATGACCCATTTCCTGACTTTTTCAATGACCTAATGACCCCTTTATGCCTCACCCGACCTCTCCAAAGGAGAGGAGGACATTTTTCTGTAATTTATTATTCCTGACCCCTGAAGTAGAAGTTCCATTTTTCAAAATTGAAATTTATTTTGCCCTTAAAAAATTGGAAGTAACATGAAAATATGCGTTCCCAACCACTACACTTCAGGGCAAAATTTTCCCTGACCCCTTCCCTGACTTTTTCAATGACCTAATGACCCCTTTTTGCCTCACCCGACCTCTCCAAAGGAGAGGAGGACATTTTTCTGTAATTTACACGTAGTTTTTCGAAACCTCATGATAATGTTGATGTCAATAATTGGATTAGCAGAAAGCGGGAATGCAAAATGTAGAATGTAAAATTTAAAACTAAATAGTGTATTCATTTCACAATGACTTAATGACCCCTTTTCTGACTTTTTCCTGACCTCTTCCCTGACTTTTTTCTCACCCCTTCCCTGACTTTTTTTATAAATTATAATCAGGCAATTTTTCTGCCGCTTCCTCCTTTTTGGAAGAAACTACCGGCATAGTTTTGAAGAGGATATCCCAGATGGGAAGCGACACGCTGAAGGCTGATTCATCGGATTTGTAATGGTGGAGGCTGTGATGTTTCCATAAATATTTCAAAAAATTATTAGGAGGCCTGTAACGATGAACAGCATAGTGAATGACCAGGTAAGTAGAATAGCCTGCTGAAAATCCGGGGAAAAAGAGCCAGACCGTTTTTCCCATCACAGCATAAAACAGGAAGAAGAAAACTGTTGCAACCAATAGTGAAACTACCGGCGGCATGGCGAGCCGGTCTTTGTCTTTTGGAAATTCATGATGCACACCGTGGATATTGTATTTTAGTTTCTCCTGTTTCTCGTTTTCAGGTTCGAAATGAAAAATGAAACGGTGAATCAGGTATTCAACGAGTGTGAAAGTAATCATGCCCAGCGGAAATAAATAAAGCAGCCTTATGAGCTGCTGTTCCGTGTAAAGTGCCGCATAGGCAATACTTGCGATAGCGATGATGTAATAGAGCGAGACCGGAAACAGGAAGCTGGTTCGTGTCAGTTTTTCGAGGAATCTGCTCTCAAATAGCCGGGCAGTTCCTGTATTGGAGATTCGGGGTTGAGCCATGATCAAAATGATTTGATACCATGAATCAAATTTAATTAAAAAAAATTAATTACAATTTATAACTTCGCTGTTTATTCACTAAAAACCCGATTATCCGGTAGGCAAGTTTGGCAAGTGTATATTCAGAAAGTATTTGTCCTTCCTGCGGGGCTACTTCCACAATATCAAAGCCCACCACATTTTTTTGCTCAACCACGAGCTTCAGAAATTCAATGGTTTCATTCCAGAAAAGTCCGTTCGGTTCGGCTGTTCCTACACAAGGTATCACGGCAGGATCAAAACCATCGGCATCAATGGTAATGTAAACATCATCACTTAAGTCGGCCACTGCCGCCTTCATCCAGTCAGGATTACGACGGATCTGGTGTGCATAATAGGTATGAATGTTAGCGGATTCTTTTATCAGTTCCGCTTCTTCACGGCATTGCGCGCGTATACCCACCTGCACAAGGTTAATTCCCAATTCATGAACCCTGGCCATTACAGAGGCATGAGAGTAAATGTTATCGTGGTACGAAAAACGCAGATCGGAATGGGCATCGAGTTGTAATACGCTAAGGCCAGGATACTTTTTAGCATGCGCTTTAACAAAACCCAATGTCACAGTATGTTCGGCGCCGAAAGAGACAACGAATTTATTATCTGATAATAATTTGCCGGTAGCATTTTCAATCAGTTCAATTGCAGCGGCATCAAATTTACCGGTGAAATCAAGGGGGACAAGTGTTGCTATTCCCCCATGGCGAAAGGATTCCTGCTCGAGTTCTTCGTCGTAAAACTCAACAAAATGTGATGCCTCAATCATGGCAGCAGGGCCTTTGGAAGAACCCTGCAGGTACGAGGAAGTATGTTCGTACGGTGCAGACTGAATTACGAACCTGGATTTTTCATAGGAACAAAGGTCAGTATCTTCAATTCCCAGGAAATTATTTTCAGCATCAAGAACCTTCATACTATTTTTTCAAAACTTCTGCAACCAGGTCGGCTGCTTCAATTAACTGAATGGCAGAAAATACTTTCAATCCGGATGCATCAATTATTTTTTTCGCTTCTTCGGCATTTGTACCCTGTAACCTCACAATGATAGGAACCGGGATATCGCCAATGCTTTTGTATGCGTCCACAATTCCCTGTGCAACACGATCGCAGCGGACGATACCGCCGAAAATATTCACCAAAATCGCTTTTACATTCGGATCTTTCAGGATGATGCGGAAGGCCTGTTCAACACGGGCGGCATTTGCTGTTCCTCCCACATCGAGAAAGTTGGCAGGTTCACCGCCGGCAAGTTTTATAATGTCCATGGTTGCCATGGCAAGACCGGCACCGTTGACCATGCATCCCACATTACCATCGAGTTTTACGTAATTCAGGTTATGCTCACCGGCTTCCACTTCGGTGGCATCTTCTTCGGTTACATCGCGCATGGCTGCGTAATCGGGATGACGGTAAAGTGCATTCTCATCAAGGTTGACCTTAGCGTCAACAGCAATAATTTTATCGTCGGATGTTTTGAGTACGGGATTAATTTCGAACATCGATGCATCGATGGTATCGTATGCTTTATACAACGATGCAACAAACTTTGTCATCTCTTTAAATGCATTTCCGCTCAATCCAAGGTTAAAGGCAATTTTGCGCGCCTGGAAAGCCATCAGACCCGTTTTAGGATCGATCTCTTCCTTAAAAATAAGATGCGGTGTTTTTTCTGCAACTTCTTCAATATCCATTCCGCCTTCAGTTGAATACATAATTATATTTCTTCCGGTCTGGCGGTTCATCAAAACGCTCATATAAAATTCAGCTGTTTCCGATGCACCGGGATAATAAACATCCTGGGCAACCAGCACCTTATTTACTTTTTTTCCCTGTGGTCCGGTTTGAGGGGTGATTAACTGCATGCCAATGATTGCTTCAGCCTTTTCCTTTACATCATCAAGTGACTTTGCCAGTTTAACCCCACCGCCTTTACCTCGTCCACCGGCATGAATCTGGGCTTTGATAACCCACCATTGCGTGCCGGTTTGTTTTTGCAATTCTTTTGCGGCATCAACTGCCTGCTGCGCAGTTTCAGCAACGATTCCTTCCTGTATGGAAACGCCAAAACTTTTCAGGATGGATTTACCCTGGTATTCGTGAATATTCATAAATGGAGATTGTTGTATAAAACGAGGGGCAAATGTAGTTTTTTTTCTCCAACACCGTAGCGAAAAAGCTGATGAACGTAGTGAATTCCGAGGTAACCGGAAGGGTACCCTAACCCCGACGGGGTGAGCCCACCCCGTCGGGGTTGAGACTACTTCTTATAATATTTCATGGCAGTAGGAACATATTTACGGATATCGGAAACCCGCCGTTGATCACCCGGGTGGGTGCTTAAGATTTCGGGAGGTTTGTTGCCACTGCTTATTTTGATCATACGTTCCCAGACTGCAGGAGCCACTGCAGGATCGTAACCTGCCATTGCCATGAAAATCATTCCCAGTTTATCGGCCTCAGATTCATGCAAACGGGAATAGGGCAATATTACACCCACGGTAGATCCGACACCATACGCGGTCATAAAAAGATTCCTTGTTTCGGCGGGTTTATTCGCCAGTGCAACGTTTAATGCCAGCCCTCCTGTTTCGGCTACAACCATCTGGCTCATTCGTTCATTCCCATGTCGGGCAACCGCATGAGCAATTTCGTGTCCCATAACAAAAGCCAAACCTGCTTCATCTTTGGTAACGGGAAGCAAACCGGAGTACACCACCACTTTCCCACCTGGCATACACCAGGCATTCACTTCCTTGGAATTCACCAGGTTAAATTCCCATTTATAATCGCCCAGGCGTTCACCATAACCATTTTGCTGCATGTATTTCATAACTGAATTTGCAATGCGGGTACCCACCTCTTTTACCATTTTGGCATCAGCATCACTCGCAGGTGTAGCGGGATTTTCGGATAAAAACTCATTATAGGAAGTAAGACTCATCGCAATAAGCTCTTTTTCGGGTAAAAGATTCATCTGTTTGCGATTAGTCAATGGTACTTTAGCACAGGCGGTAAGGACTAAAGCCAGTAAAAGTCCGGCGAAATAGGGTTTCATAATGTTAGTTTTTAGATTATTTAACTGATTTTCAATGGATAACAACTTCCAAAAACGGATTCATGGAAATATTGATTACTTTAGTATGGTAATTTACATTTACAATGCCAATAAATCACTATTAACAAAATTTTATTTGTATATTAAATAATTATATTCATTTTTGGATCCTTAAGCACACACACCCCCCATGATGAATTTAAAAACATTAGACAAAAAAGATGCCGTTCATGTACTGAACCTGATGAGCATGATTATGGCCTGGGGAGTCACCTGTTATTTTTTTGAAGCGGTAATAACTACCCATTCGGTGGAAATTCTAAGCGATTTCCTGATGGCACCGGTTTATTTTGTAGACTCAATGCTGTTTACATTTACGGGATTTACCATTTCAGGTAATTTCAACCTCATGTTTATCCTGCTGTGGGTTTGCTACGCTATTCCGGTCACAGCACTTTACCCGCTGCTGATGGTTCGACACCATGATGAAAAAGATTTGAAAAGCTGGTATTTATCCAGATCCTCCTCCTGAACGCATGCGTGACGAGTTGCGAGTTGCGAGTGACGAGTTGATGCCTGCCCGGGTTTGAGAGACGGGTGATGGGTGACGAGTCTGCCGTCATTTGGACGGGATGAAAAGTGATTTATCAAAATTACCTGACCACTTATGGCTTATCTCTTATGACATATACTTATTTACTCACACTTAGCGGAAAGTTTTATCGGAATCAACAATAGTCACCTTTTTTACATTCAGGGGCACTTTCGATACCTCGGTATCTTCCTGGAGCAATGTCGCAGGTAATGAAGCTTTCAAAGCATCTGAATACGACATGGGTGAAACCTCATTATTCATCAGGCTTTTCTTTAAAGGTTCCGCTTCACTATCGTCGGTAACTATTGTGATGAACATGTTTTCAGTCTGCCAGTATTTTTTCATGGCTGCATTTACATCTGCCAGAGTAAGTTTAGCCAACTGACCATCGAGCTCAGCGATATAATCTTTTCTTCCATAAAATTTACTATCCATTAAAAAGCCCAGTTGCTTTGCAGGAGTCTGAATGTACAACTTGATATAGGAGCGCAGAAAATCTCGGGTGAGTTCAAAATCTTCTTTCGTGAAACCGTTATCGGTTATAGTTTTCATTTCCTTTATCGCCATCCGCAATGCAAAATGCGCATGACCTACGGTAATAGCCGATAATTCGGGATATTGTTTTATGAGGCCTTCGGCTGTTTGAACCGGACGGATCCAGATGCTGAAATAGTTGCTTGAACGAGGGTAACCGGGCTGCGGCAACATATTACTTCCACCATTCTCATACCATTCAATATACGAATAATCACCATAATTCATTGATCGCTGTTCCCTGATTTTCTGATAAAGCCTGGAATAGGATTTACGATGTTCACCCAACCATGAATTGGCTACCATTAGTGCCGCAAAATCAGCATCTTTCCTGGTAACAGGCAGCGGAAAACCGGTAAAGATTGCAGACCCCAGTGCATTTGTTTTGGAAATAATTTCTACTTCAATACCATTGGGTGTATTTGCTTTCCCGGCAACGGACTTTACGCCGCTGCCTGCAGGTAACTTATTAAAAGCATTTTGTAACGTTGCAAGCATACCTGCTGAATAATTTCCTGCAATACCCAGCATTAAACCTTCGGTTGTATACGAGGATTTAAAATGATTGCGAACGGCCTCGAGAGTAATTTTTTCAAGACCCGAAGTGGTTCCGTTTACCATGTGCTGATAATTAGTGCCACGGAACAGGAGATCTTCCAGCGCCATTTTACTGTACTCCTCATCAGAAGAAGCACGAATAACTTCATTCACATAATTCAGCTGGTTTGATTTTAACCGTTGAAAATCTTCCTCGTGAAATCCGGGCTGCATAAAAAAGTCGATGATCAGGGGAACCAAAATTGATTCATGGTCTTTATGAAATTCGAAGGTGAAGGTGGACACTTCTTTATCGGTTGATGAATAATTACGTGCTGCAAGTGGATACAACAGTTCATTCACCTGGCCAGAGGAAAGTTTTGAGGTTCCTCCGTCAAGCAAGAGACTACTTGTGAGATTGGTCAATCCTTCCATTCCTTTGGGATCCATCATTGAACCATTCCGGAACATGAGTTTTACAACAATCTTATCGGATTTTGGTAAAGGAAGACTAACCACTTCTATACCAAAAACTGGAAAGGTAAATGCAATGAGAAGCAAAACAAGAAAACTATTTTTCATAAGTGGAGTTTCTTTTTGTGAATCAGTCTAAAATTGGTTTTTCATCAGGAGAAATGGTTGCAATTGTCATTCGCGAAGGCACGAGGTATTTCTCGGCAACACGTTGTATGTCGGCAGCGGTTACACTTTCAAATAATTCATACGACCGGTTAATGCTTGAGGGGTCGCCAGTCACCCAGGTATATAATGCAACAGCATTCGCAATAGCATCGGGGCTATCCATTGACATGGCAAATGAATAACGGATACGGTCTTTGGTAGCTTTAAGAATTTCGGCAGAGACTGGTGTTTTTTTAGATTGTTCAATTGCATCCAGAATTTCTTTTTTCAATGCTGCCATGCTTTCTGCTTTTACAAGTGAAACGCTTGCGCTGAAAAGATAAGGATCACGTGTAGGGTAAACACCTCCGGAAATATTCCGTGCTGTTTGTTCTTTCACTACCAGTTTTTTATACAGTTCAGAACGTTCTGAAAACAGTACCTGCGATAAAATACTGAGTGCATGATAGTCGTTGTTTTCCAGGGAAAATGCAGGAGTCTTAAATTTTATATCGAGGTAAGGAGGGAACTGCGGTACCTGGAGATGAAAATAACGTGTTGCTGTTTGTACCGGTTCCTGAAGAATACTTGTAACATAATTTCCGCGCTCCCATTTTCCGAAATATTTTTCAGCAAGTGCATTCACCCGGTCGGAAGTAACATCGCCAACAACAATTATTGTACAGTATTCAGGCCGGTAATAGCGCTTAAAAAATTCAAGGGAGAAATCATATTGATTCGGCATGTCTACAATGTCTTCAAGAAAACCCATTGTGGTGTGCTTATATGTGTGAATGTCAAAAGCTGTATTGAGAACCGATTCATACAAACGGCTGTAAGGACTTGAATTGTTTTTTGTGTATTCACCTTTCACTGCTCCTGCTTCTGTTTTGAAATCCTGCACAGAATATTTTAGAAACTGAAAACGGTCGGCTTCGAGCTCGAACATCGTTTCCAGCTTTGATGCATTTCCTGTCATGTGATAAACGGTTCGGTCGAGTGAAGTATTGGCATTGGCTGAGGCGCCGATAGATTTCATCACATCAGAATACTGTTCCTTGGAATATTTATCAGTACCACGAAACATCATGTGTTCAAAGAAATGGGCAAAACCGGTTTTCCCTTTTTCAATCTCGTCGCGGGAACCTACGCGTACAACAATATAAAATGCCGCAAGCCCGGGGCTGTCGTAAGGAATGGTTACCACTTTCAGACCATTGGGCATATCCTTTTGCTGAATGGGATAGGGTAAAATATCCTTAGCCGTAACTGTCGCGGTAAGCAGACAAAGCAGGATGATGGGTGTGAGTATACGCATAGTGGTTTCGGGAAAATTAGTTAGATTTCAAAATTAGATAATAGCTTTAGGTATATAAATAGCCAGATGATGTGATGAACTTTCTACAATTAAATTCTATGTAAGCATGCCACCATCAACATTCACCACCTGGCCGGTAATATAACCCGACATATCGGAAGCGAGAAATACTACCAGGTTGGCAACGTCTTCGGGGGTTCCTCCTCTTTTCAAAGGAATTGATTCTCTCCATTGTTTAACCACTTCGGGATTCAGCACTCCGGTCATTTCAGTTTCAATAAACCCGGGTGCAATTGCATTACAGCGAATATTACGGGAGCCCAATTCCAGGGCAATAGATTTTGTAAATCCGATGATACCCGCTTTAGAGGCAGCATAATTCGCCTGGCCGGCATTGCCCTTCACTCCTACTACAGATGATATATTAATAATAGAACCTTTACGTTCTTTTAACATCGTTTTCTGAACGGCCTTAGTAATATTAAACACTGACTTCAGATTCGTGCGGATCACTTCATCAAAATGTTCTTCCGACATGCGCATTAAAAGATTATCGCGTGTGATGCCGGCATTATTGACGACAACATCAATCCGTCCGAAATCAGCCAGCACCTGTGCAATTAAATCCTCGGCCGATTTAAAATCTGCGGCATCGGAACGGTAGCCTTTTGCCTTTATACCAAAAGCAGCAAGTTCCTTTTCCAATTCGGCTGCCTTATCGGGAGATGAGAGGAAAGTAAACGCCACATCGGAGCCGTGTTGCGCCAAAGCAATTGCTATTCCACGCCCAATACCCCGTGAAGCCCCTGTAATAAGCGTGGTTTTCTTGTCCAGTAATTTCATAAAGTACCTGATTTACAAATAAATAAACACCTTTTTGCAGATGTAGCTTAAAATATGGATTTATATTCTATTTTTGCGACCAAATATAACAAACTAAAAAGAACCAATATGAAAAAAGCATTATTGACTATTGCTATAGTTGTAGCGGCCCTATCAACACAGGCACAGAGTTTCAGATTAGGTGTGAGTGGTGGTGTGAACTCGACCTGGCTAATGAACAAAAACGTATTTGATGCCAACGATGGCCTCGATATTGCAACTTCATTCGGTGGGAGATTTGGAATTGATGCCATCTATTCCTTTAATGACAAGGTTGGTATTTCAGTTGGATTCAACTTCCTTTCTACTCACAATCAAAAATACACCGGAGAACAAGGGCCTGCAGATTACGATTTAACTACAAAATTAAGATATCTGGATATTCCTATTTTATTCCGTTTGACTTCATCAGGAGGTACTTATTTTGAATTGGGTCCGCAAATTGGAATTTTAGGAACTGCAAAAGAAAGCTTTGAAAGCAGTAACTCAAATGTTTTTGGTCCTGATTATGATGATATCAATGTAAAAAGCGGATTTAACTCTACTAACATCGCTGTAATCCTAGGGTTTGGTGTTGACATAGATGTTACTGAAAAAATTTACATCACTACAGGATTGAGACTTGGTTACGGTATTTCTGATGTCACTGAAGAATATGATAATGGATTGGATCTTTTACTTAACACTAATTCCAGCACCGTTCAGTTTGCCCATATCGATGATGATGGTGATTTTCATTATGAGAAAACCTCCCGTGCTTTCGGAGGATTACATATAGGAATATCCTACAAATTCGGTGGTAATTAATTAATCACTCTAATACTTATTAAAAAGCCCTCCCGAAACGGAGGGCTTTTTTTTATCAGAACGGGTAACCGATTGCGATATTGAGAAGCAGGTTATCTCTTCTCCACGAACCATCTCCCGGTTGCACATCAGTGCCATCATTTTGCTGCCAGGGTTTTTTGAATGGCATGGCAAGGTCGAGCCGGAGCACAAAAAAGTTTGCATCCAGTCGCAGCCCTACTCCTCCTCCAATTCCAAGTTCATTTAAAAAATTAGCTGAGAATTTCCCACCCGGTGTGGAGGGATTATCTTTCAACAACCAGATATTACCTGCATCCACAAAAAAAGCTCCCCTGAACATACCTGAAATTTTATAACGGTATTCAATATTGCCTTCGAGTTTTATATCTCCACCCTGGTCATAGAAAGAAGTCTGGATGTCTTCGTTGCGGTACGTACCCGGTCCTAACGACCTTACCCTAAACGCTCTCACACTGGAGGATCCTCCGCTAAAAAACTGGCTTATGAAGGGTAATGTGCTGGAGTTTCCATAGGCGATTCCTAATCCACCATAAATGCGTGCAATAAGTTGTGATGTTTTAGTGAGGTTATAATAATTCCTGAAATCGGTCTCAAAACGTGCATACTGGGCATACACCTCTCCTGCCAGTTCATACGGCTCATCGGGATTTGGTTTCTCACTTTGTAATACCTGGTTAAATAATGATACTGTATTTCCCGATAACTCCATCTTACCCTGGAAAAAAAACTGGTTTGTTTTGTTGGGTACCAGTTGTTCATTATACGAAAACATATAATTCATTCCTGCTATGAACTGCTCTTCAAAACTTTTTTGAAGCAATAGATTATTTTCCAGCAATTGTTCGAATTCAGCGCTTGTGTTTGATACTCTCACATAATTTAAAACTACAGGGTTCAATTCATGATCTTTCAGCTGTGTTTCCTTCCATTTATACCCATACGTAAAAGTGAAGGAAGTGAGATTAAAAAAATCAGCCCGTGTCAGGTAATTATAACCTGCTGTAATTTTTGTTTTAGGTACATAATATCCCGAGGGGTTTTTAATATTAAACGGGGTAATAAATCTCGGAAAATACAATTCCACATCCGGGCCAATTTCAAAGGAATTAAATCCTTTTGAATTTTTTCCTAATTGCGTTTCAAACGATGTGTGCAGGTTAAGGACAAATAATTCAGCTCCTTTAAATGTATTTCTGTTCCGGTAAGAAACGCGGAACCCTGGACCGATATAATTATTCGATTTCGATTTCAATTCCACTTCCAGTTGTACGCTTCGCCGAAGTAGCGGTGTGAGATTAACATAAGAAGTAAGAAATCCAATATTCATAGAATCTTCTTCTGCAAACCGAACATTTACAAACTTAAATGTTCCCATTCCCATCAGCTGACCAAGCGTTGCATTATGATCCTTACGGGAATAAATTTCTCCTTTGTCGAGGAAAACCGAACGAACTATTGTCCGTTTCCTGAAATGATTATTTGATGAATAATAATAAAAGGGTCTGCCGGCGATCGTGTCCAGGGAATACGAAACTGAATCATCACCTACTGTAAAATCCGTATTGATGTAAACATCGTTGATCCTGTATATCAGTAATGCTTCATAGGGAGTAAGCTCCTTGATGGTAAGTTTCAGGTTCATTTTCCTGTCACCACCTGTAGTATCTGCTTCAAATATGAGGTAGTCGGGCTGAAAATAAAAGAAACCTCGTGTTTTTAAAAAGTTATCGATCCTCGTTTTTTCGGTTTTTATAGCTTCAAGACTGTAAACATCACCTCTCTTCAAAGTTGTAACTTTCATTGCTTCCTCAATGGCAGCAAGGATTTCAAATTCTCCTGATTTGAATAAAACAGAATCGATGCTGTAGGGCTCCGTAAGGAACAACTGGTATTCGATACTGACTTTCCTGCCTTTATTTTTTAATTCAAAATTGGAATACGATCTGAAGTACCCGTTATTGAACAGTGTAACATCAATATGATCCCGCACTTTATTGGGATCAACATGTTGAAACAACACAGGCGGCTGTCCGAGTTTATTTTTAACAAACGAACGGAAACCTTTTTTCTTTGGCTCACCGGCGATATTATAAAACCACAATCCAATTTTTAATCCGAGGAATTTTTTATTGGGTTCAGGCTGTATAACGGCTTCGGCTTTTTTCGAAATAGATTTTCTGCCTTTAACTTTCTTACCTTCTTCCACAACTACCTTGGCTCCGGTGTAAAGCAATTCTCCATCTTTCAGATATTTCGTATTGCCGCATGAGGATAGCATCAGCACGACTACCATCCAGACAGCCATTTGTTTAAAAGCGATATTGAACATCGTATTCATCAGGGGTTAATAGGTTTTTCTTCCTCAGGTTTTGAAAATAAATCATCCCACTTATCAAAATCACGGGTATACAACAATCCTATACCAGCTTCCTTAACTTCACCATCAAGTACTCCTGCATACTGATCCTTCCTGAAAACCCTCAGCCGGTACCGACCATCTTCCGTTAACAGGTATTCAAGCACGATATCACCTGCAAGATTACTAACATCATTTTGCTTGGTTCGTTCGCCTTCAACATCCACGTTACCTGATATCTGCACAATAAGCCTGTTGTCGAAAAATCGTTTGCTTGCACCAATATTCACTTCGGTTCGACCCTCGACGGAGCCGGTTGTGTATTCCTCGTATGACTGTACATCAAAGTTAAGTTCCACACCTTTAATAAACTGTTCCGCAAAAATATTCAACTGCTGGCTGAGAAATTTACTTACCGAGTTCCTGGCAACATACGCAAGCCCTCCGCCTGATTCATTATTAAATGGATTTTCCTGGATGAAGCGATTCAGCACCAGCAAAGCAAACACCTGTTTATTCAGCTCGGATGGATCCTGGTTCAGTAACGTTAACTTCGCATATACCGTACCGTTAAGCACACCCTGATCTTCCGGTCGTAATGATATTTCAAAATTTATTTCAGGCCGCATCAGTTCACCTCTCATGTGCAATATCACCTGGAAGGGGAGCCGTTGCCGGTATTTGTTAATCTCCTGTTCGGTTAATCCGGCAACCTGGTCGGCCACAAGTTCGAGCGGAACTGCATTCACGGTGTTAACGGCATCAATATTTATTTCAGCATCCAGGATATCACCTCGCCAGTTAATACTGCTACCTTTGGTTATTTCAAAATTACGCTTCACCAGGTTTTGAAGCGACACACGATAGCTTCCTTCATTAATTTCAAATCCGCCCGTGAGGCTCGTCTTGCCGCTGGGATCAATAGAAAAACTCATGGTAGCATCCCCTTTGATCACAAGTGAGTCACCTGATTCCTGGTCGACAAGGATCCGTAATGTAGTTTCCTTAGTTATCTCAACATTTGAAGTAATATCAAACCCTTTTATTTCAGCTTTAAAAGTATCCTGCTCCGACTCTCTTTTCATAATCGGATTAACGCGGTTGTAAGGGTCAGTAAACGTAACATCTTCTTCACCCCTTTCAGTTAGTAATGTATTCTCCGGAACAACAAACGTAAAGGAACTTCCTTCGAGTAATTTTACGTTAGAGGTTATGACAGGCAGATTCATATCGCCACGGATTTTAATATTGCTGCTGATGATAAGTGTTCCAAAAAAAAGATTATTATTTTTCTGAAGTGTATTCATTGCCAAAAACTTATCTGTTTTCAGATCAACAAAAAATTCAGGATTGGTTAAATCTTCAATAGTGATTTTCCCATCCAGCACTGCAGTATGATTTAAAGTGTCAGTAATAGTAAATGCATCGAGGTAAATTCCTTCCTCGTCAATTCGTATTGCTTCATTCTTAAGATTCAGGTAATTATTCAGGTAAGTAACATTGACCCCGGCATCTTCAAAATTTAATGTTCCATCAATTGCAGGAAGTGTAACCGGGCCGCTCACAGAAAAACTTCCCTCCAGATAACCTTTCGATCGTGTGATCTGACCGTTAGTAAAAGGTTCAATACTTTTCAAAAGAAGTTTATTGATATCCACATCTGCGTTTACCCTTCCACCGATAGTATCAGCATCATAGGAACCTTTAGCCACCAGGTCATTCCCATTACCGGTCAATCTAAGGTTAACATTGTATTTGGAGCGGCCTTCAGATGTTGCACTCAAAGCAAGATCTCCGACTGTTGTGCCCCTGAACGTGAATTTATCCAGTTTAATATCCGCAACGATTCCACTTCCCTCTTTCTCTTTGATAAGATCAAGCTGGCCGTTAAGAATCCCGTCGAGAAAAGAAGTATCCCTTTCAATGATGGATGAAAGAATTCCAATTTTAAAATCATTAAAGTTAAATCCTATTCCTTCTCCGCCGTTTGAAGCAGGTTTGTCAATAAACACGGATTGCTGTTTGTTTGTTAGCGAAAAATTATGAAATTGAGGAAACGGTCCTCCAACTTCAATATAATTATCAGCAGGCACCACCCACTTCACATTACCTAGAATAATTCCCTGTTCAAGAACAGATATTTTATAGTAATCAGGTTTACCTCCTAAAGCAATCAACGCTTTCATCTTCAATTTCACCCTGTCCTCATTAGCTATAATGATTCCTGCATGAATTTTATTATCTGCTGCCGTTGCCATGAAGTCTGTTCGTGCCAGTTCAACATCACCCATCGATAACCTGTTAAGGCTGACATAAAAATTCATTTTGTCAACATCAGAATCCACTTTCACACTCAGGCTGTCGATCCTTATTCCGCTGTAAATTACCTGGGGCAATTGAATATCCACATTCAATTTTGATTCAGCTCCAACAAAACTCCCACTGATGGGTCCTGGAATAAAGGATTCCAGACCTGGAACAAAAACTTCAGAAATAACCGGTGCATTTTTAATCACTACATTAAACGAAAAATATTGTTCTTTCAGATCGGGCGTTAAAGGAATGGTATCGGAAGTAAAATATCTTTTGAAAAAGACTCCCAGTTGCCGTGCAGTTTCGTCAATTGAAATTGAACCATCAAATCGGGCAGTAAGCAATGAACTTTCAATTGCAACATTTTTCTTTTTATTTTCATTAATGTTAATAACAGCCAGCGTTTCTATAGGATAATTTTTACCTTTCTTCACAATCAAAACATCCTTAATGGAAACATTCCCGCTAAGGTTGTTAAGTGCATTACCTTGCACATTAATAATACCGGTACCATTCGCGCGCAATTCATGATCAGAAAATTTGAGTGCTTCCAAATCGATGCCTTTCAGGTTTATTTCCGCTTTATAAAATTCCTTTTCCTTCAACAATCCGACCGACGCAGTCAGTGTAAGGTCCAGGTTTTCATCCGCAATAGCACCCTTCGTTGCGAGTTCTCCATTAATGACAGTACCAGTAAAAGAAATATTATTGTATTCATAACCTTTCAATGTAATCCTTTCTGATTTCAGATCAAACTTAGTGTTCATGGTTTCGGGCTGAAAACCATTTCCATTAATGGAAGCATTTAAATCAGCAGGGCCGTACATTTCATTCTTGAGCACATACGCTACATCCATATTACTCAGCCTGACTTTTATATCATAACCGGGATGGTTAGCATTGAGATCGGTTAAATTTCCCGAAGCTGTTACATTCCCACGATTAGTAGCTGCAGCTACATCAAAATTGAAAGTACTGAGTGATCCTTTAACCTTTCCTGTAACCAGCAAATGCTCGGGCAGGTTTACCGTTTCCGGGATGGTAACAAAGTCTCCGATATCCTGTGCCGTTGTAGTGATACGGTTTACATTCAGGTTGAGAAACATTTTATCGGGGTCAGGAAGGCCTTTTATTGTTCCATTGATTTGAATAGCTGTTGCGTGAGCTGTACGTAGTGCAAGTTGTTTGATGCTGACATTTCCTAACGTACCTGATGCAGCCATGGTAATCAAAAATTTCCGGTCACGGTTTTTATTTATAATTTCCTGTTCAGCTAACGTTTCATTAAACAATATAAGATCCTTTACACTCACAACCGTATTTTTCAGGTTCACGCGCAATTTCGCTTCCGCGGGATGGCTCATGAGATTTTTCATTCCTTCATAACCGGCATGAATATCTCCGTTGATCTCACTGTTACCCGTAACCAATGATAAATTAGTAACCGTTATAGATTTAAGATCTGTTTTAAAATCACCTTTCAAATTTTTAACCGTGAGTCCGGAACGATCACTGACAGAAGCCTGGAGCATTTTAACGCTTGCAGTTCCATTATTATGGTATATATCGGTCGACCGGAAATGGTGAATAGCTAAAACCATATTTTGTGGATCAAATCCTTCGAGTGGCTTCGATGCTAAGTTTTTCATGGCAAATACTGATTCCGATACATCCATATTTTTCACGTCCACGGCAAAAGGGAGTTCAAACAATGCATCACCAAACACAACGGAATCTTTTTCGCCACCCGCTTCGTCAGTTAGTATTTTCCTGTTAAAGATCATGCAGGAAGCCTTTGCAAGTATTACATTACCGGCAACAATGGTATTAGATTTCAGACTAAACTCAGGTTTTGTAACATTAAAATCACCCGATTTTACATACATATCCATTGAATCAACAGTATTGGACATATGAAAAGCGAGACCGGTTACTTTTAACGCATCCGCAGAAAAACGTGGCATAGCACCAATAGTTGTGGAGGTATCCGGAGGCGTGGTTTTAAACATGACAAGGTCGATGTTTGAATTATGAATTTCAATATCGCCCACTTCAAAAATCAGGCTGTCGATACTAAGTGTGTTAATCGGAATCGTAACATCACCTAAATAAGTTTTTAAATCAATACCTGTAATTTCATCGCGAAAGCGAAATGTAATTTCCTTTAATGAAACATCATCAACTGATAAATTTACCGGCTTTGAAACTGTATCAGCATTCGCTGCTTTCGGTTTCTTTCCTGCCAAAGCCTCTATCAGAAAATTAAAATTGAAAGTGGAATCCGTATTGTTCCTGCTGATATTGGCAATAACTTTCTCCAGACTTACATCACCCAGAGAAATATTGCCTTTAATCAGTCCGTAAATTCCCAGTCCTGCCCTAACCTCATGCGCATAAAGAAGCGTATCCTGATTCAGATCATCCAGGAAAATTTCATTTATAATTACCGTTGAAGGAAATCCAATATAAATTGAGCCAATGGTAACAGTAGTATGGGTTTTTCCGGCTACAAAAGCCGTAACCTGTTTAACAATATAATTCTGTACCGCCGGTATCCTGATACACAAAATCAGGACAAGAAAAATCATGACTATGATACCCAGAACCCATGCAGCTATTTTAAGAACCTTTTTACCTACTTTGGATGCTGCCGACACTATTGATAAATATTAATTTAAAAAAATAACATGAAAGAATCCGGACCATTATTCATGACAACTCTTGTTTGGTGTCAATATAATGATAATCAACAGTTTGTACAGTTTAATATTTCAGACTACCTTTTTAGAACCCAATTTTAATGCCACAAAGTTAATTTAAAAGGTTTGGGAAAAGTCAGGAAAAAGTCAAGGAAGGGGTCAGAAAAATGTCAGGGAAAAAGTCATTGGTCATTAGACATTAGACATCAAGATCATTGATAAAGTGAAAAAATCAGGAAGAAAAGTCAGGGAAGGGGTCAGAGAAAAGTCAGGAAAAAGGTCAGAAAAAAAGGTCATTGGTCATTGGACATTAAGACAATGAAAAAGAAAAAAAATCAAGAAGGAAAGTAAGAGAATGGGTCAGAAAAAAGTCATTGAAATGGTCATTAACAATAAATTAAAGAAAATGTCCTCCTCTCCTTTGGAGAGGTCGGGTGAGGCAAAAAACAAAAAAGTCAGGGAAAAGCTTGCCCTGAAGTGTAGTGATTAGGAAGTAAAGGAGGAAAGCACCAAAAAAAAAATTTGTCAACAAAGAAAACAAAATTTCAAAGGACGACTAAGGATACTTCGCTCAACTTTGTAACTACGTTTCCTTGGTTGTTTATTATTTTTTTCAGCACTATGTGGCACATTGTTTGTCGCCTTAATCATACCAGATTTAAACAATATTAAAATCCATTTACCATGTTAACAAAACTCAGGCTATTGATTCTTATGCCTTTAATGGTTATAGGAATAATGAATGTTACCGGCACCCCTTTAGATAAAACACTCCTCCAGAATGATCTTTTAGCGGAATATGAGCAAAAGTTGACGTTGGTGGAAAAACAATTTGCGGATTTCAAAAAACAGCTCGATCCTAAAAAAATGGAATCGATGGAAATAAAAATGCAGGTTGGGAAATTTGAAAACAGCCGTAACAGCCTTAAATCTAAATTAAGGGATTTGAGAAAAGCCGGTGCTCCCTTGTCGGAGACTGACCGCGGTGACCTGGATAAGCGTTTTACACAGCTTACAACCGAATTCGAACAAGTTAAAAAAGTAACAAAATAGGGGTATTTTTTCACCAAAACGGGTAAAACAGCTGCAATTCGGATTAATTTCCCGGGTTGCAGCTTTTTTTTTAATTTCGTTTGAAAGAGTATTCCCGTGAAAAAAATCCCTGCCCTCCTATTATTCTTAATTACATTTCAGGTAGATGCCACCATCCGGCACGTGCCCGGAGCCTACCTTACTATCCAGGCTGCTTTAAATTCCTGCCAGGGATTCGATACTGTGTTAGTTCAATCGGGAACTTTCAATGAAAATTTATCGTGGCCTGCGACGGCGGGAATAAAGTTGCTGAGTAGCGCAGGTGCTGATTCTACCACTATTTCCGGCGGTCAAACGGGCAGAGTACTGTCAATAAGTAGCGCAATAGCTGATACTAACACTCATATTTCCGGATTCACTTTCACGGATGGTTACCTTTATTCCGGACAGGGTTATGGTGCCGGGATTTATATTATCAATGCCTCGGTGAAACTGGAGAATTGCAAAGTTACAGGCAATCATGTCTACCTTCCCGGTGGTCATGGATATGGTGCAGGAATTCATCTTGACAATTCATCAACAAAAATAATCAACTGCACCATCAGCGATAATGTGATCGACTCGGCCAGCTGGTGTTACGGAGCAGGAATTTATATTTCCGGTGGCAACCCGTTTATCAGTAATGTTAACATTTTTAATAACCGGGCCAATTCTGATAGCTGGTGTTACGGTGTGGGTTTTTTTGCCCGGGCCAATGCAATTGTAACAGTAGAACGAACCACGGTATCGGGAAATTTCTCGGGCGACAATGCTTCGTGGTATTATGGCAATGGAATTTATCTCGGAAATGTCACTGCAACGCTCACCAATGTTCTGGTCGCTGATAATATTTCCGGCAGTGGTGGTAATTTCAATTACGGGGGTGGAATTTTTTGCGATGGAAATGCAGCAATAATTAACCTGGTGAATGTTACGGTTGCTGAAAATTACCGCACAGCAAACGGAATGATAAATGGATCCGGTATTTATGTCAGGGATGCAACTGTAATTGCTATAAATTCGATTTTTTATAATCCTAATCCCGGATCGGAAGGAATGCAAAGTCTGAACGGAACACTGGATATTCTTTTTTCAAATGTGCGAGGCGGTTATACAGGTTTAGGAAATCAAAATGTATCGCCGGGGTTTGTTGGGAATTCCGACTACCATCTTCTTCCATCAAGCCTGTGTGCTGGGGCAGCCACAGCTAATGGAGCACCTTCTGTCGATCGTGATGGTACTATTCGCCCGCTTCCCGCAGCCACCATGCCCGATCAGGGTTGTTACGAAGTAGATCAATCAGCGACAGCATTGGAAAACGCGGAAGACCCGAAAAATAAAATTTTCGTATATCCCAACCCTGTTATATCGGGAGCACCGGTTTATGTGAGAAATATAACAGGTGCGGTTATCATTACTGACATTATTGGGAAAGTATACAGTAAGAAATTTATTACAGAAAGTAATAATGCGCTATCAACTTTAGGACTACCGGCCGGAAATTATTTGATTCATACAATGGATGGAAAAAGCAAATTATTCCAGGTAGCCGGGAAACCATAAAAGGCATCCACGAAAGTGAAATTAAGCAGTAACCTTGCCTAATACTTTCGCCATAGTTTGTCCGATAACAGCGGGCGAATCAACAACTGTAATTCCGCATTCAGCCATAATTTTCATTTTGGCAGCCGCAGTATCCTCAGCTCCGCCGATAATAGCACCTGCATGTCCCATACGTCTTCCGGCGGGTGCGGTCTGACCGGCGATAAAACCAACAACAGGCTTCCGGTTATTATCTTTAATCCAGCGGGCCGCCTCTGCTTCAAGGCTTCCTCCAATTTCACCAATCATAACAATACCTTCCGTTTCCGGATCATCCATAAAAAGCTGGATTGCTTCAAGTGTTGTGGTGCCGATAATGGGGTCTCCACCAATTCCAATAGCAGTTGATATTCCCAGTCCTGCCTTGACCACCTGGTCGGCAGCTTCATAGGTTAAGGTTCCCGATTTAGAAACTATTCCGATATTTCCTTTCTTAAAAACAAACCCTGGCATAATTCCCACCTTAGCTTCACCGGGGGTGATCACGCCGGGGCAGTTAGGACCGATCAGGCGGGTTTTGCGATCTTTCAGGTATTCTTTTACGGTGATCATATCGCGGGTAGGAATTCCTTCGGTAATACAAACAATCAGTTCGATACCTGCCTCGGCAGCTTCCATAATCGCATCAGCCGCAAAGGCGGGAGGAACAAAAATGATTGAAACGTTAGCCCCTGCCTTTTGAACCGCTTCGGCAACCGTGTTAAAAACCGGCTTATCGAGGTGAGTTGTTCCACCTTTTCCCGGGGTCACCCCTCCTATCACATTCGTCCCGTATTCAATCATTTGGGTGGCATGAAAGGTGCCTTCATTACCTGTAAAACCCTGTACTACAATTTTTGAATTTTTATTGACGAGGACGCTCATGGAGATGATAGATGATAAATAATAAATAGTTGCTGACCTGGCCTGTAAGACAGGTTTGAGGGGGCAAAGGTAGAATTTTGTGCGGAAAAAGGAAGGAAATCTTATAGTTAAATCAATGTTTCAATTTAGCATCACTACCAATGAAATCTCAAAATCAACCAATAAACAAACACTAACTTTGCAGAAGATGTATACCCCGAACACCCTTTCCGATACCATCGCCGCAATTGCAACTCCACCCGGAACGGGGGCTATTGCGGTTCTGCGGATATCAGGTCCGGAGGCAATGGCCATTGCTGACAAGGTTTTCCGCAACAAAAACGTGAAACTGGCAAATATGCCTTCTCACACTGCAATTTTTGGAGCCATTATGAAAAATGGCAGTGTCCTGGATGAGGTATTGGTTACCGTGTTTAAAAATCCTGCTTCATTCACCGGGGAGGACAGCATTGAAATTTCATGTCATGGTTCGCCATTCATCCAAAAAGAAATTCTGAACCTTTTAATTTCTCAGGGTGCCCGTTTAGCACAACCCGGTGAATTTACCCTCCGGGCGTTCCTGAACCGGAAGATGGATCTCATGCAGGCTGAAGCGGTGGGTGATCTTATTGCTGCTGATTCCAATGCCGCACACCGGGTTGCACTGAAACAAATGCGGGGTGGATTTTCGAAAGAAATTCAGGTGCTTCGTGATCGGCTGATTCATTTTGCATCGCTACTGGAACTCGAACTCGATTTTGCTGAAGATGATGTTGAGTTTGCCAACCGGGAGCAGTTACTGAAACTGATTGATGAAACACTTGTACAGACCCGGAAATTATCACACTCATTCGAAGCGGGTAATGTGATAAAAAACGGAATCCCGGTTGTGATTGCCGGAAAACCGAATGTGGGTAAATCTACTTTGCTGAATTTGATATTAAACGAGGAACGTGCCATCGTAAGTGATATCGCAGGTACAACACGCGATACTATTGAAGAGGAAATTTCCCTTTCGGGGATGAAGTTCCGGTTTATTGATACTGCCGGGATAAGGGAAACCACAGATACCATTGAATTAATTGGTGTAAGCCGCTCGATGGATAAAATTAAAGAAGCGAGTGTAATTATTTATTTATTTGATCCCGGTGAAACAGATCCTGATAAGCTAAATGAAACTCTCAATGCAATCATCAAAAGTAAACAGGGGGAAAAATATATACTCATACCGGTAGCCAACAAATCGGATCGTTACAACCTTGATTATCTTACCGGTCTTTTCGCGTCAGTTCCTGATACCATTTTCATCTCCGCAAAAAATCACACCGGTATAAACCAAATGTTTGAACGCATCACATCAGTTATAACAGAAAGTCATGGAGGCAATAACGATATTATTATAACCAATGCCCGTCACAAATCCATGCTGGACAAAACATCGGAAGCCTTATCAGCAGCCCGTCAAGGATTAACCTCCTCCCTCCCAACCGATCTGGTCGCCATTGAAATACGATCCGCACTCATGCACCTGGGCGAAATCACGGGGGAAATTACAACAGATGATTTACTGGAGAATATTTTTATGCGGTTTTGTATTGGAAAGTAACTCTCCCAAAAATCTTTTCTATTATTTTTTTATTTTTACTTAAAGTTCCGAAACGTTTCGTTCACTTTTTCAAAAACCTTTTCACATGCAAATCACCACCATCCAATCCAAAATTCATGAAATAAGGGGTATACGAGTTATGCTTGATTTCGACCTTGCTAAAATTTATGAGGTTGAAACCAGAACGCTTAATCAGGCTGTTAAGCGGAATACCGATCTTTTTCCACAAGATTTCATGTTCAAATTAACGGCTGACGAATGGAAATTAATGTCATCACAGTTTGTGATGACATTGCCATCGAAACGTCCAAAATCAGCACTTCCCTTTGCATTCACCGAACATGGTGTTGCAATGCTAGCCAACGTATTGCATAGTACTAAGGCCAGACAAACCAGTGTAGCAATAATCAGAATATTTATTGCCATAAGACAAGTAACCCAAAATTATAATGAACTTTCAAGCAAAATTGAAACATTAGAAATTATGTTCAAGAGAAAATTCAAAGATATAGCAGAAGCCATTAACTATCTGCTTCAAAAAGATCAGCATCAATCAACCCAGCAAAACCGGAAAAAAATAGGGTACAAGTAAATTTTTTTCAAAAACCTTTTCAAATGCAAATCATCACCATCCAATCAAAAATTCTGAAATCAGGGGTATACGAGTTATGCTTGATTTTGACCTGGCTAAATTATATCAAGTACCTACCAAGAGTCTGAATCTGGCTGTAAAACGCAATCTTAAGCGGTTCCCTGAGGACTTTATGTTTCAATTAAGTAAAGAGGAATTTCAAAACTTGAGGTTTCAAACTGAAACCTCAAGTAATAAACATGGCGGAATCCGCTATAATCCTTATGCTTTTACCGAACAAGGTATAGCCATGTTAAGCAGTGTGCTCAATTCTGACCTGTCAATCGATGTAAACATTTCTATCATCCGGACTTTCGTATTGTTAAGGCAATTTGCCCTTAGTCACAAAGAACTGACGGCAAAACTGAAAGAACTGGAATCCAAATTCGACCGTCAATTTAAGGATGTTGCTGAGGCTATCAATTATCTACTCAAAAAAGAACAACAAATTAGCAATCAGCAAAACCGAAAAAAAATCGGGTACAAGTAAATTTTCAAAAACCTATTCAAATGCAAATCACCACCAGGCTGTTATTCGTTGTAAACAGAAAAAATCCTTTTCTACTACTCTTCAATAAATCTGAAAAAATTTTCTTTGTCCAGATTGAATCGTGCGCCCAAACTGACGGAAACAGTATTTTCAAGGGGGTTACGTTGTTGCCTTGTTAAAAGATTTGAGAAATCTAATCTGAACCCTGCATAACCAAACCCAAGACCAAATGTAATCGGGTCACGCAGGGGAATTTCACCCCTACGTTCCCACAGAACCGTACGTGAAAGTCTCCCTTCATACGGCTCTTCTTGTTTATAAATCACCAAAGTATAAATACTTCCTGGATGTACCAATTTAAATATTGGTTGTGA
>JBBQQQ010000033.1:0-36983 GCA_038215705.1 Bacteroidia bacterium
GGTGCTTTGAAAACCATCAATGTGCGTAGCAGCATATTCCTGCCAGAGCAACTTCAGAGTCATTCCCGGTTGCTTAAGCTTCTTTTCTGCAGTAGGAAAATAGGCGTAAAGTTCCTTTTGTCTTGCCGGTGGATCCGGCATAACCGCTACCTCAATAAACAAGGCCTCTAATTCCTTATCATTGAACTTAGAAAGTTCGTCCCAAGGAATTTGTAATGCTTTAAAAAGTGCAATGTATTTCTTAACAACATTGCGGGAAACACCTGTTAAATCACGTATTGTACGTGTTCCCTGGTGATGGGTGTAAAATTTGATTATTTGTCGGAGTTTGCTCATGTCGATGTTTTGATTTGCCATAAATCCCTTGTATATTTCGGGTATGCAAAGCATACTCAAAACGCATGGATTTATGGTCTGCAAAACAGCAGAGCAGTTCTTTAATTTAGGGGGGTCACTTTGCCGCGGAATGGGTGGATCAGTTTACTGCGGAATAGGTGGATCAGTTTGCGCGTATTCTCCAATCACTAACAATTTACGTATTGAAACAGGCGATACCCTTTTTATCCAGGCAGCAAACCAAAGTTCTCTTACAGTTAATGATTCATTAATAATTGAAAGTGTGACATCTGCAATTGTTGTCAGCAATAATTCAATAAAGTATCCAATTTTTGTTCGTGGACACTGGGAAAATAACGGATTTTTTGATGCAGGTGAAAGTCGTGTGACATTTGATGGCACAATCAGTGACCAACAAATAGGGGGGCAGTCTATGTCAACATTTTTTGATCTGGAAATATCCAATGCATCGCATGTGTTGCGCCTCGCCGATTTTACTGTTATCGACACTCTTTCTTTGATAAATGGTCGACTTAAGCTAAATCTTGGAATGATGACATTGCTCAACCCAAATCCTTTAGCGATCAATCGAATCAATGGTTTTATACAATGTGAAAACGATCTACTGTCAGCTAATGTTCATCCTTTCGGAAGACTCAATTGGAAAATGGGAAACTCTCCCGGGCTGCGTGTAATTCCATTTATTAATTCTTTCGGAATTCCCATTTTCCTGGATTATGAAATCATTTCCGGATTTCACGATGTTATTGTAGGAACATACGGTACTTATCCCAACAATACCAACCTGCCTTTACCTGAAGTTACTAATGTGTACAGTTACTTTAATGGATTAATTGATTCATCAGGCAATACCGCGGTGGACCGCTTTTATCTGCTTGATAATTCTATGGGAACAAACCCGGTTGCTGAGGTTACATTTCGATATTCAAGTGCAGAACAAGCAGCAAATGGTAATTCAGTAATGGGAGCACAAAGGTGGCTCAATGCATCCAATATATGGGAGAATCCACACTTGCCAATGCAAGTTTTTTATCCTGGAGCTGGAGGCAGTGTGCATATAACGATTTCTGATTCTGTATTTGCTTCATCAATTTGGTGGACAATTTCCAGCCTTTCTGGAGCACTTGGCACTGGTTTAGCAGATGTTAAAAATGAAGAACTCGCCCGAGTTTACCCAAACCCAGCTTATTCGGGTGATATGTTGAAATTGGTAATAAGGGAACAGTCTTTTATGCCCGATTTGGTCCAATTGTTCACTGTGGATGGTCGCGAGATTCTTATTGAAGATTTCCAACAAGGCAGTCATTCTATTCGAATTCCTTATGATTTATCCTCCGGAGTTTATACATTATTGATTAAAGATATAATGAAAACCGGAATTATACGATTAGTAATTTTTGACAGATAATTATAAAACTAACAACATAACCCACGATGCCATTGAATTTCAAAAATTGGTGTTTCATCATAAGACGGAATAAAATTTTTCAGAAAGTGTTAGTAGGATGTGGATCGTAGTTTCCAACCCAATCTTGCTTATGAGAAGTCGGACTCTTCTAAAAAACAATAACCAACCAGAAGCTTCGGAGGACACGAAGAAGTGCGTTAAATCCGCTTCGCATGCAAGGAGCAAACAATATTATTTGAATGCAAATTTTGTGACTTTTGTCCTTCTATTTATGTGTAAATGATTGATTATCAAGTGAAACATCCGGGTTTTGGAAAATTCCTTAAAATGTTCCAGCTTTTTTTTCCATTCAATTTAATGACCAAAATTAAACCACCGTGTTTCAGAATAAAAAATTGTTTAATTTTAGTACGTAATTGATTCAGCGTGTTTTCGAATCAACACTGCTGAAAATTTTTATGAAAAGGGTTACTGCTATTCTTCTGCTTCTGTTATTTTTAATTGCCAACTCTTGTTTGGCAGTGCGCATTCATTGGTGTGGTGGAATGATTGCATCCGTTAATTTTTTTGTGGATGAATCCCATTCCTGTAAGTGCGGGAAGAAATCAATGAAACCGGGGTGCTGTAAAGACAATACGATTCAGTTTAAAGCAAATGATGAATTTTCAAAGTCTACCAATTATAAAGGGATCACTAACTTAATATCCAAATTATTATACGGGCTGACACGGAAATTTGATGCATTGCCCTTAACTGCTGTTTTTTGCCCTGATTTTACAATATATTATAAGTCCCCTCCTTTTATATTCAAAGAACCAATTTTTATTTTGGACCAGGTTTTTCTTATTTGATCCACCCTGCTTTTAATTTTTTAAACTGGATATCGCTCGAGAAATGATATAACCGGTTTAGATCCCACTGTTGATAATAGTTTGATCAAAGGACATTCTATGAAATCATCAGACCTTCAAACAGTATGGCGATTATTGTTTGCAGTTACAGCGTAATTTGCCAGGAATTATTTGAACAATAATGAATTAATTATGTATGGAACATACCCATCAACAAACGGTCAATCATCATAATCACGATAATGTTAGACATGCTGAAAATGGTCATGATAAACATGCAGGACACAATGTAGCTGATTTTTGGAAGCGTTTTATTATTTGTACTCTGGTTTCTATTCCAGTCCTTGCATTATCCCCTATGATACAGCAATGGATTGGATTCAAAATTAGTTTTCCCGGTGATAGATACATTTTGGCGATTCTATCCACTTTTATTTTCCTTTATGGAGGTTATCCCTTTTTAAAAGGTTTATATGATGAGGTAAGGGATAAGGCTATCGGTATGATGACCTTGATTGGAGTCGCCATAACTGTAGCATGGGCATACAGTGTTGGTATCACATTTGGTTTGCAGGGAATGGATTTTTATTGGGAAATGGCAACCCTGATTGATATAATGCTGATAGGTCATTATTTTGAAATGAAATCTGTAATGGGAGCATCCCGTTCACTTGAATTATTGGTGAAAATGATGCCCTCAACTGCACATCACATGATAGATGGTCATATACATGATATGCCCGTAAGTCATTTAAAAATTGGGGATGTGATTTTAGTAAAACCTGGTGAAAAGGTGCCTGTAGATGGAATTGTAATTGAAGGTGAAAGTTATGTTGACGAAAGTATGCTTACCGGAGAAAGCAAGCCGGTAAAAAAGCAAAAGGAGAGCAAAGTAATAGGCGGAGCTATTAATAGCAACGGGTCGCTTACTATTAAAGTGGTCAGCACGGGAAAAGACAGCTATCTAAATAAAGTAGTTAAACTTGTTGAAGATGCACAAAAGGTAAAATCTAAAACTCAAAATTTTGCCGACCGGGCTGCAAAAATTTTAACATTTGTTGCTTTAGGCGGAGGTTTAATAACTTTAATTGTATGGCTTCTTTTAGGCTTTCCTTTTGTATTTGCATTAGAAAGAATGGTTACTGTTATGGTAATTTCTTGTCCACACGCCCTGGGTCTTGCAGTACCTTTAGTTGTTGCCATTTCAACATCCATTTCTGCTCAGAAAGGGTTGCTGATACGAAACAGGACTGCATTTGAAAATGCTCGGTTAATAACCATTATAATTTTTGATAAAACCGGTACACTTACAAAAGGAACACATCAATTGCAGGAAATTAAAGTGATTGCCCCGAACTATGATTCTAATGAATTGCTCCGTCTGGCTTCCGGTATTGAAAAGCACTCGGAACATTACATCGCTGCGGGTATATTAAGAAAAGTAAATGAGCTCAAAATTGAAATTCCAAAATCTGAAAAGTTTAATTATATGCCTGGAAAAGGATTGGAGGGAGTCGTTGAGGGAAAAGATATTAAGGTGGTTGGGCCAAATTATTTAAAAGAACAGAACATCACCATGCCGGAATCAAATGAAAAGATTGATGGCACTATAGTTTTTGTTATGGTTAATAATGACGTTAAGGGTTATTTTACATTTTTTGACCAGGTTAGAGAAAATTCCTACGAAGCCATTCAATTGCTTAAAAAATCTGATATTAAGAATTTACTACTTACAGGTGATAATGAACGTGTGGCGAAAAAGGTAAGTGAGGAACTTAAAATGGACGGATTTATTGCAAATGTTTTACCTCATGAAAAATTGGAGAAAGTTAAGGAACTTCAACAAAAAGGTGAATTTGTTGCCATGACCGGTGATGGAGTTAATGATGCTCCTGCACTTGCCCAGGCAGATGTAGGTATTGCAGTGGGTTCAGGAACAGATGTAGCGGCGGAAACGGCTGACATTATCCTGGTTAATTCCAATCCGATGGATATTGCAAACCTGATTTTATTTGGGAAAGCCACTTACAATAAAATGATACAAAATTTATGGTGGGCTGCAGGATATAATATTATTGCAATTCCACTGGCGGCCGGAGTACTTTATAAATGGAATATTATGTTGAGCCCTGCTTTAGGTGCTGTACTTATGAGTTTAAGTACCATTGTTGTTGCTATTAATGCACAACTTCTTAAATCAAAGATGGTATGATAGAAAAAATAATTTCATGGTCCACACATAACCGATTCTTTGTATGGATTGGTATTATACTGATTGTAGCAGGGGGCATTTGGTCAGTAATGACCACCCCTGTTGATGCTATTCCTGACCTTTCCGAAAACCAGGTCATCGTCTATACCGAATGGATGGGTCGCAATCCTCAAATTGTGGAGGATCAGATAACTTATCCGTTAGTTTCAAATTTGCAAGGAATTCCAAAAGTTAAGTCAATCAGGGCGGCATCCATGTTTGGAATGAGTTTCATATTTGTCATTTTTAATGAGGATGCAGAAATATACTGGGCAAGAACACGGGTCTTAGAGCGGCTCAATTTCGCGCAGCAGGCATTACCCCAGGGTGTAACACCTTCATTAGGCCCTGATGGAACTGGCGTTGGACATGTATTTTGGTATACTGTTCAGGGCGATGGATATGATTTAGGTGAACTAAGAGCGGTGCAGGACTGGTATGTGAAGTTTGCTTTGCAAAATGTAGAGGGTGTTAGCGAGGTTGCCTCCTTTGGAGGATTTCAGAAACAATATCAGGTAAGTATTAATCCTCACAAGCTTGTATATTTCAATGTTTCAGCCATGGATGTTTCAAATGCTCTGAAAGCAAACAACCGTGATGTAGGTGGCAGTATATATGAAATGAATCGTATGGGATATATGATAAGAGGATTAGGATATATTAAGGATATAAAAGATATAGAAGAAATTGCTGTTGGTGCTTACAAGTCAATTCCAGTGAGATTAAAAGATGTAGCGGAAGTGCAGATGAGCAGTGATATTCGTTTAGGAATTGTTGAGGAAAATGGCGAAGGAGAAGTAGTAGGTGGAGTTGTGATTGCCCGTTATGGAGAGAATGCAAAAGAAGTTATTGATAACGTTAAGGAAAGATTAAGTGAGGTTGAAAAAGGATTGCCGCCTGGAGTCAAAATAAATATTGCATACGACCGTAGTAATTTGATTGAAGCGGCTATCACAACATTAAAAGAGGCTTTAATAGAAGAAATCATCATTGTTTCTTTGATAGTTTTGCTTTTTATGTTTCATGTTAGAAGTGCTTTAGTTGCTATTGTTACTATTCCGTTATCAGTATTAATTGGTTTTATGCTTATCAAGTTTTTTGGGATTTCACTGAACATCATGTCGCTTGGGGGTATAGCCCTGGCCATTGGAGATTTAATTGATGCAGGGATAGTAATGACCGAAAATGCATATAAGAAGTTGGTGAATGCCGTCTTAAAAACAGATGAATGATGGAGAAGCAACGAACAGGACATACCAATGAAATTAGTGAAGAAGAGCGAATAAAAATAATTGAACGTTCTTCGCGTATTGTTGGGAGAGCAGTATTTTTTTCAATCCTCGTTACTTTGATATCTTTTGCTCCGATACTTTTTTTAGAAGGCCAGGAAAAAAAATTGTTTTCACCCTTGGTTTGGACCAAAACCTTTACAATGATCGGCTCCGTAATTGTTGCTTTATTTATAGTCCCAATGCTTCTTCGGTCCTGGATGAAAGGGAAATTAATACCTGAAAGTCGGAATCCGATAGCCAATTTTTTTATTAAAATATATACCCCGGTTTTGCAACTATGCCAGCGCTGGAAAAAAACAGTGATTGCAATTGCTTTGCTAATCGTATTGGGGAGTATTCCTTTTGTTATACAATTAGGTTCAGAGTTTATGCCACCGTTGGATGAAGGGTCTCTTTTGTTCATGCCTGTCACATTGCCAGATGTATCCAATAATGAGGTTAAGCGGATTTTGCAGGTTCAGGATAAAATTATCAAAAGCATTCCTGAAGTGGAAAATGTGCTTGGTAAAGCAGGAAGGGCTTATACAGCAACCGATAATGCGCCAATGAGTATGATTGAAAGTATCATTCTGCTCAAGCCAAAATCACAATGGCGTAGGGATATGACTACCGAAAAATTGATTTCCGAACTCAATGAGAAAGTGCAAATTCCGGGAGTTACTAATGGTTGGACGCAACCTATAATTAATCGCATCAATATGCTTTCAACCGGGGTTAGAACTGATATTGGAATTAAAGTTTACGGACAAACGCTTGACACCATTTATAGTATATCACGACGAATTGAGAAATCCTTGCAGGGAATAGAAGGACTTACTGATTTGTATACAGAACAATTGACGGGTGGCAAATACCTTGACATTAAAATAAAACGGGAAGAAATTGCCCGATATAATTTATCAATCGAGGAAATTAACATGATAATTGAGATGGCCCTGGGCGGTATGCCATTAACCAATACTGTGGAAGGTCGTCAGCGATTCAATGTTTCCATGCGTATAGCTCAGGATTTCAGAAGGGATTTGGATGTAATAAAGCGTACACCAATTCAAACAGGTGACTATGGAGTTATCCCTTTATCATCAATAGCTGAATTGGAAATTTCAGAAGGACCACCCATGATAAGCTCTGAGAATGCCATGTTAAGGGGAACTGTTTTATTTAATGTACGGGGCAGAGACATGGGAAGTGTTGTTAAAGAAGCTAAAAATAAAATTGATGAGGAATTTAAAAATTTACCCAACGGATATTTCATAAACTGGAGTGGTCAGTATGAAAACAAGGTTCGGGCTGAAAAGCGATTGAAAATTATTATTCCAATTACACTCCTGATAATTGCATTTGTGTTGTATTTTACTTTCCACTCCGCTAAGGAAATGGTTATTGTACTTTCCAGTGTTCCATTCGCATTGATAGGTGGAGTATATTCCATGTACTTTTTTGATGTGAATTTTTCAGTTGCTGTAGCTGTCGGTTTTATAGCGCTGTTTGGTATTGCTGTTGAAACAGGTGTATTAATGATTGTATACTTAAATGAGGCAATTCGTGACACAGTTGAACGTAAGAAGAGCTCAGCGCTTTCAAATGAGGAAATCCAATCTGCTGTATTTTCTGGTGCTGTAATGCGCGTACGTCCTAAACTGATGACTGTTATGGCGGATATGATTGGCTTGTTACCGTTACTCTTAGCTACCGGCATTGGTAGTGATGTTATGAAACCTATTGCCATCCCCTTTGTTTTCGGACTAATAACATCAACATTATTTGTTTTGATTGTTTTGCCTATTGTTTACCAGATGGCGAAAGAAAGAGAAATCAAGAAGCACGGGGAAGTTGATTTCCTCGAATTAAAAAATTAAAACATGAGAAATTTCATAATTGTATCATTGATTTTAATTGTGAACCAGCTAAATGTATCCGCTCAGGATTCAGCTTTTCTTAATCTGGAAGCAATCCTTAAGCATATGGAATTGAATTACCCTTCAATTTTAACTAACCAGCAAAATGCTCAATCGTGGCAGGCAAAAGCAGAAGGCTCTAAATCATGGATGCCTCCAACATTTTCTTCCGGATTAATGCAGTTTCCTTATGACTTTTCAATGATCAAGGAAAAGGATGACCCTATGAATCAGGCAGGAGTTGTGTTTTTAATTGAGCAAATGATACCCAATAGAAGTAAACTTAATGCAAACAAACAGTATTACAATTCGCTTGCAGAGGTGGAGAACAGTAAAAGCCAGTGGACTATTAATACATTGCACAAGGAAGCGAAATCATTGTATTATTTCAGATATATTAATGAGAAAAAGCAAAGAGTCATTTCTGAAAGTGAAGAAATACTTAAATTGCTTATAAGTACAGCTGAAGTTAGATTTAGCAATAACCAATCTCAGCTTCAAACGATATATAAGGCAAAAGCCCGGCTGGCTGAACTAAAAAATATGAATATCATGTTTGCTGGAAACATTTCAGAAAGCAGCATAGGATTAAATATACTGATGGTTAGAAACGTCAATACAAAATTTGATATTGATACACTGATTCAACCACATAAATACATGCTATCCGAATATGATAGCAATCTTATTTCAAATCGGAGTGATATAGATGCAATGTCAAAATTGATTCATTCCATGCAACTTGAAGCCGAGGTTATGAAAACTGGAACAAGACCAGATTTTGGCGTCAGAGCAGAGCATGCTGAAATGTTTGGAATGCCTAATCAATGGTCACTCATGGGTATGATTACACTGCCTATTGTACCCTGGTCATCAAAGATGTATTCCTCAGAAGTCAAATCTATTGGATTTAAAGTGCAATCGATGGAATTTGAAAAGCAACAAATGCAATTAATGGCTCATAAAATGGTAGCGGAAAAATTGTCAATGCTCAATTATAGTTATAAGCAATATGAAAATTACGTTAATGACATAATTCCTGCTTTTGATAATAATTTGCAGGCTAACTTACGGGCATACAATCAGAACACAGGTGATTTGTTTGAGCTTTTGGATGCCTGGGAAATGTTGCTGATGAAACAAATCGAAATGTATGACCAGCTGCTTAGTATTTTAAAATTGGAGGCAGAATATGAGTATGAAGCACAACTTAAGTAGGCTTTTAACTTTCTTATTATTGGTATTTTCAGCTTGTGACAATGCTGAAAATACTAAACATGACGAAGTGAGTCATGGTCCATCAGATTCATTATACTCGTGTCCTATGCACCTTGAAGTGCAACAACCGGGTCCTGGAACTTGTCCAAAATGTAATATGAAATTGGAAAAAATAATGCAATTTGAAGCTACGACGCAGCTTGTTTCCCCGAATAAGCAGGTATTGTCACGACAGTCAACTGTGAAATTAAACATGGCGGATTCGGGAAATGCAATTCATGTTCAGGGGTATATAGATTTTGACAAGACACGGAATCATAGTGTTTCAGCGAGATTCGGGGGAAGAATTGAAAAACTGTTTGTCAGGTATAATTTTCAATTCGTTCGAAGGGGAGATAAAATAATGGAAATTTATAGTCCTGAGTTAAATACTATACAGGAAGACCACTTATTTCTTTTGAAATCCGGGAAGGATTCCACTCTATTGGAGGAATCCCGTCGAAAATTAAAATTATTGGGTGTTACGGATAGTCAAATTAATTCTTTAGAACGCGAAAGAGTGGTCAATCATTCCATAGCAGTTTATAGTCCAATTGATGGTTTTATAAACTTTAATATTCCTGCAGAAGTTACTGGTGGCATGACGACCGCACAAAAGTCCCCGATTGGTAATATGAGTTCAAATGTTGATGATAAGTCAAATAAATCTGATAATTCTGGTCTTCAGATTCGTGAGGGGCAGTACATAAACAAAGACGAAACGCTCTTTAATTTAAATGACCTTAAAATGGTCTGGGGTATATTGTCTATTCCCGGTGAAATGCAATCGGAAATAAATATAGATGATAAAGTTTTGGTAAAATCAGAATTGACTTCAAAACCACTAACAGGTAATGTTTTGTTAGTTGAAAAAACATTTGAAGACAAGAATCAATATTTTAGTAGAATGAGAATTGAGTTGTCTAATTTTAGTAATGAATTAAAGATTAATTCAGTTATTACTGGTGAAATTTCTATTTTAAGTGAATTGGGATTTCAGATTCCGGCTTCTGCGGTGTATAGAACAGGACTAAATTCCTTTGTTTGGGTTAAAACTGATACAACACAGAAAGGAACAGGCGTATTTCAATTAAGAAAGGTGGTATCAGGACCCGTATCAAATGGAAAGGCTACAATTATTAGTGGCTTAGGGATGAATGAAGAAGTTGCCAGGCATGCTGGTTATATGACAGACAGTGAAACATTTTTATATGATTATTAAGTTAAGGCAGTCGTTGCGCCCAGGCATTATTGTATTCTTAATTTTGATTTGCAGTTGCAAACAAAATGCTGAGAATCATTTAGAGCATGATAGTGCCAGTTATTACACTTGCCCTATGCATCCAAGTGTTGTCAGTAAAACACCTGGAGTTTGCCCGGTTTGTAATATGTCGTTAATAAAAGTAGACAAAGCTGCAGAAAGTAATTCTGACAATAACAGCAATATTGTCATTCTTGATGCTCGACAGCAACAACTTGCCGGAATTATTACTGATACCGTGAAGTTAAATGTAATCAATTCAGGCACTGACATACTGGGAAGAGTATCCCTGGATGAAACTCTTGTCACCAGTATTAGCAGTCGTGTAAGCGGCCGGATTGATAATTTACTTATAAGAGCATCAGGAGAATTTATTCAAAAAGGACGTCCCTTGTATAGAATTTACAGTGAAGAATTGTTAGCCGATGAGAAAGAATTTATTTTGTTAGCGGAAAAAGTTCAACTGAATCAAAACCCAAGTTTATTTTTAGAAGAGTTACTAGTTGCTTCCCGAAATAAACTTATACTGTGGGGACTTAATTCAGGCCAAATAACAGAATTGACCAGAACAAAATCGGTTTCGCCTCAAATTACTTTTTATTCACCAATGGATGGTTATGTCACTGACGTATTGATAACTGAAGGCGTGTATGTAAAAGAAGGTACTCCTATTTTGAAAATAGCATCGCTCAGCCATGTGTGGGTGGAAGCCCAAATTTATTCAAATGAGAGCATCAATAGTAAAATATTTAAAATAGTTACTTCAACTTCATCTGATGAGACATACGAAGGCCAGGTCGTATACAGCAATCCGGTTTTGGAAGCTGACCGGAAATTTCAATTATTACGAATAAAGGTTGAAAATACAAAAGGTAAATTGATTCCGGGTATGATGGTTTATGTCAGTGCACTCCAATCGAATAAAATGGTATTGTCTGTGCCTGAATCGGCAATTTTGTTGGAGAAAATGAAAACTGTATGGATTAAGATAGATGAAACTACATTTGAACAACGTATGGTGAAAACGGGAAGTTCAAATGAAAATTTGGTTGAAATTTTATCCGGAGTTAAGGAGAATGAAATAGTAGTAAGCTCGGGAGCATATCTTATTAACAGTGAATTTATTCTTAAAAGCGGGTCTGGTCAAAGACATAATCACTAAAAAAAATACAGGAGGGTCAAATGTCCCTGCTTTGAAATCAATGCCAATAGCGGCTGACCTGCAGGAATTAAGGGAGAAATCGAGCAAAAGTTTTTAATGTAATTGACCTATTTTCAAATAAATATGTTGGATATGTCAAACCTGTTAATTTACTATTAAATATTTTTTATCTTTACACAACAGTTGCTTAAAGATAACTTGCCGTATTCGTGAATAATAGCAGTAAATTAATTTTATTTTTAATGATACTTCTGATGGGCTGCAGCCATGAAGAGGTTTTGACTGAAGCCGATAGTGGCTACCCTGAAGAAATACAAGCCATTGTTTTAAAAAAATGCTCAAATGCAGGTTGCCATAACTTTATAAGTAATGAAGCTGCTGCCGGACTTAATCTTGAAAATTGGGACAGATTATTTGAAGGAAGCCGTAGCGGAGCTGTTGTAATACCGTATCGCCCCGATTTCAGCACCTTTTGTTATTATACGAATACGGATCCGTTGCTGGGTATCACTCTCCAGCCTACTATGCCTTATAATTCCAGTCCGCTTTCTACAGTTGAATACCTTACATTATGGAACTGGATTAATAATGGTGCGCCAAATAGAAAAGGGTTTGTAAAATTTTCAGATTATCAAAGTAAATCTAAATTATACATCAGTAATCGTGGCTGTGATGTTATTACGGTTCTTGACCCGGAATCAGGCCTTGCAATGCGATATATTGATGTGGGAGTAACTACTGCTATTGAAGGGCCGTGTATGGTTAAAGTTTCACCCGATAAATTATACTGGTATGTTATATTCAACCAGGGTACCACTATTCAAAAATATCAAACTTCTGATAATAGTAAAGTAGGTCAAATAAATATCGGATCCGGGTTTTGGTCTGCACTAACAATTTCTCCGGATTCAAAAAAAGCGTTTATTTCTGACTCAGATATTAATGGAAGAATATTGTGTGCAGACCTGGAAAATATGCAAATTATAACAACGTACCAGTCTGGTTTAAGGTACCCTTATGGAATGTGCATTAATAACAGTGGAAATACGATATATGTCACATCACAGGAAGGAAATTATATTTATAAAATAGATATTTCAAATTTTACTGTTCCTGTAATAAATGAAATTTCTCTTGAAGCCGGACTGCCGGTTTCTATAAATCCAACATTAAATCCGCACAGTATTTATTTAAGTCAGGATGAATCAAAGTACTATATAACTTGCCATAAATCTGCTGAATTAAGAATAATGCAGGTAGCTAATGATAGCCTTCTCGCAATCTATTTAACAGGCAGCAATCCTTCTGAAATAACAGCTTCTCCAGACTTCCCTTATATTTTTATTAGCTGCCTTGGTGTTCCGGGAACAAATAAATTAAGTGTGATTAATGTATTTGAAATCAATTCAAATCAATTTCTTCCAGAGATTAATGCAGGCCATGATTCTAAAGGAATGGCAATTGATGAAGCTACTTCAAAATTGTATATTGCAAACCGAAATGTTTCAGCAGGCGGGCCGGATGCACATCACGCTCCGGTTTGCGGTGGAAAAAATGGCTATATCACTGCCATAGATTTAAATTCTTTGCAATTAATCTCAGATTATAAAGCCGAATTATCAGTTGACCCCTATCATATCAGTAAATAGTTTAATAATTCTAATTATTCCATACCTACGTCATGAAAAAAACATTTTACTCATTTCTCTTCTTTTGTATTGCCGTGTCATTTGCAAATGCACAATCAAATTATCTCGATAGTTATGTTGGTGCAATCGTTACACCAACAGTTATTGCTTCAAGTGCAAATCAGGTAAGTGAACCTACCGACCTTGATTTTAAGCCTAATTCAAATGAGTTATGGATTTCAAATTATGGAACTGCAAACGGAGGGTCTTCTGTAATAATTTTTGATGCCGGCTTATCCACTCAGAGTGTTCAGTATCGAAAAGATTCACATTCCGCACACTTTATGAGGTTTCCAAGTTCTATTGCATTTGGCGATGACGGTAAATGGGCCTGCACTTCGGAAATTCAAAGCACTAATGGTGGCAATTCAACTTTTATGGGTCCTGGCTTATGGACCGGTGATACAGCAATATTTGCGCGCGTATTTCAAAATAATTGGCTAAATGGATTTCCCCTGGGAAGTCATTACGATATGTTACATCAAAGCCCTTTTAGTATGGGTATCGCTCATGATTCAGCAATGGCATATTGGGTTTTTGATGGTCATAATGGAAATATATGTTTATATGATTTTGTGCAGCATCACGGACCCGGTTATGATAATCATTCCGCCGGGAAAATCTGGCGTTATACAGATGTACTAGTAACTCGAGTGCCAAATGTCCCCAGTCATATGATATTAGATAAAGTCAACAACTGGCTTTATTTTGTTGACGGAGGCCCCAAAAAAATAAAGCGCATGAATGTATCTACAGGTACAATTACTGCCAATCTCTCTACTCCTCCATCAGCACAGGAACCATTAGCTTCCTACAAAAAAGTGGAAGGAGCTATTGTTGAAGACCTGGTTACCCTTGCTTCTCAGCCATGTGGTATAGATTTTTATAATGACAGGTTAGTTGTATCTGATTATACAACAGGTGATATTTATTTATACAGTACCACCGGCACATTAACATTACTGACAACTATTTCAACAGGATTACCTGGAATGATGGGTATTAAAGTGGGACCTGACGGTCTTATCTGGTGTGTTAATAAAACAAACAGCAATGTTTATAGACTGGATATAGCAAGCCCCGCCACTGATGTTGCACTCATAGAAATTACATCACCGGTCGTTCAGAATTTTAAACCTGATTTTTATTCAACCGCTTTTGATGTATGTATGGGAACAATAACTCCATCTTTCACTTTTTTAAACAAGGGAACCACTACCGTGAGTAGCATCGACCTGGAATATACGATTGATGGAATAAATCCTATAACATTTACATGGAGTGGCTCAGTAGCTTCAGGTGCCACCGCTACAGCTAGTTTACCTTCTTCTGCAGTTACTAACGGAAGTCATTTACTCACTATTCGCGCATTGAACATAAATGGGGCTGCTGATGAAATTGATTTGAATAACATCATTGAAGGCTCTTTCAGGGTAATTGATCCACCTGCTTCATATCCGTACATTCAGGATTTTTCCACAACCGTTTTTCCGCCTTCAGATTGGAATTATGTAAATTATAATCCCAATAATGTAATGAGCCGTGCTTTAACTGGAGGCTTTGGTTTAAGCATTGGCTGTTTGAAAATGGATAATTATTCCGGAGCGGTAGATATAACCGGTCAGATTGATTATTTTATGTCTCCTATACTCGATATGGCTTCTGCTTCAAATAATGCGTGGTTACGATTTAATGTTGCCTATGCAAAATATAATGCTGCAAGCAATGATGGTATGCAGGTTATGGTGTCTACTGACTGTGGTTCTACCTGGACCTCACTTTATAACAAATCCGGAACAGCGCTTTCCACCGCTCCTGTTTCAACATCGGCATGGACTCCTAATGCAAGTCAATGGAGAACTGATTCTGTCAGCTTATCTGCTTATGCCGGTCAATCGGAAGTGATGCTGTTATTTGCAGGAACAAGCAATTTCGGAAATAATCTTTATGTGGATGATATTTACGTCGGAGATATCACTACTGGAATTTCAGAAATTCAAAACACAGTCGAAATCCAAATTATGCCAAATCCTGTTTCATCAGAGTTAACTGTAATAGTTAACAAATTAATTCCCGGAAACGCAAAGGGATTCATTTATTCAGCTGATGGAAAACTTGTACAAATATTTCATTTCGCTCATGAACAGAATGAGATTTATTTAAATATTTCCCATTTGCAAAATGGTTTGTATGCCATTAAAATTGAAATAGGAAATGCTACTGTTGTAAAAAATATAGTTAAGCAATAATCACTAAACGAATGGAAGCAAGTGGAGGAATCAAATTGCTTCCATTCGTTATTGTGTCCTTTATAATTGATATGCGTTTTTTAGAAGGTTAATAGCAAATACTAAAAATTTCATGTCATAGGGTTACCTGAAGGTGTAAATTTGAGTCAATATTGTAATCTAAAAAGTAGTACTCAAACTCTATTTTCCGAATACGGTCCCCATTACATACATCAGTTACTCAGAATTATGATCTTTTCGGTATACACTGTATGCCCGGATCGGGAAACATTTAGGAAATACATTCCAGGTACAGTGGTTGTGGTGTTTGCTTTGATGTTATTTAATTCGGTGTCGATGGTAAATGATTGTAAAGTTTTTCCGGCAAGATCAAATAATGTAACAACATCTCCGCGCTGGGATCCCTGAATGGTTATTGAACCATATGAGGGATTAGGGTAAACTAAAAATTTATTTTGTAATAAAACCTGACCTGTACTTGTAGTATTTGGTGGGAACTCCAGTTTCCACAACGTTGGAATAAGAGGACTTCCGGGATATGAATTTTCAATAACATACATGATATTATCATCGAGTTCAGCATCAACCGGATTATTGAATCCAACAGCAATTCGAAATACCTGGGCGTTAAAATTATCATCCAGAGAATCGTACTGCATCACCAGATGTAATAAATCCTCACCTTCATCCAGGAAAGGACCCATTCCATAACCAGAAATAAATCCGGATGAATCAGAACAACCTTTCGTATAACCCAAAACAAATCCGCTGCCGGTATATACGCCATCCATGCTTTCAGTTGCATCAAAGGTTAATCCGAGCGGTGATTTGTGAGTAGTAAAGGTGCGGATTTCGAGTGATGCTGAATCACTGATGTTAATTATGGTACCATCGATAGGATTACGCCACATATCAGCATGGGGTCCAACATTCTTAACTCCCGGTGTGAATACCTGACCTGCCGGTGCGACAGGATATCCGGGGTCATTATAAAAATAGTTATTTGTCCACGCTAACGATTGGTGATTAATAAGCAAATCAAGTGCAGGGTCATATGTTGCAAATTGCTGTCCGGTTAAATTGCCACCCATTACCCAGGGGAATCCGTAATGATGTCCTTCGCGTAACCAGTTTAATTCATCCGAATCATCGCGATCGCCGGAGTTTTCAACGCCAAATAAATTCCCGTTTTTATCATAAGCTAGGTCGAAGGAGTTTCGAACACCTCTTGCGAATAAGTATCCTGATGTATCTATCCATGCGGAATCGTTGACCAACAGCAACTCGCTGGCTGATGCAGGCAATTTAAATACTGCGGTAGTTAATGGTGCTTCACGGTGACCGGGATACAGTCCATTCGAAGTTTGAACTTCTCCATGATCAGTTCTGGAGCCGCTGCACACTATGATTGAATCTTTTCCTGGCGTTACGCAAATTCCGCTAAATGCATGATCGAATAGGGTAGCAGTTGAAGGATAGGGCTCGGTCGTCATTAAGGTTTCCCATATCCACACGCCGTTAGGTTGTAACGTTCCCCTGCAAACAATACCTCTGCCTGAAGTCCCGGAGAGTTTAAAGTTCCCGGATAAGAACATAAGGCTGTCACTGATGGCCAGGCCCTGCAAGTAATTAATTCCATGATCCGGAACCGAAGCAATTAATGTGTCAGTAGGAGTTTGCCCGGTAACTTCATCAATCCTGTAAACACCTCCATCAAAAGTAATGTAATATAAATGCCCGTCTGCATGGCATTTCGCAACCCTGACCGCTAAAGGATTTACTTCCATAAAGGGCGAAACCGTAATTGCAGGGTCTGTTACTATTGGTGTTTGTTGAGCATTGGATGGATTATACATAAATACTGACAGAAGGATACAGTAACCACCACAAAGAGAAAATCTTAATTTAGCCATGATAAAATTGGTTTTAAAAGTTGAACGGGTGAATGAAAGTAATCAACCACGGCACAGGTTCACCAGAAATTTGATAAACCGGAAGATTAGCTACGCGAATTTGTTGAATTGATTGGTGAAGTGAGAACCAGGAACTGTTGGGATTAATACTGTAAGCTCGAATTGCAGGCTGATATTCGCCATTTCTGCCGGTATTATCGACTTCACCTGGTACTTCAGAGTGCTGTGCCGATTATGTAATCAAGTCCCAAGTTGTTGATTGTCAATTGTAATAATATTTTTTAATTCAAAAATTTCCCTGTCTTTTTCTTCATTATTCGATGAATAACCTTATAAAAGGACAACTTTAATTACCTTTACTCTTTAAGGTGTTGCCAATATTATGCTATTTAAAAATACAGCCCTGTTTTTTTTGACGCTTGCTGCAGCTATTTTGCTATTGCATAATATAGTTCCGCATACGCATCATCACGCAGAACACCACGGAAAAAAGCACCATACCCATCCTCATGCGAAAGTACCCGGGCACGCACATCATCATCACAATGAAACAACTGCTGATGATAACGATTTAGCGGATATTTTATCCGGAATCATTCATCCTGCAGATGGATTGTTCTTTTTAATCGGCAATACAAATGTTATTTTGTTAGTAAAGCAGCTAGCAATAACTGCATTTTTAATTCCGGAATATTTTAGTTTAAATGAGTTTATACTATCGCCTTTATTGCACATTCCGCCTTCGGAATTTCGCGAATGTATTTCTTTTTATCCCTGCACCAGTTCGTTGCGGGGTCCTCCTTCTATTGCCGTTTAAGAAGTAGTTTTCTATAACTATTCACATTGATTCCGATGTGGACACCTTACACATTTCTTATTTACATGTTTAATTAATTAAATTATGAAAATCATATTGTTTGCTATAATTACAGCTGCTTTAACTTTTGCAGGATGCGGGGAAGCATCAAAATCTAACGGGGATATACATGATCATGGTGATGGATCTACCCATTCACACGACAACGGTGAGATACATCAGCATCATGATACGGTGCAACAACAGGAGTTTACTGTTGATCCGGATTCAACAATCCTTGAACACCACGACCATGCCGGTGATTCGGCTCACAGCCATTCTCATTAATAAAAATTTTATACTTCCATTATGCGTAACTATTTGATATTAGTATTTTGTGTATTAATGTTTTCCTGTAACAATGATACAAATGACCATGGGCACGAACATGAGGATGAAGGCATTGCAGCCTTGTCATACACATTATATTCTGAAAAGACAGAAATATTTGTTGAATTTAATCCGTTGATTGCAGGATCCACAACAAAATTCGCAGCTCACTTTACAGTGCTTGGTGAAAATTTTACACCTCTGACTGAAGGAACGGTCACAGTTAGTTTAATTGTAAACGGCAAAGGAATCAAACAATCCGTCAATACCCCATCAAGCCCTGGTATTTACCGGCTAACATTGCAACTAAAAAATTCAGGTACAGGAGATCTGATTTTTGATATTCAAACAAAAAATTTCACTGACAGGCAGGTTATTAAAAATGTAACCGTTTATCCGGATGAAAAAACCGCTATTGATAATCAAAAACAGGAATCACCCGGAAGCAGTGATATCAGTTATTTGAAGGAACAAGCGTGGAAAGTTGAATTCGCGAATGCACCTGTGGTTAAACAGTCTTTTAACAATATGATTAAGACAAGTGGTCAGATTCTTTCCGCTCCGGGCGATGAAATGATCATAACCTCAAAAGCAGGGGGTATCGTAAGATTTGCCCCAAAAATCTCAGCCATTGGATCTATGGTTAACAAGGGAACAACTTTATTTATCATAACCGGTGGCGATCTTTCGGAAGACAACCTGGATGTAACAATTGATCAGGCTAAATCCAAATACGAAAAAGCAAAAGCAGACTATGAACGTTCCGGTGAGCTTGTTAAAGACAAAATCGTATCGGAAAGAGAATATCAACAGGATAAAGTTGCTTATGAAAATGCCAGGTCTGCTTATAACATGATTTCAAAAGGATATTCATCTGGAGGGCAAAACATAGCTGCTCCAATGAATGGATATATCCGGAATATTATGATTAGCGAAGGCCAGTTTGTACAGGCAGGAGTTCCGCTGGCCACGATTTCTAAAAACAGCAGATTGATTTTACAGGCAAATGTTTCTCAAAAATATTATGACAAGCTTCCCTCTGTTTCATCTGCAAATTTCAGAACCTCTGATTCAGATAAATTTATAAGTACAGAAATGAATGGAGGTAAATTAATTTCGTATGGCAAGAGCGCCAGTACCGGCTCGCCTTTTATTCCCATTACATTTGAAATTAACAGTATTGATGGCATCATTCCGGGATCGGTAGCAGAGGTGTTTCTGAAGTCGGATGAAATTCAAAATGCGCTGGTGATTCCTGTCACAGCTTTAATTGAGGAACAGGGAAGTTTCTATGTATTCGTGCAAACAGCAGGCGAAAGCTTTCAGAAGCGGGAAGTTAAAATAGGTGCAGCTGATGGAATTCAAGTTCAGGTGCTTTCCGGATTATCTGAGGGCGAGCGTGTGGTCACAAAAGGTGCTTATCAAATCAAATTATCAATGGCTTCCGGTACGTTACCAGCCCATGGTCATGAACATTAATAGCGAAATGTATGCTCAATAAAATAATACTGTTTTCACTCAATAACAGGTTTCTTATAGTTGTAGCGAGTGTGTTGCTTATCATTTTCGGCACATACGTAGCCACAAGAATGGAAGTAGATGTGTTTCCGGACCTTACCGCTCCAACAGTTGTAGTTCTTACCGAATCGCATGGGATGGCTCCGGAGGAAATAGAAAAGTTGGTGACATTCCCGATTGAAACAGCAGTTAATGGCGCAACGAATGTTCGAAGAGTGCGCAGCTCTTCGTCTGCCGGAATATCAATAGTCTGGGTAGAATTTGAATGGGATACCGACATTTTCATAGCCAGGCAGGTGGTCAACGAAAAAATTATGGCGGTCACCGAACAACTTCCACAGGGAGTTGGAAGCCCCACCATGGCTCCGCAATCGAGCATCATGGGCGAAATTATGCTGATCAGCCTGACCGCTGACAGTACCTCGCAAATGGATTTGCGAACTATTTCCGACTGGATAATACGGCCTCGTTTGCTTGCAACGGGTGGTGTAGCCCAAGTAGTTGTTATTGGTGGGGAATACAAACAGTATCAGATTTTGGCTTCACCTCAAAAACTTAATCATTTTGGCATTACACTCACTGAATTATTGGAAGCGGCTAAAGAATCCAATGGCAATTCTTCCGGTGGTTTTTTAAGTGAGTATAGCAATGAATATATAGTTAAAGGTATTGGAAGAACAAATGATGTTAATGAAATTGGAAAATCGGTTATTAAGGTTTCGAAAGGTTATCCTGTAAGGATTGAAGATGTTGCAGAGTTAAAAATCGGTGCTGCCCAAAAAATTGGAGATGGCTCGTTGATGGGCAAACCGGCTGTTATCATGACAGTGATGAAGCAACCTGCAACCAATACACTTGAGTTGACTGAAAAAATTGATGGGGCTATTTCCGACATTCAAACAAGTCTGCCTTCCGACATACACATAAACACTAAAATTTTTCGTCAGGCTGATTTCATTAATGCTTCGATAAGTAATATACAAAAGACTTTGATTGAAGGAAGTATTTTTGTAATTGTTATCCTGTTTTTATTTTTAATGAACTGGCGTGCAACGTTAATATCTGTACTTGCAATTCCAATTTCATTAATTGTGGCAATTCTCACACTCAAATGGCTGGGCTTTACAATAAATACTATGAGTCTCGGAGGCATGGCGATAGCAATAGGTGCATTAGTAGATGATGCAATTATTGATGTTGAAAACGTATTTAAGCGGCTAAAACAAAATGCAAGTCTGCCGGAAGATGAAAGAAGGGATAAACTGAAGGTAATTTTTGATGCTTCGGTAGAAATCAGAACATCGATCATAAATGCAACATTTATAATTATCGTTGCCTTTATTCCGCTTTTCTTCCTTTCCGGGATGGAAGGAAAGCTTTTAGAACCGCTTGGCATAGCATTTATTGTTTCATTATTTGCATCGTTAATTGTAAGTATTACTCTGACACCTGTTCTTGGAAGTTATTTGCTTGCAAACAATAAAATGTTACAGAAACAACGTGGGGAGAGTTGGTTGGTGAGGTATCTGCAAAAAGTTTATTCCTCGATGTTAAAAAAGGTAATGATTTGGAAAAAATCAGTAATCGGGTTTTCGGTTCTTCTTTTTATTATCACTCTTATAATAATGTCTACCCTTGGAAGAAGTTTTCTTCCTGAATTTAATGAAGGTTCGCTTGTGATCAGTGCAGTTACCCTACCGGGAACTTCTTTAGAGGAAAGCAATAAAATGGGAACTGCAATTGAAAAAGCATTGTTAACTGTCCCTGGAATTACTACCACTACCCGCAGAACGGGAAGAGCAGAATTGGATGAACATGCGCAAGGAGTTAATGCTGCAGAAATTGATGCTCCTTTCCGGTTAAACGACAGAAGCCGGGAAGAATTTATGTCGGAGGTTCGTGATAAGCTCGCCGGTATATCAGGTTCAAGCATTACAATCGGACAACCTATCGGGCATCGGATTGATCATATGCTTTCGGGTACAAGGGCAAATATTGCAATTAAAATATTTGGTCCTGATTTAAACAGTTTGTTTACCATTTCAAACCAGATAAAAAATGAAATTCAGGATATCAGGGGTTTAGTTGATTTAAGTGTTGAGCAGCAAGTGGAGATCCCACAGATTCAAATCAAAGCGAAACGCGATATCTTAAATAGTTATGGAATTAGCATTGGTAAATTTAATCAATTTGTAGATGTAGCATTTGCAGGTGAAAAGGTTTCTGAAGTTTATGAAGGAGCTCGAACATTTGACCTGATAGTCCGTTATGATGATGCAAATAAAGGCAAACTTGAGTATATAAGTAACGCTTTAATTGACACTCATGATGGTCAAAAAATTCCCCTGCATTATGTTGCAGATATTGTCAGCACTTCCGGACCTAATACTATTAACAGGGAAAATGTACAGCGAAAAACTGTTGTTAGTGCTAATGTATCAGGAAGCGACCAGCGAACTGTTGTTGCTGAAATTCAAAAAATTATCAGCGAAAAAATAGATTTACCTGAAGGTTATCATATTGAATACGGGGGGCAGTTTGAGGCTGAAGCCGAAGCATCACGTATACTTTTAATTACCTCATTACTTTCTTTACTGATAATTTTTCTCCTGTTGTTCCAGGAATTTAAGAATGTAAAAATTGCATCCATCATTCTTTTGAATTTACCCCTTGCACTCATTGGTGGTGTTTTCAGTATTTTTATAACAAATGGAATAATGAGTATACCTTCCATAATTGGTTTTATTACATTATTTGGGGTAGCAACCCGAAATGGAATCCTGCTGGTATCCCATTACAAAACATTAAAGGAAGAAGGATATAATCTGTATGATACAATTATTGCGGGTTCTACCGCCAGACTAAGTCCGATTCTTATGACAGCACTCACGGCAGGTCTTGCGCTGATTCCTCTCGCTATTAGTGGAGATTTGCCTGGAAATGAAATTCAAAGTCCAATGGCTAAGGTAATATTAGGCGGTTTATTAACATCAACGCTGCTAAACATTTTCATTATTCCGGTAGTGTATTATTTATCCAATAACGATTCAAAGGAGGATTCTAAATGAAAAATTTCATCAATAGCATTTTTAAAGTTAGAAATTATAGCCTCCTGCTGATAGTTTTTTTGCTGAATTTACCAGCAGCAAATGCCCAATCAAAAATTGATTCGATACTCGTATCTGTTTTGGAAAACAATAAAACACTTCAGGCAAATTTGCAATATTGGGAAACCCGGAAGCTTCAATACAAAACCGGACTTACACCTTCAAATCCGCAAGTTGAATATGATTATTTAATTGGTAGTCCTGATAATGCAGGGAATCAGACTGAAATTACAGCTTTTCAATCATTCGATTTTCCTTCAGCGTACATAAAGCGGAAACAATTGTCAAATGAACAGGGGAACCAGGCAGCACAACATTTGATTTCTAAAAGGCAGGAAGTTTTATTGGAAGCAAAATTAGTTTGCATTGAGTTAGTTTACCAAAATAAATTAATTAAAGAACTATCTCTTAGAAAGAGTAACGGGGAATCAGTACTAAGCAATTTTGAAACTAAATTAAATAAAGGAGATGGCAATATTCTGGATGTAAATAAAGCACGACTTCAATTAATAGGAATTAATAGTGAATACCAGGAAAGTATTTCTGCGATTAACCAATTGAATGAACGACTGATTTCCCTTAATGGAGGGAATCTTATTTATTTTGCAGATACGATCTATTTTCAACTGCCTGACATTCCTGATTTTGAGAATCTTGAAGCCCAATTTGAAGCAGCAGACCCGTTGCGTCAGATATTAGAAAAGGAAAAAATCATTGCTCAAAAGGAGTTGGAGCTAAGCCGTGCCTTATCGTATCCCAGGTTTGAAGCCGGGTATCATTACCAGGGAATTTTAGGGCAACAGTACAATGGCTTTCATACGGGCATAACTATTCCGCTCTGGGAAAACAAAAACACTGTAAAGGCTCAGAAATCAAAACTATTATACGCTGATTTAGAGCTCCTGGACCATCGGAACAACCATTACTATGAAATAAAACAGCTATACGAAAAATACCGCAATCTTAAAATCACGGTAAGTGAATATCAAAACACACTTCTGAGTCTGAACACCACATATTTACTCAATAAATCATTATCTTCAGGATACATTTCCTCTATTGAATACTTCTTGGAAATGAATTATTACGCAACTGCCTTAAATACCTATCTCAAAATCGAAAAAGAGTATTATCAAACAATTGCTGAATTGTACAAGTTCAAATTATAGAACTATTAAGAGAAGAACTTTGTAATTGTAAAAATCAATTACCTGCTTCAATCAAAATTTTTCTTAAATGAAATTGTACAAAAGCTTCCATTGAATCGGCTCTTTTTGTGTTATCCTGGTTTAATGGCTTAATTATATATCCTGAAATTCCCAGCTGTTCGGTGATATTGCGGTCGGAAATTTCGGATGAGGTGGTCATAATAAAAACATTGAGATCTTTTAATTTTTCGTTTTCACGGATGGCCTTTAACAATTCTATGCCATTCATTTTCGGCATGTTCAAATCAAGCAGTACCACATCCGGAATAAGGGGTTTATCGTGTCGGGTTAACAGGGCAAGGGCCTCCTTCCCGTTATATGCCTTATGCAATTCATATTCCAGTTCTAATTTTCGCAGTGAGCGTTCAATGCTGATTACATCGAGTTCATCATCTTCAACAAGTAAAATGGTGTTTTTTTTCATTTATTTAGAATTTGTGCCGGGCCATGTAAAAATAAATTCAGCCCCTTTTCCTAGAGTAGAGTTTATTCTTATTGTACCATGCTGTTCATCAATTATTTTCTTTACAATAGCCAAACCAATTCCTGTACTTTCCATTTCTCCTTTTTCCCGGAGTGTTTGAAACATTTCAAATACTTTTTCATGATATTCAGGATCAATACCAATGCCATTGTCTTTAACTGCAAACTGGTAATAGTTACCAAATGCTACGCAGCTTATTTCAATAGTCCCAAATTCATGTTCAATATATTTCACTGAATTGCCAATCAGGTTTGAAAAAACCTGTTCAAGTTTTAGCCGTTCGGTTTCAATTACAGGAAGATCGTTAGTTACAACTTTTATATTTCTTGGAACATATTCCTCAACAATTTCATTTACGAGAATGCCAACATCAATTTTTTCAAGTGCGGTTTTTTCACGAAGCCGGGCATAGTTCAGCAAACCATTAATCAGATCTTCCATGCGTTTGGTCCGTTGTGGTATGATATTAAGGAATTTTACCATTTCAGGTGAAAGTTCACTCCCCAAATCTTCCTCGATCCATTTAATAACATTATGAATTCCCCGTATGGGAGCTTTCAGGTCGTGAGATACCACATAAGCGAATTTATCAAGTTCAGCATTTCTCTTAATAAGCTCCTGAATATTCTTATCCAAGTTAGCTGACATCAGATTCAATGATGATGACAACCGGGTCATTTCATCATTCCGGGTGTCGGTGATCTTAGTGAAGTTACCCTTGGAAATGCTCTCTGCCAGGTGAACCATGGTATTTATTCTCTTTGCAAATATTCTCACAATATAAATAGTACTGCTAATTCCGATTATTATTGTTAAAGCAAAAAAGATAAGCGAAAATGTATGCGTCCTGTTTATGGATGTAATTAAATTGCTGCTGTGCAGACTTCTTAATTTATACTCACTCCTGTCGAAATCAAGGAAGAGGGCTGTAATATTATCATTTAGCTTTTTCCCGACTTGTTTTTTCAGCCTGCCTTCGAATAATTGATCATATGTTTGGCGGTTAATTTCGGAACTGGCAGCCTTACTGTTTGCGTTTATCAGCATGGATGCATAATTTATCCATTGGGAATGAAGGCTGCTTATGGAATCTAGAATTTCGAGTTGTTTATCGTTACCCATGACAAGAACATTAAGTTCTGCATACAGCACAGGTACATTTTTTAATCCACTGTTATAATTTTCCAGGAAATTAGGGTCTGATGTTAAGAGGTATCCCCTGAAGGAACTCTGCATTTCCAATATTGAACGATGGAGCTTTGCTGAATTTCTGATTATATCCTGTGATTTATTCAGAAACTCAATATTTTGTTCAACCTTAAGTGAAAGAAGGTAATTGGAAATGGAGTCAATTACTGACAACATCAGAACTACTGAAATGACAATGAGTATCCGGGTTGATAGTTTCATAATAGCAATTTTGTTCTGAAATTCCGGAGCTTACTCCTTATGCTTTTTTAAAAATGTACAGCCGTAAGGGAAATAAATTTCGGAGCAATTTCAAACGAATCAGTAAATGTGCAGCTACTTTCTCCGGTTAAAAATAATACATAATCTAATAGCATGCAATTTGCAGTTCCGGATATATGATTTGAAAATCTGACCTGACCTCATAAAAAGATTTGATTTTCAGGCTATTAAAGTTTTTCGTGCTCAGGAGTTTGTGAGTTGCTTGTTTTCCAGGTTGCGTGAAAGTAACAGAATTGCAATTCCGGAAATAGCAATTGCAGGCTGCATCCACGAAACATAACCTATTATGGCTACCTGGATGATTATCCATAATAGCAATAAGACACCACACACTATTGCGGCTTTTTTTGAGAACCGGGATTTTACAAATAAAAGCACCGATGCGGCCAAACATGATGGACCAATTACAAAAAATAAAAACAAACCCGGGATGAAATAAGAATCGAAGGGGCTCTCGCTTAGCCACTCCAATGGAACGTCCTTAGCACCTGACAGTGCATAATAACCTCCACCAAATGCATTCATTGCAATAAATGCCAATAGACACCCCAGTGTGATCCGTATAGAATTCAATATAATGGAATTATTCAACAAAAGTAGGTAGGTTACATAAATATAGAATGAGCGTTCACACGGAAGGATATGATAAATATCATTCTTATAATATAATCATGATTCCAATTATTTTACTGATACTGAAACAACTACAACTCCTTTTACTGTAACCAGCCATTCAGTAAAAAAAATTTGATTTGTGAGTAGGGGTAAGCGTATAGGCCCGTGTCTTATATTAAATTTTAAAAACAAATTATATGAATACCTGGATGATATGGACATTAGTTCTTGCAACGACAGTGATGCTTGCCGGTTGCAGAAAAGAAATTAATGGTTCCGGAAATTATACCACAACAACACGACTGGTGGGTAATTTTGATAAGGTTACTTCCTGCGGCGATTTTGTTGTAATATTAGTTTCAGATCCGGTGAGCCGTATTGTTCTCCACGGAGAAGATAATATATTACCTGAAGTTGAAACTGTTGTTGAAGGCAACAACTTGAAAATCTATTATGATAACGATCATTATAATTATGATCACCATGGAATTACAGTAACTGTTTACAGTCCGGATTTTAAAAGTATTGATTTGCAAGGATCGGGAAAAATTTCTGCCACCGACACAATGCATTCGAATCTTAAGGTGAATGTATCGGGATCCGGTAAGATCGATTTACTGATCAACAACAATTTTACAGAATCCAATATTTCAGGATCAGGAACTATTGTAATGAACGGGGTTGCACTAACAGCATCACATACTATTTCCGGATCGGGCAAGTTGCAGGCTTTTACTTTGATTAGCAATAATGTTTCAGCTACAATATCAGGATCGGGTTCCTGCAAAGTATACGCATTAAATTATCTTGATGCGACCATCAGCGGAAGCGGTGATGTAATTTACCTAGGAAACCCTCAAATTACAACTCACATCAGCGGGTCGGGCCAGGTTAAGCCGGGATAAGTCTCCAGGTTTAATTTTTTTAAACCGAATGGAATTATTTAATCTGCAATTTCTTCTTCCCAGGCACTAAAAAGCTCGTTCAGAAAAAGATTTTCTTTTGGAGATATTTTTTTGTCGGATGTCACGAGACGAATTGCTATATCTAAAAAATGATTCCGTTCGGTTTTGGTAGAATGCATATAAAAATCATTCATGGCATTGTTAAAATGAATGGCATAATCTTCTTGAGGAATATTATTGATAGCTAACAATTCGATTTCAAAATCAACCAGTCCGCCATAGTTTTCATCCATATAACTCCTGATCACTTTACCTTCTTTCTTATTGAACTTCCCATCCACGGCTGATAAAATCATCAGCATATGGTAGCCGGCTACTGCCCTGCTCATTGTTTGTGACATAGTTTAATTGAATTTCCCGACTAAGGTAAGAAATCGCAGAATATGAGCGTAGTATTTTCATAAATTATTGATAATAAGTAAGATCGTGGCTTCCAAGTCGAATGAAATCAGATTTTATCAGTTTGTTTCCCGATTTTTCGGGTAAACTATAATACTGATGGCTTACCCCATAAGAAAAGTGTTAAATTATCGAGTATCTAGTTGAAAATTAATAATTTAAATGTATTAAATACCGTCCTTTCTTTCCGTGTACGGAAAATTTTAAAAATGTGGGATTGAATTAATTCTGCTTTTATGTAACCGTTTCTGCATGGTACGTAGACAAGGTCTGTAATTGTCTATTGGGTTAAAATTAAGAACCAAAACCTTCATGAAATCCAGGTTTTATTTAATTATCGTTTTTTGCCACTTGCTGTTCTCACCGGCCACAGCACAACCTACGGGAACCGATTCCGTACGAACTGAGAAGAACTTTTATGAATTAACACTCGAACAACTAATGGGGTTGGAGGTATCTGTAGCTTCCCGTCAGTCGCTGACCACACGGGAATCGCCGGGGATTGTAACATTAATCACGGAAGAAGAAATCAAATCATCAGGAGCACGTGATCTCATGGACCTTTTAAGAATGGTTCCGGGATTTGAATTTTGTGTGGATGTTGAAGGTGTTGTAGGTTTGGCTGTCAGGGGAAATTGGGCCCACGAAGGCAAAGCCATGCTTTTAATTGATGGCATTGAAATGAATGAAAATTTATATTCCACACTTCAATTCGGAAATCATTATCCCATTCATAATATAAGACGGATTGAAATCATACGCGGTCCCGGTTCAGCTATTTATGGAGGGAATGCCGAATATGCTGTAATAAACATTATCAGCAAAACACCTGCTGAATTAAATGGCGGTCAGGCTAATTTTACTTATGGGAGAATGTTGACAGCTTCAGGTTTGCAATCTGCCAGTGTAGCTGCCGGCAATCAATATAAGAATTTTGGTTTTTCGGCCGCGCTTAATACCGCTACGGCTATACGCAGTGACCGGCAATACACTGATTTTTGGAATTCCAGTTATGATATGGCGGATCATTCTGATCTTAGAGCTACTCATCTGAACATTGGAATGCAGTACAAAAAACTGAAATTTCGGGGTATTATTGATAAGTATACCGTAGATACCCGCGATAACTATGATAAAGTGCTGGAGAAAACATACAGGGTGCGTTTTGATACTTACATCGGAGAGTTAAGCCGCGATATCACAATTTCACCACGACTGGTCATTACACCCAAAGCTAATTTGAAGTACCAGCTTCCATGGAAATATAATGGTGAAGTGTACAACTATGAAATGCTGATTTTTTATACCAGTTCATCCCGGTACACCGGGGGTTTTATCACAAACTGGAATCCAAATGCGAAATTGAATATAATAGGCGGAGCTGAATATTTTTATGACAGGGCATGTCAGCAGGCAGATGCATTATTTAATTCCACAGGAACACAAATTCTTGATTACAATAACACTTCGGTTTTTGCGCAGGCAATTTTGAAAACAAAAATTGTTGATATCACTACCGGTGCCCGTTATAATTATAATGACCGGTATGCAGCATCGTTCGTTCCCCGTTTATCATTTACAAGAGCATTTGATAAAATGCACTTTAAATTATTGTACAGTGAAGCTTACAAGGCACCTAACACTCAGAATATCGATCTGAACCCTGATATTGAACCGGAACATACAACGGTTATTGAACTGGAAGCGGGTGTAAAGTTGTTTTCTACAATATATCTTACCGGTAACCTGTACGATATTACAACGATTGATCCGATTCTTTATTTCTACGATATCAACACCGACCAGGACGGCTACCGAAATGCTACCCGGACAGGAACCAAAGGAGTGGAGCTGGATCTGCAATGGAAATTTCACAGGGGATATTTTGATATTACCTATGAATATTATTCGGCTGCAGGGAAGAACAGTTTATACGAATTTGAAGTTCCGGGACATAAAGAATCGTTACTGGCAATTCCAAATCATGAGATCACGCTGTCATCGAATTTAAGGATCGGCAAGAAGTTCAGCGTCAGTCCTTCTATAAATATTCAGAGTAAGCGGTATGGTGTCACGGGAATTGATGCTTTCGAGGAGCCGGTGATAGGGAGTTACGATGCGCTCTATTTGTTTCATTTGACCATTAGGGCAGAAGATATTCTTATTAACGGTCTCAGTTCCGGAATCAGTTTATTCAACATTTTGGATGAACATCAAAGTTTTCTGCAGCCTTATAAAGGAGGACATGCGGCATTGCCGGGTGCATCGAGGGAACTGGTTGTATCAATTACCTATAGGTTTACAAAAAAATAAGTGCCGGCTCATTGAAAATTTTTAATAAAATACGAAACGGAATAGTGCTGGTGCTTTTTGTGCCGGCAATTCTGATTCTGCATGGGTTTACAACATCCTCAGGCACCGATGAAAATGCTGTAAAAGCAATGTTCATTTATAATTTTTCGAAATATTTCGATTGGTCGGATATGGAATCCGGTGATGATTTTGTTATTGCTGTCTACGGACAATCGGCCATAGTAAAATACCTTGATGAAATTGCACAACGTAAAACGGTAAATGAAAAATCAATCCTGATAAGAGTTATATCTTCTCCGGAAGAAATACGGGGATGCCAGATGCTTTTCATACCCGAAAATGTTTCACGTATCATTTCTGCATTCCAGGGAAGCGCCACTGCAAACGGTTTGGTTCTAATAACCGAAAGCAAAGGGTCACTTAATAAAGGAGCTCATATAAACCTCATAAATGTTGATGGTAAATTAAGGTTTGAACTAAACGAATCACTATTGAAAAGTGAAGGTATAAAATTCTCAAAAGGCTTATCATCGCTTGCAACAGGAAATAAATACTAATTGAAAATGAATTTTTTGAAGAGTACGGTTTTTAAAATGGATAAAAGGATTTACTTCGTTTTTATCTTCGTTGTCTCTGTTGCAATTGCCAATGCTGTATTGAGTACAATAAAAATCAGGAATAACAAAAATACAATTTTTGAAATTACTCAGTATACAAATCCTACACTCGAAAACCTGGAAGAGTTTAACCTTCTGGTTACACGGTCAAGAATGTTTATTTCTAATTGGGTTTATCTTCCCAATAACAGCAATGACAAATCGAGTCTTGTGCAGCTTAACCAGGTGAATTATCCAAGACTTAAAAGCAAGCTCATAGCACTCACAAGGGGATGGCGTTCAGATGGGAATGAGAAGAAGATGGAAAAGCTTTTTGTTGAGTATGAAACTGTGATCCGGGAACAGGAAAAAATCATGAAGAGCCTTGTTAAGTTCGATGACTACCAGGATCCAATGCGGAAGTTTCTTGCGGAAGAGCAGCTTGAAAGTGAAATTATTCCCAATACCAATAGGATCATGGTCAACTTAAGAGAGTTGATCACCATAAAAAAAGAAGAAGCTCGTCAGATGCAAAATGCCATGCTGGAGGACAACGTGCACTTGCTTGTGATCGTATTCAGTCTGGCAATTCTGGTAATAGTTTCTGTTATGATGGCAGGTGCCTACATGATGAAGAAAATTATTCTTCCGCTCATGCGTGTCAGGGAAGTGCTTTTGCAGATGAGTGCCGGAGAACTGCCTGAAGTTAAGATTGATAATGATCGCAGCGCCCTTTCGGAGATGAAAACCGCTTTATACCAGCTTAGGGAAGGCTTACAACGCACATCTTCGTTCGCAGGGGAAATTGGGCGGGGAAATTTCAATGCAAACTTTCAGGCACTCAGTGAAAAAGATGTGTTGGGAAGCGCATTGCTTGATATGCGTAATAAATTGAAGCGGGCTACCGATGATGATGCCATTCGTAACTGGGCATCTGAAGGATATGCACATATCAGTTCGGTTTTACATAAAAATACAGTAGACATTACGAAGTTATCCGATGATATTATTTGCGGCCTGGTGAGCTATATCGAAGCTAAGCAGGGTGGGATTTATCTTGTAAATGATACTCAGCCGGATCACCTGTTTATTGAATTAATTTCATTACATTCAGTTGGTGCTCCCGTGTTCAGGCCGCAGCGGTTGGAAATGGATGATGGAATAATTGGAAATGTTGTTTCTTCAAATTTACGGATTCACACCAATATCAACAATGAAAATACTGATAACCCTGAAGTATACATTCTGGTATTGCCATTATTTTCAGGTGGTCGTGTAATTGGTGCTTTGGAAATACTTTCTGAAACTCCGCTGGTAAAATCCAGGATCGCTTTTATAGAACGTATCTCCGAACCTGTTGCCGCTAACATGCTCAATTTGAAATCGAACTTACTTACCCGTCAGTTATTGGAAGAATCGCAGATCAAAACTACTGAACTGGCATTGCAGGATGAAGAATTACGCCAGATCAATAATGAATTGATGTTGCAATCAGGAAAGCTGAAACAATCGGAATCTACGTTAAGGAAGCAGTCGGAAACTTTGCAGAAAGTGAATTCGGAACTTGAAAATAAAGCACTCCTTCTGGAAGAAAAAAATATGGCGGTTGAGGATGCACATAAGGCTTTAGCACTTAAAGCCGAGCAGCTTGAGCGCAGCAATAAATATAAATCGGATTTCCTTGCTAATATGTCACACGAGCTGAGAACACCATTGAACAGTGTGCTTATACTGGCAAAGCTGTTGAGTGAAAACAGGGCTGGCAATATGACTGATAAACAGGTAGAGCATGCCCGGGTTATTCACAAATCGGGAAGTGATTTGCTTGTCATTATAAATGACATTTTGGATCTGTCGAAAATAGAAGCAGGTAAACTCCAGTTACAAAAGGAGAATACATTAGTTGGAGAAATTTGCAACAATATGGTGCAGTTATTTATGGAAGTTTCACGCGATAAGCGCATTTATTTTACAGCTATCATGGATCCTTCCTTACCGGTGTTTATAAAAACCGACAGGGTTCGAATTGAGCAGGTGTTGAAAAATCTTTTAGGAAATGCCTTCAAGTTCACACCAGCTAATGGAAATGTTACATTGAAAATTTCCATAGTAAATGAAAAGTTGAATTTCCAGAGTGAAAAGTTGAATCAGGCGGAGACCATTATTTGTTTTGCAGTATATGATTCAGGAATTGGAATACCGGAGGATAAACAGAAATTGATTTTCGATGCGTTTAACCAGGCCGACAGCTCAATAACCAGGAAGTTTGGTGGTACCGGTTTAGGTTTGGCAATTTGCCGCCAACTGGCTGCTTTGCTGGGTGGTGAAATTACATTGACCAGTAAAGAGGGTGAAGGATCCGTATTTCAACTTTACCTCTCTGCTGATGCCGATCTGCAGGCTGACCTTTCTCAACCGAATTCGGATATCTCTAATGATATATTTGAAGAAATAGCAGCCACAACAGTGGGGTCCGTTCTGCTGATATGTGATGATAAGGAACTGGCTCAAACGTGGGAGGTGCTGTTACGAATTGAAAACTATAACGTGCAATGTCTTAAGGTTTCAGATGAAATAAATAGTTCCAGGGTACCGGATATTGTAATTGTTGACGCTACACTTTCCGACAAAGAATACATTGCATATATTCAAAAGTTGAAAGAACATTCCATTACAAAAAATGCATATCTGGTTTGCCGGTCTGTTTCAGAATTTATTCCTGCACAGATCAAATCACTTATTAAATTTCACACTACTGCCCCGCTAAATGCAATGCTCGTCTCTTCCTTACTGGAATTAGTCTCAGCAACAGGATTGATACCGCCATTGGCTCAACGTATAGTTTTACCTGGGGAATTTAAAAAACCAGGCATATCGTTTTCAAATGATGTTTTTAAAAATCATAATTTATCTGGAGTTAAAGTACTGATTGCGGATGATGATATCCGGAATATTTACTCAATGACTTCAGTATTTGAAAATGAAGGTGCAGAGGTGTTATGTGCCATGGATGGTTATGAAGCGGTAGAAATTTTTAAGAACACCGGCGATTTAAAAATTATTCTTATGGATGTTATGATGCCAGGAAAGGATGGATTACAGGCCATTAGGGAGATACGTGCTATGAAAATCAATAATCTGATTCCTATTATTGCAGTCACTGCAAAAGCCATGAGGGATGACCGTGAAATATGTATCAGTGCAGGTGCAAGTGAATATATTACAAAGCCTGTTAATATTGATATGTTATTAGTTAAAGTTTATGATTTACTGAAGTCGATTCATGTTTAAGTTTACTATTAAATAATTATTCTGCCCGGTATGAACCAAACTAAAGCAGTTGAAAAATTACATCAGGGTGCCACAATGGGAATTCTCATTGTAGACGACCGCCCTGAAAATTTGCTCACCCTTGAAAGTATTATTGAAAAGGAAGGGCGGAGGATCATTAAAGCCAGCGGAGGAAATGAAGCACTTCGTCTTGCCATCCGTGAAAACATAGGATTAATAATGATGGATATCCAAATGCCGGAGATCGACGGAATTGAAGTGGCGCGTTTGCTCCGTTCCAATAAAACCACCCGTCACATTCCAATTATTTTTGTTTCTGCAATTAATAACTCCGATCAACCCGTCAGAGAAGATTTTGAAGAAGGGACGGTTGATTTTCTGCACAAACCACTTAATATGGAGGAGACCCGGAATAAGGTTGCACTCCATGAACGAATGTACTATATGAGGGCTGAAAGCCTAATGTATAAAGAGGAAGCTGAGAAAAATGCTGCGCAGTTTGAACAGTTCGTTTACATTGTTTCTCACGATCTGAAAGCACCATTGCGGGCTATAGATAATCTGACAAACTGGATTCTGGATGACCTTGGAGATCGTAAGGAAGGCGCTATTTCAGAAAATCTTAGTCTTATGAAAAACAGGGTAAACCGCATGCGCTCATTGCTTGAAGGTGTACTGGAGTTTTCGCGATGTGGTAAATTTGATGGAATTGCAGAAACCATCGATTTAAATCAGCTTGTACACGCTATTTTTGAATCTATTATGCCTCCTGACGGATTTACCCTTGAAGTCACCGGTTTGCCTGTTGCTAAAATGGATCATTCCAGGATATATACTATTTTTTTTCACCTTCTAAAAAATTCAGTTATTCATCATCATGACCCGGACAATGGTATGATTAAAATTAACTGTGAAAAAAATGATCACAATTTTATTTTCACAATAACAGATAACGGTCCTGGTATTCGTACTCAATATGCACAAAAGGTTTTTGAAGTATTCACTACACTCAAATCCAAAGATGATCTTGAAACAACCGGAATCGGGCTACCCATTGTAAAAAAGTTGCTGAATGATATTGGTCAAAAAATATGGCTTGACACGGAAAATGTTAATGGAGCAAAATTTCGTTTTACTCTTCCAGTCACCCCGTAACCCGGATCCTAGAATTTGAAATAAATAAAGGGATTAAATCCCGTTGCAAACAACTCGCCCAGGTTGAAAATATAAAAAATTACAAGGCTGCAGGCCATGACAATGTTAATTACAGGTCTACGGTTTTTTTGAGTGAATAAAGTTGTCCATTTCCACTGAAGCCTTTCAGGTTGAAATGAGAAGAACATCGCTATAAGCAATACGAATACAAATTTCGGATTCAAAGAATTCAAGTAGGTCATATTAATAGCGGGCAACGAATACATATTTGAAAGGTATTGCAGACTGTCAGGCAGGGATTCAATCCTGAAAAATACCCAGCCGGTAACAACCACAATAAACGCATAGAAGTATTGAATAGCTGCCGGTATTTTATGCAATTGTTTTGAAAGGAATATCCGTTCCAGCACCAGAAAAGCTCCATGGAATAATCCCCAGATTACAAAATTCCAACTTGCACCATGCCAGAGGCCGGAAAGAAAAAATACAAGTAACAGATTACTATAAGTCCTGTAAAGTCCCGATTGATTTCCTCCAAGTGGAATGTAAAGGTAATCTCTCATCCAGCTCCCAAGTGTAATATGCCAACGCTTCCAGAACTCAGTAATACTTTTTGATGTATAGGGGAATCGAAAATTTTCAGGGAATTGAAAGCCCATCATACGGGCTAATCCAATTGCCATATCGGAATAGCCTGAAAAATCGAAATAAAGTTGAAAGGCATAAGCGATCATTACCACCCAGCTTTGCGTAAAATCCATCACGCTGACTTCTCCTCCCAATTCGGAAGCTACATGTTCGCCTAAAGTATTTGCTATGATTACTTTTTTACTTAGACCAATAATAAATTGTAATAATCCATAATAGGCGTTTGTGAGATTCGTACAATGGATCCGGTTTTGAATTTGAGGCAGAATTTCTTCAAACCTGACAATGGGTCCAGCTATTAGGTGTGGAAACAGCATTATGAAAAGAAGGTATTGGCTGAACTTCGAAGGTAATTCACATTCGCGCCGGTAAACATCATACAAAAAGCTAATTTTATGGAATGTGAGAAATGAAATTCCTACAGGCAGCAGAACATGCCCT
>JBBQQQ010000034.1:0-36775 GCA_038215705.1 Bacteroidia bacterium
AATTTCTTCCTCCGCCTACAACTTCAGGACACCCGTTAATACGTCGCCGTCGGTCGCATCTTGCACTGCAAATAAACTTAATAATTTAATCCCTAATTTAGCAACCCACGAAATTGTCCGATAATTAGGGGGCTAAGACAATAGCTGAAATTCAATCTTTTAAAAATGATCCTTTAAAAACTGTTCTATCAAAAATTGAAATCGAAAATAAATTAGCATTTACATTTCTGAAGTTCGCAATTATAGTTGTATTCTAAATATAATAAATTATGAATACACCTAAAAAAACCAAATCAGGTATTTACCTGCCACATGACGGAATTATTATTCCATCTGCCACCACAAACAATCTAACTTGTCTTCCTTATGACACAGTTTTTAATGCTGATTTCAGGTCAGTAGATTTATCAAACTGGAATGACTGTTATTTTATTAGTGACCCTCCCTATAACCAGAATTATCATTACAGCTCCTATAGCGACAATTTGGAAAATAATGAATATCTGAAACTTTTGAATGGAGCATTTTACGGGAAAAAATCAGTAATCATTCACTACCCGGAACAATCTATTAATCTATTACCCCTGGTAACTTTAACAACCTGTACCGAAAGTGTAAGTTGGGTCTACAATTCGAATACAGCTAAACAATCACGGCTTATTACCTGGTGGAACTGCAGAGCTAATTTCAAGGAAGTTGGACAAGACTATAAAAATCTTAAGGATAAGCGAATTATAGAAAGAATGGAAGCAGGTCATATGGCCCGACTTTATGATTGGTGGCTGGAAAACTTTGTTAAAAATGTTTCAAAAATCAAATCCGGGAACCCACATCCGTGTCCTATACCTGAAGAAATTGCTCGCAAAATTATCTTGATTACCACTCAACCTGGAGATGTGATTGTGGACCCGTTTGCAGGCAGCGGAACTATTTTAAAAGTAGCGAAGGAATTGGGCAGGCGCTATATTGGATTCGAAATTGACCCTATTTATTTTAATTACATGAAGTCGATTGGACTTTAGTGATGCCATCCTTCAACAATTAAACCAAACTGTATTCCAACCTGTCCTTCCATTTCCTCCAATCAGGCAGCATTCGGCTTTGAAGGATTTGGAAGGATTTTGTATGGTTGTGATGAATGAGATGACACAGCTCATGGATGATTACATATTCAATACAACCCTTTGGAGCTTTAATCAACTCTGTGTTTAAAATTATCCTACCTGATGGTGTACAACTTCCCCATCGTTTTGACATGGAACGAATTGTTAATGCTGGTTGCGAGATCTTGTAACGTTTAAACTTATGAAGTACCTCTTCCATCAACTCTGCAAATAATATGGATGCCTTCTGCTTGTACCAGCTATCCAATTGCACTTTTAATGTTTCCGATTTTAGATTTTTTGTGTGCATCAACAATTGACCTCTATAAGCTTTTACCGCATCTATATTATCCAGTACTATTTTCAATCTGTATTGGCGACCTAAATAAAGATGTGTTTCACCATTTATAAAACGTCTTGCTGGGGTAGAAGGCTTGTAGGTATTGAAGTGATCAATCTGCTTTAGTATCCATGGTGCTTTGAGTTTGATCTTCTCAAATATCTGCTCTTCTCTTGCTGCCATTGGAGCAAGCACTTCTACCTGATTATCAGGATGAACTTTAATGCCTAACGATTTCCGTTTCCTGAATTCAAGATTGAAAATAACCATCCTGCTGCCAAATTTTATCCGATGCTGCATTAACTCTTGTATTTTGTTTCTGCAACCTTAATGCACTCAGCTATCAATTGATCTATATGGTCAAAGTTTAATTCCATCTCATATTTGTTCTTTGTTTCAAAAATAAAATCATCAATTTCAATTCGCATCATTCCCTTGAAGTCATCGTTCTTCTGCCAGTCTATTACAGGATGTCCATTTTCATAGACATTTGCTTTAACCACAGTGTCAATGCCGGCAGCTATTTCTGCTGCTATATCTATTCTATTTGTTTTTGACGCTAAGCCATCTCTCAGTTCTTCTGAAGTCAGATTGTAAAAAGCAATAGCAGTTGGATTATCTTGTATAGATGAAGGAACGTTGTTGCGCCTTCCATTAAAGAACGTGTCTTCAAAATCTTTCACCTTTGCTAAATATTCTGCTTCATTTATCCTTTGCTGGTGGTAGTCTTCAATTGCTTTCTTAATCAATTCCGACAAACGCTTACTTTCAACAGGATCATCGTACCATTTAATACTTATCGCCTTTAATGTCCGGCTGGCAATGTGATCTGCCTTGGCCGCCTTACCGGTAAGCTTTTCCAGTTCTGCTTGTCGCTCCTCTTTATCAAATATATTTACCAGGTCTGTAATCTTTAAAACTTCACCATCTGAGGTAATGTGCTTATCAATCAGTTTTTGAACTTGGGCTTCATAATCCCGGTGATCTGTTTCATCCATGTAGCGTCTTTTTACTGATACCCTTAGTGCCAAAAAGAATGCAGCATCTTTTTTATACTTTTCAATCTGCTTTTCCGAGGTGTAATTATCAAATTCCAAGCTGGATAAAGCCAATTTTAATATTCTCAAGTAAGCCGATAACTTGTCATAGAAACTGTGTCTCTTTGATTCATCAGATAAAAGTTCCTCATATGCCGGTTCATCGTACTTATTATTGACCTCTTTGAAGATATCCCACAATTCAGAATGTAACTGTGGCAGCTTTTCTATCTCTTTGGTAATGTTTGTGAGTGTACCAATTAATTCTTCAGGATCATACTCTTCCAAGCCTGCATAAGTATGTAATGCATCATCCAAGTTCTCAAGATTACCGTAATAGTCGATAATGTAACCATAATCTTTACCAGGGTATAACCTGTTTACCCTCGCAATTGCCTGTAATAATGTATGCTCTCTTAAATTCCTTGTGAGAAATATCACCTGATTACGTGGTGAGTCAAAACCTGTCAGTAATTTATCTACGACTATAATGATTTCGGGTTCATCCTGGTTTTTAAAACTATTGATAACAGCTTTTTCGTACTTCTCCTGATTACCATATTTATCAATCATGGCTTTGTAAAAAGCTTTTACCTTATCATCACTTTCTTCAAATGCATCTTCCTCACCTTCACGATCATCAGGAGCAGAAATAAGTAACTCAACAGATACCATTCCGATGTCTTTAAAAGCATCTCTGTATCGGATTGCTGATAGTTTATTGGGAGCTACCAATTGACCTTTGAACCCTGTGCCCTGTATGTTATCAGTAAAATGCTTAACAATATCCCAAGTTGTATTTTCAATGAACGATGCCGATTGAACTATTTTATTTCTGGAAGAGAATTTGCGCTTTAAAGAAGCTTTACCGTAGTCACTAAGTGGTTCTGCTACACGTTCAAAAAATGTATCCAACGGCTTTTCATTCACGTGCATATTGTTGTGCCTTCCTTCATACAAGAGCGGCACAACCGCCTTATCTTCCACAGCATCTGAAATGGTGTATATAGTACCGGGTATGATGCCGCCAAACTTTGCTGCGGTGCTTTTATCTTTCTTCAATAATGGAGTACCTGTGAAGGCAATGTAACAAGCTTGTGGGAACACCTTCTGCATCTTTACATTGAACGTTCCATGCTGTGTACGGTGACTTTCATCCACTAAAACAAATATGTTGTTGCTGTTGAATACATCTTTAGCTTTGGTAACTGCAGATTGAAATTTGTTGATGATTGTAGTAATAATTGCATCGCTATTGGTTTCTAACAACTCAACCAGCTTTTCACCAGTTCCTGCATTCATAACAGGCTTACCGCACTTTTTGAATGTCTCCGTTATTTGATCATCAAGGTCAACACGATCTGTCACTAAAACTATCTTCGGGTTTTTAATTTCTGGATGCATCGCAATCAATTGTGCCAGCATTACCATTGTTAATGATTTACCACTTCCTTGGGTATGCCAAATTACGCCGCCTTGTCTTCTGCCATCAAATTGTACTTTACTGATTCGTTCCAGCGTCCATCTTACAGCAAAGTATTGTTGATAGCGGGTAATCTTCTTTATTCCATCATCAAACAAAATGAAATGATACATGATGTCTAACAATCTATCCTGACGGCATAGATTGTACAGCATTTTATCCTGCTCCGTAATCGTTAAGTCTTCCTGCTCCAGTTGATTGAAAAACTGAAGGACATACTGAAACCTTTCTTTAAATAAAACTGTTCGATCGTTATCTGGCAGCGGTGCGTTTTTTATTTGTTGCAATAATTGTAAATATTTTTGCTCATCCTCTTTAAGCTTGAATTGTTCTCTCCAAACGCTCCAAAATTCTTTTGATGTAGCTGTGGTGGCATACCGTGCTTCGTTAACTGCTAAGCCAACAACCAAGTTTGAATAGTAATACAGTGAACGAATACCCTCTTCCTGATGGTTACGTAAATGCTGTTCTATTGCTTTGTCAATGGGGTGTTTAATCTTTGGACTTTTGCATTCAATCACTACCATCGGGATACCGTTAATAAAAAGTATCACATCAGGACGATAGGTATCGGTTCTTTCAAAACGAAGAACAGAATATTCTTCGCTCACATGATACACATTATTTTCAGGATGCTCCCAATCAATGTACTTTAAGGAGAAGCTTTTCTTATCACCCAACACTGCCTGCTCCAAACTTTTACCCAATGTTACCAAATCATAAAACGCCTGACTTGCGGCCATAAATCCATCCTGCAATGGCAGTTCTCTTATTGCAAGAATAGCGATATTGATATTCGCTTCACTGAAAGGAAACTCTTTGCCTTTGTATTCAATCTTGTTAATCTCCTTAAGCTGCTTTTTCAGTATGGTCTCCAGCAATACGTTTGAACTCCGGTTTCCTCTTGCTTCCAATGCTTCACCGGGTGTTAAGTACCGATAGCCAAGCTTCATCAGCATTTGAAGTGCGGGTATCTGGGAAATGTAGTCTTCTTTAAATGATGGCAGTTCCATAATTACTTATTGTGTATTTCAATCACCTTTTTAAATCCGTCGGTAGCGGTATTTTGATCGTAAATAAATAAAGGCATGTCCGCTTTAGGCATCCACACTCTACCCAATTCGATGGCCGTAGCTATAGGAATAGCTGGGAAAATGTGTAGGGGTGTTGTTTCATTATATTCAGCTTTGATACGGTCAAAAAGTTTTCGCATTATATTACCGAATTGGACTAAGTCCTTCTTACTTTTCAGATAATCATTAAAAGGCGATGGAATATTAATAGTATAAATACTGCATTCATCACCTAATACTTTTGTTATTCGGTCGTTTGATACGGTTGCACTTAAAGACATATTTAGCGCCACTGAATTATGTTTTGCATCTGGAGGAATAACATGATAAGAAATAGAGGCAGGATCATTGGTAAGCTTCCAGGTATTAGGAGAACGCACCGGCTGATAGATTTCTGCAACACTCATGTCATTGATTAAAGTACCAAGTTTAATTAGCAAAGGCATTGGAGCAAACGCAAACACTGACAGATGTTTGATTTCTCCTTTAGCAAAGGAGCGATGCAATTTCTTCTCTACTTGTTTTTCGAGATTTGTTATTTCACTTGACCAAAACGTATCATCTCTATCTCGCTCTACACTATTTGATAGGCTTAGATCTATGGTTTCTGCTTCTGCTGGGTAGTACTCTGGCAGTAGATACTGGCTGACTGTCTGATAACTAACTTCTCGCGTATGCACCCCCACGTTAGCACGGAATGTTAGTATATGGCTTTGCATGTTTGGTGTAATAGCTGTTACTCTTTCAATCCTATCTTCATGCTCCTTTTTCATTTCTAAAAGTAGTGGCTCTTGATGACCTGTGACATCTATTTTATCAACAAGCCTATGATGGGTATCACATAACAGCATGAGATTATTCAAATTTTGAGCTAGGAGTTTGGAACGTGTTGCGTCACCTCTTGGACCACCAGGTTCATCTGCTACGATGTGGGCAATGTAAGACTGATTGAAATTTCTCTTTGTTACCAGGTCTTGGTATAACGATTTATTACAACCACGATATTGACACCTGCCAACAGATTTTATAAGAAGCTGGTTTAATATTTTTGCTGGTATATGTGTTTTACTCATATTAAATTTTAAATCTTAACTCTTACCTCACCTGTTAATAATTTTTGCATTAATCCTTTTTTCTGCTGTTGCAACGCAATTATAATAAACGTCTTAATAGTTTGCGGATAGTGAAGTAAGAATATTATTTGGTTTTTTAAATTTATTGAAGAATCGCTGCAGACATTCCCTTTCCTCTTTTAGTGATTCAAAATATCGATTGTGTGTTACTCCGCGTCTTGTTTTCTTCCAGAATGATTCTATGGGATTGAGTTCGGGTGAATAGGCCGGTAAATACAATAGCTTAATCTTATTTTCAACTGATTTTAAAAAATCTCTGTTAATGACTGCATGATGGAATCTGGCATTATCCAGTACCAAAAGGATTTTTCGTTCAGTTTTGGAATGTTTGATTATCCTTTTGACAAACGTTCTAAAACTTTCCGCATTGAAAATATCAGTCTTCATCGTAATTAACTGACCGTTGTCCATTCCTAATGCCCCCATGATGCTTATTTTTTCTCTTACCGGTGGCGATTTGATTTCAGGCGTTGTGCCTTTTAAAAACCAAGCTCTCACAATAGTTGTATTACGTTGAAAATGACACTCATCCTCGAAATAGATTTCATAATTTCCCTGTTTTCGAAGCGTTCTGAGTTTTTTTTAAAGACTTCTTATCTTCAGCATTTCCTTTTGCTACCATAGTTCTTCCTCTTTTCAATCGAAAACCAAGCTTATTAAAGATCCTCTGGCATTGTCTTACTTTTAAATCCTTTCCGAACTGCTTCTTAATATAATATGACAAGAGTTTACCATCCCATAAATTGGCATCCAAACCAGATTCATTAGGATGTTTTTGAATTTGAATTTTCAGATGTTCCATCTGAATTTCATTTAATAACGCGTTTCTTCCCGGTTTTTCCTGATCCCTTAAAATATCAATATTGCCTTCAGCGTTAATCCAGTTAATCCAGTTAGCAATAGTCCTGGGTGAGGTCTGCATAATTTTGCCAAGGCTTTCTGTGGTACTTTTAGGGTCATTCAAAAACATCTTTAAAGAACAAAGCCGATAAATAAACTTTCCTTCCGGATCACTACTAATCAACTTGTCAATTTGACGTTCTATTTTTTTAGGTTCATTGATGATTAACTTTTTCATACCTTTAATTTTTATTCAAAGATACAAAATGTTTTTATTCTATCCGCAATTATATATGTCGTTTATTATAAAGTCGTAGGTCCGACAATTAATCCGGCTGTATACGCATAAAACATTAGATTAGAATCATTATTACAAATAGAAACACAACTGCCCCGAGTTCTGATACTTGCCTTAAAAGGAGAAGGGATATTATTTAAATTATTAAAATTAAGTCCTGCGCTGTCTCCAAAACACCAGACATTATTTTGTTGAGCATTGGTATATAAAACACAAAACAAAAAAACAACTAATAATTTACATAAGTTCTGCAATTTCATTTTTGAGATATTAATTTTGAAATAATATTACTTGCTCTGAAGGATATTTTCAAAATTCTATTCTAATTCGTAAGCATCCGGTGAACCACATATTGCTTTTCAAGTAATCATGCCTTTCTTTGCCAGTTAAAGATATAAAAATTCCGGAATTTATTTGAGTTATGTGTAGAGAATTGAAGCCGAAACTTCAGTGCAAAGGAATAAATATTTCTTTACCACTTTTTAAAAACAAAAAACACAGCCAGTACTACCAGTGCAAATCCTACTAAATGATTCCATGCGAGTTTGTCGGTTTTAAAAACCAGTACGGCGAAAATTACAAACACAGTAAGTGACACCACTTCCTGGATCATTTTTAACTGGAATAAATTAAAAGGACCACCGTTGCCACTGTACCCGATGCGGTTTGCCGGTACCTGGAAAAAATATTCGAAAAGCGCTATACCCCAGCTTAGGAGTATCACTCCCACCACACCCAGTTTAGCCAGCCAGGGAATTTTATAATACTGCAGATGTCCGTACCAGGCAACGGTCATAAATACATTGGCAATAATGAGTAAGGCAATCGACGAAATTCCTTTTAACATACGAGGCGTTTTTGCAAAAGTAGCTGATGGCTTTAAACTATGCTGAAAAACCCTTACATAATTAACCCCCCGAGCACTGCACCCAATGGAACGCAAAAAAGGGAAAGTGATTCCACCTTTCCCTGGTAACCTAATGGTCACTGTTTATTTATTCAACTGCTGTTTTCGTTCAATAATCATGTAATAAAGAATCAGGCTGACTCCTCCAAAGAGAAATATCATTGAAAAATAGGCCACTTCCTCATCCAGTGATGTGGTTTCGGTGAGGATATTGCCCATAAGGATGCCGAGTGCAATGCCTACAAAGAACATCCCGAATCGCATGGTAGCATTGCTCTGAGTTGCTTTTTTAGTCTGGAAAAGGGCCGGGTCATAACCCTTATCGATCATCGACAGCCTTTCCTTGTGGCGGGTAGTAAAAAAAACATACATGATTCCAAAAGTGCAAAGGAACATGCTAATGGGAATTAAGATTTCAGCGTTCATAATAAATGGTTTTTAAATGATTTTTTATGTGTAATTTTCCAATAGGATGCCTGCCGGGGTGATCCGGTTACATTATTTTTCATTTTTTTTTGTAACCATCTCCCCGGTCATGGTATCTTAATAAGTGTATGGCCTACCAGGATGACTCTTTTTACATTAACCGGGTGTTAAATCACGGGGATGCTGCCGCCTTTGCAGGACTGGTTAACAAGCATAAAACCCTGGCGTTTAATATTGCTTTGAGGATAACCCGCAACCGCGAAGACGCTGAAGAGGTGGCACAGGATGCTTTTGTAAAATTATACCATGCCCTGGGCGATTTCAAAGGCGATTCTAAATTTACCACCTGGTTTTTCAGGGTGGTTTATAACCAGGCTCTTGCTAAAATCCGCAAAAAAAGTCTATTTACCGGTTCAGTTGATGATGAAGGCTTTGCGGAATTCGCCGACGAGAGTGCTTTTGATGGATTGAAAAAGTTTAATGAGAAAGAAAAGAAAAAGTACCTGTCGGAAGCAATCGGTTCACTCGATGAAGCCGATCAGCTGCTGATTACCCTATATTATATGGATGACCAGCCGGTGGATGCGATAGCTTCTATAACCGGTCTGACCGAAAGCAACGTGAAAGTGCGAATGTTCAGGGCCAGGAAAAAGATTTATGAGCAGTTGCAGAATAGTTTGAAGGAGGAGGTGGTTGTGATGATTTGACATTGAAGTGACGAGTGGCGAGTGAGGAGTGACGAGCCGGCTCGGAGTGACGAGTGGCGAGTGGCGAGTAAAATTTTAGTTAATGCGATTACTTAAAAAATAAATAACGAATGACTTTTATTCCTGTGCGCTGCTATCGCTGCTTTAGGATAGAGGAATTGGATGGAAAAGACAAAAAAGTTCACAATATATCAGGTTCATTTACTAACTTTGAACATCATGAATCAGCTTCCCGATAAAAACAACGATACTTTAAGAAAACTGATCAGTAATAGCCAACTGGAGGAACCTTCTGCTCAGTTTACAGCTTCGGTTATGAATAAGATCGGCATTGCTCCGGCAGCTGTTATCCGCTATGAGCCGGTAATTTCCCGTAAAGGCTGGGTTATGATTGTACTGATAACTCTTTTGATTGTTTACCTGGCTCTTGCCGGATCCGCAACTGAATCATCGTATGGTGCAACCTTGCGGTTACATGATGCCATACAGCAGACTACCACAGTAATGAGCACACTGCTTTCCGGTTCCATTGCGCTGTTGTTTGCCCTGGCCTCGCTGGCAGTTTTGGTTTTATTCGGCGTTGAATCGTGGTACCGCCAGGCACGCCTCCGCACCGTTTAACGAGTTATGACTTTAAAAACAGCAATCATTTTTGGTGCTACAGGATTAATTGGAAGTCATGTGTTGCGTGAACTCATAAACGACGACCGCTATTCGCAAATCATTCTTTTTTCGAGGAAATCCATTAACACCGGTAACAGTAAAGTCAGGGAAATTATTACCGGGTTTGAAAGCAAACAACTGCTCGAAAACCACATGAATGGCGATGAAATTTATTGTTGCCTGGGAACCACCATCCGTAAAGCAAAAAGCCGTGAAGCCTTCCGTAAAGTCGATTATGACCTGCCCGTTATGATTGGAGTAGCCGCAAAAAAAAATAATATTCCTAAAATGCTCGTGGTATCTTCGCTTGGCGCGGATGCCACCACCAGCAATTTTTACCTGCGCACAAAAGGTGAAATGGAACAAACCCTGCGGTCACTGGGAGTTGCATCGCTGCATTTTTTCAGGCCCAGCATGCTGCTCGGGAAAAGGGACGAATCAAGGCCTGCTGAAACAATCGGGAAAACACTCATGAATACATTTTCATTCCTGTTTGTGGGAGGACTGAAGAAATACAAAGCCATTCATGCAGATACCGTAGCCAGGGCTATGATTGCCGTTGCCAATTCTCCCCTGGCAGAGGAAATTTACGAATCGGACGACATACGCAATCTGCGCACATAAAAAAAGCCTGCACTTTTCAGGCAGGCTCTTCATAACTATATAATTTTATCAAAACTTCATAACCTTTTTTGGCTGGAAGGACGCATTTCCATCTGACAGTTTAACAATGTAAACCCCACTACTCCACTTACCGGTTTCCACTGTTACTTTTCCGGTTGCATTCACTGATTTCCTCATCACTTCACGACCTGAAATATCGGTGATGATCAGTTCGGCACTTCCCGTGAAGGAATTTTCAGGAATGCTGATCTCCAGTAAATCATTGAACGGATTGGGATAAACGTTTATACCCTGAACGTTAGCAACAGGATTTTCGACTCCGGTTGGTCCTTCCGTTATTTCAAAGCGATCGAATCCTGCTTCCAGCGGATTGCCGGTTCCCAGTTTATCGCTGACTTCAACAATAACATTCATATTTGACGACAGGGTAGTAAAATCCAATATACGCACACTGTTAGTTACCCAGGAAGAATTTGTGGGAGAAGGGCCGGTGATAATTTCCACCGGTGTTATGGTGCTTCCGCTGCGTATACTCACGAACAGGGTATCATTGGCGGCAGGATTCCCTGAAAACTGTTCAAAGAACCAGCGGGAATAATGCAGGTAAGGATCGGTGTAGGTTGTTAAATCAAGGAACGGGGAAATAAGGGTAACAGTGCCATCATCCACATCATCGGAATTGGCGGCACCTCCCCCGTTGCCGGTTATAAATGCTCGGTCGGAACAATCGTTTGTTACATCGGTATCAGGATTGGCCTGGTTTGCAGAGAACATGGTTCCAATTGGCTCCTCACGCACCCACGCGCCTGATGATGCCGTAGAAGAACCTACCCAGCCAAAGTCGAAAGTAAAATCGTCATAGAGTCCGGGATCAAGAGCAATCGTATAGGCTCCTGATGAACCGATAACGGCAGATATACAACCGGAATAATATCCCCACAGGGCAGCTGTAATTTCATAGGTACCGGAGCTCACCGCTGAAAGCACCAGGGAACCGTTTGCATCGGCAAGAAGATCAAGATCGGTGTTTGCGTTCTGAACTTTAATATTCGCAAATGGAACGGGATTGCCGGTTACATTATCGATTACATTAATGCTCACTGATAATGGCTCCAGCTGAACATCGAGCAACGTAAGATTTCCATTAGTCAGTACAACACCTGTTTCAATTTTAGTTATATAACCGGGTTTCGAAAATTCCACGTCAAAAGTTCCTGCTGTGGGATAACCGGTTTTGTAATCGCCGGTGGTAACTGAATTTACAATTTTAGTGGTACCAAGTAATTTAACCGTAGCACCGGTAACAGGGTTCCCGGTAACCAGGTCGGTAATAATTCCCTCAAGATAACACGCCCTCACATAATACGGAGCGAATACATAAAATTCGCCATCCATATCAGTAGCAATAATATTTCCTGACGGAAGGTAGGGCGATGCATCCCAGCAAAGGTACGAACCGGTCTGGTAGCGGGCAATTTCAATGAGGTTTTCAGGGCGCGCTGCATCCACAATTGTAAGCTGGCTGCCGTAAGAAGGACAAAGAATAAAATCATTAAACACACGGGTGTTATGCACTTCTTCACCGGGCATGGTGTCATTTACATACGTTGCAACAAGTTTGATATCGGTAATATCGGATACATCAAACACACCAACAGGAGTGTTCGGCTGCTCGTCGGTAGTATAAAAATATTGCCGGTTATCGGAAAACCATCCATTGTGATTGAAGGCTCCCGGAGTTGGCTGCGTTTGCAAAACAACCGGATTGGCTTTGTCGGTAACATCCACCACGCTGAACTGGCCTGCCCAAATTTCAGATGAATACATGGTATCATTCAGTACATAACCATCATGCACATAATTTGCTGAATAGGTTCCCACATACTGCGGATTCCAGGGATCGGTAAGACTGCAGATGACTGTTCCGAGGTTGGATCCGAAAATGTAAAGGTGATCATCAAAAACCTGAACCGTGTGCGAAGTGCTGAGCTGACCGGCAATTACACCATCACCGGTATAAACCTGCGAAGTGTACGATGCAGGCAATCCACTGAGATCAACAATAGTAATTCCCCCACCGCCTTCGGTGCCACAATAGGCATAGTGACCATAGGTTTTTACCTCTCTCCACAAGCTTGCTGCAGCAGGAATGCTGAACAGTTCAACCGGGTTAACAGGATCGGTAACATCAACAATAACCAGTGCATCGCCGTTTCCAAGCAGTGCATACTCACTTCCCGTTGAATCGGAGTAATGCCACACACCTGCACAGGTGGTGTTATAACTAAGCTGCCCTAACTTTTGAAGTTGCTGAATTTGTGCCTGGGCAGTAAAAATGGTAACGAATGCAAAAAAGAACGTAACTATTTTTTTCATGAGATGGATTTAATTTCGATTCAAATTTAATGAATTTAGCTGAAGCACAGGGTGTGGCTGAATAAATTTACAGGACAATTACATGATGATGTGACGTTAAAACGACGCAAGCGGCGCACTGTATTGCCTGCGTCAATGCGCATCTCATTCCCTAATTGAACTGAAATGAACCGTAAGGGAGGATGCCGGTTAAAAAGAAGATTTTAGATCTTTCATTATCAAATCTTTAAATAAACTCTATAAGAAGCCGGGCTAAAAAGAATTTATTAATTTTAGGGGGTTAAAATCTCATTAAAATACAAGAAGATGATAAGAAACGTACAAGCGACAATTAAATGGGTATCCGGTATGATTTGTTTACTGGTATTACTGAGCAGTTCCACCCGTGCTTTCACCGGCACAGCGGGTTGCTCCGATGCAGGCACGGCAAGTGCTTCAGAAGATTCGGTTTGTTACAACACACCGGTAACATTAACACTCTCAGGTTACCTGGGAAGTATTTTCCAATGGCAGCGCTTTGATGGTACCAACTGGATTAACGAAACAGCGCCCGGTTCCAATTCCGATACGTATAATGTATCGCTTACGGTAACCACCCAATACAGGGCAATCGTTACCGAAGTATCCTGTCCGCCCGATACCTCAAATACAGTTACTATAGAAGTGGGCGTTATTCCGGTACCATCCGCCAACAACACGGGTCGTTGCGGGCCGGGTATTGTTAACCTTACGGGAACCGGTTCCGGTTCACTCGAATGGTATGCTAATGCAACAGGCGGAGTGCCTATTGCTACGGGTTCCAATACAACAGCATTTATAACTGCTACAACAACGGTTTGGCTACAGGATAATGTTTTGGGAGGCTCTTCCCTTGCCAGTGCTTTGCAAATTACGGAAGCCAACCTGGGCAACAACGATGATCTTGAAGTTCAAAATGTTTCACCGCTGCCGGTAGATGTAACCGGATGGAAAGTTATGATCAATAATTCTTATACGGATATCAATTCAGTTAATGCAAACATCCAGGTATTAAATGGAATATTACAGCCCGGCGATATCTTAACCTGGACCGATGCGGCGGCTTCACCCAATTACTGGGGGAGCAATATGCTGTGGAACCCGGGTGCATTTCCAACTTTTACAGGATGGGTTCTGATTCTTGATGACCAGGATAACCTGATGGATTTTATGGTATGGAACTGGCCTGCTGCAAATATTCAGGCTATGTCGATTATTGTTGGAGCTAGCACCGTTACTCCGGGATTAATCTGGTCGGGTGATGGTATTGATGCTACTACAGTTGCTGCTACGGATGGACTTTCACGAATAGGAACTTCTGATAATGACAATGCCACAGATTTTGCCGTAGCACCGTTGTCCATTCTTGCAACCAACCCATTAATGACAATTCCGTTCACCGGATTTGGTTGTGCCAGTCCGCGCGTTCCTGTTGAAGTAAATATTAGTGCATCGGATGCCATTACTATTGATGCATCAGCAACTTCATTCTGCGTATCGGGTTCTTCAACACTGACTGCTCTCAGCAATAATCCAAATTATTCGTACACCTGGAGCCCTGCTACCGGACTCAGCGGAACAACCGGTGCAACGGTTATCAGCACACCTCCCGGTCCAGGTGATTACACCTATGTGGTTATTGGTGACGATGGAACCTGTTCCAATATTGACACCGTTACTATTTCAGTAGGCACACCTACCGCAGCGGGAATTGCTTCTACGGTTCAGGATACAGTTTGCCTGGGCAAAGAAGCTTACCTTTCCCTCACAGGTTCAGCGGGTTTTATACAGTGGCAAAGTTTGTCGGGCGGTGTTTGGGTGAATGAAACCGGAACCGGCTCGGATAGTTCCGTGTTTGTTGTTGCTCCTGTTGCTAACACAACCTATCGTGCATTTTTATCCAGCGGCAGCTGCCCGCCTGACAGTTCCAACATCATTGATATTGCTGTAATATCAATCACCAACCCGGTTACTACCAACGATTCTGTTTGTGGCGGCGGTTCATTGACACTACTTGCTACCGGCTCAGGCACGCTTAACTGGTATGATGTACCTGTAGGCGGAATTCCCGTTACTACCGGTGGAACCTATACGTTTTCGGCTACACAAACAACCACGTATTATGTAGAAGCATTGGTAGGAAGTGAATCTCATGTTGGTCCTTTCACTTCTGGAATTGGAAACCAGTCGTCGACAACCAGCAATAATTTCGGACTGGGTTTCGATGTTTTCCGCCCGGTTACTATTGATGTAGTGCATGTTTATCCTGCACAAACCGGTACCGTCACTATTAACCTGCGTCAGTCAGCAGGCGGACCCATACTCGCAACATATAGCCAGGCCGTTACTGCTTTCACAGGGAAGATTATTGTTCCTGTTGGCTTCTCGGTTCCTGTTGGTACAGGATACCGTATGGAAATACAGAATGGCGGACCCACACTGCAGCAAAACACAACTGGTGCAATGTATCCGTATATGGATGTTAACGGTCCTATATCCATAACCGGGTATTACAATCCTAATTTTAATTCCGGCGGCGCCTACTTATGGATGTACGATTGGATAGTTTCAGAGGGATGCCGTAGTGCACGGATTCCGGCCATTGGTGTTGTAAGTGCCTTTCCTCCTGTTCCAACGATTTCACAAAACTGGAATTCACTTACCTCTTCATCTCCGGTTGGTAACCAATGGTATTTAAACGGTGTGTTGATACCCGGTGCTACGGATCAGTTTCATGAAGCAACGCAGATAGGAAATTATACGGTAACAGTTACCATTAACGGTTGCTCCAACACTTCAGCAGTCTACCAGGTGCTTTCAATCGGGTTGAATGAGATTCCGGGTGATGTGGTAAACATTTATCCGAATCCTGTTGCGAACACTTTATACCTTTCCATTCAGGAAGGAAGGTTTGATAACATTACGGTTACCGATATCGCAGGCCGCATTGTGTATGCTTCCACTTTAAAGAATAATGCATCGCAAACGGTGATCACGTTGCCGGTGGCAGGATTACCAAATGGAATTTACATTCTCGAATTAAAATCTGATACAGCTGTTGCCAGGAAACAGTTTGTTGTGGAACACTGACAGGATAAGCTTTCCAATGAAAAAGGCAGTCCTTACAAGGCTGCCTTTTTTCATGCTGTTTTAACTAACATGACGATGTGAATAAGTAATTGGATACTACAGTACAATACTAGCAGTGGCAGGTGTACTTTTGAACCCGAACCCCTCTATCCCTTAACGGGAAGTAACCACGACTAAAAAATGAAAAATATATTTATACCTATATGTGCACTTGCATTACTTGCCGGCTGCAAAGATTACAAACCTGAAATGGAACGTGCCCTTATGGAACGTGATTCCATAATGCTGATCGGTGAAGCGAAAGATTCTTCTATAAACACCTTCCTCGAAACCCTTACCCAGATTGAAGCAAATCTTGACAGCATCACCCAGAACCAGGAAGCCATTACAGAATCATCCGGTGAGAATGTTGAATTTAATAAAGATATACGCGAAAGAATCAACCAGAACATTGTTTTCATTAATGATCTTCTCGAGAAGAATAAGGAAATGATTACCACGCTTAATGAAAAATTGCGTAAGTCGAATTACAATATCGGCAGTCTGAAAAAGATGATTGATAAACTCAATGCCGACATAGCTGCCAAAGACAGCGAACTGTCTGCACTGAACGTTACGCTGGATGGGTTGCGGCTGGAAGTGGATAGTCTGAACAGCTCTGTTGCAGACCTTCGCATACAGAATGAGCAGAAAGAAACTGTTATCTCTGAAAAAGTCACGGAACTGAATACAGCATATTGGGCGATTGGAGATTACAAGCAACTTAAAGCAAGTAATATCATCGATAAACAAGGTGGTTTCCTCGGCCTGGGTAAAGAAAAAGTACTGAGAAAAGATTTCAATAACCAGGGCTTTAACCAGATCGACATCACGCAGGTGAAATCATTTGATATTAATCACAAATCGGTGAAAGTCATTACCAATCACCCTTCCGATTCCTATACGCTTGAAAAAAATGAAAAAGGCGTTATTATGAAACTTGAAATTACAGATCCAACAAGATTTTGGAAAGCATCTAAATATCTTGTTATAGTTACTGGTTAGCTTTTCTGTTCATTAAGATGGGGAACCCGGTGTTGCGAAAGCTTCACCGGGTTATTTTTTTGAAAACGAAAATGCGTGACGAGTGAGGAGTGGCGGGTGACGAGTTCTTGAGAAAAAATTACAACCAAGTTAACGTAGTTACGAAGGTTAACGAAGAGTTCTTTGTCTTTCTTTGTAACTATGTTTCCATTGTTGTTTTATTTTGCGCATTGCTTGCGTCTCCGCCACGATTATCTTAGTAGCAAGTCAAGTGTCTATATTACAGAAAAATGTACCCCTATCCCTTGGAGAGGTCGGGTGAGGCAAACTATGTTTATCATGGAAAAAATTACAACCAAGTTAACGTAGTTACGAAGGTTAACGAAGAACTCTTTGTCTTTCTTTGTAACTACGTTTCCTTTGTTGTTTTTATTTTGTGTATTGCCTGCGTCTCCGCTGCGACCGTCTTAGTAGTTTTTCGCGTGTTTAAATTACAGAAAAATGTACTCCTCTCCTTTGGAGAGGTAGGGTGAGGCAAAGAGCTCTTCGTTTAAAAACATTTACGAAACTGACCGTTTGCAACTACAGCCACAGGTCTTCCCTTGAGCTGCATTCCGATGAAAGGATTATTTTTTGATTTTGATTTCAGTTCGTTGGCGGAAGGAGTCCACGTGAGATCGGGGTTGAAGATGGTGAGGGTTGCAGCAGCGCCTTGTTTGATTTCAGGAATGGGAATTCCCAGGAGCTGACGGGGACGAACGGTGAAGGCATCGATGATGCGGCTGAGTTTTATTTTTCCTGCGGAGGCAGTGTTGGCTACGGCAAAGGCGGTTTCGATTCCCGAAATGCCGAAAGCAGCAAAATCAAATTCAACTATTTTGGATTCCGGATCTTCAGGCTGATGATCGGAACAAATTACATCAATGGTACCATCATTCACACCTGCTATAAGTGCAGCAACATCGTTGTGAGTACGGAAAGGAGGTTTTACTTTATAATTCGTATCGTAATCCATAATTGAACTGTCGTCGAAAAATAACTGGTGGGCACATACTTCTGCACTTACCGGCAATCCCTCTTTCTTGGCATCACGCACCATGTTAACGGCTGATGCTGTTGATAAGGTTGAAAAATGTAAGCGGCTTCCGGTGTAACGGCATATCTGCAAATCGCGGCTCACCATCAGCTCTTCTGAAAAAGCAGGTATGCCTTTCAATCCTGCAACGGTACCCGAAAGTCCTTCATTAACCTGTCCTTTACCCGAAATATTTTTATCATCCGCGTAAGCGATAACCAGACTATCGCAATTACCCGCATACTGCAAAGCACGCAGCATAAGACCGGAATCAGCCACTGCACGTTTGTCATCCGTAAAGGCCACTGCACCCGCCTGTTTCATATCAAACATTTCGGTGATATCTTTTCCTTCCCGGTTGACAGATAGCGCGCCGGTAGGATACAATGTTACGAGATGACCGTTGGCGCGATTGCGGATGTATTCAACATCAGCTTTCGACTGCACTGCAGGTTTAGCCGATGACATCAGCACCACACCTGTAAATCCTCCTGCAAGAGCCGCTTCAAGTCCTGACGGAATGCCTTCCTTAACTTCATCACCGGGATCCCTGAAATTGGCTTTCATATCGAGCCACCCTATTGAAACATACGCTCCGCCGGCGTCAAAAATTTCGGTATCCTTATCCGCTGCAAGCCCCACTCCTATTGTATCAATCGTTCCGTTATTTATAAAAATATCCTGTTGATTTTTTTCTGTTTTTCCATCAGGATGCAGTATCACGACCGATTTAATGAGTAGTTTCATTTTCTCCAGAATTTCAGTAAAAGTATTTCAATTGCAAGGAATATCAAAACTAAAATGATGCAGTATTTCCACAACCGTATGCCTTCGTTCATGAATGTAAATCCCGCGGTAAACGTTGCATCGGATGAAGTAACAACAGCAATATTTTTCAATCGCAGCTTTTCAATCATCTCATTTAAGGCGTCTGCATCGCGAAAGCGCATCACCGACTCATCACGGTTAAAGTTAAACGATGGCATTGAAACAATTTTACCTGCCGACTGCAATTCATATATTCCTGCCATCACTACCTGGTTATTGAGTGAAACAACAGTACCATTTCCGGTTGAGCGGTGTGCCGGTATCACATCGAAATTCATTTGCTCATTTCTTAAATGAAAAACATTGTCGCCTGTAATGGTAACAGAAGGAAGTTCAATGCGGTCATCGGTACCTATTGAGAAAGCAAGACGGCCCGTTTTTTCACTCAGCAATGCAATGCGGTACATGGTGGGAACAAACAATGCATGACGTGCCAAATTACTCCGGGTGCCGCTAAAGGGTACCATAAACACATACACTTCACCCTTGCCTGTCCGGAATCGTGATAACAACGGAGCGCCGCTTCGCAGCTGCATCAGCACTTCACCGGAGGTACGGCCGGGCTGAACATAATAACCCTGAACCGTTGGTAGATCGACGTTTGCATTTGCAGGAAGATTGTTACTGAACACACCACTGAATAACGGGTCTTCCAGCATCAGTTTCTCTACCTTTTCGGGATTCATTACAAGAGATGTAATTGGCGCAATTCCAATATTCTGAAAAAATGAAGCGTAGGTTGCAAAATCGATAGTGCTGTCGGGAACAATTACAAGTGTTCCACCTATGTCGAGATATTTTTTAAGTTCAGCAGAGAGTCCGCTTGAAATTGTTGCAAGCTCATCCAGAATAATCGTATTTTTATCAGTGAAAGCTGAATAATCGATTTGCTTAACGCTGGTATGATTGATTTTAAAATAGCCTCCTTCAGCAAACAATGCCGCAAGATACGGACCGGGAGTTTCTTTATTAATGACCAGCAGTTCGGAATTTTCGGAAACAGGAAATGAAAAATAATACTGGTCGTCGAACGTAACCGGGTTATCGGTGATACTGATCATTGCCTTTTGCCAGCCCGGAGTTGAGGCGGTAAATGTGAGTTTTACATCGGTGTAATTCCCGGAAGGGATATCGGCGCCGGCAACAGCTTTTTGAATGTCGTTAATAAGCAATTTTACAGGAACGGCTTCGCCATCAAGTTCACCGAAATTTCGTATCCTCACGTTCAGCTCCGCCACCTGTCCAAGTTGCACAACCGGCGAAGTAAACCATACCGAATCAACGCTGATGTTGGAAACAGATCCGCTCGCAAGTGGTATGAGTGTTATTGAAAAAGAAGTATCGGGGCGGTAAAATTCCTGGTCGGTCATCGACTCCTGGAAATCGGAAATAAGCACCACGCTTTTCTCAGGTGATCCGGTTTGATTGAGAGCGTCGGCCTGTCGGGAAATGATTTCTTTGGTCTTTCGGGAAACGGGACTAACTCTCACAAGGCTCACGGCATTAATAAACTCTTCCCTGCTGATGAGTCGTTGGTTAACCGGATCAAAATCGTTGGTAAGCAGCTGAAACCGGTCGGATTGTTTAAAAGCGGAAGCAATTTCAACGGCTTTGGTTTTAGCCTGATCGAGCAGTGTGCCTTCGCGGGTTACAGCCTCCATGCTGAAGGAGTTATCGATGTAAATGCTAACGGCACGTTCAGCAGCCAGTTTTTTACCCTCCTCTGCGGGAAAGTAGGGCTGGGCAAAAGCGAGCACAAGGAATATAACTGCCAGTATACGCGACAAAAGAACCAGCAAATGCTTTAACCGTGACCGGGAAGTAGTCTCTTCTTTAAGTTCCTTTAAAAAACTAACATTGGTGAAATATACTTTACGGAACTTTCTGAAGTTAAAAAGGTGTACTATAATGGGAATGCTTACCAGGGCGAGTGCGATGAGAAATCCGGGGTAAACAAAACTGATATTCATTCAAATGTGTTCTTTTTCGAGGGGCAAAGATAGTGATTAGCTGAAACATATATGTTATTAACAGGCAGGTGTCAATTTAATTTCCATGTAGGACGTCAGTACCGGTTAACACGGGGTTAAATTTGTTGTAGTTCATTAAAATTCATGAATGTCTAATTTCATCGTTCTCTAACATCGTACTGATGGCCAAAAAATCCGACCGCAAGATCTTTGTACTTGACACATCCGCCATATTATTTGATCATCACGCCATTCACAATTTTAAAGAGCATGATGTTGCCATCCCGATAACGGTACTGGAAGAAATAGACCGCTTTAAAAAAGGCAATGATGTTATCAACTTTGAGGCGAGGGAATTTATAAGGAATATTGATAAACTTTCAGGACAATTTTCACTTCAGGACTGGATCCCGCTCAACGGTCCTACCAAAGGCAAGTTTAAAGTGCTGATGCACGAAAAGGGAAATGTTGATGCCAACCAGGTTTTTGGTGAGAAAAAAGCGGATCATAATATTTTAAATGCAGCACTTTTCATAAAAGAACAGAGTCCTGACCGCAGGGTAATTCTGGTCTCGAAGGACATCAACCTGCGTCTGAAAGCCAAGTCACTGAATTTACAGGCAGAGGATTACCAAACCGGATTGGTAAAAGATATTGAAGGCTTATACACCGGCAAAACAGTTATTGAAAATGTAAATAAGAAATATATTGACCAGATTTACAAAGACAGCCATTGTGCATTTTCAGACCTGGTAAAAAAAGGCAAGCCTGTTGCGAATCACTATTACATCCTCCGCAGCAAATACGAATCGAATTCGGCTCTGGCGTATTACAATCCAGAGACGGCGCGTCTTGAAAGGGTGATGAAAGAAAGTGCCTACGGGATACGGCCCCGGAATGCGGAACAAACTTTCGCCATGCATGCCGTGTTGAACCAGCACATCAAACTGGTTACCATTCAGGGCATAGCGGGAACTGGGAAAACACTCATTGCGCTTGCTTCAGCACTCCAGATGAAACAGCAGTTCCGGCAGATATTTCTGGCCCGTCCTATTGTGCCGTTAAGCAATAAGGATATCGGTTATCTTCCCGGCGACATAAAATCAAAAATTAACCCATATATGGAACCGTTATGGGACAACCTTAAATTTATACAGGGGCAATACAAAGAAACGGATAAGGAATTTCAGAAAATCACCGACATGGTGGATTCGGAAAAACTTCATATAACGCCCCTCGCCTATATCCGCGGAAGAAGTTTGTCGAATATTTGTTTTATTATTGATGAAGCCCAGAACCTCACTCCGCACGAAGTAAAAACCATTATCACCCGGGCAGGCGAAAACACGAAAATAATTTTTACCGGCGACGTCAACCAGATCGACACTCCCTACCTCGATTCCCACAGCAACGGCTTATCACATATCATCGACAAATTAAAAGACAATGCTCTTTACGCACATATAACTCTTGAAAGAGGAGAAAGAAGTGAATTGGCGAATTTAGCGGGGAAGTTGTTGTAAAAAAAAGTCATTAGGTCATTAAGACATTGAGACTTTGAGACTTTGATTTGATTCTTTTCAAAAAATAAATTACAACAAAGTTAACATAGGTACAAAGGTTAACGAAGGGTTCTTTGTCCTACTTTGTACCTATGTTTCCTTTGTTGTTTTTTTTGCATATCAAATAAGTTGTAAAGACGCATTGCATGCGTCTCCGCCGCGATGGTGTGGTACGAAGGTTAACGAAGGGTTCTTTGTCCTACTTTGTCTCTATGTTTCCTTTGTTGTTTTTTTGCATATCAAATAAGTTGTAAAGACGCATTGCATGCGTCTCCGCCGCGACTTCATTCTCTCTCTCCTACTCCCATCCCAAACAGCGCAAAATCATATTTGACCGGATCACTGCTATCAAGTTCCCTAAGACTCACAGTTAACTCCTCTACCGCTTTCCAGTCGTTTTGGTTGCGATGAAGTAAATTTAGTTCGCGGGCCACACGTCCTGAGTGAATATCGAGGGGACAATACAGCTGTGAAGGTTTGATTGTTTTCCAGATACCGAAATCCACTCCTCTTTTATCTTTTCGTACCATCCATCTAAGAAACATACAGATTCGCTTTGCAGATGAATTGCGCAGGGGATCGGCGAAATGTTTTGCTGTTCTTTCGGGTTGTCGGTGACTTAAAAAAGTTGTTCTGGCATTATGTATTGCAAGAGCCATATCGCCGTCTGATTGTTTTAGTGAATCGCTGAAAAGTGTTTCCAGACCGCCATGACTTTTATAAATATTTTGTAACCCCTTTAAAAAATAAATACAATCGGTTCCGTTAAATGTGCGGTGCACGAACGTGTTGAACCTTTTAAAATCAAGTGCTGTTGCATTCCGTATAAAATCATGTGGTGCAGCATCCATCAACTCCAGCATCCGCAATGAATTTTTCAGAATAACCGGTCGTTGACCCCATGCTATTGTTGCAGCTAAAAATCCACTGATCTCAATATCTTCCTTTACTGAAAAAAGTCGTGGTATTGAAATGGGATCGTCCTTAATGAAATCAACAGTATTATACACATCAACCAGATCGTCAAGAAACTCTTTTAAATCAGTAATGCGCTGCTTTTTCATTTTGCAATTCCGGTAAGGCGTACAACCATCAACCTGATTTTCGGCCCAGCATCGCCACCGATCTTGAAATGATCCTGAGATCTTTGTTGATGTTATAGTCCCGTGCATAAAGTGCATTGAGCCGGTGAGCCGTTGCTGCATCAGGAACCACAATGTTTGGTCCGTCGGAAGGATTTAGAATCCCTTTGCGCAATTCTTTCGATGCAGGCACATCAGGCGTTTCGACAAATCCGACCCAGCTGTTTTTCCCCGATAGCACCCTGCTGATATTTCTGAACAACCCGCCTGTATTCTTCACCATAAAAATTAAAACCGGTGAAATAACAATAAACAACAACGAAACCATCACATCAAGTAACCGTTTATTTCTTTTATTGGAACGCGTGGTGATGGCGTTAACATCAACGAGGTACAAATCACCCTGGTCGTTAATAGAATTACTGCCAATGATGAAAAGGCTTTCGGGTGGCGCAATTTTATATTCCACATCCAGCTGACTCAGGTATAACATCTGGTTAATGATCTCCTGTGAGGAAACATCCTTAGCACAAAAAATAACTTCATTCACACCGTAGAGCGACGTAATTTCCTTGAGGTTTGAAACCGGTCCCAGGTAATAGCCTGCGTAATCTTGTGTATTCACTTTTTCTTCAACACCTACAAAACCAACAAAGGCAACCGGTGAACCGGAGAGCTGAAGAATTGAAAGCACCCGTTTCCCTTCTTCCGGCAAGGCAACAATAACCAGGTTTTTCTTTTCATGACTTTCCAGCCGGTATCCTTTGCTCCCCGTAAAATCGAGCAACATCCGTAAAGCGGCGGCCGATACACTTGCCCAAATAGTTCCAAGCAAAATCAATGCGCGCGAGAACCGGTATTCCTCGCTTAAAAGTGCATAAACAACCAAAATGGATAGTGTTCCTGTTGCAATTCCTCTTACCACACGGGCTATGCGTATGGGTTTATCGTAACCGCCACTAAAATAAATAGAAACTATCCATACCAAAACATAAACCGGAACAACCAGGTATAAAAAAACAGGAGGGTAATTCAATTCCTTTACGGAACTTTCCCAATACATTTTGAGAAAAAACATTCCTGTAAAGAATAAAATTCCATCCGCTACCGGCAAAGCCATTTTCCTGAAAAAGCGATTCAGCAAAGCTACTCCCGCACGTAGGTATATAGCGATGTTTATGAAAAATGAAAACAGCCTTGCATTGCTTTGCGAGAAATGTTTCGCGGCAAAAATAATCATGGCTTTATAAAAAACAATCACATAATTCACACTGCTCTTTTTGGTACTCTCGCCTTTGTAATGGATAATTCGTGTACCGGGGAAGTAATAATTTTTGTATCCGCCTTTCTGAATCCGGTACGACAAATCAATATCCTCACCATACATAAAAAAAGCTTCATCGAGCAAACCTACTTTATCGAGCACCTGCTTTCGCATCATCATAAAAGCGCCGGATAAAATATCGACCGGGTGCGTTTTATTTTTATCGAGGTAACCCAAATGATATTTTCCAAAAACACGGGAGCGGGGAAACAGCGCTGCCAGTCCGAATATTTTATAGAATGCAACTGCGGGACTTGGCAAACCGCGCTTCGATTCCGGCAAAAAATTTCCTTTGCCATCAATCATCTGCACACCCAATCCACCGGCATCAGGATGCGCATCCATAAAAGCAATACATTTTGAAAACGTATCTTCTTCAACAACGGTATCGGGGTTAAGCAAAAGCACGTACTCACCCTTCGACAAAACAATTCCCTGGTTATTGGCTTTTGAAAAACCGGTATTTTCTTTATTAGCGATGCAGGTTACCCAGGGAAATTTCGCCTGTACCATCTCCACCGATCCATCCACCGAATTATTATCGACAACAATAACTTCGGCTGCCAGGCCTTCTATTGCTTTACCTGCCGAGATGAGGCATTGTTCAAGGAAATGTTTTACGTTATAATTAACAATTATTACAGATAGCTTCATACCTACAAAGGGTAAACCGGGGTGAAAAATATCAATAAAATCGGCAGGTTAACGGGCAAGTGCGTTTTCGTAGGGTGTGCGGTTTAAAATGGAACGGCCCAGCGTAACTTCATCGGCATATTCAAGTTCGCCGCCAATAGCCACTCCGCGGGCAATGGTAGTGATGTTCACTTCAAATGGCTTTAACTTCCTGAAAAGGTAAAAAACCGTAGTATCACCTTCCATAGTTGTGCTCAGCGCCATAATCACCTCTTTAACCGAACCTGTTTCAAGCCGGCTGACGAGTCCCTGGATGTTAAGCTGCGAAGGTCCGATGCCATCCATCGGGTTCAGAATTCCGCCAAGAATGTGATAAAGGCCTTTGTATTGAGATGTATTTTCAACCGCCATCACATCCCTGATATCTTCAACCACCATCACCAAAGAGGCATCACGGCGCGGATCACGGCAAATGGAACAGGTTTCAGCTTCCGAAATATTGCAGCATACCTGGCAGTAACGGATTTCATTCCGCAACTTAATAAACGAAGAACCAAAGCGTTCCACATCCTGACCGGGCATGCGCAGCAAGTGCAGAACCAGTCGCAGCGCGGTTTTGCGGCCTACGCCGGGAAGGCGGGAAAATTCATTAACTGCTGCTTCAAGAAGTTTAGAGGGATAGTGTTGCAAGAGGGAGATTTTAGCTCAAAATTATTGAATATTCGCGTCATATAAAAGTATTTTTCAATACTTGCTGAAGTGTTTGTGTGTAAAACTTTGTTAATAGTCGGCAGCGCTCTGCGATCCTGCATTTTCATATTATAGCGTCCTTTGTTTCAAACCTAAATTGTATGACTCCAGGATTGATAATGACCGTAGTGGCGATTTACAGCATCCTGCTTTTTGTAGTGGTTTGGATAACCAGTCGCAATGCCGATAATGCCTCTTATTTTATCGGAAACAAATCGTCGCGGTGGTACATTGTTGCCTATGGAATGATCGGTGCGAGTTTGTCGGGAGTTACGTTTATGTCGGTGCCCGGAGCCGTTTTCACAACCGAATTTTCATATATGCAGGTGGTGTTTGGTTACCTGTTCGGATATGCTGCCATTGCACTTATTTTAATGCCGGTTTATTACCGGATGAACCTCACTTCAATTTACACCTATCTTGAGGAACGTTTCGGCAACGCATCGTATAAAACAGGTTCGTTTTTCTTTATACTCTCCCGGACGATTGGTGCATCGTTCAGGCTTTACATTGTAATCAATGTGTTGCAAACATTTGTATTCGACGCATGGGGAGTGCCTTTTATTGTTACGGTTGCAACTTTCATGCTTTTGATCCTGCTTTATACGTACCAGGGAGGAGTAAAAACCATTGTATGGACCGACACGCTGCAAACTACGTTTATGCTCATAACGGTAGTATTCAGCGTGATCATGATTTCGGGTCACCTGGGAATTAGTCTGGGCGACCTCTTAGGGGAAGTGATGCGGAGTGATCTTTCAGCGATTTATGTCGGCGATATTTTATCACCGAATTACTTCTGGAAAAATTTCCTGGGCGGTGCGTTTATTGCCATTGCCATGACCGGCCTCGACCAGGAAATGATGCAGAAGAATCTTAGTTGCAAAAACATTGGTGAGGCACAAAAAAATATGTTCTCCTTTGCCACCGTGCTGGTAGTGGTGAATTTCCTGTTCATGATCCTTGGAGCGGTACTGATTTTTTATGCCGCCAAAAACCAGATCGCCATCGACCCGAAGCACACCGATAATCTGTTTCCTGAAATCGCTCTGAACCACTTGGGAACTATTACCGGACTTATGTTTATTATCGGACTAATTTCAGCCGCCTATCCAAGTGCCGATGGCGCACTTACCGCGCTTACAACAGCCTTCTGCTTTGATTTTTTAAAGCTTAACAAAAAACCGGATCTTACGGAGGCAGAGTTTAAAAGAACACGACATCTGGTGCATATAGGCTTTGCCGTTATACTTTTGCTGATGATCGTTTTATTCAGGATGATCAACAACGATGCAGTGATACGGAACCTGTTTAAAGTTGCCGGTTATACGTATGGTCCGCTGCTGGGGCTGTTTGCTTTTGGCTTGCTTACGCGATGGAATATTAAAGATAAATGGGTGCCGATTGTATGTATTTTATCACCTGCCATTGCCTATTTCATCGGCGAAAATGCAGCCACATGGTTCAACGGCTATAAATTTGGCTTTGAAATGATCATCGTTAACGGAATGATCACTTTTGTGGGACTGGCTTTGCTGATTAAACCAAAAAAACGGGAAACAGGAAATTAGAAATTGGAAATTCGTCATTGGAAATTGGGAGAATGAGAGAATGAGGGAATGAGGGAAGGGGAGAATGAGGGAATGGGAGAATGGGAGAATGAGGGAATGGGAGAATGGGGGAATGAGGGAATGGGAGAATGAGGGAATGGTGAAATGAAATTAGTATTTTGAAAATACCCAATGACCAATGTCCGATAACCCAATGTCTAATGTCCAATGAACTAATGTCCCAATGTCCTATGCCCATTTTTTCTTAACTTTGCGGATTCAATCGCTACTTAACAATGAGAAAAGACGTTTATTACGGAGAATACCTGCAGCTCGATAAAATTTTAGATGCTCAACTTCCTGAAAGTGACAAGGAAAAAATTGAGGCTCATGATGAGATGCTTTTTATTATCATTCACCAGACCTATGAATTGTGGTTCAAGCAAATTATTTATGAACTGACTTCGATTCATTCTATATTCAGCAAGCAAACCATTAACGATAATGCACCGGATCTGTACAAGGTAGTGCATCGTATGAAACGGATTGCTACCATACTTGATGTGGCCGTACACCAGATCTCGATTATGGAAACCATGACACCGCTCGATTTTCTTGATTTCCGGAATCTCCTCCGTCCTGCTTCCGGATTCCAGAGCATCCAGTTTAAAATGGTTGAAGCCATGCTGGGCCTGAAACTGGAACATCGTTTTGGAAAGGAATATTATTTGTCGCAGCTAAAAGAAGCCGACAAGGAAATTATCCGTAAAGCAGAAACACAGACTTCCATTATTGAAGAAATTAATAAATGGCTGGAACGAATGCCGTTTTTCGATGATCAGTCGCTGTGGAAAGATTATAAGGGCAAAGAATTCTGGAGTGATTATAAAGATGTTTACGGAGCAAGTCTGACCGAAGGCGAAAAACAAAACCTCGAACAGTTCACGAATGTTTTTTTCAGTGAAGAATTTGCTAAAACCCGACGTTTTTCACCACGCGCCAACCGTGCAGCGCTGTTTATTAGTCTGTACCGTGACTACCCGTTATTGCAGCTTCCCTTCCAATTGCTGAACCTGCTGCTTGATCTTGATGAACTGATGTCATCTTGGCGTTCCCGTCACGTGAACATGGTCCATCGCATGATCGGGAAACGTATAGGCACCGGCGGTAGCAGCGGAAAAGACTATCTCAAATCAGCACTCGACAAGCATTATATTTTCCAGGAAGTTGCGGAACTGAATACGTTTTTAATTGAAAGAAGCAACCTGCCGAAATTACCCGATGCGCTGGAGAAAAAGTTGGGATTTGTGCATGGGTGAGGAAAGTCATAGGTCATAGGTCATAGGTCAAAAGGAAAGAAAAACTTTGCGCCCTTTGCGATCACTGTGTGAAACCCGGAGAGTTTATAAGCGGATGGAAATTACGGGGAAGACGTCTTGGAAGTCGTTTTCGAGGATGATACCCGGCTGTACGGAGAAAAATTTGAATTTCTTTTTGTAGTAAATCATCATGGTAGCATAGGTAAAGTAGGTGCCTTTGTCTTCGATAAGGTACCCCACTCCCAGCCCGTTAAAATCACGTTCCTTTTTGTTGAACATGCTGAAGTTTAAAAGAAATTCTGCGTTGAGAAAAGTGTTACGGTAAATATTGTATTTGTTATCGATACCTTTTTCGAAAAAGAAAAAACTGGATGTGTTCACATTCATTTCATACCGGTCGCGGTAATTAAGGCCAAGGTTGATGTAGAAGACCGGCGCCAGGTCGTTGCGAACCAGGCTCACTCCGAAGCCGGGATAAATCTGAACCTTATATTTTTTTACGCTGTCGATGCCCACCGATTCGGGCGCTCTGAGCGTGTCCTGCGCTTTCGCGGAAACAAACAGGAGGCAACATATTGAAACTATCAGTACTTTTATTTTTTTCATAATTGTAAATCTTTTTTAACGGTTGTGGATAAACGATTTTATTTTCATCCCTCTACCCTATCCTTCACTCTCTGCCTCTTTAACCCACAAAACTAAACCATCAAACCGTGTTACTACAACATTTTTTCCTGCTTCAATAAATCCAGATTCAGCATTGGCAGAATAACTTTGCTGCCCGATACTAATTTTTCCGGATGGTCGCAGGAAGGATTGTGTGATGGCATTGCTTCCTACGAGAGGAGCCAGCGAGAGATCGGATGAAACATATCCTTCAGATGCCTGCATCCCGCCCTGCAATACCATTTTTCCGAAGCGTGATGTGGTGAGAAGCCTTTTCCCCAGGAAATAGGATAATACAATGGAACTAAACATCGAAATGACTACTACCGCAAGTGAACGAACGATTTCTTCTTTGGCGATACCATCAAAATTCAAACCATCATTTCCAATCATGCTGAATGTAAAGGCAGAGACTAACAAAACTATGCCACTAACGCCTGCTACACCGAAGCCTGGCAGCACGAGAATTTCAACGGCAAGTAAAATAAATCCGGCAACAGCCATTAATATTTCCCAGTTAGCCGCCAGTCCTTCAAGATATAACGGAGCGAAATACAGAATGGCAGCTATTGCAGCGGCAAGCAGCGGGAAGCCGATACCGGGAGTCTGCAATTCAAAATAAATTCCACCCAGCATGAGCAAAAGCAGGATACCACTCACCGCGGGATTAACCAGCAATGAAATTATTTTTTCTACCAGTGTGGGCACATACGTTTCCATTGTGTATTTGCCGATATTTTCTTTCGCCAGTACCGCTTCAATGGATTCCGCTTCACCTTCGCAATAACCGTTTTTAATGGCTTCGGAAGTCGTGAAGGTGAGTACTTTGCCTGAATCGTTCACGCCTGGAATATACGTCCGGGGATCCACCATGGCTTCAGCTATTTTAGGATCCCGTCCACGCTTTTCGGCGGTTGAACGCATCATAGCGCGCATGTACGACTGGTATTTATCCGGTAACGCTTCGGCATTCATGTTCACAACAGTAGCGGCACCGATGCTGGCACCACTCCGCATATAAATGCGGTTGCAGGCAATGGAAATAAGCGCCCCTGCAGAGGCTGCGTTATTGTCGATGAACGCGATAACAGGAACAGATGAGTTTAATAAACGCGTACGAATGGTGTCGGCAGCATCAAGCGTTCCGCCATAGGTGTTGAGGTGAATGATAATAAGGTCAGCCTTTTTTTCATAGGCAATTTTTAAAGCTGCGCTCATTTTACGGGCGATTCCCGGACCAATTTCTTCCCTCACATCAATTTTATACACCAGTTTTGTACTATCGGCATCGGCATATGATACTCCTGATACGAAAACTAAAAGTAATAGCGTTAACAGATGGTGAAACGGTGTTTGGGAAATTCGATGTGCGGTGTTAATTATTTTGTTGATAATCATTTTCGTTGTTTCCGATTTAACAGGTAGTATAAATCTATAATTGTGTAAATTTAAGATGTACTCTGCAATGATCAAACGTAATTCTTTATCAGCTTTGTTTTGCGCCTTCATTGTATTTTCAATGACCTGCTCCTCAGTGGCTTACACCTTATCACCGCCTGATTCAATTCGTGTCAAATGGATGGAGGGTAAGAAATACATCCTTCACAAAGTGGAACCTAAGGAAACCTGGCAGCACCTTTCACGCCGTTATGTCACAACTGTTGACGAACTAAAGGCGGCCAATGAGGGCGTTGAAGTGTTAAAAATCGGTCAAATCATTAATGTTCCGGCAACATCATCCGCGGAAGCGATAATACCGGACTCGAAGCCTGAAACAACTATTTTACCTGCCAAAAATACTGCAGCTACTCCAAAAGCCATTCCTCCTGTTACCGCTGTAAAAAAATCACCTGCCCCGGTAATTTACAAAGTGAAAAAAGGCGATACCATGTACAGCATAAGCAAAAAGTTTAATGTTGAGATACGGGATATAAAAAGTACCAATAAACTCACTTCCGATGTATTGTCGGAAGGACAAGTGCTTATGATTGGTTCAAAATCAACTGGAGCACCTGTGGATATGGAAGCAAGTTCATCTACTTTTCCGGTTGTTATGAAGGAAGAAACGGCTGCTGTTATGGCACCTGAAGCAAAATCTTCTGCAAAGGAAATACCTGATAACTCTTCAATTGAAACTACAACGGTAACTTCTGAAACAGGAGTATCACCGGCTTCAGGATATGAAAAACCTACCAAATCAATAAGTCCGCTTAAGAAAGGCACTACCGGCAAAACACTGATGCAGGTTACAGAAACGGGTGTGGCCACATGGATACAGGATGCACAGATGACTCCGGGAAGATATTATGCACTGCACCGTTCTGCTGCTATTGGAACAATTGTAAAAGTCACCAACCGCATGAATAACCAGTTCGTATATGTGAAAGTAGTTGGCTCATTACCGGATACAGGTGATAATGAAAATATAATTATTAAAGTTTCCCAGGCCGTGTCGTCGAAACTCAATGCACTCGACCCCCTTTTCCAGGTAGAACTGAGTTACGGAATGCTCAATTAAGTCAGATGCGCGCTTTTAATTTTCGCGCAACATACAGGCTCAACAGGCTTGAAATAATTGCTAGCCATCCGATGTAGTGGAAATTGTTTAATCTGCCTGAAGCCGTTTCAAGCAAAATAGATCCGCTTAAAAAAACTGCGAAGCCGGATGAGAGCTGCTGTACTGCCGAATGCAGACTTAAAAAACTGCCACGGAATTCGGGTGCAGCCGCTGCACTGATCATGGCAGTTACGGGTACCATTCTTCCTCCAACGGTTGTAAAGAAAAATGTGGTGAGTACCAATACCAGTATCATGGGCACCGGCGGAAGATTGGTGAGAATGAAAATAGGGATCAGCGAAAGAAAAATAAATATTGTAAGTACGCGGAGCTTTCCGTATGTATCAGCAAGTTTTCCAAAAAACGGTAGCGTGAGCAGGTAGGCAATTCCAGCAAGCATATAAATATATTTTACATCGGACATTTCAAAACCCAGATTTGTAACGGAAATGGTACTCAGAAATGAGATAACTGTAAATTGCCCGGTGATGAGTAATACCACAACCAGTAAAGCACGAAGATGATTTTTATCTTTTATGATTCCTTTTACGCGTATCAGTTCATGTTTTAATGAGGGCGATGTGTCGATGTGTGCGGTGAGAGAAGGCAACACCCGCAGACCAATCAGAAAAAATAATGATGAGAGTGCAATCAGCATCAGGAATGGTGCCTGCCAGACGAAGTGATTGGCCAGGTACATTCCTACCGGTACACCCAGGAAAGATGTAAAAGAAAACGCAAGTAAAATTTTTCCCACTGCCCCTGCCCTCCGTTCATAGGGAACAATATCGCTTGCCATTGATAAGATTACCGAAGTAAGCACACCACCGAAAGCACCGGAGAGAATTCGCGAAATCATAAGCATGTCGAAGTTGGTAGCGAGAGAACAACTGATATTGCCTGCAATAAATCCGAGGTAACAAAAGAGCAGCGCTTTTTTACGATCGAAACGGTCGATAATAACCGATCCGAAGAATCCAAAAATTCCTGCGGCGATTGTGTAACTGGCCACCAGGCAGCTGAAATGAATGGGGTCGAGATTAAACAGTTCAATGAGTTTCGGTCCGAGCGGAATCATGATGGTGAAATCCAGCACATACGTAAACTTAATGGCAGCTAATGTTAAGAGTATGATTTTCTCTCTTGATTGCATAATCATGAAATGAAGCAATGCCTGCCGCGAGGAGGCTCAATACACCAACAAAAACTAAATCAGGATGAATGTGATAATCATTTACGGATCATCACATGATTAAAAAAAATTACTCAGGCTTGCAGATCGGCTTCGTGAGTAATATTGGTATTGAGTGATTTGGAGATGGGGCATGTCGTCCTTGCTTCTTCGGCGCAGGCTTCAAATTTCTCCTTTGTGATTCCGGGAACTTTCGCCGTCATTTTCAGGTGGCTATTGCTGATGGCGCCATTTTCAAGGGTGATGGTACAGGTAGTCTCGATGGATTCCGGCTCAAAACCGGCTGCACCCAAAATAAAACTCAGTTTCATGGAAAAGCAACCGGCATGTGCGGCCGCAACCAGTTCCTCGGGGTTCGTGCCGGCACCTTCCTCAAACCGGGAGCTGTAGGAATACGGGTTCGATTTTAAAACTCCTGATTGTGTAGTCAGATTCCCTTTCCCGGTTTTACCCGGTCCGGTCCATATTGCGGTTGCGTTCCTTTTCATAGGTATGATATGTTTTGTGGTTATGAGTGCAAAGAAAGGTCAAATCAATGACTAAATACAAGTTACAGGACTAAAATGCCGTCAGGTTTAAATAATTTGACCGATTAATGCAAAAAAACCGGATTTAGCACTACTTTTGCCCCCTCAATAAAACACCTGCCCAGGTGGCGAAATTGGTAGACGCACCACTTTGAGGGGGTGGCGCCGTAACAGGTGTACGAGTTCGAATCTCGTTCTGGGCACCCCTGAAGCAGAGATGCTAACGCATCACGCTTTAGGGCTGCACCGTGATAAGCAGTTAATGCCATCATGTGCAGTCATTACTAAGAAGAGGTTTGCATCCATCTTCTTAGATGTTTTAAAAAGTTTCGAATCACACCATGCGCTTGCGCGGAAGTGTGTTGCGAAGCAACTCTCATCAAACCCTTGGCAATACACCATGCGCTTGCGCGGAAGTGTGTTGCGAAGCAACTCTACTTCCGCGCGAGTGGCGAAATTGGTAGACGCGCAGGTCTCAGAAGCCTGTGAGGTAAAACTTGTAGGAGTTCGAGTCTCCTCTCGCGCACAAAAACTGAAGACCCTTGCGAAAGCAGGGGCTTTGGCTTTAATAGTTCTTTGAATCTGATTGATTCTGATTTTATTGTTTACCTGCAAGGTGCTGAATTTGGTGCATGTGTTTCCCAAGTGCTTCCTTAATAATTCGATTATTTTCATCTTTCCAGTTCTTTTGATTGTTGTTTCTTTGATTGTCTTACCTGTTCAAGTTTTTCCTGGCGTTCTTCATCCGCAAACGGAACAAAATCTTTCGCCTTATCAGCGATTTTTTGTTTATCCACGTAATGCTTGTCCACCACGTCTTGATTACTGTGTGTTAAAACAGTTGCAGAATTACCCATATTGGATCAAATAGAGCCAACCTGGTACAACGTTGCTTTTTCTCTTTTACCCAACCCAGATTCATGTAATTCACTTTCTTTCCCTCCTGGTAATACTTTAGCACCGGTGTGTACCGGCCTGGGATGCGCCTGGATACCTCTAAAAAGAATTGAAGACGATTTCAATATACACTGTCCAGGGTGTGTTACTCCGGGTATGATCGTAGATAATTACGTAATGCGAAGAACTAGTTTTGGATTGCAGGACAGCGACAACGACGGGCTTGCCGATTCTTCCAGCATCATAGTGACCCCAGGAACAACATGGTTTGATTTGCATCCGATAAAAACCCACCACTCAACCATTGGCGATGAATTGGAAGATCTACTGGTTTCTCACTTCCAGGAAGGTGATCCAACAACTACCGGTTACAACTATGAGCAGATGTATCCTTTGGGTGCGCGGCTAAATTACTTGCAACTGATGAGAGCAATTCCAAAAGGCATTGATACCATGCAGCTCACACCCATTGAATTTACTTTTTATGTAGATACCACCGATACCGTGAATCCTTCCTGTATAGATTGTGCATTTTTTGAAGTAGCTGCTGCCAGTCGGAGAACCATGCTCAAATTGCATGTAAAAAACACCGATCCCATGTTTTCAAGTTTCCTTGAACTGATCCCTTCTTTCAACCGGTACCTTTTCACCTTTGAATCACTTTATGACAGCGTATCACTACACACCGGTAACCTGCATGATCATGACAGTGTCATAGTAGATACGATACTACCATTCCGAGGATTTTTTGAAAATCAACAGTATCGGTTGCACGTAAAGTACCAGCAGTGTGGCACGCTTATTACCTCCATGGAGGATCTGGACAGCCAGGAGGATATTGCTACACAGTCTGAGATTAATAATGTAATGTGGCTCAGTGGAAGCAAGCAGGACCATGATGCGTACGATAATTTTCTCCAGCCGAGCAGTGTAACTGCGCTGAACAGTGCTGGCTGGACGTTTAATCCAAATGATTCCCTTTTAAATTTGATTGATAGCACCTTCGCCCAGCAATATGTTTTTTACTGTTCCGGGTATGGAAGGTACCATTACTTTTTTTATCAGAATATAGTTTTTACAGGCAGAGCCAAAAATGATTCTTCCTGCTTTAAAAGAATTGAGTTTTCCTCAAAAATACGTACTCGTGCAAGCACCATTAAGGCTTTTCCGTATGAGTACCGGCCAACTCCGCTTTGGCATAATAAAATCGATGTGGTGATTCCCGCAGGATACGCTATTGCTCAGTCACGGGCCCGAAGTGGTTATTACATCCCTCCGGCAGGATATTCTACTGCCTGGCAGTATTTCACACCGCCGGGAACAACTGGAATTGTAACTTTGGAAGATAGTTCTTATATGCAACCGGCAACCTTTTATGACCACTTATTCCCTCTTGGCCTTTCGGATAGCACCTTAGTGGTGATGAGCGAGAGTACTCTTATTAATTATGAATTTCTGCTGGCTTCAGATGGCTGTGTACAGCCACCCTTGGTGTATAGTGACAGTTCTATTGTATTCAATTTTGGGTTGACCCCGCTTCCCTTTGTAGCTGCTGACAGTACCTTTTGCCAGCCTGATTCCATGATCGAAAGGGCCTCTTCTGCTTTTTTCTCTCAAATATTAGTAACCGAACCTAACTTACAGGGGCAGTTCAACTTAGATACGTTATTGGCAACCAATCAACAGGTTTGTTTTAATCTGA
>JBBQQQ010000035.1:0-35491 GCA_038215705.1 Bacteroidia bacterium
CTTCCGGACTTTAAAGCGAACCGACTGGAAGAATTGCTTCCCTGAAAATTTTGTAGTCAGTCTTTTTTGTTATACCTTTCCAGCAGGGTTCTTAAGCATTTATAATGGCTGTAACAATATGTGGTTGGTCGGACGGATACCAATCTCAATTGAAATTATTTATTCGTTTTCAACAGCTTCATTCTTAAATTCCTAATCTAAATCCTTCCATATGTTTGGAGTGCTTCCACAATATTTCTTTTCGTTCCTTTTTTCATGTTTTCTTTTCCATGTGGCTTGTGAAATAATATTTTATCTTCATCCATTATGAAACAAACTCTTGAACCTGATGTTGAGCCTTTATTAAATTCCTGGTATCCCAAGTCGTTCAAAAATGATTTCATCTCTGAATATTTAAGATCAACTGGAATTGATAAAACCCTTTTCTTTAACTTTTCTTTTGTACTCATTGATAAATCTTACTTTAGTATGCATTGTCAATCCAATTACTCTGACATGTCACTAATGTAACTATACTTTAGTTACAATGCAACACAAAAGTTATATAGCATTGATTAATAATATATTACCTTACACGTTTCTAAATATGTTTTTGAATCTGTAACATAATTTCAAACCATCAAACCCCTCTGGAAGAACCCACACCAGTATTCTTATGTCAGAAAATTTAATCCAAAATGTTGATCTCACCATTTTTCGTGCATTGTTTCGTGCACGAAATGATGTATTTGCTATCCGATGGGAAAAGGGAAAGAAAAGCGGATATATGCCGGCTGTAAAACTTGAGCAAATAACGGACTGGAGAAAGTTAAATGTAGATAGTGTATTGAAAACTATTAAATTTACCCAACTGTGGAGACCATGAAAAATAACTCAGACTTAACCTCATTAAAAGCCCATTTGAATCAACTCTCAAAAGAGGAAATAATTGATTTGATTTTTGAATATGTACCTGCTGATCACCTGCGATCAATTAATAACACACGTATTGATAGGAAAGAAGCGTTGTTGGTCTTTGAAGAAGTAAAAAACAGATTGGCTTCGTGGTTTGATGATGAAGAATTTATCCGTGAGCCTTATGATTTGGAAGGTGCTTTGCCGTACCAGTTAGATTTATTGAGAGGGTTGGAACTGCAAATTCTATCTCAATTGCCAGAGTTAATTTTTATAGTGATGGATAAAGTATGTTCAGCGCTTGACAAGGGATATCTCTATGACAATCGTGAAGATTACTGCTTTCAATTCCCTGATGAGTTTATTAAACTGGTTAGTTTCGTTACCAACAATTTGCCTGATGATCAAAAAGAAGCATTTCGGATTCAGATGCAAAGTGTACTGGCAAATGGTGAGTATTCAACTTTCGATGTTTTTCAGGATCAGATTGAAAATCTGCATTAGCAATGTTGTTTTCATGTACGGCTCAAATTTATCTTCCGGGATACTGACCCCCTCCGATTTTAGAAATAATTAGAGATGAGATACCCATTCTGTTTTGAAAAACCCACCCACATTTTATTCATCACCGGAAAAGCATTGGTAATGCCTTTTTTAGAAGATATCCATTCTTAAAACGTTCTTATTACTTCGCCCTGGTTTCAAATTGCTATGAACAAAAGGAGAGGTTTTTACTGATCTGATAAGAGTAACTTTTTAAACTTATAACTAAATTTCACATAAATTTTTTCTACATAATTTTCAACTAGTTAAGGTTTGAAACCATGTATTTATACTGCATCCTCTTGATTTTAAGCGGATGTATACATTATCTTTACAGGAGCTTTTTAAAATCATTTTTCTTTTAAGTGAAATACGAGATGGTTGAGTCAACCGCCTTTTCGGGAGATAAGGCGACGATTTATTCGGTGAGGATTGATGATGCTAAGCAAACATTGTTCGAAGAATTTATCGATGTATATTTTGAGTCTCATCATAATGAAGTGAATGAAATAATTGGAAATGTTGAAAAAATAGGATTCTATTCGGGTGCACAAGAATATTTTCTGAAAGTCAATGAAGGAAAGCCGGGAGATGGGGTTTCTGCCTTGTTTGACAAAACCGAAAAACTGCTTCGGGTTTATTGTATCAGGTTTGGATTAGCAGCTATTATTATTGGTGGAGGTGCAACAAAGCCTAAACATATCAGATCAAGGCAAGAAGACAAGAGCCTATCGGATGAAGCGGGGAAAATGATTTGGCTTTCAAATGAAATTTATAAAAGAATGTTGGCAAAAGAGATTGTATTATCTGATGACGGAAAACATTTAGATGGTAATTTAATTTTTGAAACGCAATGAGCACGCACGCAAAAAAACATGACAGCACTTTCCTGAGGGAAAAGTTAGCCAACATTTCACCCGTTACCAAGATGGTAATACACACTAAAATGCATTTGGCAGTGCGAATTGCAAATATGATTAAGGAACGCGGTTGGAACAAATCGGAGTTTGCGGAAAAATTGAACAAGCGTCCCTCGGAAATAACCAAATGGCTTAGCGGTGGTCACAATTTCACCATCGATACCTTATGTGAAATCGCCGTAGTGTTGGGTGTGCAATTTCATGATTTGTTTGCTGAGAATAAGATTCAAGTGTTTGAAACAAAAATAGTGGCGAACGTACCACCCTCCGATTTTAAATACCCGATGTTTGAAAAATCATCTATGGCGGAAGAACCACAAATGGAGTACACCGCGAGCATCCTTAATAAAGAGGATAAACGAATCCGCAATTCCGACACGCAGGGCGATGTTTTTGTTCCGAATGGTACTATCATTAAATCGATAGAAATTCTGGAATCCTCTTTCCGATTGCCCAATGGGTTTGATCATCAGGCCTCCTTCATACACTTTGATATTAAGTTTGAAACGGGACCCACCACTATCCACAACGAAATCCGCTCGGTAGTAACGGTAAGTACACACGTAGAAAAGTTTCTTCTGGAAGTTGGAACATTGAAAGCGGCATTTATTTTTGATGCCACGCATTTTGAAAATATACAAGTGGCGACAAATAACGAAGACGGAAAAATTCCTGACGAACTTTTGAAGTCTGTCCATTCCTTGGCGCTCTCGACTATGCGGGGTATGCTGTATTCACAATGGCGAGGTACCTTTTTGCATCATGCGATTCTGCCCGAGGTAGATGTGAATGCTTTGATTAAAGTGTAATTAATTGAAGTTCCGAATAAAATGAAAATTCAATTTTGCTCCGACCTGCACCTTGAATTTACTGAGAACAGAAAATACCTCCAAAACAATCCAATTGTCCCCACAGGAGACATTTTGTTGTTGGGCGGTGATATCATGTTGTTCAACCAATTGGAAAATCACAATGATTTAATTGATTTTTTGTCAGACCATTTTCAGATGACGTACTGGATTCCCGGTAATCATGAATATTATCATAAAAGCATCGATAACAGGACGGGAACATTTTCAGAGAATTTACGCAAAAATGTTGTATTGTTAAATAACAAAGTTGTTGAAGCTGGCACTGTTCAAATTGTGTGTTCTACATTGTGGTCAAATATCAATCCCAACTATGCATGGAACATACAGATGAACATGTCGGATTTTCATGTGATTAAAAATTCAGGAAAAACCATTACAGTTAACGATTACAATAATTTGCATTACGAATGTCTTGATTTTATCAAAAAGTCACTTAAACTAAAATCAACCGGATCACGGATAGTTCTCACACATCATGTTCCCACTTTTATGAATTATCCCCAACAGTATCGCAACGATCCGTTGAACGGAGGATTTGCGACGGAACTATTTGAATTGATTGCTTCATCGGAAATCGATTATTGGATTTATGGTCACCATCATCGAAATACTTCTGCATTCCAAATTGGAACTTGTACTTTAGTAACCAATCAACTTGGATATGTTTCGCATGGAGAATCGGGAAGTTTTGTCCGGAATAAAGTACTGGAGTTTTAAACGGTAATCACGATCTGCCCCGAAGAAAAGTCGCTGGAATTGGTGAGTAGGTAAAATTTTTGGATGTTACAATCTAGCTTTCTCTCCAGAGTGACCATAAGTCCCCCCTGTCCCAAAAATTCCCCCTTAAACATTTATAAACACTTATCTTTTCACAAAAGTTGCTTTTCTTTCTGTGCTGATTTATTTTTACATCAATAATCTTTTTCAATAATTTTTTAACAAGCCTTTTGGCATAAAACATTTTTCAATGGCAACAAAAAATACACTTTCTCACGAGGAAAATCTTCGTATATAAAACCAATTACTACGGGTTAAAATTGAACTGACTTCGGGTCAACCTTTTTCCCCGGGTATGATGAGTCCTGATTTACCGCCCCATATCGAGAATCAATTTTTGAACAATATCCTTAAAATGATAGAGGCTAAGCGGAATGCTGCTGATATTTCTATTTTCGAATTTATTGGAAAACCTGTTTTAAAACAGTAGAAAGAGTTGAGCGATGTTGAAATAAAACATGAACTTGAAGTAGTTGATCCTATCACCTACCCCTTCACACCCTGCCCAACTCCTCCAACAACGCTGGGCGGTTGTTATACTTTTCACGAAGCTGGGTGATGAGGTTTTGGGCTATGAGAGTGGCGCCCAGTTTTTGGATACGTCGTATGTAGCGGATAATAAACTTGTACTTGTTCCGGCTGGCCTGTTGTTCGAGTTCGTTTTGGATTGCCGTTGCATAGAGTATAGCCAATTCTGTGGAAAAATCTTTTTTGAGATACGATTCGTATTGTTCAATTTCCTGTAACCAAGGGGAACTTTTTAGAATATCCAGCAACTCCGGCCAGCACTGTTCAAATATATAAATGGAAATAACCGTTTCCTTGTTCCATTCCGATTTCTTATACAAATGACTTAATAGTGCCTCAATGAACTGGCGGTAATCCGCAGTGGATAAATTTTCTTTAACCAAAGCTAAACATGCGTGAACATTTTTACCTTCAAGTATAAACCATCGGGCACAGCTGATAATTTCATCCTTCTGTTTTAGAGTGTTCGCGATTTGTAGCAGGTACTTCATCCAGGTTGATTGATAGCCGGGACTCGTCTTTTTGTTTAGCTCCATTCCTTCATCAGCAATTTTTTTTGCTTTAGTAAAATTTTTCTCACCTATCAATTTTTGAATGGTCATTTCTCGAATCCCCGGGTTGTTCAGGTTCGCTTCCATCATGCGTTGCGCCGCTTTCACATCACCTGTTTTATTCAAAATAGCTATCTGCAAAAGTTGTGCGTTCTGCGTCAGGTAATCTCTGCCTTTTATGTTCTTTAAAATGTTTAATACTATTTCCGCTTCATGTTTATCTTTAATTATTACAGCAGCCAGTTCGAGCATCCCAAAATGCCAGTCCCAGTCTTCGAATATTTTTTTGCTATAAGCTTCAAGACAATAATCCCACAATGATTTCCGCATTGATTCCTTTAAGTCCCGGTTACCCGCTATTTCGTAGAGCAACGACATGGCATCATCTATGTTTCCACCAATATCACCATTGCTGTCATCGGCAAACTGCAACGCTTTGGTCATCTCTTCAAGCACGGCCACACATGCTTGCATTCCTGAGAGGGTGTTTCCATTATCTACGGTAAGCCGCGCCTGTTGCATCAGTTGATGCACTTTTAAACCTACAACTCCAACGCGATTTCTTTCAATAAAGCCTCTGCTCTTTCCTGCGCTGGTCAAAATAGCTTTTATTATTTTTCTGTAATATGAAACCGTTCCGTTATCTTCGGCAAACCGGATCGTTAAAGCGGTTCTGAATTCCTTGTTCTCCAAACTGTATTCCAGTATAAAAGATCTAATTGCTTCATCAGATATTTTTTCGAGCAATTGATTTATCTGCACATCAACCGTTTCTTTAAGAGTTTTCTTTATGGATTTCTTTTTTGCCCTTTCATGATAGGAATTTTGCGGTTCATTTTTTTCATAAACCAATTGAAATAATACCGCAGCAACATGTTTACATACCGGTCCAAGATCGTATGGACAACTACACCGGTGTTCGGTAATAAGATCTTGTTTCAATTTTAAATGCACCTCATAAACTTCCGATCCTTCAACAAAGGCCTGATAGGTTCCGTTTGAAATCTCAGTGAGTTCCGAAACATATCCCTTTTTAAAATAGCTGAGTCCGCGCTTCAATATCACTTCATCAATCTCATGTTCAAAATGGTCAATTGTCATGTGTGATGTAATTATTCAATTCTTGTTTGCTAAAAACTATTTATCCTCAATGATGAATGGAAGATGCTGGTATTAATTTTTAAAGTTACAAAAGTTCCATAATTAACCCCATTTGATAAAATAAATTTCCTCGATTTATGAATACCGGGATATAAATTGATTTTCATAATAAAGGAAACTACACCTTTTATAAGAAAAGTAAAGCCTGACCCGGGGTTTAAAAGGAATAATTTGCACGAATGCAGGGTATTTGTTATTGCATTTCCCACCAATCAGATGCTTTTCCCATAACTTAACCACAAAACATTCCCCCTGCCTATTTGCAAAAACAGACCTTTTTACATAAATTTGAATCCTTTTTAATCCATACCTCATTTACGAAACGTAGCATTTGCCCTTTTTCCCATAGCATCAGCAATTAAACATAGTGCCTTAGAATAAATAGTAAAAACAAATTTTTCCCATGAACCCCAATGACTTTTTCGCCGACAAAATTCTTCGCAACTCAATGCCAATTGATGATTTTATGGGGTTGAGTCCTTCGGAAATGAACACCCTTTTGTATTATCCTTTTAGTGATGGAGGTGCTGTGAGGATCAGAAAGGATATACCGGATGAGGCCTTGAATTCAATACCTATTTTTAGATTGGCGGAAACACTTATTGCCATTATAAAACGTGAAGGTTTTGTGAAACTTACATCATTGGGCTTGATGAATAAAAAAACGTTGCATGAATTGTATGATCACAAAATTTCTCCTGATTACATGATTGAGAAAGGCTTAATGAAACTGCATCGAGAAGTTTATTGGAATATTATGAGCAACTGTCGGGAGACGCTTACTATGGCCGGATTGATTCGCAAAAGCAAAGGGAAACTTTTCTTAACCGTGCTGACAAAAAAACTTCTGGAAAATGGTAATCGGTCAGAGCTGTTTAGACTTTTTTTCCTCACATTCACCAGGAAATTTGACTGGAGTATCAATGATGGGTATTCCGAGATGCATATGATTCAGCAGAATGCTGCTTTTCCTATTTACATGCTTCATAAATGTGGTCATGAGTTTCGTTCTCCCTTGTTCTACGCCCATAAACTTCTTACGGCCTATCCAACTATTCCAAAGATTATCCGGGTATTGGATGGTGAAGAAGACATAAAATCTTTCTACCGTTGTTTTCAAACACGATTTTTTGAACGATTTACGGAGTGGTTTGGATTGACCGAGTCCATAGGAGAACTCTATAGTTTTCAGGATGAGACACGACAATTTAAAACCACGACCGTGTTTGATGTTGTTTTTCAATTTGATTAGCTATCCGAATTTAAACGTTTATCTTTCAACAACCCTTGACTTTAAATAAAAAGCACTTTATTTTTGACGTTTCATTTAGTATTTACTTTTAAAACTATTTTTCTTATGACACAAAAAAATGCTTTTAACGGGCTTGCGTCCGTAGACGAAGATGACAATCTTTCACTTGCTTTTTTAAGCACCAAACGTGAACGGTTGCCGGTACCAACGATCGTTGAAAAAGTTGAATTTTCAATCTGGGCTGAGCGGGGTTCCCGCTATCAATACCTGACCATGCATGAACTTTTTGGAAAGCCGGAATTTACTCCTGCGGAAAATATCAGCAGTAAGGTTTTGTATTTTGAGCTGAGACGAATCGAAAATATCATGAAGAAACATGGGGTTATTGTTACCACTTACAGCGATGTATCAAGCCGGGAACGTTACCGTTTTATCACAACGGAAGTTTTCTCTATGCTGACAACCGGTAAAATTGTCCTTAAGCCTATGAAAATCGTTTATGAAGAGTTTCATCCTACTGAGGCGTACCTGGTTAAAAAGGCTGCGAGTGATTTTTTGCGAGCCTTATTCGGATTGGAGGCCTGGAAATATCAGTGGAAGTTATGGAAAAAGAGGCTCACGAATTATAAGGAAATCAAAAAATTCGCATTGAACTACGAAGAATTTGATGTGCAGTCGCTTGAAATGGATGAAATCGTAATTGAGGGCGATACGGCTTCCGTGGTTTTTGAAGTTGGCTTCTATGGTATAGAAAACTCCGGATTTGTTCACCAGTTCAAAGGTGATGGAAGCTGTACACTCACTAAAAATTCGAATTATTGGTGTGTAGATCATGTTACACTTCCGCAACAGGTGCGTGTTTAAATTTTTACTTATTTTTTAATTGATTTTATATGGAAGACATCCGTCAACTTTTATCCTTTACTGATAAAATCTTTTCTCCACCTCAACAGCAGTCGGTAATCGTTTACTTCTATAATGAGATAAACGATTTCTCTGATTTGCATAATTTTGAAATGAAATTGGACAATTTGTTCGCTGGTGGAAAAGAAGGAAGCTACGACGGCCATGAAGTTGCTTTGGATCTCAGTCATGGAGCTTTGTTTTTCTATGGTCCGAATGCAGAAATTTTGTTTAAAGCCGTAAAGCCGATTTTGGAAACACAGGATTTTTTAAAAGGCGCGACCGCAGTCTTAACTTTCGAAAAGGAAATGTCGATTGAAGTAATATTAGGAACAGTTTAATTCAAATATCAGCCTGGGGAATTGAAGTTATTGTGGCTATGAGAAGGAGATTTAGGTAGGGATTGAAGGTTTAAATAAGAATTCTTTATGCCTACTATAATGATAAAATGTACCGAAATCGATCAGGATGTGCGGGAGTATGAAATAATTTATAATGGAGTTCAAATTCTGGTGAATTTCAATTACTTCAGACAAAAAGACACGATTTACTTTAATAAATTAAATATTGAAAGTGAGGGGCCAAATACTTTCGGCCCCGGATTTCTTAGAGTTATAAGAGAGATTGCAAAAGAATTCTGCGTTGAATTTGAAGTCACAAAAATTGAAATTTCCGGCACTAAAAGAACTTCAGGGAAAGGTAAAGGTAAACTGCCAAATACTTTAAGGTTCGATTTTGGAAAATCATTAAAATAATTGTAAATTAGCACCATGAGTTATTACCTGATCATTGATAAATATAGCAAGGGGATTAAAAAAATTTCCCTGGCTCGTTATCTGAAAGATGTTTTAGAATTGGATTATTCCGAAGCCAAGCGGGAAGTAGATAAAATAATTGAAGGCAATCCTGTCGTTTATAAATTTGCAACAAAAAACGCGGTGAATTCTTTTCGGGAGTCTATTTTATCCTACGGAATTCTGACCAGTGATATTATCGCCCGGGAGGAAAAAGTAAAGACTAAAACTTCAACTTCCCATAAAAATATTCGCTGATTTAAAAGTAACCGGGTTTTTCATTTTGCCCGTCAGGCTTACGAGTATGAGTATTAATTTTTTGTTTCATAGGATCTGATCCCGGTTGCACTAGATTAGGGCAACTGCTAAATATCTTTCTCAATCCTGTCCAACGCCTTGTTCAAATCATCCCTACATGGTGATTTTCCAAAAAAATTATCTCGTATTTGTTCATCTGACGCATTACTAATTTATCCGGTTACGCCCCTGCAAAATTTCCCTTCTATCCCTATAAAAATGTCCAATATATCATTCATTAGTTTACTTTTAGAATCTTAATGTATGATATTTCAGTCAAATTAGACATTCTAATACAAAATCCTTATATTTGCATGAATAATCATACGTTAAATCAAATTTATACTGACTATGGCTGATTTATCATACAAAAACTGGATATCCATGAGTGATAATGCTTTGGCATCGCAGATAGGTGCTTTTGTGAAATATCACCGATTAGAGCAGAACAAAACACAGTCGAAGATAGCTGAGGCTGCCGGCATTAGCCGCTCTACCCTCAGCTTACTTGAAAAGGGTGATTCTATTACACTGGCAACTCTTATTCAGGTGCTTCGTGTGCTTGACCAATTACAGGTGATGGATGTCTTTGAGGTTCATCAGCAACCGAGTCCTCTTGCATTAGCCAAAGCAGAGAAGGAAAAGCGAAAAAGAGCAAGCCCTGCAAATCCTGACTACACCAAAGAGTCTAACTGGTAACAATGAACACTGCGTTTGTAAAAATTTGGGGCGAGTTGGTAGGTGCCGTGGCATGGAATGAGTCTGCGGGTTTTGCAACTTTCGAATACGATTCTAAATTTAAAAGTAAGGGTTGGGAATTGGCTCCTTTGCAAATGTCAGTCAAGGATAGAAACAACAGTTTTTCCTTCCCTGCATTGCGTAAAGCATTTTCATCTTTAGATACCTTCAAAGGCTTGCCCGGTTTACTTGCCGATGTACTCCCCGACAGGTATGGCAGTGATCTTATCAATTTGTGGCTTGCAAAGCTGGGTCGACCTTCAAACAGCATGAACCCCGTTGAGCTATTATGCTTTATCGGCACAAGAGGTATGGGCGCACTGGAGTTTGAGCCCGCTATTTTAAACGAAAGTAAAAATACCTTTAATGTGGAGATCGATAGCCTGGTAGAGATTGCCCGAAAAATGCTCTCTAAAAAGGAGGTATTTGTCACCAATCTGAATGCGGTTGAAGAAAAAAGTATCAGGGATATTTTACTGATTGGTACATCTGCCGGCGGTGCCCGACCCAAGGCAGTAATTGCATACAATGATAAAACCGGAGCAGTAAAATCGGGCCAAACCAATGCTCCAAAAGGCTTTGATCAATGGTTAATTAAACTGGATGGCGTAAGCGATGTTCAGTTGGGTGCAAGCATGGGATATGGTCGGGTTGAAATGGCTTATTACAATATGGCTGTTGCATGTGGCATTGACATGATGCCATCCCGTTTATTTGAAGAAAACGGCCGGGCTCATTTCATGACTATGCGTTTTGACAGGGAAGGAGGTTCTGCGAAACATCATATTCAGACTTTTTGTGCCATGAAACATTTTGATTACAACCTGGTCACTAGTTTCAGCTACGAACAACTTTTTCAAACGATGCGGGAATTGAAGTTGACCTATGCAGATGCTGAACAGATGTATCGCAGAATGATATTCAATGTAATGGCTCAAAATTGTGATGACCATACTAAAAACTTTTCTTTCCGATTAATAAAAGATGGCCAGTGGGAACTCGCTCCGGCTTATGATATGTGTCATGCCTATCAGCCTAATCACCCATGGGTGAGTCAGCATGCATTAAGCATAAATGGCAAAAGAACTAACTTTACCAAAGATGATTTGCTGATCATTGGTAAGTCCATAAAAAATAAGAAGGCAGCTGAAATAATTCAGGAAATTGGTGCTGTCGTGAGCAAGTGGAAAATTTATGCTGACGAGGTAAAGGTATCGCCTAAGCTGCGTGATGAAATAGCGGCGACACTTATCAGATTTTAAACTTTTGTGAATTCTCTCAAAACCTGCTTACTCTGCGTTACGCCAACAGTGAATATATCATAAACTAATTTTCATTTGTCAAAATGAAAATATTTTCTACCCTAATTTCATTAAAACCTTATCTGAATATATAAAGAAACGGGGAAACCAGAATACCCTTTAGTTTCGATATAAATTAGTTCCAACGGGATTGTTCAAATAAACTCCCTTGGGCATAAACTGGTTTTAACAATGTTTCTGTTTTAGTCACAGCTAAATTATATTCTCTTTTAACAATATAACTATTTTTGTTTTTTTCAAAACAATTTCTACTTTTAATCTATAGTAAAATATTTTCTAACCTTTTAAACACTTTTCAAAATGGGAATCACCATTCATTATTCGGGAACGTTTCGTTCCGATGTGCCATTGGGCGCTTTGATTAAGGAAGCGGCAGCTTTCGCTGAGGCAAATAATTGGAAGTATCTTGTATTGGAAACATGCTTTCCCGAAACTCCACCACTTGAACCGCACCCAGTAATGGGTCAATATGGAATATTAGTTTTTCCGCCGGAATGTGAGGCGGTTCATTTGATTTTTAACCATGACCGTCGGTTGGGCTATTTTTGTGACTTGCGATCGGTTTTGATACAAGATTTGGTTGTTAATGAAATTACAAGGGAATTCAATTGGGTCAATCATCACATGGATCAGGATTATAAACCAGACTGGGGAGCATTTACCAAAACTCAATTAGCAGGATCAGCAGCACATATTAAAGTGGTGGAACTACTGAAACAACTGGCTCCAAAATATTTTTCGGAATTCGAGGTCACCGACGAAACCGACTTCTGGGACGATGGTAATGAAAAGAATTTAAGACTTCGGTTTGGCGATGAATTAAAATAGAAATGCATTTAAGGATGTGATTTCATAGTAGCTGTAATTAAAACGTTGCATTCTCAATAAGAGCAATCACACGTGAGCAACTATGAAGCGGCCCGTTTCAAAAATATTTCACGAAATATTTTTATCTTTGTCCTCATGTCTTATTCAATTGTTATCACCCTGATGGGTCTTATATCAGTCAATGTTCACCTGTTTCTTTTGGGATCAATTTTGATGCTCGGGAATTACTTCTATTCGGTAGTGAAAGAAGAAAGGTTGCGTAGGATAAAGTTGAAAGAGTTTGAGAATGATCTAAGGGATTCGGGCAGACTGAACTGAGAAATAACCAGGGTTGACTTTCGCCTCTTTAGGTTGTGATTTTTATTCAATAACATAATTCATTCAGCTGCACGCAGCGGGGATTGCAAATCCCCTCATTTCTGGCGTGCGGGATTACAGCCCGACTATCGTCGTGCTTAGATCCCGCACGGCGGGCATTTCTTCATGGAATTAAAGTTAAGGAGGCTCAAAACTGTTTCGGGCCACAGCGCAAAAACCTGGGCTCGATAATGCGGGGATTTAAATCGTCGGTCACACAATGGTGCAGAATTCAAAATAAAGAGTTTAACTGGCATTCCCGCTATCATGATGTAATAATCAGGGATGAAAAAATGTTAAGTAAAATCAGAAGCTATATTAAAAATAATCCGCTGCAATGGGATTTGGATAGATTTAATAAAAAATAATTCTGCATCGTTTATGATTGCGTGAAAGATTAATGGCTAATCATCACTTTCAAATTTACAACAGCATCTGATGTCAGAACTTTCAGAATATAAATGCCATTTTCAAAAGTGCTTGTTGGAACTTTAATGGAACTCGTTCCAGGCAGATTATGATAAACAAGATTTCCTTTTATATCTGTCAACTCCAACACGCTTATGATATCCTTTGAATTGATTGTTAATTCCGAATGCACGGGGTTGGGATAAATACTTACAGTTTTCATAATATATTCTGCACTACCACTCAGTGCAGGATCAATGATAATTGAATCCTGAACAGGTGTGAGCGTAACCGGTGTTCCACTCATATTTAGCAGCGTAATGTCACCGGGAGTGATTACCAGCGGGCTTGCCGTGGTTACATTCGGTGATGTTGTTACTGTTAAAGTTCCCAATATGCCATGTACATTTGAAACATCAACCTGGTCGGTGCGGGTGAGCGCTGCATCGGTTGCTCCAAGAGAATAAAAATTCTTTTCAAATGCAATCATATTCACTCCCATATTTCCCAACACTGATGTGGAATAATCAAACACGATTTGGTTAGTATCAACAAGAGTTGGGTCAAGTGAAAGTGTAAAGGCTATTCCGTAAAGATTGCTGACAGGAGCTGATGCATCTGATAAATGAATTTCATACGTGACCGTTTGACCGGGAGCCACTGCATTTGCGTTGGGTACCAGAAAAAATTCGCCCGCAGAAGTTGCTGTGTTATTGTTCAGACGTAATGGATGCGTAAGACCGTAGTTTTGGTAAATAGCAGAGGAGTCGGCAGCATTAACCACTCCATCACCATTTGTATCGGCGTGTTTATGGTTGAGTGATGATGGAAAAGCACCCGGCCAGGGGGAAGCGGCTTGTGCTACCCAGTTTGTTGATGCACCTGAACGAACCGGGCCTGCTTCATTCCAGGCCATTCCTACATACAGAAAATCAGTGTTATCAACCGTAAGGTCATAATTGCAATCACCAGGCTACACATCGGCAGGCGGTGTGTTAACTTCAATAAGCCGCAGGTAATAGGGTGATGATGCATTAATTGCAGCATCGAAATCAAACAGCGGTAAATAAGTGTCTGTTACGATGTCATATTCGAATAAATCACCTCCATTGCTACCGTAGGCACTTGTTCCATAAATCTTCCCGTTAGAAGCTTGCATAGGACTTCCATAAGGTTCCCATGTTGTAAGGAGTCCGGTATCCAATGTTCCAAAATCAATGATGTTGGTAAACTGGCTGGTTGCTATATCAAATTCAACCATTGTTCCTGCATATCCAGGACCACCGCTTTGTGCCAGCGCATATAGCTTACCGTTAGCAGCCTGCATGAGTCCATCATAAATTCTGCTGCCGGTAATACTGAGATCAAGATTTATTTTGGTGGTGAGGATGTTAGTATTATTGTTGTATTCGAAAATAACACCACCACCGTTAGCGCCGCCATCACTTGCCGAGCCATATAAAATACCGGGAGCAACTTCGGTAAGTCTTCCTGCAGGTCCGGCTCCTGTACTTGCTGAAACAAAATCTAGTTTTTTAATAAAGACGGAAGTTACAGGATCATATTCAAATAATATTCCATTGTTATTCGCGCCACCCATTGCAACCGTTCCATACAATTTACCGTTGGATGCTTCCATCAACGTAGTGTTATACGGCTGTGCTCCATTTATGGGTCCGTCGAAATCAATGATCTTTGTTATAATGTTGGAAGGGATGTCATATTCGAACAAAACACCCTTATCAGCCGTTCCTCCACTCCATGACGTCCCATACAACTTTCCGTTGGATGCCTGGAAAAGAGTGCTCATGCAATTAGAGCCGGTATTGATACTGTCAAAATCCAGTTTTTTTGTAAACGTTCCGGTTGCGGGGTCAATTTCATATAGAACACCGAATGAATACATTCCGCCACCATAGGTTGTTCCGTATAACTTTCCGTTTGCAGCCTGTATCAATCCGCCATAAGGTTCACCGCCATCCACTCCGTAGGTAAAAGAATAAACGGTTTGTGGGTTGGTTCCATCATTATCGGTTTTAAAAACTACCCCTCCGGTAGTAACGCCTCCCCAGCGTGTAGTACCCCAAAATTCTGATTGTGCAGGTAGCTCCTGAGTTACGAAGCAAATTATCGTCAAAACCGGCAACAGGCGAGAAAGTAATTTCATGGGTTTGATTATTAAAGTTTATCAAACATATAAAATTTAATTGATCAAATCAAAAATTCCTGCTTTCTGCTTTACGGAAGCATTTATTGAAAAATGTCCGGCATTAAAGTTACCTCCGTGCCAACTCCAAAATTTTGTTGTCAGTGGTAAGTTTATCGGTAACGATTTACAAAGATTTACAAATTTAAAATGATGTAATTTAATATTGCTTCAACTTCATTACTAACGCCCTGCGGGTGTGTGTGAAAGGAAGTAAAATATAGATTTCCGGTAGAAGATTGTGGATTCAAGTCGGCTTTTAATGCTAACACACCCAATGATGAATGAGTAATGAAAGGCGCAAGCGGCGCATCGTAACTGTGAACAATTTCCCAGGCGGTTAAATCGTATAATATATCCAGCGAATCGTTTCCTACTGCTGCAATCATGTCCTGATCCAGAATTACTGCATCACTGTAATAACCTACCACACCGGATTTTTGCGTGCACAAAGCACTGTCAGGAATAAAACCGCCTATCAATGGACTTATACAGGTGGTTGATGAATTCCTTGCAGTTTGATGATCATGTGATTTAAAATTGTTTGGACCTGATAACCGAAAATTACCATCACCGGTAAAACATTCAACTGCAAAATCACTCGCATAAATGCTTCCATGGTTCATTGCATATTCCATAAGATTCATATACTTGTTGTAATCCATATTTTCATTTGAAAGCAATCCACAATTCAAAAATAGTCCTCCATACTGTGAATAGGTAGGCAAAGCGCTGAGCTGTGATACAGAAATAGGTACAGCATTATATCCCAGGGAATCTGAAATTAAGGTCTGAATCTGGTCATAGCTGCCCGGAATATAAGCCAGGTCGAGGATTTGCTTTAATACGGTTTGTGTTTGAGGCAGAATACTGTTTTGCCCTGAAGCAAGATTAACCGGCAACACTGTTTTAAAAATTCTCCCGCTTCCTGTATAAATAAGAAGACTATTTGCTCCCGTGGGAAGCGTAAGTATAAATTCGCCTTTTTTATTGGTTTTAGTACTATAACTTCCCGATCTTACAGTTGCTCCAGACACTTCTTTGCCTGATGGTGTAGTTACTTTACCGGCTACGGTACCTGTGGTTCCGGGAGAAGGGTAAGTATCATCTTTTTTTGAACAGCCTGTGGTAAAGAGCACACCTGCTGACAGCAGTGTTAAAAATAAGATGTAATAGGATCGGAAGTTATTTTTCATGATTGTGATTTTTATGGTGTTATGGTGACTATCTTTTATGAGATGTATAAACCGGCCAGGAGGTTGCAAAGCCATCATGAAAATTTTCTTTGTGAGAGTGGGAAAGGTTTGAATGGTTTGAAACGGGGATTGCAAATCCCCGCATTTCTGGCGTGCGGGATTACAGCCCGACTATCGTCGTGCTTAGATCCCGCACGGCGGGTTGCACAACCCGCATTTCTGGCGGGCCGACTATCGCCGTGCCCCGATACCTCAGACGGGTCGGGCTTTATTACTGTTTAACCGATCGCTCAATTGCCGAATGAACGCATCAATTTTATGTGCACTATTGAGGTAATAAACCCGCCGATTAACTCGTCGCTTTCCCGGCAAGGTAACGGCACAATAAACTTAATCATGAAAACAACAATTAAAATTTTTGCATTAGTAGTGCTGATGCTAAACTCCGTGAGCACTTTCGCAGGACTCGAATGGAACAAAGGAATTTTAACCAATCCGGATAATCTTATGCGTGTTTCCTCTGATGTTGCGTATGCCTCGGATGGGTCGATATATGTTACCGGTTATGAAAAACTGGCCTCCGGAAGCCGGCAGATTGTTACCAAAAAATATAGTAGTACCGGTGCCCTTTTGGTCACCCGGGTCAACTCTTATATCGCGCCTGTCGGAACCATTCTGTCTGATTATTCCACAAGCATTCAAATTGATGGTTCCGGTAACGTGTATGTATTGGGAGCGCAATTTGGTTCCACTGCCAGGGGAAATGATATGGTAATTTTAAAATACAATTCATCGCTGGTGCTGCAATGGAAAAGGTTAATTTATAATGATGCTTATCCAATCACAAATTTTAATGACTATGCAAATAAAATGATCCTTGATGCAGCCGGTAATATTTATGTAACCGGTACCTGGTACAATCCCATCACATCCGATGACGATCAGATAATGGTTAGAAAATACAATTCTGCCGGTGTAGTACAATATACTGCTACTATACCCGAATCATCAACATATATAATGGAATTATCATCCGATATGTGTCTCGATAATTCCGGAAATATAACCATTGTAGGGCGGGTTGAAAATAGTGGTGTCACTCACGTAATGTATGCCCGCGTTAATGCGTCAGGCACCAACGAATGGACAAAAACGTATACGCCTCCAACCGATTTCCATTTCAACTATCATCCCCGTATTGTTTGTACACCAGCCGGATTGTTATACATATCCATATCGCTTTATAACCCGGTACAACCTTCGGTTTATGTTGGCAAACTGGCACTATCACAATTCGCACAAAATGGAACTAAAAACTGGGACCGCTATACGATGCAACTCGATTTTCTTCCCAACCAGGCAAGTCTTCGGATTGATGCCGCAAACAATCCCTATACCGGCGCTGATTTTACCGGTCCGTATTGGTCGGGGGCGTATAAATACCGCATCTATAAATATCATTCATCCGGCATTCTTCAATGGGCACATATCGGCCCTGAAAGCGCTGTGCAGTACATGAGGTTTGAACTTTTCGGATCGTCTTCTTTGTTTGTCCTTTACCAGGATTTGCAGTCCGGTTACCCGGAAGTAAGAAAACTCAATGCAACTAACGGTACCACGGTTTGGACAGAAGCTGTGCTGCACAATCAGCCATCAGGGTACAATTATTCGGAAGCCTGGGGAAGATCAATAAGTATAAATACCTTGACCTCTGAAGTTGCATACTGCGGATACCTGGTTGCTGCAACCGGTTCCCCGGGATTTGATATGGAATACCGGTGGAATATCCGTAAATACGGAGCTACATCGCCGCGACTTTCTCAGGATAACGGAATGAGCGTATATGAAAATGAGGTTTCTGTTTCGGTATATCCCAATCCGGCAATAGAAAATATAACGGTTGCATTCAGCAATGAGGAGCTCCCCGATGCGGTTTATATTTACAATTCGCAGGGTAAATTGCTGTTTGCCTTTACGGAAAATGTTTCATCACTCATGCAGGTCGACGTTAGTAATTATCCCGCCGGTATTATTTTTATTAATTCCTTGTTTGGGGATAGGATTGTGAGTAAGAAGATTGTTGTGGAGGCTGTGGGGTATTAAAATATTAATATTGATAAATCAAACCTGGATCCTGCGCAAACAAATGAGTTGATCTGCGATCCACACTAATTAGGTACGGTGGATCGGAGATCCACGCATTTTGTCGTGCGGGATTACAGCCCGACTATCGTCGAGCTTAGATCCCGCACGGCATGAAGTACAACACGACTATCGTCGTGTCTAGATCGCGCAAGGTGGTCGGGCGGGTGCATAGTTTAGTCTACAAAACTATTGCGGTTGGGGTAAAATTTCTACAATATTTTAGTGGAGTTCTATTGTAAGCCTATAATAGCAACTGTAGCTGAAATGGCACAGTTTTTAACCTTATAGGTTTATCTAACTCAAAAACTATATATCATGAAACCAAATTTTTTAAAAGATCTCGTTATTATGGGTATCCTCGTGAGTGTTACAGCGTTTACCGCCTGCGACAACAAGCCGGATGATGCCAAAGAAGCTGCTGAAGAAGTTAACGAAGAAGTAATTGATACCCGCAAAGGTGAAAAAGATGCCCAGTTCCTGGTGGATGCAGCAGATATTAACCTGATGGAAGTACACATGGGCCGTATGGCTTCTACGAGTGCTACTATGCCGGAAGTTAAAGATTTCGGCAAGAAAATGGAAACCGCACATCAGAAAGCGTATGATGAACTTGCCGCACTTGCTGCAGCAAAAAACATAACTATTCCAAGTACAGCATCTGAAGATGTGATGAAAGAACATCAGAATCTGACTGAAAAAACAGGTTATGATTTTGACCGTGAATTTTGTGATGATATGGTTGACGGACATCAAAAAGCAATCAATAAGTTTGAAGAGGCTGCTGAAGATTGTGAAGATCCTGAAATAAAAGCATGGGCTGCAAAAATGCTTCCTGACTTAAGAGCACATCTTGACGAAGCAAAAGTTCTGAAAGAGCGTGTTAAAGATATGAAATAACATTTTTTAATGGTTCGCAATTAACGAGCCTCACCCTTTTCGTTAACGCCTTCGGATAAGCAACTACTTTAGTTGTTCTACCGAAGGCGTCTTTTTTTAATTAAACTACCCTCTATCCTGAAATTGATGGTATATAAAATAAATTAAAACGGATTTATATCCGTAACCTTATATTCGATAATTGCATCTGCCGGCAGCTTCGGACAAATTATAGAAGCTAAAAAATTATAATCCGTAAGGCCAGAACCTTTACATTGTCCCGAAAGAGAATATTCAACCGTCATCATCCACCGGCTGGATTCCGGGTTATAGCATAAACCTCCCTGATGATCATAACCATTTCCGTCACCTGTTTGCACAGGGCCGCATACTAAACTGTATTTTTCGAAATCAATAAAACCGAATGGCATAGAATCAGGATGATAACTGAACTTATTTTTATAGTCCTGCAAATTATTGATGACAGAAACGGCGGTGAAATAACCATAATGATAGGCTTCCTGGTAACGGGCATCAGCAACCGGGATGAATCCATCCATGGAATGCAGATCACCTAATGATTTCGTAATACATGCTTTTCTGCAACCTGCCATCAGAAGTAAAATGCATCCAAACAATATTATAATGCTCTTAAAACGAAACCATACAATTAATGACCTGGATAGTGAACTAAGCATAAGAGTATAAATTTAATTTATAATACGATTATTTTTTATCAACGGTGAAATCAGAAAACACACCATTAATCACACTTTGCGTCCTTTGCATGCAACCAGAGGATCAGAACCTGTAACTCCCGTTTATTCCAAATGAAAATCGTATATTATTAAAGAATCCATTTGAATATTCGTATGCAGCGGAAGCCTGGCTGTTTTCTTCCGTACCAAGATCAGGTGTGCCGATTCCAAAAAAGAGGGTTAAGGAATATTTCTTTGCGGGCTGAATCATCACGCCGTTTTTCAACCACAGCGAAAAATAATTGCTATTATCTTTTTTAATAAAAAATGTTCCGGGTTGGGATGCTATGCCTTTGTATTCATAATAATTATACATTCCGATTTGAAGCGCCGGTCCATAAAAATATCGAATGGTACCCTGTGCTGCAGGGAAGTGCAGATATTCCAAACCAATGCTGTAAATTTTATTTCTGAAAAAATAAGCTCCTGTAGGGAATGTTGTTCCGACAGGCGTATTGTTGTCGTATTTTTTCGAAGTGATCCCGATGTTAGTCATACCAAATGAAACCGGGACCGCCAGCACCGACTTGCCGTTTTTGGAAGTGCGCTCATAGCCAATCGTAATCATACCTAAAAATAAATCCGTTATATTAAGTGTGGAAGCATTCCTGAAAAAGTCAACCGAACGCGGGTCGTATCTTATGACTCTCGGCTTGGGTAATGGTTTTGGCTGAAGGTGGGCATACCTGACTAAAAACGTATCTACCACACCGTTAGCATAGGTAATTTTTATTACATCATGTTTTGGAATCAGGTAAACTTTTCCATTCAGATCAGAAAATTTTACGTACTTAACATCCTTAGGATTAACCTCCATAACCTTTGAGACTATCCTTACACGGTCACGTGTGAAAATGGTGTCCTGCGCAAATAAATCGCAATCCATGCAAGTAAGCAAAAGCAAAGTAAAAAGAAATCTCCGTGAAGTATTTTTATACATCTTACCTGTTTAAATCAGGTTAAATGTATAAAAATACATGCTGCTGCGGAAATTAATCTAAAATTATCGGTTTATCCCGGTTAAAATTTGTCAGGCCGGTACACCGGGAGCTGCTTCACGCTCGAAGAAACGATGAAATGCAACTGCTTTAGCAAAATCTTTGGAATTACCATTTGTAACAACGCCCGGAAGTTGAGTTTTGTCATTCATTTCATTACCGACATACGATGCGCGTATCAGCTGAACGCCTTCATTGGCTGCACCAATAGGTTTGCAATGCTTATACATTTCGTTAATAAAATGAATTGCATCAGGATCCGCGCTGAGAATCTGCGCCGAATTTTTTCCACCCGGAACATACACCGCATCAAATAAAACCGAAGCTGTGTGAAGAAAACTATGGTCTACCGGTATGGCTTTCCCTTTTGAGCCTTTTAGCGTGCCCAGTTTTGTAGCTATAATTTTTGTCATTGCTCCTTCCGCTTCAAGCGCTTTTTGAATGGAGCCCAGTGACACCTCATCAACACCCTGTTCGGCCAAAATAGCGATCTTACGGCCTTTAATAGATTTCTTTGGTGTGTTGGCCATGCTAAGCGCCGGAGATTCACTTATGGACTGGGTCGCCTTAATGGGCTGATAATTTTTTGGATCGGCCCCGGCCGGGAAACTCCGGTTCATTGGAAACTCCGGTTTCGCCGGAACAGGAATTCCTAAACCACCTGCCACATTTTTAGCAAGCGTTTTATCAACCTGTGTCAGCAATCCCACCATGCGCTCACGAATGTAAGGGCGCTCCACTTTTCCCAGTTCAAATATCAGCGCGTTGGTAAGATGGCGTTTTTCATCAGCACTCTGGCTGTTAAAAAACAAAGTAGCCTGGCTGAAATGATCAAAAAAACTTTTGCTGCGTCCGCGTATTTTATGCGCATCAATACGTTCCGTATAACTTGCAAATCCGCCTTCTGAAATTTTGGCCTGGAACGGACAACCATTGCTGATAGTGTTCGGTTCGTAACTCGTTGGGTCGCTGTTGATCGTCTGACGCATGTGTCCGTCACGCTGATTATTATGCACGGGTGCAACAGAACGGTTGATCGGAATTTCATGGAAGTTCGGGCTTCCCAAACGCGATAGCTGTGTGTCGGTATATGAAAATAATCTTCCCTGCAGCAATGGGTCATTGGTAAAATCAATACCGGGAACAATATGACCGGGATGAAAAGCGATTTGTTCTGTTTCCGCAAAGAAATTATCGGGATTACGGTTTAACGTAAGTTTCCCTACCCTGATTACCGGGATAATTTCTTCAGGAATTATTTTTGTTGGATCGAGAAGATCAAATTCAAATTTGTGCTCATCTTTTTCAGGTACTATTTGCAAACCTAATTCATATTCAGGGAAATTTCCTGACTCAATTGCTTCCCAAAGATCACGGCGATGGAAATCGGGATCCTTACCTGATATTTTTTGTGCCTCATCCCATACAACGGAATGTATTCCTGCCAAAGGCTTCCAATGGAACTTCACAAAATGTGATTCTCCTTTATTATTAAGTAACCGGAACGTATGTACTCCGAAACCCTCCATCATGCTGAAACTTCTCGGGATAGCGCGATCGCTCATCACCCACATGATCATATGCATACTCTCGGGCATAGTCGAAATAAAATCCCAGAATGTATCATGCGCTGATGCCGCCTGCGGCATTTCATGATTCGGCTCTGGTTTTACTGCATGTACTAAATCAGGGAACTTTACTGCATCCTGGATAAAAAATACAGGCATGTTATTCCCAACAAGATCGAAAATTCCTTCATCGGTATAAAATTTAACGGCAAATCCTCTCACATCACGGGCAAGATCCGACGATCCGCGTGAACCGGCAACGGTTGAAAAACGGGCAAATACAGGAGTTGGCTTTGAAACATCATTTAAAAATCCGGCACGAGTATATTTCGAAAGCGGTTTATACAATTCAAATATTCCATGTGCTCCTGATCCTCTTGCATGCACTATCCTTTCGGGAATCCGCTCATGATCAAAGTGTGTAATCTTTTCACGCAAAATAAAATCTTCCAGCAAACTCGGGCCTCTTTCGCCGGCTTTCAGAGAATTCTGATTATCGTTAATCCGCAGACCCTGGTTGGTAGTGAGAAATTGTCCGTCACCGTTTGTTGTATTTTGCTGAAGATCTTCTGTTTTTTTATTACGATTTTTTTGAGGAGTACTTTTTTTCTTTGCCATGGCAGGGAATATTAAAAGGTGAATTAATTATAGAGGAAATAAATTTTTGCTGGATACATTTGCAATCTGTGGAGTATTTCCCATGATTAAGGATTGTGAGTGCAGGTTTATAGTATTTGAAAAGTAAGTGGTATGAATGAACACCTCTTAACAAAATTGTGCCAAACCGATGGGGCGTAGATTGTAACGCGTAACACGAACGGGGGTGAGTAAAATTTTCCACAACCCAACCCGCCGTGAGCAATGTGCTCTCAGGAAAAATCAGCTGAATTTAAAAAAATAAGGGGTGCTAACAACCGGCCTTCTTAACTTAACAAATCCGGAATTAAATCACCGTTAATCAAATCACTTACCGGCAGGGTAAAAAAGAATGATGTTCCTTTCCCAACTGCACTCTCTGCACGTATTTCCCCGCCGTTGGCTTCCAAAAAACTCTTCGTCAGCAACAAGCCTATTCCGGCGCCTTTGTCTCCTTTACATTTATTGGAGAGCGCTTCCATGTTTGGAATAAATAATTTCCTTACCGCTTCCTCCGACATGCCGGCTCCGGTGTCATGAATTTCTATTTCAACAGTCTCCGGCCTTTGCTTGCACGAAATTGTAACCGATGTAGAAGGATTAGAATGCTTAATTGCGTTGGACAGCAGGTTTTGAAAAACCGATATCATCATTTTTTCATCCGCAAAAACCACTACCGATTCGTCAATTGTATTTACCAGTTTAATATTATTTGCATCTGCTATCAGCGAGAATTTTTTAATGACTTCAGCAATACATTTTTTAATAATAAGTTTTTCAGGGGTAAAAACCTGTGAAGCATATTTAATACGGGCCCATTCAACAAGGTAATCGAGCATATTCAATTCCTCTTTAGAGGCAGACTGAATCATGTTTATCATTCCTTTAACTTCTGAAGGATCCATTTTATCATAATCTACTTTCAAAAATTCTGTAATAGTTATTATCCGCGCAAGCGGTGAACGCAGATCATGCGATAAAATCGCGAGGATTTTCTCTTTATGAGCATTGAGTTCTTCGAGATCAGAAATATATTTGTCAATTACCTCTTCCGACTTTTTAATTTCAGTAAGATCGCGAAGGATTTTTACAAACCCTAAACGTTTTCCTTCAATTCCTAACAACGGAAATACAAGTCCGTTAGCAAAAAACTTTGAGCCGTCCTTTCGTTGATGCCACCGGTTATCAACGGCTCTTCCAGCACTAAGTGCAATTTCAATTTCCTGCTGAGGAATCTTGTTATCAATATCCTCCCTGGTGAAAATAACTTCAAACTGCTGTCCCATAATTTCAGCTGTTTCATATTGAAATATGTTTGTCGCTCCGGAGTTCCAGCTATTAATGTTTAATTCGTTGTCAACAGTAAAAATGGAATAATCCTGTAAGCTGTCGATTATCTGACTGTAAAATTCAGAGGCAGAAATATATTCAGATTTGTATAAACCGAAATCGTTTTTGGATTGCACTTTCACGCTTTCGGTATCAGGCGTTGTTTTCTCGTTCTTCAGGATGCTATTCATTGATAGTTGTTTGAGATGGGAATATACTGCTCAAGGGCATGACTATTTTAACCGGGATTATTTTATAAACGAATACCCGGGCCGTTGCAAGCAACAGCCCGGGTATCAATTAAGACAACTATCGTTTAATACGAAGTTCTCAATTCTACGCGCCTGTTTTTAGCACGACCACCTGCTGATGTATTATCGGAAATTGGTTTCGTTTCACCGAAGCCCTGGGCTGTTAACCTGGATTCCATAATACCTTTGCTCATCAGGTAGGTTTTAACTGATTCAGTACGTTTCTGAGACAGGGTCATGTTGTAATCGTCCTCGCCCTGACTATCGGTATGACCATCAATATTCAGATTTGCCGCTTCATACTTCTTCAGAATTTCGGCAAGTTCATCCAGTTGAACAAGTGAGGCGACTTTTAGTTTATCACTATTAGTTTCAAAAAAGATCTTGCTGGCAATTTGAGTGATTTTTTTGACTTCTTCCTTAGTCATTTCAGGACAACCTTTGTTGGCTATGGTTCCTTTAGCTTCCGGACAACGGTCTTCGTTATCGGCAACTCCGTCACCATCCGTATCAGGGCAACCTTTTAATGCTACTGCACCCGCTTTATCCGGACAAGCATCATCTTCATTTACCAGTCCGTCTTTATCATTATCCATTGTGCAACCTGTCGCATCTACTTTATATCCTTCTTTGGTATCAGGACATTTATCATCATTATCAGCTACACCATCTTTATCCGCATCAGGGCAACCTTTAAGAGCTGCAAGTCCTGCAACATCCGGACAGGAATCTTCTTTATCTGTTATGCCATCACCGTCTTTATCAGGGCAACCTTTCAATGCCGCTACTCCGGCAACATCGGGACACGCGTCAATATGATCGGCAACACCGTCTTTATCCATGTCAAGTGGACAACCATCCTTGTCAACTGCTACGCCGGCAGGAGTTGAAGCACACTTGTCCATTCGGTCAGCAACACCATCGTTATCTTCATCCTTCTTCTTGCCAATGTTAAAAGTTAATCCAACTGAGTGCAATAAAAATGCATCATTGTTATCGGCAACGTATCCGTCTTTGTTATCGTTTGTGGAATACAAAACTGTTTCCTGGATATTAAACATCAGAGTGGGACTCAATCTGAAATTCAGTCCTCCTCCAAACGATGGAGCAGCATAATCAATTTTGCTTTTATTTTTAACGGTAGGATTGTTAGCAAACAAAATAGCACCGGCTCCCACAAAAAGATAAGGCCGTATGATAGATTGTGGTCCAATCAGGTTAAAGCGAATATTTGCTGTAACCGATGACAAACCGGAACGGAAAGCGGCAGAGTCAGTTTTGTAACCTGCTTCGCCTTTTGTAAAAAATAAATTGGCATCGAAGTGACGTGAGATATAGCGCGAAAACGAAAGGCCGCCGAAACCATAATAAGCCTGGTCGGTTTTGTAAAATCCCTTACCCAGATCGCCGCTGTATTGTTGTACACCACCATGTAATCCCACATTCCATTTTTTGTCCTGTGTCTGAGCCGTTGCAATAAATGTATATGCCATGCATATACACATCATTAATACCTTTTTTTTCATTTTTGGTTTTTAAACTGTTTCCTCTCTTACTCGTACAAATATCAGACAATTACAAGCATGGCCTCTTACACAATTACGTAAATAAGTTACATAATTCACATGTTTGCCCGGGCAATAATCTACTGCCGGAATATTGGATTATTAAGTGTTGAATTTTCGCAAAGCCTTATCAATAACACGCCTGCAGTGGCTTAAAAGTGATAAGGCACCTGGTTTAATCCTCATATCCTGATTTAATCACAGTACACATCATTTTAAATGGTTGGTTAGCATTAAAATACTGGCTTGCGTGGGCAGGTATAATTATGCCTTCTCCCAAATGCAACTGATATTTTTTTTTGTTGATCTCCACCTCTGCGGCTCCATCTATAATTTGAATATAATTGTCATAAGGAGAGGTTTTTTCAGCCAGTTCTTCTCCTACATCAAGAGATGATACAGTAATATTCCCGCTCGACTTTCTGATAATGGTTTTGCTCACCACAGCATTAGGAACATATTCAATGATCTCAACAATGATGTGAATTTTACTCTTTTCAAGTTCCGCAAAGTCGTTCTTGCTATTTCCAGAAGGATTTGATGACTTGGATTTCATTGGCCCTTTGTTTAAACGTTTTGACAAATATCTCCTTAAACCCACTGGTAATACTTACAGAACTTTTACCTTTTGTTACATGATTCACAGATTTACCCATAATAATTTGTCTTTCGCCAAATAGTTTTCTATTTTTTGTTGAAGTATGTAATAATGTATACTTTTAATGGCATAACCCCTCTTGTCATGAAAAAGTATTACCTGCTTTCCTTATTACTTTTGCTGGTGATCACCTCCGTAAAAGCCCAATTAACCGGCATGTCTCCGTCACAGGCCATTCATGGTCAGTACCTGACTACAACCATAACAAGCAATAACCTCTTCATCCAGACCAGTAGTCCCTCTGGTAATTTTTACGAAGCTTATCTTCAGCAGGGGGCTTATATTATTCCAATATTCGACTTTTGGTCTGGGGGATGGTGGCCTACTCTGTTTGTTCAGGATGGGAATACAACTACAGCGGATATCTCCATTCCTCCTACCGCCCCGACAGGTGCATATGATTTACATGTTACCCTGGGCGACCCATTTTATCCGTATTACAACCAGGTATTTTATACACTGCCCGCAGCTTTCACCGTATTGCCCCCGGCCGGTTATATTACAGGTACTGTTTATGAAGATCTGAATTTAAATGGGGTGAAAGATGTTGGTGAGCCACCTTTGTCGGGTCAAACTGTGGTGCTCACACCTGGTTCAATCTCTGTTAATACTGATGTCAGCGGAAACTATAGTTTTCCTGCAGCCAATGGAACCTATACTGTAACACTTCAGGCTCCTTATCTTCCTTATATGTTCGGCACATCACCTGCAGCATTATCCGTTACGGTAAACAATGCAAATGCACCCAACAATAATTTTGGACGAAGACATGTGTTAAGTTCAATTACCCCAAACATAGGGTATCGTGGAATGACTAAAATGCACCAGATCGTTTCAGACTATCCGATTTTCGTTCCGGGAGCTAATATTAATGGGAATGTTGTGCAAGTCAGAGTTATGTCAACACCTAACCTGATTCCGGCAACAACTTCTATTAATGTTATCGACAGTTTTACGGTATGGGTAACGATTAGTATTCCACCAACCGCGGCTACAGCAAGTAATATTGATATCAGGATCCTCACTTATACTCCTTATTACGGATATCATTACCTTAAGCAAAAGTTCAACATCCAGGCACCTCCGGCGTTTGTATCGGGAACCATGTTCTTTGATCAGAATCAAAATAAAATAATGGAGGCAACAGAGCCTCGAATCCCGGGTGTTAAAACGCAACTTTATCCTGATAGTTCGATTGCTTTTTCCGATAATGCAGGTAATTATACCCTGGGCTCATTAGGAGGGATGCAGGTTTTGTCACTCGGAAATAACGTGCCGGGCCTGGCCCTGTTTACCGACTCGGTTACGTATACATTTAATGCTACCGGACTTATTACGGGTAAAAATTTCGGATTCACTTCAACGTATCCGCCTTTTTCAATAAATGTGAAAGATGTACAGTTGTTTGCTCGTTGTAATTCGCAACAATATGTATACTGGAAAGTCAAAAATTTAGGCAATACAACTTACAATGCATTGGCATGGATAAAACGCTCTCCCCTGATGACATTTTTGAGTGCGAATTACCCGGTATACAGCATTTCCAACGATACTATTTATTTTAGCGTCTCTAATATTCAGCCGTACACTGAAGTTCAGATCAATGCTAAGTTTTTACTTCCCGGTGCAGGCAACTCGTTATCTTTTGTAGCGGGCGCCAATTCACTGAACAGCTCAGGTGTTGTTCAGCAATCACATAGCCTATCAAGAACTTATGGTGTTTTCTGTGCCTGGGATCCTAATGACAAAACCGTTACTCCTCCCGGTATTTTAACCGAACACTATACGCTGATGAGTGATACTCTTACCTATCTGATCCGCTTTCAAAACACAGGAAATGATACTGCTTTTAATGTGGTAGTACTCGACACACTGAACAGCAATCTTAATTATCAAACATTCGAGTTGCTGGGTAACAGTCATTCCATGAAAACTGAAATTGAAAAATCAGGAGCGATTGCGTTTACGATGAATAATATTATGCTTCCCGACAGCAATTCGAATGAAGCCGCGAGTCACGGTTACATTCAGTATCGTATCTTAGCTAAAACCGGTTTGCCCGATGAAACAATTGCGAAAAACACCGCTCATATATTCTTCGATTTTAATCCTGCAGTTGTAACCAACACTACTCTAAACACCCTCGTTTATGAGCTTCCTGATGTTACCCCCTTGCCGGTTGAACTGGTTGAATTTTCAGCAACGCCTGAAAAAAATAAAATACGTATCCGGTGGAAAACTTTGTCGGAAATCAACAATGATTATTTTACTGTTGAAAAAAGTCTTGATGGCCACCATTATGAGCAAATTGGTATAGTAAAAGGAGCAGGAACTACTTCTAACAGCACTACTTATTCACTTATTGATAATGAGCCTGTGCACGGCATTCAGTATTACCGTTTGCGTCAAACGGATTTTAACGGTGATGAAGAATTATTTGAACCCGTGAGTGTGCGCTGGAGTAAAGAAGCCACCTATTTTATTTATCCTAATCCGGCCAACGGACAGATTTTTTTAAGTTCAGAACCCGGAAATGAACAAAGCGGAACAATGATGATTACTGACATTCAGGGAAAACAGGTATTGGTGAAAGAAATTTTCATCGGGAAAGACACATATACCACGCCGTTATTAAACACCGTGGAATTCCTTGAAGCGGGAAGTTATTTCATAAATATTGTTTTGGAGGAACAATCCTTCAAGCAGTTGCTCATCGTCCGTTAAAATGGTTACCATCTCAATTGAGATGGTAACTTACCAGCCTCCGTTCTGTATATATTGGATTACTTGCATAAAAAGGAAAGGTCTCCAGAATCAGTCCTACGTTTTTCGCATACCGGCTATGCATATGACGGTATGTTCCCGCCCCATTAAACGGATAATACATTACATACGTTTTTTTGGAATTAATGGTAAGATAAGTTCCTGCAGGAACAGTAATACTCACATTCGGATCTGCCATTTTCCTGCTTATGTAAGCAACGGTATCATTATCCGGAACTAATATGTAATAGCTTGATTCAAAAGTATTGATGAAATCCATTGTCGACAACATTATCCCACCAATATGGTTTATTGTATAATGCAGTGAATCACGCAGGAAATAAATGTCGGGAGAATTGGAGTTTGTTAACGAAGGCCGCACCACTTTATGGTAAATTTTAGCATTGATAATAGTATCCTTTTCAACAAAGCAACTGTCATATTTTGTAGTTGCAGTGCCGTTCCCGTTTGAATCAACTTCATACCGCTGGTATATCCAGTAATTGCCAACCTTTAAATTGGTATAATCAGCATACGTTACCGGGGGAACGGGATTTGGTTGGTTCGCGTCATCATCATCTTTGCAGGAAATGAAAGTACAGGCCAGACCCATTACAGGTAATAATAATTTATAGTTCATGTGATTGTGATTTGTGCCCTAACGACTATTAAAAAGTAATATTGCATTAAATGAAACAGGTTATAATAACACCCTATGGACTTTTTATAGCTGAACCTCCATTCCCCTAATTTACAATCATGTTTGTTTAATACAGGGATTACGCTTATTATTGCTCCTTGCTCATGGCTCAGAAAACGCAACAAACAATTGATTACCTTAATGTATTTTTAAGTGTTGCTCTTTTTGTATTTATGCCTTTTGTTTTTTCCAATCAACTACAGGATGTGGAACAGGCGCCACGGTTTCTGGTATTGTCGGTTATTGTAATACTATCAGCTGCCTTTTCATTTTTCACCCTTTCGGGGAAGAATACCATAGTTAAAAAAGACACTATTTATTATGTCATTTTACTCTACCTTGTTATTTGCATTATAGGTTTTTTCAGAAGCATTAATTATGGAGATGGCTTGTTTGAGCTATTAAAGATTTTGGCTTTCTTCTCATTGTTTCTCCAGTTTATACTTGCTTTTTCGCGCGACGAAAAAAATAAATTGCTATTTTTCAAAACCATATGTATTGCCGTATTTATTTTTGTTGCAGCCGGCATCATACAACTGTTTCCTTCTCTTTTTGCTTCCCTGAAAAAAGGAGGAAGCGCCCAAATCAATTATGCAATTTCATCAACACTTGGCAATAAAAACTTTTTTGCTGAAACGATTTTACTAATGTTGCCGTTAATGATCGTGTCGGTTTTTCTTCACCGGTCTGTCTGGAGAATACTGTTTATTATTTCATCACTTCTCATAATTGTATCGTTAGCGGTATTACAAACGTTGTCAACATGGGTGGCTGTAGTTTTCACAACCCTATTGTTATTGGCCATTTTAATCCGTTGGCGGAATCGCATCTTTACAAATACAAAATTGCAGCAACATTTTTATAAAGGTATTGTGGCAATACTGTTTGTTATGTTGATTGCAGGAATCGCATTTTATCAATTTGCAGGAACAAAACAAATTAAATCCCGGATTACAGCAATTGAAAAGCTTATTAATCCTGAATCGTTCCATCCTGATTCGGTTCAAGAAAATAGTTTGTATGAAAGGGTAAGCCTGTGGAAAAATTCCGTAAAGATAATTGCAACTCATCCTGTTGCAGGAACTGGTTTAGGCAATTATAAAATTGTTGCTCCGGCTTATGGCTTTGGAACCGCTGCATATATGTCGACTGGTGTAATCCGGTTTGTTCATCCGCACAACGACTTCCTTTTTATTGCAACAGAATTGGGAATTCCGGGACTGATCACTTTCCTGATATTAATAGGATGGTTGTTTTTTTATGCGTACAAATTGTTAGCCGCGGCTGATAACAAAGCCGAAATGATCATTGGCATCGCACTGGCATGCGGATTATTTTGTTATTGCATCATCTCCCTCGTGAGCTTGCCCTCAAATCGCATATATCCGTTATTGTTGCTAATGCTTTTTGCTGCGTTGCTAATAACAGGATACAACAAACATTTTGCAACAAAAGATTTCATTAATAAAAAAGTAATTATACTGTTCTTATTCATTTCCTCCATAACCGCAATTGCAGGATCCATGATTGCTGCTAACAGGCTGCGTTCTGAATTGCACTTAACCGCGGCCCTGTTAAAGGAAAGGGATTTGCAAATGGAAGCTATGAAAAGACAACTTGAAAAAATAGATAAAAAATATCTTCCTGTTGATGCAACAGCTACACCCGTTGCATGGTATCATGGATTTTCGGAATTTTATCTGGGCAATATTGAAAAAGCATTTTCATTATTCAAAGAAGCTGAAAAAGCCAATCCTAATCATCTCAATGTACTAAATGACCTGGGAACGGCATATAATTTATCAGGTGACCCGGCTACAGCTGAAAAATATTACCGGAAAGCAATTGCTATTCAACCCGGTTTTGGGGATGCCCACGTAAACCTGGCCGTATTATCATTTAACAAAGGTGATCTGCAAGGCGCTTATGATAACCTGATTATGCATGAAGGAAAAATTAGAAAAGATAAGATATTGATTTTCAGCACAATTCTAATGGCTAAAGCAAACACCCTCACCGGCGATGAAGATGTGCTGACCCGTTTCCAAAAACGATTGGATCACCAGGAACGAATTATGATCGTGATTTCAGAAATTCAAGCCAATCAGGGAGACCTTGCACCATTGCTAAAATAATGACTTTGTGTCATTGGCATTGTAACCTGTTTTTATTACATTTACAGATAACACTTTCATACATGAAAACACTTTACACTTTAATTCTACTCCTTGGTTTAAGTTTTACTGCACAATCGCAGATCACCAATATTTCTCCATCATTAGGAATTCTTGGGCAGGAATTGCAAACCACCATTACCGGTAGCGGAATTTTTGTCCAAAACAATACACCATCCGGAAATATTTACCAGATCCGGTTAATCAAAGGTGTTGATCAGATCATGATTTTTGACTGGACACAAATCTGGATGTTCTGGTTTACGACTACCATTTGGGATCCTAACACGGTAATTTCCGAAGTGGATATCCCTTTAAATGCTGTTCCCGGAGTTTATGATGTAGAAGTGATCGTGGGTGAAGAATGGGATCCTTCCGTCAATCAATTTACATACACCCTTCCCGCTGCGTTCACTGTTGCACCCCCTGATGGGTACATAACCGGAACAGTTTACCGTGATGTAAATAAAAATGGAGTTAAAGATGTTGGTGAACCCGGAATAGTAAACCGCATGGTAGAATTTCTTCCCGGAAACGGAACAACGAATACGGATGCAAATGGCGATTATAGTTTTGCGGTTCTCAACGGAACATATTCGGTAATCATACAAAATAATTTCAATGATTATTTATTCAACACCTCAGCTGACACCATCACAACAACCATTACCAATAACAATTCACCGGGTAATGATTTTGGTTTAAAAGGTGCTATCGTGAGCATCACACCTTCTGTGGCCTATCGGGGAGTAACCACTCCTCACCAGATTGTTGCCGATGAGCCCATTTTCATTCCGGGTGGACCTGTTTATGGGAATATTACGCAGTTTTGGGTAACGGGCGGGCCTACCGGTGGATTTAATGTGCCGTTAGCTGCATTGAATGTTATTGACAGCTTTACCGTAAATGCTAACATAACGGTACCTATAGGTTCCCCGGTTTCAGTCCGTGATTTTTATATTTACACAAATAATAACTATTTCGGAAATCATTTTTTGCGGCAACAGTTTAGCATTGCTGATCCGCCTTCTTCTATAACAGGCAATGTATTTTTTGATCAGAACCAGGATAAAAATTTTAACCCGGGAGAACCGGGTCTCAACCAGGCGAAACTGGTAATGACACCTGACAATTCCATTGCCTTTACCAACGTTGCGGGAGCCTATGAATTTGGAACCCTTGGTGGAGTCCAAACTGTTGCGCCTTCATTTAATTTCCCGGGTCTTATTTTATTTACCGATTCTACTTCCTATACCTTAAATGCCGTGGGAAATATTACCGGCAAAAACTTTGGTTATATTTCAACAGCTCCTGATTATTCCATCCTGATCAAGGATTCGTATTTGTTTGCAAGGTGCAATTCACAACAGGGTGTTAACTTCCGGGTGAGAAATTACAGCAATACCCCTTATGATGCAATTGTGTGGTTGAAATACGATCCGTTAATGACATTTATTTCTTCCCCGATAACACCCTCATTAATTTCAAATGATACTATTTACTGGAACATTTCCAATATTCTTCCATATTCGGAAGTCCCTATGTATGCTTTGTTCGCACTCCCCGGGGCTGGAAATGTAATTTCATTTACCACCGGCGCAACTTCACTTAACGGATCCGGAGTGCCCCAGCTTACTAATGAGCAATTAAACAACGCGATGATTTTTTGTGCAGTTGATCCAAACGATAAACAGGTTACTCCTCCCGGAATTTTTTCACAGAACTTTACTCTCATGAGTGATACACTTGATTACCTGATACGATTCCAGAACACCGGTAACGATACCGCCTTTAATGTTTTCATTCTTGATACACTGGATGCCGATCTTAATTTCAATACGTTTGAAGTACTGGCAAGCAGCCACTCCATGCAAACGGAATTAAAAAGCAATGGTGCAATACGATTTGAATTCAATAATATTTTACTGGTCGACAGCAATGCCAATGAGCCGGAAAGTCATGGTTACATACGGTACCGCATAAGGGCTAATGCAGGATTGTCCGACAGTACGGAAGTAATTAATACAGCTCATATATATTTTGATTTCAATGCGGCTGTTGTTACAAATACCACCCTGAACACATTGGTATATGTGCTTCCCGTTGGCCTTGAAGAACCCGGTCAGGTTGCAAATGTTAAATTATATCCCAACCCCTTCGATCAGTCAGCTACCCTGACGTTTACGAATCCTGAAAAACATATGTGCACACTGTTAGTTACCGAAGTAACGGGTAAAAAAGTGACTTCCCTGTCTTCCAACGGCGAACAGTTCCTGATTGAAAAAGGTGCTTTGGCAGGAGGTATTTACTTCTACCAGCTCACGAATACCGTTTCAAAAAATTCCTTTACAGGGAAGTTCATTATACGGTAATTCATAAATACCCAAGTTCAAGTAATAAGTGCAATTTTTTTTGAGAAGACTTGATTAGGTGTTTGATAGTTAAATTTTCTTACTGGTCTGTTGTTGATCAATGATTCCACTTCTTTTACTCTTTCTTTACCAACCTTTGTTAGATCCGTCT
>JBBQQQ010000036.1:0-34455 GCA_038215705.1 Bacteroidia bacterium
ATAATTCCAGTGACGGAACAGCGGATATGGTTAAAAAACTGATGTTGGAATTTCCTGATCGGCTTCACCTGGAACAGCGTGCAGGTAAGCTTGGACTGGGAACAGCGTATATTCACGGATTTAAGTGGGCGCTTGCGCGGAAGTACGATTATATTTATGAAATGGACGCCGACTTTTCACACAATCCCGCGGACCTGGTAAGATTGTACAAAGCCTGTTCTATAGACGGTGCCGACCTGGCTATTGGATCGAGATACATTAAAGGAGTTAATGTTGTGAACTGGCCGATCGGCAGGGTGATCATGTCCTATTACGCCTCAGCGTATGTGCGACTGATAACTGGAATGCCGGTGCGCGATGCGACTGCAGGATTTAAATGTTATAAAAAATCTGTGCTGCAGGCAATTGATCTGGACGCTATAAAATTTATGGGCTATGCGTTTCAGATAGAAATGAAATTTACAACCTGGAAGTTGGGCTTTAAAATTAAAGAAGTGCCTATAATTTTCACCGACCGCCAGGAAGGGCAAAGTAAAATGAGTTCAGGCATTTTCCAGGAGGCTTTTTTTGGTGTGATTCAGATGACAGTGAAGAATTGGTTTAGGAAATACTGATATGTTCGCCGGCTCTCACGATGGAGCAAGAAGATCTTCCATGATCTATTCCTTTTTTGGTTCCTGTAAAATGAATACCATCAACCCAGCGGAATGGCTTGCTGATGTACTTTTAAAAATCTCCGACACCAAACAATCGCAGCTTTACACATTGCTTCCAAACTCCTGGAAAAAATATAACCCGTGAATGTATCTTTAAAAGTTCAGAATCGTCAGGAACTATATTTATTTTTTCCTCATAAAAATTCAGTGATCAAAACGAGCATTACCTAACTACAAAGCGTTTTACTAACCGTTCTTTGTCTGTAACAAAATTCACCACATACATCCCGTTTGAAAAACCGGAACAGTTTAAATTTTTTGTGAAATATGGTAAAGATATTTTACCGCTTTCGCGAAAGATGGATTTGCCTAAGAGATCAAAAACTTCTAAATGATAATTGGATCCGTTAAGTTTATTGGCGTTAATAAATGCGGTTTGCCAATCAGAAGCAAAGTAAACAAAGAATTCAGCAGTGGAAAAAGTTGGCATTTCTGAAATTGAAGTGAGGCTGTCGCAGGGACTACCGATGAACGGGCCAAGGTCGTAATCGGGATTGTTTGGAAGGCCGTAATATGTTCGCTTACCACCAAGATAAAAGCTATATGGTGCATAACCACATGCTGTTCCTAAACTATCAGGATAATTAATAACACTCAGATTCATGTTTATTTGGTTGTACACACTATCCGGATATGGGTAGCATGTAGGAAATGCATCACATTCCCAAGCCCTGCTAAAATAAATTTTTTGATCAGGTCCTCTCCGTAGATAACCATTTCCAACTTGCATACCAGGTATATACTCTAATGTATCTCTGGTACCTACAGGATTAGATGACCATAAATCATATTGAAATAAAGCACTTAAACTTCCGGTGTCATAAGTACTTATATATAGAAACCTTCCGGAAGCAGAAAATTCACATCCCCAAAATCTACCAAATGGTGCTATGAGAGGTTCGGGGTGAATTGTATAGGGATTACTAATAACTCCTGTACACCTATTAAAATCGTACATTTCCATTAAACCAATTAGATTGGTGAAAACTAATTTATCTCCATTTGGTGAAAAAGTATATGTTCCCAGATTTGTATTATTAGAACTTCCTATTGATTGGACAAAAGCAGCTGAGATTCCATTAGGAGTTACAAGATAAACATAATGTTCATTTGAAAACATGGAAGCATTTCTGATAACTAACCACCAATCTCTACCATTGCCATGTTTAATTGCACTCATGCAATCCACGACATTGAAATTCTCAAGCAGTATATTTTTTTGTACGACGGAGCCGAGGCCCCCATTTTGATTCATATCGATTGTGCAATAACTAAAACCAGGACCAGATATAACGCCTATGCTAAATAAATAATATTTTGAAAAATCATTTGGCACAGGAATTATAATTAGTTCTTTATACCAATCTGTTCCTCTAATTGAATCTCCATTTACCATTTGATTATGGGTAGAATCAAATACATAACATAAATTTGGATATAGCGTAAAACTTTTATTGCTTGTTGCTGAATAAAAAAGTAAATCTCCAGAAGTATCGGAAATACTAACACAACTTCCACGCCCATCAATTCCAGAATAAATAGGAACAGCACCATTTGTAAAATTAATTCCTGCACTATCTCCAAATGTCCAAACCATGTTTCTATTTTGACTTTTAGCTGTAAAAGTGCCAAAAAACAATATAATTACTAGGGAAAGACAGATCTTATAATTCATTATAATTTATTTAATAATTATTAACTTTTTAAATTGTACTTTACAAAATAAATCATTAACTATTATCATATAAAATCCAGGTTTGTAATTTTTAAGTTCTAATTCATACTCGTTGGTATTTGATGATAATGATTTATTAAACATAACCTGCCCAATATTATTTATAATCTGAATAGTAAAATTGTGTTCCATTCCAGTCAAATGAATTTTACATTTTTCTTTGGTGGGATTTGGTACAACATTAAAAGAAAATGGTAATATTTCTGGTAATATTTGTTCAACTAACTCATTTCTTATTTTTAAAACTGGCAATTCAAAATGTACTTCTTTAAATAATAATGATCTAGCCCTCAATACAGCATCTCCGCCACTAAAAGGATCTTGAATAGCAATAGCTTCCAAAGTTGACGAATCCGTTGAACTTAATGATGAATCTAAAATCGATTTAAGAATAATAATAGAATTTACAGCTTTTAAATTTGTTTCTAATAGATTAGTGTCGGTTAGAAAATTGTTTAAATTAATAGCAGAATCCAAATCTTGAATCAATATTAAAGAATCTATACGATTGAAAATTCCAATATTTGTTACAAATAATTCGGAATAAAATCTACTGAAAGTAGTGTCTTTAGCGGTGTTTTTAAGCAATAGAGTCGAATCAGCATTGATACGTTCATATAAATATTGTTTTGATCTATAATTAAATTCATTTTCATTGTTTGCAAAAGTTATTGAATCTTCTGCAATGACTGAATATCGAACATCTCTATCAGGATAATATGGAGCCGCTTGGATTAAGCAAGTAGAGCCTGTAGTCGATGCAGGTATTGCTGAAGAAACACCTGATTGAGGATGTGGATGATATTTAGAATTACTAGTGTTATAATACCAAAGAAAACCTAAATTAGAAGTTCCCGTTACTCCAAATAATGTTGAACTATTGTAACCGAACCATTCATTATTCCAAGGATCAGTGAGGTCGCCTTGAGAAAACAATGATGCAGATGTAAGTTGTATACCTAAACCAGATTCGATACTATTGTCAATTTTATTGCAATGAAATTCAGTGTCAAGACAAGATCCAATAACATTAATTGGTACTGTTGCATTGTTCAGCTCATTCAAATTTACCAAAACATTTTCTGATGCATTTAAAGTAATTCCTTCTACATAGAACCCAGATTCAGTTTTTGAAATTATATTCGCTTGAATTTTAGATCCCATTGAACCTTCCAACCAAATTCCATAATGAAATTGACCTTTTTCTTTACTAAATAAAATTGTATTGCCAATTCCTCCATTTAGATCTTCGCCAATACTTATTCCAGGTACTTTAATTGCATGAATCCCGATTCTACAATCCGTTATTTCATTCCCAGAAACTCGAATATTGTTTAATGTATTATTTATAAAATTTTGAATAGTGATAGCAGTGCTACTATAATTTAAAGGTACAACTGGTGAGAAACCTAGCCCATTAAATACATTATTTGAAATATCTAAACTGCCTTCAAAATTTCGTACTATTATTCCATTATCAACTTCAATAAATTCGTTTTCTAAATCTATAGTTATATCCGAATTGGAATTGTTCATGCAAACAATGCCGATTTGACTTTCATTGAAGGAATTTCTTTTAATTATTAAATTAGATTCACTTTCAGAAACAATTCCGATACTACAATTTGTAAAAATATTTTTGTAATCAGATGTGCCATTGGTTAAAGGCTCACCAATATTTAAATCACTCAATCCCGAATTAATGGCTCCCTCGCAAAACTTGCAGGTTATGGTTTTTGCACGTATGTTTTCAAATTTATTGTTAAATATTTTAGCATTAGAATTAACAGCACGAATTCCATAAACGGCATCAGCAAAGCTATTTATATACCCCGAGGGTTGTGCTATTCCACCTATACTGGCATTTATTACATTTCTTAGATTAAAATGAGCGAATGCCTGATCTCCTTTGTGTGGGTCTTTAGTTAATAAACTATCTGAACTTTTAAAATTAATTCCAAGGAACCCTAGAGTATTAGAGGTAGAGGCAAAAGTCTGATCATAATCAATTAATTCTATTCCAATATAATTATTATTGAATTCGGCATACCGAATGTTAACGCTTCCTTCTGTACTTTGAATTGCAATTATTGCATCCTCAATTAAGGTTGGGTGGGTTGAATTAGAATTAGAATTAATATCAATTGTTCCTTCATTAATAATTCCATTCCACATTTGATCACAAGCAAATAAATGTGAAGCTGTGGAACAAGGTGATATTTTTAAGGTACTACTGGCATCAACTTCTATAGAAATACCTGTTGGAAATACTAATTTAGAACCACAGAATGTTAAAATTGAATTTGATTGAACCTGAATATTTGAAGGAACGTAATATTTTTTATTATCTGCAATATTTCCATTTCCTGGATATAATTCAAACCCTACAGACGAGGTCCCACCAGGAATGCCAACATTAGGCTTCCAATAATCTTTACAACTTAAAAGATCAGTAAAATCAATCACTGTTCCTATTGAAATAGCCATTGTAGGGGCTGAAACATCATAAACCCCACATCCAGTTTTTAATTTTGGAAGTTCAAGCATTAATGAATAATTTCCAGATTTTTTATCTGTAGATGTAATTGAACCATCAGTTACCTTGTCAGAACAAATGCCTGAAAATGTTAATGTACCATTTTGAAACCAAAATGTATTTGACGATGTGGAAGAGCCTAAATCATCTGAGGTAGACAATTCTACACTACCATCTCTAATAAGATTATCACCAACAGAGCTTCCCTGCTTTTTAAGATAAATGTCATCTATCCATACATGTAACCCCTTCAAGTTAGTAGTATCTTGATTACTATCAATATAAATACCAAAAGAAATATAATTTGGAGAGCCATCAGTATTAATTAATGATTTTATGGTTTGCGAGGTACTTCCCAAAACAAAATTATCTAAATCAACCTTAACATACTCCCAACCTGTTCCACCTTCCGCAATGTCTTCTTTCCAGATAATTGTGTTATTTAAAGTTGCAACTTTGGAAACAGTTGTAGCTGTATTTGATAAATAACTATCTTTAATATTGAAATATAGCATTTGCTCTTCAGTATCATCTTTTACAATAATAGGTATATGCTGCCACGATGAAGCTTTAAATTTCATTTCACCTAACCCATGATCTTGTGTGTCAAATCCTATTACATCTATTCCATATAGTCCGGGTTGAGTGTAGGTTATACTATTTGATGTAGAGGAGGTAATAACTTCATCATCGTAAAAGCAATTTTGACTGGAAATATTTTCATCAATTCCAGTTCCATCATTTGTATTTGGTCGAGTAATATAAAATGGTAAAGATCCAGATACAGGATTGACAATTTCATGTTCAATATTAAAAGCAGTATTGATTTCTATAAATTGAATGTACTCTTGATTCTTGTTTGGTGAAGAAGTATATGATTTTTCTAAATTATTGCCAAATGCTTTTAATCCTAACGAAAGTTCGAATGGTTGTGATGAAGATGGTTCTACCGGAATACCATCGGAGTATCCAAAACTGTTGTTATATTTAATAAATCGTGATTCACCACTGTAAACGCAAGCTTCAATATAATTATCAGCAATTTTTGAATATCCTGCATTATTTTTATAGGGAAAAGCAGCAACTTGTGCTGGTACAAATAACTCAGTTGCAAATGTGCAATTACTGATTTCAATCTCAAAATCCTCATTGCCAAATCGGTTATTGGATTCATCCCAATTAGGCATTGGCAAATTTATATTTCCATTTTTATCAATATCCCACTTTTTATGGAAAATGGAATTTGTTATTCGAGTGTCGCCACCACCTACATCGTAAACAGGAATATCAGAAGTGGTTGTACAAGTTATCCAATTTGTTGTATATCCAGGATTAGCTACAAATGTTGTTTCCGTAGTACAAGGCAATGATACATTGCAAATGGGACCATAGAAGCATGCGCCTAAGCAATTATTTAAACTGTTAGTGTAACAAAAAAAATAATCTAAAGGATTATTAGTGCTCCACATCTTAAAACGATTGTCATTATGTTTATTTATATCCTCACTAAGAAAAAATTGGCTAAACGTACAACCATTGATAATCCAGTTTATGGGATCACCTTGACCATCAATCGCTGCCTTACAATCATCAAACAGTGTATTTGTAAAGGTTACATTATGTGGAGCTAATGGATTGGGGCTAATGTCTCCTTTAATCCACGTTCCATACCCAATTCCTAATGAAGACCTTCCCTTAACTTTATGTATATATGAATTGTTAATACTGACAGATCTATTCAGATCCTCTTTAAATATCCCTGCATAACTAAAACAAGACAATTCACAATTATTAATTTGAACTTCAAATCCTGAAGCATCATTTAAAATATAAATTCCACCACAAAGGTTATCATCATCATTATAATCTTGATAATTGCAATTTGCCCCCCTAATTCGTATATTTTGAATTGTTGATCCGGATTGCATTTTAAACAAAAATAATTCTTCAGGTGCACATTGAGTGGTGCAATTTGCGGGAACGTTATTAGTGCATGCACAATTTGCATCATAATATGAATGTTTGTAATCTGAAAAAAGTAAAGGACTATCGGAAGTCCACCAACCTAAATTTAAATTAGTTGAACTATTGCCTATTAATGTTACACCTTCACCTATCGGAAGGGGTAAATTAATTGTGGGTTCATTAATTGCAAAACCGCTTGTTATTACCAATATATCCGAATATGCTGCATTAATTAAACAACTTTGCAATGTTATGGCATCTTGAATATTACCACAATTTATATTTGTCGCTGGATTTCCCGTTCTGGTATAACCTATCGTAAACTCATTATAACTATTTGCTGTAATGGAACTTGTTACACTACCGTTAGTTATATTTCCCACAAAATTCCCACGTCCTAAATCTTTCCACATAGTCCCATTCCAAGACGTTACAGCTACAAATGTATCTACAATGCCTGTTAAATTGTCCCATTGTATTGTTACAAAAACATTATCAGTTCCTACATTTCTATTTAACTTATAAAATTGATCCCGATATAAATATCCCAGAGTACTATCTCTTTGACCATTATTCACAAGGATAGAATCTTCAATAAATTCTGAAGTAAAAGCACTAGAGATGGATGTTGGAGCGCTTATACCTATAGGTTTTAGATTGCTAAATTTTCCCACTGGAAAGATGAAAGAAGTATTACCAACTTTTTTTACTGGACCGCTAACAAAACTTGCATTATTTGCATTTAAAGCTTTAGAACCTGCTTTCATTGTTAATAGGTTTGTACTTGTAGTTAAAAAATTACCCTTTATAAAAGTTAAAGAATCATCTACACTAAATGTTGTATTAGCTATTACATGATTGCTATTTTTATTTAATGTAACTTTCTTGAATGCATAGTTATAGCTTCCATTTAGGCTTTGTGAATTCGTTCCTGTAAATAAAACTCTTCCTGTTGCTGTATTAAAAACAACTTTTATGCTGTTGATTGTAATGTTTCCTTCAAAGTAATTATCACCACTGTAAGCAACTTGAAGATCCTGACCAGTTGAATTAAATGTTGCATTGTTTTTATAGTTATCAGCTGTAACAGTTGCCATTCTAATTCTACCAGCACTTCCACTGTTACTTATTGTTGTTGCTCCAAAGAATGTATTGCCTCCATCACTTTGATAATTTGGAGTTCCGTTTTTAGTAAAACTGGATGTTCCGAAGAAGGAATTATTTTTTAAAAGATATCCTGATGCGGAAACAGTAAGACCACCGTTAAATACGCCATCAATAATGTTTACAGCTCCGGAACCTGTTAATGATAATGTTTGAGCAGTGCTTCCCAGCTGCGTAAATTTTTTAAGTGTCAGGTAGTCATTTGTAAATCCTGTACTTCCAACTGAAATTGTTTTTCCACTTGCCAGGACTGATTTGCCTCCGGAAAGCCCGAACATTATTCCACCTGTACTTGTGGAGTTAACTTCAATGTTTCCATTAAAGGTAGAACTGTCAGAAGTTGCAATATTTATTTCGTGCGTGCTTGTGTTAATTAAAATAAGATTGCCATTAAAGTTATCACCAGTTGTATTTGCAAGTGTAAAATAAGTGTTGGTACCTGTATGCTTAATAGTTACATTACCATTAAACGTACAACCTCCTGCACCAAGTCCCGTGGCAACGCCCGAATCTTCAAAATAGGCATCCTGCTGAAATGTTGAACCCGATAACCTGATGTAGCCACAAATAATGTCAGCTATGCAATCAATCTTAGTTCCGTTAAAAGCTGCCAGTCCCGTACCCCTTGCTTGTATGGTTCCATTATACACAACACCTGCTGTAAAAGTTCCTGTTGCTTTGAATGTGAGTGTATACGTTCCTAAATTAATCGAATCGGTAGTTACTGTTAAATTGTTTACTTTTCGATTTTGACTTAGTACAGGTGAATTTGTTGTTGCTGTTGCTATGGTAACATTATCCAGGGAATCTGGTAATCCGTTGGGGCTCCAATTTGTTGTTGTGTTCCAGGCAGTGCTGGTAACGCCTGTCCAGGTATAATTTGTGCCTTGTACTTTTAATACGAATAATAACATTATTAAAGATAACAAAAATTTATTTGATAATGATCTCATAGTAACAATTTTTATAATAATGCAGATATTTGAAGAGTAAATATTATGATTTTAGTTGGATACATATTCGAACCAGGAACTCCAGTTACCTGAGCTGTTTTTCAACCGCACCTTAACATTAAATGCCGGTGGCAGCTCAACAGCACCCAAACCCAGATACAGATTCAATCCTTCCCGTGAATAAGTAAGTCCATTGGGTATTCCAGTTGTTTGATCAAAAATATAAACATGGCTGAATATATCATTTGCATTACTCTTGCCTCCTATCTGCACCTCAATCTCACTAACATTAATACTATCGGCAATTGAAACAAATGCTATGTTTTGTCCGCCTTGAAAATTAATATAACTGTCAACCGGAGGTGCTGAAGTTTGTGCCTGAATAAAACAGGGCATAAAGCAACTAATGCTGGTAATTAGTAGCCATCTGGTTTGCAAAAAGCCACAAAGCCTCAGGAGGTATTCTTTTTTCGAACTGTGTAATTTATTCATATATCTCATTATATTTAAATACATTATATTTTAAAATAACAAAGGAAATACAACAACTATCTACTAAATTTTAATGTATAATTTGATTTTCCGATCGATTACTGTATTCCAGGGGGAGGGAATTAAATCAATGGGATTTTCAATAGCTTGAAACAAATGTAAACGAAAAGCATTACCAGTCTGGAAAAAGTTTTCAACATTATGAAAAATTAATATAGGATGTTGATATAAGCAAAAAGCTAAACACATCAATCATAATGTGTAACTATTAAAATTATAGACATAATGCATGCAGTTAATCAATCGCTGGTAAAAATGCAGGATACCATTCATCCTAAAATCTAAACAAACTTCTCCCCTTTAGTCAGCTTCACATCATTCACAAATTGACGTATTTGTTGTTCATCCTGCTTACGGCAGATCAAAAGTACATTGTCGGATTCTACTATTATGTAATCATCGAGGCCCTGGAGTACAACGAGCTTTTCCTTTGGCATGCTCACAAAACAATTTTTTGAATCATACAACATCACATTTTTTCCAACAACTGCATTTTCGTTAGAATCGTGTTTTATGTGTTCGTAAAGCGACCCATATGTACCGAGGTCGCTCCAGCCAAATTCAGCACTCATTACAAATACGTTCTTCGCTTTTTCCATAACACCAAAGTCAATTGAAATGTTGGTGCATTGTTCATACGCTTTACGTACCAGTTCATTTTCTTCCGGCATATTAAAATGACCCGCTGCTTCACGAAAAAGTGCGTCTATATCGGGTAAATGTTCAGCGACTGCTTTATGGATAGCTTTTACACTCCACATAAAAATTCCTGCATTCCAGAGAAACTCACCGGTCTGCAAAAAAAACTTCGCCATTTCAAGGTCCGGCTTTTCGGTGAATGTTTTTACTTTAGAAATTTTATTTTCCTCCTGAACTTTGTCGTCAATAAACTGAATATAGCCGTAACCTGTATCCGGACGACCCGGTTGAATTCCGATGGTCAGCAATGAATTATTTTCAGAAACAAAATTTAATCCTTTCTTAACAACTTCCTGAAATGCTGCTTCTTTTAAAATCACATGATCACTTGGTGCTACTACCACTTTAGCATCCGGATTGAGTTTAGAAATTTTGTAACTGGCAAATGCTATACAAGGCGCCGTATTTTTCCGGTGTGGTTCGCCAAGAACTTGTGAAGGATTTAAATCAGGTAATTGTTTTAAAACCAGGTCGACATACAATTCGTTGGTAACAATAAAAATATTTTCCTTCGGACAAATAGGCAAAAACCGTTCATAGGTTTGCTGCAGCAATGTTTTACCGGTTCCGAGTATGTCGTGAAACTGTTTAGGAAAGGCGTTACGGCTCATCGGCCAGAAACGGCTTCCGATACCGCCGGCCATTATTACACAATAGTTATTGTTCATTCAGTTTTTTTGTTGTGGCGTAGCAGATACATTACCAGCCTGAAAATTTCTGCAAAGCAATGAAAAGTTTATGAGATTAAGGGTAGTGATTAAGGATAAGATAATACCTTATAGCTAAAAGCATACATGTTGCAGTATTAAACATTGAAAATCAAACTTTTAACAATTAGTAGGCAAAACATCTCCTTCTATTCCAACCCTGTCAATGCTTCTCTTAACTGTTCAATTATCACAGGAATGTCATCCATTTTGGCAACTCCCACAGAGATGCGGTACCAGGTATTGCTTTCCTTAGAACCAAAAGAGGAGAAGGGAACTATGGCCAGTTGTGCAGCATCACAAAGAAAGTCGGTGATGTCCTGTGTGGAAGCAATTATTTTACCGGAGCGGGTTTTCATCCCGATAAGGTCAAATTGAACAGTAAGATAAATGGCTGCTTGCGGAAAAATTGCATCAACTTTAAAGCCTTCCGCCCTGAGCGAAAGAAAACCCTGATAGAATTTAAGTAACCGGTTTTCGATGCCATTCAAAAAATTCTCTAGAAACTCATCTACTTCCGAATCATTCTGTAAAAACTTTGCAGTAGCTACCTGCTCTGCTTTGGGAGCCCAAGAACCAATATGAGATAAAATTGATTTCATTTTGCTGATGATATATTCAGGTCCAAACGCCCATCCTACCCTGACTCCTGTTGCAGCAAATGCTTTTGAAATACCGTCAATGCAAACGGTGTATTCCCTTAATTCAGGATAAAGACTCACCGGATCGTGATGTTCAGTTTGGCCAAAACAAAGCACTGAGTACACCTGATCGTACAAAATATAAAGAGGTTTGTCGTGACCCTGCCGGCGACGATTTTCCTCCATTACCATTTCACAAATTTCTGTTAATGCTTCCCGCGAGAAAACAGTCCCTGTAGGATTCAAAGGACTGCATAAGGCAAGCATCCTGGCTTCCTTTATAAAAGGCCTTAACTGGTCAGCCACCGGCATAAAATTATTGTCGGGTGTGGTTTCAACCATGATGGCCTGTGACTGTGACAGGTGACAATAATGGTTATTGTTCCATGAAGGCACCGGGAAGACTACCTTATCACCTGCTTCAACAAGTGTTTTATAAACAGCATAAATAAGTGGGCGTGATCCTCCTGAAATCAGAATTTCATCAGCGCTGTAATTTAACCGCTGCCTGACCTTAATAAAATTACTTACCGCCTTTCTGAGATCCGGCATTCCATTAGCCATCGGGTAATTTGTATGACCATTGCGATAGGCTTCTACAATTTCATTTAATAACGCTGTGGGTATAGGAAATACAGAGGGATCAAAATCACCAATCGTGAGATTAAAAATTTTTGCTCCCCTTTTAATTTTTTCGTTTACATCATTTGACTGTTTGATAATTTCAGATCCGATAAGAGTTTCGGCCATTTGCGAAACCATGTGATCAACAGCATTTGCGGTAATTGCCATAGGGGTAGTATTGATGGTCATAAAGGTAGGAAATTATTCAAATCAAAACGGAACAAAACTGCCATGTGAATTACAGGATCTTGCAGTCCTTCAGCAATAAAAAAGATAAGCTAATGTTACCGCTTTTTCCCGGAGGGAAGGAGTTTGCCTAGAGGTTGCACTTCAGTGAGTGGATTGATCACATATTTGTGTTTGCTCTTCATGCAGGTGCAGCAGAAATTTTTATTAAGCAATTCTCCTTTTATAAATTCCCTGCCCGAGCGGATTCTGAATTGAGTATTCAATGCAATTTCTTCCAGTAGTTTCCAGCGCTCATCCCGCTTATCATACCGGCCAAGTGTGCGGGTTAAATAAATATCGGAACAACTCGAAGCAGCAGGATTATTCATGTAACCATTGATTGCAATTACAAGGTCTTTGGGAAATATGTCACTTTTCAGAAAAGGCTGCATTAGTTTTTTAAACTCCGTCTTCCACTCTTTTCCATGCGGATCAATCCGGAAACGAAATTTGGTAAAACTTACCAGGTGCGCTACTTCGTGTGTGAAGGTGAGTAAAAACGCATACTTGTTCAAATCATGGTTGAGTGAAATGCGATGACCCTTGCCATCCATTGGAGGACGATAATCACCGTATTTGCTGTTGCGGCTTTTTGTAATGCGCAGTGCGATTTTGTATTCTACAATCCAGTCAACACATGTGTCGAGCGATTTCGAAGGCACGTACTTCGAAAGTGCCTGGGCCAGTTCCGAGATATTCACGACAATAAAATTTAGCTTAGAATTCTATAAATTACGAAAGACGAAATATACGCCAAAGTTCCCATAAAAACAAATTGAAAAATGGCCCATTTCCAGCTCCCGGTCTCCCTTTTTACAATCGCCAGGGTACTCATACATTGCATAGCAAAAGCATAAAAAAGCATGAGGCTCATGCCTACTGCCAGGGTATAACGTGGCAGACCCGTGTCGGGATTCTTTTCAGCTAACATTTTGGCTTTCACAGTGGTAACATCCGAGCCATCGCCTCCAACCGAATAAATGGTCGACATGGTTCCAACAAAGACTTCGCGGGCAGCAAAGCTGGTAATCAGGGCGATGCCGATTTTCCAGTCGAATCCCAGGGGCTCTATCACCGGTTCAATGGCGCGACCCGTAATTCCGGCGTATGAAAATCTTAACCGCTCGGCTGCCAGTTCATTAGACAGTTTTGGGTTGGAATCGCCTACCTGTTCGATTCTGTTATTGACTTCGCGAAAGCGCTCGCCCGGTCCAAAAGAAGATAATACCCAGAGGACCACAGAAATAGCAACAATAATTTTCCCGGCATCAAACACAAATATTTTAACTTTTTCCACAATGGTAAGTCCTACATTTTTCCAGCGTGGCATACGGTAAAGTGGGATCTCCATAATGAAATACGAACGCTCGCGGGCTTTTATGATCCATTTCAAAACTACCGCAGAACCAATGGCGGCAAGGAAGCCAATTAAATACAATCCCATCAAAACCAATCCCTGGAGATTAAATAGTCCGAACCAGGTTATATCAGGTATGACCATGGAAATCAATAAAGCATACACCGGCAAACGTGCCGCACAACTCATGAGCGGCGTTACAAGTATGGTGATCAGGCGGTCTTTCCAGCTGGCAATCGTGCGGGTAGCAAGAATGGCCGGAACAGCACAGGCAACTCCGCTGATTAGCGGAACCACAGAACGCCCATTCAAACCAAAACGGCGGAGCAGTTTATCCATCATAAAACTTACACGTGCCATGTACCCGGTATCTTCCAAAAGCGCTATGAAGAAAAAAAGAAGTGCTATTTGGGGAATAAAAATCACCACACCGGCAAGGCCCGCCAGTATTCCTTCAACAAGCAAATCATTAAACATTCCTTCCGGAATTGCATCATGAACCTGTGTGCTCATCCAGCTAAATGCCTGATCAACGAGATCCATCGGGTATGAGGCCCATGCAAATACTGATTGGAAAATCACAAACATTACCACTAAAAAAATGAGGTAGCCCCAAAACCGATGCATGAAAATATTATCCAGTTTACGGGTTAATTTTTTATCCCGCGAGGGAGCTGCATCTTTTGAATGAGTAACTTCTTTAAGCAATTCAGAAATCACCTTGTAACGCTTCAGCGTTTCGGCAGCTTGCAGTTTGTGAGGAGAAAACTCATGATCTTTAAGAATTTCTCGTATTTTTTGTTTTCGTTCCGGCCGATTATTAAAATAGCCGATCCCATCAAGGTTGTTTGCAATCTGGAAAGCCGCGTAATTACTATTAATTTTTACGGAGTTTTTTATTTTCTCAACCACCTCAGGCGCAAATTGTGCACTGTCGATGAAATCCTTTTCAGGGATGGATATTTTGGAAAGAATTGTTTTCTTCAATTCATTCAAACTACCACCTTCCAGGGCATTCATTGGAATTACCGGAATACCCAGTTTTTCAGACAGCGCCTTGAAGTCAAATTCAACGCCATTCCTGTTCACCAGATCCATCATGTTAACTACCAGAATAGCGGGCGATTTCAGGTCAACAACCTGAGTGCTGAGAAATAAACTCCGTTTCAGATTCGTACCATCAGCAATAATGACAGTAATATCAGGATGGGATTCATTGGCCGGGTCACAAAGTACCTGGAAGGGAATCTGTTCTTCGATAGTTTTGGGGTAGAGTGAATAAGTACCCGGCAAGTCGGTGATTTCAACAAGCGTATCCACTGTCCCATTTCCGGAAGGAATGCTGCAAAAGCCGGTTTTTTTTTCAACCGTTACTCCGGGAAAGTTGGCGATTTTTTGTTTCAACCCTGTCAACTGGTTGAAAATAGTTGATTTGCCGGAATTAGGATTTCCTACAAGCGCTACTTTTAATCTCTTTTTCTGCACAATTGAACAATATCAATTCGAGGGGGAAACCATCACATTTTCAGCCTCATCCATACGAATACTGATGGTAGCATCCCCGACTACAATAGCAATGGGATCACCAAAAGGAGCAAAACGGTCAACTGTGATTTTTTCTCCCGGAAGGCAACCCATTTCCATGAGCTTCAGTTTCATATTATCATCGTTAAATGACTCAACAACAACACTCTCCCCTTTTCCGATTTCTGAAAGCTTCTTGAATATTAATATCATAGCGCCTACTTATTTAGAATGATTCAAAATAGACCGCTAATGTAGTTAAGTTTTACATCTTCAGGCTTGATTTTAATCACATCCCAAAAAATTTATTGACCTGATACTTAAACTTATGATAATTCGCAGAAATTACAAGGCAAGCTGGTCATTTCCGGAAAGGGAACTACCCTGGTTTTGCAATCTCCCTGGGTGGTTGACTCTTCCCGAATGTAGGGCAGTCACATTTTTTCTTAAAAAGGAAGCAACCCTGTAAGATCATGGTGATGGTTAAAAGCACAAGCAATTTTACTCCGGAATAAAAATAGCTTTTACCGGTTTCAGCAACAGGAGATAGTAAGATTGACAGTAATTTCAATTTGCATTCATGAGTGATTCACAAAGATAACGCTAATAATCACTAATTTTGGCTTCAAAAGGAGCAAAAACTGACATGAATATTTTTTCACATTTAGGCCGATACTGGATTTTTATGGCCACTCTTTTCAGCAAACCTGAAAAAATTTCGGTGTATCGTCGCAGGGTGATTGAAGAAATGGAATCCATAGGAGTAAGTTCGCTGGGTATTGTTTCGCTCATTTCAGTTTTCATGGGTGCTGTTATTACCATCCAAACTGTTTATAACCTGGTGAGTCCGTTAGTTCCTTTGTATATCGTAGGACTAGTAGCACGCGATACGATGATCATCGAATTTTCTCCAACCATAATTATGCTGGTGCTTGCAGGAAAAGTAGGTTCCAGTATTGCTTCAGAAATCGGAACCATGCGCGTTACCGAACAAATTGATGCACTTGAAATCATGGGAATCAATTCATCGGGATACCTGGTGTTGCCGAAAATGATTGCCGCAATTTTCATCACTCCTTTCCTGGTACTCATCAGTATGTTTGTTGGGATTGCAGGAGGATGGGTTGCAGGAGAGTTGTCGGGCGTCATTCCATCTACGGATTATATAAAAGGTATTCAATATGAATTTCTTCCTTTCAACGTAACATTTGCCATGATCAAGACAGTTGTTTTTGCATTCCTGATCACAAGCATCTCTTCATTCCAGGGATTTTACACACAGGGTGGCTCACTCGAAGTTGGCCAGGCCAGTACTAGAGCAGTCGTTTACAGCAGTGTATTAATTCTCATTTTTGACTACGTCATCACCCAACTCATCCTGGCATGATAGAAGTTAAAAATGTGTCGAAAGGATTCAATGGCAAAACCATTCTCGAAAATGTTTCCCATCGTTTTGAGAAAGGAAAAGTCAACCTGATTATCGGTGGATCGGGTTCGGGTAAAACTGTATTGGTTAAATGTATGGTTGGATTATTTGAGGTCGATAGTGGCAGGATCGAATATGACGGCCGCAATTTTTCAGAAATGAATTTCAGGGAACGCAAACCAATCCGACAGGAAATAGGCATGTTATTTCAGGGTAGTGCGTTGTTTGATTCCATGACAGTGGAACAAAATGTAATGTTCCCGTTAACGATGTTATCCGACATGGGTTTATCAGAACGAACCGACAGGGCAAATTTTTGTCTCCAGCGGGTGAATCTTCCCGCTTCTCATAAACTATATCCATCTGAAATCAGCGGGGGTATGAAAAAAAGGGTTGCTATAGCGAGGGCTATTGCTATGAATCCGGAGTATTTATATTGTGATGAACCTAATTCCGGACTTGATCCTATGACTTCCATAGTAATTGATGAACTGATTATGGAAATTACGGAAGAGTTTCAAACCTGCACGGTAATCAATACGCATGATATGAATTCAGTTTTTACCATGGGGGAAAACATCCTTTTTATTCACAAAGGCAAAAAATGGTGGAACGGGACTTCGGAACAAATTTTTCATTCCGGCAATAGTGAACTGGATGATTTTGTTTTCGCTTCAAAAATTATGCAAAATCTTCGTAAGTAATTGATTAAGCATTATCTATATTCTTAATAAAGACAACTTTCTGAAAGCCTGTTCATCCCTAAAAATTGAATTTAACCATTCATTTTTGCTTGAGAAATATATGAGGTGGCTCATATATTTAAAAACCCGAGGATTGTTAAGAAATATTTATCAACACCAGGTTTTATAATTTAAATACTGTGGAAATTTTCAATAGTTTTACAGCCTTGATTCATACAAACACTCTGCCCAATTAAAATTATAGAGTGGTACCTGCAAGCTTGTTTATTAGCTTGCAGGTCTTTTACCTCTTGGAAACGCGAATTACAATCTACCGTAATTCGCGTTTTATTTTTAGCCAATGTCAGTGGGTTGGGGGTTCATTTTACCAGCATTATGCAGTCTCCCTGAAAACTTTTATCTTGCATTCAATTCCGGCTTCAATTATGAAATGGCTGATTGCCTTTGGGATGTTCCTCCAATTTATTTCCTTCTGGCTGGCCGCCCCGGAAATTATGGGTGATGGTGCTTTAAAGCGGCTGAACCAATTTCTAAAAAATATGGTCAGTAATTTTTCCCTTATAATTATAACGCTGCTGATCGCTGCATATGGAGTCACTTTTTTCATTAACGGCATTGTAACCGGCATGAAGGCATCTGAGGGAACATTAACAAGCAACCAAACCAACAGTTATTTTATTTCTTTAACGGTGGGTACCATCGCATATATGTTTTTTATGTTCCGGTATAAAAAAATCAGGCTGTGGCTGGATGAAAAAATTGCTGTGCCTTTAGTTAACAAGTTCACGTTTGATGAAAGATTCAGAAGGAATTCACTTCTCACAGGTGCTCTTTTATTTACTTTTGGGTTCCTGATTCAGATTATTATTTTGTTGATTCAACCATGAAACATACTCCTGAACAGTCGGAAAAACTCATTAAGGCATTGGCCGCATCAACGCTGTTCAGGAAAGTGTCGCCTGAAATGCTGAAGGAACTGGTGAAGAAAATGAAAATCACCAATCATAATCCGGGCGAAACCATTATCAACAAAGATGATGTCGGGTACACAATGTATTTTATCATGAGTGGTGAAGTAAAAATTCACGACAAGGAACATTTGTTAGCCCGTCTTGGAAATGGCGAATTTTTTGGTGAAATGTCGATACTCGACCGCGAACCCCGGTCAATGTCGGTAACTGCTATTGAACCCTCTATTACCGGCAGTATTCTGCGCAATGATTTTTTTGAAGTGCTGAACCGTTATCCTGGAATGACGGTGGAATTAATTGGATTCATCAGCCGGAGGCTTCGCAAATTAAATAAATTCATGGTAGAGCAGTTACGAAACCGTGAAAAGGAATTGGAGCAGCAGGTTGCTGAAAGAACATCCGACCTTGAAAAGAAAAATGCAGAACTGGAAGACGCAATTATAAAAATCAGGCAATCACAACAGCAACTTATTATGCAGGAAAAACTGGCTTCTCTTGGAAGCCTGACGGCGGGAGTGGCTCATGAACTTCACAACCCTTTAAACTTCGTCAATAATTTTACCGAGCTGAGTATCGAAATGATTAATGAGGCTGCAACAACGGGTGATGTGAACGACATAAAAGTGATGACCTCTACTTTGAAAAGGAACCTCGACAAAATACTTTACCACGGTCAGCGTGCTGAAAGCATCATTAAATCAATGATCATGCACAGCAACACATCATCCGGCAAAAAAACATTGACAGATATCAATGCTATTTGTGAGCAATCTTCAAATATGGTAAGTTACAGTACCAGCAATGTAGCCACGGGTTGCCCGGTCCGTCTTGAAAAAGAATTTGAACCAAGGCTTCCCCCAATCGAAGTAATTCCCCGGGATATTTCAAGAGTGCTGATTAATTTGCTTAACAATGCATTTTACGAGGTTAACAGGAAGTGGAAAAAATCACCGTTGGGGTACGAACCAAAAATAATAATAACTACGTCCCGCATACCGGGAAGCGTATTAATCAGCATTGAAGATAATGGCTTTGGTATTCCACGTAAAATAAGGGATAAAATATTTGAACCTTTTTTTACAACTAAACCTACCGGAGACGGTGTGGGGTTAGGATTGTCAATAAGCAATGACATCATTGCAGCTCACGGGGGAACTATACGGCTGGAAAGCGTTGAAAACAGTCATAGCAGATTTATTATAACGCTACCTGATTAAGATCATTACGCCATTTTTATCAGGGCCTCATAGCTGGTGTTACGGCATCAGGCAAAGGGAAGAATATTTTCTGAGTTCCCTTTTTCAATGAATAAAAGAGTGCGCTCTTTTAACCATAAGTTTACTTCATTTATCCTTCTATTTCATTACTTTTTTGTTTCTTCGCTTATAATATAAACTGTAATTGTTTTGGAAATTATTCTGGTCATTAGTTTATTGATTATTGCCATTATTCTGTTTGCAACAGATAAGTTTCCGATCGACCTTATTACTGTAGGATTACTTATTGTACTTACTTCACTGGGCATTCTTACTCCGGCAGAAGCTTTCAGAGGTTTCGGAAGTGATTTTATTATCATGCTGGCTTCTATTTTTGTGGTAGGCGCAGCCATGCAGAAATCAGGTGTATTGGAAATAATCGGCGACCGGTTTATTAAGATTCCGCGAAAGCGCATCAGGTGGCTTCCAACCTACATTATGTCGACCGTGAGTATTACTTCAGCTTTCATGAATAATACTACTGTAACCGCCATGTATGTGGCACCAATAGTGAGCATCTGCAGAAAGTTACGAATCAGTCCTTCAAAATTGCTGATGCCCGTTGCATTTGCATCCATACTTGGAGGAACATGCACTGTTATAGGAACCTCCACCAACATTGCTGTTAATGCTTACCTGGGAAAACACGGATATCCTGTATTTGGAATGTTTGATTTTGCAGCGATTGGACTGGTGCTCACCATAATTGGAATTTTGTTTATGGCGACAATCGGTATAAGGATGTTACCCGGTAAGCGGGAAGTAAATATGGTGGAAGAATTGACAAGCAAGCATTACTTTACGGAAATACTTGTCAAGAAAGAATCTCCTATGGTGAACCAGAAAGTCCGCGATACAATTTTAAGTCAGATGGGATTTAAAATTCTGAATATAATCCGCGACAAGCAAAACAGTATCGCTAATGGTTATTCCAAACTGGAGGCTGACGACATTTTGCTTGTTGAAGGTAGTATGGAAGATCTGATGAGGATAAAAAATGCCAATGGCATTGAAATTTATGCCGAGTCAATGGTCTCAAAAGATATGGTGACGGATGATATCAAGATCGTTGAAATCTTTGTAACGCCATCTAATGATTTTGTTGGTCAGACAATCAAGGAAGCACAGTTTAAAAGGAGATTTGGGTTGCTGGTAATGGCTATTAACCGTGAAGGACAAACGTTGTCTGATAAAATCGGCGATGTAGTATTAAAGATCGGTGACCGGTTACTGATACAGGGTCCGGCAGTAAATATTGAATTCCGTAATAAACGGGGTGATTTCACAATTTTGCAGGAATACAATTATGCCGGTCCGCGGAATCAGAAAAATGCAATGTTATCAATATCATTTTTTATTGGCGCAATTATTCTAGGAAGTTTTGAAATTATTCCATTATCGATAGCATTTATGCTTGCTGCATTCCTGTGTGTATTGTTCAATTGTATTAAACCTGAAGAAGCTTATCAGAAAATTGAATGGAATCTTCTTATCCTTATCGGCGGAATGTCGTCATTTGGAATAGCCATGGAAAAAACAGGAACAGCAAACTTTCTTTCCGATCATATCATTTCAATGTTCGGCGATCTGGGTCCTATGGCTGTGCTTGGGGCCTTTTCACTGCTTACACTCTTTTTAACACAGCCTATGTCAAATGCTGCAGCAGCCATGGTGGTATTGCCTATTGCTTTAAAAGCATCTGACACAATGGGTGTGAATCCGTTAACTTTCGCCGTTACTGTTATGCTCTCGGCATCCGTCTCCATGATCACACCTTTTGAACCCAGTTGCATTTTAGTTTACGGGCCCGGAGGCTATAAATTCATGGATTTTTTTAAGACGGGAATTTTGATTACTATTTTGCTGCTTGCGGTCATATTGCTGATGGTACCCTACTTCTACCCTCTTTAAGGGAGGACTCAGAGTTTGGATCTCAAATTCCCGCATATTTTGCAGATACGGTTTTTTCATGTACTTTAACCTCATCAAAAATTTTCCCACTCCATGAAAAAAAATTCACTGTTGTACGCGCTGTTATTCTGCTCCTTAGCAGCCCATGTCTTCCAGTTTTATGCCTGCCAGGAAGAGGAAGACCGTTGTGTAAAAACAGAAACAAACGCGCCTGCATTTTCCATTACCAAAGAGGAAGCCAGAAACTATCACCAGCAATTCATGGCAACTCTTGAAAGACCCGACACCATAGAAGGTGGTATCATCAGCAGGGCTGCCCTTGATGAATTATTATGTATGGAAAAGTGCAATGGTATTTCATATTCATTCGCACGTGATAAAAGCGGCGAGGCAGGTCCAGAAAATAATGGAATTTTCCTCTTGATTGAAGGGGTGAATATTTCAATAAACGAAGATGGTGAATTAAATGTCAGACACCTTGCCGGCACTAAAACTTTCCGGTCGGGAAATTGGTGTCCTCCGTCGTGTATGGCATGGTAAATTGGATTTCTTAACAGTATGAATTTTCCCGGTAAGAATACTTTCTTCATAATTTTTCTTGTATGGTTTGCTGCTGCCATTAACGGGCTTAACGCACAAGGCTCCGACAGCATATCAATTTATATAAAGAACGGCATTCCGGATAACAGGAGTCTGGATAATGTTAACCGGCTTATTACGGAGGCCATCAAACAGAATACTTTTGAGGATACTTTAATCAGCGAAGCCCTGCTGGTATCGGAGTTGGCCCGAAAGCTTGATTATCCTGCAGGTCTTGCCGATGCACTTCTTAACCTTGTGCGCGGATACGTAAGCCGCTACGAGAGCACCAAGTCACTCGCGTATGCACTGGAGGCCTATAACATTTACGAAAAATATAATAACCATGATAAGATGGCCTATACGCTATTGCAGTTAGGTATCATTTATTATACTCAAAATAATTATCTTAAATCACTGGAGTATTACAACAACAGTGTGAGTGAATATGAAAAAATAGGCAACAAATCCTATATAGCAACGCTCTTTTACCTGTCAGGAATAAATTATTCAAAATTAAATAACCATGCTTCGGCTTTGTCATTTTTTAACCGGGCTAAAGAAATTAAAACCGGTATCGGTGATGAAAAAGGTATGGCAGAATGTAACATTGGCCTGGCGGATTTATACCTAAGTATGAACCAACCCGACAGCACCATTTATTTTCTTCAGCTGGCGCAATCCTATACTTCCAAAGCAAACAATAAGTATGGCAGTGCTAAAGCCGCTATCCTGATGGCAGAAGCCTATTTTAATAAATTGGAATATGATTCTGCAATGCAGATGGCGAATAAAGGATTGAATGATGCCACTGAGATCAAAGCAAGGGAGTTAATGGTAGATGCCTATAAAATTCTTTACAGGATAAATGCTGCAGGCAAAGATTATGAGAACGCCTATGAAGATGTGATAAATTTCATATCGCTCCGCGATTCTATTATAAACGAAAAAACATCACGCAACTTTTCAAAACTGGAAGGCGAATATATCCTGGAAAAAAAGCAAAATGAAATATTGCTCCTTGAAAAGGATAACCGCAACACAGCAATTATTATGAGGGCGTCTATAATTATAGGAATTCTGGCCTTGCTGTTGTCTTTGCTGTACTATAATAAAAATCAAATCAAACAAAAAGCAAACAAGAAATTGGAACAAGCTTATCATGATCTTGAAACTACCCAACAACAACTGGTGCAGCAGGAAAAACTCGCTTCGCTCGGCCAACTCACGGCGGGCATTGCCCACGAAATAAAAAATCCACTGAACTTTGTAAATAATTTCTCACACCTTTCGGTGGAATTAATAAAAGAATTAAATGAAACAGCTGATATAAAAGAAAAAGAAGCCATTCTGAATGACCTGCAACTCAACCTTCAAAAAATTGCGCACCATGGAGAACGTGCAAATTCCATTGTAACACGAATGCTGGAACACAGTCGAACCGGCAAGCGGGAAATCGAACCTACTGATATTAATAAACTGGTTAAGGAATATGCACAGCTCTCCTACCAGGCCATCCGAATCAAACAACCGGGTTTTGCTTGCAAAATTACTATCCGGCTGGACGAAAAAGTACCCGTGCTGAACGTAGTCAGCCAGGAAATTTCAAGGGTGCTGCTCAACATCCTTAACAATTGTTTGTATGTAATTGCTGAGAAACATGAAGCTGATAAATCGTTCCATCCGGAACTGACAATCTCTTCCCACCTAAACAACAACCAGGTAACTATTGAAATAAAAGATAACGGTCCGGGAATACCTGTAAAAATCATAGAACAAATTTTTCAACCCTTTTTTACCACTAAACCTGCCGGTGAAGGAACCGGTCTGGGACTTTCAATAAGTTATGATATTATCAAAGCGCATGGCGGAAATATTATTGCCATCAATAACCCCGATACCGGAGCTTCGTTCGTAATTACACTGCCTGTTAAATAACCTTTGAATTTTGTAATTTTGTTGAAACAAAAAAAAATGAAAAAAATCAAAGTACTTATAGTGTTAATAATGCTGGCATTTTCAGTTTCGGCACAGGATTCAACATTTACGGTTTATAATCCGGCAGCAAACGCAATGGATGATTTTAAACAGGCGGTGGGTAAAGCTAAAGAAAGCAACAAACATGTACTGATTCAGATTGGTGGTAACTGGTGTAAATGGTGCCGTATGTTTTACAAATGGAGCCATGATAATAAAACTGTCGACTCATTGCTTACTTCGGATTATGTAGTACTGCATACCAACTTTAGCAAGGAAAATAAAAACCCTGAATTGCTTGAACAACTCGATTTTCCCCAGCGCTTCGGTTTTCCTGTTTTTGTAATCGTGGATGGTGAAGGGAAACAACTGCATACGCAAAATACCGGTTACCTCGAAGATGGAGAAGGGTATAGCGAGAAAAAAGTCACTGAATTTCTGCAGCAATGGAGCATGAACGCATTGAAACCGGAAAATTACAAGTGACAGATACCCGTTACAAGTTGGAACAAAATCCGCATTCACCACCTCCCACCGTCCTTCCACCAGTCACAAATCATCATTTACAAATTACTTTCATAAGCAATAGGTCATTCTGAACTTTTTACTTAAGTTTGTTTACGGTTCCTGACAACAAATCCTACTCAAATGAAAAAACAACTATCTATCCTGTTATGCTGTTCCTTTATCAGTGGATCAGCTCTTTCATTAACCTGGGTTCAAAAAAACAATTTCACTCCCGGCACCCGTTATGGTGCTTTCGCCTTCTCTGTAAATCTTAAGGGTTACGTAGGAAGCGGATTGATTGAGGCTGGAAGTTCTTTCACCCTGGTAAATGATATGTGGGAATATGACAAGACGCAGGATACCTGGACGCAAAAAGCATCTCTTCCTGTCGGGGGAAGAATCAGCGCTGCAACTTTTACGGCATTGAATAAAGGCTATATTTCCACCGGTTATGATTTGGTCAATTATTTAAACGACACGTGGAGTTATGATCCCGCTCTGAATTTGTGGCAACAAATGGCGTCATTTCCCGGAGATCCCAGGTATACAGCTGCCAGTTTTGATGTGAGTGATTATGGTTTTGTAGGCATGGGGAAAAGTGGTGGCTATTATTCCGACTTCTACCGCTACAATGCTGCCAGCGATACATGGACTGCGATTTCTGATATTCCAGGCCCTACCCGTCAATCAGCAAAAGGTTTTAGTATCGATGATTATGGTTATGTAGTTGGAGGAGCGAATCAACCCACAGGATATAACAGCAAAGAACTCTGGCGTTATGATCCAATTAGTGACATCTGGGTGCAGAAAACAGATTATCCCGGTAACGGCTCCCACGGCCTTGCAGGTTTTGTATTGAGTGGATTAGGATATGTTGGAACAGGAACTTTTTTAGGTGCCGCACCCGGTGTGGCTTATAATGATTTTTATTCGTACAGTCCCGGAAATGACACATGGACAGCACTTGTAAATTTCGGTGGCGGAATTCGAGCAGGAGCCGTATCAATGACTATCGGAAACAGTGGTTTTGCAGGAATGGGAACAACCCAGATTTATCCACTGATCGATTACCAGTCTGATTGGTGGACCTTTGATAACCCAACCGGAATTCAGGAGCCTCAGAATAACAACAATGTACTCGTGTATTTCGATGCTGAAAATAACATGGTTATAAATACCGGATCTCCTGTAAATGAATTAACCCATGTGAGAGTGCATAATTCACTTGGACAACTTGTCAGTACCCGTGAACTATTACAGAATCAGAAAGAAATCACGATCAAAAACATAGATCCCGCACGTGGTGTTTATTACTATTCCCTTGCCGGAATTTCAGGCACTACCCGGTCAGGAAAAGTACTTTTTTTTAATTAACAGCACGTAATAAAAATGGCGGTATCGCGAAATTATCGCATACCGCCATTTTTAATATCTAATTTTTTGCCCGTCTATAACTATTACTGCAAAAGGTAATTAATGCTCCGCTTCGGCATAGCTTTCTACATCCGGGCAGGTACATATAAGATTTCTGTCGCCGTAAGCATTATCAATTCGTTTCACCGAAGGCCAGAATTTATTTTCTTTTACATATGGCAAAGGAAATGCAGCCTGCTGACGTGAATAAGGATAAGACCATTCATCGCCTGTTACTTCAGCAACAGTGTGAGGAGCGTTTACCAGCACATTATTTTCCTTTGCGACCTGCCCTTTTTCAATAGCTTCAATTTCTTTACGGATGGAAATCATCGCTTCTACAAAACGATCCATTTCTTCGAGTGATTCACTTTCGGTAGGCTCAACCATAATTGTTCCTGCAACAGGAAAAGATACTGTGGGTGCATGAAATCCATAATCCATCAGGCGTTTTGCAATATCCGTGACTTCAATACCGGCACTGGTTTTAAATGCACGGCAATCGAGAATCATTTCATGAGCAACATTTCCTTTTGATCCTTTATACAAAATCGGGTAATGTTCTTCCAATCGTTTCTTAATATAATTTGCATTCAAAATAGCAATCTGTGTTGCCAGTTTTAAACCGGTATTACCCATCATCTTAATATAACCATAAGAGATCAACAGAATACTGGCACTTCCCCACGGGGCTGAAGATACAGGTGTAGCATTTATATCACCACCACCGGTCTTAATTACGGGATGCCCCGGTAAAAAAGGAGCAAGATGTTTTGCTACACCAATAGGTCCCATTCCTGGTCCTCCTCCGCCATGCGGAATGGCAAACGTTTTATGAAGGTTCAAATGACAAACATCGGCACCAATCATTCCCGGACTGGTAAGTCCAACCTGGGCATTCATATTAGCACCATCCATATAAACCTGGCCGCCATTATCGTGAATAATTTTTGTTATTTCTTTTATTGATTCTTCGTAAACACCATGCGTGGAAGGATATGTAACCATTAATGCAGCAAGATTATCACGATATTTTTCTGCTTTTTCTTTCAGATCTGCAACATCAATATTTCCTTTATCATCACATTTCACAACCACTACTTTCATACCTGCCATAACAGCGCTTGCGGGGTTGGTACCATGTGCCGATGAAGGAATCAACGCAACATCGCGCTGACCTTGCCCTTTGCTAAGGAAGTAATTTCTGATAACCATCAATCCTGCGTATTCTCCCTGTGCACCGGAATTCGGCTGCAATGAAACAGAATGAAAACCGGTAATGATGCAAAGATCCTTTTCAAGTTCATGAATAATTTCCATATACCCTTCTACCTGGTCAACCGGTACAAAAGGGTGAACATTGCTAAAGGCAGCCCAGCTCAGTGGCACCATTTCGGAAGTAGCATTCAGTTTCATGGTACAGGAACCAAGTGCAATCATCGAATGATTTAATGACAGGTCTTTGTTTTCAAGCCGCTTTATGTAACGCAACATTTTTGTTTCAGAATGATGACTGGAAAAAACAGGATGCGTCAGAAAAGAAGATTTACGTGCCAACGGTAATTCATCATCGAGCAAAGAAGAACTGATGTCGGTTCCTACTCCATTCAGTTTATATTCCACACCTGCCACTTTTGAAAAAACAGCAATTACATCAGCTACATCCGCATCGGTGGCAGATTCATCCATGCTAATAAGTACAGAATTATTATCATACCGGAAATTAATTCCTGCATCAAGAGCTTGTTTTTCTATCGCAGCAATTTTATCACCTGCATGAATCATTATGGTATCAAAATAATGTTCATGCACTACTTCAAAACCCAGTTTCTTTACTGCATAGGAAACTTTGAGTGCCTGTTTATGAATTTGGGAGGCAATTGCTTTTAAACCTTTAGGCCCATGATACACTGCATACATTCCTGCCATTACAGCAAGCAATACCTGAGCAGTACAAATGTTGGAAGTTGCTTTATCGCGCTTAATATGCTGTTCGCGGGTTTGCAGTGCCATACGCATGGCAGGATTTCCTGCAGCATCAATGGAAACACCAATTAAACGGCCGGGTATATCACGCTTGAATTCTTCACGGGTTGCAAAAAAAGCAGCATGAGGCCCACCATAACCCAGGGGAACACCAAATCGCTGTGATGAACCTACCACGCAATCAGCTCCCCATTCACCGGGAGGTGTTAAAAGCACAAGGCTCATAATATCTGCTGCAACAGCAATCAGCATATTATTTTCTTTTGCAGTTTTAACAAATGCAGCGGGGTCCGAAATATTTCCATCCTTACCGGGATATTGTAACAACGCACCAAAAAAAGCAGCATCAAATTTCACCTGGTTTGGATCACCTATAACCAGTTCAATTCCGATAGGTGCTGAACGGGTTGTCAGTACACCGATAGTTTGCGGAAGACATTCATCAGAAACAAAAAACTTTACGGCTTTATTATTCACCTGCTCTTTACTCCGGGAAGCGAAAAACATGTGCATTGCTTCTGCTGCTGCAGTAGATTCATCGAGCAACGAGGCATTGGCGAGTTCCATCCCCGTAAGGTCACACACCATAGTTTGAAAATTCAGCAACGCTTCCATGCGACCCTGAGATATTTCAGCCTGGTAAGGTGTGTATGCCGTATACCAGCCCGGATTTTCAAAAATATTACGTTGAATCACACCCGGTACAAGGTTATTGTGATATCCCAAACCAATGTAACTTTTGAATAATTTATTTTTAAATGAGGCTTTTCTCAGTTTCCTGAGATAGTCATACTCGGATTGGGCTGCATCCATACCCAAACCATCTTTGATCATAATTGATTCGGGAATTGTGCTTTCGATAAGTGCGTCCAGACTTGAAAAACCAAGTGTGTTTAACATAAAATCTACCTGTGCTTTGTCGGGACCGTTGTGCCGCTCATCAAAACTATAATATGCCATGGTTTAAGAAGTTGAAATAGGTGATTAAAATTCGGGGAATCAAAGGTACTATTTTCTATTTTACCTTGTACGGGGTGCTATCCAAAACACTTCTGAATGACAGAGGTTTCATTAAAAATCATAATTTGTTAAAAAAATGCTGTCAGGGCCTTCAAAAAAGTGATGTTTTTTGTAGTTTTGAAGGATATTCTACATTTATGAAAATCAGGATTTTCCTAATTATGCTTGCTTTTTGCGGATCGGTAACCGGATCAGCATTTGCACAAGGCAAAATAGTGATGTTGAATGGTAAAGAAAAGCGGTTTGCCACAGCCGAAGTCAAGGGAGAACTTATTGAATATCAACCTGAAGACACCACCCGCAATGGACCTCGTAAAATTGACCGTTATGATGTTTTCTCTATTGTTAACGATGACGGGTCGGAAGAGATCATCTATAATCCCGATACCGTTTCAGGGGAGGATCCCACCATTTCGGAAGTCAGGGATTACATAATAGGAGAACGTTATGCTGCCATGACTTACCGCAAACCGGCGAATTTTGTAACCGGACTTGAGGTTGGCTTTGTAAGTGGATTTGTACTCCCGGTTTTTTATGGCGTGGCAGTTCCCCTGATTTACCCGGCTGTGATTGGTCAATTTACCCCAAAACCTGAAACTCCGGTGACACACAATTATGATATAAAAACCGGCAATTTTGTTCCAATCCCGGAAGGAACTGCTGTAAGCAATATTAATTTGTCCCCTTCCTTTTCGGCAGGTTACGGCAAGAAAGCCAGAAATATGAAAATTAAAAGTAGTTTGATTGGTGGCGGAATTGGTTTTGCCCTGGGAGCTACTGCAATCGCATTAATACTTTCACGATAATCCATTGACATCTGACGGTTCACGCAAATTTTTTCCTGAATCACAATTTTTTGTAGGATTGTGCGCCGCTGCAATGGGATCGGAAACTTATCTTGTAACCGGAACACCCGTTAATTTCAATTCCATCCTGGTAATATTCTTTGCGGCCTTGTTTATTTACAATACCGCAAAACTGAGGCTTTCGCTGAATAAAAATTCCGCCAATTCACGTTATATACTTCAACTGGAAGGGAGTTCGCTTTCAATAACCCTTTGCGTTATTTCCCTTGTGGTATTATTCAGTATACTTACCATGTGCTCTGAAATACAACTTCTGATTTTCATGAGCACGTCTCTGCTTTCACTCCTTTACATGATGCCCTTCAAAAAAAATGGTGTGCAGTTGAAGGGTTTACGAAATAACCTGTTCCTTAAAAATATTGTTTTGTCGTTTATCTGGGCCAGTGCTACAGTTTTGTTCCCCGTTGCACATCACGAATTTGCACTTCCCGGGCCGGAGGTGATTTTTATATTCCTCAGACGTTTCTTTTTCATATATGCCTTAACTGTTATATACGACATGCGTGATCTCAGCGTAGATAAAATGGCAGGCATGAAAACCATCGTCTCAATATTCGGCGATACGGCAACACGCCTGTGGTCATTAGCCTCGCTTTCGGTGTTTGTGCTGTTTATTTTTATTGATCCCTATCTTGCCGGTTTGCACGAACAGGCGATATCAGCTGCTTTGCTGATCTCAGCTTTGATGGCTGCCTTAATAATCGTAAATACGAACCGCTCACGTAACAAAAATTATTATTCGTTTGTTGTAGATGGTGCTATGGCCGTTCAATTTCTTCTTGTTCTGGGTTCCCGGTTGTTTAAATAGTAAATGTTTCCTGATTATTTGTTGTTTTTCTTTGCGTTTTATTAATTATGATGTGATATGATATTTGAAAATAGTAAGGCTTTCGCCGATGTGATGGATGATAAGGATGAACTGGCGGAGTTTCGCGGACGATTTCATTTTCCTCAAGTGAATAACAAGAGTTCAATTTACCTTTGCGGGAATTCGTTGGGATTACAGCCTAAAAAAACGAAAGAATATATTTTCCAGGAGCTCGAAGACTGGAAGAACCTGGGTGTTGAAGGTCATCTTCACGCAAAAAATCCATGGTTTCATTACCACGAATTTTTGCGTGACTCCACTGCACGCATTACGGGCGCCCTGTCGCATGAAGTGGTTGTAATGAATTCACTCACCACCAATCTTCATTTGCTGATGGTCTCCTTTTACAGACCCGATGCCAAACGCTATAAAATTATTTTTGAAAAAGGTCCGTTCTCTTCCGATCGTTATGCTTTGGCTACACAGGTAAAATTTCATGCAGAGCGGGGTGGTTCAAAATTATTCAATCCTGATGATGCCCTCATTGAATTAAATCCCCGCAAAGGAGAAATTACACACCGTACAAGCGATATTATTTCAACTATTAAAGAACATGCCTCTGAACTGGCGCTGGTGATGATAGGCGGAGTGAATTACTATACGGGTCAGCTTTTCGACATGAAAGCCATTACACAGGCAGCGCATGAAGCAGGTGCAATAGCGGGATTTGATCTTGCCCATGCTGCGGGAAATGTTCCGCTTCAGTTACATGATTGGAATGTAGATTTCGCCGCATGGTGTTCATACAAATATCTGAATGCAGGTCCGGGTGCTGTGGGAGGAGCATTTGTACACGACCGTTATGCCACTGATAAATCATTACCCCGCTTTGCAGGCTGGTGGGGAAATGATCCGGAAACGCGTTTTACGATGCCGCTTGACTTTATCCCCCGAAAGGGTGCCGATGGCTGGCAACTTAGTAATGCACCTGTATTTTCGATGGCAGCTCTCAGGGCATCAATGGAAATTTTTGATGAAGCCGGCATGGAAAGACTCTCTGATAAAAGCAAAAAACTGACCGGTTACCTTGCATTCATAATTAACGTGCTGAACGAGCAATGTAAGGGTACCAACCAGATTACAATTATAACTCCCGAAGCAGAAAGAGGTTGCCAGTTATCACTTGTAATTCAACATCATGGAAAGTTGATTCATGATTATATTTCTGAACATGGCGTTATTTCCGACTGGAGGCATCCCGATGTTATAAGGGTGGCACCCGCGCCGTTGTACAATTCGTTTAATGATGTTTACAATTTTGGAAAACTATTATCAGAAGCAATTACAGCAACTCATAGCAGAACACTAACTAAATCATGAGTAATAAAGAAAAAAGCGTCACTCTTATCGGTGCGGGATTAGTGGGATCGTTGTTATCAACCTATCTTACAAAGCATGGCTATAAAGTAACAGCGTATGAACGGCGTCCTGATATGCGAAAAGAAACCATTTCAGCAGGCAGGTCTATAAACCTCGCTTTGTCGGATCGGGGCTGGAGAGGACTTGCCGGCGCAGGACTGGTTGATGAAGTAAAAAAAGTGGCCATTCCTATGACCGGGAGAATGATTCACAGCATTGATGGCAAAACCACCTACCAGGCATATGCAAAAGAAGGTCAGGCAATTTATTCTGTCTCGAGGGGTGGCCTCAACTGTGTGCTGATGGATCAGGCGGAGAAAAACGGAACAACAATTCACTATAACGAACGGTGTATAAACGTAGATCTTGAAACAAACACCGCGCTATTTGAAAACATATTGACAGGTGAAAAAAAGAGTGTCACTGCTGACCTTCTCATTAGTTCAGATGGTGCTTATTCATCGGGAAGGCTTAACCTCATGCTCACCGACCGGTATAATTATTCACAGCAATATCTCGAACATGGGTACAAGGAATTAGTGATTCCTGCAGGGGAAAATGGGTCTCACGTTATCGAAAAAAATGTGCTGCATATATGGCCAAGGGGTGGTTACATGCTTATTGCATTACCAAATATGGACGGAAGCTTTACCTGCACATTATTTTTTCCTTTCAAAGGGAATCCATCTTTTGAAATGCTTGATTCAAAAGAAAAACTGCTTGCATTCTTCAATGATGTGTTTCCAGACGCGGTTCCGCTGATGCCAACCCTGGAGGAGGATTTCTTCGGCAATCCTACCGGTTCACTTATGACGGTGCGCTGTTTCCCCTGGACATGGAAAAATAAAATGATGATGATAGGTGATGCAGCGCATGCAATAGTACCTTTTTACGGCCAGGGTATGAATTGCGGCTTTGAAGATTGTGTTGAATTAAATGATCTCATCAACAAACACAATCATGATTGGGAAAAAATAATGCCGGCATACCAGGATCAGCGCAAACCCAACAGTGATGCAATTGCAGAGCTCGCACTCTCAAATTTTATCGAAATGCGCGACCTGGTAGGGCATCCTGATTTTTTACTTCGCAAAAAAATAGAAGCTGCCTTCAGTGAAAAGCATCCTGATAAATGGATCCCACTTTACACGATGGTAACATTCAGTGATCTTCCTTACAGTGTTGCATTAAGTGAAGGCAAAAAACATGATGCTATCATGGATAAGATTATGACCATTCCCGGTATAAAGGAAAAATGGAATGATCCGGAAATTGAGAAATCAATACTGGAGATGCTCTCTTAAAAACGGGTTGTGACTTTTCTCTGATCCTACGGTTGTACTGTTTCCATGTCCGCTGTAAACTTTAACGTCATCGCCTAATGGAAGTAGTTTTGTTATGATAGAGGTAATCAGAGTATCATAATCTCCTCCCGGAAGATCGGTTCTTCCAATACTTCTTTCAAAAAGCACATCACCGGAAATGATAAATTTATCTTCACGGCTATAAAAGGTCAGGCTTCCCGGACTATGTCCCGGCGTAAAAAATACTTCCAGCTCTGAGTTTCCAAAATTTATTATATCACCTTCATTTATAAATTTGTCAATTTCGGGAGACGGATTTAATTGTATCTGGTACATCTGGCTCACATACCCGGAAGCACTTAAAACAGGCAACTCATTTTCATTTGCTTCCAGCTTGAGTGTATATTTTCCGGCAATAAAGCTATTTCCCAGGATATGATCAATATGGCAATGTGTATTGATTAACCGTACCGGTTTCAGATTGTTTTCAGAAATATAACCGGACAGTTCCTTTTCTTCCTCCTCCATATGACATCCCGGATCAATAATTAAACACTCACCGGAAGCATCGGAAAGAACATAGGTGTTTTCTTCAAAGGAGTTGAAACAAAACGACTTAACTGTAATCATGGTGCGAAGTAGTGTAAATAGAATTATGCAGTCATGACCAGAACAACTTAATCCGGAGTACCAAGATTGATAAAGGCCATAAACTATTGCAAAGATAGGACATCCTATCCTAAAAAATTAGATGGAAAAAATTAATAATTTGAAAATCAATATGTTATAAAAAATAAAAGACAAAAAAATAACAGGGAGTGTGTTGTCTCAAAACTAACCCCCCGGTTATTGAGACCCTCCCTGTTTATTTTTGTTGTAATTTCTTCTGGTTAATCAGTCGCCACCA
>JBBQQQ010000037.1:0-33328 GCA_038215705.1 Bacteroidia bacterium
CTCCGGGAGAAGGGGAAACTTTTTTAAGCCAAATCATTCCCGTCTCCGCACTACACCTTTCCTCATCCCTGCCCTTCTCCCGGTTGAGCTTTTCGTTTTTCACAATTCTTTTCTCCGGGAGAAGGGGAAACTTTTTTAAGCCAAATCATTCCCGTCTCCGCACTACACCTTTCCTCATCCCTGCCCTTCTCCCGGTTGAGCTTTTCGTTTTTCACAATTCTTTTCTCCGGGAGAAGGAAATTTTTTTTAAGCCATATCACTCCCTCTCCGGACCAAAAGATTTAAACGGAGACAGAAATTTTATTCCGGAGAGGGGTAGGGGTGAGGTCCGGACGAAATGATTTTAATCGGAGACAGAAATTTTATTCCGGAGAGGGGCAGGGGTGAGGTTAATTGCAGTGAAATGGTGTGGACCGTTATTAAATGATTGAATATTAATTATTTAACTTCAATCTGAATTCCGAAAAAGTTTGAAATCGCATGTTTAATTGAGTCTTTTTGTGTCTGAATATCCTATTGTATTCCACTAAAATTATGATTTCCTTTGCACTCCTGATTTTACAGTGCCAGGAACGGGGAATTAGCTCAGCTGGCTAGAGCGCTTGCATGGCATGCAAGAGGTCACCGGTTCGACTCCGGTATTCTCCACTCTCAAAATTTAGCCTTGCAAATTTAACTGCAGGGCTTTTTTGTATTTATGCCTACCATTGGATATTTTTTGTAAGTTTGATAAACTCTAAAAACAAAACTACATGAAAAGAATTTTACTACTGGTATTATGTTCCGTTGTATGTATATCTGGTTATTCTCAAATCAATGCGAATTTGATGGCTTGCTATCCCTTTGATGGAAATGCAAATGACATGAGTGGAAATCTGCATCATGGAATAGTAAATGGAGCAACATTGACCAGCGACCGCTTTGGTAATCCTTCAAGTGTTTATCAGTTCGATGGTGTAAATGATTATATAAATATTGGTCTCTACAATTGAATGACGCTAGGCAATGATTTTAGCATGAGTGTTTGGATTCAGCCTGATCAGGTTAAATTACAAACAATCCTGATTTTGCAGCCTGATAATTTCAACGACAGGTTAAATGCAATGCAGTATTATTCCCATAATGGGCAGTCAACAACTTTTTGGGATTACGGAAATTGTTCTAATGGAGGAAGGTTGAGCGATGTGGGAACCACTTTTTCCAATGCATGGCAACATTTTGTATTTACGGTAAGTCAAAACGGCGGAATGAAAGTATATAAAGATGGGATATTGACAAATGTCCTTTTAACTAGTTCCCAGGTTGTCAATAAAGGTCGTAGTTTATGGATTGGAGGAGGTATTGATCATGTTGGAGCGCAATTTTTCTTTGACGGTAAAATTGATGATATCCGATTGTATGACAAGGAGCTTAGTTCCGGGGAAGTTCTTACTTTGAATGGAATGAATACGCTTTGTCAATTCACATCTTTATTGGAAATCGATGATAGTAATTATTCTGTATTCATTAGTCATGACATCCTTGAGATTGAAATCAATTCAAATGGACAAATGTCAGATTTTAGATTATATTCAGTGGATGGTAAAGAGTTATTCGTTCAAAAAGGCGTGCTACCAGGAGAAAGAATTTCAATTCCACTAAATTATCTTTCTAATCAGATATTTTTTTATTCATTTAATACACAAAGAAAAATATTAACCGGAAAGATAGGTTATGTCCGTTAAAAGTCTTTCCATACAAAAAATGCCTCACATTTATGTGAGGCATTTTTTGTATGGAAAGACTTTTTTATTTAAGCAGCAATCCAACATAATCAATGTTGAAGTATAATTATAGTTCCTCCCCTCAATTACACTGCCCCAACAGCAAATAAATAACTACAAAAATTAAAACGGTGCTGATGCAGCCGCCTCCCAGTTTTTTGGCCCCGTAACCTGCGATTAATGCTTTGAAGATGTTGTTCATGGTCGTTTTTTTTTAAGTTGAAAATTCAGAGTAACCTTGTATGCATTACGAAATATATGCCATGTGAATTTCAGCGAATTGAAGCGCTAAAGGAGGGTGAAAACCGGTTTTGCCGGGAAAATAATTACCCATTCCGGGAAATTGGCTGTTTTTTTATACATTAGCAATCATTCTCATTGCTATGGATAACGATTCAATCAGTAACCTCAGGGAAGCTTTAAAATTTTCGCCCGATAATGTTCCTTTGAGGCAATTACTTGCAGAAACATTGCTGTCGGCTAACCGGCTCGATGAAGCGGAGCAGGAGTATTCAACGTTGTTGAAATTATCGCCCGACCGGAAATCAAAAGCAGGTCTTGCAAAAACATTTTTTCTAATGGGAGCATATTCAAAATGTAATGTGATTCTTGAAGAAGTTATTGAGGATGGCAAGGCTGATTTTGATATTTATCTGTTGCACGCAAAGGCTTTGTTGAAAGAAAATGCGTTTATGCGTGCAATGGAATCGTATAAAAGAGCCCTTGAAATCAATCCCAAATTCCAGGATCCGGAACTGGACAATGCTTTGCGCATGCCTGCTTCGCGAGAGACGGAAGGCGTTGAAGAGGATTTGGAAAGCCATTTCCTGGAAAAGCCCGCCATAAATTTTGATGACGTAGGCGGAATGAACGGAGTGAAAAACGAAATTGAATTGAAAATTATTAAACCGCTTTTGCACCCGGAACTTTATAAAGCCTATGGAAAAAAAACCGGCGGAGGTATTTTGCTCTACGGCCCGCCCGGGTGTGGCAAAACATATATTGCCAAAGCGACGGCAGGGGCGGTGAAAGCAAAATTCATTAGCGTGGGTTTGAATGATATTCTTGATATGTGGATCGGTAACAGCGAGAAAAACCTGCATGATATTTTTGAAGTGGCACGCCAAAATGTTCCGTGCGTGTTATTTTTTGATGAAATTGATGCCCTTGGTGCCAGCCGGAGCGATATGAAACAGTCAAGCGGAAGGCACCTGATTAACCAATTCTTGCAGGAACTCGATGGTATCGGAAATAACAATGACGGTATACTTGTTTTAGGCGCTACCAACGCACCCTGGCACCTCGATCCGGCCTTCCGCCGACCGGGCAGGTTCGACCGTATTATTTTTGTGCCGCCACCCGATGAAGAAGCGCGTACATCCATCCTTAAATTAAAATTAAAAGGAAAGCCTGTTGATGCAATCGATTATGGATCGCTTTCAAAAAAACTTGAAAATTATTCAGGCGCCGATATTGAAGCCATCATTGATATCGCAATTGAAGATAAACTTGAGGCATCTTTCGAAGAAGGTATTCCAAAACCAATCAGTACAAAAGACCTGCTATATGCCGCTAAAAAACATAAGGCCAGTACGCAGGAATGGTTTGCTTCCGCAAAAAACTTCGCATTGTTTGCGAATGACACCGGCTTATATGATGATATTTTATTGCATTTGAAAATTAAGAAATAGCTTATGGAAGCCGGCATTAACAGGGTTCAGTTATTAATACAGCAGCAAAATTTTAAGGAAGCGGAGAAGTCGTTGCGGGATATGTTGAGAGACAGCCCCGATAACTCCTTTCTCCTGGCGATGCTTGCTGAAGTGGAACTTCTCCAGGATAACTATGAAAGTGCCTCCTCACTGATTGAATCTGCCATTGGACTGAGTCCTGATACTTCTCATCTGTTCTACATACGATCACGTGTAAAAGTTAGAACGGATGAATTTGATGCAGCTGAAAAAGATATCCGGCAGGCAGTGGAAATGGATCCGGTGAATGCCGATTATTTTGCCTGGTGGGCTTCCATTAAACTTTTCAGAAAGCAATACGATAAAGCACTGGAACTTGCCAATAAATCACTGGAACTGGATGCTGAAAATTTACTGGGCCTGAACACACGCAGTACTGCATTATTAAAACTCGACAGGAAAGAGGATTCATTCAAAACTATTGAAGGTGCGTTACGTGAGGATCCCAACAACGCTTTTACCCATGCCAATTACGGATGGAGTTTGCTGGAAAAAGGTGATCATAAAAAGGCATTGGAACACTTCAGGGAATCACTGAAGAATGACCCTAACTTCGATTATGCCCAGGCCGGTATGATGGAAGCGCTCAAAGCATCGAATATTTTTTACAGGTGGTTCCTGAAATATTCTTTCTGGATCGGTAACCTTACCCGGCAATACCAATGGGGAGTTATTATCGGATTTTATATTGCGTTCCGGATTTTGAGATATATAACTGAAAAATTTGAATCCCTGCAACCTTTCCTGTATCCGCTGATTATTTTACTTGCGCTCATTGCGTTTTCTACCTGGGTAATAACTCCAATTAGTAATTTATTTTTGCGGTTTAATTCCTTCGGTAAACATCTGCTCGACAAAAATGAAAAAATCAGTTCCGATTTTGTTGCGGTGAGCTTCGTCGTTTTTCTTACCGGAGTTGTAAGTTACTTTATAACGAGCGATGAAAAGTTTCTTACAATAGCTTTATTTGGTTTTACCATGACCGTGCCGCTGAGTACCATGTTTTCACCGGTTAAGTATAAATATTCACTCGTTATTTATGCAGGTGCCATGGCGGTAACGGGTGTGCTGTCAATAGCCATTACATTTTATACCGGAAACATGATGCATCCATTATCCACCGCATACTTTGTTGGTTTTTTTGCCTTCCAGTGGATTGCAAATGCAGTGATGATTGAGAGGAGTAATGTTTAAAATGAGGGAATGAGGGAATGAGGGAATGAGGGAATGGGAGAATGAGGGAATGGGAGAATGGGAGAATGAGTGAATGGGAGAATGGGAGAATGGGAGAATGGGAGAATGGGAGAATGAGTGAATGGGAGAATGAGGGAATGGGAGAATGGGAGAATGGGAGAATGGGAGAATGGGAGAATGGGAGAATGAGAGAATGAGGGAATAGACATTGGGACATTGAAAAAAGGGGGAGACGAATGTTCCTTTTTTTATTTTCCGATTTCGGAAATGGCTTTTGATAAAAACATTTTTTTGTAATAGGTCTTCAGCGAATCGGGGCATCGTTGAAAAAGCGTTGCTATTAAGTTCAAATCGTTTGTCTGGCCGACAGCTTCCCTGAAAAGGGTAACCTCAGGTTCGTTCCAATATTCATAGGAGCGGGGGTAGATCTTACGTTGTTCCAGGATAAAGTCGTTATTGATGGTGTCATCGGGACGGTTAACGGGTAAACCTTTAATCATATCAGCTAATTCCTTTGTTGCATTTTCCTGCAGGTGGTTAAATTGTTCCTTACCAAAATAATCATCTGCCGCATGTACAAATTCTGTTTCGATTTGTTCGGTAAAAAATTGCCGTATCATAGGCCCCAGCACTTTGTATTTGGTTTTGTTTTTCAGTAATCCGTAAAAAGGTAATTGGTCCGCTCCTGCGGGAAGGTTTTCTCTTTCTGAACCGAGCAATATTTTCCCGAGTGTGGTATGTGAAATATGCATCTTCTGTGCTTCCATGATCCGGATGTATTCCTTTATTTTTTCAGGTTGTATGGCCAGCTGTACCGATGATTCCGTTTGTTTAAATCCGGGAGGTAAAGCCGAAACAATTGCCTTGATAAAATCATCTCCATACTTTTCGAATTTTTTCAGCGAAACGCCCTGTATTGATAACATGGTCTCTTTTGAAAGCGGCTTTTGATAAACCATCTCCCAGATAGTCTTATCAGTGAAAATATGATAGGGAGCCATGCCCTCTGAATCTGCTATTAATTTTCGAAGCTGTCGTAACTTTTCAAATAATAATTTATCAAGTGGCAGAACGGTATCTTCACTTTCAACAGGTTCTTCATCATCTGACAAAATAGTCTGGCGGAATTCAGCAATCGAAACTTTTTCAATTCCTTTAAGCACCTCTTTACCGTGTGGTGTAACTTTTAAATGATGGTTTTCATCATACGCGATTTCGATAAGACCCAGTTGAAGGAATTGGAGCAGGTACGACTGCCAAACCTCAAACGAATGATCTTTTCCGCTGCCGTATGTTTTTATTTCATTATAATGCTTCATCAACAATTCAGAATTGTGCGAACCTCTGAGAATATTTATGAGCATTGTGATACCAACCTGCTCTCCGGTACGGGTTATCGCGCTAAGCGCCTTTTGTGCCACCACGGTGCCGTCGATAAGTTCAGGCGGGTGGGAGCACACATCACAATTGTTACAGTTACGCAAATAATTTTCGCCGAAATAATTTAACAGGATTCGCCGCCGGCAAATGCGCGATTCAGCATATTCCTGTATCCGTCTTAGCTTTTCGGTATTGAGCTCCGGTTGTCCGCTCTCACGCGCGAATTTTGAAAGTAATATCAGGTCGGATAAATTATAGAACAACAGCGTATCACTCTTTACTCCGTCACGTCCGGCCCTGCCAATTTCCTGGTAGTAGCCTTCCATATTTTTAGGTATGTTGTAATGAATGATCCAACGGATATTTGATTTATCGATGCCCATTCCGAAAGCAATGGTTGCACAAATAATTTTTCCATCTTCTTTAATAAATGTTTCCTGAACTTTGTTTCGTTCCTCTGATGACATGCCTGCATGATAGAAACAACTATCGATGCCATGTTGAGTCAGAAACCCTGAAACCTCTTCCGTTTTCTTCCGCGACAAGCAATAAATAATTCCTGCTTCGCCTTTTCGTTTGGTAATAAATTTTATTATTTCATCCTGCTTTCTTTTCAGTTTAAACCCGCTCCTGACATCGAGGCGTAAATTCGGGCGGTCAAAGGAAGAAATAAAAACTTCCGACTGATCGAGCTGTAGCTGCTGAATAATATCGCGTCGTGTAGTTTTATCTGCTGTTGCTGTCAGCGCAATTATGCCTGTGTCAGGAAACACTTTGCGAAGAACATTTAACTGCGTATACTCGGGGCGGAAATCATGGCCCCATTGTGAAATGCAATGCGCTTCGTCAATCGCGATCAGCGAAACATTAAGTGAAGGCAGCCACGAACTGAGCAGCGATAAAGCACGTTCAGGAGAAAGATACAGCAATTTATAGGCTCCCTTTATACACCTGGAAGTTATTTCCTGTTCCTGTTCTCCCGTAAGGGAACTGTTAATGTAAGCTGCCGGAATTCCATTTGCCAATAGATTTTCAACCTGGTCTTTCATTAATGCTATGAGCGGTGATATAATCAAGGCAGTTCCTTCCATCACCGCAGCGGGTAGCTGATAACAAATTGATTTTCCGCCGCCGGTAGGCATCAGTACCAGCGAATTTTTTTTGTCGAGTACGGTGTGAATAATTTTTTCCTGTAACGGCCGGAAGTGGTCGAAGCCGAAATACTTTTTTAAGTTGAGTGAAAGATTTTCCATGAAAAGTGCTTTAAATTGTTGAAAAATAGGGAGGGTTGACTTGATTTGAATTAATGAAATTGCGAAAAGGTTGGTTAAATAATATTAAAAATACCGTATGCAAATTTATGCTTTTAAAATTGGTAAGCATAGATTAATAATTATTTTTTTGACGACCTTAAATTTTAATAACAGGGGATAGCAATTGTTAATAAACCATATGTATTTGTAAATCAATATATTGAAATGTTGAAAAATTAATCATGTTTTAGGAGCTAACACAATTGCTGTTGCGGGTGTTAATTAATATGTTTGCGAGGATAAAGACAGCGAATTTTGAGTCTTTGCCATTAACACGATTACCGCCTGAGCGGATTTAAGTCATATCATTTCATTACTTCAATTACCCCCATCCAATGGATCTTACAGTTTTCAAAAAACAGGTTTTGCAACGCTATCATTTACCTGCCATATACCAGATGAATGAATTTCATGGAGACGGGGCCTATCTGGAGCAAAGCAGCGATTTTATTTCATTGCTGGCGCGTTGCTTTGAAGATGAATCGGCATTCAGGAGCAGTGACTTTAACGATGTACCCATGGATATTCTCATGGATTACATCCGGAGGACTCACAGGCTGTATCTGGATAAATCGTTGCAGGAAATAGAACAGAGCATTCACCTGCTTTGTACTGCTTACCCTTCGGGCCACCCGATCCTTGCTGTATTAAACAACTTTTACCTCGATTATAAAACCGATCTTATCATTCACATCCGCCAGGAAGATGAGCGGTTATTACCTTACATTCAGTTCCTGGAAACTTCATTGAAAGGCGGGTTTAATCCTCATGAATTCTTTAAAAACAGGAAGCATTTTTCGATGCAGTTATTTATTGACAATCATAGCGACAATGATTCGGAACTGGAAACAGTCAGAGCCCGTATCCTCACATATGATCCGCCACCTATGAACCGATTTATTTATGGTGTATTAGTGCAACAACTCGAATTTTTCCGCCAGGACCTTAAAATTCACGGGATGATTGAAGATCGTGTTTTAATACCACGCGCACTGGATATGGAACACCGTTTGGAAACTATTTTCAGTCAGACGGCAAGGCTGAACTAAGTTCCATAATTTGCATTCTTAAAATTTATCATTCACAGGATGACCTGTGTAAAATTTTGTGTTGAATAGCACGGGAAACTGCGTGGCTATTAAATCAAGATTCCAGGGTTTTGCCTACCGGTTTCCTTACCAATAAAAAAGCCCTCCCGGAATCCGGAAGGGCTTTTTTATTACCGATAATTCTTATTCGGTGATGATCATTTTACGGGTAATTTGTTCGCCGTTAAATTCAAGAGTGTAGTAATAAATTCCGGAACCCAGTTCACGTGAATTGATAGTAAACGAATGTGCACCGGCAGCTTTCTCACCATTAACCGGAACAGCAATTTCCTGTCCGATAATATTGGTGATTGAAATCTTCACTTGGCCTGACCCGGGAAGTACATATTCAACTGTTGATGTACCATTGAATGGGTTAGGGAAGTTCTGTCCCAGCATTACACCGTTAGATTCCAGTTCATTAATTCCAACCAAGCAAGTCGGGATTTCTTCGAAACATACATCATCAATCGCCCAGCCTTCGTAATTGTTTACCGAGTTATCGGAAGCAAAACGGAAGCGGAAGATCACAGTATTTCCATTGTAGAACTGTGTACACTTCTCTGCAAGAACCCAGTTTGGTTCTGTTCCTGACCATCCTGGAAGTCCGGGATTACCACCCAGACCGGTAATGAAAGGAGTGTTATACCATGGTTGTGGTGAGCCTGACGCAAATCCAAGGTGCTGCCATGTCTGAGCATAATCAGTAGAGTATTCTACAATCCCTCCGTCAGCGAATGGCTCGGTATCGAACTTATGCTGGAATGACAATTTATAAACTTTGCTGTTATCAATTGAGAACACAGGTGAGAATAATCCTGAGGTATCACGATTGCTGTAGTTATCATCAAGGTCAATTGTCCAGGCATTGGTTCCGCTAAAGGCACCGTTGATGATGGTTTGAGCAGGAGTTCCAATTTCCCAGTCATTCAATGAACTCGCATAGGTAAATGCATTTACAGAAACCCACTGAGGTCCGCCTTCAAAATCGGTACAATATGGATTTGCAGCAGTAATTGCAACACTGTCGAATACGGAGATCGTGATACAGGTGGTATCATCGAAAGGATTCAGGTCAATGCCATTGTTTGGCTCTGAAGTAATCACACACACTTCATATACTCCCGGAGTTGCAGTCCACAACTGGCTGAATATATGAGGGAGGTTAGCCTGTGAAGCCAATGCAGGAGAATAAGCAATTGGATCGGTAACCGATAATACTGGTGGCTGAGTGACTCCTCCAATTATCGGAGAGACAGTAATAGTTGCATTTACCGAAGTCAATGGAGTAGTACCAGGATTAGAGATCGGAGAAGTAAACTGTACAGACTGACCAGGGAAGATGAAACTGGTGTTGATTGTATTCGTGGTAATCGTTATTGGTGCAGCTGTAAGAGGCACAGGAATGGTAATGTTCCAGTCATCAATCGAGAATCCGTCAATCTGAACCGAAGGATCAGAACAGAAAATAAACCGGAACTGAACATTTGAAAGACCATCAAACATTGAAAGGCAATTAGCTTCCGTCTTAACCCATCCGCCTGTAGTTCCTGCCCATGCAGGTTGTGTTGAGCAATTAATGCTTGGCATGTTATACCAGTTTACCCAGCAAGGAGGAGCAGCTGCAGTGGGTCCGAACAGCGTCCAGGTTCCACCGGCGATAGAATATTCCATTCTAACACCATCCCAGTTTTGCTCAGTATTATGATTTCTCCAGAAATAAAGCTTTGCATCAACGGCATTGCTGAAATCAAAAATAGGAGAGTATAGACCGCATTCTGCACTATTTCCATACGCACTTAACAGGTTAACATCCCATGCATTGGGAGCGGAATGAACGGAGTTGGTTTGACCATATGCCGGAACACCCAGTTCCCATATCGTAGTAGGATTACCGGTTACAGTTGTACTCCAGCCCACGTTAGGTCCATCAAAATTATCAAAGTATGGCCCGGTGTAACTCAAAGGAATCACCGGTACACCTACGGAGCCAATACATGTAGTATCGTTTGAATTATCAGAATCACCCGGTAATTCAGTCCAGGCACAGAAATCAAATTGTCCTGATGGAATTGTAAATCCGGGCATTGCAAACGTTGCTGTAAGTCCGGGATTTAAAGTGCCATTATAAGTCGCACTACCGGGTGTGATGTTTCCAAGCTGATCAGTTACTTCATAAAATACCGGGATAACATTTTGAGGAAGTGATCCGAAATTACGGAGTGTTACCGATACGTTAGAGGTGTTACCGGCAGGTGCATTAGAACCTGGTTCTATTACAGCTACAACACCAACATCATCCGGACCAGGCTGCTTCACGCAAAGGTCATCGATGCTGATACCATCATTAGGCGTACCATTGAAACCGCTTACGAAATCGAAACGGAACTGGATGAATGGAGTAGGACCGCCGGTGTTGGCAATGTTCTGAAGATAATATCGTGATTCAAGCCATCCGTTGGAAGTTCCATCCCAACCGGCATCACCGAAGTTAAGAGACGGATTATTGTACCAGTTATATCCGTCAGGATCATTTACAGTTCCTAACAGAATCCAGTTACCGGAACCGTTCAGGTCATAATAAATTCTCAGACCGTCACCTGCAGCAGTCAGCTGGTTTCTTCGGAATGACAAATACGAGTTTATAGATCCGTTGAGATCATAAATAGGAGTTGTTAAGGAAGCATTTGCTCCTACACCATATCCGGTATTCAGATTGATATCCCATGCATTTGTTCCGGAATAGGCACCGGTAGTTACACCAAAGTTCGGTGTTCCTAACTGCCATTCTGCAGCAAATGCATTTGTTGTAGAGGTCTGATATCCCTGGTTACCCTGTTCAAAATCATCACAGGCGGTAAGCTGGAAAACAGGAATACCCAAAGAAGTTATACAAGTTGTATCGTTAAAGTTGTTTCCGTCGCCGGGAAGACTGGTCCATGCGCAAACGGTAAAGTTGCCAACGGGAATAGTATCACAAACAGGGAAGGTAAACTGCGCAGTAGCACCCGGAGTTAAGTTGCCGGTCCATGGAGCTGTTTTTGTTAACTGATTTCCCAAAGCATCTGTCAACACATACGTTACATCGAAAGCAGTTTGCGTATTCAAACCATAATTTTTAACTGTTGCAATAACATTCACACAATTAAGAGCAGGACCTGTAGGGCCAGGCTGTGTGATAGCAGTAACACCCACATCATCAGGCTGAGGTAAGAAAATACAGAAATCGTCAATAGAATATCCATCTGTAATAACAGAACCATCCGAAGTAAATACGAAACGGAACCATACCTGTGCAAGACCATTAAACTGGGCATCAAGAATGATGGATGATTTAATCCATCCACCGGAGTTACCTTCCCATGCGGGAAGCTGACTGGAGTTTAACTGGGCATCGGTATACCAATTGACACAATCCAAACAACCTACAGAACCCAACACTTGCCAGTTAGAACTATCTGTTGACCACTCAAGCCGCGTTCCATCCCATCCGCCTTCGGCATTGTAGTTTTGCCAGAATTCCACTGTAGCTCCTGCACCGGTAGGAAGAAAACTAAATTCGGGAGACTGAAGATAAGCTTCGGCGCCATTCGTATAAGGTGTCGTTAAATTGATATCCCATGAATTAGGTGGAGAATGTGCGCCTGTTGTAGCGCCAAAAGCAGGTGTTCCAAGCTCCCAAAGAGACCCCGGTACTGTTGTACGGTCTCCCCAAAGGTCAATTGCAACATCAAAGTCATCACAATATGGGAATACGATTCCGCCTTCAACGCTGAAGCAAATGGAATCCGCTGCAGTAGGGCCGGGTAAATAGGATACGTTCGCACAAGCCGAACCATCCATAATTTCAATATTGTAGCAAATCACATCAAAAGTATCAACTGCAGGTATGGTAGCAGTGTAAAGTGAATCGATGGTGTTGGTCATTAGAATTTGAGTCGCAGGCTGAACTCCGTTAACTGTGTAGCTTAACATAACCTGTGCGATTCCGGAAGCATCTGTTGCTGCTGCATTCACTGTAAAAGGTCCCAGGTTATAAACCGTAGCGGGATAATTCGGTGCAAGTGCATAAGCGTTAGGCTCCATAAGTTCGCAGAAAGATGCAGTAACCATGAGATTATCGATATGCCATCCGTTTCTGCCGGCTCCTCCGCTATTGTTTCCGTCAGCGAGTTTGAAACGTAAACGAACGTCAAAATTATTACCGGCGAGCAGGGAAATATCGAATACTTCTAATTTCCACCAGCTGTTGTCAGGGACTACAGCCTGTCCTGGAACCCAGGATGCATAGGAAGCTTCACAAAATCTGCTTCCCTGTGTACTGAATAAACCTGTTCCGAGGTACGTACAGTTATCAGTTCCGCTATTGTTATCAACCAGTTGCTCCCAGCTAAAACCACCATCGGTAGATATTTCAATGGTAGCATTATCAAAAAATTCTATTTTAGCGATAGAATTAAAGGATAAGGTGACAAATGAATTGTTGGTACAATCAAAAGAATTTGTTTCAAGGTAAGAGATGCTTCCCGGAGCATCAATAAATGATGAGTCACTGGTAACCGGGCTGACGCTCAGCCTGGTGTTCGTGGCCCATCCGGGAGTTCCGCTGGATGTTACAGCATATGGAGGGGTTTCAAAGTCCTCTACGAAAACCGTGTCAACTTGGGCTTTCAATAGAAAAGAACAATTTAATAATAAGAGTGTAAAGATTAACTTCCTCATGTTCATGTTTTTAGGTTATTCAGTGGGATGCACTAGGTTGATTTTGTTCAATAATGAGAGGTTCAAAAATACGAAATTAATGTCACGAACCCTAAGACGATGTTTTTTTTTAAGCGCGTCAGATGTGTGGGGTAACCGCCTGATAGCCACCTGACTATTGTAAGTGACGAAAGGATTCACGCTATAGTTGCACAGCTTCCGTAAAGTTACAAACAGTTGTTAGTATCCTGCAGCGTTTTTGGATGCTGCCAGTTATTAATGCATCCAGGATTTGAAATAACTATCGTCGGAGATTGCAATTGCCTCTTCGGTAAGCCAAAGCGGTTTAAAAGTGTCGATCATAACAGCCAGTTCTTTGGTTTCTTTGGCACCAATTGATTTTTCGACGGTTCCGGGATGCGGTCCATGCGGTATACCTCCCGGGTGAAGTGTTATTTGCCCTTTCACTACATTTTTTCTGCTCATGAAATCACCATCCACATAGTAAAGAACTTCATCGGAATCAATATTGCTGTGATTGTAAGGAGCAGGGATAGCCATAGGATGGTAATCGTAAAGGCGGGGCACAAAGGAGCAGATTACGAAATTGTGCGCCTCAAACGTTTGGTGTACAGGAGGGGGTTGATGAACTCTTCCGGTAATAGGTTCAAAATCGTGAATGGAAAATGCCCATGGATAATTATTTCCATCCCATCCAATCGCATCAAAGGGATGGGTGGCATATATATAGGAGTATACCAGTCCCTGTTTTTTTATGAGCACCTTGAAATCTCCTTGTTCATCATGCGTTTGCAGGTTTTGAGGTTTGCGGATATCCCGTTCACAATAAGGTGCGTGTTCTTCCAGCTGACCATATTCATTCCGGTAGCGTTTTGGAATTTCAATCGGACTGAACGATTCCACAATAAGCAGCCGGTTATTTTCATCATTAAAATGAAGTTGAAAAATGGTGCCGCGCGGAATGATCAGGTAGTCACCATAGCTAAAAGGAATACTTCCGTAAAGCGAATGCATTACACCACTGCCTTCATGAACAAAAATCATTTCATCGGCATCGGCGTTTTTCAGAAAATACTCCGTTATGGATTTTCGGGGAGCAGCAAGGGAAATGTGCAGATCATTATTTACCAGGACCGGTTTTTTACTCATGATATAATCGTCTTCAGGAGCTACATTAAACCCTATGAGACTGTAATGCCGGAGAAACCGCTCATGCGCTATTTTGGGCTCCCTTGAAAATACCGGTCCCAGTTCCTTCACAATAGTGGGAGGATAAACGTGATAGATCAGTGAATATACGTTGGAAAATCCATGGGTGGAAAAAAGCTCTTCGGAGTATAATTCCCCGGTAGGTTTACGGAATTGCGTATGACGTTTATGAGGAATTTGCCCAAGGGTATGATATTGTGGCATGAGTTAAGGATTTTTTTTTTGGGAATCAGGGTAAATAAACTTTTGCAAAGTTAATCAAAATAATAATTACTGTTTAATGAGGGAAGGTTCTTACATTAGCACTATCAACTACCCCATAAAATATTAATGACGCGACGGATCATTCAATGGTTACTGATTTCTGCCATAGGCATTTTTATGCTGGTGGTAATAGCAGTAGCCGGAACTTTTTTGTACGTGTACTTAAACCGCGAGGAAATTATTTCAAAAGTTTCGGATGTCATTAATCATTCCATCAGCGGTGAGCTGGTAACAGGAGATATCAGCATTGATTTTCTGCATTATTTTCCGGCTACATCAATTCATATTTCTGAAGTTTCCGTCAGGGATTCACTTTACAGCTCTCACAAAATGGATTTTTTTCGTGCTGCTGATGTATATGTGAAAATTAATTTCCTGGAGCTGTTTGAAAAGCAGCCGTCTCTCGAAAAACTTACCTTTCATAATGGTAGTGTCTACATTTTTAAAGATGATAAGGGGTATTCTAATAGTTACCTTTTGCAATCGCGTGCATCCCGAAATGGTTCCGGTGTGAACATGGATTTGCGCGAAATTAATCTTGAAAATTTTCGGTTTATTTTTTCCGGTCAGTTGCCCCGCCGCCATCACAATGTGTTTTTTAATAATCTTAAATGCCGCCTTCATCCCGAAGGAAATAGAATTTCACTGGCTATAAAAAGTGAAGGAATAATTAAAATGCTCGCCTTCAATCCCGACAAAGGTGCTTACGCTAAAGATGCACCGTTCAGTAATAATTTGCTGATATATTATGATACTGTGCAAAAAATTCTTGAAATTCCGGAACATTCATTTTACCTCAGTAATCAGCTTATAATTGCACGCGCTGTTTTTAATTTAGGAACCGGTTCCGGTTTTAGTGCCGAACTGAAAGCGCCCCGTATTTTATTTGCAGATGCATTAAAATTTGCTACAGACAGAACAGAACGGTCCTTGTTAAAATATGAAGTTAAACGCCCGTTGCAAATACATATTCAGATTGAAGGATCTGTGCTTCCCGGATCACCTCCATATATTTACACAACATTAAAAACAGCAGCCAACACCATAACGTACAAGGAATATACGTTTAGCAATTGCCGGCTTACCGCATTTTATACCAACCGGGCCGATTCAACACAAAAAATCACTCCGTCCAATTCAGCATTTGAAATAAATGACTTCAGCGGTTACTGGATGGGTCTTCCTGTTAAGTCCGACAAGGTGAGGTTTGATGACTTTCCTTTCCCGGTTATGAAAACTGTTGTTTATGGCGGATTTCCACTGTACGATTTGAAAAAATTACCCGGGGGAGCACTCTATAATTTTTATAAAGGTACCGGAAAGTATCGTGCTGAAATTTCGTCGGAAAGCGACAGCTCCGGCTGGCGGTATGATATTGGTCTTCGTGTGAACATTAAAGATGCCGCATTAATTTATGAACCCAGGAGTATTGCATTTGAAGATGTTAATGCAGAAATTTTTATTAAAAATAAGGATGTGTATATTGAACATGCATCCTGTCGTTCCGGTTCAAGTATATTCACCTTAAAGGGACAGGCTCCCGGAATTCTTAATACCAATATAAATGATCTTACCAATTCATCACTGAACTGGGAAATTAAATCACCCTATATAAATCTTGCCGATTTTACCCCCTTTCTTGGGAACCGCAGAAAAGGAATTGTAGAAGCTGCAAAAGTTGTAGCGGATAAAAGTAATTTCGGAAAACACCTTGACCGGTATCTCGATGCCTGCCGATTGAATATGAAGCTTGATATTGATGCGCTCCGGTTTGATAAATTTACTGCAACAACATTATCGGGTGAAGTTTTATTTTCAGATAACAACTGGTCACTCGAAAAAATCCGGTTTAATCATGCTCATGGTGAAGTTAAACTGGCTGGTAAATTATCTCCGGTTGACGACAATCACCAGGCTGTAAGTATTCAAACCAGTCTGAAAAATGTTAACATATCGGAAGTGTTTACAGCTTTTGATAATTTCTCACAGCATACCATCAAGTCGAACCAGATCAACGGTACGCTCAATGCTAATGTAAATCTGGGTTTCACCATGAACAGCAAAGCGTCCATCAAACAGTCTAGCATAAGCGGCATGGTGGATCTTACGGTTATTGACGGCGAGTTAAAAGGATTCCAGCCAATGGGAAAGTTCTCACGGTTCCTGTTCAGGAAGCGGGATTTTACGGACATCCGCTTCAGCGAGATCACTAATAGCTTCATCGCAAAAGGTAATGAAATTTATTTCGATCGCATGAAGATAAATACCAGTGTGATGGAGCTTTACCTGGAAGGAAGTTATTTTCTGGATGGTAAAACAGATATGAAATTGCAGGTTCCGCTATCCAACCTCAAAAGCAGGGACTGGAGTGAAATTTCTGATAATATTACCGATAAGGGTGGCAAGGGCATGAACGTTTACATTCAGGCCACAACTGATGAAAACGGGGAACTGAAGTTTCGCTATGATCCGCTTAAGAAATTAAAAGACAAACGGTCACGCAAACAACTCTGAGTATCAGATAATTTTTAGAGGTATTAATTCAGAAAGAGTTAGTATGCGGAACAAAAAAGTTATAAATTTGTTCCTCCTATTAAACACACACTTTTTAAACAAAATATTATGAAACTAATTACATATCTTGAGTTTGGTAAAGAGCAGATCGGTCTTGTCATTAACAACAAAGTTTACAACCTGAAGTTGGCGGCATCCGTAAAAAGTGCCCTTAAAATGCCCGATAACATGAAAGACTTTCTGAAGGCGGGTCCCCATGTGATGTCGGTAGCAAAGGATATCGATAACCTGATCAAAAGCGGTCTTATGGGAACGCGGTCACTGGAAATGGAAAAACTGAATATCCTGGCACCTATTACGCGCCCCTCCTCGCTGAGAGACGGTTATGCATTCCGCCAGCATGTTGAATCAGCCCGCCGGAACCGGGGTGTGGAAATGATCCCGGAGTTTGATGAGTACCCGATTTTTTACTTTAACAACCATCGCTCAGTGGTAGGCCCTGGTGAAGTGTATTGCATGCCCGATCATTTCGACAAGCTTGATTTTGAACTGGAGTGGGCTTGCATTATCGGTAAAAAAGGGATTAATATCAAAGCTGAAGAAGCCGAAGGGTATATCGCCGGTTATACCATCATGAATGATCTCAGCGCCCGTACACTTCAGATGGAAGAAATGAAACTTAATCTCGGTCCTGCCAAAGGAAAAGATTTTGCAACCGTAATTGGTCCCATGCTGGTAACAGCCGACGAACTGGAACCGTTTAAAATTCCCGCCAAGGATACTCATATAGGAAACAATTTTAACCTGGAAATGACCTGCCGGGTGAATGGCAAGGAAGTGTCAAAAGGCAATACCGGAGATATGGACTGGACTTTCGAGGAGCTGATCGAACGCGCATCATACGGCACGTATCTATATCCGGGTGATGTGATCGGATCGGGCACAGTGGGCACAGGATGTTTCCTTGAACTGAACGGAACCGGCATGCTGAATGATCCCAAAAATTTTAAACCGCAATGGCTGCAGGAAAATGACGTTGTTGAAATGGAAGTTACCGCCCTTGGACGGTTAACCAATACCATTCGTCGGTTCGACAGCGATTTTTCCATCCTGGCAAGGAAAAAAACTGCCAATGTAGCCGCCAATTAGGCGTTTAATTTGTTACCTTAAGAGCTAGACCCATCTGATTTGCAAAACGAGAATAGTACCGTATCAGTCCCGTTACTGGATCCTGAAGAGGAGAATAAGGAAATTCTCAAGCGTTATCGCTCACTTTTAAGGGCATGTCGTAATACCATCGACAAAACCGACCGCAAATTAATCCGGCTTGCCTTTGATACTGCATTGGAGGCTCATAAGGACATGCGCCGCCGGTCGGGGGAACCGTATATTTATCATCCAATTGCAGTTGCTCAAATTGCGGCAGAGGAAATCGGCCTGGGAGCTACTTCCGTAGTGTGTGCGCTGTTGCACGATGTGGTTGAAGATACGCATCTGTCACTGGAGGATATCCGGGGTTTGTTTGGTCCTAAGGTTGAGAAAATCATTGACGGCCTGACAAAAATCTCAGGAGTTTTTGATCAGAAAAGCTCGCTCCAGGCGGAAAATTTCCGAAAAATGCTTTTGACACTCTCTGATGATGTGAGGGTGATTTTGATAAAGCTGGCTGACCGGCTGCATAACATGCGCACGTTAGGTTCGCTTCCGCGGGAAAAGCAATTGAAGATAGCTTCTGAAACCGCTTACCTCTATGCACCTCTTGCGCATCGCCTGGGTTTGTATGCGATGAAAACGGAATTGGATGATCTCGCACTAAAACACACCGAGCCGGAAGTCTATCGTACCATAGCACAAAAACTACAGCAGACCAAAAAGGATCGCGACAAGTTTATACACGAATTCATAAAACCGCTCAAAGAGGAATTTGCTAAAATGGGTTTTAAGGTGGAGCTGAAAGGCCGTCCGAAATCCATAAATTCGATCTGGAATAAAATGAAAAAACAGCAGGTTCCGTTTGAGGAAATTTATGACCTGTTTGCCATCCGTATTATTTTGGATACACCTTATGAGCAGGAAAAAGCAGATTGCTGGAGAGCGTATTCCATTGTAACGGATTACTTCGTCCCGAATCCCGACCGCCTGCGCGACTGGATATCTACATCCAAAGCCAATGGATACGAATCATTGCATACTACGGTAATGAGCAACAGCGGCAAATGGGTTGAAGTGCAGATTCGGTCGATACGAATGGATGAGATTGCGGAGAAAGGATATGCCGCACATTGGAAATACAAGGAAACTGCAGCTGAAAATGCACTGGATGAATGGCTGAGTCGCATTCGTGAAATGCTGGAGAATGCTGAGGCAAATGCAATCGATTTCCTGGATGATTTTAAGCTCAATCTCTTTGCGGATGAGATTTTTATTTTCACACCATCCGGCGATTTAAAAACCATGCCTTCAGGAAGCACAGCGCTTGATTTTGCATTTGAGATACACACTGATATTGGTGAAAAATGTATCGGAGCTAAAATCAATCACAAACTGGTTCCTATCAGTCATAAGCTTCACAGTGGCGACCAGGTTGAAATTCTTACGTCCTCCAAGCAGCATCCGAAAGAAGATTGGCTCGGGTATGTGATTACGGCCAAGGCAAAATCAAAAATCAAGTCTGCACTTAAAGAACAGAAACGGAAGCTTGCCGATGACGGCCGTGAGAAACTGGAACGAAGGCTGAGGAATCTGAAGGTGAATATTGACACACTCAATATAAATGATCTTCTGATTTTTTATAAAGTTCCCACAACACTCGATTTATACCATCGTATTGCCATTGAAGCCATTGATCTGAAGAATTTGCGCGATTTCTTTACCGAAGACGGGGTGCAGATCCCAAAACCAATCACCATCAAGCCCGAAGGGCAGTCGTTTGATGAACTTGTGAAAAATGTCCGCGGTTCGGCCGACATGCTGGTGATAGGTGAAAACATTGATAAAATTGATTACAAACTTTCGGCTTGTTGCAACCCCATTCCCGGGGACGATGTATTTGGATTTATTACCGTTAACGAGGGTATTAAAATTCATCGCACCAACTGCCCGAACGCCATCCAGTTAATGTCGAAACATGGTTACCGTATCGTAAAAGCCAAGTGGACCGGTCAAAAGGAAATTGCATTCCTTGCGGGGATACGCATTAACGGCGCTGATGAAGTAGGTGTTGTAAACAACATAACCCGTGTAATTTCCAATGAGTTGAAAGTAAATATGCGTTCCATCAGCATTGATAGCAATGAGGGTTTATTTGAAGGTACAATTATGCTATTTGTGCATGATACAGAGCACCTTAAGAAACTTATGGCAAAACTCAGCCATGTAAATGGTATTTTAAGTGTTACCCGAATGGATACGAATCAGTAAATTCGCACTTCAGCTACCCCTAGATGGAAAGTACCAAAGAAGCAGTTAAAAGGGTTTTCTGCAGTTTTCTTGAAGAAAAAGGATTCAGGAAAACTCCGGAACGCTTCACCATATTGGATGAAATCTATTCAATAAATCATCATTTTGATGTGGAGTCGCTGTACATTCACATGAAAAATAAAAAGTATCGCGTAAGCCGTGCTACTATTTACAACACCATTGAACATCTTCTGGCCTGCAACCTCATCACCAAACACCAGTTTGGGAAAAACCTGGCGCAGTTTGAAAAATCCTATTCTTTCAAACAGCATGATCATTTAATCTGTATCGATTGCGAAAGGGTACTCGAATTTTGTGATCCGCGTATACAGCAGATTCAAACCATGATGGGCGAGTTGCTCGATTTCAAAATTTCACATCATTCACTGAACCTGTTCGGCAAATGCAACAAGATGCTCGAGAACGGCGAATGTGAACATCACAACCTGAAAAAATTAAACTCACTTAAATAATAACTATGGAATTTACTTACAAAATTGAAGAGAAAAAAGATTATTGCCTGTTACATTTTTCCGGTAACCTCATTGAAAAAAACCAGGCGCTCGATATGTTTGAACGGTTTGAAGAATTGCTGAACAGGGAAAACAAAAAATTTGTAATTGATATGGCCAATTTCAAATATATGAACAGCACAGGATTAAATACACTCATCACCATCCTTACCCGTGCACGTAAAGCAGGTGGAGAAGCTATTGTATGCTGTGTGCCTGAAAATATTAAATCGTTACTTGCAATTACTAAATTAAACAGTATTTTCACTGTGGCTGAAAATGAAGCTGCCGCAGAAAATCTTATTTTGAAAGAAGCATAATTTTTCATTCATTCGATACCAAAAACTAACAACAATTTTACGATGAAAGCTGACGTACTCTTAGGTCTTCAATGGGGAGATGAGGGAAAAGGAAAAGTGGTGGATGTACTTGCACCGCGTTACGATGTGATAGCCCGTTTCCAGGGAGGGCCCAATGCCGGTCATACCCTCGAATTTGAAGGCATAAAGCATGTTCTGCATACGATTCCCTCCGGAATTTTTCATCCCGGCAAAATCAACATCATTGGAAATGGAGTGGTGATTGATCCCGTTATTTTTAAGAAGGAAATTGATGCACTTACAGCGATGGGAGTCGACATCCGTAAAAACCTATTTATTTCCCGCAAGGCACATTTAATTCTTCCAACTCATCGCATGCTCGATGCCGCTTCGGAATTGAGTAAAGGAAAAGAGAAAATCGGATCTACACTGAAAGGTATCGGACCTTCCTATATGGATAAAACCGGTCGTAACGGTCTGCGCGTAGGTGATATTGAACATGCCGACTTCAAAAAACGATATGATGCTCTTGTCGCAAAGCATAATGATCTTCTGAGTTTTCATAAATTTAACAAATCTCTTTCAGAATTTGAATCAGGATGGGAGGAAGGAATTGCGCTGATCCGTACCATGAATCTTATCGACAGCGAATATGAGATCAATGGTTACCTCGACAAAGGACTTTCAGTACTCGCTGAAGGTGCCCAGGGTTCATTGCTTGACATTGATTTTGGATCGTATCCTTTTGTTACTTCATCAAATACCGTTACTGCAGGAACCTGCACCGGCCTTGGAATTGCGCCTTCGCGCATTGGTGAAGTTTATGGCATTTTTAAAGCTTATTGTACCCGGGTGGGGAGCGGACCGTTTCCTACCGAACTTGATAATGAAACCGGGGAACAGATCAGGACAGCCGGTAAGGAATTTGGTGCAACTACGGGAAGAGCCCGACGCTGTGGATGGCTTGATTTGCCCGCATTGAAATATACGATCATGCTGAATGGTGTTACAAAACTGATTATGACAAAGCCGGATGTGTTGAGCGGTTTTGAAACAATCAGGGTATGTACGCATTACAAATATGAAGGGAAAATCATCGACCGGATGCCATACGATATTGTTAATAATTCCGTTACTCCTGTATACAAAGAAATGGCAGGATGGACGTTGCCGGAAGATGGTGTTCATGAACTTCACCAGTTGCCTTCATCGCTTAGCGATTATATCAGTTTCCTGGAAAAGGAACTTAATGTGCCTGTTGTAATTGTATCAGTAGGTCCCGACCGAAAAGAAACTCTTGCAAGAGATCCGGAATTTGCCTAAGCGATGTTTGTTGCCTGAAAAAGAGAAAAAGGGGAATTGATGATAAATGATAAATGAGTAATAGAATAAATGTTAAATCTGCTTCTTACTCCATTGCTGTTAATTTTCTTTAAAAAAATAGGCATTTTGTCATTACATTTTAAAATTACGCCTTGATTGGTAAATGTAGATAAATGATTATACTTTTTACAAAAAAATTTATTTATCATCTATCACTTATCATTTATCATTAGATCTTATCTGAATTTGTTTAAATACCCATAACCTCATCATGAAATTCACAAAAATGCATCCGGCACTATTTTTCATGTCAATGCTGACTGTGATATTTTTCAGTACACCACTATTATCCACTGCTCAGAAACCCACCCAGGTAGAGATTGAAAATGCCGACACATTCGAGGGCGATGAATCATTGGGAAAAAATGTTTCGAGGTTATTGGGCAATGTACGATTTCGTCACCAGGGAGCTTTAATGTATTGCGATAGCGCTTATCTCTACCAGGAAACCAACAGCCTTGATGCTTATGGAAAAATAAGGATTGTGCAGGGCGACAGCATTAACCTAAAAGGTGATCAGCTCAAATATGATGGAAATACGCGACAGGCAAAACTTACCGGAAATGTAGTGATGACCGATGGTGATATGGTACTGGAATCTAAGATTCTGAATTATAATATGAATTCAGAAACTGCAGAATATTTTGATGGCGGAAAAATTACAGATAAGCAAAACGTACTGACCAGCAAAACGGGTTATTATTTTTCACGTGATAAAACGGTATTTTTCAGTGATTCCGTTGTGCTGACCAATCCTAAATATTTTATTCATGCAGACACACTCAGGTATCAGACAGTAACCAAAGTTGCAAATTTTGAAGGACCAACTTACATTTATTCAACAGGTTCCGACAGTACAGAAATTTACTGTGAACGGGGTTGGTACAATACACTTTCCGAGAAGTCAGTATTTACAGTGAAACCATATATTCGTTCAAAAGAAAACCGACTTGCAGGTGACAGCCTCGTGTATGATAATAAATCTACAGTTGGTTTTGCTTACCGGAATGTAACGATAACGGATACGATTCAAAAACTTATTATTTCAGGCGAATACGGATACACTGATGATAAAAGAAAAATAGCACTGGTTACTGACCGGGCGGTGCTCACTAAAGCTTTCGATACCGATTCGTTATTTCTTCATGCCGACACTTTATATGCATGGCAGGATACTGTTAGCGGTGAGCGGGCGTGGAGTGCGTATTATGGGGTAAGAATATTTAAAAGTGATTTGCAGGGTAAATGTGATTCACTGGTTTACAAAACTTCGGATTCAACACTCAATTTTTACCACGACCCTGTTATGTGGAGTGAAGCCAATCAACTCACCGCAACCTATATCAACATGCAAATGGCGAATTCAAAAATCAGTGAACTCCGGCTTTTTAATTCTGCTTTCATTGCATCATCCGAAGATAGTCTTCGCTTCAACCAGATCAAAGGACGTGATATGATCGGATATTTTACCGACAACCAGCTTACAAGTATTCATGTGGAAGGAAATGGTCAATCGATATATTATACACGTAACAGTAAAAAGCAGTTTACAGGAGTTAACAGGGCCGATTGTTCCAACATGCTCATTACAATGATCGATAGTCAAATAAACAGCCTCACGCTTATAAATAAACCTGATGCAACCCTTTTTCCCATCAATGAACTTAGTCCGCAAGAATTAAAATTAAAAGGTTTTACCTGGCTGAGTGACTTACGGCCTGTTAATAAAGACGATATTTTTCGGCACTGAAAAACATGCAGGCATGTAAACCAATGTATGAAAATTAATATTAATCACACCGGCTGTTTTTCGCTTGCTGATTTGTCGCCCCGCATAAGCAATGCACAAAGTACTGTAATTATTAATCCGATGGGGAATACTTCCAGGAATGTTTGAATAGCCATCACATGTGGCTTTCTGTACTCAGTCATCTGAGAGTGGAAATCAGTAATATCTTTTTCAGTCTTTATCGGATCACCTCCGACTGCTTTCAGTTTTTCAGTGTAGAAAGCAGTGTAATGTTCTACAAAAGAATCATCAATGAAGTGAAAATACAACATCCAACTTATAACGTAACAGGCAGAAGCTACCAGAGTAATTGATAATCCGATTCTAAACCCGGTATTAAAATTTATTTTGCCTCCTGAATGTTTATCCCTGTATTCCCTTATGCCTAAAAAAATCATTGAGAAGGCGCCAATTATAAATAGGTAGCCAAAACTTTCACCGGATTCGAAGTCATTGGTGTCTTTCAACAACCACATCATAGTGCAGAGCATGCTTGCCAGGATGGCGCCCGCTATTAAACCGTACTTTAAAACTATTTTTCCCAATACGTTATCGCTATTTTTTTAGTCAGCTCATCTGACCAAAGTAACCCTTCCGGTATACGTGAATAATTCACCTTTGAAATTTTTAACATTTACCTGGTAAATATAAACACCCTGCGGACATTCTGTACCTGAGTATAAATCAGAACCGTTCCAGCCGTTATGAATATCACCGGAAACAAATATACGATTTCCCCAGCGGTTAAAGATAGCCATTTCCATATCTGTTAGGCCGATGCCTGACACTGTAAAAATATCGTTTCTGCCATCCCCGTTAGGTGAAAATGCATTCGGAATGTAAACCGTTGAAGCTCCTTCTACAATTATTTCTGTATAAGCGGTGTCGCGGCAACCAAAGTCATTCATTACATAAAGAATAATTGAATAATTGCCTGTTGCTTCATAGTTGTGAGAAGGGTTTTGTTCGGAAGATCCTGAAGAATTATCACCGAAATCCCAGTTCCACCAGCTGGCACCGTAACCTGTATCCGTAAAGTTAACTTCGGGATGGAGTATAGAAGCAACAGTGGGATTCACACCAATAGAAGCATCGGGTACCGGATAAACTTTGACGGCATCAACTATTGTCATTTCGCTGATACAGCCTTCCGCTGAAACAGCTTTTAGAATTACCGTATAAGAACCGGGTTCAGTATAAATGTGTACGGGTTCAAATAGTATACTGTTATTATTATCACCCAAAATCCATTCATAAGTAGCGCCAGGAGTTGTTGTAACAGTCGAATTCTCAAAAACTACTTCCAGCGGTGCACAGCCTTCAGCAGGAAGAGGAGTGAAGTTCACAACAGGTAATGGATTAACAACGATTTGTACACTGGCCAATGCCGAAGGTGTTCCGCATCCGTCAGTAACGGTAACCATATAGGTAGTTGTGCCGGAAGGAGCAACAGTTACCTGTGATGTTGTTGGTGTTAATCCTGACCATGAAAATGTATAGGGTCCACCATCACCACCTGATGCTACCACACTCAATTGTGCCTGGTCGCCTTCGCAAATGGTATCAGCCTGTGAAATTACGAGTGAAAGGGGAGGATTTACGGTAACCAATAAGGCTGTTCCCGTACCCTGGCAACCGAGGGAATCAGTGACGGATACATTATATGAAGTTGTATTTGCCGGATTTACGGATTGACTGCTGCCGGTTATTCCATTACTCCATGTATAAGTGTAGCCACCATTTCCGCCCTGGGCAGTTGCACTGATAACTGCACTCTGACCAATACAAAGGGTCGCAGATCCGGTAGTTGTAACCTGGATGGGTGCGGGTTCCGGCACCAGCACATTCGCTGTGGTTAAACAATTATTTGCATCGGTTATGTTCACTATCAAATTTCCGCCATTAATATTGTTAAGCACAGCACTGGCACCACCATTGCTCCAGGCATAACTGTAAGGCGAAGTGCCTCCTGAAACCGTTACGGTTGCAGAACCATCAGCTGAACCACTGCAGGTGACCGGAGTTGAAAGTGTAATGGCTGTTAATGAATCAGGTGAGATTACCGTTTCCGTGGCTAATGCCGTACAGCCATTTGCATCTGTAACGGTTACCGTATATGTTCCGGCTGCCAGTGAAATTGCGTTCATGGCTGTGGTATTATTTGACCAAACGTAACTGTAGGATCCGGTTCCGCCATTGGCAGTAATGGTTGCGGTTCCATTGTTATCGCCATAACAACTTACCGCTGTCGCGGATAATGTCAGGACAATTGCTGAAGGCTCGGTTATTGAATACGATTGTGAAGTAGTGCATCCGTTCGCATCTGTGATAGTAACCACATAGATTCCAGCTCCTATGTTGTTGTTATCATGGCCTGCAAGAACCGCGGTGTTCCACGAATACGCATATGGAGCCGTTCCACCGGCAGGGGCTAACAATATTGCACCATCGGTAAAGCCGTTACAACTGATGTTGGATGTTGTACTTTGTATATTAATTGAATCCGGTTCTGATACCAATGTAGCTGCTGATATGCTGCATCCATTTCCATCGGTTACAGTTACTGTGAACGTGCCTGCACTTAAATTAGCGGTTGACGGCTGGCCTGTCATTCCGTTCGACCAGCTATAAGAATAGGGAGCGATTCCTCCGAGTACAGTTATCGCAGCAGTACCATCATTTCCTCCATAGCATAATGTTGCCGTACTTGAAACAGATGTTAGTATAGCGGCTGGTTCTGTGAGTGATGCAGTGGAGGTAACAGTACAACCATTTGCATCGGAAACAATGATGTTATAAACTCCGGGATTCAGATTACTGAAAAGTACTGCCGGCTGGAATGTTGTACCGTTATCAATACTGTATTGCAACGGCTGGGTTCCTCCGGTTGTTGTAATTGTAATACTGCCATTATCCATACCGTTACAAGTGATGTCTGTAGGGAGTGTTGCCTGGATTATCGGGGAAGGAGCATCGGTTATTAAAGCAACATCCGATGAAGTACAACCATTGGCATCCATTACCTGGATGTCGTAGTTACCTGCAAGCAACCCGGTGAACACACCTGACGACTGATAACTTAATCCTCCGTTATTACTATAGGTAAGTGATCCGGTACCACCGTTACCTGTTAGAGTGATTTCACCATTATCGTCGCTGCAGGTGGTGTTGATTACACTGCTTGATAAAATCACTTCAACGGGTTCTGTAATAGAAAGCACGGAATCTACAGGACAACCATTGGCATCGATGACAGAAACCTGGTACGTGCCGGGTGAAAGATTGCCAAAATAGTTCGTTATCTGGTTGGTTCCGCCATTCAGGTTATACTGAAACGGACCTGTTCCGCTATTTAGTAATATCGTTACTGAACCATCGTCAGAATTGAAACAGGTAGTATTGGTGAAGTTCAGTGTTGTAATAGCAGGACCCGGGATGTTGGTTATAGTAGAATTATCGTTTGTGCTGCAGCCGTTAGCATCCGTGATTAAAACGGTATATGTTCCCTGATTTAATCCCTGGAAAATTCCTGCTGGCTGGAATGTGATTCCGTTATTTATGGAATAAAGTAGTGCACCTGTTCCTCCTGTTGCCAGTGTTTGTATTTCTCCATTGGCATTGCCACATGTGGAAGAAACAGAAAGCGTATTCAGAATCAGTTCATCGGGTTCAGTTAACGTAATGCTGGAAGTTGCTACACACCCGGTTGCATCTTCCACAACTATTGTATAGGTTCCGCCTGCCAGGTTTCCATAAGTTCCTGTTGCCTGGGAAGTAGTTCCATTGTTAATACTGTAGGTTAAATTTCCGGTTCCGCCATTGGCAACAATTTGTATGGTTCCATCAGTAGTGCCATAACACGAAATATTGGTACTGTTAACCGATGCTATTACAGGTGCGTTTGTATTGCTAACTGAAGCAATGATATCAGAACTGCATCCGGAAGCATCCGTAACAACGATAGTATAATTTCCTGCTGGAAGGTTATTGAAATTGCCATTTGCCTGAACGGTTCCACCATTCAGACTGTAATTGAGAATTCCATTGCCCCCGGCAGCATTTATACTCAGCGTACCATCACTGTTGCCACATGTGGCGGTGGTAGTGGATGCGCTGAGGCTGATTGGTGCAGGTTGAGTGATTGTTGCTGAAGAAAGAGCATCGCAGGAATTTGCATCGGAAACTACAATGTTAAAGGTTCCCGGAGCAAGATTGGTAAACGAATTTGATGCCTGCCAGGTAAATCCGCCATCAATGGAGTAGGAGAGAGGAGCAGTTCCTCCGTTTACATTGACTGTCAGTGAACCATCATCCTGTCCGTTACAGGAAACATTTGTAACCGGATTGCTTTGAATTACCGGTGCAGATACATTTGAAACCACTGCCTGATTTGAACTGGTACAGTCAACAGCATCCCGAACCACCATGTCATAACTTCCCGCTGCGAGCGAATTGAAAGTATTGGAGGGCTGATAGGTTGCACCGTTATCTGCACTATAGGTATAGTTACCCGAGCCCCCGTTTGCAGTAACAACAATGCTTCCATCGTTATTTCCGCAATTTGCATCAATAGTTGCGGTGGTAAATGTTATTTGGGTAGGTTCAACCAGATTTTGAACAGATGTTCCTGTACAGCCATTAGCGTCAATAACAACAATGGAATAATTTCCCTGTGAAAGGGAAGCAAAGGTCATTGTGGACGAGAAATTAACTCCATTGTCGATGCTATATTGCAGAGGTGGTGTACCTCCGTTTGCAACAATTGTAATAAGACCGTCGTTTGCACCGAAGCAGGTGAGATTATTTGCAAATACGGCACTGATTACCGGGGCAGCTGCTGCAGGGACAGCACTGTTAAGCGTATAGGAACAAACGTTAGCATCAGTAACAAGAATAGTGTAATTGCCCTGAGCCAGGTTAATAAATGCGGAAGCCGGCTGAAACGTAGTTCCGCCATCAATACTATATTGCAAAATTCCGGTTCCTCCCTGAGCAGTTATCGAAATTGATCCATTGGAATTTCCACAGGTAGAGGTTTGAGCAGAAGCAGTAGCTGTTAATAATGCCGGCTCATTAATTGTAACCTGGGAAGCAGCACTGCATCCGTTGATGTCGGAAACTACAATGTTATAAATACCCGAAATAAGAGCGCTAAAATTATTTCCGGGTTGCGTGGTGATTCCATTGTTAATACTGTAAGTAAGTGCTCCCGTTCCTCCGGAAGCCGCAATTGTTATGGACCCATCATCAGCACCATTACAGGATATATTTGTAAAATTGGTTGATTGTATTGCGGGTGCAGCGGCATTGTTAACAGCAGCAATTAAAGAAGCGGTACAGCCATTTGCATCCTGAACAATTATGGTATAGGATCCTGCCGGAAGCGTAACAAAATTTACGGATGATTGATATGAAACTCCATTATCAATACTGTATTCAAGTGCACCTGACCCGCCGCTGGCATTCATGGTGATACTTCCATCTGCATTACCACACGAAGCCGTAGTTGACGAATATGAAGGATTAATAGCCGCTGGTTCAACAATAGATGCAGGCGAAACGGTTGTGCAGCCATTGGCATCCGTTACTAAAATAGTGTAATTTCCTGAAGCCAGATTGCTAAATAAAGTTACTGATTGTGAGGTAACACCGTTATCAATGCTGTATTCAAGCGGGGCAGTCCCATTAATCGCATTAACCGTGATGGTGCCGTCACCTGCACCATTGCAGGAGATATTTATGGCATTGATTGTTTGAATGACCGGCCCCGGAGCATCAGTGAGCACAACAGGATAATCAACAGTACATCCATTTGCATCCTGAATAGTTACCGTGTAATTACCCGCAGCCAGCGAAATGAATGATCCGCTTTGCTGGTATGCCGAACCGTTATGGCTGAACTGGTAAGACCCTGTTCCGCCGGATGGTGATACAGTATATGATCCGTTATTGGCACTGCAAGTTGTATTTGAACTGTTTACTGTGGCCGTAAGAAGCTGAGGCTCGGTAATGGTGACTGTTGAAGTCGCCTGGCAGCCGTTCACATCTTCCGCAATTATATCATAGTTACCGGGTGCAAGATTATTAAAAACATTTCCGGTTTGAAATGTTATTCCATTGTCAATGCTGTATTGCAATACTCCTGATCCTCCATTAGCTGTAATAGTAATTGTACCGTTATCATTGCCAAAGCAGGTAATATCAGTGTAGGTCGTGGCTGTGATGGAAGGGGCGGCGGCATTACTTACAGCTCTAACTGCTGATGCCGTACAACCATTCACATCCTGAACAATTATCGTGTAATTACCGGCTACCAAACCGTTAAAAACCGGAGATGACTGAAATGTAATACCATTATCAATGCTAAATTCATAATTACCGGTGCCACCGTTTGCAACTACAGTCAATGTTCCATCACTATTGCCGCATGATGCAGGTGTGTTGTTAGTTACAAACAAAATTTCTGCAGGTTCTGTAATTATAGCCGTTGAGACTGTTGTACAACCGTTGGCATCAGTGACAGTTACATCATAATTTCCCGGAGATAAATTGGCATACGTTACGGATGTTTGCTGCGTAGTTCCGTTATCAATACTATATTGTAAAATACCGGTACCGCCATTGGCATTAATTAAAATTTCACCATCGGCAGCCCCGAAGCAGGTAATATTTGTTTCAGTGACATTTTGAATTACCGGACCGGGAGCATCAGGAACAATTACATTTTGTGATGCCGTACAACCATTTGCATCCGTAACGATAATATCATAGTTACCCGGCAAAATTCCGCTGAATACATTTCCAGCCTGCTGTGTGGTTCCGTTATCATTGCTGAATAAATAAGGGCCTGTTCCACCATTTGCATTAATTGTAATACTTCCGTTCGGCTGTCCGCAAGTTGTTCCCGTTTCAATAATATTAATAAGTAATTCCGAAGGTTCAGTGATATTCACGGTGGTTGCAGCCTGGCAACCATTTGCATCTTCAACAATTATATCATAATTACCGGGTGGCAAATTATTAAAAATATTACCGGGCTGAAAATTGCTGCCATTGTCGCTACTGTATTGAATGGCTCCTGTTCCTCCGCTTGCAGTAATGGTAATACTGCCATCAGCATCTCCGTAACAGGTCACATCAGTAAATGACGTTGCAGTAATTGCAGGTGCTGCAGCATTATTAACTACTCCGGTTGCACTTTCTGTACATCCATTTCCATCCTGCACTACAATTGAATAACTACCCGCCGCTATGTTGTTGAAGGTATTTAACAACTGGAAAGTGATCCCGTTATCGATACTGTATTCCAAAACACCAGTTCCTCCCGCTACAGTTATGGTTAATGATCCATCACTATTTCCACAGGAAGCGGTTGTTGAGTTACTGTTTATTACAATTGCAGCAGGTTGATTTATCGTTCCTGTTGAAGAATTTGTGCATCCGTTTGCGTCCGACACTACAATGTTATAAATTCCCGGAGCAAGATTGCTGAATGTTGAACCTGCCTGGAACGTAGCACCGTTATCGATGCTGTACTGAACAGGTGGTGTACCACCATTGGAAAGTATGGAAAGTTGGCCGTTGCCTGCTCCGTTACAATCAATATCAATTGTGTTTACACTTTGTATTGCAGGACCCGCAGCATCATTGACAACAATAGTACCTGATGCGGTACACCCATTTGCATCGGTCACAACGATCGTAAAATTTCCTGCGGAAATAGAATTAAATGCATTGGATGGCTGTTGTGATGCCCCGCCGTTATTACTGTAACTGTAATTTCCAGTACCTCCATTGGCAGTAATTGTTATGGATCCATTGGATTGACCGCAGGTAGTGTTTACTGTCTGCGCATTGAACACCAGGAGTGCAGGTTCATTTATTGTCACCGTAATTGTCGCCTGGCATCCCAATGCATCTTCAACAATAATATTATAATTTCCTCCCGGCAGATTATTGAAAATATTACTTCCCTGGAATGTTGATCCATTATCAATGCTGAATTCAAGCGGTGCAGTGCCGCCGTTGGAATTTATTGTAATGGTTCCATCATTTGAATTAAAACAGCTTAGATCTGAAACAGGTGTTGAAACAATTACGGGAGCGGCTGAATTATTGACTGAAGTATTTATTGTTGCCGTACATCCATTTGCATCCATTACAATGATGTCATAATTTCCTGCAGACAGGTTATTAAAAATTCCCGAAGGCTGATAAGTTGTTCCATTATCAATGCTGTACTGATGTAGTAAAGTACCGCCATTGCCTGAAGCAGTCGCACTGCCATCACTGTTTCCGCATGAAGCCTGCGTGGTAATCACACTTCCGGAAATTGCAACCGGTTCGGTGACAACCGTATTAAATGTTGCAGTACATCCATTGGCATCGGAAATCGTAACTGTGTAGTTTCCTGCGGAAAGATTTGAAAAAGTATTTCCTGCCTGGTAAGTGGTGCCGTTATCAATGCTGTACTGTAACGCGCCCGTTCCTCCGTTTGCATTCACGGTAATGGTTCCGTCACTTCCCCCGTTGCAATTAACAAGTGTGGCAGGAGCATCGGTAATCACAGGAGCCGGTTCATCCGCGACAGCGATTAAAACATCAACCGTACAACCGTTTGCATCCGCAACGGTTACGGTATAATTTCCTGCAGCTAAATTGCTGAAA
>JBBQQQ010000038.1:0-27417 GCA_038215705.1 Bacteroidia bacterium
CCGGAGAAAAGAATTGTTGAAAAACGAAAAGTGCCAACGGGAGAAAGGCAGGGATGAGGAGAGGTGTAGTGCAGAGAGGGGAATGATTTGGCTTAAAAAACATCTCCCTTCTCCCGGAGAAAAGAATTGTGAAAAACGAAAAGCTCAACCGGGAGAAGGGCAGGGATGAGGAGAGGTGTAGTGCAGAGAGGGGAATGATTTGGCTTAAAATAATTTCCCCTTCTCCCGGAGAAAAGAATTGTGAAAAACGAAAAGCTCAACCGGGAGAAGGGCAGGGATGAGGAGAGGTGTAGTGCAGAGAGGGGAATGATTTGGCTTAAAAAAAATTCCTTCTCCCGGAGAAAAGAATTGTGAAAAACGAAAAGTGCAACCGGGAGAAGGGCAGGGACGAGGGAAACCGAGAGAGAGGAAAAATGGGAAAATCAATCCTAAATTCATTTCCTTCAATATATAGTTTTCCTACTTTTAACCCATGAAATCAACCTCCGAAACTCCTGAAAATTATATTGAATCACTTTCCAACGACCGCAAAGCAGCGATGGTTAAGCTCAGGAAGGTGATTAAGAAAAATTTACCTGCTGGTTATAAGGAAGGGATGGGTTATGGCATGATGTGCTATTCAGTACCGCACTCGCTTTATCCAAACGGGTATCATTGTGATCCGAAACAACCTTTACCTTTCCTTTCGCTCGCATCTCAAAAAAATAATATATCACTTTATCACATGGGCTTATATGCCAGTCCGGAATTGCTGAAATGGTTTTCTAAAGCGTATCCCGAACACAGTACAACAAAACTGGATATGGGTAAAAGCTGCATTCGGTTTAAAAAAATGGACCAGATACCCTTTGAATTAATAGGTGAACTGGTTTCTAAAATGCCGGTAAAAGAGTGGATTTCACTATATGAAAAACACTTGAAGAAGTAATTGTTTTTAATTTACTATCTTTATCATCACGCATTCATCGTCCAATCTTTTTTACATTAACATTTTAAACTTTTATTATGAAAAACCTCGGAGTAATATTGCTTGTTATTGGAATTCTGCTAACAATTTATTCGACCTTTACTTTTTTTACCAAAGAAAAAGTGGTAGACATCGGTAAAGTGGAAATTACAAGAGATAAAAAACATACCGTGAATTGGTCGCCTTATGTTGGAGTTGCACTTATAGCTGCCGGCGGACTCATTATGTGGAAAGGCGGAAAGCGGTAATTTATTTCGGTCCGCAACGTTTTAACTCCTGCAAAGCGGCATCGTAATCCTGTTGCAGATCTTCATGCATTCCGCTAATCAACGTGGTTATTTTTTTCAGCTGATTTTTGTACATGTTTACTAATACGGCACTCTCGTGGTAGCGAATTCCGGATTCGTTTAACCGTGTACAAAAATAAATTAACCATTCCGCTGTTAATGCATCGCTGGAGGCATAGCGACTGTAGCGTGTTACCTGCCGCAATATTTTACGCAGGCTCTTTTTTGTAAAATACAAATTCTTTTCTGCCTTGAGCAAACTGAATTGCTCATCTACTTCCGCCCTGACTTTAGCACTAAAAATTTGGGGATCTTCCGATTCAAACAGCAGATAACTCAGGTATTCTTTGCTGTCCTTTTTATATCGCGCCAGCGTAAGGCAATACGCCACCACCTCTTTCATGGATCGCGTTTCCAGTTCTTTTTTTATTTCCTGGATCGTAGCAGCGTTGAACATTAATTGGAATTCTGGTCGCCAAAGATATCTTTTTCCGAGAACATCGATCCCAGGATATCATTAAACCGTACACCACGCTCCAGGCTATTTTTACCTATCAGCGAATGCTCGGCCATGGCAAAAAGAATAAATTCCATCATAACCGGCTTTTCATTCTTACCAAGTTTACCGCAATAGGTTTCGGTTAAATCAGCCAGGCCAGGAATACTGTCGAGGATTTTCCTGTAGCTTTTATCCGATTCCAGCAGCATCACATCCACTACATTTCCTTCGCCAAACCAGTTAATAACCGGCTGAAAAGGATTATTCTCTTTTTTCTTTTTCAATTTGCCGGGATCAGGAAACCGCTGAACAAACTCATTCCGGATGGCTTTGCCGAGAAGGTTCTGCGCAACAAGTGCCGCTCCCTCCTGCTCTCCTTCATATACCAGTTCGATTTTTCCATTCACGGCCGGAATCACTCCCATGAGATCACTGATGCGCGCATATGTTTTTTCTTCACCTGCCAGCAACATCCTGCGCTCAGCAGTGCTCACCAGGTTTTCGTATGCCGATATAGTTAGTCGTGCCGATACGCCGCTCTTTGAATCAACAAACTCACTCTCGCGCGCTTCAAAAGCGATTCTTTCAATTAGTGTAGCCAGTAAATCACCAACCTCCACATTCTTTTTCTGATCGGGAGTTATACGGGATTCCTGCGCCGTTATTTTTTTAGACAACTCAATACTTTTCGGATAGTGTGTTAAAATCTGGCTTCCAATCCGGTCTTTCAACGGTGTTACAATGCTGCCGCGATTGGTATAATCTTCGGGATTCGCTGTAAAAATAAATTGTATGTCGAGCGGAATACGGATTTTAAATCCACGAATCTGGATATCACCTTCCTGTAAAATGTTGAACAATGCAACCTGAATACGCGCCTGCAAATCCGGTAATTCATTAATCACAAAAATACAACGGTTACTTCGCGGAATAATTCCATAATGAATCACGCGGTCGTCGGCATAACTCAAACGAAGGTTGGCTGCTTTAATAGGATCTACATCCCCGATAAGGTCGGCTATTGAGACATCCGGCGTTGCAAGTTTTTCAACATAACGTTCCGAGCGGTGCATCCATGAAATGGGTGTATCATCACCTTTCTCTGCAATGAGTTGTTTTGAATACGCAGATATCGGATTAATAGGATCATCATTCAAATCACTTCCGGCAACGTAGGGCATATACTCATCCAGCAGCTCTGTCATTTGCCGGGCAATACGTGTTTTCGCCTGACCACGTAAACCCAACAGGTTAATATGATGCCGCGATAAAATAGCCCGCTCAATTTCAGGAATCACGGTATCCTCAAAACCAATAATTCCTTCAAAAATATTTTCCTTATTTTTTATTTTACGAATCAGGTTATCCCGCAGTTCATCCTTAATGGATCTGCTTTTGTATCCGGACTTTTTTAGTTCTCCTAGGGTATTTATGTTTTGCATGTTGGTTATAGACATTATTTAATTAGTAGCAAAAATAGTGACGAGTGACGAGTAGCGAGTGGCGAGTGGCGAGTTCTCAAAAAATAAGATGAAGTAGAAGAACTTAATAATTTATTTTTTTTATATTTATCACCTATCATTTATCATTTATCATTTATTATTAAATCTTACGTCTCCGATTGCGTTCAAAGTCTTCAAAAATAAATTCACCCAACCCTTGCAAAGTTGAGTAAAACGCTTTACCCTTATTTGCTTCCGTAAAGTCATGAACAAATTCTTTAAGGTACGGATCGGTTGCAACCATAAATGTAGTCACCGGAATTTTCAACCGCCTGCAGCTTTGTGCCAGCGTCAGGCATTTGTTTAATATTTTGCGATCAAGACCAAAACTATTTTTATAATACTGACCATTTTCTTTAATACAGGTTGGTTTACCATCTGTTATCATGAAAATTTGCTTGTTCGCATTTTTTCTTCTTCGAAGTAAATCCATTGCAAGCTCAAGTCCGGCAACGGTATTGGTATGAAAGGGTCCAACCTGCAGGTAGGGCAAATCTTTTACTTCAATCTGCCAGGCATCATCTCCAAAAACAATTATATCGAGCGTATCTTTTGGATACTTACGTTTGATGAGTTCCGCAAGTGCCATTGCAACATTCTTTGCAGGTGTAATACGGTCTTCACCATACAGGATCATGGAGTGTGAAATATCAATCATCAAAACTGTTGATGTTTGTGTTTTATGTTCCTTTTCTTTTACCTCCAGATCATTTTCTGTAATAATAAAATCATTCAGTCCATTATTTACCTGCGCATTTTTCATCGATTCAAGCATCGAGATCTGTTCAAGGCCGTCACCAAACTGAAAAGGCCGGCTGTCACTGCTAAGTTCATCACCGCTTCCTGTAAACCGGGTGGCATGATTACCTGATTTACCTTTTTTCAGCTTGCCAAATATTTTTTCAAGCGCCTGCTGGCGGATGGCCTGTTCGGTTTTAGGAGTGATCACAATATTTCCTGAACCCGGTGCATCGTCTTTAATATATCCTTTGTTTTTCAGATCCTGAATAAAATCACCGATGCCATAATCAGGCTCTGTTAATTTATACTCCTTATCCAGTTCCGTGAGCCAGCTTATGGCCTCATTAAAATCGCCGCTGGTGTAGGTGAGCAATTGCTTGAAAATGTCAAACAACCTGTCAAAGGGAGTCTGGTCGGGAGCAGAATAATTGGAGAAACGGAAACCTATCATGACAAACTATAACAACCAAAAAGGTAAAATGTTCTTTATATTCACGTTCCTCTTCCAATATCTCACTGGCTGCATCCCTTCTATCCCAAATTTAACTTTTTATTTCTTGATAAAAGCGGTTTAATGATAAAAAAATCTTAAATTTAGACTGCAATTGTCCAGGTATGTACGAACCGAGTTATTGGGAAATGGAATCTGTTTTTAAACACATTGATATTTGCATAATAGGCAGTGGTATTGTAGGGTTAAATGCTGCCATTCACCTGAAAACCAGCGCTCCTTCGTTAAATGTGGTGGTGGTTGAACGGAGTTTTCTACCCTATGGCGCCAGCACCCGGAACGCCGGCTTCGCTTGTTTTGGAAGCATGACCGAACTGCTCGATGACCTTGAAAAAGAGACGGAGGACCAGGTCTTTGAACGGGTAAACATGCGTTGGAACGGATTGAATAAGCTCAGAAAACTTATTGGCGATGGTGCCCTGGACTATGAACCTCATGGTGGGTATGAAGTATTTACTGATAAAGACGGTGATACCTATGAGAAATGCAGCGAGAAAATTGCTCATTTTAACAAACTTATGAAAGAAATCACAGGCATTGATGAAACGTATGCCTGTGCGGATGAATACATACCCGGATTTGGCTTTTCCGGCGTAAGCCACATGATCCGTAATCGTCAGGAAGGACAGATAAATTCGGGTAAAATGATGCATACGCTCGTCGATATCGCACATCATAAAGGTGTTTGTATTATTAACGGTCTGAGCATACACGAAATTCAGAACCGGGAAAAAGAAGTGGAACTTTTTTGTGAAAATGGTTTCACTTTTAATGCAAGGCGACTTCTTGTAGCCAATAACGGGTTTGCAAAAAAACTTCTTCCTGATATTGCCGTTGAACCTGCACGTGCACAGGTTCTCATCACCCGCCCCATTGAAAAGTTAAAAATAAAAGGCAGCTTTCATTATGAAAAAGGGTATTACTATTTTCGAAATGTAGGCAACCGCATTCTTTTTGGCGGAGGAAGAAACCTTGATTTCAAGGGTGAAACCACTACCGACTTTGGAACTACCGGTCAGATACAGGAGCGGCTCGAAGAACTGTTGCAAACTGTTATCATTCCCAAAACACCGTACGAAGTTGATATGCGCTGGAGCGGTATTATGGGAATTGGGTCTTCCAAAACCACCATCTTAAAAAAAGTGAACGGCAATATTTTTTGTGCTGTAAGGATGGGCGGAATGGGAGTTGCTATCGGAAGTCTTGTTGGAGAACAAGGTGCCGATTTGGTTTTGCAATCGCTGTGATTCTTTTACTTTTGCACCATTCTTACTTAAAACCCTCATCATGAAACCACATGTAAAGTACGGCCTGTTGCTTGGAGGAATGCTTGCGTCGATTCCATTAATTATGTATGCCCTGGGAATTGAAAAAGACGAAACCTTTCAGCGGATTTTTTCTGTTTTACTTGTTGTTTTAGTTTCTGCTATAATTTATGTGGGAATCCGCGACAAACGGCAAATTGGAAATGGGTTCCTCTCATTCGGATCCGGTTTTTCGGCCGGTCTGGGTATTACACTTATCGGTAGTGCAATTGCTTCGGTAATGAAATACATTTATTACAAAGTAATAGATCCGGGAATGCTAACTTACATTAAGTTGAAACAGGAAGAAGAATTGTTTAAGCGCGGATTTTCAGATGCCGATGTGGAAAAGATGTCGCGTCAGATGGATTTTACCAGCACACCTGAAATGCTGGTTGGCTTCGAATTTCTTGGGATTTTAATACTCGGATTGGTGGTATCACTGATCTGCGCCGGCATTCTTAAAAAAGAAGACCCTTCAGAAATTATATCCTGACCTTTAAAAGGAAAGAATTGTTTTTCGGATGATGGCAGTACACTCCAGTAATTGGTCGGCAGTAATTACCAATGGTGGAGCAAAACGTATAATATCACCGTGAGTAGGTTTGGCAAGAAGCCCGTTTTCGGCAAGTTTCAGGCACACATCCCATGCAACTTTGCCGTTTTGTGGTTTTATAACAATGGCATTAAGCAACCCTTTTCCCCTCACAAGAGTAATCATTCCGGAATTTATTGCTCTTAATTCCTTACGTAGTAGTTCACCCAGCTGAACTGAGTTTTCCGCAAGTTTTTCATCTTTAACTACCTCCATTGCAGCAATACCAACACGACAAGCCAATGGATTTCCTCCGAAAGTGGAACCATGCTCCCCGGGCTTTATGCACATCATAATTTCATCATCTGCCAAAGCAGCTGATACCGGAAGTACCCCTCCCGATAAGGCTTTCCCCAATAACAAAATATCAGGACGTACATTTTCATGATCACATGCCAGCATGGCACCTGTACGCCCGATCCCGGTCTGAATTTCATCGGCTATAAAAAGCACATTTGATTTTTTGCAAAGTGCGGCCGCTTTCGCGAGATAACCTTCATCGGGAACAATTACTCCCGCCTCACCCTGTATGGGTTCCACAAGGAAACCGGCCACATTGGTATCTTTAAGTGCATTTTCCAATGCGCCCAGATCGTTATATGGAATTACAACGAAACCTGGAAGGAACGGTCCGTAATTTTTGTAAGAGTCGGGATCGGTTGAAGCGGAAACCGCAGACATGGTTCGTCCGTGAAAATTTCCTTCACAAACAATAATTTTTGCTTTATTCTCTTCAATCCCTTTTACCATGTAGGCCCACTTCCTGCAAAGTTTCAAACCTGTCTCAACCGCTTCGGCACCGGTATTCATGGGAAGCATTTTATCGTAACCAAACAAGCGTGTTAAATATTCAGCAAATTCTCCTAACAGGTTATTATGAAAAGCTCTTGATGTTAAAGTAAGACGTGATGCCTGATCGATGAGTGCATTGATGATACGCGGATGACAATGACCCTGGTTAACCGCGGAATAAGCCGATAAAAAATCAAAATAGCGTTTGCCATTCACATCCCAAACAAAAACACCTTCACCACGTGCCAAAACAACGGGCAATGGATGATAATTGTGAGCCCCGTACTTTTCCTCCAGTTCAATAGCCTGCTTACCTGATATCAAATCAATCATGACTTTTCAATTAATATGCAAATATAAGCAATCCCGACTCTTTTGTAAATAGTAAGGAGTACGTGCGATGGCTGAAATTGTAGTAATTTTGACGAAATTAAACCGGCATAGCGCTGAATTTATTAAAAAAATTATGGGACGACACGACCGCCGGAAAAACCCTTTGCCAAGGACAGTTATTGAAAATGTGACAGCACTCGACATTGCCGATAAAGGTAAAGCATTCGGAAAATCAGGCGAAAAGGCAATATTTATTGAAGGAGCCGTGCCCGGCGATGTGGTGGATGTGGAAGTCATCAAAAAATCGAAATCGTTTGATGAGGCGAGAATTTTGCGGATAATTACACCATCACCACACCGCGTGGAACCATTTTGTCAGCACTTTGGAATTTGCGGTGGCTGTAAATGGCAGCACATGAATTATGAAAGCCAGATACACTTTAAAGAGAAACAGGTAAAGGATGCGATGGAACGCATTGCTAAAATTACTGATCCTCCAATAACACAGATCCAGGGTGCTCCGTTAACGACACATTACAGGAACAAAATGGAATTCACGTTCACTAATAAACGATTTTTACTGAGTGAAGAAATGCAGTTTGAAGGTGAGAAAAATATGGATGGTCTGGGATTTCACATTCCCGGAAAATTTAATAAAGTACTCGATCTGAATCAATGTTATCTTCAGGATGCAAGGGCCAATACAATACGTTTGTTTGTACGGGATTTTACGAAGAATAATGGCATGACCTATTTTGACCTGAAGGTTCAGAATGGCATGATGCGAAACCTTATCATTCGTAACACTACAACTGATGAGTGGATGATAATTGTTGTTTTTAAAGAAGATGTTCCTGATTTACGTGATGCCCTGCTCGCGGCCATAAAAAAAGAATTTCCATGGATTACTTCACTTCAATATATCATCAATACCAAACGCAACGACACCATTCATGACCAGGAACCTGTTGTGTACCACGGACGCCCTTACATCATCGAACAATTGGAAAATCTGAAGTTCATAATTGGACCAAAATCATTTTTCCAGACCAACAGCACACAGGCATTAAATCTTTACCGCATCACCCGCGAATATGCGGCCCTTACAGGAAATGAAATTGTATACGATCTCTATACCGGTACCGGAACTATTGCCGCTTTTATGGCAGCATCTGCTAAAAAAGTTATTGGAATTGAATATGTGGCCGAAGCAATTGAAGATGCAATTCAGAATGTACGGATGAACGGAATTCAGAACACTGAATTTTTTGCAGGTGATATGAAAAATGTTCTGACAACAGAATTTATAACAATGCATGGCAAACCCGATGTTATCATCACCGATCCGCCAAGAGCAGGAATGCATGAGGATGTTATTAATTGTATTTTAGCATCCGGCGCTGAAAAAATAGTCTACGTAAGCTGTAATCCGGCAACCCAGGCCCGCGATATTTTATTGTTATCCGAAAAATACGAAGTAACAAAAATGACGCCCGTCGACATGTTCCCTCATACAGCACATGTGGAAAATGTAGCTTTGCTTGTAAGGAAAAATAAATGAAAGGGGGTGTTGAAAGGGTCAGGAGAAAAGTCAGGGAAAGGGAAGAAAAAAGGTCATTGGTCATTGGTCATTGAAAAGGTCAGGAACATAAAATTACAGATAAATCTCCCCTCTTCATTGGAGAGGTCCGGTGAGACAAAAAAGTTGTAGGCCGCATTGCATGCGTCTCCTGCATGCGTCTCCGCCGCGTCCAAATGAAAAATGATCAAAAAAATTCGAATATTTAAAATTACAGATAATTCTCCCCCTCTCCTTTGGAGAGGCCGGGTGAGGCAAAAAGGCTGGGTGAAAAGGTCAGGAACATAAAATTACAGATAAATCTCCCCTCTCCTTTGGAGAGGTAGGGTGAGGCAAAAAGGCCGAATCAAATAGTCAGGAACATAAAATTACAGATAATTGTCCCCCTCTCCTTTGGAGAGGCCGGGTGAGGCAGAGAGGCCGGGTGAGGCAAAAAGGCCGAATCAAATAGTCAGGAACATAAAATTACAGATAATTGTCCCCCTCTCCTTTGGAGAGGTCGGGTGAGGCAAAAAGGCCGAATCAAATAGTCAGAAACATAAAATTACAGATAAATCTCCCCCTCTCCTTTGGAGAGGCCGGGTGAGGCAACAACAAATGGAAAAAAAATTCAACAAATCATACTGGGATTCGCGGTATTCAAAGCAACAAACCGGTTGGGATGTGGGTGAAATAACCACACCGCTGAAAGCGTATTTTGATCAGTTGACGAATAAAAATCTTAGCATCCTGGTTCCGGGTGCTGGAAATGGTCATGAAGTAGAATATCTCTTGACAAAAGATTTTTCCGATATTACTGTAATCGACATTTCTGAACAACCACTGAAAAATTTGCAAGACCGCATCCCAGATTTTCCGGAAAGCCGGTTGATTTGTGGTGATTTTTTTGAGCACGCAGGGAAGTATGATCTTATTGTGGAACAAACTTTTTTCTGTGCCTTGCATCCTTCGGAAAGAAAAAAATATGCTGAAAAAATGAATGAATTGCTGGTTCCGGGAGGCCGGGTGGCAGGAGTGCTCTTTGAGACCGAATTCGTTGATGGCCCGCCATTTGGAGGAAATCGCAAGGAGTATCTTGGATGGTTCGAGCCCTTTTTTAAAATAAAAACTCTTGAAACCTGTTATAACTCTATCAAACCCCGGTCAGGAAAGGAATTATTCGCGATTATGCAGAAACCTTATTACCGGAGTGATGTTTAAAACTTTGCGTCCCTGGCTGATAACAGGGCTTTGTGACTAGGATAGAATTTGTAAATTTGCGATAGTGAAACAAAAAATACAACATATTTTATTGATCTTCAACTTCTTGCTGTTATCCCAGGGTGCCTTTAGTCAATCGGCTGCCTTGCGGGATAGTGGAATTACCAGGGTTGTGACTGAAGGCACTCTTTTTGAAGATTACCTGAAAGGATATTACAGCCAGGTTTTTAATGTGGATATCACTCATATTTTCAATACTGATCTTTACAGCACTCTCGAAGACTGGATGGGCACACCCTACCGTTACGCGGGAAAAACGCTGGAAGGAATCGATTGCTCCGCGTTTGTAAACAAGATCTATGAGCATGCATATTGTTACCTTTTAACGGGAAATTCTGCTGATCTTGCAAAGAAGGTTACACAACTTCCGAAGGATAAACTTCGTGAAGGAGATTTGGTTTTCTTTAAGATCAACAAAAAAAATATTTCGCATGTGGGAGTTTATTTGGGAGGTGACAAATTTGCACATGCGAGCCGGTCAAAAGGCGTTATCATCAGTGATCTCAATCACCCCTATTACCTTAAATATTATGTGAAGGGCGGAAGGGTAAATTTTCTTGCTAACTGATCGTTTTTTCCAATGAATAAAACGCGCACCCTTCTTTTAAATCATCACCAGATCGCTCAGCGTATCGATCGCATTGCCTGGCAAATTTACGAGGATAACAATGAGGAAACAGAGCTTTTCATTCTCGGCATCTGGCAGAATGGTTATTTGCTCGCTCAAAAAATACAGAATGCCGTTCAGCAGATTTGCAATATAAAAGTGCATTTGTTCGAATTGCGAATTGATAAACAGCAACAGGAAAAGCATGAAGTAACGATCTCTGGATCGCGTGAAGCTATGGTGGGAAAATCAATAATTCTTGTGGATGATGTGCTCAACTCGGGCAAAACACTTATCTATTCCATGAAGGCTATTTTAAGCACTGATACCCGTAAAATCAGAACCGTGCTGCTGGTCGACAGGGATCACAGGCGTTTTCCCATTCTTACTGATTTTGTGGGAATGACGTTGTCCACTACCTTCCAGGAGCATGTTAGTGTGGAATTCGGAAATGAGGATGCTGTTTACCTGAGCTGAGCTTCGCCTTTTTGAATTTGTGAAAGCAGTTCTTTTGCATCCAGGCTTTCTCCTTTAACACTATAATGACACTGTTTGTAGTAATACTCCCGCTCCCGAAGCGTTTCCATAATATATTCCATCAATTCCACATCCGTTTTTCCGGCAATCAATGGCCGCGTTTGTTTAGTGGCCGATAACCTGTGAAACAGTCCGCCTGCTGTCATGCGGATGTACACGGTTATTCCATTACTTTTCATCCAGGAAATATTTTCATTGAAACAAGGTGTACCACCTCCACAGGAAACAACTGCATTTTTTGTTACCGTTAAATTCCGCAACACCATTGATTCAATTTCACGGAATTTAAATTCGCCTGATTTAAAAATTTCAGAAATAGGTAAGCCGGTTTCCTTTTCTATTTCATCATCCAGATCCATAAATGGAGCATTCATAAGTCCGGCGAGTTTTTTTCCGGTCGTTGATTTTCCTGCACCCATAAAACCTGTTAAATAAATTACCATACCCGGTTTCCGTTGATGCAGGTAAAAATACTATTCCTGTCACAAAACAAACCTTATTTATTAAAAAATTTCATTTTATAATCAACATCTACTTTCCCTCTTGATATATCATTCAATTTTCCTTTGATGAGTTTCTTTTTCAGTGGACTCAACCGGTCGGTAAAAAGTATGCCTTCAAGGTGATCATACTCATGCTGGATAATACGTGCAGCAATACCGGTGTACGTTTCGGTATGTTCCACAAAATTTTCATCGTGGAATCGTATATACACTTCGGAGTGGCGTGTAACATCATCTCTCACCCCGGGAATGCTCAAACATCCTTCATTGAATTTCCAGGGGTCACCTGCCTCGTCGAGGATAACAGGGTTTAAAAATACTTTTTTGAAATCATGCAGACCCGGATCCTCATCAACAAAAGCAGCTCCATCAACTACAAAAAGGCGAATTGAAAAATTTACCTGCGGAGCAGCAAGACCCACCCCCGCACTCTCATACATCGTATCAAACATAGACTTAATGAACTCTGTTAACTGCGGATAATCGGGTCCGATTTCAGCAGCTCTCTTTTTCAACACCGGATGCCCATAGGCGATAATAGGATAAATCATATGCTCATACATTCTATCAGTGCGGACTGATATTTCAAACTTTACTTACTATACTTCTATCCTGCTCTGAATGACACCACAGCCGGATAAATTTTTAGCTGTTATTTTGCTGATGCTTCCTGAATTCTATCCACGACTGCAGAATAATAGTTGCACTCACCATATCAATCGTTTCCTTATTTCTTCTGCCACTTTTTTTTACTCCACTATCAATAATGGACTGGCGGGCAAGACTTGAAGTAAATCGTTCATCCATCCGGTAAACGGCAAGCGTGGGAAATTCTTTATTCAACTTTTTAATGAAAGCCTCAATGTGAATGGTAGCATCCGTTGCTGTATTATTCATACGTTTTGGTTCTCCAACCACACAACCTGAAACGGAATGGGTTTTAATATATTCCGTCATATAACGGAAAATATCTTTAGTTGCCACAGTAGTGAGTCCGAATGCAAACGTTTGCGTTTCATCGGTAACTGCCACGCCCGTGCGTTTTGTTCCGTAATCAATTGCCAGTACCCGCTCCATCTTTCTGGGTGTAAAATTATGAAAAATACCCTTTTAACTTCTGCCTGGCAACAGCATAATCCTTGCTAAATCTTACCTTTGCCGACATAAATTAAAGTGGCAATGCTACAAAAAACCATCGAAGAGGCCTGGGAAAACAGGTCGTTGCTTGAGACCGGGCCTGTACAGAAGGCTATTCGTGAAGTAATTGGAATGCTGGATGCGGGAACCTTACGGGTTGCTTCCCCAATTGAAAACGGATGGGTTGTGAATGAATGGGTTAAGAAGGCCGTTCTTCTCTTTTTTCCGATCAGTACCATGGAAACGATAAAGGTCGGCCCTTTTGAATTTCATGATAAAATTCCACTCAAAACCGGTTATAAGGAATTGGGTGTTCGCGTTGTACCACATGCCATTGCCCGATATGGAAGTTATATTGCCCCGGGAGCTATTTTAATGCCATCCTATGTAAATATCGGTGCCTATGTTGATTCAGGCACGATGGTGGATACCTGGGCTACAGTTGGATCCTGCGCACAAATAGGTAAAAATGTTCACCTGAGCGGAGGTGTGGGAATTGGCGGTGTGCTGGAACCCGTACAGGCTGCGCCGGTTATTATTGAAGATGATTGCTTTATTGGCTCCCGTTGTATTGTTGTTGAAGGTGTTCACGTTGAAAAAGAGGCGGTGCTTGGCGCGAACGTGGTGCTGACCATGTCGACAAAAATTATTGATGTAACCGGAAGCGATCCTGTTGAATATAAAGGCCGGGTGCCATCACGGTCAGTAGTTATTCCGGGAAGTTACACTAAAGAATTTCCTTCAGGATCATACCAGGTTCCTTGTGCGCTTATCATCGGTAAACGAAAGGCTTCAACCGATCTTAAAACATCGCTCAATAACACGCTCCGTGAATATAACGTGGCCGTATAAGTGAAATGAAAAAAGTACTGGTCATACAAACCGCTTTTCTTGGAGATGTAATCCTTGCCACCGCACTGCCTGAAAAAATTCACCGTGATTTCCCGGATGCTAAAATCAGCATGCTGGTAAGGGAAGGAAATGAAAGTTTACTGAAAGATCATCCCTACCTGGAAGAAGTGCTGGTGTGGAAAAAAAAACAAGGTAAATGGCGTGGCGTATTGCAACTAATAAAAACCATCAGGCAGCGACGTTATGATGCGGTTTTTAACCTTCAGCGTTTTTTTTCATCAGGAATTATAACCGTTTTTTCCGGTGCATCGGTCAAAGCAGGTTTTCAAAAAAATCCTTTGTCATTTTTATTCACGCATGTAACCAAACATATAATTGGTGATCACAGGCATGAGGTAGACAGAAATTTATCCCTGTTAAAGGGCTTTGTTAAAGAAGGAAAAGCACTTCCAAAATTATATCCTTCCGACAATGATTTCCTGGCAACAGCATCCTATAAAAACAACCGCTATATAACAATGGCTCCGGCTTCCGTGTGGTTCACCAAACAACTGCCCGAAAATAAGTGGGAAGAAATGATCCGGAATACAACACCCGGAATAATTATTTATTTGCTCGGTGCTCCCGGCGATCACGCTTTATGTGAACGACTGGCCCGGATTAATACTTTGGTAATCAACCTGGCAGGAAAATTATCGCTGCTGCAATCTGCTGCGCTTATGCGCGATGCAAGTATGAATTATGTGAATGATTCCGGTCCGCTGCATTTAGCTTCTGCAATGAATGCACCGGTAACAGCATTTTTCTGCAGCACCGTTCCTGCATTCGGCTTCGGACCGCTTTCAACACAATCATTCATTATTGAAACACCTGAAAAACTTGAATGCCGGCCATGTGGCTTGCATGGATACCGGCAATGTCCATTGCAACATTTCAGGTGTGCAACAACAATTGTAGTTCCTGTTCCCGGATCATGAAAATTAATCCACAGATAGAAGGTGAAATAAATAATTGTGTTCAGGCACTTCGTAAAGGAACGTTTGTGATTTTTCCTGACGAAACCGGGTGGAGCATTGGTTGTGATGCAATGAACTCGGAGCTGATAAAAAAAATTCAGGATGATGAAAATTTTTTATCCCCTGCCCTGTTGCTTGATGAACCCGGCCGGTTAAATAAATTTGTGAAGGAAATTCCCGATCCCCTCTGGGACCTGGTCGAATTCAGCACCCGGCCTATGGATATTATTTTAAAAGGAGTTGTAAATCTTCCTTCGTTGTTACTGAACGCGGATGGAGAATCGGTTTTCAGAGTTGTGAAAGACTCCTTTGTTCAGATTATGGTTCACAAATTCGGCAAACCTGTTTATTCAGCACAATTGTCTGATCAGAACAAACCTCCGCATAACACGGTTACAATTTTGAATACACCGGCCTATATGGTAAATTTGCGCATCGGTGCAAAAATTACTCCCGATGCACTTGTCATTATACGGTTATCGCCCGGTGGACGCATTGAATTCATAAAAAAATAAATCACTCTTTAAATTTAACTCAGTTGCAGCAATACATTTCCTATGATTTTTTTAAAATAATCGGAGCAGCCTGTGATGAAAATCATGTTAGAGGTTATGTGATCGGTGGTTATGTGCGTGATTGTTTGTTGCAGCGCGAATGTAAAGACGTTGATATTGTAGTAACAGGAAGCGGAATTGATCTGGCTGAAAAAGCCGCCAAACTACTGGGTCCCGATATTAATGTAACAGTGTTCCGGAATTTTGGTACTGCCATGCTGATGTTTAAAGGATGGAATATTGAATTTGTCGGAGCACGAAAAGAATCGTATCGTTCCGGTTCAAGGAAACCGGTTGTTGAGGAAGGATCGCTTGAGGATGATCAGAATCGTCGTGATTTTACAATTAATGCACTTGCCATTGGCCTTAACGGGAAGGATTACGGTCAGCTTATAGACCCTTTTGGCGGAGTAAAAGACCTGAATGCGGGGATAATAAAAACTCCGCTGGAACCTGCGATTACTTACATTGATGATCCGCTGAGGATGATGCGTGCAATTCGTTTCGCCACGCAGTTAAATTTTTCAATCGAATTAAATTCACTCAATGCAATTGCTGAAAATAAAGATCGAATAAAAATTGTTTCTAAAGAACGTATTACCGATGAGCTGAATAAAATAGTAATGGCTCCGGTTCCTTCTGTTGGATTTAAGTTATTATTCGATACCGGTTTGCTGCATCTGATTTTTCCCCAGATGACATTGTTACACGGAGTTGAATATGTTGGTGGAAAAGGTCATAAGGATAATTTTTATCATACGCTGCAGGTCCTGGATAACATAAGCCGTAATACCGACAATTTATGGCTCCGCTGGGCTGCATTATTACACGACATTGCCAAACCGGCCACCAAACGTTTTGAAGAAGGTACAGGGTGGACCTTTCACGGTCATGAAGATAAAGGCGCACGCATGGTGCCAACTATTTTTGCCCAGCTGAAATTACCGCTGAACGAGAAAATGAAGTACGTGCAGAAACTGGTACTCCTCCATCTCCGTCCAATTGTTTTATCACAAAGTATTGTTACCGATTCCGCTGTCCGCCGGTTGTTGTTTGAAGCGGGTGATGATATCGATGATCTGATGACACTTTGCCAGGCTGATATCACTTCCAAAAATGAAGTTAAGGTTAAAAAATATCTTAAAAATTTTGAGCTGGTTAAAGAAAAGCTTGTGGAAGTCGAAGCTAAAGATCAGTTGCGGAACTGGCAGCCGCCTATTACCGGAGAAATGATTATGTCGGCATTTAACTTAAAGCCGGGTCCTGAAATAGGGATTCTGAAAAATGCCATCCGCGAAGCCATACTCGACGGGGTTATTCAAAACGAGCTCTCTGAAGCCTGGAATTTTATGGTGAATACAGGTATCGGAATGGGCCTTACACCGCCACAGGGCCCCCCGGAAACCAGATAAATTCCCGCGTTCGGGCTTTTTAATTTACAATTCCTTTTTTTACTTTTGTAACACATCTCAATTTAGCATACAAGAATGGCCATATACAGGTTCAGGATATCATTTGAAGAGTACGATGATATTTATCGTGATATAGAAATAAGGTCAGTTCAGTCGTTTGAACAATTTCATTTGGCCATCCAGGAAGCAATCGGCTTTGATGCGTCAAAACCCGCTTCTTTTTATATGAGCAACGATCTCTGGAAAAAAGGACAGGAAATTGTTTTTCAGAAAACCGAAAAAACATCCTCTGAGGCGAAACTGATGGAAAAAAGCAGGCTCTGTGATTTTATTGCCGACCCTCATCAAAAAATTTATTATGTTTTTGATCAGCCCTCACAATGGACTTTTTTCATTGAGTTATTTAAAATTCTTCCCGAAACGGAAGCCACAAAAAAATATCCTGTTTGCGTTAAGGTACATGGGGATGCGCCAAAACAATACATGGTTGTGGAAGCACCCAAAGGAGTACTTGATCCTGAATTTATGGATGATGAATTATTCGCGGATGTTGTGCTGGATGAAGGAACCGATGATGTGGATGATGGTGACGGCTCGCCCGCAATAGCAGCTGAATTTTCGGAGGAAGTTGATGAGGAAGAATATGATAATATTGAAGAGTCGTCGGAAGAAGAAGGTGAAAAAGAGTGATTCGCCGGTTCTTTTTCAGTATACAACCTGATTCATTCATAGCAACAGTTTCCATTGACTAAGCTTCTGGTAATTATTGCAGGACCTACTGCCTCGGGAAAAACCAGGCTTGCTATAGACCTCGCACTCCATTTTAAAACAGAAATTTTATCAGCTGATTCCCGTCAATTTTACAGGGAAATAACCATCGGTACAGCTAAACCAAATGAAATGGAACTCAATGAAGTTCCCCATCATTTCATTAATTCACATTCCATCGCAAATCATTTCAACGCAGGAAATTATGGTGTGGAAGCAACACGGTTACTAACCCGTCTTTTTGTCACTCATGATGTAGTTATTATGGCAGGAGGTTCGGGTTTGTATATTGATGCTGTTATTAATGGAATTGACGATTTACCGGAAGCTGATACAACCATCCGGGATCACCTTGATAAAATATTTCAAACCGGGGGAATTCCGGCATTGCAGGCGATTCTTAAAAATATTGATCCTGTAAGTTATGAAACCATTGATATAAATAACCCAAGGCGCATTATCAGGGCACTTGAAGTGTCGCAGTCAACAGGTATACCTTATTCTTCCCACCTGGGTAAAAAAAATAGTACTCCTGAATGGAAATGGATGATGGCCGGTATTGAATGGCCCAGGGAGGAACTTTATGAACGCATAAATGAGCGTTCCCGAAACATGGTTGCTGCAGGATTGAAAGAAGAAACGTTATCGGTAATGGATCACCGTAATCAAAATGCACTCAGCACGGTTGGATATAAAGAAATGTTTGATCATATCGATGGGAAAACCTCCCTTGAAGAAGCAACCGATCTCATAGCGCAACATACCCGCAATTATGCAAAGCGGCAACTCACCTGGTTTCGCCGGTATAAAGAAATAATATGGATAAAACCGGGAGAAGAAAATCAATTGATAAAACTGATTGAAAAAAAACTGGAGAACGCAACTTAATTTTTTTGTTTTACCACAAACTTCGTTCCTTCAATAGCCAGTTCCGTATTGGCAAATACGGTTCGCGCCTCGCGCAACATGGGCAAAAGATCTTTATACCGTGCTGAAAAATGCCCAATGATTAATTGTCCGACTGTTGCTTTTAACGCAATAGTTGCCGCTTCAATACTGGTGGAATGAAACGTGGCCTTTGCCCTGTCTAACAGATCGTGCATAAACGTAGACTCATGGTAAAGCAAATCAACATCCTTAACTTCATCAGCCAGCTGCTCCATGTACATTGTGTCCGAACAAAAAGCATACGATCTGGGTTTACCCGAACTCATTGTCAAATCTTTATTGGCAATAATATTTCCAAAATCATCTTCAAAATCCTCACCGTTTTTAATGCCAGCGAAATACTGGAAGGGAATATTATACTGCTTCATTTTGTTAATTAAAAGCTTCCGTGGCTTGGGTTTCTCGCGAAATAAAAAACCGGTGCAGGGAATCCTGTGATTCAGCACCATTGTGCTTACAATTACATCCTCATCCTCATGAATTACATTTCCTGAATAATTTTTTACAGGATGAAAAATGAGGTTGTAGCGAAGCACGGTTTGAGATAACCGCAACTGTAATTCAATAATATCCATCAGTTCCTGTTGCGCGAACAAATGCAACTCGGTGGTCCTTCCCTGCAAATGCATGGTCGACAATAAACCCATCAATCCAAGGTAATGATCACCATGCAGATGGCTGATAAAAATATGACCGATGCGGTTGTATCGCAATTTATAACGCACCAGTTGTGTTTGGGTACCTTCACCACAGTCGATCAAAAAAAACCGCTCACGGATATTTAAAACCTGGGCGGTAGGGTGTCGATTAAATGTTGGAGTAGCTGAACTACTTCCTAGAATTGTTAACTCAAAAGGCATTTATTTCCTGGAAACAACCATTCTGCCAGTTACAATTGCAGAACCATTTTGCAGTGAGATCATATAAACACCAGGAGTTAAATTATCAGTTTCAATACGCATTGTATTCATCCCGGCAAGGCCTCTCATTGTTTGATTGTAAACTTCTTTACCAATGAGATTAAAAATTTTCAGGTTAAAATTCCCTGCCACTGGTGAAGTAAATGAAACATCGGTGTAGGAAATTGCAGGATTGGGTTTGTTGTGTAACAGGTCAAATTTCAGAGAAGCAATATTTGTTTCAATTCCGCTTGGGGCATCAATGGTAATGACATAATAATCGATTGAAGAAGTTTGGGGTGCTGCTGGAATTCCGAAAACAGTACCTGCTATACTTAAATTGACTGTAATAGAATAAATTCCGGCTGTAGAAGGAGTTCCCGACAACAGGATGCAGCCATTGGAACCTCCGGGGAATACACAAGTTGACGGGTTACAGGAATAAGTAAGTCCGGGAGGCAAACCCGTTACAGAAGTGATAGTAATATTTGTAATCAATACCGGAAGACCGTTCAACGAAGTATCTGTTAAAACTCTTGCCTGAATAACCTCGTTATAGGGTACACCTACTTCACCGGAAGGTAAACCGGTAGCACTGTCGGGGTAAATGCCGGGATCAGTAATTGTAATATCAGGAACACATTGTGCTTTCGACTCGAAAACAATTCCTGAAAAAATAATAACAACTAAAACTAGTAGACGTTTAAACATAAGTTGTGAGTGAAGAAATAAATGTGTGTAGATTAAAAATTATTGTTTTTATGGTTTTTCAATTTCATCGGTAAAGATGATGTTGATAGCCTGTTCAAGCGTAGGTGTTATTACCAGGACTTGCTCTAACTGGGAAATTGCAATCAGTTTTTTGATAGGTTCACTCAATCCGGTAAGCACAAAAGAACCATTAGCATTACGGCATACACGGTTTCCAACTAAAACGGCACTCAACCCTGAGGAATCACAAAATTGTGTATCTGATAAATCAAGAATAATATTGTTGTATCCCTGGCTGTTAATAATCAGCAATTCCGATTTCAGCTCTGCCGAAATAAGAGTATTCAGCTTTTGTTCGTGAAGGCGGATAACAGCATACTTATCCTTCTTATCAAGCGTATAATGCATCGGAAATCGATTTAGGTGCAAACAAATTTAATCAATTTATTTTTTAAATACCAAACAAATTTAATTATCTACCCGTCCGGCCAAAAGGTATAAGGCGGCCATGCGGATAGCCACTCCATTCTCAACCTGTTGCAGGATAATTGATTGCCTTGAATCGGCTGCATCACTTGTTAATTCCACCCCGCGGTTAATGGGTCCGGGATGCATCACCAGGATGTCTTTTTTCAGATCATCGAGAATTTTCCGGTTAATTCCATACATCATCACATACTCACGGAGCGATGGAAAATATTTTATATCCTGGCGTTCAAGTTGAATGCGCAATACATTCGCTACATCACACCAGTTGAGGGCTTTATCCAGATTATTCTCTACAATCACACCCAATTCATGAATATGTCTCGGTATTAGCGTTGCCGGACCGCAGACCATCACCTCCGCACCCAATTTTTTGAGGCAAAAAATATTTGATAAGGCCACCCGGGAATGCAGAATATCCCCGATAATAACCACTCTTACCCCTTGAAGTGTTCCCAGTTTTTCAATAATTGAAAATGCATCGAGTAAAGCCTGTGTAGGATGCTCATGCGTGCCATCACCGGCATTAATGATCTTTGCCTTTACATGACGCGCTAAAAATACGGCCGCTCCGGGTTTGGGATGACGCATAACAACCATGTCGACTTTCATGGCCAGTATATTATTCACGGTGTCAATAAGTGTTTCCCCTTTGCTTACCGAGGATGAAGATGCGGAAAAGTTAATAATATCCGCCGAAAGGCGTTTTTCAGCGAGTTCGAACGACAAACGGGTTCGTGTGGAATTTTCGAAAAACAGGTTTGCTACGGTGATATCACGAAGCGAAGGAACTTTTTTTATGGGGCGGTTAATAACATCTTTAAAGTTGGAAGCGGTAGAAAAAATTAATTCGATGTCCGACGCAGTCAGGTCTTTAATTCCCAGAAGGTGTCTGACACTCAGTTGATCATTCATGCTTCCTTTTCTTTAGTATACAGCCAAACCTCATCCTTACCTTCCGTTTCCTCCCATGTTACCCGCACCTTGTCCGACATAATGGTATCGATGGCCTTTCCTACATAATTGGGTTCGATAGGCACATCCCTGCTGAACTTTCGATTTATGAAAGTGAGGAGTTCTACTTTACCCGGTCTTCCAAAAGCCAGAATGGCGTCAAGGGCAGCACGTATCGTACGACCCGTATACAGCACGTCATCAACCAGTATTACCTTTTTATTCTCTATAATAAAGTCTATCTGTGTGGAACTGGGAACAATTACATTTTCGCGTCTTCTGAAATCATCTCTGAAAAAGGTAATGTCAAGGTTTCCTGAAAGTATTTCCTTCCCGGGAAGGAATTGCCTGAGCCGGCTGGTAATACGGTTCGCCAGGAAAATTCCGCGGGGCTGCAACCCTATTATTACTGATTGAGAAAAATCATCGTGATTTTCGATAAGCTCGAAACAAAGCCGGTTGATGGTAATGTCAAAACTTTTACTTGATAAAATTTGCCTTGATAACATATCAGCTTTTGTGCTTGCAAAAATACTACAAATAATGAGGTCAAAAAAAATCCCCCGACACCGGAGGATTTTTATTCAAATTATTCAGCGGAAGGCTGATCTTCATCAGTTTCCTTTTCTTTTGCTGCTTTAACTTTTTTCGGTTTTTTCGCAGCTTCTTCCGCGCCTTCTTCAGCATCATCGCGGGTCTTCTTTTCAGAAGTCTCGAGTTCGCTTCTCAGGGCCGACAATACTCCCAGGTCGCCCAGTGTTGATTTCTCAACGCTTTCTTTAACCTTCTTTATGGATTTAGTTGTAGTGTCTTCTGATTTCTCTGTGGTATTTTCAGAACGTGATACATTTTTAGCATCTTCAAAGATGCGGGTATGAGATACAATAATCTTGCGGTTTTCCTTTGAGAACTCAATAACTTTAAAGTCCAGTTTCTCATCCGTCTTACCGGTGGCTCCGCCTTCTTTACTCAGGTGACGGTAAGGAGCGAATCCTTCAACACCATACGGCAATGCGATTACTGCACCTTTATCGGTTACTTTACCAACAACACCTTCGTGAACGGAATCCACTTTGAAAATGCTCTCATAGTTATCCCAAGGATTATCTTCAATCTGCTTATGACCCAAACTCAGTCTGCGGTTCTCAGCGTCTACCTCTAATACAACTACTTCAATTTCATCACCGATCTTGGTGAATTCTGAAGGATGCTTTATTTTCTTTGACCAGGAAAGATCAGAGATGTGGATCAAACCATCAATTCCTTCTTCAAGCTCAACAAAAACACCGAAGTTGGTGAAGTTGCGGACTTTCGCTGTGTGTTTGGAACCAACAGGATATTTGGTAGTAATCTGCCCCCATGGATCCGGCATAAGTTGCTTTAGCCCGAGTGACATTTTACGCTCTTCACGATCAAGTGTTAAAACAACTGCTTCAATTTCATCACCAACTTTTAGAAAATCCTGTGGGCTGCGCAAGTGCTGAGACCAGGACATTTCAGAAACGTGAATAAGTCCTTCCACACCCGGGATAACTTCTACAAAAGCTCCGTAATCGGCAATTACTACAACTTTTCCTTTAACCTTATCGCCCACTTTGAGTTCGGTATTCAATGAATCCCAAGGCTGGGGCTGAAGTTGCTTCAGACCTAAAGCGATGCGTTTTTTCTCATCATCAAAATCGAGGATAACCACATTGACTTTCTGATCGAGTTGTAAAACTTCTTCAGGGTGGTTGATACGTCCCCATGAAATATCAGTGATGTGCAACAGTCCGTCAACACCACCAAGATCCATGAACACACCGTATGAAGTGATGTTTTTAACAGTACCTTCAAGTACCTGTCCTTTTTCAAGCTTGGATATAATTTCCGCTTTTTGAGTCTCCAGTTCTTCTTCAATAAGAACCTTGTGAGAAACAACTACGTTTTTAAATTCGTTATTAATCTTAACCACTTTAAACTCCATGGTTTTTCCTACAAAAACATCGTAATCACGAATAGGCTTCACATCAATTTGTGAACCGGGAAGGAACGCTTCGATTCCAAAAACATCAACGATAAGACCACCTTTGGTGCGGCATTTTACAAATCCCTGGATCACTTCATCTTTCTCCAGCGCACGATTTACATTCTCCCATGATTTAAGGGCACGTGCTTTTTTGTGCGACAAAATCAATTGACCGTTTTTGTCTTCCTGTGTTTCCACATACACCTCTATTTCGTCTCCGATTTTAAGATCCGGCATGTGGCGGAATTCAGAAAGTGGTATAAGGCCATCAGATTTAAAACCAATGTTTACAACAGCTTCTTTGTTAGTCATTGCAATAATCTTTCCCTTAAGTACGTCGTGTTCAACAACTGAACTAAGGGTTTGATCATACATCTTCTCGAACTGCTCACGATCATTGGTTTTGTAAATATCAGCGCTTTTGCCAATATTGTCCCAGTCAAAATCAGCGCCTGTAGGCTCTGAGCGGCGGATGGCGATTGAGGAAGAAGATTTTTGATCCATGTTTAAAATTTCCGTTTCTGTAATCATTATTGTTTAATAGGGGTTTTACGATCCCTTTCCTTGCGAAAAGGAGCGCAAATGTACCAAAAGTTCTTTTACAAAAAAAAGAAATTCAGGATTTTATATAACAAGAAGGTGTTAATTGATTACCGGTTTCAGTTTCCGGCCGTTTCACCTGTTTTCATAAGTTGCAGATGCGCCGCTACATCTTCCATTAGCCACATAGGTGTTGAAGTAGCACCACAAATACCCACAGTTCCTGCATTTTCAATCCATTCCGACTGAATTTCAGATGTTTCTGATACAAAATAGGTATTGGCATTTACCGATTTGCAGACTCCGAAAAGCGCTTTTCCATTGGAACTTTTCTTACCACTCACAAAAACAATTACATCGTGCTCCCTCGAAAATTTTTCCAGTTGAGGCTCCCGGTTCGATACCTGGCGACAAATGGTATCATTTGCTATAAAGTCTTGTGATTCAATAACTCCTTTAACCGATTTCACCCGTTCTTCAATTACATTGCGGATGTGTTCAAATCCGACTGTACTTTTGGTTGTTTGAGAAAATAAGTAAACAGGCCGGCTGAAATCAATTTTATCGATATCCTGTTCACCGGTTAATATAATGGCCTCCCCGCCTGTTTGACCAACAAGACCATTGACTTCGGCATGGCCGGTTTCACCATATATAACAACCTGCCCGTTATTTTTCCTGATATCCTCGTAACTGTTGCGAACACGATTTTGAAGTTTCAACACAACAGGGCAGGAAGCGTCAATCAATTCAATATTATTTGAAATGGCAATCTTATAAGTTTCAGGAGGTTCTCCATGAGCACGAATAAGAACTTTACAATCGTGAAGTTCTTTAAGCTGTTCGTGATTAATAATTTTAAGCCCTTTCCGGGTCAATCGTTCTACTTCCATATTGTTATGAACAATATCTCCCAAACAATACAGGTTTCCACTAACATCCAACTCAGCCTCAGCCATTTGAATGGCGAAAACCACTCCAAAGCAAAATCCTGATTCAGCGTCAATGGTAATTTTCATAGTGCAAATTTACTGATAAACACCCGGCAATTCAAATGGTTTAGGTTTCAGGATATGTCCTGTTGGTTACCATCTTCCGAAAGCACACGCAACTTATCGAGTACAAATTCAACCTGCTGGTCAAAATTGAGCAGGGTGTTGTCAAGTACTATAGCATCTGAAGCCTGCCTTAACGGACTTTCTTCACGATGTGAATCCTCATAATCACGGCTATTGATATTTTTCCGTACCTGTTCCATGGTAACTTCAACTCCGGATTGCTGCATTTCCTTAAACCTTCTTTCCGCCCTGATTTCAGGATCAGCAGTCATAAAAATTTTTAGATCCGAATCCGGAAAAACCGTAGTTCCAATATCCCTCCCGTCCATTACCAGTCCACCGTTATGTCGCATGTGCTGCTGCAGATCCACCATCCGCACACGCACTTCCTTGATGGCACTTACATGACTTACGTTTTCCGACACAACCATTGATCGGATTTCCTGCTGAACCTTCCTGTTATTCAAAAATAATTCTGAAAGGCCTGTTGATTCATTAACATGAAAAGTAATGTGAATCTGGTCCAAAACAGGCTTGTAATTGTAGGAATAGGGTTCACCTGCCTGTGCAAAGGGTATGTTGTTCTCCAAAAAATATAAGGTCACAGCCCTGTACATGGCGCCGGAATCAATATACCGGATATTAAGCACTTTGGCAATGGCTTTAGCCACCGTACTCTTCCCGCATGAGGAATAGCCATCAATTGCTATTATCGGATTAGAAAGCGCCATATCATCATCCATACATTGCAAATTTAACCAATTAATTATTGGTTTAACCTAAGTGGAAATTATAAAAATTCACTATAGATTGGTTGAATTTATATTGATGAATTATTCAATAAAAATTACACAGTCATCAATACCGCTTAATCTGTTTCGCTCAACAATTAAATGGAATTTTTAATGGTAATTCATGAAATATATATAGCCGTAAGTTATTTAATCCGACTTTTACATAGTTACTATAATTACCGAATTTTCTCAAATGAACATATTAAGTCAGGGAATTTTTCTATAGTTCGTTAATTAATTAATCGCCATGTTCAACCAATAAGTGCAATTTAAAGAAATAAACTTTCACCAGGGATAGACTTTAATAATGGTTTAGTTGTACCAATACCAACTTCACTTGATACCAGGGGTAGTTGTGTTTCAATTGCAGATACTGGCGGGCAATTACTTTTTTATGCTTATACAAGAGCAGGTTTATCTGGAAACTCTACATTGGTTTATAATAAACTGCATCAATTGATGCAAAATGGAAACAACATAGTAGGTGAAGGATGGTATCATGAACTGATTATTCTGCCAAATCCAAATAGTGATTCAATTTATTATATTTTTACTTGCGGAGTTACAGGTTCTAGTTTGCCGGGTCTATATTATTCTGTTATTGATTTATCCAAGAACAATGGACTCGGAGAAATAATAAACAAGAATGTGCCATTACAATCCTTCAAACAAGTTGATTGCCTGAGTGCGGTAAAACATGGGAACGGAAGGGATTGGTGGGTTGTTTTTAGAAAATCACAATTCCCGGGTGGTTCAAATAATGATTATTATTCCTATCTGATATCTCCTTCTGGAATCGGCAGTGTCAATGTACAAAGTGTTGGATCCCAAAATTCAACAGGCTTAGCTAAACTGAGTTTTTCACCCGATGGCACTAAAATGCTTTTTACAAATTATGGCGATTTAATTGAAGTTTACGATTTTGATCGCTGCACCGGGGTTATTGCTAACGCCAGAACCATCAACCCACAGGGTACTTCATTATTTTACAATACCTGGGGCAGTGAGTTTTCTCCTTCCGGTGATTTGCTCTATATTTCAACCAGTGATACAATTTCTTATTTGTACCAGTACAACCTGAACGATTTGAACCCGCAGGCAACAAGAGATACCATCTGGTCAACTCCTTATCCTAAATACACCGGCGGCGATTTAAAACGGGGGCCCGATGGAAAAATATACTTTAGCTGCGCCTATGATAATCAAATCGTTTTTAATTATCCCTACCCCGATAGCATGTACAATATGTACAACATGAACCTG
>JBBQQQ010000039.1:0-18010 GCA_038215705.1 Bacteroidia bacterium
TTCCGAATGTTTCAAACTTATTGACAAATCTGAAAGTTTATCCAAATCCTGCACAAGAAATTTTTACTGTTGAATTTGCACATGAGAATTTTGATTTAATAATTACTGACTTGACGGGAAGAAATATTTTTGAAAAGAAAAATGTTTCAGGGCAGACAGAAATTTCTTCCAAAGATTTTCCCAACGGGATTTATTTTATTGAAGCATTATCAAACAAAGTAAGAATTAAAATTCAAAAAATTATTATCAATAATTAAATAAATATTTTGGTGAAGAATAAAATAGACTATATTTTTAGTAACGTTTTTTCTATTTATAATTTAGTTTTCCAAAATAATTCAATATGAAAAAGCAATTAAAATACTCTATCTAAGGTTTTTCCTGGCAAATTTCACACCTGCACAAAACGTTACAGTTAAAATTGATGCAAGCACCATTCAACAAACATTGAAGGGTTTCGGTGCTATTACTAAAGAACTTCTATAAGCAACCAGGGATTAGCTAGCTGACCTGGAGTTCCGGACAACCTTTATGATAAGGTTCAACTTATAGCTGAACCTGCACATAGGCAATTAACAGAGTTAATATGTTGTACAACAAATAGTTGTATATTAATGCCTCCAAAAAATCTGAAGTCAGGTGTTTTTTAACTCACATCAAAAAAACTCCCCTTTTTCCTAATCGATTTCGTCTGCTGACTATTTAATGTTGTTTATCGATGTCGGTTCTATTTAAGATGATTCCTCTGCTGACGACTGTGAGCCAGGTGCGTGTGGAGCATTCCAACACTAGTAATCTACCTTTTATTATGGCTTTAAATGACCCTATCCATTTGTATATTGTCTAACAAACAAGACAATTTTTCCTTTCCATTTTTGCTGGTTGAGAGATAAATTATAGAATGTATTTTTCAAACTGTAACGTATCACTGGCTAATTGCTTGATTTCATATTATTTTGGCAATTTCCTCCTGGGTCACTTCATTTTGAAGTAAGGCTTCTATTCGATATCTTTGTTTAGAGTTGAGCTGGTTGTAGTTTTTGACTTTAGCAATCCAAATATGAAAGTGCTCAGCTGAGCCTTCATGAGGGAATTCATACATAGTAGTAAATTTGGGATGGCACTGTTCGGACTTAACTAACTGAAAATTGAGTTAACATAAATATCAAAAGCATATCTATTGCCCAATTCAATTACATTCATCATCATCGAGTAATACAAAATGAAAACAATTGATAAACACATTGCCAAACTAAAAATAAACCATACTTTATTTTTATGTCTGTTATTGTTTGCACTTAGAAATATCTCTTTTGCTCAAACAACAAATCCCTGTTTGTTTGATTCAATTATTTATAGAAACAGTCATGCAGTAAATGATGCGGAAAAATTAATTAAAAAAAAATTACTGAATACTATTATTTCAAACAGTTTAAGAACAACTTCTTTTCACAAAGTGCTTCCTGTTGTGGTGCATGTTATACATAATGGGGGAGTGGAGAATATTTCAGATTCGCAAATCCAAAGTCAGATTGATGTGCTGAATGAAGACTATCGAAGAAAAGCAGGGACAAATGGTTTTGGAAACGGGGTTGATACTGAAATAGAATTTTGTCTTGCTAAAATTGACCCAAACGGAAAATGCACAAATGGAATTGTAAGAGTGCAATCCATGCTTACTAATCATCAGAGTTTTCAACGTGCACAACTTTCGGGTTTAAGTTATTGGGACAATACACGCTATCTGAATATTTATGTTGTTAAAACCATTGCAGGAAATGTGATAGGTTATTCATCCTATCCCAATGGACCTGCATCAGATGATGGAGTGGTTTGCATTCATAATTATTTTGGAAGAACAGGCACTGCATCTGCATCTCTCGGCAGAACCATGTCGCATGAAATCGGTCATTGGTTTGGTTTGTATCATACGTTTAACGGAGGTTGTGGTGTTGATACATGCGCTGATGGCGATTATGTTTGCGATACCCCGCCAACTGCAAATCCGAATTTCGGATGTCCGACTATTAACTCGTGCTCCATAGATTCTCCGGATGTAAATGATCAGGTTCAAAATTATATGGACTACAGCAATGATGCCTGTAAGAACATGTTTACACTCGGGCAAAAGTTACGAATGCAGGCAACGCTTGATACTATTCGCACAAATATTTGGTCTGTTGCAAACGTAACTGCTACAGGATGTGATTCAGGTTATGTAAATGGACCGTGCAATGTGATTGCCGCTTTTACTTCCAATAGCCAGAATATATGCACAGGCAATTCTCTTTTATTCTCCAATATATCTCAAAACAACCCGCTTACGTATCAATGGTATTTTCCGGGAGGCACACCTGCATCAGCCACCACTGCTAATGTTACCGTTACTTATAATACACCAGGCGCTTATGAAGTAACACTCATTACAACAAATGCAGTTGGCAGCGACAGCATTACGATTGCAAATTATATACAAGTAAACAACCCGCCTGTTGGAATTGCATTGCCATACATGGAAAATTTTGAAGACTCTATTTTTCCTGCAAACGGAATTGCCATTGACAATCCAGATAACGGAATTACTTGGGAGCGCGATACGGTTGCAGTTCACTTCTCCGGTATGGCTTCCGCAAAAATCAATAACCTCATCAATATAAATTATGGACAAAGTGATGCGATGCTGCTGCCTACTTTTGATATGACCACGTTAGGAGCAAATCCGCGTTTGTTTTTCCGTTGGGCCTGGGCGCGCAGTGACCCGAATTATACCGATGAATTATTTGTTCTTATCTCAACAGATTGCGGAGTAAATTACACACAACTGTTTACACGGTCAGGTGCTGCATTAGCAACTGGGCCCACGCAAATTACGCCTTACATTCCCGATTCAAATACCATTTGGAAACTTGCCAATATTAATCTTACCCCTTACATCATTTATAATAATGTAAAGATTAAAATTGTAAATGTTACGGATGGTGGTAACAATCTTTACATTGATAGTTTGCACATCAGCAACATCCCGACCGGTATTGATGAAAATTATTTATCGACAACTCATTTTTTGGTTTATCCTAATCCATCAAGTGATTTTGTAACTATTAAGTTTAGAAATTCATTTAATGATAAAATAACTATATCTCTGAGCGATTTATCAGGAAGAAAAATTAAGCACTGGAATTTTAAAAATGCAACCGATGAGATTAAACTTTCATTGAATGATATTGGTTCCGGTTGTTACCTATTAAATATTTCATCCAATCAAATTTCCCAATCACTCAAATTGTTTATCACAAATCAGTAAGTTGGATTTGAGACAAATCCTTCATCATCTCACTTAAAATAATTTTTCCAATGATAAAATCAATCATCATCTTCACCCTGGTCTTTGCATCTTCATATGTCTTTTCGCAAAACATGAAAAATGCGCCGGGAATGAATACGACTGAAAACATACAAAAGGACTCTACCTACTATACCTGTCCCATGCATCCTGAAATCCTTTCTGCTAAGCCCGGCAATTGTCCAAAGTGCGGAATGAAATTAGAGAAGAAAACAATTAAAGTGAAATCAAAAGCTACTCATAAAGGACACGAGAAAACACATACGGATAAGAACCAAGCGGGGGATACGGGGTATGTGAAAACGGGCTCCACTCATGATATGCATAAGGTTAAACCGATGGATATGGATAGTATGGAAATGAATAGCATGAGTATGCAAATAGATAATAACCCCATTGATCAAACAATGGGATATAAATTTATTGAAACTTCAGTGCCTCCCCGTACTGTTCGCTACGATTTATACATCAGGGATACTATCGTGACATTTGGAAAAAAAGCTAAAAGAGCTATTGCTGTAAATGGCCAGATACCGATGCCAACGCTTACGTTTACAGAAGGTGATACAGCAGAAATTTATGTACACAACGAATTGAATGAAACAACATCACTTCACTGGCATGGTTTGTTTCTGCCCAACCGCATGGATGGTGTTCCATTTCTAACACAAATGCCAATTAAGCCTCATTCAACATACCTCTATAAGTATCCTATTATTCAACATGGCACACATTGGTATCACAGCCATAGCAAATTGCAGGAACAAATTGGCATGTATGGTACTTTCATTATGAATAAAAGAATAGAATGGAGTATTCCAACCATACCGATAGTGCTAAGCGAATGGACGGATATGAGACCGGAGGAAGTTCACCGTAGCCTCAGAAGTGCGACTGATTGGTTTGCCATAAAAAAACATGCTACCCAAAGCTATTGTGAAGCTATCAGAGCAGGACATTTTAAAACCAAAGTCATTAATGAATGGAAACGCATGAACGCTATGGATGTAAGCGATGTGTACTATGACAATTTTTTAATCAATGGCAAAAACCAAAATGAACATCCAGAATTTAAAGCAGGCGATAAGGTTAGATTACGGATAGCCAACGGAGGCGCATCAGATTATTTTTGGCTAAGTTATGCTGGAGGAAAAATAATAGTAATCGCAACAGATGGTAATGATGTGGAACCGGTTGAGGTAGACAGATTGATTATTGCCGTATCCGAAACCTATGATGTGGTGGTAACAATTCCTGAGAATAAGAGTTACGAATTTTTAGTAACTCCCGAAGACCGCACCGGTTCAGCCTCGTTGTGGCTTGGCAGCGGAGAAAAAATGCATGCAACAAAATTACCTAAGCTAAAATATTTTGCAGGAATGAAAATGATGAATGAGATGATGGACATGAGCGGAAATATGATAGAAATGGAAGGAATGTTAATGACTAATCAGGTAATGGATATGAACACCGTAATGTATCCCGAAATTACTGGAGAAGAAAATCCAATGAAGGAAATGGAAATGATGGAAATGAAGGACATGGATAAAGATACTGTGCCTATGGATAAGAAGAACCATGATATGCACAATATGCAAATGCCTAACCACAACATGCAGGGAATGAATATGGAGGCTGAGAATGGTGATATAATTACGCTTAATTATACTATGCTTAAAGCAACTGAAAAAACAACCTTACCTGAGGGTCCCTGGAAAGATTTGCAGTTTGATTTAACAGGAAACATGAACCGTTATGTATGGAGCCTTAACAATAAAGTCGTTTCTGAAAGCGATAAAATTTTGATAAAAAAAGGCGAACGGCTAAGAATAGTTTTATTCAATAATAGCATGATGCGGCATCCAATGCACCTGCATGGTCATGACTTCAGATTATTAAACGGACAAGGAGAATATGCTCCCATGAAAAACATCGTTGACATTATGCCGATGGAACGTGATACGATTGAATTTTTTGCCAGTGAACCCGGTGGAGACTGGTTTTTTCATTGTCATATTTTATATCACATGATGAGCGGCATGGGAAGAGTTTTCAGCTACGAAAATTCACCGGCTAATCCTGATATCACTGATGTTAAAGTAGCAAAGCGGGGTTTAAATTCAGATGATAGAAGATTTCATGCTATGGGCAGGCTCGGCATAGAAAGTAACGGAATTGATGGGGAATTTATGCTCTCTCAAACAAGGTGGAAACTGAGTACAATGTGGCATTTAGGCTATCACGATGAACACGGCTATGAAAGCGAAACTATGTTAGGAAGATATGTTGGCAGAATGCAATGGTGGTTTCCTTATGTGGGTTTCGATTATCATTTTAAAAAAGAAGGCAATCTACCAAAAAACTTTTTTGATCTGGAAGGCAGTCCAAAAAATATTTTCGGTGATGAAGAACTAAATTGGTTTGGACAGGTAAGTAATAAAAATGATCGCCAAACCGTAATTGCAGGTATAGCATACACATTACCAATGTTGGTAATTGCAGATGCAAGGGTTGACGGCGAAGGAAAATTCCGCTTTCAATTATCACGGGAAGATATTTCTATCGCTCCTCGTTTGCGCTTTAACTGGATGATAAATACGGATAAAGAATATATGGCAGGGTTCCGTTATATAGCAACAAAGTATATTTCTGTTTCCTCGCATTATGATAGTGATATGGGTATCGGTGCAGGATTAACTTTTACGTATTAATTACTTGCCTTTGAATGTTAAGGGTTTTATAAAATCATATAACATTCCGAAAAATAAATTCGATCTGCGCAACTCTTTGTATATACTACGAGTTGAACTAAGTACAGGCATTCAAATAAATCTGCAGGTAAAACGAATGTTCAGGGCGAAAACCACGCTTTACGCATTACCGGGATGCTGATTTCGCAATTCCCCTCTTGCACGATTAATTTTGATCTGGATGATTGCGATCGCATATTAAGAATTGAGGGCAATTCCATTTGAAATAGTACTATTATCCAGTTGCTGAATACAATGGGATGTGAGAGCGGAAGTGTTGCAATAATTTTTTTTCAGTGAGGAAGGGATAGTTTTTTAATTTATTTGTTGCAGCAGCAGTAATTTAGTTTACTTTTATGAGAATAACTCAGGTTAATGAAAAAAGCCGCTCTCTTAATAATTTTATTATCCTGTATTACCGTGGGATATTCACAGGTTAACCTGCAATGGCATTTTAACAATTCAGGCGCTACAAATGGTAGTATCTATCAAATGCTGGATTATGATAATGGGGATGTGTTGGTGCATGGTTATAATAACGGAGGCGATATTGACCCCGGCCCAGCTGTGGTTACAGTCGGAATTACGAACTTTTTTGCCCGGTATACCCCTTCAGGTAACCTTGTTTTTGGACGCCCGCTTTCTTATAATGGAATATCTGCAAATAGTAGCCTCTGGATGGAAAATGATAATGATGGAAATTTCTATTTTTCGTTTCGGGGAAGTGGCACCTTTGACCTTGATCCTGCTCCGGGCGTAGGGGAACTTATTCTTTTTACCGGCGACATGGCATTCGTAAAATTTGATGCTATGGGAAATTATTTATGGGGAAATGTTTATACGACGGAAATGTCAATTAATTGGATGAAAACATTGAGTGATAATTCTCTTATCATTGCAGGTACTTATGACTATGGAACTCATGATCTTGATCCGGGATCAGGAACCTATACCGTTAGTACAACTGCATGGTATGACGGTTTTCTTGCAAAATTTGACTCGTCCGGAAATTTTTTGACAGCTAAACAATTCCAGACAAATGGTGGCGGGTCATCCGATTTTTTTTATCTGATACGATTAGCTGTTGATGCCGGTGATAATGTGTATGTGGGTGGTTTGTTCGAAGGCACTTTTGACATGGATCCCGGACCGGGAACTTATTATTTAACAGGATCCATTATGCTTCCCGACCCCAATGAATGGTTTTTGATAAAACTAGATAGTAACCTTGATTTCGTATATGCCCATGAATTTCCGGGATCCATAGATTTTAATATTATTACCGACAATTCAAATGCGTTGTATCTCAGTGGCACCTATGATAATGATACAGATGTAGATCCTTCTGCAAACGTAGCCATGATTTATACGCCAACAAATTTCGGTTCTTATTACTTGTCAAAATATACGCCTTCCGGCGATCACCTCTGGGTAAAAACACTAACCGCTACAAGCAGTATGAGCGGAGCGTTATCAACCAATCCCTACTTTGATAAGCAGAACAAGCTAAATTTTGATATGTATCTTCCCGCCAGCATAGCAGGAAATAGTTTAGGCTTACCGCAATTACCGGCAAATGGATTTGCTACTACGGGTCAATATATGGTACAACTTGATACTTCCGGCACCTGTGTATTTGTCTTTCGTTTTCCGGAAAGCAACACCTACCCTAAAACGTTAGTTACTGATTCCACTCATTTTTATTTTGCCAGCCGGCTATGGGCGCCCGGTGACATTCAGATAGGACCTGGAATTACGATTGTTGCTCCCGCCGGAAGCGGAAACGAATTTTGCCTCTCCTATTATTCAATGGATCCTGGATTGAACCGCATTACCGGCAATGCGTTTTTGGATTTGAATAACAACTCTGTTTGGGACCCGGCTGAAAATGGAATGCAAAATGTCATCACGGAAATTGCACCCGGAAACTATTTCCTGTCGACCGATAATCTCGGGAATTTCGGGGCTTATGTGCCCTCGGGGAATTATGATATTTCTATTCCTTCCCCACCCTCCTTTTTAAACGCACCTATTCCTTTAATGCACTCCGCAAATTTTTCTGGTGCTAATCAAGTGGATACACTAAACACTTTTGCGCTTGCCATTGATACCAGCGCCAGGGATATGGCTGTGTATCTTACTCCAAACGGACCTGCACGACCAGGTATGAACTTTAGTTATAATATTACTTATACCAACAACGGTTACGCTCCTCAATCAGGACTCATCCAGGTTGTACTCGATACATCGGCAACTTTTATTAGCGCTTCAGTGGCTCCAAGTCTTGTTAATGGACAAATCATTCAGTGGCAATATAATTCGTTGAATCCTTTTCAGTCGGTTAATATTAATTTAGTAGTGCTGGTTGCTACTAGTGTTCAGATAAATGATACACTTTTATCAACTGCAAGCATTACGCCCCTTACCGGGGATGATTTCCCTGCAAACAATTTTGACACGGCTCGCGTTTTAGCCACAGGGAGTTATGATCCTAATTCGAAAGAAGTTCATCCTGCCGGTGCAATTACGGATGAACAAACTACAGCAGGAATTGATTTAACATACACTTTAAATTTCCAAAATACAGGAAACGATACCGCATTCAATATAATAATCCTGGATACGCTTTCGGGATTGCTGGATGTAGGATCATTGCGGCTGATCGCATCAAGTCACCCTTACCATTTTACTTTGTATCCCGGAAACCTGATGGAATTCAGATTTACAAATATTTTATTGCCCGATTCCAATGTCAACGAATTGTTAAGCCACGGATTTGTAAAATATAAGATCAAACCTAAAACCACCCTGGTTCCAGGCGTTATCATTGAAAATACTGCATATAATTATTTTGATTTCAATCTCCCGATAGCTACAAATACAATGCAAACTCCAATTGTTGATTTTCTCGGAGTAAGCGAAAATGAAAACAGCTTTCAGGCTGCTGTTTTTCCGAATCCCTTTTCCGAATCACTTTATGTTAAATTTCAGAACCCTGCTGCAAAGCGTGTTGTAGTTTCGCTAAGAGATGTTTCAGGAAGAGTTTTGGCAACAGCTGAAACAACCAATTCCCATCTTAAGCTGAATAACATTAAAGTCGAAAATGGCATCTACCTTTTGGAAATTAAACATTCCACTCAAATTAATTGTGTTAAGGTAATTAGCCTGAAGTAATCCCGCGTACTTATTTTTCTACATTTGAACAGCCTTTATAATTAAACGTATATTCGCCCCTGTTAATCAAAGCCTTTATGAAAAAATTACCGGTTATCATTGCAGTTATAGGACTCTTAGCAACTACCTTAACGGGTACGGCACAAACGTTCAGTATAAAGGCAGGACTTACCTTTGCAAATCTGCATTCTGAAAGTGATGGACCTGACAGTTTATTTGATCAGAAACTCAAGCATGGCTACCAGTTGGGTGCTATGGCCGAGTTCCCGCTCTCTGAACGGTTGGCAATTGAAACAGGTCTGATTTTTTCTACAAAAGGGTATCGCATAAAGGAAGATATTGAAAGTGGCTTCGGACCCTCGTACGAATATAAAGGTCGTTTGGAGTTATTGTACGTAGAAGTTCCCATTCAACTTACAGGAACGTGTAAGGTTGGGAAACAAAATCTCTTCGGCACCTTCGGACCTTATTTAGGTTATGGAATTTATGGACGATTCAAGGATGAATTTACTATATTCGGTGAAACCGAAACAACTTCGGATGATGTAAAATGGGGTAATGACAAAACGGAAGATTTTATTAAACGACTCGATTATGGATTAACGGCCGGCGCAGGAGTTGATCTGAATAAGTTCCGTATCGGACTGTCATATTCTTACGGGCTGGCAAATATTTCAAGTTTCACGGACGACAATACTAAAGTTCAAAACCGTGTTATTGGTATTGCTGTAAGCTACCGTTTTAAGAAAAATGTATCCGAATAAATAATTGATTTCATCTTTTTAATACATCATATTCAGGTGGATTGATAAATTTTTATTCAATCACATCATTGGGTGGTTTTATTTTACAAATAGCGCTAAAGGAATTTTCTAGTGTTCCTGAAACCCATTGTTTACAAGTCTTTTCGGGTAAAGCATCCGGAATAAGGAAAACAGTGACCATCAGGTGAAGTTTCATTAACACCGGGAATTTTTTTAATTTTACCCCAAATTCAAAATCATGATTTCTTTAGTCAGGAAAATTAATTCAATTATTGTATTGCTCGTTACGGTTATTAATTATGCCAACGCACAAAGCGGATCCATAACAGGCAAAATCTCAGGGGCTAATAACGAACTGCTAACCGGAGCTGTTGCGGAATTGCGTAATGCGAAAGATTCCACATTGGCAAAGGTCAGCGTTGCAGATACTAAAGGAATTTATTTCCTTGAAAATGTAAAAGCTGGAACTTATTATTTAAAAACCAGTTTCCTGGGATATAATGCCTACCAAGGGACTGTGTTTTCATTTGACGGCACCGGCACTAAAACCATGAACGAAATAACTATGGAAGTTTCATCCATTATTTTAAAAAGCGCTGAAATCAGTGGCATTCGTCCCATGGTAGAAGTGAAAGCCGACAAAACGGTTTTTAATGTGGAGAACAGCGTAAACTCTACCGGAAGCACTGCCTATGAGCTGTTGCAGAAAGCTCCGGGAGTAGTGGTGGATAATAACGATAACATTACGCTCAAAGGTCGCGGTGGTGTAACGGTGCAGATTGATGGTCGCCCGGCAAGACTATCGGATGCAGAGCTTGCTGATTACCTGAAGAGTATGCAGAGTACCGATGTAGAAGCCATCGAACTCATTTCTAACCCATCATCTAAATATGATGCAGAAGGCACAGCAGGTATCGTAAATATTAAGCTGAAAAAGAATAAAAATTTTGGAACTAATGGTTCGGTCACTGCAGGTTACGCCATTGGAAAATATTCGAAATACAATACTTCCCTTTCGCTGAATAACCGTTCGCCAAAATTTAATCTTTACAGTACTTATAGCAACAGCTGGGGCGACCGCGGGAATGAATTTTATCTTTACCGTGAGCAGCGCCCTTATATTTTTGATCAGTCATCTATTTCCAAACGTACTTTTATTAATCATAATTACAAAGCGGGAGTGGATTACACGCTGAACAAAAAAAACACTTTCGGATTGATGGTCAATGGAAATATCCACGATGCAGAGGGAAAATCTACTAATCGGAATTATATTCATGATTTCGAAACTTTCCAGGTGGATAGTATTCTTAAATCGGATCAAACGTATGAAAATATCGGGAATAACTTTAATGTTAATCTCAATCACCAGTTTAAAGATACACTTGGTCATGAGCTGACAACAGATCTTGACTATGGTTATTATGATAGCGATCGAAACAGTTATGTTCCTAACGAATACGTTTTGGCCGATTTTATTACTCCCCTCTCTTCAAGCTATTTTCGTTCCATCGCACCAACTGCAATTAATATAATTACATTTAAATCCGATTACTCACAAAAACTTTTTAAAGGGAAACTGGGATTTGGTATTAAAGCATCGATAGTAGAAACCGATAACGAATTTAATTTTTATAATATCGTCGACGATACCGAAACACTTGATAACAGCAGGAGCAATCATTTCGTTTACAATGAAAACGTTTATGCTGTGTATCTGAACTATCAGCGGACCATTAAAAAATTCGATTTTCAGGCAGGCGTTCGCATGGAAAATACCATCAGTGAAGGCGACCTGAAAGGCGATACCCAAACACAGGATAAAAACGTAAAGAGAAAGTACAACGACTTCTTTCCAAGCGCAGGTTTAACCTATAATCCGAACACGAATCACTCTGTTGCCTTGGTATACAGTTCCCGCATCGACCGCCCGAATTATCAGGAGCTGAATCCTTTTGAATATAAGTTGGATGAACTTAGCTTCCGTAAAGGAAACCCATTTTTGAACCCACAGTATTCTGATAAAATTGAATTGTCGCACACTTACAAATATACCACAACCACCAGTATAGGTTACAGTCACACAACCGATTTCTTTGCAGAAATTGTAGACACATTGGGCGGTGGCCGAAGTGTGCTGACCTCAAAAAACCTGGCTACTGAAGATGTGTTGAGTGCTACTATCAGCACTTCCCTTCAGCCATTTAAATGGTTTGGTATTTACCTTAATACAGGAGTTACCAATCAGGCTTATAAGGCTGATTTCGGGGGAACCAAAACCATCAACACCAATTTTACTTCCTTTAACCTGTATGCCCAAAATACTTTTAAGTTACTTTACGGATTTACATTCGAAGTTTCAGGTTGGTATAATTCCGGAGGTGTTTGGGGCGGTTCCTTCCGGACCAAACAACAAGGTTCACTGGATATAGGCCTTCAGAAAAAATTATTTAATGAACAGGCAACACTTAAGCTGGCCTACACCGATATTTTATATACGGCACCATGGGACAGCTATAACACCTATGGCGGAATTGTTGAACGTGTTAATGGCAACTGGGAAAGCCAGCAGTTTCGCGCTTCATTAACCTGGCGATTTGGAAATAAGCAAATGAAAAGTACGCGACAGCGAACTACAGGAAGTGAATCGGAGCAAAAACGTGTTGGAGGAGGAGAATAAGAAAAAATTCAGTGAATGTATTCTTTGGTTTTTAAATGTTGATCCCAGAACCGGAATGAGTTTTGAACCATATTCAAAGACTTGCCTATAGTTACTGTTTCATATGTCATACTAAAATTTTAACTGGTCTAATAACCGGAGGCTTTTTCTTTTTGCTTGGAGTAGCCCAACTGAAAAAATTGCAGTAATTAATTCCTTCCTTCAAAACTCCATTATGGTGTTGCCGCTTCGCTTACACCGCGTAATAAGTCCCGGACTTTCCTCTCGGGAATAGGCTCTATTAATAGTTGTTTCAATTGCCTGATTTTGTTATCTTTACTTGGCAATGAAAAACGTTGATTAAACTAAATGCAATATGTGCTTCTGCGGAGGCTTACAAACGAATGAAATGAAAGATCAAGTTAAAACCCTTGTTGTATTATTTACAATTAGTACTATTTTAACATTAAACACATTCACAGCAACTGCCCAATTTCAGGAAAGAACAATTCCTTCCGTTACGATAAAAACCTTAGACGGAAAAAAATTCGACACAAATAGCATTTCAAACAATGGCAGACCCATTCTAATTGTTGTGTGGGAGACCACCTGCAAATCCTCATTAACCGAACTTGATGCTTTAGCAGAAAATTATGAGGACTTGCAAAAAGAAACTGGCGTAAAAATTATTGCCATTTCAATTGACAATTCACGAACTGCAAATCAGGTTTCACTGGTAGTTGATTCGAGAGAATGGAAATTTGAAACTTATTCCGACATCAACCAGGATTTTAAACGTGCAATTGGTTTCAGCTACTGCCCTTTCAATCTTTTATTAGATAACACGGGTAACATTGTTTGGCAAAAAAGTTCTTTTGCTCCAGGTGATGAAAAAGTTATTTATGAACTGATTAGAAAATTGGCTAATGGAGAAAAAATAAATTAGTCAAACACTTTATAATAACGTGCAAATTAAGTTATCCAGTTGTTAATAAGAGGTGAAAAACATCGCACATCACGTTTGTGGGGGTGTATCACGCCAGAGCGAAACTTCACGTCCCATAGTTGACAACGAACTACATCTTCACCATCTTCCTCACCGCAACACTTCCCTCAACAAAAAACTTTATATAATAAATACCTTCGGTCAAGTCGGATGTTGAAATATGGAATTCGATGTTGCCGGGTGAAAAAGTTTTGGTTGTTGTTGTTTCAACCTGGGCCAATGCATTGTAAAGTTTTATCTCAACTTCTGTATCCTGTTTCAGCAGGAAAGAAACGGTAACATCGCTAGTTGCAGGGTTGGGAAAAATCGAGAAATTAAATTCATCTTTTAAAGAAGACAGGAAAGTTGGCAAAACAATTTCCGTAATGGCTGTGTTTGTTGCTACAGGATTGTTAAAGTCAAAATAAATGAAAGCGTTATTTCCAATTGTATCACCTGCGGCAAGCGTTGATTTTGGCTTGATTCTATAGCGTACATAACCATGACTCATTGGTTCATTGATATTGGAATCGGGAAGCAGGATGTTGTTGAATTGAAATTCCATGTTGCGCTCCCACGCTTTCCAGGTAATGTTTACAGGATGAGAGGCCGACATCAATTCAAAAGTATTCAGTTGCAACTTTGCTGTGTCAAGGGGATTTAAAAGCTTTGCATTAAAAGCAGTGTCGGTTCCTGTATTCTGAAAACGGATGATGTATTCAATATAAGGCGGTGATAACAGTTCCGTGGTAGTGATGGCAGCGCGGTTCACCAAAATATCATTGGGATCAAAGGAGCCGGTGACAAATACTTCCCACCATGCATAGTTATTAACCGGGGTGGCATCACCGGGTACGGGTTCAATCTTAGCGCTGGAATTGACTAGGGTACCAATGGGAGTTCCCTGGTTTACATTTACCCTCACCAAAATATCACCAGCATCAAACAGATTTAAAAGCGACGTTTGCCACATAATAGAATCTGCAGAAATAAAGGAAGGAGTAACTGATGATGAAACAAACGTAACTTGCGTATCGGGATAAAATATAACGGTACCCGTAAGTGAAGTTGTTCCCACGTTTCGATAATGAAGATTATAATGTGCATTGAAGCCGGGACGGAATGGTGAGGTTGGCGTGATGTTAATTGCAAGATCGTTAATTACGCCTGTTGGTTGAAATGCAAAATCGTTGAGGGAATCGGTCAACTGCATTGAAGGAAAATATGCATTATGACTTGCAGGCACAATACTATAGTGTAGCAATAATAAAGGTGCAACAGTAAAGTTTCCTGAATCCATAACAACGACATCGAAGTTTCCATTCTGATTGGAAAATCCTAAACTCCCTGCATATGACTCTACTAAAGTTATTCCCTTCAGCGCGGGCTCACCAGTATCTTGCAGGTTGTTGCTGTTAAGGTCAGCAAATGCTTTTCCTTCAATTAAATTAAAATTTTCGGTAAGTTTCACCACCCAGTAATCATACCCTCCCTGGCATTTTTCTGTTTTATCACCTGAAATATTAGAAATTGACATTCCTCCACAGATGTAACCCCCATCCGCCGTTTGACATAGAATGTAAAAAGTCAAAATGATTACCACCAATGGTGTTTTGCCACTGAATATTACCTGATCCGTCTAGTTTTACTACCCAAAAATCAGCCCATCCCTGACTATATTCTGTTTTGTCTCCTGAAATGTTGGAGTGGGAAATTCCCCCGAAAATATAGCCTCCGTCTATCGTTTGAGCAATAGATTTTAGCTCATCATAATCACTTCCTCCAATGGTGTTTTGCCACTGGATATTACCTGAGCCGTCTAGCTTCACTACCCAGTAATCATACCCTCCCTGGCAATTTTCGGTTTTGTCCCCTGAAATATTAGAATATGAACGTCCCCGCACATGTAGCCTCCATCCGAAGTTTGTGCAATAGAATATAAATAATCAATATTACTCCCTCCAATGGTGTTTTGCCATTGGATATTACCCAATGCATCCAACTTCACCACCCAGTAATCTGCTAAGGATAGTCCTCCACAAATGTAGCCTCCATCCGAAGTTTGTGCAATGGAATATAGTTCATCTGGTCCAATCCCTCCAATGGTGTTTTGCCACTCAATGGTAACCTGGGCGTGTGATGAAAATTGGGGAAGGAAAAACAAAATCAAAAAGTAAAGCTTGTTCATGAGAAGGGATTGATTTTCAAGTAAATATAGGACTTTTTAGATAAGGTCTACGTAATTCAAATCACCAATGGCACAACTATTTTAAACAAGAAGTTACTTGTAATCAAGACATGAATTAATTATAATTTGTTGAATATCAATATTATTAGCATTTAATAATTTGTTATTTTTTTTCGTACATTTGGAACTAAAGATCCAGAATATTCAAATTGTGAAAAGGCTAATAGTAATTTTCTTCCTCTTTTTCTATCTATTGCCAGCTATTGGCTTCTCATTGGATTTACATTGATGTGGAGGCAATTTGACTCAATAATTCCAACAGGTTCAAACCCCGGGAAAATTGCTTTCTCCCAAAATTTGCCATATTTTTGTTTGTTGTATGGGGGTTCCGAATATTCCAAAATTAAGCGAAATAGATGTCAAAAACACTCAAACAAACATTGCAATTGCAACTATTAAGGCCTGTGATGATTCAAGAGGAATAGCAATTGACCAGCCTAACAATAAATTATATGTTACAAACCGAAATATTAGTGGCGGTTATTTAAGTCATCATGCTCTTGTGTGTGATGGCAAGAATAAAAATGTTACAATGATTGATATCAATACGATTCAGTTAACAACATCTTATAAAAATGAATTATCAGTTGACCTTTACGATATTGTGATAAGTAAATAAATAGCGACCATAATTTATGATTTATCTAAAAGCCATAGTCACCTGTTTAGGAAAATATAATAAAAATACTTTGTGAAATATTATAAGTCTTTAACAGGATTACGGTTTATAGCTGCATTGATGGTATTTATTACTCATCTTGCGCCGAGAACTTTTCATCCTTTTATAAATGATTTTATTTCTGAATTACAGATTGGTGTCCCTATTTTTTTTGTTCTTAGCGGTTTTTTGATTTATAGCCGATATTTTGATAATATTTCAATTGTCAAGGACGGAATTTCTCATTATTTTACCAATAGATTTATAAGAATATATCCTCTATATTTTATTGTAGCCTTAGCAAATATCTGTTGGTACAATATGAATTTTGATCTTTCCTTTCTTCATATTACTTTTTTACATGGCTTCTCCCAGAAATATGCATTTAACCCTCTTGCTCACACCTGGTCCCTGACAGTGGAATGCACTTTTTATATATTAATTCCGCTAATTTTTCTCTTAATTTCAAAAAAAATAAATATCTATGCTCAGTTTCTGCTTTTTCTTATTATTGGTTTTTTGATTACAATTTTGAGCAATTATTTTAATAGTGAACCATTTTGGGGCGACTATAAATTTATGTTGCTACTTACATTTTTTGGAAGAAGTTTCGAATTTTATGCAGGAATGCAACTAGCTATGTGGATTAACCAAAATAAAGTTATTCCAATAATGAAATGGAAAGCCACATATATTGGTATAATTTTATTAACATTAACTTTAATTTTCCTTACGTTCATCCCTACTATCTCATTTGTTGGAATATTTGTTCATAACATAATAGTTGCCCTAGGGGTTTCAATTTTATTATTTGGATTAATAAATGAAAATACTATAATTAACACCGTCCTTTCATCAAAGTTTTTTTTACTATTGGGGAATAGTTCCTATGCCTTTTTTTTGATTCATTATGGCGTGTGGCAGAGATTTATGATAAAATATTTGTTTATCGATTTCCTTTTAGAATTGATAGCTACTATTTTGCTAAGCATTATACTGTACAAGGGTATAGAAGAGCCTTTGATAAAAATGTATAAGAGAAAAAGAAAATCAAAAGAGGCTAGAATTACCCCCTAATTTCAGACCGGCGGCTAAGCTGATAAAATCTATAATTTGAACTGTTTATGGAAAGAAAAACATGGCCCAAGTTCAGCGCGGACTTCAAGACCACGGTAGTCATTGAAGTCTTAAACGAACGGAGTACCGTAAATGTACTCGCAAAGTAAGCCGTAAGCATCCGGTGAACCACATATTGTTTTCTTAAACAGCATCATTTTTCTTTGCCGGTTAAAGATATAAAAATCCGGACATGGAAGCAAACGTCGAAAAAATTACCAAGAAAGGCACAACGACTCTGGAACGCCAGGCAATTATCGGGCGCTGGAAGGAGAGCGGGAAAAGCAAGAAGGATTTTTGCAGCGAAAACAGC
>JBBQQQ010000040.1:0-15288 GCA_038215705.1 Bacteroidia bacterium
CGGAACAGAAACCACTACTACAATAAAAAATGTCTGTTGCATATCCAGGATTATAATTGTAGCCATTTAAAAGGGTATCATGATTTCTATTGCCAATATATTGACCGTTTGTATAAAAAAGCAATTGTCCACTTGTATCACATATTCCAGCTGAACATAAAAAAAAATTCATGTCCCGAATTATCCCAAGTGTATCGGCTGATCCCGAATTAAAATTTATTTCATTTGCTAATCCGTAGGTAGGACTACCAAAACTTGTTTGCCATATATTTATTCTATTTTGAGAATAAATATTGGAATAACTAATGGTTATTATTATTAAGCTAACTATAATTTTCATTGAAAATTTCAAGTATCAGTATAAAAAAATCATCTATATGCTATTTTATTATATTAAGTCTTTTGTTTGCAATCACTTTGTTTCAGACTATTTTACTCCATAGATGGCTCCACATAAGGTACCAATCAGGGCAGCAGAGAGCAAAATGATTTTATTTTTTATAAGCACAATCAATTGATGTTCCAGTAAATGTATAAAGATTAAAGAACCTTTACAAAGATAGCATTATCGAAAAAGAAAGCAATCAGCAAGATTTCATCAGATTTACTTCCCCACGGGTTCCAGCCAGGCAGTAAAATGGCGCAGGAATTTTGTTTGGCGGGTGATGGTAAAGCCGCGAGTTGTGGAGCGGTGTTTCATAAGTTCATCCATCACTTCCAGTACATATTCGATATGACTCTGAGTATATACACGTCGTGGGATCGCCAATCGAACCAGGTCCATGGAAGCGGGAATGAGTTCACCCTGTTCATCATATTTTCCAAACATCAGCGAGCCTATTTCCACGGCACGAATACCACCTTTAACATATAAATCGCAAACAAGTGCCTGGCCGGGATACTCATGTACGGGAATATGCGGGTACATTTTCCTGGCGTCAATATAAACGGCATGACCACCGACAGGCAGCATTACGGGCACTCCGGATTTTGAAAGATGTTCTCCTAAATATGCTGTACTGCGAATACGATAATGTAAATATGCCGGGTCAAAAACTTCTTCAAGCCCCACAGCGATTGCTTCCATATCACGCCCCGACAAACCACCGTACGTAGTAAAACCTTCGGTGATGATAAGCAGGTTCCTGCATTTGTCGGCGAGTGCCACATCACGCAAGGCGAGAAATCCTCCCATATTAACTAGCGCGTCTTTTTTTGCACTCATTATGGTTCCGTCGGCAAGCCGGAACATTTCCATTGCAATTTCCCTGTATGATTTATCCGGATGATTTTCGCGGTGTTTTATGAAATACGCATTTTCCGCAACCCTGCAGGAATCAAGAATATAAAGGATGCCGTTAGCTTTACAGATGGCACTTACCGCTCTTGCGTTTTCCATACTCACTGGTTGTCCACCTCCACTGTTGTTGGTAACGGTAAGAATAACAGCCCCAATATTAAGACTGCCATGCGTGGCGATGAGTTCCGATAATTTTTCAATATCCATATTTCCTTTGAAAGGAAATTCTTTCTGTGTATCGAGTGATTCCTTTACAGGGATGTCGATTGCCTGAGCGCCTGAATATTCTATGTTAGCCCGGGTAGTATCGAAGTGGGTATTGCTGATAAAAATTTTTCCGGGACCACCCACAACACTATATAAAATTCGCTCACCGGCACGTCCCTGGTGGGTGGGAAGAATGTGTTCAAAACCGGTGAGTTCCTGCACCGCCTTCTGCATTTTTTTCCAGCTCCGGGCACCAGCATACGATTCATCTCCCTGCATCATGGCTCCCCACTGGGCGGCGCTCATTGCGGAAGTGCCGCTATCGGTAAGAAAATCAATCATCACCTGGTCGGAGTCAAGCAGAAAAGGATTGTAATGCGCGTTTTTAATAAATTGCTTCCGCTCACTCTCAGTACTGACTTTGATAGGCTCAACAGTCTTGATGCGGAAGGGTTCGAATATAGTTTTAAAGTACATGGCGGTTAGGAAAGAAAATGGTTCAGCTGGCAAAAATATAGAGGCAAAAATGTTTGCAGTATGATTTAAATCATACAAAAGATTTTTAAAACCAAGCTTTCAATAAGAGGGGATTCCGGTTATTTCACACCAAACCGTTCAAAAAAACTTTTTTCAAGGTTTTCACGGTCTTCCGGATGGGCAATTCCGATAAGAGCTTGGGCGCGCTGACGCAGGTTTTTCCCGAAAAGGTAAGCTACACCATATTCCGTAACCACGTAGTGCACATGTGCGCGGGTCGTTACTACGCTTGCTCCCGGTTTCAGCACAGGAACAATTCTCGGAATTCCTTTTCCTGTTCTTGAAGGTAATGCAATAATGGGTTTGCCCCCATCCGACAACGCCGCACCCCGCATAAAATCCATTTGTCCGCCCACACCCGAATACTGATACGTACCAATTGAATCGGAACAAACCTGTCCGGTGAAATCAATTTCAATACAGCTGTTAATTGCAATCACCTTCGGATTTTGTCGAATGATATGGGTATCGTTTACATAATCAATATCAAGAAATGCAAAAGCAGGATTGTCATTCACATAATCATACAATTTTCGTGTACCGGTACAAAAACCTGTTACTGTGCGACCCGGATGTTTTCGTTTAAATTTATTGGTGATGACACCACTTTCAATTAGCGGAATAATGCCGTCTGAAAACATTTCAGTATGCACACCAAGGTCCTTGTGAGTTCCCAGCATGGCAAGTACAGCATCAGGAATTGTTCCTATGCCCATTTGCAATGTGCTGCCGTCTTCGATAAGCCCTGCAATATGATTCCCGATTTTCATTTCACATTCATTGGGTGTTCCGTGTGGCGGCATTTCGTGAATGGGCGCATCGTGAAAAACAATGGCATCGATAGCACTGAGGTGTATCATGCCATCGCCATGTGTGCGCGGCATCTGCGGATTGATATGTGCGATCACTTTTTTTGCGTTGATAACAGCAGCGCGGGCAATATCTACCGAAGTTCCCAACGAAACATAACCATGCGCATCGGGTAATGAAACCTGCACCACTGCGACATCCAGTTCCAGCGCACCGTTACGGAACAAGTCGGGTATGTCGCTTAAAAAAACCGGCAGATAATCAGCACGGCCTGCATTAACGGCTTCGCGCAAGCCGGCTGAAACAAAAAGCGAATTGATGCGGAAGTTTTCGGAAAATTCCGGAGCAGCAATTTTAAGATCACCGAATACACTTATCGAAACAATTTCCACATCTTTCCACGACGATGCGTTTTCTGCCATCGCATCCAGCATGAAAGTGGGCGTTGCCGCACTGCCGTGAACAAAAATGCGGTCGCCCGATTTGATGAGGCGAAGGGCTTCGAAGGTGGTGAGGTATTTTTTTTCGGGGTTCATTGGGTAAAGGTAGTGGATTTTGGCGCGCCAGCTCGACTACGCTCGCCATGACAAAAAAATCAAGCTCGACTACGCTCGCTTTTGTTTGATGGCAACGGGGCTGCAATCAAACTCCTATTCTTTATGTTGGTTTTAAAATCAAAAACGGTTGCGGTCAGCTTCATTTTTGATGAATACCACAGATCACTTGCGTAAATGATGGTGTTGGAATTATTATGGAATGAATGATAATAATCATATCAATAAGATGATTTAGGGATTTTTACGGGGTGAAAAAAATAAGTACTTTCGGTGTGTTAAATTGACTTAATGGAAGATCAGCAATTGGTTAGCCTTCGTAAATTTTATTACATCACGGGAGCGGTGCTGTTTTTTTGTGTGTTGCTTTACCTGGGAAGTCCGTTGTTTGTGCCGCTTAGTTTTGCTTTGTTTATCAGTTTTATTCTGCAGCCTGTTTGTGGTGCTATGGAGCGGAAAGGGATTGGGAGGGTGCTGGCGATCGCTATCAGTATTTCGGTATTGCTGGTTGTCGCCGGACTATTGTTTTATCTTCTTTACAACCAGTTCAGCAAATTTACACGGGAGTGGCCGTATGTGAGTGTTAAAATATCGGAGCTTCTTGTTTCATTCCGTAATTTTTTAGTTACGGATTTGGGATTTTCGGTTGAACAGGTGAATTACTGGGGTGCCGATGTGCTGAACAAAACTGCTAATAATACGCTTCAACTTATTGAAACCACGTTGGTGTCGGTGATGATTAATATGGTTATGGTGTTGCTGATTCCAATTTATGCATTTTTGATTTTGTATTACCGGCATTTGCTGGTGGAAGTGCTTTTTAGTTTATTTCCTGAAGCGCAACGTAGCAAAGTTGCTGAAGTGATTCGCTTATCCATTCAAACGTATTATAATTTTATAAAAGGAATGGCAGTGGTTTATTTTGCTGTTGGAATTTTGAATTCAATAGGATTGTTGTTGCTGGGAATACCACATGCATTCCTGTTTGGTTTCATGACCGCCATCATGACTTTTATTCCTTACATCGGGATTATTGTTGCTTCGCTACTACCCATAACGTATGCCTGGATTACCTTCAATTCCATTTGGTACCCGGTGGGAGTGATCGGTATTTTTGCTGTAGTGCAATATCTCGAAGCCAATGTAATTTTTCCCTGGGCTGTGAGTCAGCAGTTAAAATTAAATACGTTGGTTACCCTTGCGGTGATAGTTATTGGTGGAATTTTATGGGGTGCTGCGGGTATGATCCTGTTTGTTCCTTTTGCTGCCATACTAAAATTAATCGCCGACAGGATGGAAGGATGGGAACCACTCGGAAAATTGCTGGGAAAATAAATTTTTAATGCTGCGGTTTCCCGGATGCGCTAATCGTAACTCAGGAACTTTTTCTTGTTGGAGATAATCCACCAGATAAAAATAGCTATGGTTGCAGTTGCTGCGGTAAGGATACCGGTTGCCACTATGAAAAGCCGGTATTCGGAAGCCGGTTCTGATCCCCGGGTTTCGATAAGCATCCAGAAAAACAGCGCAGATAATAAAACCGTAATACCCGTGAACAGGGAACCAATGAGTTTAATAATAAAAATGGAATTGGATTTCGGGTTTTCCATGTAATAAAAGTAAGCAATAGAAATGAATTTTCCAAATGCCTCAGAATCTCATCCCCCGAAAGGGGCATATAGCCGGGAAAAACAGGATTTAAAAGGCATAATTCAGGCTCACCCTGAAATCGGAAATCACTGAGGCTTTTTTGTAATCGGTGTGGGTATTGTAACTGATTTTTGGTTTTTGAAGATCCATGTACCAAAAATTCATGGAAGGAAATAATTTTATTTTTTCACAGAGGTTAAGCTTATAGGAAACCCCCAGTGTTCCGGCAAAGCCTCTGAAAATTTCGGTTGTTGCAAATTTGTTTTCGTAAAACGAAACCGTTGATTTTTCCGGTGTGTAATTCAGCAATCCTGCACCACCACCTAACGCTATGGCTAAAGGTACATTTCGGAATGGCGTGTAACTTCCCGTGAAGGTAACCAGGGTTCTTTTGTTATTGGGTCGTTCACTGTCGGCCACATTTTTATTAATTAAGTCATTTCCTTCAATCCAGAAAGAAGGCCCGAATTCAATTTTGAACCGCTCATTGATTTTATATCCCAGCGACAATGAAAGTGTTGCTCCGCCGATGGCTGAATTTTCATTACAGTTGCCACAGGGATTGTTTGCAATTCCATAACCGAAACCTGCCGAAAAAACAAAAGGTTTATTCTCCTTTAATTTCAGGTATTCCGGTTCGCCGCAATAAGCACCGTTTAAGCCGTTAATTCCGGTGAAAACGGTAACAAGTAAAATAACACGGATGACCGGTTTTAAATATATGTTAAGCTCCATGTTCCTTTACGATTTTATTCAGCCATTTCAGCATGAGCAGAATGATTAATGCTGTGGCCAGAGCGAGACCGAAATTGACCCAGAAGAAATTTGCCTTGTGTTCATAGCCATCCCACATACTGGCAAGCACACCGCTCATTTTATTTCCAATTGATGTTGACAAAAACCAGCCGCCCATCATGAGTGCTGTGAGCCGGGGCGGACTCAGTTTCGATACCAGCGATAATGCCATCGGGCTCAGGAAGAGTTCTCCTATGGTTATAACCCCATAACTCGCTATTAACCATATCATCGAACTTTTTTCGAGACCGTTATGACAACTGTAAGTGGCTGCAACCATAACTAATGTTGACAAGGCAGTGATGAAGAATCCATAAAATATTTTCCATGGTGTGGAAGGTTCACGGTTCCGGTTTTTCAGAAATCCGAAAAACGCAACTACCACGGGTGTTAGCAATATCACCCACAAGGGGTTCACCGACTGAAACAGTTCGGTGGATATTAACTTCACTGTTTCTCCTTCTTCGGGCCGTTCCGATTCAGGCATGTTATTAAAATAAAGCGGGTAATCCCATGTTTTTAAGGGTTTATCGGCGGCATCCCGAGCAATGCGGAATTGCTCATCGGCCAGTGGAACTGAATCTTTCACGAAGCTGACCTCTTGAACCATCCCCAGTGTTTTTGCCGGAGTAACAAGTGCTTCGGGAATTTCGCGGTTGGTATAGTTTTCAGCCCAGATTGTTAAAGCGGTGCCATTTTGTTTGAAGATAGCCCAGAAGATAATTGCAACGGCGAACACCGCAAGTAACGCTGCAATCGGCCGGCGGTCCTCATTATTGGAACGCACAAGAAGCGATACATAAAATCCTGCTACCGGCATTGCCCCGAATATGAATGCATCGGTACTGTCGCTGCCGAAAACGTTTCCGGGAAGAATCCATCCGATATAACCTGCTACTACTGCCGGCAATAATACAATACCGAAAATACGGCTCAGCGACATATCTTCCGGGTTAACCGGTTTTCGCACATCCGCATGCCGGTAGTGTTTCTGACCAATCCAGAAAATAGCAACGCCGATAAACATACCGATTCCTGCGGCTATGAAAGCGTATCCCCAACCGAATTCATTCCGGAGATAGGCTGCGAAGAAGTTGCAGATAAATGCCCCCAGGTTAATACCCATGTAAAAAATGTTGTAGCCCGAATCCTTTAAATCCCTGTATTCGGAATCGTTGTAAACATTCCCGAGTATAGTGGATATGTTAGGTTTAAAAAACCCGTTTCCGATGATAATCAGTAGTAATGAAATATAAAAGGTGGTCATCCCCGGAAGGGAGAGACCGATATACCCCAAACCCATGAGTATACCACCAAGGGTGATCGACCATTTATATCCCAGCACACGATCGGCAAGCAATCCGCCTATAAAAGGAGTGAGGTAAACCAGGGCGATGAAAGTTCCAAAAATATCGGAAGCTTCCTTGCGGTCGAGGGCCATACCACCCACCTCGGTATCAGTCATATACAGAAAAAATATGCCGAGCATTAAATAAAATCCGAAACGTTCCCACATTTCGGATAGAAACAGGTAAGGCAGCGCCTTTGGATGTTTTCTGGCCATAAGTCAAATGATCAATGAGCGGGCAAATTAGTGAAAAACTGATAAACAGAACGAAATGTCAGAAAAATATTACCAGCCAATAATTTCAACCAGCCCGGCAACGAGTAAAATTGCTCCAATTGAAGTCATGCCATACATAACATAATGTATTGAAATTCCGGAGTGATAAAATAATACCGTGAGCAGAAAACCCAACATCAGCATTATGGCACCGGCCAGACCCAGGAAAAATCCGCGTTTGCGACGCTTCAGGTAAGTGTGTGTGCGTAGCTGGTGAATAATAGTTTCCACGGTCACAGCGTCAGCACCCGATGCGGTAAGATGCTCTTTTACGGAATCAAATTCTTTTCCCTCCAGCACCAGCTGTTGTGCCTGGGTCAGATACTGATCAAAATATTGAGTTGCTTCCATCAATTCATTTTCTTTGGAGAAATAAAATCAACTTCGCCCGGTAAGTGGACCGAATAATATGAATTATCCCTGACATGACAAAATACCCAACTGAAAACTGGTTAATAAAAACGCTTTAAGCTTTTCGCAACCAAGCAGGTTTTGCCTTCAGAATTTGTTTCTGAATTTTGCATCCGGCATGATGTGCACCCGCGAGATAACCGGTACTCATCAGGAATTCATTCACAATTTCACCACCTGTGAACCGGAATGTTTTTTTGAAAAGTGAAACCCATTCCTCTTTGGTTTTTGGGTGATGAAAATCAAGCCAGTCTTTAAAGGAGCCATGTTCTTTTTGCAGCAACAGAATTGTTTTTGCATTTTCAATGGCTGCATTTATTTTAAGCCGGTTGCGGATGATACCTGCATCAGCCATTAACCGGCTAAAATCCTTTTCGCTATATTTTGCGACTTTTATAATATTAAAATTATGGTAGGCTTTACGGAAAAATTGTTCCTTTTTCAGGATGGTGGTCCAGCTCAGCCCTGCCTGGTTGATTTCAAGTACCAGCCGGCAAAATAATTCATCATCAGATTCAATCGGGAAACCGTATTGCTTATCGTGATAGCGCTGGTGCACTTCACGGTCACCGTCTTTCATGGAAGCAATAACATCGCAATAGGAACTCATAACTATCGGTTGTCAGAATTTCACGTCTTCAGGAAAAGTAATCTTCAAAGACACACTGAAAAAATTAAATATGAATTACTTCGCCATAAGCAGCAGCAGCAGCTTCCATAATTGCTTCCGACATGGTAGGGTGGGGGTGAACCGATTTTATTAATTCATGTCCCGTTGCTTCCAGTTTACGTGCCACTACAATTTCAGCAATCATTTCCGTAACGTTCATACCAATCATGTGAGCACCTAAAATCTCCCCGTATTTAGCATCGAAAATAAGTTTAACAAAGCCATCTTTTGCTCCAGCAGCACTTGCTTTTCCCGATGCAGAAAATGGAAACTTACCAACTTTGATTTCGTAACCTGCATCAACAGCAGCTTTTTCGGTATAACCTACCGAAGCAATTTCAGGAGAGCAATACGTACATCCGGGAATGTTGTTATAGTCTAACGGTTCCGGATGATGGCCCGCGATTTTTTCAACGCAAATAATCGCTTCCGCGGAAGCGACATGTGCCAGGGCCTGGCCTTTAACGATATCACCAATAGCATATATGCCCGGAAGGTTAGTCTGGTAGTAATCGTTCACCACCACACGTCCTTTATCGGTAACGATGCCCGTATCTTCCAGTCCGAGCCCTTCAATATTGGGAGTAATGCCCACTGCCGATAGTACTGCATCGGCTTCAACCACCACCATTTCACCTTTTTTATTTTTGATGTTTACTTTACAAAGAGCACCATCAACATCAACCGATTCAACAGTTGATTCCAGCATGATTTCAATGCCTGATTTTTTAAACGTGCGTGCAAGCTGCTTCGATACTTCTTCATCTTCAACCGGAACCACATTCGGCATAAACTCAACAATGGTCACTTTGGTTCCCATTGAATGATAAAAATAAGCGAATTCAACACCTATTGCACCGGAACCTACAACAACCAGTGAAGCAGGCTGAGCAGGTAAATTCATCGCCTCACGGTAACCAAAAATCTTTTTCCCATCCTGTTTCAGGTTCGGAAGTTCGCGGCTACGCGCGCCGGTAGCAAGAATAATATGTTTTGCTTCGTAAGTAGTGGTTGCACCATCAGCAGCTGTGACAAGAACTTTTTTTCCCGGTTGTAATTTCCCGGTTCCCTGTATGACATCAATTTTATTTTTCTTCATCAAAAACTGAACTCCTTTGCTCATGCCATCGGCAACATCGCGGCTGCGGCGAACGACACCCGGAAAATTGGGATTGGATTCAGTAACATCAATTCCATACTGCGCTGCATGTTTAATATATTCAAAAACCTGCGCACTTTTCAATAATGCTTTGGTAGGTATACAGCCCCAGTTCAGGCAAACGCCCCCGAGGCTTTCTTTTTCAATAATGGCAGTCTTTAATCCCAGTTGCGAAGCCCGTATTGCAGCAACATATCCTCCCGGCCCGCTTCCTATCACTATAACATCGTAATTCATCAGCTTTATCTTTAATTTAGCCCCGCAAAGATAGAGATTAAAAGTAAATCGCTGAAATGCGGTTTAAGTATGGTAAGGTACTGTTAAACAAATTTTTATGGAATATATTTTCGCTGTTGCGGATGCCGGCAGCCGGTTCGTTTCAATTGAATTAATGGTTGATGGCCCCTTCCCGGAATCGGGTTTCGACCTCCAGTTGCCATCGTGGCGCCCGGGGCGTTATGAGCTGGGAAATTTTGCTAAGAACATTAAGAGTTTTTCGGTTGCGGATGCCGGTGGTAATCCTGTTCCGTTTAAAAAAGTCACTAAGGACCGGTGGCATGTTGCTGGTGGTGGGGAAAAAATAAAAGTCAGCTACCAGTATTATGCAAATCAGCCCGATGCCGGTGCGTGTTATGCAGATCATGAATTGCTGTACATTAACCCGGTTCACTGCTGTTTTTTCATCCCCGGAAGGGAAGACGAAAAATGTACGGTTACTCTCAAAGTGCCCTCCGACTGGAAAGTAGCAACGGGTATGCCGGTGAAAAATAAACATATACTGGAAGCCGTTAGTTTCGATCACCTGGTGGATTGTCCGTTTATGGCATCACCTTCAATTTCACATGCACATTATACGTTAGACGGTATTACGTTTAACATCTGGATACAGGGCACTTCAAATCCTGACTGGCCTGCTATCATTAAGGATTTTGAAGCATTCACTGCTGTTCAGCTGCATACCATGAAAGAATTTCCTGCCAAGGATTATCATTTCCTGGTGCTGCTGGTACCGTTTCCTTTTTATCACGGTGTTGAGCATTTGAATTCTACTGTGCTTGCGCTCGGACCGGGTTATAAACTGATGCAGCCTGCAATGTACAAGGAATTGCTGGGCGTGGCTTCGCACGAACTGTTCCACAGCTGGAATGTAAAATCGATACGGCCTGTTGAAATGCTGCCCTACAATTTTACGGCTGAAAATTATGCGGAGACCGGTTATGTGTACGAAGGAGTTACCACGTATTACGGAGATCTTTTTTTGGCACGTTCGGGATTTTTTAATCTTGAAAAACTGCTGTCGGAATATTCGGTTCGGTTACAGAAGCACGCAGATAATCCAGGGATATTCAATTATTCGGTTGCGGAATCTTCATTCGATACCTGGCTGGATGGTTATACGCCCGGTGTGCCGGGAAGGAAGACATCGATTTATGATGAAGGTTGTTTGCTGGCATTAGTACTTGATTTTATGATTCGCTCGGCAACATCGCACACACAATCGCTCGACGAAGTAATGCGTGTCTTATATTTTGACTTTGCAAAAAAGAATAAAGGGTATAGCGGTGCTGATTACCGTGCCGTTGCCGAAAAAATTGCAGGCCGAAGTTTCAATGACTATTTTGAAAATTATGTGTACAAGGCTTGTTCGCTCATTACCCTTCTCGGGGAAGTCGTTTCGCTTGCAGGAATAAAATTAAAAGAATCACCTTCCCAAATTAACCAGGAAAAATTTTGGGGATTAAAAACCGAAACCCGTAACGGCCTGACATACGCATCTGCTATCTTTCCCGGATCACCGGCACAGGCATCGGGAATTGCAAAAGATGATGAACTTATTGCAATTAACAATTACCGCATTGAAAATAATTTAAGTGAGCTGATTGAAATGCAAGCTTCAAATAATTTCGAACTCACCCTGTCTACCTTCAGGAAACTCCGCACCGTGACTATACGAAATTCAGAAAAACATTTCTACAGCAAATACACCCTCGAACCCGAACAAAATTGCACACATGCACAATTGATGTTTCGGCAGAGTTGGTTGGAACTGGACAAGTAAAAATACACAACAAAGGAAACGTAGTTACAAAGAGGTACGAAGAAATCTTCGTTAACCTTCGTTACTTTGTTAACTTGGTTGTTTCCTGCCAATTCCTGAACATTTTTGCCTCACCCTACCTCTCCAAAGGAGAGGGGTACATCTGACTTGATTTTTGTCCTGACAATTCCTGACCTTTTCAATTAACTTTTTCTTCTGACCTTTACATTGACCTTTTTTTGCCTCACCCTACCTCTCCAAAGGAGAGGGGTACATCTGACTGGACTTATGTTCCTGACAATTCCTGACCTTTTCAATGACCTTTTTCTTTCTGACCTTTACATTGACCTTTTTTTGCCTCACCCTACCTCTCCAAAGGAGAGGGGTACATCTGACTGGACTTATGTTCCTAACAATTCCTGACCTTTTCAATGACCTTTCCCTGACTTTTTTCCTGACCTTTGTAAACTAATGTCCAATGACTAATGACTAATGACCAATAACTTAATTAACTTCGACATCCAGGGTCACCGCGGTTGCAGGGGATTGTTTCCGGAGAATACGATTGCGGGTTTTATTCATGCGGTTGATTTGGGAGTTACTACACTGGAACTCGATGTTGTGATTACGTCCGACAAACAAGTTTTGGTTTCGCATGATCCGTTTATGTCGCATGAGATTTGCAAAACACCGGAGGGTGAAAGTATCACCATAAGCGGTGAAAAGGCATTTAACATATATCAGATGACGGTTGCACAAGCTCAGCAGTTTGATTGTGGCCTTACAATAAATCCGAATTTCCCTGACCAGGTAAAAATGCCTGCCGTTAAACCAACATTGAATGAAGTAATTGATGTAATTGAAAATTATACAGCTTCGAAACAACTACCTGCAATCCGTTACAATATTGAAACAAAGTGTACACCGGAAGGTGATAACATTTTTCATCCCGGTCCTGAAGAGTTTTCTGAATTGCTGATTCGTGTTATTACCAACAAAAAAATTTATTCCCGAACCATTATTCAATCTTTCGACATACGCACACTGCAATACATAAAACTGCAACACACTCCCGTTGCTCTCTCCCTTTTGGTTGAAAATGTGAGAAGTGTTACGTATAACCTTAAAAAACTGGGTTTCCTGCCGGATGTTTATAGTCCGCATTACAAACTACTCACAAAACGGCGGGTTAAGTCACTCCACGAAAAAAATATTAAAGTCATTCCCTGGACGGTCAATAAACAAGCGGATATGGAACGGTTGATTGCGATGGGAGTGGATGGGATAATTACGGATTATCCGGATTTGTTGAAACGTGTTGCTGGTGATATAACAAGGTTAGAATTCTTGTAGGAAAAAGTAGTTCTAAATCCACATGTTGTAATTGCGAGGATTGTGGTTTGATAAATCGCAACCGAATCCTTTGCGGCGACAAATTTTTTAACGCAGGATTACGATTCGATAATCATAATCCTGCGCTGCCAAATCCCTGATATTCGCCTTGGCGGCATTAATCGTCGTTCCCCATTATTTTTTACACAGAAGATAAATTTTTTTCCCTGTTCAGGGAAATTATTGCTCAATCAAGTTTGCTGATTTCCAAAGCCAGCCGGTTTATGTAGCCTTTGTAGCCCATATAATCGACATAAAGGAAGTTCTTCTCATCAGAATATTCACCAATCAGATTCACGAAACTGTTGCTGTTTACCTGGGCAATTGCGTGGCCATTTTCTGGACGTGAGTATAAGTTAGTTCTTGTCTTAACGAGCAGTTTTTGCTTTGGAGCAGTCGATTCAGCGCCTGGTACCGGGGTGGTAGTTACAGTTCCTGTACTTACGGGTTTAACGGGTGTTCCTACAGTGGAAATTGAAGCGGTTGCATTATCGATACTGTAATCACTTTTGTTCCGGATAGTTACCATCTGGTTGGAATAATCAAATTCAATTTTTCCGATTTTATATAACACTGATTGACCCAGTACGAGTGGGGAGCTAAGATCGGTGACTATGGTAGCTACAACATTGTTAACTGTTGTGTTTCCTATTTCCAATTGTTTGATTTTAACAGTAGTACCGGTAGATATATGACCATTAATAAACCGTTCGTAATCGGTTCCTATAATATCGGAAGTGGTTATATATCCGTTTTTCAGCATAAACATGGCATCGGTTATCGAAATGCGGGCGTCTTTTTCGCCGGTATCGATAATAAACTTGAGTGTGAGGTTGTTGACTTTACAGGGCATCACCTGGATGCCGTTGAGTTGTTCCATTTTCAGCAGGGTTTGTGCATTAAGCTGAAAAAATAATAGGTGGGAGGCAAGTACTAGTAGCGTTGTTCTCATGGCTAATGGAGTTTGATTTAAATAGTTTAATTTCCTGTTCAATAAGATTTTTACCAGTGGTGGGGCCACATGGCAAGTTACTGATTTAAAAACTGTGCCAAACAAAAGATAGAAAATTATTTATCCGGCTTAAATTTCCCGTCTTATGTGACTTTTGTCATCGTTTAAAGTCTATTCAGTTATTAAATTTGTATGATCATATGTTGTACAATATCAATAACTAAACCTTCAATCATGAAAAAATGCTTGCTGATCCCTGGGTTAGTGTTCTGGATATTTACAGTTTCCGGACAACCTGTAAAACCTGCAAATAATTGGTACATAGGGGTGGCTTACAGTCAGGAAATAGTGGTGAATGGCTATGTACGTGTGCGAGAATTTGATCTTGAAGGCGACAAAATGACTTTTAAAGAATTGGGAATGTCAAGTTACCCTGCTGTGAAATTGCAACTTGGCAAACAACTTTCCCTGAACAGAAAAATATTATTCAGTTATGAAAATTTTTACCTGAATGGCCATTCCGTTTTCAACCGGAATATAGCTTATAATGGAACAATAATAAATGCAAGAAATGGAATAAGCGTATCGCCTACCCGCTATTTCCGTCTACGTGGTGATTATGCATGGAAACCTTTTATTTTCCGGAAATTTTCAATGCAGATCGTAACAGGCCTGGTGTATGATCACATAACTTTTTATCTGGATGGTACAGTTGCAGAAAACAGTCCGCGCAGTGAAGTGTATGAAAGTTTTGGTAAACAGGCGTTACCTTATCCTGTGGGAGGAATGTTATTGAAGTTTCCGTTTTCTGAAAAGGCATGGATTCAGTTGGAAGCAGAAGGGACCTATATTCCAAAATTCAAAAGTTTTTTTAACGAAGGTGGAACAATGAGTTTGCAATACAGTACTTTATTATCAGATGCAGCGTATATCAGAAAATGGAAACACTGGACATAAATATAAGTCAAACTATCGAAAGCTCCTGAACAGCGATCAAAATTTAATACTCTTACATCATGCCATCCGGCTGGACCGCCTAAACCTGTTAAATATACGAATTTTGTCCCATCACTTGAAAAAGTAGGCTGGCAGGCATTGTTATTTATATTGGGGAAACTAACAAGTTGTGATGATATAGTTGCTATTGTATCTGGGGTGACTAGAATATTGTATAGCAAATTACTGTAAT
>JBBQQQ010000041.1:0-13921 GCA_038215705.1 Bacteroidia bacterium
GGTATCAATATCCCGCATACAGCGGAAATGTGACCTCGGGCATTTTTCATATCCAATTTTCGAGCAGGGACGGCAACTGAGATATTTATTTTCGACAATAAAACTATTATCGTTCGCAGTAAAGGGTGTCATACCAAAACCGGGAATTGTATTACCCCAGATGGAAATAATTTTTTTATTGAAAGCAGCAGCAATGTGCATTAACCCCGTATCGTGTGTGATAATTAAACGGGCCTGTTTTACTAAAGATGCTGATTGCGATAATTTAAAATTGCCACATGCATTAAAAGTTAAAGCACCTGTTTTTGTAATAATTTCACCTGCTGTCGCAGCATCTTCCTTACCACCCAATAAAATTACCGGTAATTTCATTTCATTAATAATACTGATTATTTTATCAACGGGTAACCGTTTGGTAGCATGCTTTGCGCCAATAACAAATCCTACATACGCATTTTTCCAGGGCGAGGGAAGTTTTTCAGTGTTAACTTCATCAGCAGTATCAATAAAATAATCAAGACCGTTCCCATCATATTTTACTCCCTGTGAAGCAACGGTATCCATGTAACGAGTTACAATATGCACATTCGGAAGAAGGTTGATCTTAAAATTAACAATCATCCATTTTTCAATGTTGAGTTTATTAAAGGCCGCACTTTTAACTCCGAGCATTCGTCTTATACGCATACTTCGCAGGTTATGATGCAGGTCGATAACGAAATCAAAATTTTCCTGTTTTAGAGCCTGCAAAAGAGCTTCCTGGTTTTCTCCGTACGTCCAGACTTTATCGATGTAGGGGTTAGCACTCACCACATCCGCAAAGGAAGCTTTTGTAAGAAAATGTACCTCAACACCGGGCAGCTGATTTTTAACGCACCGCACAACCGGAGTGGTGAGCACTATATCGCCGATCGAACTAAAGCGGATAATCAGAATTTTTTTCAAACAGGATCCTTTATGAATGGCAAAGTTACAATTTTGAGTGGTTGCTGAAAGTCATGGAAAGAAGATGTAAAAATTGGCAAAATTGAATATTTATTCTATTATTGTAATGTAAATAGCCCCGTTATTCAATAGTAACAAATTCAGTTTTCAACTTTAATTTAATTGAAATGAACATCCTTAAAAAAACCGGTATTGGCGTATTAATCATAGTGGTGGTGCTAGCCCTCATTTCGCTGTTTTTACCTGCTATCGTTCATGTTGAGCGGTCTGTTGTGATCAATGCCCCAATAAAAACTGTGTTTAAAACAGTTAACAATCTTAAATCCTGGATTAACTGGTCGTATTGGGACCAGATAGACCCGAAAATGATATCGGAGTTTGAAGGACCTGAATCCGGTGTGGGAGCCATTCATCGCTGGAATAGTGAGCACGAAATGGTGGGAAATGGCAGCATGACTATCACTGAAACGGCTGAATCCTCCAAAATATTAACTTCTTTTGAATTTGATCAGACCTGGATTACACCGGGCGGCTGGTTGTTTGAAGAAACAGAGGGAGGCAGCAAAGCCACCGTATTTATGGATATGGAAATGCCTTTTTATGCCAGGATTCCCGGAATGTTCATGAAAGGAAAACTGGAAGAAGATTTCGACAAAACGCTGGCCGGGCTGAAAAATTACACGGAAGGTTTACCGGTTGAGTCAGCATCGGCCTGGACCGTGGAAACAATCACCACTACTCCCGCACCGGTTATGTGTATGAAAGTTATATCTAACGGAGCTGAATATGCCGCGAAGTTGGGCAATTCCTATGAAAAAATCATGGCGGTCATGGCAAGACAGGACTTAAAACAGTCGGGTCCCATATACGCTTTTTATCATAAATGGTCGCCTGACACGGTTGAAATGGAACCCGGTGTAATGGTTGATAAACCGGGTAAAACGGAGGGTGACGTGCTGGCGTCGGAAATGAAACCGGTAAAAGCAATTAAAGTAGATTATTATGGCGGCTACACCGAAAAAGCGCATTATTTCATGGATGAGTGGGCCCGTAAGAATAATGTAGCCATCATAGGTGCTCCCTGGGAAGAATATGTGACCGACTCCAAATCGGAACCCGATACCGCTAAATGGCTGACCCGGATTTACTACCCGGTTCAATAACTTCGTTACCCTCAACTTCCTGATATATTACAATAAACTGACGTTCCTGCACAAGAGGATAAGGCTGCTTTTTGCTCTAAATTCCAGACAAACTCAGTACCTTTGAGTAAATTCTCATTGGCTATGTTAAAATCTATATTATTTTCTGTTCTTCTCTGTTTTGTATCCTTTGCGGGAAGTGCGCAGTCGCACATTCACAGCCGCGTAAAAATATGGACCGGCGAAGCTGGTATGCGTCAGTTAGGCGCAATGGGAATTGAAACTGACCATGGCGATTACCGGAAAAATGTGTGGTTTATTTCGGATTTCAGCGAAAGCGAAATACAAAAAATTGCAGCTGCAGGATTTCAATATGAAATTTTAATTGAAGATGTTAGTTCGCACTATCGCCAAAATGCAACAGCACCTTCAATTTCTAAAATTCAGTCGGGTGTGGGATGTAATTCGGCCGCACCGTTCTACCCTGTTCCAACCAATTTCTCATTAGGATCCTATGCCGGTTATTTTACGTACCAGGAAATGCTCGACAACCTGGATTCAATGGCCTCAAAATATCCTTCGTTAATATCAATACGGCAACCGTTACCGGGAGGAACATCTCTGGAAGGTGAAAATATTTATTACATAAAAATTTCTGATAATCCCCTGCTTGATGAAACGGAACCGGAATTGTTATATTCTGCAGTACATCATGCCCGCGAGCCGGGTGGCATGTCCCAGCTGATTTTTTATATGTGGTACCTGCTGGAAAATTATAGCACAGATGCGGAAGTGGCTTACATAGTTGATAACACGGAATTATTTTTTGTCCCTTGCCTGAACCCCGATGGCTATATGTACAATGAATTGAATGAACCTGCAGGAGGTGGCTTATGGAGAAAAAACCGACGTGATAACCTGGATGGTACTTTCGGAGTTGATTTGAACAGGAACTACAGTTATAACTGGGGTTACGATGATGACGGATCTTCACCCGACGGAAGCGACGAAACCTACAGGGGTACAACAGGCTTTTCAGAACCGGAAACACAATTAATGAGTGATTTTGTATCGTCAAGATCGTTTTCAATTGCGCTGAATTATCACACATTCGGCAACCTGCTTATTTATCCCTGGGGCTATGAATATTCTATTTACACGCCCGATTCAGCACTCTATACAAATTATGGTGAACTGCTCACAACATATAATGGTTACACATTTGGCACCGCAGATCAAACGGTTGGTTACATTGTTAACGGCAGCTCCGACGACTGGATGTATGGTGACCAGGCGTCAAAACCAAAAGTATTTGCATTCACCCCCGAGTGCGGTGATGCACAGTTCGGATTCTGGCCTCCTTCAAGTGAAATTATTCCGCTTTGTCAGAACACCATGTTTCAGAATTTAACTGCGGCACACCTTACGGGAAAGTATGCCGATCTTATTGAAACTTCCTCTGACCTGGTATCTAACGGTGGTGGCTATATTAATTTCTCACTAAAACAACTTGGACTTGATACAACAGGATCCTATACTGTTACCTTAACAGCAGTTACAGCAAACATTTTCCAGGTGGGACCGCCGGTGACTCATAGCAATCTTGGTGTTCTGCAGGTGGTGAATGATTCTATTTCATTTGCATTGACTTCACCCATGACGAATGGTGATGCTATTAAATTTTTATTAAGTATCGACAACGGACAATATACCCGTACCGATACCATTACAAAATATTTCGGTGCACCCACTATCGCTTTTGCTTCCGACTGCAACAGCACCACCGGATGGAATAACGGGCAATGGGGAATCAGTACAGCTGTTTTTTATTCCCCCACCGCATCCATCACCGATTCACCAATTGGCGATTATGATGACAACGAATTTAAAACGTGTCGCCTCACAAATGCGGTGAGTCTTGTAACTGCCGAAAAAGCAACATTAACTTTTTATGCACGCTGGGCACTGGAACCAAATTACGATTACGTGCAAATTCAGGCATCTGATAATAACGGTGCAACATGGACTGCCTTATGCGGAAATTATACCGTACCGGGAAGTGATTTCCAGGTTACAGGAGAGCCGTTATATGAAGGCTTTCAGCTTGGATGGGTGAAAGAAGAAATCAGCCTTGATGATTATGTTGGTGGTACTGTCAACATTCGCTTCGTACTGGCCAGCGATAATTTCCAGGAATACGACGGATTTTATTTTGATGATGTAAGTATCACTACGGTTCTTCCGGGAACAAACAGTATTACTGATACTCCAACTGAAACATTTATTTCAACAATCACTCCCAACCCGGCAAGCGATTATTTTTATGTGAATTTCAATAACTCTGTTTTAAAAGGCTCCATAAATATTTATGATGCCATTGGAAAATTGGTGATGACTCAATCCGTTGCATCAGGATCAGCGTCAATGAAAATTCAGGTGGAGAATTTAAAGAGCGGAATTTATTTTGTACGACTGGAGAATAGTGGAACCGCCTCTGCACCCGTTAAGCTGGTGGTTCATTGAACCCTATTTTCCGACTGATCGTCTTATACTCATAAGGAATACGTGGTTAAACTAAATTTAGAACTCAGTTTTTTATTATTTTACCCCGTTGCATTAATCCTTTAGTGTTTACAATTTCGTAAACATAAATTCCATTATTAAAATTTTTAAGGTCAATTTCAGCAACACCTGAAATTGATGTTTTTAAAACCTGTCGGGAGGCAATATCATAGAGTAAAAAATCAGCAAATTCACCTCGATTAAGAGTTACATGCAAAGTTTCAGAAACCGGATTTGGAAATATTTGCGCAGATATAGTACCGGGCTCATGAAGTCCGGTACACGGCGTTAGCAACACATTATCGATATTCACATATACAGCATCTCCGGCAGGATCATTAAAAGCAAGAAATAATTTTGTTGTTGAGAGATCATCTTTAAAGTTTCCGATTACCAGGTAATTCTCACCTCCTGTTGCGGTGTAGGTGCCTGAAACTAATGTCCAGTTAGTAGTGTCCGGAAAATTCAATGGCTGGTTTGATAATTGTGGAACATAGGGCAAAACATAATAATGAGCTATGCCTGTTATGGCCGTATCAGAAAAATAAACCTGAATATCATCTGAAACGTAATTCATGTTATTAGCTGCATTTATGTACATTTCAAAATAATAACAGGTATTTGGAGAAAGGGTAGTTGTAAGAGGTGATTCAATATACTCCCTGAATTCAGGTTCATCACCATACCACAAAGTTAATCCGCAAAAAGCATCACCGCCAAGGGCAGGCTGATAACCCCAATAAGTATTGGGAACATTTAAATACCCGGGTGCACATTGGTTAAAGTATTCCGGCGAACCTCCCGGAGGATATGGCGCAGGGTTGATCCAATATAAAACAGAATCTAATTGCCCGATTCCGGGTGAAGTCGGACAACCTGAGTACAATTCAAAACCACCATTAGGAATCAGATTCTGAGCAGATGCACGCTCCCATGAGACTAACAGGAGGAACAAAATCAAAATGTGCATGATAATTAAATACTTGTACAGCTGCATCCAACGCCCAATTATGCCTGTAAAAATGAAAGATAGGTAATAAAAGAATATTTACAGCAAAAACCTTTTGTGTTACCGCCTCGGTTGCCCGGAGGGTCCCCCCACCCCGTCGGGGTTCCATGATTGCCTTCGCAAACGATGCAACAAATAAATCATTGCTGAAAAGAGGAAAAAGGCTCCGACCTGGTGCAAGACTCCGAGCACCACCGGAACACTGTAAATGAGCGTGACTACTCCGAGTATAAATTGCAGGATAACTACGAAGATCACAAGACGAACCGATTGCAGTTGCCCTTTCGATAATTTATAGCTGCTGCTTTTTTGCCTGTTGAAAACAAACCATCCCAAACCAAGGATCATAAAAGTTACAACATAGGCCAGGTACCGGTGAACAAATTGTACTCCGGGTAAGGAATTAACCAACGCCGTCCACCCCATTTTATCAATTGCATGATGCACTGATTCTGCAACGAGCCGGTCACCCATAAGTGGCCAGGTATTATAAATATAACCTGCTTTCAATCCGGCCACAAAAGCACCATAAACAATTTGAATCATCAGCACCAAAAAGCAAAACAATGCAAACCTGTACAAGGTACGATGCCAGTCGTGAAGTTCAATTTTACGGGTATGAATCAATTCAAATGCAAACCAGAAAGTTAATCCGAATGTTATGAATGCAGTTGTAAGGTGAAGCGCAAGTCTGAGGTGGCTCACACTTGGAATATCAACCAGGCCGCTTTTCACCATATACCAGCCAATAAATCCCTGCAAACCCCCCATAAAAAAAAGTAGCAGACTTTTCATGATGAGATCACGGCTCAGTTGTTTAGTGAAAAGGAACCATAAAAACGGTATAATGAACACAATTCCAATTAACCTGCCTATGAGACGGTGAATGTACTCCCACCAGTAAATCTGCTTAAAATCTTCAATTCCGAAATGCGAATTGATGTGCCTGAACTGGGGCGTTTCGGTGTAATGCGTAAACTCCTTTTCCCAGTCGGCATGTGTCAAAGGAGGAATGGTGCCTGTGACCACATCCCATTTGGTAATGGAAAGTCCCGAACCCGTTAGCCGGGTAATACCTCCCACAACAACCATTACAAAAATCAGGAAGCAACCGCTGAACAGCCAGAGAATTATATTTGTCCTGCTTTTAATGTTCCTTTCCTGTTCCATTGCAATCAATCATTAGATATTCGCACAACAAACTGTGCGGTATGCCGGCTTCGCTGCTCAAGCAAAATTTCTTTTCCTGCTGTCAGCATTTCAACAGTTGAAGGATAATAGTGCCTGACAGTAAACAACTGCAGATTTTCATTGTATAGCACTTTATAAGTTTTCTTTAGTTGTTCAATAAGTTTAGGTGCTTTGAATTTATCATTATCAATACAAACAGAAAAACTGATGGCCGAGTTTTGCATCAGGTTAATTTTAATTCCAAGTGTTGCAAACAATCCAAATATTTCACTCAGGTTATCTTCAGCAATAAATGAAAAATCTTTAGCAGCGATACTCAGCAGCAGTTGATTTTCCTTAAAAATAAATGAGGGAATCAGCGGCTTGGTCTGTAAATCCTTCCCGATAACCGTTCCAGGCAGATCAGGATTCATGAATGATTTTACATGCAGTGAAATATTGCGGTTTTCAAGCGGTTTAATAGTCTTGGGGTGAATAACTGATGCACCATAATAGGCAAGCTCAATGGCATCATGATAACTCATCTTATCAAGCTTCTGGGCATCGGTATAAAATTTAGGATCGGCATTCAGTACACCCGGCACATCTTTCCAGATAAAAACATCTTCTGCCGAAAGGCAATAGGCAAAAATTGCAGCGGAATAATCAGAACCTTCCCTGCCTAAGGTAGTGGTAAAATTTTCTGAAGTACTGCCAATAAATCCCTGTGTGATTATTTTTTTTCCTTTTGCACTAAGAACCGGATTTATTTTTTGTTCACACCGCTTTTGAGTCAGGTCCCAATCAATATTACCTTCCCTGTAATTGTTATCCGTAAAAATTACATCGCGCGCATCAAGCCAGGTATTTTCGATGCCGGCATGCAACAAATAGGCGCTGATGATACGGGAGGAAATAAGTTCACCGGCAGAGACAATCTGATCATACGCAAAAGCGAAACCCCTGGAAGGTTCTTCCTCAAGTACCCAATCGATTTCAACAAATATATTATTCACCACATCCACAACTTCATTACCGGGCAGTGGAAATAATTCAGCAATAATTTTATTATGATATTCTTTCACAGCATTTAATAATACGGATGCTTCTCCGGTTTTGTTGTAATATGCATTTACTACTTTTTCAAGTGCGTTGGTAGTTTTACCCATGGCTGAAACTACTACCACAAGTTTATCATCAGTAAATCCGGAAAGAATTTTTGTTACATTTTTAACTGCGGCAGCATCCTTAACGGATGCTCCTCCAAACTTAAATACTTTCATCGTTCATTATTTTCTTAACCTGTTGTGCCAATTGCTGCTGATCGAGTTTACAGTTGATCCATTCGCTATCCATTGAAGCTTCATATTTTTTGTAAAATGCGATTGCAGGTTCATTCCAGTCAAGAACCTGCCAGTGTAGTTGCCTGGCTCCAGAATTAAAACTGTCGGCGATAACGGCATCCAGCAATTTTTTCCCGATGCCTTTACCACGATACTGTTCATTTACCACTATGTCATCGAGGTAAATACCCTTTCCTTTCCACGTGCTGTATTTTATAAAATAAATTGCCATCCCTGCAATAAAGCCATCCACTTCGGCAACCTGCAGTCTGAAAACAGGCGAAGCGCCAAAACCATCCTTCAACATGTCGGCTTCGGTATTGGTAACTTCATGAGGGGCCTTTTCAAATAGCGCAAGTTTCTTTATCAGCGCAAGCACTGCGGGTATGTCGTCCTTTTCCCCTTTCCTGACAATAACTTTCATAGTCTGAACTTCGTGCAAAAGTACTTATTAAACCCTGTTTTGTGAAGCAGAAATGGTATTTTCTGATACTGTATGGAAAGGGTTATTTCACAGGTTGTTTACGAATGAATTACCTTTGCGGGATGAAGTTACATTTCAGGAAAATCGGCGAAGGTGAACCGGTTATAATTTTACACGGTTTGTTCGGTTCATCGGATAACTGGCAAACATTTAGCAAGCAGCTGGCTGCTACCGGTTTTGCTGTGTACCTGGTTGATTTACGCAATCACGGGCAGTCGCCGCACGATGCCGAATTCAATTACACTGCCCTTGCCGGGGATATTGATGAATTGATGCGTGATGAACACCTTGAGAATGCTGTGATAATAGGTCATTCACTTGGTGGCAAGACAGCAATGGCCTTTTCATTTCAGCATCCTGAGAAAGTGAAAGGACTGGTTGTAATTGATATCGCACCCAAACAATATCCTGTTCATCACCGTGGCATCCTGGATGCATTGCTTAGCGTGGACGTAAATAGGATAACATCCCGTCAGGATGCAGAAGACATACTGAAACGGCAAATTCATGAAACAGCAACGTTACAGTTCCTTCTAAAAAATTTATACTGGAAAACAAAAGATAGCCTTGACTGGCGATTTAACCTGGAAGTCATAAATAATGAAATTTCCAATGTAGGCAGTGAAACTCTTCCATCATCACCCTTTGAAAAACCGACGCTTTTCATCAAAGGAGAAAAGTCGGATTACATTTCTTTTGATGATGAAAAGGAAATTTTTGAATTATTTAAAAAAGTGGAAGTAAAAACCGCACCCGGAGCGGGTCATTGGGTCCATGCAGAAAATCCCGAATGGCTGTTAGATTCTCTAGTAAAGTTTATTGCAGAAATTTAAATTTAACGGATTATCAATTTCGTGTTATGCTGCTGTTCATCATTTTTTACATTCACAAAATACATGCCGGCAGGTAATTCCGATGCATCTCCCGCAAAAATATTCCAGCCTGCAGCTGCATTAAAAACATCCTTGAAAATTACTTTTCCTGACAGGTCGGTTAATGAAATGGAATAATCCTGCTGAGTGCCCGACAAAAATGCAACCGAAAATTTATCGGTTGCTGGATTCGGACTTACAACAATCGAAATGTCTGCGTGATCTTCTTCAATTCCAACATTACCCCCGCTGCTGTTATACATGTTATGAAATTCCTGGTAATATTGATTTGCAATTGCAGCATCATGAATAATAAGGGTATTTTCATCATTACGGATATTAGCACCGCTGCTCCAGTTGTGGGAACCGGTTAGTACAAGTGGATCAGAAACTGCATTTCCCTGGTCGACAATCAGATATTTATGATGCATGATTCCGGGTTGGGATGCATGATCGAAAAGGATAAGACTATTTCCCATTGCACCCTGCATAATTAAAAATGATACACCGCTGCCTCCTGCTGAATCATCCATAATACCAGCTGCATAGATGTTATGAATATCAACTCTTTCTTCAACCGCATAAGCAAGATCAAACCTTGTAAAAACCATCGTAGCGAAATACAATTCACTGTTAGCCGATTGAATGGAGCGAAGGATCTGGTTGTTGGTATCATCTGACGGACTGAAAAAACTTTCAACACGCTTACCTCCTATTACAAGTTCATGCGGTGTGTTATCGGTTTTATCAGGACCAAATTTTGAGTTCGCAGGTACCGGTTGTGGTCCACTACCTCCCCACATTTCTTCAAACTCCAGTTTGTACACCCTGGCAAGTGACTGATCCTGTATAAACACAAGATTGTTACGGTCAATGTTCAGCTGATCGATACTCCAGTTAGTGGAACCACTCATAACAACCGGCTTTGATGCATCGGTATCTTCAGCATCGATAATGAAAAACTTATTATGCATGATGCCATAATAATTAACCGGAACCGTTGGTGATAACAGAACCGGAATTGCACCATTCAGTGATTGCAATCCTGCATTTGTATTTCCACCTTCCGCGATAACGCGAACCTGCACGCCCCTGATGTAAGCATCATTGATAGCCTGAACAATCAATCCGGTACCGACATTATCCATGCTGTAAATAGCAATATCCAGCGTAAGCATGGAGCGATCAATCACGGCCTTTAATGTATCATCTAAAGCACCGGCAATGTAAGTGGCTGTATTTGCGGAAGGGTTTGCTACATACTGATCAACCGGCCGGTTAAAATAAACCTGTATGGCACCTGTTGAATTGGATACGGTTATATAAGATTTAGATGTTGCAAATGCCGTGTCGGTTCCTGAAACTGAAAATGCCTGAGCATAAAACAGTTCAGCAGGATCGGCTCCTGAAATTTGTATTGACGGGCTGCTTGTATTTGCAGGTCCTGTTAATACTCCTAATTCCAGTGCAGGTGTATTTCCATATCGTAAATATGAATCACCGTTAATATTGGTATTCCACGCTACAGCAAATCCGGTGGTTGAAATATTTTGAGGATAAGGTGGTGTAGTGATGGATATTGCAGAAGAGCTTACAAGATCAAATTCATCACGGGGCAATAATTGGTACTGGTTTCCAAACTGCGAACAAATGGCGTACAATGTAATTCCTGACAATGGAATAACTTCTCCAACAAGCGGATTACCGGAACGGATATAAACAATACCATTTTCACCATTTGCAGTAAAACTATAACTGGCATTTCCCTGGAAAAGTGATCCGCCATTGGTGAACGACACATTATTAATTCTCACAAGCACTGCTTCATTACTCTCTCCAACCTGGTTGGGTGTTAGCTGCAAGGGAACGGGTAATGGGTTGGAAGAGGAATTTAATATCCAGCCCGTAACAGGGGTTATCTCAAGCAAATTCTGATAATCAGTAGTAATTCCGGTTACCGTTACATTATCGCCTCGCTGGGTAATTGCCAGTGCTGAACTGAAAATGGCAATGCCGGCAGTCCCATCCTGAATATATCGTATGGTGCCGAATTCCTGCCCGGAAGTAACTATGCCGTTAACGGTAACGGTACTGCCTAATGGTAATGCACGTGCATCGGAGATGGAAATTAACTGGGCATCGGCTGAAAGTGTACCCATAAGAAAGAATACACTGAATATAAAACGGATTATCATTGCAGAAAGTAAGTTAACTAAAAAGGGCTTTGAATGGATCAAAGCCCTTTTAGTATTTCAATTATATGTGTTAATAGTAAGCACCGATCAATGTATCACAACATTGTCGATACGCCATGTAGTTGTTAAAGGATTGGTTGCTGCATCATTGCCAACATATTTAAAACCGATATGAGCATTAGCTCCTGTGAAAGCAGTTAACGGAACATCGCCGGAAGGCACCCATGTATACTGACCATCGGCCTGGACTGCAATAGTACAGGGAACCTGTGTCCATGTAGAAGTTGCGAAATTAGATCCGGTGAAGTTGGTCGAAATCCAGACTGTAAGTCCATCATGCACCCAGAAAGCGAATGATGAGCTGAATGACAGGGTGTCGATTGTTGCCAGGTTGAATCCCGGAGTAATCAACCATGATTCCATAGCAGGTAAAGATGATCCGAATGCAGTTGCCTGAGCATACGTATCGCCGCTGAATACGCCGGCTCTCCAGTAACGTGTACCCACAGCGTTAATATTATACCATCCTGCCAAAGCAATATCCGTATTGGCGGTTTGGCTGCTGAAAGTTTCATTAATACCACCACCGGGAGGCGGCGGAGCTCCACCACAACGAAGACCATTCATCACAACATCATAAGTATCGCGGATCAGTAACTGGGGAGTGCCGTTATACTCGGTAAAAATTGCTGTTAACGTTCCATTATTATTTGGAACCTTTGCGGCAGCGAATGTAGCATAACCGCTGCTTCGAACCATGATTTCATCGTTTCCGCAATCTGCAACATATCGTTCTCCTGAAAGTTGCAAAACCGGGTCAGCATACGTTTTGGAAGTATCGGCAGCTTTAAATTCAACTTCCTGCAACTGCACAAGGCGATTCTGATAATCGTCGAGGTTGTTTGTAAGATCATCAATTGTAACAACCAGTGGAAACACCGGCAGACTGCTTACTCCGGGAAACAAATACGAATCAATAAGTGCAAAAGGAATGGGAGCGGCTTCCGGCTGGGTAGGATCTGAAAGATCGATAAATCCGCCTAACTGAATCAGGTTGCCATAATCCCCTATAACAAGATTCTTCAGCTTCACAAAAACACGCCTCCCGATAGGAAATTCCCTGAAAAATTCGGAACGGTCGATGCGGATAGAAATTCCTGCAGAACCATCGTCAATAACAATGGTTTTATAAAAATTACCGGATTTATCATCAGCGATAACTGTTCCTGCTATATTCCAGTCCTGTGTAATTTTAACAACTGCATCATTATTAATGATTGTATCACGATACAAATCCTTAAGCTGCTTTATTGTCATATTAACAACGATATTCGGATCTTTTCCACCTGTTGGAGGTGCATCGAAATCATCTTTTTTACAAGCGGAAATGGTAACTATCGCAAGTAATGCGAATACCGATAAATACTTTTTAATTGAAATTTTCATGGGAATATAATTGTTATATTTTTAGTTCATTCTTAAAATTAAATTCACGAAATAGGTAGTGCCGAAAGAGTAAAAATATTTCGGCGCAAAGGCATTCGGATCTTTGTCTTCAAAGTCGAACCGCAATTGCTCATACCCACCGGTAATCAGGTTTTTATTATTGGTAAGGTTTGAAACACCTACATTGAGCACAAGGAAAGTATTTCGCTTCATGCCACTGAAGAAGTTATTAAGCTTCCACGATTTTCCACCAAAGAAATCAACCGTGAACTGACCGTCTGTTTTTTCCTGCTCTGTGATATTCCTGAACTGATCGGACTCTTCATCTAAAAGATCAACAGCGGCTGTCGTACGGCGGGCAGGATTAAAGTCAATGTAAGTATTATCGTAATAATTAATATTAAAATTCACAAACCAGAATTTCTTCGCCCTGTAATTTAACCCAACAGTATAGGCATTCTGAGGTGTGCCGCTTACGTAGAAATTTTTTGCGTAAATGGTTTCATTCTGCGCAAGCAATGCAGAAGTGTTATCAACGGAAATAGTAGCCAATGGCCTGTCGGTATAAATGTACTGTCCGATGGCTGCAACAGCTGTAGCAGAAAATCCTTTCCCTATGGTGTAATCGACGGCTAATTCCACACCGGTGTGGCGTTTATCGACATTAGTAAGTGTATAGTTAACAAAATCGCGATAATCACTGTGATAAAAGCTAAGTGTATTAACCTGGTCGTTGAACTGTGTGTAATAAAA
>JBBQQQ010000042.1:0-13690 GCA_038215705.1 Bacteroidia bacterium
TCCTGGGGCTGGAGAAGGTCCCAAGGGTTGAGCTGTTCGCTCATTAAAGTGGCACGCGAGCTGGGTTCAGAACGTCGTGAGACAGTTCGGTCCCTATCTGTTGTGGGCGTTAGAAATTTGAGAGGGCCTGACTCTAGTACGAGAGGACCGAGTCGGACGAACCTCTAGTGTACCTGTTGTCGCGCCAGCGGCACCGCAGGGTAGCTACGTTCGGTTAAGATAAGCGCTGAAAGCATCTAAGCACGAAACTTGCCTCAAGATGAGATTTCTTTATAAGGGTCGTCGGAGACTACGACGTTGATAGGATATAGGTGTAAAGGCAGTAATGTCAAAGCCGAGTATTACTAATTACCCGTTAGCTTTCTATCCTGGGATGTTCAATTTATTTTCTTTCTTTATTTGTCATAAAATATTTATGGTGATTATAGCGATGGTGTCCACCTCTTCCCATTCCGAACAGAGAAGTTAAGCCCATCAGCGCAGATGGTACTGCATTTACTTGTGGGATAGTATGTCGTCGCCCTAAATTTTAAAAGCCTCATGTCGAAAGATATGAGGCTTTTTTTGTGTTCTATAAGTTCATAATTGTGGGGCTGTCCTCATGGTCGCCATCGTGGGGTCCATTTCGCTTTTTACGGTTCCTGAACTGCGTTTCCCACGCATCCCTTCCTGTTATTTATTTAACTTTACCGCATCACCAACAGGCACGCAGCATTCCTCCTGAAAATAATGTCGGTTTATGGATCAATTTAAATTATTTAACAAACTCTTTAACCGGATTGAACGCGCTTCGCAACAAAAATATTACGCACTTGTTCTAACGGTGCTGCTTACACTCTCCAGTCTCTTTTTTGCTTTTCCGCGATTTGATCAGTACCATGAAACTGCTTCCAACTGGGAAGTTGTAATGCTTAAAGCCGGTGATCTTTCCAATGATCTCTCACACATTGATCCTAATTCGTGGCTGGCAAAAAAAGTATTCCGGCTCACCGTTCCACTCTTTATTAAAATATTTCATCTCAACCGGCCCGCTGTAATTATTGTGCAGTTTTTTATCGGATTGCTGTTGTTATATTGTACATACGTTTTCTCAAAAAGAATTCTGAAAGATTCTGTTTCCGCAACACTGTTTACAGCAGCCCTGGTTTTCCTCTACATCGGACGAACCTGCTTTACTGAAATTACTGCCACATGGTTTGATGGATGGGCTTATTTATTTTTATTATTGGCCCTGATGATTCCAAATGCGTTTGCAGTTTTCATTTTTTCAGTGCTAGCTGCCTGGGTAGATGAAAGAGCAATTGTGATTTTACCGGCCCTGATCCTGTTTCACCAAATGAAAAATCTGCCGTCAGGAAACAGTACCCGGGAATTGATGCAATTTATCCGTCTCAACAAATATTCCATTGCTGTAGTAACTGCATTTGTGCTTACAATGGCAGCCCGCATGGCACTTAGTACCTATGCAGGTATGAAAACACCGCTCGACAATGTAAGCCTTAATACAGTAAAGGATAACATGTTCGTTTCGGGATTTGGTATTTTCACTTTTTTTGAAGGGCTATGGATTATTTTACCGGTTGTATTATTACTTGCTGTAAAAAATAAAAATTATGTTCTGATAATTCTTTTACTGACCCAGATTGCAATTTCATCGGCAGGCGCAATATTTGTTTATGATGTTACACGAAGCGGATCTTACATGTTTCCCCTGCTGTTTGTCTGGCTAATCTATATAGCTGTTCATATGCCGGTTCATGCTATCCGGCACCTTCTTCTTGCTGCTTTTTTCTTTTGCCTGATATTTCCTCCTGTCAATTTCGTATCACAATGGAATCTCGATTATGCAACTGAAAAACCCATGTTGTTTGTATTGTTTAAATTAGTAGCCGGATGATTTTATTTGCTGGAATAATGAGAACATGTAATTTTCTTTCAAGGCATACCATATCATCTTTGCGGACCAGAAAACTTAGTTCATTATAACTATTCAGGAATTCACAACAAGTTGATACAGGAAAAAACAAAACCACGACTTTTTATTGAAGTCATTGAATCAATGAGAGGTATTGCCGCTCTCGGGGTAGTTTGCTTTCATTTCGGTAATGGTACATTGCCAACAATTGTTCCAAATTCATTCGGAAGTTTTTTCGAATGGGCAAGGCTCGGGATCCCGATCTTCTTTATTATTTCCGGATTCGTGATTCCTTATGCAATGTATACGGCAGGATATACAATTGAAAGTGCCGGGCGCTTTTTCCTGAAACGTATGGTCAGGATGGCCCCGCCCGCTTATATTTCCATTTTCATTCTCGTGGCAATTTATTTCGGAGCTCTATTTCTGAATGGCAAACCCATTGAGGGAATGACCTGGCCCGGCACTTCATTAAAAGCCATTGCAGGCAATCTGCTGTTTTCTTTCAGTCTCTTTGATGTAGAGAAGTTTATTGAAGTGTACTGGACACTTGAAGTGGAGTTCCAGTTTTATATCCTGATAGCTTTCTTACTTCCATTGATTTTGAAATATGCTCACAATCAGGGCGCCCTCACCCTGATACTGATTGCAGTTAATGCCACTTTCTTTTTTCATAATGATCGTATTCTCTTCTTTAAATTTAACTCTTATTTTATTTTAGGGATACTGTTGTTTCTGTACCGGATGAACCTTATACGACGTAATTATTTTATTTATGCATCCGGTATTGCAGCAATTGCCTGTTATACGCAGATTGGAATTTATTCCGGCGTTGCCTCAGTAATCGGAATCTTTACCATTGCTTTTGTGAAATTCCATAACCCGGTAACCAATTTCCTGGGTCTAATTTCATTCAGCCTGTACATTACACATCACAATACAGGTGTAATTGCCGAATTTGTATTGCGGAACCTTTATGGAAATGATCCTGCAGAACCGGTAAAGATTATGATGTTTATAATTTACGTAGGGTTATCCATTGCATTTGCATATATATTTTACAAACTGGTGGAAGAACCTTTCTTAAGGTTATCAAAACGAATATCAGTTGGATCTGTCAGGAATAAAAATCAGTAGTTAAAAAGTGAAATTGTGAAACTTGTAACCAGGATCATTTTCTGTCTTTTAATAAATTTGTTTTCGTTTCAGCTCTCAGCCCAAACGCAGGCAGACTCAATGAGCACTGCTTACTTTTCAGATTTTGAATTCGCTTCTTATGTTTATAGAAATGACAGTCTGAAAACGGATTCGTTATTGCACACTTATTTCTTTTTTGATAAACTGAAACAAAAAGAAGTGTACGTTCCCGTTACCGGGAACATTGGTTCCGCTTCTTATCGGTTATTCGATGTCTCCGCTTCTGTAAAACCAATGTCTTCGGGATTTGATCAGTTCCTGCCTTATGAAATCAACCCGGTAAAAACTTTTCCTATGCAAAATGTGGAGCGGCGGTTTACCAATATAAATTATCATATAGGTACAAAAAAGGAACAGCATGTATTTATAACGCATCAGCAGAAAATCCGGCCCTGGATGATTGCAGGGCTTGATTTCGGTGCATTGTCGGCGCCGGGTGATTTTTCCCGAACCTTGAGTAGGATCCGGAATTTTGACATTTATTTTGGATATGAAGCGCCTTCCCAGGTGTACAGGAATTATATCAGTTTTACTTCTAACAGGGTAGATAACCAGGAAAACGGAGGGATTTCAAGTGATTCTGTTTTCGAAAATGCATCTTCTTTAAACACCCGCACACTTCCCATCAACCTACCCAATGCATCGGTCTTTCAGCGGACACGTGATTATTTTTTGAAACAGGAACTGAACCTTTCACGATTGATGCAACCGGGAGACAGTACTGAACTTGCCGGCAAATTCAAATCCGGTTCATTGGTGCTGAATCATAGCATCTGGTGGAATCGAAAATCAAATACGTTCAGTTCGGTGAATGCTGATTCGTCTTACTTTAGCAATTATTTCCTCGACAGTGCAGTAACATTTGATTCCTCATTTTACAATGATCTTTACCAGTTGGCGATGCTTGATTATTCAACACGTCCCACAGCAGCAGGAAATTCATTCAGACTGGGCGGTGGCTTCGAATATCAGCATGTTGAATATGAAACATCATGGAGTGATTCAATTTTTAATATTGGTGCAGCGGTTGTAACAGCAGGATTTGATTCAAAAAGACTCAGTATTGCTTTGTTTTATTCCAAAACCGTTTACGGTGATTATAAAGAAACCTTCCGTTCACGATTAGGTGTTGTTTACAGGTTTGGAAAGAATAATAACCATGTATACCTTGATGCGGGTGCCGGGCAATTTTCACCTGCAGCTAAAGAACAGATGTATGTATCCAATCATTTTATATGGAAAAATGATTTTAATTTATTGGAACATTATGATCTTGCAGCAGGAATAAATTTTAAAAAGCTGAATCTGATACTTGAATCGCGATCGCGAACCAGGAAGAATTTTGTTTTCTATCGTGAAGATTTTTTACCTCAGACGTACGATGAATTTGTCGCTGTTTATGAATTTTCAGTATCCAATATTTTCAGGCTCGGGAAATTCGGAATTGATAATAAGATTGTAGTAAGCACCACCAGCAATTCTGATGTAATCCCCGTTCCTGATGCAGCTACTTTTTCTGCATTATATTATCAGAACCGCTTTTTTAAGCAGGTGCTCGGATTTAAAATAGGAGCAGACCTTCGATTCAATACAAGTTATAACGCTTATGGGTATATGCCAGCCACAGGGATTTTTTATGTGCAGGATGAGAAAAAAACAGGGGATTATCCCATGGCAGGAATTTTTGTGCAGTTAAAAATTAAAACTGCCGCTACACTGTTTATCCGTGTAGATCATGTGAACTCAGGCTTTGGAGAACGGTCTTATTACGGAGCCTACCATTACCCGTTACCGGGAAGGACTTTTAAGTTTGGAATATCATGGGATATGGTAAACTGAATTTACCAACAGAAATTACTCTTCTTAAACTGGAATTTCCTGTGTTGACTACGTTTTCTGCTTTTTCTTTTTCGCAGCAGGGAACAAAATGTTGTTTAAGATAAGACGGTATCCTGAGGAGTTGGGATGTAAGTTAAGGTCTGTTGGAGGATCGCCAACCATATGTTGGTAATCGGCAGGATCATGACCGCCATAAAATGTCCAGGTACCTTTTCCGAATTCACCATGAATATATTTCGCTTCGTTAAGTGCTTTGTTTTCTCCCATGATAAGTACACCGGGCTTGATTACATTTTTGTTGAATGCAGTTGATTGACCCATAAAACCAAAAATAACCTGCTCATGATTCTGGCATAGCATGGTTGGAACAATATCCCATTTGGCGGAGAATTCAAACAGCGTGAAAAAATCCTGATCCTTTGTTACACGTCGTGGTTGCTTTACATCAATGTTCGCAAATTCATATTCCAGCGGATTCGTACTCAGCTTGAAATTCTGAAAGGCAAAAGTTTTACTGAAATCAAGTTTTGAATTATAGTCGGGTGTGGTTCCGTCACCATCAAACATACTCTCGCAGATATCAAGGCCTTCCGCAGCAAGCGCAATATCATAGGAATCAGTGCCTGAACACATAGTAAAAAGAAATCCACCACCTGCTGTGAAGTCGCGGATATTTTTTGCCACCTGCAATTTCAATTGCGAAACTTTGCTAAAGCCTAAACTTTTAGCCAGGGATTCCATGCTTCGTACCTGCTCTTGATACCAGGGAGCATTGCGGTACATGGCATAAAATTTACCATACTGGCCGGTAAAATCTTCGTGATGAAGATGCAACCAGTCGTAAAGAGGAAGTTTTCCCTGTATGATCTCTGTATCATAAATTGTTTCATAGGGAATTTCGGCATAGGTAAGCGCAAGTGTAACTGCATCATCCCATGGTAACTTACTTTTAGGGGAATACACTGCAATTTTCGGTGCTTTCTCAAGTTTCACCAATTCCATATTCACCTCCGGATCAGAAATTTCCTGCCGAATTTGTGCAGCCTGACCATCGGCAATTACTTTAAAAGAAACACCGCGGATATTACATTCCTTTTCGATGGACGGAGTGTATCGGAATAAAAAACTGCCACCCTTATAATTGAGCAGCCACTCCAGCTCACCACCCTGGTGTTGCAACTCCCAGTAAGCAATGCCATACGCCTTTAAATGATTTTTTTGGGTCTCATCCATCGGGATGAGCACATAGGATGCCGTGGCGGAAAAAACACCAGCCAGCAATGTGATTATAAGAAGTACATATTTTTTCATGTTACTAAAATGGAGGCTCATCTTCCATATCATTGATCCTTGAACGACGGGTAACACGGTCGGGTTCGATTGACCGGGGCGCCATCGATAAAGAATCATCGACGAGGTCGTAGCTGTCAAGATCAGCAAATTTGGTTAAATGGCCGATAAACTTCAACTGAACGGTTTTTAAAGCACCATTCCTGTTCTTAGCAACGTTAATTTCTGCAATTCCTTGTGTTGATTGAGCACTTTCATCTTCAGTAAGGCCATAATATTCGGGACGGTAAATGAACATAACCATGTCGGCATCCTGTTCAATAGCTCCTGATTCACGAAGATCGGACAGCTGAGGACGCTTGCTGCTACCCCGTGTCTCAACTGCGCGGCTTAACTGCGACAGGGCAATAATGGGCACACTCAACTCCTTGGCGATGGCTTTTAACGAACGTGAAATGGTACTTATTTCCTGTTCCCTGTTCCCGTTGCGGTTATCATTACCGGCAACCATCAGTTGCAGGTAATCAATAATAATCATAGATACCTTTTTTTCAGCAACCAGCCGGCGGCATTTAGCACGTAATTCAAAAACCGATAATGCCGGAGTGTCATCTATATACAACGGAGCTTCTGTAAGCGGTTTGATTTTAGCATTCAGTTGCTCCCATTCGTGATTAGCTAATTGCCCTTTACGGATTTTCTCTGAAGTAATTTCAGCTTCACTCGAAATAAGACGATTGACTAATTGCACTGAAGACATCTCCAATGAAAAAAATGCAACCGGCTTCTTGAATTGTACTGCCGCATTTCTGGCCATGGTTAATACAAAGGCGGTTTTCCCCATACCAGGACGGGCGGCAATAATAATAAGGTCTGATTTCTGCCAGCCTGCCGTAACCCGGTCGAGTTCCGTAAAGCCGCTGGGCACACCCGTGATACCTGAAGTCTGGTTACTTGCAATTTCAATTTCCTTAATTGCTTTGGATATGAGTGATTGCATATCTTCAAAATTCCTCCGGATATTTCCTTCAGCAATTTCAAAAAGATTTTTTTCAGCACGGTCGAGCAGGTTCAGCACATCCATCGTATCCTCATAGGCATCCTTTATGGTTTCACCCGAAATACGAATCAGTTCCCGCTGGATGTATTTCTGAAGAATAATACGTGCATGATATTCAATATTCGCTGCTGAAGCAATTCTGCTTGTTAATTGTGTGATATAATAAGCTCCGCCAACGATTTCAAGTTCCCCGCTTTTTTTTAACGTATGCGTGACCGTTAGAATGTCAATTGGTTCCGCTTTATGAAAAAGGTGATGAATGGCTGCAAAAATTTTCTGGTGAGAATCTTTGTAAAAACATTCAGGACGCAAAACATCAATAACGGCGGAGAGTGCATCTTTTTCAAGCATCAATGCACCCAACACAGCTTCTTCAATATCTACAGCCTGAGGAGGGAGTTTTCCCAATTGCTGTGTGAGTACTGAAGTAGTGCTGTTTTTTACGCCTGTTTTTTTTCTTGTTATTCCCTGACTTTCTTTATTCTCAATCATTTGCCAAAATTACTCAATAGCCGTTCGTACGACTCTTTTAGGTTAGTATTTAGTTTTCAACAGAGGGAAAAGTGCAATAAAAATGTAACTGGTTCAGTATGAAAATTATGCTTTAACTTTCAGCATAAACGCCCATTGAACAGAATTTTTCAATTCGTTTTGCTACAAGGGTGTGGCTTTCGGTATCGGATAGCTTTGCAAGATGTTTCTTTATTTCTGATTTTACTGTTAAAAACATCTTGTCCGGGTTGGAATGAGCGCCACCAACCGGCTCTTTAATAATACCATCTACCAGTTTAAGATCATACATATCAGTGGCTGTGAGCTTCAGGGCTTCAGCGGCCTTTTCTTTATTGTCCCAGTTTCTCCATAAAATGGATGAGCAAGACTCCGGGGAAATCACCGAATACCAGGTGTTTTCAAGCATCAGAACTTTATCGCCAATACCGATTCCCAGCGCTCCCCCTGATGCACCTTCTCCAATAATGATACAAATTACCGGAACGGTTAATTTCGCCATCTCGTAAAGATTTCTTGCTATGGCCTCTCCCTGACCACGTTCTTCAGCTTCCAGGCCCGGAAATGCACCGGGAGTATCAATAAAAGTTACCACCGGTTTTTTGAACTTTTCAGCCAGTTTCATCAGCCGCAGGGCTTTCCGATATCCTTCAGGATTCGGCATTCCGAAATTCCGGTACTGCCGCATTTTAGTATTATTTCCTTTTTGTTGTCCAACAAACATAACTGTCTGTCCGTCAATAGAACCAAATCCGCCAATCATGGCCTTGTCATCTTTAACGTTACGATCACCAAACATTTCAATAAATGAATTGCCGGTTATACTTTTTATGTAATCCAGTGAGTACGGCCTGTCGGGATGCCGCGATAATTGAACTTTTTGCCACGCAGAAAGATTGCTGTAAATACTTTTCCTTGTATCCTCAATCTTCTGTTCAATTTCTTCGATCAGGTTTTTAACATCAACCTTCCCTTTTTCCGCAATCTGCCTGGCTTTTTCCAGTTGATCTTTTAACTCATCCAGTGGTTTTTCAAAATCCAAATGGCTCATTTTTTCAGAAGATATTTACAAGCAAATATATTAAGATATTTGTCCCCACCGGCAGCTTTGTAAACCTGGAAAATTAATAACTTACTTCAGCCTGATAGTTAACGAATTATGATTGTTTTTCCCAATGCCAAAATAAACCTGGGTTTGAATGTCTTGCGTAAAAGGGGAGATGGATTTCATGACCTGGATACCCTGTTTTACCCCGTGCCGTTGTGTGACGTGCTTGAAATTGTGATAGTCAGGGATAATGTTTCAGATAAAAATGGTTATGATATTCAGGTAAAAACAGAAAATGGATACACGATTAACTTTACTTCGTCCGGTTTACCGGTATCCGGAGACCCAAGGAATAATCTTTGCATCCGGGCCATATTAGCCTTTGATAAAAATTATGGCCTGCCGGGAGATTTAGCCGTGCATTTACATAAAATAATTCCAATGGGAGCCGGACTTGGCGGAGGGTCTTCAGATGCCGCCTTTACCCTTAAAGTTTTAAATCAGTTATCGGGAAATAAAGCAAATGAGAAAGCTCTTTTGAAAATTGCCGCTGAGTTGGGGAGTGATTGCTCTTTTTTTATCAGGAATACTCCGGCTTATGGTAAGGGCAGAGGTGAATTACTAACATCCGCAACCACATCGCTCGCCGGGTATCATCTGGTAATTGTGATGCCGGAACTTCATATAGGAACTGCATCGGCTTTCAGAGGAATAACTCCCGGCCTCCCTGTTGAGCGGATTGAAGAAATTACCCGTTTGGATGTTGTTTCCTGGAAAAACCGGTTAGTTAATGATTTCGAAACTTCTGTTTTTTCTGATAATCCGGAAATTGCAGCATTGAAAGCAAAATTATACGACCAGGGAGCAGTGTATGCCTCAATGACAGGCAGCGGTGCGGCGGTGTATGGATTGTTTATTAATTCAATGGTTCCTCCGATATTTTTGAAAGAAGCATATTTTCACTTTTTTTTTTAGAATAACAATGCATATGTTTGTGACTTAATGTGGAATAAGAAGTTATTATTAAGCATCACTAGCGTTGCGTTGATAGTAGTTGATTTTCAATTGATTGAAGTTTCGTTCTTTGGTTTCTTGTAATTTTTCGTTTGAAAAAACTTCATGCAAGGGAGTTTTTTCAAAGGGACAGATACTAATGTATTGGAGTATTTCATATAAGGTGTTATCAATATTTAATTTCTTTTTTGTGATTGCCACTAGTACGTATGTTGATATGGCCACCCAGATTTGAATTCGTACAGCATTCTCACTGTGGTCCCAAAATGATTTAATTTTGAGATTCTGTTTAATCCATTTTAAAAATATTTCGACATGCCATCTGTGTTTATATAACTGTGCAACGGTTTTTGCTTTTACAACAAAGTTATTTGTGATAAAAACAAAATATCGGTCATATTCCGAATCATAGTATTCGATTCGTCTGATTTTGTCTGGATATTTATCTTTTGATAATGGTCCGGTCAAATAAATATCTTGATCACTTAGTATACCATTAATTTTATCATGCTTTCTTGCTTTCAATTTCTTAAACTGAATATTATCCTTAGCTCGTACAACGAAATATGCTTTCTCAACTTGCAAATAATATAATCTACTGAAGTCTATATAAGCCTTGTCCATCAAGTAATAACTGCCTCTTTGAATATTAATCTCATCCAATATTTTTACGTCGTGTACTTTACCATCAGTAATAAATACAAACTCTGGAATGGATGTTTTGGCATCCAACAGCGTATGAATTTTAATAGCTGCCTTAGTTTTACGAAATGAAGCCCACCAGAATACTTCCAAACATAAATCAACAGTTGTTGCATCAAGCACAAATACATCACCTTTTAGTTCAACTTTCAGTTGATTGTCGCCCTTATATAAATCTCGAGCTTGATCAATTAATTTCAAACCAAAGTCTTGGTAAATTCTCCAATCTCTTGACTCGTTTGCACGAGAAACAGTTGACTTATCTGCTAGGTTACCGATGCCAAGATGGAATAACTTATCAGGATTTAGGCCTAGGCAAAGCAATGTATCGCTCATACTTTCCCGATGGGTTAACTGACCAAAAGCCAAGCAAAGAAATTGCTTCCAACAACTAAATGTTCTCATACGATGATGGCCATTATATCTTTCAACACATCGCTTAAAGATACTATACGATGCAAAGTCAATAATTTGAGCGAATGCCATTTTTCCTTTGTTCATAATCAACAGTTTATGCAAAGGAAACTGGAAATTAATTCAAATCGTTGCCAAGATTTAAACGGCCAAAACCCAGTAATATCAATACTTTCAAAGAACTTTAACTAATTTTAACGCAACGCTAGTGATTAAGCATATTAAAATATTTTAACATAATTTTACAATTGATTAAGTCACTTAATTTAGAAACGGTACTTATGAGAACAGCATTTAATCCGTGTCTCACCACCGATAAAATCAAGCATGTTTATAAATTTAATTTAAAAGGTTGATAAGTTAAGTCAATATGAAAAAAATTCCCATTTTTATAGTAGGAATAAAGCCTCGGAGTGGAACAAATTATTTATATAATATTTTAGCGCTTCATCCGGAATGCGTTTTTTCAAATCATCATGGAGAAGATTTTATCTTAAATGGACTTGATATTTATCTTGAGTTTTATGAAAAAGTAACTTATGAATGGAAAAAAGATTGGAATAATAATAGATCCGATTTTAAAAAAGCTTTGGAATATGGAATTTTGAAGTATCTAGATCCTGTTGAAAGTAAAGCAAAATACATGATATCGAAAACACCAGAAGCTACAAATTTGGATTTATTTCTAAAAGTATTTTCTCAAGGTTATTTGATCATAATCACACGAAATGGTCAAGATTTAACAGAATCTTATACCAAATCTTTAAATGCCCGCTTTGACGATATTATTCGAGGGTGGTCCCATGGAGCTATGTATATAGATAAAATTGTAAGAGATGAAGATATGATGAACTCGGGAAGAGTAGCAGTCATAAAATATGAAGATTTGTATCTGAAAAACTCACAAGTAATGAGTAAATTATTAGATTTATTACACTTAGATAAATCCAAATTTGATTTTGTTAGAAGTCAAAATTTTGATGTGATTGGATCATCATCAAATAAGGGAAAATCAAATGACTTCTGGGAACCAATTCCTAAATCAAATGATTTTAATCCATTAAATCGATCTCAAAGTTGGAGTAAGTGGAAACATTACAGGTTTAATTGGTTAGCAGGAAAGCATTCAAAATTACTTGGATATGAATTATATTTTGAAACCTCTAATCCAATTTATTATATATATAATATTGTACTATCACTGTATGAGTCTATATATCGTGTTTTCAGAAGAATAAAAATTATAATTTTTGCATCTAGAAAGAATAAAAAAGCATTAAAACGAGCCTTGAAATTTAAAATTTGGTCTAAATTATGAATAGAAATTAAAAAGTAAAAAATTTATCATTGTACTGAAGGGAATAAAGCGGTGATTTGCTGATTAAGAAGAATAGGCAAATTATAATTTATATTACAATCAAGGTTAAAACGAATTATTTTGTTATTGTTCTAAAAAATGAATGAATATCTAATAAAAAAATCTCTGAAAACGAAGATTTTAAATCGTTTTCGATCGACTTTTAAAATACCAATTTTGGAACAACTCCTAGTAAGAATAAGTCTTCTAACCACTTCAGATTTTATATGGAAAATAATACCTCCAGATTATCTATATCCAAAAGGAAGCATTCGTTTTGCTACAAGAAAAGGCATTAATTATAAATTAGATATCAGCAATGTAATTGATCATAGCATTTATTTTGACTATAAAGTAAAAATCCATGAATCAATTATTGAAAAAATAAAATCTTCAACCATTATTTTTGACATTGGTGGAAACATCGGATCTTCTGCCTTATTTTATTCTAAAATCGCTCCATTCTCAAGAATATATTCATTCGAACCCCATCCAGATACATATAATTGTGCGTTGGAAAATTTGAGCCTTAATGAATCAAATAATATTCACCTCATTAATTTGGGCATTGGGAATAAAAAGGAAAATTTAAAAATGTATGAGGTCAACCAGCATAACCCGGGTATGAATAGAATTTTGGAGGGTGATCGTAATTTTCCTTATAAATTAATTAAATTAGATACCATGGCTAATATATGTAATGAACTTAATATTGAAAAAATTGATTTCATTAAAATTGATGTAGAAGGCTTTGAATATGCTGTTATTTCTAGTGGAGAATATATTATTCGGAAATCAAAACCCGTAATTTTGGTGGAACTTGATGACGATCATCTAATAGAACATGGAAGCAATGCAAAAGAATTAGTTTCGCTTATTAGTTCATTTGGATATAAAAACCTATATAATGCGGCAGATTTAAGCTTAATTACTACTAATACAAATTTTAATAAATGTCACATTGATTTACTTGCCTATTAAGAAGTTTTTATATTTTTGATCCTGCTGGTTGTATAAAAAGTTGCTATGATATGAAGAAATATTTGTAATATTAAATTATAACTATTTTATCTGCAAACTACGAATTTAATGAAAGTTAGTTATTGGATATTTTTACTATGGTTTAATTTTTCATGTAAGGAAATTCATGCTTTCTCACCTTTAGGTAAAATCGAAAAGGCTTTTGAATCACTCAGCACGTATAATTATTTCGAAGCCCGGAATCTTTTTCAAAAATCAATTAGAAAATACCCTTCACTTGCAGGCTTTGGTTTAAGCCTTATTTATTTCAGGACTGATAATCCCTTTCACCAGGTCGATTCAGCGTATACCAGAATTAATGCT
>JBBQQQ010000043.1:0-12587 GCA_038215705.1 Bacteroidia bacterium
AATTTGAAAATCAATATGTTATAAAAAATAAAAGACAAAAAAATAACAGGGAGTGTGTTGTCTCAAAACTAACCCCCCGGTTATTGAGACCCTCCCTGTTTATTTTTGTTGTAATTTCTTCTGGTTAATCAGTCGCCACCAGTTTCGATGATAATTACTCCTCCGCCATCTTCCTTATAGGAACCGGTTTCCTGGATCATTACTGCCTTTTCGTAGGCTGATGGATCCTTTTGAATTTCTTCGAGTGTAGCATTTCTGTCTACCGAGTATCCTAACGCTATTAGGATAGCAATTAACAATTCTAGCATGTTGTTGCGATGTAAAATTAATGTGTGAGTAATGGTTTAAGGGTATCATTTATCCAGACTTGGTAACACCATTAAATCTGGGATCTTTTACCGCAATTCTAAAATTTTTGTTACATTTGGTTCTATAAATAAACGATATAACCCAAAATGTCAATTAAAAATTTGCAAGAAATTTCGTCTTTGGTAACAAATTATACCAAAAAGAACCGTTTTGTGGAGGTTATTGAGGATGATGGTGGGGAGTCGAAATACCTCCGGTTAATCAGGGGTTTAGGAGAAAAGGCCTGGGATTCGGATGATGAAGCCATCGAGGGTATTTATGATAAACCCTTGGGTAACAAGACGTTTGCAATGCTAAAATCCAGGGCGAAAGAACGGTTGGTGAATATGATCTTTCAACTTGATACGCAAAAACGATTTAAAAGTTCTTATGATAAGGCCTATTTTTCAACGTGTAAGAATTTGCTCGCCGGTACTATATTACTGAACCAAAATAAACAAAATGCAGCGATAGAGCATCTTAAATCAGCACTTTCTACCAGTAAAAAATGCTATTTCACTGACTTTACCATACTTTCTTTAAGATTATTAAGGGCTTCAAGTAGTTTCAGGGGTTCTAAAAAACAGTTTAATACATTTAATCAAGAATTGCAATCCAGCTTAAAAATATTAGCTGCTGAACTTGATGCGGAAGAATTAAATCAAGAACTTATTATTGAGTATTCATCTTCAATTGAAGTTAAAGGAAATTGGATACAGAAAGTAAAAACAAATTATGACCAACTTGTAAAGATTGTGAAACGACATGATACATATACAACACGCCTGAATATGTATCGCGTTGGGATCCGATATTATGACAGCGTATATGATTTCAGAAAAGCTATTAAATTAGCTGGCGAATGCGAAAACTACTTATTAGAAAACCCTCATTTAATTCAGAAAGTCAGATTAGGGGAAATGAATTTGCAAAAACTGTATGGCAGCCTTCACTTAAGAGACTATAAAAATGGAAGTCAGTATGCCGAAACCTGTTCAACATTATTTAATCCCGGAACAATAAATTGGCTGATTTTTTTAGAAAATTATTATCTATTGTGTCTTCATACAAAAAATTATAAAAAAGCTTGCGAAATTTTTCAACAAGTTATTAATCATCCCGGATTCTTAGGGTACCCTCCACAAAATCGAGAAAAATGGAAAATCTTCGAATCTTTTTTAATTTATGCGTTACCGGAAACAGACAAAATGAGCAGGAAATTTAATATTTCAAAATTCCTGAATGAGGTTCCTTTGTATTCAAAGGATAAGGCGGGGTATAATCTTTCCATTATCATTGCCCAGACTTTGTTATCTCTTAAGATCGGTGATTATTCAAAAATTGTGGAGCGGGCTGAAGCACTAAAATTGTACGCAAACCGTTATATTAAGAAAGAAAAAAATCCAAGGAGTTATTATTTTATCAAGATGTTGCTTGTGATGATTCAATATGATTTTGAGCCTAAAAAGACCGAGCAGATAGCCGGCAAGTTTTTCGAAAAATTAAAATCCTCACAACTCGGAATGCAAAGCGAACTCGAATCACTGGAGGTAATACCGTATGATTTGTTATGGCCTGAAATTTTAAGAAAATTGAATGATTGATCTCAAAATTTGCGATGTTTGCCAGTTTCATACTGGGAAGCAATTTCCAATTTCCAATTTCCAATTTCCAATTTCCAATTTCCAATTTCCAATTTCTAATTTCTAATTTCTAATTTCTAATTACCCACACTCCCCATGCTAACCATCCGTCCCGCAACAAAATCAGATGTAAACCGCATCACAGAGATCTACAATGAAGCAATTGAAAACACTACGGCAACTTTCGATACAGAATCAAAATCGGAGGAAGACCGAATGAACTGGTTTATGGGGCATGATGAAATGCACCCGGTACTGGTTGCTGAATTTGAAGGAAGGGTGATTGGCTATGCGTCGTTATCAAACTGGAGCGATCGTTGTGCCTATGATGGTACCGCGGAAGTTTCATTATATATCGATCACAATTTCCGCGGCCGGGGAACGGGCAAAAAATTGCTGGAAGTACTTACGCTTGAAGCGGAAAAAATAGGATTGCATAACTTGATTTCCAGGATTACTGAAGGCAATTTGAACAGTATCCATATTCACGAACTTTTTGGTTTCGAGCATATCGGGGTGATGCGTGAAGCAGGAAAAAAATTCGGGAAATTCCTGGATGTGCATATGATGCAAAAGTTGCTGAAGAAGAAAAAGGCAAATTAGTTATATTTCAGAATATGATTGCTGCGGGCATTAAATGACAACCCTGCCTTTTTCATACTTTACAATATCAAAGGGATTATTTTTAGTTAACAGCGGTCCGTCGAGGTCGACCCAATCGGCAAGTGACGACAGGTTAGCCGCAGCCGAAATGGCACAGCCCGACTCCGACATACTTCCCACCAAGACTTTAAGATTAAAATCCCTTGCCAGTTTTATCATCTTCAACCCCTCTCCTATCCCTCCGCATTTCATAAGTTTAATATTTACTCCGTCATAAATATCTTTTATCATTTTTATATCGGAAGGTACTTGTGCCGCTTCATCAGCAATCAATGGCAGCGGACTTCTTTCATGCAACCAGGCCTGGCTTACCAGGTCGTTTTTATCAAGTGGTTGTTCAACAAAAATAACTCCCTGTTCCTTCAACCATTCGATCATTTCCAGCGCAGTTTCCTTATCATTATGCCACCCCTGATTCACATCCACGCAAAGTGGTTTATTCGTTACCTCACGAATGGCAGAAATAATTTCTTTATCCTGATTCCCACCTAATTTTACTTTTAACAATTCAAAATCTCCGACTGCTGCAACTTTTCCTTTTATAGCTGCAGGTTCATCCATGCCAATGGTAAAAGTGCATAAAGGCAATGGTGTATTAATCAATCCCAACATTTTCCACACCGGCACTCCTGCTTGTTGTGCAAACCAGTTATGAAATGCAATATCAACGCATGCCTTGGCAGCAAAATTTCCCTCTGCAAAAATCATCAGATCCTGTAGCAAGGAAGGGAGGCCTTGTGATAAATCAACAGGGTTCTTGAAAAATGATGTTATGAATTTAGTGACTGATTCCTTTGTATCATGCAAATATGGCGGAAGACTTGCTTCACCCATAGCGACAATTCCATCGTGTTCAAGTTTAAAAAAAACAAGGTCTGTCCCGTTCCGTGTTCCATGTGCAATTGCAAAAGGAGTTTTAAATTCAAGAAAGAAGTTGGTGATGGTTATTTGCATATACCGGTTTAAAACTACAGGAGAGAAGGTTCGACTTCGCTCACCATGACAATATAAACGGCTCGATTTCGCTCGCCGGGGAGGGAAGCAATGAATTGCGCCCTACAACAAACATGTAGTGATTTAATAATTGCTGAATTAACATTCTTAATTTTCTATTTGAAATTTTAATCCCTAAATGGCCCAATGACTTAATGACTTAATGACTTAATGACATTTCTAATTCATTTCCATTTCAAGGTTGTCATCATCCTCACAATATCTTCTCTCAAAAATTTAATTACAGGCGCCAGTGAATCAGGTTGGGGGGCTACGTTAAAATACAGGGCACCGCGAAGAAAGTGGCGGGTGCTGTCGGTAGCGTAGAATTGCACTGCTGAAGCTGCATTACCACCAATGTCGTAAATCATACCGGAAACACCGTGCTGTGTTTCAACAATTGTTTCATCAATGGATTCAGCTTTAACGGTGTGCTTATACGCTAATGTGCGGGCATCTTCGAAGTAGATAGCAACGTTATTTTCAACCGGCTTGTAACTCAGAAAAATTTCAGCATTGAATTGCGGATAGCGGATGTATTTCCAGCAGGGTTGCGCAATGGAATCGCGATAATTAACCACCCTTGCATATCCGGGCAGCTCAAACATAAAAGGACATTCTGGCGATTGATAAACCGCGTAACTTTTTTCAGGAAGATCGATTCGGAAATAACCTTTAGGTTTAGGCGTTTGAGTGGTATCGCATGAAGCAACTACTAATGAAAGCACCAGCAAAAGCGTACCTGTTGCAGAGAATTTGAAGGGCTGCTTTGTTTTCCTGTTTTTCATTAGTAGTAATTAGCTTGAGATTTTCAGCAAAGGTAGGTATTGCACTATAACCAGATAACGAAAAGGCGGCATCCCGTGAAGGAAACCGCCTTTATTTAATAACTTCTTGTATTTAAAAAGGAAGATCATCTCCGCTATTACCCTGAGCATTCACTGAGGATGATTCATCGGTAGGGGCCGGCTTTTGGTCATTCGTATTTTGTTGCTGATGATCATCAGGCCTTCTGGAACTTAACATGGTCATTGTATCTGCAATAATTTCGGTTGCAAACCTTTTGTTACCATCTTTATCATCCCAGGAACGTGTCCTTATCTTTCCTTCGATATACACAAGAGAACCTTTGCGTAAATATTTTTCTGCACTTTCAGCCAGGCCGCGCCACATAACAATATTGTGCCACTCTGTTTGATCGACTCGTTGTCCTTCTTTAGTTTTATATGTTTCTGATGTAGCCAGGGGAAATTTTGCAACCACCGCTCCGCCTTCTAAATGCCGTACTTCGGGATCTTTGCCGAGGTTTCCTACCAAAATAACCTTGTTTATTCCAGACATAGTATTTGTGAATTAATTAAGTGGTGTTGGTTTCGTTTTACAAATATACACAAACGACTTTATTTTAACAATTTCATTATAATCAGAATACTTGAAAAGTTGCTGATATTATAAGTGATCGGTTAATATTTTTTCAATCAACCTGGGAACGGGATAGGAACCGGCTTCGCTTTCTTCGACTTTAATAAATGAACTTATCAAAAGTTTTCCCGGTTTTCCTGTGATATCAAGTTCAAAAAGGCGCGCATAAATATGCTGATGTGAAAGTTTATAAACAGGGTAATTCTTAACCGACTTTAAATGAAATTGTTGCTTGTTAAAATACGATTTCCATTCAGGTGATTTCATTATTGTTTCCGGTTGCATCAATGAATCCGTTTCAATGAGTGGAAGTTCATAAAGCTGATCCCATATATCACCCGGCTGCCGCTTATTCATGTAAATTCCTTTGTTATGTCGTACCAGTAGGTAGTTGAAATATCGCGGGCTGATACGGGTTACTTTTTCTTTCACAGGAAAATTTAAAACCGTGTTTTCCTTAAAAGCAATGCATTGATTATTCAAAGGGCAGGCATCGCACAGGGGATTGGCAGGTTTGCAAACCATAGCTCCCAACTCCATCATAGCCTGGTTGAAATTACCCGGTTTTTTGTGGTCAAGAAGGCCTTTGGCAAGTTGGGCAAAAAGCTTTTTCCCTGCCGATGAATCCACCGGGGTTGTTTCTGCGAACAGCCGCGAAAGAACCCGGTAAACATTCCCATCGACTACTGCCCGAGGCTGGCCGAATGCTATGGAAGCGATGGCCGAGGCAGTATAATCACCTACCCCTTTTAATTGTCTAATAAGTTCATAATCAGATGGGAAAATACCACTATACAATGCATCCACAATTTTGGCGGTTGCATGCAGGTTTCGGGCGCGGGAATAATACCCCAATCCCTGCCATAATTTCATAACCTGCTCTTCAGGCGCCTTGGCTAAATGACTGATTGAAGGGTATTTAACAATAAATCTCTGAAAATATGGCAATCCCTGATCAACCCGGGTTTGTTGCAAAATAATTTCCGAAAGCCAGATAATATAGGGATCCGACGTGGTGCGCCAGGGAAGATCACGATGATTTAAATCATACCACTTTAATAAGACCTTTGATACATTCATATGGGATAAAGGCTTCAAAATTAATTAATAATATTTTTGATATTCAACTTAATAACATATCTTTGCACCCCCATATTTAAATTAATATAACACTCATATTATTATGACCAAAGCTGAACTCGTTGCAGAAGTAGCAACTAAAACAGGCGTTGAGAAGGTGGCTGTACAGCAGACCATCGAAGCCATGATGAAGGTTATCAAGACCTCACTTACCAATAATCAGAACGTTTATCTGAGAGGATTTGGAAGTTTTATCGTTAAGAAAAGGGCTAAGAAAACCGGCCGTATCATAACGAAAAACACTACCATCATTATCCCTGAGCATTACATCCCTGCATTTAAGCCAGCAAAAACTTTCACTGAGAAAGTAAAGAATTCCCTCAAAAAGTAATTAGTTGAAATGATTGGAGCAAAAAAGCTTCGCATCGCATTAATCACCGGTGCCGTAGTTTTAGCAGCAGGTGTTTATTGGTTACCAAAAAACCCGCTTCCTGATTCCGCGAAAGAAGAACAAGAGGTGGTTGCGGTCAAAAGCGCAGCCTTTTCCTTTGATAAATTTCTTTCCGATTCTAAAGTTAAAGTGGGATGGTCAGCTGATAACAAGATCAGCACCTGGGAACAAACAATTAAAGCTTCAGATAACAACCTGGCGCTTTACGATTCAATAGGAAAGGCGTGGGATGCTGCCCAGATTCCCGGAGTTGCTGCCTGGTACTTTGAACAAAAGGCTGAGAAGACGAATGATGAAAAGGATTGGCTAAATTCTGCTTACAGGAATTTCGATGCTTTTAAAGTAGCTAAAGATTCTGCAGAAGCAAGTTATTTTGTTTCCAAAGCAGTAAGCAGTTATTCAAAAGTGCTTGAACTGAATCCGAAAAACCTGAACGCAAAAACAGATCTTGGAATTCTGTATGCCGAAGGAACTTCGGATCCTATGACCGGGATCAAGCTTCTAAGGGAAGTCGTGACAGAAGATCCCAAGCATGAAAACGCTCACCTCAACCTGGGATTCCTGTCGATGAAGTCAGGCCAGTTTGATAAAGCTGCAGATCGGTTCAGTAAAGTACTTGAGATAAACCCCGCACGCATCGATATGTATGTGTATCTCGGAGAAGCCTACGTAAGGCAGGGCAATAAGGACAAGGCAATCGAAAGCTTTGAAGTCTTTAAAAACCTGTCGAACGATCAGCAGATGATAAAAGATGTTGATGATTATATCGCATCCCTGAAGAGTGGAAAATAAATTACGAATACCAATTCCAAAACAAGAAATTAACCCATTATTAACCAATAAAAATATTTGCTATGCCAAGCGGTAAAAAAAGAAAAAGACATAAAATGGCCACGCACAAACGCAAGAAAAGGCTAAGAAAAAACAGGCATAAGAAAAAATAATGCTTGTCCCGTACCTATCCAGTACCGGGCCATTTCGTGCTCTGATGAAAGCTGCTGTCTTCCGACAGCATCTTTCATTGCTGTATTTTTAATCAGGTTCGTTAGCACCAAAGCCATCCTGGGTTTGTTTTTACGGTGACCTTACTGCTTTGACATGCCGGCGTGTAGCATATTTTTATTAAAATATAAACTGTATTGAACAGTGAACTTATAATTGACTCAACTCCCAATGAGGTTCAGATAGCCCTTTTGGAAGACAAAAGGCTGGTTGAGTTTAATCGTGAAAAGAAGGACAACAATTTTTCTGTTGGCGATATTTACCTAGGCCGGATCCGGAAAATAATGCCCGGACTCAATGCGGCTTTTGTTGATATTGGTTACGAGAAAGATGCTTTTTTGCATTATTTAGACCTTGGACCTCAGTTTTTGAGCCTGGTTAAATACATGAAGGCTGTTACCGATCAGAAACAAGCCGATTCGCTGCTTACCAATTTTGCAATGGAAGCCGACATCGATAAAGGCGGGAAAATTTCCAGCGTTATCAACTCCAGTCAATGGCTGGCCGTACAGGTTGCCAAGGAGCCAATTTCGACTAAAGGGCCGCGGATTACCTGCGATATCAGCCTGGCTGGACGTTATGTGGTAATGGTGCCATTTTCCAACATTGTTTCTGTTTCCCAGAAAATTAAAAGCTCTGAAGAACGAAATCGTCTGAAACGATTGGCAATGAGTATTAAGCCAAGGAATTTTGGATTGATCGTACGGACTGTGGCAGAAGGAAAGAAAGTTGCTGAAATCGACAAGGACATCCAGGATCTGCTTTCCAAGTGGGGCCAGTTTTACGAATTGCTGAAAACCTCAAAGCCACCTCAGAAACTGCTGGGTGAAATGGACCGCACCTCTACCATTTTGAGGGATATGTTAAATCCTGGATTTAACAGCATTCACGTAAATGACCAGGTTTTTTATGAAGAGGTAAAGGCCTATATCCGGAGCATTGCCCCTGAACAGGAAGAAATTGTAAAACTCCACAAAGGGAAAATGCCCATTTTTGAGCACCTGGGAGTTGATAAACAGATAAAATCGGTATTCGGTAAAACTGTTAATCTGCAGAATGGCGCCTACCTGATTATTGAACACACCGAAGCACTTCACGTAATTGATGTTAATAGCGGTGGTCGAAGCAAGACCGGCACTGACCAGGAGAAGAATGCGCTGCAGGTAAACATGATGGCGGCCAAAGAAATTGCACGGCAACTCCGCTTACGCGATATGGGTGGCATTATTGTGATCGACTTTATTGATATGCACACTGCGCCCCACAAAAAGGAACTCTTTGAACTTATGCGCGAGGAGATGAAAAAGGATCGCGCCAAGCATACCATTTTACCACCCAGTAAATTCGGACTTATTCAGATCACCCGTCAGCGGGTAAGGCCTGAAATGAACATAACCACGGTTGAAAAATGTCCTGCCTGCGATGGTACCGGGGAAATCAAGGCCAGCATTCTGCTTATTGATGACATTAAAAATAATACCCGGTATATTCTTAAGGAGCAAAACGAGCAGACCGTTACCATAAAAGTGCATCCTTACCTTGAAGCCTACCTGACCAAGGGATTTTTCTTCAATTCTATTCGTTATAAATGGCAACGGGAATTCAAGAAAAAAATTCATGTAGAAGCCATGACCGCATATCATATCATGGAATTTCATTTCTTTAACCACGCAGGGGAAGAAATCAAAATCTGACCAACTAATCGGTTCTCAGAATTATAAATACAGGTAAAATTTAAAGAAAGTAATTTCGTTAATTTTACAGTGATTCTTATTCCTTGCGGGAAGAATTTTTGGTGCCTATGTCGAAGAAAAATAATTCCGGGAAATTTAATACACTGCTGAGAATATTCTGGCTGCTGGTGCTCCTGCCGGTTGTAGCGCTGGTTGTGATTGTGGGAACGACAGCTTCGGGAATGTTTGGCGAACTCCCTTCTTTCGAAGATCTTGAGAATCCAAACAGTGCACTGGCGTCTGAAGTTTTTTCAGCGGATGGTTTGTTGCTGGGTAAATATTATTTTCAGAATCGTACCAATGTCTATTTTAAGGAATTGGCACCAAACCTCGTTAATGCGTTAAAAGCAACTGAGGATATCCGGTTTGAACAACATTCCGGAATTGATATCAGGGGGCTGGTTCGCGTTTTAGTTAAAACTGTTGTATTACAACAGAGCGGATCGGGAGGCGGAAGCACCATTACACAGCAGCTGGCAAAAAATCTTTTTCCAAGGGAACAGATTTCCGGATTTAAATTACTGATCCGGAAGATCAAAGAGTGGATTATTGCCGTCCGCCTTGAGCGCAATTACACCAAAGAAGAAATTATTGCCATGTACCTTAACACTGTTGAATTTGGCAGTAACAGTTTCGGAATAAAATCGGCTGCGCAAACTTTTTTCGACAAACAACCCTCGGAACTTAAAACAGAAGAATCAGCTGTTCTTGTTGGCTTGCTGAAAGCTCCAACTTATTACAGCCCTGTACGAAACCCCGATAATTCAACGAGAAGAAGAAATACTGTTTTGTACCAGATGCGCCGTTATGAAATGCTGAGTCAAACCGAATTTGATTCGCTTAAGATTGCACCTATAAAATTGAAATTCCAGTCAGAAGATCATAATGCGGGCACAGCAACCTACTTCAGAGAGTATTTACGTTTGTACCTGAACCGTTGGTGTAACGAACATAAAAAGAATGACGGAACCAATTACAACATTTACAGGGATGGTTTAAGAATTTATACCACCATTGATTCCAGGATGCAGAAATACGCAGAGCAGGCGGTAAAAGAACACCTCACCGATTTGCAGAAAACTTTTTTCGATCATTGGAAGGGGCGCGTTGCGTGGTCAGAAACACCGGAAATAATTACCGACGCTATGAAGCGTTCTGCCCGTTACCGTGAGCTGGAAGAGAATGATGTGGACGCTGATTCCATTGAAAAAGTTTTTAATACGAAACTACCAATGACAATTTTCACCTGGAAAGGTGAAAAAGATACTTTGATGTCTCCTCTGGATTCAATAAAATATTACAAAATGTTTTTGAGAACTGGCGTGATGGCGATGGAACCTCAAACAGGATTTATAAAAGCGTGGGTAGGTGGCAACGATTATCATTATTTTAAATACGATCATGTTAAAGAAGGTAAACGTCAGGTAGGTTCAACCTTCAAGCCGTTTGTATATACCCTTGCTATGCAGGAAGGTTATTCGCCCTGCTACAAAGTTCCGAATGTCAGAGTAACTTTTACCGGTGAAGACGGCAAGTTATGGTCACCGGAAAATTCTGATGGCAAATATGGAGGGATGTTATCGCTTAAGGAAGCCCTTGCTGAATCGGTGAACAGTGTTACTGCCTTTTTGATGAAGCAATTCGGTCCTGAAGCAGTTATTAACATTGCCCGCAAAATGGGGATCACTTCTCCCATGGAACCCTACCCCGCAATAAGCCTGGGCACACCCGATATTTCCGTTTATGAAATGACGGGAGCGTACGCTACATTTGCCAATAAAGGAGTTTGGACGGAACCAATTTTCCTCACACGTATTGAAGATAAAAATGGTGTGGTTCTCCAGGAATTTGTTCCTAAAAAAGTGGAGGCACTGAGTGAGGAAACTGCTTTTATCACCTTGAGTCTACTCAAAGGAGTCGTTGAGCATGGTACCGGTGTCAGGTTGCGGTATAAATTCGGCCTGGCAAATCCTATTGCAGGTAAAACCGGCACTACCCAAAACCAAAGTGATGGCTGGTTTATAGGCATAACGCCTGAGCTTGTAAGTGGAGTTTGGGTAGGATGCGAAGACCGTGCAGTTCACTTCAGAACCATTACCCTTGGACAAGGGGCCAGCACGGCCTTGCCAATCTGGGCTCTCTTTATGAAGAAAGTATATGCCGATAAAACAATTAACCTCACACAATCCGATTTTGAGCGGCCTGAGGGAAAATTATCTATCGAACTGGATTGTTCAAAATACTTGCTCAACAACCCGGAACCTACTCACAGCCCAACAGATTTTGGATTCTGATACCTCGTCCTAAAAGGCCATTCTTAGAGTTTTTTCTTTAGATTTGCCACCTGCAGGTAAGATGAGTAGCACCACTGCGGCAAATTACATTCTGTTTAAAATTTTCGATTATGATTAATAAAGTAGTTGCTTCCGCGGAAGCAGCCATCCAGGGTATCGGTGACAGCATGACCATAATGCTGGGCGGATTTGGTCTTTGCGGAATACCTGAAAACTGCATTGCTGCCCTGGTTAAAAAAGGTATTAAAAATCTAACCTGCATTTCAAATAATGCAGGTGTTGATGATTTCGGACTTGGATTGCTTTTGCAAAATAGGCAGATAAAAAAAATGATTTCATCCTATGTAGGAGAAAATGCGGAGTTTGAACGCCAGATGCTGAGTGGGGAACTGGAAGTTGAATTAATTCCGCAGGGAACTCTGGCTACCCGCTGTCTGGCATCGGGTTATGGTATGCCTGCTATTTTTACTCCAGCCGGGGTGGGCACCGAAGTAGCCATTGGAAAAGAAGTAAGGAACTTTAACGGCACCGATTACCTTATGGAATATGCTTTTGATTCAGACTTTGCAATTGTGAAAGCATGGAAAGGTGACACCAGCGGAAATTTAATCTTCCGCGAAACCGCTCGTAATTTTAATCCTATGATGGCTATGGCCGGAAAAATAACTATTGCGGAAGTTGAAGAACTCGTAGAAGTAGGTGAACTGGATCCTGATCATATTCATACTCCCGGAATATTTGTGCATCGAATATTCAAAGGTGAGAAATATGAGAAACGAATTGAGCAGAGAACGGTTACTAAAAAATAATGAGGGAATGGGTGAATGAGGGAATGGGTGAATGAGGGAATGGGAGAATGAGGGAATGGGAGAATGGTTGAATTAGGTTATGAGGTGATGATGGGATGATGTAATGGTGTAATGAGGGGATGTTGTAAATTGAGAATTTGAGAATTGGA
>JBBQQQ010000044.1:0-12363 GCA_038215705.1 Bacteroidia bacterium
TTTTCTTTTCAAAAATATTTCTTCCCGTCAAGTCAGTAATTATTAAATCAAAATTCTCATGTGCAAATTCAACAGTAAAAATTTCTTGTGCAGGATTTGGATAAACTTTCAGATTTGTCAATAAGTTTGAAACATTCGGAATAGAAGTAGTGACGCTAATTCCTCGTCTGCTATACCAGGGTTCTAATGCACCGTTGCGGTCGTCATCCCACAGTGCATGTACATAATTAGTGGTAGTACCTAAAATCGGCACAAATGATTCGCCCGGTGCATTTGAGACAAGTTCTTCTGCAGCGAATGTTGCTCCTGAATCGTTTGATGCTCTGTAATAAATCTCCTTGTTGGTAGGATTTCGTTCATCGTGCCATGCAAGATGAACTGTTCCTCCAAGTGAAGCAACGAACTGATGACTTGCTTCGCCTGGCAGATTCCTCCATTGTTGAACACTGTCCCAGGTTGTTCCATTGTCTGTTGAACGCCTTGTATATGGCTCATTCTCGCCTGTGCCGTCTTCTCCTTCCCAACTTACGATGATGGTATTTGTACCTGCAAGAGTGGCAATAGGCCGAGCAGCATAAGCAGGGGTGGTGTTTAGTTTTGTATCAGGCCCCCACGTTGCTCCATAATCCAAGGAGCGCTTATAGAAAACTTCGCTGCAATTGGGCATTGTATAACATGGAGGTAAATTGTTAAATGCCGACATCCACAAAACATGAACTGTACTATCCTTAACTACAATATCGGGACGTTCGGCTCCGACACTATTATTGCCTGCAACCAAAACATATTCGGGTTGCCATGTAACACCTCCGTCAGTTGATTTACGAAAATACAAATCCCATGTCGTTCCTGAACGAAAGTCCATCCAGGTAAGATACACATTGGAACCGGCTGAAATAATTCCCACTCTGTAGCCACCCTGCGTTGTGGTTAATTGAATTTCGGGTTGCCATGTAGCACCTCCATCGTTTGATTTCCGCATGTACATATTTCCAAGGTTGCGGGGACAGCACCAATCAGTAACGGTAACAAAATCTCTGAAATAAACAATGTAAACATTTAAGCCATCCATGCAAATGGGCCTGTCAAGATAGATGGTGCCATTGCCAATAGTAGTGGGTGAACTCCATGTTGTTCCCTCATCAATTGAACGTCTGTAAGTTATCGTTCCGCTACCGTTTGCCATGTGAACAAAGCTGTCTCCTGATGCCAGTGATTTAAATAATCCATTGCCTAATGAAATTGGAGTGGACCATTGTGCATTTACTGTAAAAACAGTTAATGCAAGTATTATAAGAGTAATTGTTTTCTTTATGATGATTTTCATTTTTGAGGATTAATTTAATTGTCTACCGACCAGTTGCTTTTATAAAACATGGATATACATGCATAATAAGAACTGTTAGTTTCAATTTCCTGATATTTTAGTTATTGAATGATTATCTTCTTGCTAATAATAGTTTTTCCGTATTTAGCTTGCACCAGGTAAATTCCGCTATTGAAATTTTTGCTTTCAATTTGTGTTTTGCCTGAAATGTTTTTTTGTTCATGGATTATTCTTCCTGCAGCATCAGTTATTATTAAATCAAAATTATTTGCTGAAAAAAGTTGAACGGTAAAACTATTTTGTGCGGGATTGGGGAAAATGAAAATATTATTTTGTTCAATATTCAAATTGTTAACAGTTGTTGCAACTGAATTTTCTACTTTGATCATAATTCCAATGGAAGGTATATCATCCACCATTGCAAATAGTTGGTAATAGCCATCTAATACATTTAATGAATCAAACGGAATGTTTGCTATGATGGTGTTTCCTGTTTGTGTGAATTGCAGTTCTACATAGCGATTGTTTCCGCAATTCATCATGTGTGTAACGGATGTGGTTGACATTAAAATTACTTGCGTTACCGAATCTGTTTTTATAACATCAAATGTAATTTGGCTTCCACGCTGAAAAACATTTTGTGTAAAGTTTATAATTTCAGGTCTAACTCCTCTGAACAAATAAGGTGGTTTGTAAGCCTCAATGATGCTGAACGGGGGTTCGTTGCCGGGTTGGCCTTCTCCACCCACCATTATAATTCTGCCATCAGAAACCAATGTGGCGAGGGCATGGTATTCGCGTTTGTAATTCATGTTGGCTAATCGTCTCCATTGTTCGGTGTAGGGATTGTAAATGTCAGTAATGTCCATCATGCCCCATTGATTAACGGGAGTTGGGTCTAAACCATCCTCTTTATATCCGGCCATGACGAGAATATTTTTTCCGGGAAGTAACACTACTTCGGGGCGCGAACGCGCGGGACTGAAGTTTGAACCATAAGTCCATGTGTTGGTTTGTTCGTTGTATTTTTCAATAATGTTTCCGGGCACTCCGGCTGTAAAGGAACGGTATCCAACAGCCACTACTATAGAATCGGGAAGATGAACCAATTCGTGGTCAGCATGGTCGCCATTGGGCATACGGTTTCCCTGGAGAAAATCTGCGCAGGTATCCCATTGCTGTGATGGAGGATCGTAAAGTTGTGGCGGGCGATGTGTCATCATTACTTTACCGCTGTACAACATAAGAATAGGTGATTGTTCCTGGGGAATGGCTGTGGTGTCAACCATTACGGATGTGCCTGTTGAAAGGTCGTAAATTTCGGTTGAGTTGGTGCGCTGCGGATTGAGTTGTGTGCCTCCTCCGGTGATTAATAATTTTCCATCGGTTAAACGTATCATTGTAGGATACCAACGGTAGCCAATCATGTTTGGTTGTGGTAGCCAGGTACCGGTGACGTAGTCGTAGGTTTTTATTTTACGTGTGCCGGGACCATAAGCATTTTGGTCGGCTCCGCCTGCAAAAACCATTTTTCCATCAGGCAATAAAGTGATAGCAGCGCAACCTAAGATTGTTGTATCGCCTTGCACAGACATAGTGTCGTTGGTTAAAGGATTGAAAATAAAGGGGTCTTCGGTGTCGTGGCAGTAAAATATATTTCCGTCAGGTTGTAAAATCCCCAGGTCGGTGCCACCTAATGGTTCCGGTGCCTGCACGATCATGTCCCATTGCCCTTGTTGGGTTTCAGGAAGTAATCCGAAACTGAAAGTGGAATCGGTGGAAATATTTATTGTGAGTTGCTGGTATTCTTTATTGAGATAAGAAACCCCGAGTGAATATGTATTTGCAGGCACATTAAAAATAGAATAATTTCCCGAAATGTCAGTCCGGCTTTCGCGGAAAAAAGTGGTGTCTATATTAAATAACGTAAGACGCGCATCCATTAAGGATTGAGTGAAGGGTTGGTCTTGTACTGTACCTGTTATATTGAACTGGCTTTTGGCTGTGAAAGAAATTATAAACAGCGTTGTAAATAGTATTATTTTTTTCATTTAAATTACTTTTATTTATTGATAATTAATATTTGGTTATAGACTTTTTGTTCAGCTGTTGTTACATTCACAAAATAAATTCCGCTTTTAAAATCTTTGCTGTCAACTTGTGTTTGGGCGGAAATGTTTTTTTGTTCAAAAACTTTTCTTCCCATGATATCGGTAATTGTTATATCAAAATTGTTATCGAGTAATTCAATTGTGAAATTATTCTGTGCAGGATTAGGAAAAATACTTAGCTGCGTATTGATTCCACTTGCTGCCTTATCAGCATTAAAACCTATGCGCGGATTGCATGGAATTAAGGTTAATGTTTTATTGGCACTACTGCCGCAATTATTGTTCCCTTTTACCTTTAAGGTTGACGTTGTAGATATAGTTCCGTAAGTAATGGAAACAGCAGTTGCTGTTGTAGTGAGAACATTATTTGATGATGTAACACCATTGCCTGTAATAATCGAACCCGAAGGTGCTGTCCAAGTATAACTTGTTGCGGATGGAATGGCAGATATTGAATACGCATTTCCGGAACTGTTTGAGCATACTGTTACAGGACCATTAATTACTGTTGGTGTTGCAGGAATTGATCTCACAGTTAAGTTTCTTGCCGTGCCGGCACCGCAAGCATTGCTTCCATACACTGAAATTGTTCCTGTAAAATTGGTGGATGGAAAATTAACTGTTATGCTGTTAGTTCCTTGTCCGCTAACCAATGTTGCGGTTGCAGGAATGGACCAGGTGTAAACTAATCCTGTTACATTGGTTACGCTATAAATTTTATTAGTTGCGCCACACAATCCATAATTAGTACCGGTAATTACACTAGGGGTAGCAGGAACATTTCTTGTAATGGTAATAGTGCGAGGAACACTTGATCCGCAGGCATTGTTAGCCGTTACACTTAAAGTTCCGTTGGCCGTAAACGTGCCATGATAGGTAACATTAATGCTGTTTGTACCTTGTCCGCTGTTGATTACTGCACCTATGGGAACCGACCAGTTGTAAGTAACTCCTGCAACTAACGGAACGGAGTACGTACGGATATCGCCAGGACAAACTTTTGCAATTCCTCCTGGTCTGCTTATGCTGCCCGGAGTTGATGGTACAGTACAGGATGTGCCAACCAATCGTCGGCTGTACCAAGGCGCGGGTGAACCGCCTCTGTCGTCATACCAGATTGCATGAACATAATTGGCGGTTGTACCCAAAACAGGTGCCTCTGAAACACCTGCACCGTTTGACACTAACTCTTCGGCACCCCATGTTGTACCTCCATTGTATGATGACATATAATATATCTCTTTGTTAGTGGAGATGCGGTTATCATACCATGCAAGATGAACGGCAGAACCCATAGAAGAAATCCAGGGATGACTGGCATGACCGGAATTAAATCTCATACGCTGCACTGGTTGCCAAGTATTTCCTCTATCTATTGAACGTTTCGTATAGGTTTCAAGTTCATTGATGCCATCATCTCCTTCCCAACATACAATGAGGGTATCTGAATTAACAATGGTTGCTATCGGACGCCCGTCATAAGAATTACCTGTGTCAAGTCGGACATTATTACCCCATGTATTGCCACCATCTAAGGAACGTTTATAAAAAACCTCCGAGCAGTTTGGTAAATTATAGCCAGTTCCGGGAATTGGACATGAAGGCAAATTATCCAGAGCACTCATCCAAAAAAGATGAACAGAATTACCAGCAACTAACACATCGGGGCGTTCTTCTCCGAAACTATTAATGCCAGAAACCAAATTTACTTCAGGTTGCCACGTTGCGCCTCCGGTCGCTGATTTTCTAAAATAAATATCCCAGCTATTTCCAGAACGATAATCCATCCATGTTAGATATACATTGGAACCCTCAGAATGTACAGAAACTCTATAACCTCTTTGAGATGAAGATAATTGAATTTCTGGCTGCCATGTTATGCCACCGTCAGTCGACCTTCGCATATAAATATTTCCCATTTGCCTTACACAACACCAATCCGAAACGGAAACAAAATTTCGAAAATAAACTACATAAACATTCAAGCCATCCACTGTTAATGGTCTATCGTAGTAGATGGTTCCAGAACCAAGTGTAACCGGTGCGCTCCATGTAGCTCCCTCGTTTATAGAACGCTTATAGCTTATAGTTCCGTCACCATAAGCCATGTGAACAGTGTTGTTATTATCGCCTTCCAGCGAATAGAACAGGCTACTGCCCAAGCTAACAGGCGTTGACCATTGTGCGTTTGCGCTCAATCCAAAACAGGCGATCAGGAAAGTAAGGATAAATTGGTTTTTCATTTTATGCTATTTAAAGTGGCTGAATTGATTTCCTGGCTAAAAATCACAGATGATCAATAATGCAACGCTCTTTTTATACTTTACTAAAAGATTTCAAATTTATTTAACTACTGATATCCTTTGCATATAGGATTCGTCTCCTGTAATAATTTCAATAAAATAAATTCCTGCGTTTAGTTTATCAGCATTTACAAGTTGCGTGTGTTGCCCCTGCAATTGATTTTCATTTACAACCTGCAGTATTTTGTTGCCAACTATATCATAAATTTCAATTGATACATTGGCATCGTTTGTCAATTCGTATTGAATTGTTGTAGAACTGCTAAACGGATTTGGGTAGTTTGTAATGTATTGTTGATTGTCTATTGATTCAATGGTTTGTTGAAATCGAGAGGAATTTGGAACCAAATTGTGGTGATGGTTGTGGTGATGATGTCCCACTGCGTGATGATAATTAACCGTGTGACATATATGCGATGAGCAGCCTGTGGTTAAATCGCTCATATAAAGGCAAACGGTGTAATGCCCGGAATGAGCATACGTGTGATGCGGATTTTCATCAGTTGATGTGTTACCATCTCCAAAATCCCATGAGTAAGTTGTATGAATGGTTGTTCCGGTTGAAGTATTAGTAAAATTAACCAAATTACTAGTTGAAGTTGAATAAAATGTAAAAGCTGCATGACACCCCGAAGCTACAGGATTTACTGTGATGTTATGGCAGGAGTGGTTGCTGCATCCGTGCGCATCATGCATGGTGAGGCATACATAATAAGTTCCGCCATGCGCGTATGTGTGTGATGGGTTTTGCGAAGTTGATGTTGTACCGTCCCCAAGATCCCATAGCCATGAGGTAATGTTGTGTGCGCTTGTAGATGAATCGGTAAAATGAACTGTTAAGGAGGTTGCAGGCTGATGAACGCTAAACATGGCATGACAACCCGTTTGAGCTTTTGAAATCGCTACTGCGAACATCAAAACCATGATGAAGTAAATTGATTTTTTCATTTTTTTTTAATTTATTATTTATTTGAATGACTGTGATTATACTTAAAGACGATGATATGAGCAAAGGGTTGGGTAATTTTAAAATATGTTCCGCCATTGCTTTTGTAAGACATAATATATTATCAATTTACACTGAACAGAATGACTGCTTTTCCATTTGTAACGTGAAGAGTGTCGTGAACAGAAGCAATAAGACATTTAAATTCAACAACCGCTTTTTTATAATTTTTAGAATCAAAAACAACATCTTGAACATGTGTGATTGAAAACAAATTGCTCTGCGGAACATTAGAAGATGAAAAAACAAATCCTGATGAATCGGTCCATGTTAAGGTTGCAGAGAGAGTGGCAAACGGGTGATTTGCTTGCTGATATTGCCGTGTGCCTATGTATAGCGTACTGTCTAAATCGTTTTGGGCAATGCCTAAACTATCTTTATAACTATTTATTGAAATCTGAAAAAAAGATTGTGCAGGTTGTTGCGGATTCTTTAGGGAGAAATTAAACGTGCGGTGAGTTAGTGTATCAAATACAGCTGTTGCACCTATGTATGAATTTAAACCTCCGGCAAAATTAACAGAATCGTTATCTATTAAAGCTCTGATGTAAACCAATGGTTCGGGAGTGCCTCCGGGTGGAAGGTTGGGCTCCAAATGTTCCTCCTTGCAGGAGAAGAAAAAACAAACAGCAAGAACAGGTAACCATTTTAATAAATTCTTAATTCTAATGTTCATAATACTAAAATTTAATAATTAGAAAGGATTGAATAGAGAATGAGGGTCTTGTATTTATTCCGTAGAAATAATCTTTAGTATATGAATCAGCAAGTTCGCGCGTAATGCGGGTACTCCAATCAAATGTTTTGGATAAAGAATATTTGTATCCTACCGAAACAGAATAATTGATGGATTTAATACCGTCCATATATCCTGTAACATTATTTTTAGTTGATTCGGTTATTACGCCTGATACTTTATTTGTTTCGGTGTAGTAACCGTTTGTGCTTAACAAGTATGACAATTGTGCTCCGGCTGAAACGGTATGTTTTGGCGCAATAGCATAATAAAGCGTTAAAGGAAAATAGAGTTTATGCAGCTGGCGGATTTGTATAGTTTGCTGCGAAGTGTTTTCTTCTAAGAAATAATTTTTATTTGAAGCGGTGTCAGACAAATGATAACCTCCCTGAAATGAATACAAACCTCCCAGGCCAATGCCGAAATGAGATGCGTTTGAATGCACAAATTCTAAGCCAATAAGCGGTGAAATATTTTCCTGTTTAGAACGCGCCGCGCTGCTTGTGGTGTAAATATTTATTCCTGCGTAAAAATTGAAAGTTATAAGTTTAAAATGTGTCGAATGTTTTTCATTTGTAATAGAATCACCTGGCGAATACTGTCTTACAACTGCAGTCGATGAATCATTATTTGTGTTTGCATTGATGGAATCAGAAGCAATGGGATTTTGATTTACTATTTCATTTGTAGGTGCTGTTGCAGAAATTAAATCATTGCTTTCTGTAATTGGCAAATCAGATACTCCTGATTTTGACATTTGTGTTTCAGATAAAATTGTTTTATTTGAATCTTGAATTACAGTGGGTGTTTCCTGTGTAAGATAAATTTCCGGGTTGATACTTAGGTGCTTAACAGTATTTGAATTGTTTGCGATAGTTGAATGCTTAATTATAGCAGTATGCACATTTTGTTTAGTTTCTATTGCTCCGCTATGTGAAGGAGTAGTTGAAGGGCTGATTGGTTGACTATTGTTTTCACTGCCTTTCTCATTTCCATTTTCCTGCGGCTGATTGGCAATTGCAGGTTGAGGGGCTTCACTTTCGGATGAATGGAAAACAGATGGAGATTTCGTAATGGTAGTGGGGTTTGCAGGTAAAGCTATTTCCTTTTCTGCATTTTGTTTCGAAGGAAGAAATATGAATAATCCTGTAGAGAGAATAGTAAAGAATGAGAAGAAGAAAAGTATAAGCTTTCTATTCTTCTTTTTTCTATCCTGTTCGTTCAGCAAATGGTTTAATAAATCCCAGTTGTCTTTCGTTTTGGAAAGTTCATAATCAGAAATCTCCTTTCTGAAGATGTTATCTAAGTCCGGATGTTTCTTTTCCATGATCGGAATCTTTGATTATTTTTATCACTGTCTGATTTATTTTTGCCTGCAATATTTTTCGCGCATTTGATAAATGCCACTTAGAGGTTCCTTCACTGATTTTAAGCTGTTCAGAAATTTGCTTGTGCGTGAAATCATCAATCACATACAAATTGAATACGATGCGGGTAGCGGGTGGCAACTCTGTTATCAATTCAAATAATTGCTCTTTGTTTAAATGTGAATCTATATTTGAAAAACTACTGGAAGAAGGTTCTTCTTCTTCCGGTGAACCGTATAATGAAAATTCATTTGTGAGAATAAATTTGTTTTTGTATTCTTTGTTACTCCTCACAAAATCAATGGATGAATTGATAACAATGCGTTTCATCCAACCTTCCAAAGTGCCTTCTGATTTATACTGCTTAATTTTTGCAAACACTTTTAGAAAGGCATTATTGAGAACTTCCAACGCATCTTCTTCGCTTTTCAAGTATCTTACACAAATTGCCATCATTTTATGGTAGTATTTCTCGTATAAAATCTTTTGTGCTTTGCGATTTTGTTTCCGGCATTGTTCAACCAAACCTTTTTCATCATGTATGTTTAACATCGTACCATGCACATTTTATTGACGGAACATTGTTGAAAGGGTTGGGTAGGCTATGGGAATTTTGTTTCTGCAACATGCCAATCCAGCACGAAATTTTTGTTGTGAAGCGGCTAAAGTATTGGAGATTGCACTAATTAAATTTGCCTATTTATTGATTTCTAACGCTTTAAGCAAATAAAATGGGTGCAATAGTCTGAGCCATGCAGTTTAAAAATCTGAGGGGAATCCCTTTTCGGCGTGCGGCGGGTGAAGCGGAGCGTTAAAGATACAAATTCCTCTTTGCGTTTATCACAAAACAAGGCATCTTCATCACTCAAAAGACAATTTATTGTGTCATACCGTATGATATAATTAGTATTAAATTTTGAAAAAGTATTCGGTTGCTGATATTTTGACAATCTAAACGTACTTTTCAAGTTAAAGGTTTTGCAATCCTGATTCCATTTTCTATGTACTCCTATTTTCAGAAAACTGTGTATTCATATTTCTCAATCTTAAGAAATGAGGACGTGAATATATTTGGCGCAAACTATTCTACAAAATACATATCTATTTCCCCTTTATTCTTTGCCTGAATTTTTCCACGGTGTTTGAACTGGAATTTATCTTTCACTAACTGATAAGTAGATCCACTGACATTTATTTTGCCGGCCTCTCCGGAGGATTCCATACGGGATGCGATGTTTACGGTATCACCCCAGATATCATATGCAAATTTTTTAATTCCCACAATTCCTGCAACTACTGGTCCGGTGTGGCATCCTATTCTGATATCAAAATAGGGACGTTTGGCATGAATCCGTTTTTGTTTTTCCGCTTCAATAAAATCACGAATCTCAATTGCCGCTCTAATTGTGTCTTCTGCATTTGTTTTATTCTCTACCGGCAATCCACCCGCGCACATGTAGCTATCGCCAATGGTTTTTATTTTTTCAATTCCATGTTTCGTAATTATGGTGTCGAAAGCTGAATAGCAGTAATTAATTTCATTAACAAGTTCCTGTGCGGTGAGATTTTCGCTCATCGAAGTAAAATTTTTAAAGTCGGTAAAGAGCACTGTTACTTCACTGAAATCTTTAGCTTTTGTCGTACCTGTCTTTTTTAATTCTTCAGCTGTTTCAGCAGGCAGAATATTTAACAGTAAATTATCGCTGCGTCTTTTTTCTTTCGAAATTTTATTCCGTTGCCGAAACACTACTATTGAAAAAATAAACATCCCGCTAAAGCCTGCCAAAATTGAATTGCGGATGTTTCGCTGCTCAATATCTTTTTTATTTTGTTCAGCTTGAGTTGCAGCCTCCTTTTTATCGAAATCATACTGCATTTGCTGTTCCGTTAATAATTTAGTGTTCTCTTTATTAATTAAGCTGTCGCGATAAGCAATGTATGTTTTATAATGATCCAGTGAGGCTTTAAAATTCCCCTGGATGCTGTCGAACTGTGCAAGGTTTTCATAGCTTAGTTTTATATACTCCATATTGCCAATCTCTTTGGAAAAAGATAGTGCCTTGTCTAGATATTTTTTAGCATCAATAAATTTAGTCTGTTTAACATAAACCATAGCAATGTTGTTGTACACCATTGCAACATTAAAAGTAGATCCTGTTTCAAGGTAAGCATTTAATGCAGCGAAATCGTATTTCAGTGCTTCCTCGTATTTACCCAATGTGTACATTAGCAATCCAACACTGTTATTAAGTTCTGCAATTGTCAATTGATCACCTGATTCTTCGGCAATTTTTAATGCGATAGAATCATTTTTCCATGCTTCAGCATAGTTTCCGAGATTAAAATATACATCGCCAATAACTCCATAACTCCCGGCGATATCCTTATCAGATTCCAGTTCCTGACTTAATTTTAAGCAATCTCGGTAGTACTTTAATGCTTCGCTATAATTTTTCTGCCAGTTGCAAATGTTGCCAATATTCCATTTGGTATCTAAAATCCCATGGAGATCTCCAAGGTCTTCTCTGATTTTTAGGGCTCGAAATGAAACATTTAGCCCTTCAGTATAATTGCCCTGGGATATCCGGCTATGACCTACCACGTTATACGCGCTTGCTATTTTTGATAAAATAATTTCCTTTTCAGAGGGTTTAGCTCTCTTTAGTAATTTTTCATATAAAGCAACTGCCTCATAAGCTAAGCTTGCTCCCTGGTTATATTTACTCTGATCGGCATAAATTGCTCCCATTCTTCTTTTCGAATCTGCAACGCCCATTTCAAAATTCAGCCTGGTAGCCAGTGAAAGTGCTCGCTTAGCAAAAATTAACGACGAATCGCTGTTTTGAAACCTCAGCGCTCCAGCTAATGTCATCAGTGAACGCACTTTTGCGGTATCCTCATTTAACGCCGGTAAAACAATGAGCATTGAATCGATTTTTTTCTGAGCAGTTTGTTGAGGAAAAATATAGATCGGCAAAGCAATCACTAGAGTTAAAATAACCAGAAGTTTTTTCATCCGTTAAATATAAATTTTTAGTTGAATCAGGAAATCCGAAAGTAAATCAAAAAATTAAGAGTGCCAAAAGCTCCAGTCAGTGGTTGATTTTTCATAAAAATACTTCAAGTAAATGTGATTTTCAGTCGAACGTTGTAAAGTCCGGAAGGTAAAACAGCAACATTAATTTTCGTGGTTGCACCTGATAAAATTATTGATTGAATCAAACGGCCCACTGCACTCCCAAAATTATCAGCCAAATCAAATATATCTGTATACATTCTAAAGTACAAGTAAATTGTTGAGCAACTTACTGCCGACCAATGAATTCTCAAAGAAATTAAAGCCTCAAAAAATGACCAAGCGATGGTTTCATTTGGTGTGGTTGAATACAGACCTACTCTCAATTCATCTTTCTCACCAAAATCTTATCAATCCTGCTACCATCCATGTCTACAATTTCAAATAAAAAATTATTCCAGTTATAAGTTGCTCCAACGTTCGGAATTTTTTTTCCG
>JBBQQQ010000045.1:0-12065 GCA_038215705.1 Bacteroidia bacterium
AATTATTTCGAAGCCCGGAATCTTTTTCAAAAATCAATTAGAAAATACCCTTCACTTGCAGGCTTTGGTTTAAGCCTTATTTATTTCAGGACTGATAATCCCTTTCACCAGGTCGATTCAGCGTATACCAGAATTAATGCTGCTATCACTGCTTTTGATAATGCGGGCGAGTCGGAACTGAAAAAATTTACAGAGATCAGTGTCGACAAAGACTCCCTGATAAGAACACGGACTGCAATTACCGAATTGGCTTTTAAAAGGACGATTTTAACGAATGATACAGCTGCACTCAGCAATTTTATTAAACGCTATCAATTGCATTATGATGTAAGTGGGGCGACACGTATTCGCGATAGTATAGCATTTGAATTATTCCGTAAAAAAAATACCTCAGTTGGTTTTCGGCAATATCTCGAATTGTATCCTGAATCACATTTGGTTTCGGAAGCAAAGGCACGGTATGAGAAAAGCATTTACGATGAATCGGTATTTGACGGGAAGCTATCATCATATGCCGGGTTTATAGAGCAGCATTCAGGTAGTCCGTTTGTTAACGCTGCCATGAAAAAAGTATATGAGCTGTTCACCGCCAATAGCCTTGATCCGGATGTGTACCATCAGTTCATTTTAAAGTATTCTAATTATACACAGACAGAAGATGCCTGGCAGCGTATATATGATTTGCATCTTACCAACTATGATGAAAAATCAATATTACAGTTCAAAGATAAATATCCTGATTATCCGTACCTGGAGGAACTCAATGAAGATCTGAGACTATCAAGTCTCACTCTTGTTGCAGTTAAAGAAAAAGATTTATTCGGCTTATGGGCAACCACTGGTACCAAGGTGATGGAGCCCAGGTATGATTTCATTGGAAGATTTAATGATGGCATTGCTGTCGTTTCGCTTGATGGCAAGATGGGATACATTAATAAATCAGGTGAAGAAATTATCCCGCCATTTTATGATGATGCTGAAAATTTCAATGACAACCTTGCAATTGTAGGAGAGAAAGATAAATATGGAGTGATAAACAGAACCGGTAAGATGGTAGTGCCTTTAAGTTATCTTGAAATTGCTGATTTTTCTGAAGGACTTGCAGCGGCAACCGAAATGGAGTTGTTCGGGTACATTAACAGGTCCGGTACAATTGTGATTCCTTTCAAGTATGAATCAGCCGGAGGGTTCGAAAACGGTATGGCTATTTGCCAGAAAGAAGGTTTTTATGGAGTAATTGATAAGAACGATGTCATCCTTGTCCCATTTGAATACGAATCACTGCAGTGGTTGTGGAATGATGTTTTTAAATATACGCGAGGTGAAACCGCCGGGCTGGTAAACGTGGAAGGCACCTTGCTGCTGCCTGGAGAATATGATGAAATAGGAACTTTTTCAGAAGGTAAAATAGTAGTTGTTAAAGATGGTAAAATGGGGTACGCCGATACAACCGGGAAGATAATCATTCAGTTACTTTTCGATGCCGGGAAAGAGTCGCTGGTTGAATCTCAATTTCATAACGGTATGGCTGTTGTCAGGAAGAATAACCGGTTTGGTCTGATTGATTCATCCGGTAAAATGGCAATTGCACCAACCTATGAAGATTTAAAATTTTTAAGTGATTCAATAATTGCGTTTCGACAGAATTCCAAATGGGGTGCCGGTTTTATAACACCTAAAAACATTTTATTTACACCTCGTTACGACCAGATCTTTTCGTGCGAAGATGGAAATTGCGTGGTGGCATTCAAAGGGAAGCAGGGATTGATTGATACAAAAGGAAAAGCAATAATACCTTTTCAATACGAGGTACTGAAAAGAATCGGAAATGGATTTTTCATGGCCCGGAAATCCGGTAATTACGGAGTGCTGAATAGCGAGAACATTAACGTAGTTTCGTTCCTTTATGATAAGTATAGTGAAACAGATACCGGTTTGTTTGAGTTTTCCAATACTAATGAAACCGTATGGCTTGATATTGTTAACAAAAAGGTGTTTAGTAAGAATTGATTTTCCGGGAATTTCACTTTTTATTTGCTTTAACTTTGCTGCATGGAGTATGGAAAAATAACACCTTTAATTTTGGAAAGCCTTTCAGCGATCTGTGGTGAACAGCATGTGTACACTTCGCGTGAAGCAATCGAGATTTATTCCCACGACTATACCGAAGATCTTCGCTTTTATCCTGAAGTGGTTGTCAAACCTGCTACTGCAGAAGAAGTTTCAGCTATAATGAAAATCTGTAATGCCAACCTCATTCCGGCGACGCCACGAGGTGCCGGTACCGGTTTGAGCGGGGGAGCTTTACCGGTGTTTGGCGGCATAGTAATTTCCATGGAACGGTTTAACAGGATCATAAGCATTGATGAACGCAACCTGCAGGCTACTGTTGAGCCAGGTGTGATCAACCAGGTTTTCCAGGACGCAGTCATGGAAAAGGGTTTGTTTTATCCACCGGATCCTGCAAGTCGCGGATCGTGTTTTTTAGGAGGCAACCTGGCTGAATCAGCAGGTGGACCGAAAGCAGTCAAGTATGGAGTAACGAAGGATTATGTACTAAATACGCAGGTGGTACTACCTTCCGGCGATATTATCTGGACGGGCGCTAATGTGCTGAAAAATGCAACCGGGTACAACCTGACGCAGTTGATGATTGGAAGCGAAGGTACTCTTGGTATTATCACACAGATAGTTTTCCGGCTTCTTCCTTTGCCTACGCAAAACCTGCTGTTGCTGGTTCCTTTTACTTCTGCTGAAAATGCATGTCTAGCAGTGTCTGCAGTTTTCCGCGCCGGTATAACACCCTCAGCAATGGAATTCATGGAACGGGATGCCATTGATTATGTTTTGAAATATGTGGACGTAACTCTCAGCATTCCTGATGATATAAAGGCTCATCTTATCATAGAAGTTGATGGCAACGATACGGATGCTCTTTTTAAGGATTGTGAACGCATTACCGAGGTTATGAATGAATTTGGTGCCTCCGAGGTACTGTTTGCTGATACAGCTCAGCAAAAAGCGGAGTTGTGGAAAATGAGAAGAGCCACAGGAGAAGCAATCAAGTCACATTCCATATACAAAGAAGAGGATACAGTTGTTCCCCGCGCAGAACTTGCTGTTTTGCTCAAAGGGGTTAAAGATATCGGAAGCCGTTATGGTTTCCGTTCCGTCTGTTACGGTCATGCCGGAGATGGCAACCTGCATGTGAATATCATCAAGGAAGATATGAGTGATGCCGACTGGAATGAGAAAGTTCCTTTAGGTATACGCGAGATTTTTGAACTCTGCGTAAAGCTCGGCGGAACCTTATCGGGTGAACACGGAATAGGCTGGGTTCAAAAAGATTATATGAATATTGCTTTTAGTGATGTTCAACTGAACCTGCAAAAGGGAATCAAGAAGCTCTTCGACCCAAACCTGATATTAAACCCGGGTAAAATGTTTAATTGAAATAATTAAACACTTTGGCTCGTTATTCGTAGTAATCATAACAATTGATTACTCATTTTGAATAACCACTCTCTGTCATACCGGAATTTAAAAAGAAAGATATCAGTCAGCCTGTCGGTGTTGACATTGATCCTGGGAACCTATTTCCCCGCTTTTTCTCAGGAAATGTTGGGTATCAGCAATTCTAATTTCGCAGGGAATATGGGGATGAGCCTGAATCCGTCACTTTTTGTGGGTTCACCTTACAGGCATGAATTTAACCTTATCTCAGGTGATTTATTCATTGACAATGATTTTGTTTACCTGCAAAAACGTTCTTCTACATTGGTTAACAGCATAAATGGAGAACCTATTCCGGAGGAGCGGTTTAAAAATTACACAACCACCACACCTAAGAATGTGTATGGAAATGTATTTTTGAGGGGTCCTTCTTACATTCAGAATAAAGATAAATTTTCATGGGGTGTGCACACCGCCTTCAGAAGTAATTTAAGTGCTACCGATGTTCCCTTCCACGTTGCAAAATTCATTAAAGAAGGATTTGATTACATCCCTCAGCATGACATAAATTTTATTTCCACTCCCTTTAAATCAGCTGCAATGGCCTGGGGTGAAATAGGAGGTACGTATGGCAAAAAATTGTATGAGCGACGTGACAAAGGATACCTTGCCGGTGCGGTAACACTGAAGCTTTTACTGGGATTCGATGGCGTGTTTGTAAATCTTTCGGAGTTCGATTATGATGTACCCTCATCGGATACCTTGATCGTTAATTCTGTTACCGGTTCATACGGTCATTCGTTAACCGATGATGAAAAAGGTTTTAAAAAGCCATTTAAAATCCGTGGCTTCGGGGGAGGGCTTGATATCGGAGTTACCTATTACCGCGGTAAAGTTCATGGTGCGGGTGACTGTAACGCTACTGCGGAAATACGAAAAAAATATAAGTACCGTTTGGGTATTTCAGTAATTGATATTGGATTTGTACGTTTCAGCAAGCAGGCAAAAGTTTTCGAATTTAATAATCGTAGTACGATCTGGCCAGGAATCGATTCGGTTAAGTTTAATACCATCATGGCAATGGATACAAACATAAGCGGTCATTTTTTTGGGGATCCTAATGCGTCACAAACCGGAGCAGCATTCAGTATTTATACGCCAACTGCCCTCAGTGTGCAGTTTGATTATTGTATTATGCCACGTGTTTACGTAAATGCCACAATCGTACAGGCAATACCGTTAGCGAAGGTGGCAATTGTCAGGGCCTCACAATTTTCAATAACCCCGCGTTTTGAAACACGTAAATTTGAAGTGGCACTACCGGTAACATTATACGAATACAGAACTCCACATGTGGGAGTTGCTATGCGATATAAGTTTTTGGTGGTTGGTACCGAACGCCTGGGATCATTCACGGGGTTGTGGAATACGACAGGATACGATATTTATTTCGGTTTAAAATTTAATGTTTGTCAGCTGAAGAAAAAAGGTGGTAAAGATCCTTTTTGCCCGGTTGATTAGATTTGGTGAAAATTTTAATTTCCGCTTTTTTTGAAAGTAGCCGCTACTGAAGCTTCCTTATCCGATGTGGAATAATCATAAAATCCTATGTTACTTTTTCTTCCGAGATTGCCGGCTGCTACCATATTCACCAGCAACGGACAAGGTGCATATTTGGGATTTCCAAAACCATCATGCATTACTTTTAAAATCGAAAGACAAACATCAAGCCCTATAAAATCAGCCAGCTGCAATGGTCCCATGGGATGCGCCATTCCCAGTTTCATGACCGTATCAATTTCATTTACACCGGCAACTCCCTCATACAGACTGTAAATAGCTTCATTAATCATGGGCATTAGTATACGGTTTGCAATAAATCCGGGATAGTCATTTACTTCGGTAGGAGTTTTTCCGAGCTTGCGCGAAAGATCAAGAATTGTTTCCGTTACTTCATTGGATGTGCTGTACCCCCTGATAACTTCTACGAGTTTCATAACTGGGACAGGATTCATAAAGTGCATGCCGATAATTTTATCACCTCTTTTTGTAACTCCTGCTATTTGTGTGATGGAAATCGAAGAAGTATTGGAAGCGAGTATGGTTTCCGGTTTACAAAGTGTATCCAGCTCCTTGAAAAGATTTAATTTAATAGTTACATTTTCGGTAGCGGCCTCTATAACAAGATCAGCATTGCTTACACCATCTTTTAATACTGTAAATGTTTTTATGTTTTTGAGAGTTCCTGTTTTTATTTCTTCAGTAATGCTCCCTTTTTTCAGCATACGGTCAAGATTGGTACCGATTACTTTCACTGCATTATTAAGAGCTTCCTGGTTAATGTCGACAAGCGAAACTGAAAAGCCGTTTTGAGCAAACACATGCGCGATACCGTTACCCATGGTTCCTGATCCGATTACTGTAATATTTTTCATAGTAAAAATTTTATTTTCCGCTTCTCTGCAGAATGGTTCTGATGGTATATATAATTATTTTCAAGTCGAGTGCCAGCGACATGTTTTCTATGTAAATCACATCAAATTTCAACCGCTCAACCATTTCGTCGACATTCTCTGCATAACCGAATTTTACCTGTCCCCATGATGTGATTCCGGGTTTTACTTTATGCAAATGACGGTAGTGAGGTGCTATAGGCATAATCTGGTCGATGAAAAACTGGCGTTCAGGCCGTGGGCCTACCAGCGACATATCACCAATGAGTACATTGTAAAACTGTGGAATTTCATCAAGCCGGACTTTTCTCATAAATTTTCCAAATGGCGTAATCCGGTTATCATTTTCACTCGATAGCATAGGTGTATCTTTTTCAGCACCCACAAACATCGATCTGAATTTAAAAATATTAAAAGGTACCCCATGAAGTCCTATACGTTCCTGGACAAAGAAAATGGGGCCTCTCGATGAAATTATTATAATCAGTGAAACCACCACGAAGATGGGGCTTAATAAAATCAACAGAAAAAGTGAAACAACAATGTCAAGTAAACGCTTAACGGTTTGCTGCCACACCGGCATCAGGTCAGGGGAAATTTCAATCAGCGGAGCTCCGAAAATTCCATTCATTTTAACCGAACCCGAAAGAATATCGTACATATCGGGAATGATTTTAACTATCACCGGTGTGTCTTCAAGTATGTTTATTATTTTTCCGATATTCTCATGTTCAGAAGATTCAATTGCAATAATTACTTCTTCAATATCCAGTTCTTCTATAATCTTTTTTAGTTCGTTTAATGAACCTGCATGCGGAAGAATTCCCTTAAGCAGATGCCCGTTATTATGATCAATGTGTATAAAACCCTTGAAGATATTTCCCTGGCTTTGTTCAGCCGATTCGAGTTCATTATAAAGTTTGAGTGCTTTCCGGTTGCTTCCTATCAGCAGTGTATTAAAGCCGATTTGGCGGGACTTTATTTTTCGGCCTGTAATGGTAGTGAGGGTAAACCGGATGATGGCGGTTGCAAAAAAATGAAGAAATAATAATGCGAAAAAAGTACTGTAATATGTTTTGTAGGAAAGAATTGTATCATCCAGCAACAGCGTAAAAAAGATAACGAGTACTCCAATAACAGAAATATAAAGTGTTTGTCCGAATTCGCGAAGCCGTGATTTTCGGAAAATATCGGTATAGGTTCCTGTAAAAGCATACACCGCAATCCATAGCAGGGGTATGAGAGTTACTCCAAGAAAAAATTTGCTGTCGGGAACAATATTTTCAAACTCTATTAATTCAATGTAATGCTTGCGGTACATGTAAAACATGGCCCATGCAAGTGAAGCTGCAATGAAGTCGCCAATAATATATTTAATAGTCTGGGTCTTCCGGTTCATCAGAAATGCACAACTTTGATATTATCCAGGTAAAACTCAGCCACCGGGATGTCGGGATTTTTTACCGCACCAAAAAATATTTTATAACCTGATGCATCGGGATAAGCGCTGACTGTGTATCCCAGCTGAACATATATTTTATTCCATTCTGTAGTAGCCTTCAGATTAATAAGTCCGATCTGTTCATCGGGAAGATTTGGAGTAACAATAAAAATACCGGCCAGCATGGTCTGGTTAATTTTGTAATCGAGTTCAAGGTAAACTGCTGCACCGGATCCAGGAAGATCGTAAGCTGTTGTTGATGTTAATTCAAACCGGGTATCATTTTGATCCAATGTTACTTTTCCGCAAAGTCCTTCAAAATTATCCGGGTCCGCAGCATCCGTCTGGTACATCAGGGTATCACTTGCTGCAGTAGTAGTAAGGCTGAACCCGGAGCCTTCAAAATCTTCGCAAAAACTGCATTGAATGGAATCGAAATAACTAACCATAGGGTTCATCTTTACCGTTCCCAATTCGGAAATAGTAACCTGTGAAATATTTCCCCTGTAAAACGGGTAAGGCGATCGGGTGGCGGCAATACCATTCAACAATATTCCGGGACTCAAAATCACATTGGTAGCACCTGATTTTAACACCGGGAATTTTGCAGGTAATTCGTACACGCCTTGAAATTCATTATCCAGGTAAACCCAAACATCACGAATATTTGTTGAAGTGGAAGGACCCAGCTCAGCAAGGGTGGGAGTAGGGTCAAAAACAAAGCTGTCGATTTGAATGAAGCCCGGAGCCTGTTCATCAGGATTGATTAAATCACATCCGGAAAATGAAGTGGTCAGCAGTATAATAAATACAATAAAATAAGGCGCCTTCAGATTTTTCATTTGTTTTTTTTGAACTGTTTCATGACTGGCGTTACTTCACAGCCTCAGGAAACAAGTGTAGCCGTATATTTTAATTTGTCAATAATCTGATGTGCCACATCAAGGGCTTTAAAACCGTCTTCAATACTCACAACCGGCACCTGGTTCGAGGTAATAGCTTTGGCAAAAGTTTCGAGCTCTGATTTAATAGCATTGGATTCGGTCACGGCAGGATTTTCAAAATATATTTGCTTGGTTCCTTTTCCTGGCCCAAGATCAATGGTTACCGCAAGTGGATCGGGTTCACCGATAACATTTTTTAAGCGGACTACTTCAGCACTCTTTTTTAAGAAATCAACTGAAATGTATGCATCACGCTGGAAGAACCGCGATTTTCTCATATTCTTTAAGGAGATCCTGCTCGCTGTTAGATTGGCAACACAACCATTATCAAATTCAATACGTGCATTCGCAATATCAGGTGTATCACTCACAACTGCCACGCCACTGGTACTAATTTTCTTTATGGTTGATTTTACTACGCTTAAAATAATATCGATATCATGAATCATAAGATCAAGAACAACCGATACATCGGTTCCTCTTGGATTGAATTGGGCAAGCCGGTGGGTTTCAATGAACATGGGAGCTCCTATATATGACCGGGCGGCAATAAATGCAGGATTAAATCTTTCCACATGCCCTACCTGTACTTTTACATTGGCTTCAGCTGCAAGCGACAACATTTTCCGTGCCTCATCCATTGAATTGGCCAGCGGTTTTTCTATGAACACATGTTTTGACTTTTGAAGAGCACTCACTGCACAATCGTAGTGATGTAATGTAGGCGTCACAATGTCAATTGCATCACATTCTTCAATTAACGACTCCATGCTGCGGAAAGGAGTAAGACCGGTTTCCATAGCTACCTGTTGCATGGTTTCAGGATTGCTGTCATAAAAACCTGTTATTTGAAAATCAGGAATTTCTTTTAACAACCTGAGGTGGATCCTCCCAAGATGACCGGCTCCTAAAACACCTATCTTCAACATATTAAATTTTTTGCAAAAGTAACCCTTTTTTAACGACCATGAAATGATTATTTTTGCCACCTTTCCGCACCGGATTTCACTCACACCCATTTTAACTTTCTTGCATGATCGAAGATAATTTCAGGCACCAGGGAATGCGCCGTAAACTGGTGGATGAGATAAAGCGTAAAGGTATAACCAACGAACAGGTATTGAATGCTGTTGGCGACGTTCCCCGACATCTTTTCCTCGATAAAGCCTTCCTGGAATTTGCCTACCAGGATAAGGCACTTCCCATTGAAGCCGGTCAAACCATTTCACAACCTTATACCGTTGCTTACCAAAGCCAGCTGCTGTTGCTTGAGAAAGGAATGAAAGTTCTTGAGATAGGAACCGGTTCGGGATACCAAACAAGTGTTTTATTTAAACTGGGTGTTAAGGTGTACTCAATTGAGCGGCATAAAGTACTTTTTGCCAAAACCCAGGATCTTCTTACTTCCCTGAATTACAATGTAAAGCTATTTTATGGAGATGGCTTTAAGGGTTTACCCGCTTTTGCACCCTTTGACAGGATCATAATCACCTGCGGGGTTGGTGAAATCCCGTCTGAACTGGTAAAACAACTAAAAACCGGCGGTGTGATGGTGTTGCCATTAGGGCCTGAAAATGAACAGGTAATGACCACTGTTATTAAGAAAAATGATCAGCATACTGAAGTGATATCGCTCGAAAAATTTCGCTTTGTGCCCATGCTCGAAAACAAGGCACCCCGAATTTAAGCTTCCTTTTAAACGTGATCTGAACCCAGGGGTGAAATTATCTTTTTTTGTTTTAGAGGTTAACTATATGAATTTTAATAAGATAAATGATTAACAGCTGTTAATAAAGCCTGTTAAAACTAATTGGCAATTCGTTAAGCTGTGCCCGGAGGAGCTATAATTTTATGTACGAACTCTAAAACAACGAAAATGAAAAAAACCTTATTAATTGCTGCATCGGTTCTCATGGCGGGAATGGTGCAGGCACAGGATAACGTAGCTGCAGGAGAGCACTCGGAGCACAAGATGTGGTTAAGTGGATCTGCTCAATTCCGTAGTTATGACGATGATTCTGATTATTCGGAGTCGGGTGGGAATTTTAGTCCAGCATTCGGTTACTTCTTAAACGAGCGATTGGCTGTAGGTTTAAGGTTTTCAATTGAAGGTATGAAGGCAGAAGAGGAGATAAGCGGATTCAATGTGGAAACCAAAATGAGCGAGTTCTCTGTCAACCCATTCTTTCGTTATTACAGAAATATAAGTGACAATTGTCATTTATATGGGGAATTGAGTGTGGGATTTGGTTCGGGTAAAATTGAAACAGACGTGCCATTTGGTCCTGATCCTGAGGATACCTACTCCTTCTTCCAAACAGGAATTTCACCGGGAATCCAATACTGGATGCACGAGCGCTGGTCAATAGAAGCGCAATGGGGCGCATTAAGCTATCGCACCTTTAATGACAAGGCTGATGAAGATGGTGAATCTGACCGCACTGAATCAGAAATTGCTGTTGGACTGGATTTAACTTCACTATCATTCGGATTAAATTTTCATTTTTAACAACGACTAAAAAAATAAAGGGGATGACCGCAAAGTCATCCCCTTTTTCATGCTTATATTTTTTGAATCTATTTCATTCCCATTTCCTGGAATTTTTTGGTTAGAATTTCATGTAATACTTCAACTTCAATTCGCTTTGCTATGATGTTTTTATTTTCATCAAGCAGGAAAATCTGAGGGGTAGTAGACAGGTCAAACTCATGACGGAAATTATTACGCAACTGGGGGTCGGCAACATTAGTAAACTTCAGATCTTTTTCTTTTATGAATTTCCTCCATTTATCCATTTCAACTTCAACACAAACCGCATAAACATCTACTCCTTTTGATTTCATTTCGAGGTACAAATCGTTTATTTTCGGAGTAACTTTCTGGCAATGGCCACAGTCAGGATCCCAGAAATACAACACCGTAAATTTTGATTTCATGTCATAAAGTGCACGGGGCACATTTGAGGTATCGGTAAGGACCATGTTTTTCACTTTCTTGCCAAGAAGGATAGGCTTGAGTACTTTAGCACGGTCCTGGATTTTGTAGAGTTGTGCTTCATCTGCCCAGAAAGCTTTTTCTTTGGTATAATATTTTTCCGCCATGTGTACAAAAACAGCATCCATTCCCATAATGTTGGAAGTTTCATAGGAATTGGTGATCCACCACACCACGTATTTAAACATTTCAGTACCTGGAGGAATTTTGCTGATTACAAAATCGGCAGCTACTATCACCGAATCAGGCATTTGAAGTGTCAGCTTTTTAAAGTATTGATCTAGTTTGGGGTGGAATACCGGGGTATATAAAAGACGGCTATCAGTAAGGTCTATGTTATCAAAAAAATGCTGTTTGTAATAATAAAACTGGTGCAGTGAATCCGGTGTTCCATCGGGATTCTTAGGCGCCTCCGGCAATTTAACTTCCGAAGTCACATTAAATAATTTGGTTAAAATGAAATCCGGATTTTTTGTCTCCAGGTTGTTTTTGTAATTGAAAACCGCACTGTCGATAACTCCCATTCGCTTGCGTACTTCATCAGCTTTTTCCTTATCCTGTTTCACCGACTCAAATTCGGCACGCAACGGTTCTATTTCTTTTGACCGTGCATTGATAAACTGGAGGTAATCATAAAAAAGTGTGTTCTCAGTTGAACCTTTTACTTTCATATGTTTAACATAATCGAGTGTATCAGTTTCTACGCTGAAATGCTGTTCTTTGTCGATGATCAGTTCAAAATATTTTTTGCCTGGCAACACAATCATATAAATACCACC
>JBBQQQ010000046.1:0-12014 GCA_038215705.1 Bacteroidia bacterium
TATAATACAGGTTGGTGGAGAGGAATGGACAGTACCGGAACTCACCTTAAATGGGGTTACATTTTGTGGGATAATGATGCTACATTCGGTCATTATATTAATTACACCGGTATACCTAACACCAACTTTAATGCAGATCCTTGCAATGTTGAGCAGGGCCTGAATGATCCCAAAGGACACATTGATTTCCTTAATAAACTGAGAACAAATCCTGAGTTCAACCAGTATTATATCAACCGTCAAATCGATTTGTGGAATACGGTTTTCAGTTGTGACAATATGCTCTCTAAGTTAGACAGCATCATTACCTTGCTCACTCCTGAAATGCAAATGCATGTTACACGATGGAATGGTAGTTACTCAGAATGGGTTAGCAACACACAGCAGTTGCGCGATTTCGTTTTGCAGCGCTGCAATTATATGCCTACAGGACTTATCAATTGTTACCAGCTTACCGGTCCCTATGATTTAACTATTAACACGGATCCTGCAGGTGCCGGAACCGTTCAGCTGAATTCCCTTAACCTTACGCAGTTTCCATGGACGGGTTCCTACTTTGGTAATATCAATACCAACTTAACCGTAACGGCAAATCCGAATTATGCTTTTACGAACTGGACGGCGAACAGCCAGGTATTCAGTCCGAATCCTACTGTGGTAGATGTTGATTTTACCCTAACATCAACCGATTCAATTGTTGCACATTTCATTTCTACCAGCATACTTCCTGAAATTCCAATGACCGATCCTTCCGTTGGAGTTTATCCTTCGGTGTTCTCATCAAACACTACCATTGAATTTTATTTACCTGAATATTCAAAAGTATCAATGAAATTGTATTCGTTGCTTGGTGGTGAAGTAATGGCCATTGATCAGGGAACTAATATGCAACCGGGAAAATATGAAATGAATCTTGACCTTTCGGGTTCATCGCTTCCGGCAGGAATTTATCTGCTGGATTTCAATGCAGGAAAGTATAAGAAAAGTGTAAAAATAATTTATACTCCTGAATAACTGTTTACCAATTAAATAAACCTTTATAGCCGGTTGATATCGAATGCTTCATGTATTCCGATGTCAACCGGCTTTTGAGATTTCAACTCTTATATTTAAGAAATTATGAAAATCAAAACAGTAATTGCTGCCTGTCTGATTGGGTTCTCATTATCCTGGATGGGTTGTGAAAAAGATCCGGGAGAAGGCGGTAATTCTTCTATCACAGGTTATGTACATGTAACCGATTACAATGCCACCTTTCAGATTATCCAGGGCGAATATCCGGGTAGTGATGAAGAGGTGCATATTATTTATGGCGATGATGTTTCCTATGGTGACCGTATACGGTCGGGGCCGGATGGGAGGTTTGAGTTTAAATACCTGCGCCAGGGTAAATACACCGTGTACGTTTATTCTGAGGACACCTCGCTTTCAGGAAATACCGTAGTGATGGTTCCAGTTGAAATTAAAAACAAGAATGAAACTGTGGATACCGGTACTATTAATATTAAAAAGAACTAATTTGCATGATGGCAATCAGGAAAATAGTTTGTTTAACAATTGCACTGGCACTACTATTTATTGTTCAGTCAGATGTTTTCTCACAAAGCAAAAAGGATATTAAGAAATATAATATTAAATCAACCACAGTTACTGTGGTTGATTTGGCTGGTGGGAAGGAAGTTTCACATATTGAAACAGTTGAAAAATATGACAAAGACGGAAATGTAACCGAGGACCTGGAATATAATAAAAATGGGACCTTCCGAAAAAATGAAATTAGAACTTATAATAAAGCCGGTGAAATTACTTACGAAGCAAAATACGATGAGAAAGGGGTTTTGCTTTACAAGCTGGTAACTACCTACAATGAGAACAATGACAAACTGACGGAACAAAAAACTGATGGCAGCGGCAAAATTATTCTTTGGATCAAATATGGTTATGATTCTATGGGGGATAAGATCTTTGAATTGGAACTTGATGAAAAAGGTAAGACCCTGAAGAAATCGATGTTTACCTATGATAAAAATGGCTTGAGGAAAGAGAAAAAGATTTACAATGGCAAAGAAGAATTGATCGCAATAAAAAAATATACCTACGTATTACAGGGAGAAGAATAATGGATCCAATTGAATTACACCTGCAACAGTTCCTTCCGGTCAGTTTACCTGACCTGGAAAAAGTGGCGCTGCTCGACAGGATGGATACCAAATATGTTTTCACCCGAACCCAGCTTCCGCATTTCCTGGCTACACTGAAAGATCATTATTTCATTCTGGATATCAGTGACCGGAGAATGTTTCAGTATGAATCACTTTATTTCGATACCGAAGACTTTATCCTCTACAATCATCATTATTGCGGACATTTGAACAGGTATAAAGTCAGGTTTAGAAAGTATGTGGAATCAAATCTTAGTTATTTTGAAATAAAATTTAAAAACAATAAAGGAAGAACTATTAAAAGCCGGATCCTGCAACAGGCTACTGATGACATCCAGGGCCAGGCACTTGAATTACTGAAAGAAAAAACACCATTGGCAGGACAAGTGCTCGAAGCAAAATTATGGGTGAACTACAAACGCATCACACTTGTGAGTATGGATTTTAAAGAACGGCTAACCCTGGATCTAGACCTCGTATTTAAAAACGGTGCCAATGTTGAAACTCTTCAGGAACTGATCATTGCTGAAGTCAAACAAAGCAAAGCAGGAAAATCAGTCTTTAGCCGGTTAATGAAATCGGAACATATCAGGAGAGGCTCCATAAGCAAATATTGTTTCGGTGTCGCCAGCATTTTCAGAAATATCAGAGTGAATAACTTTAAACCCCAGATACACTATTTAAACCGAATACTTTATGCTGCTCCTTCAGGACGTTAATGCTGAAACTGTTGATTTTACTTTTACTTTATTTGAAAAATTATCTCCAAAATTTTTCATACGGCTAGGAATTAATCTAATAGCCGTTTTTATTCTGGTAAGATTTATTTATTTTCCCATATACCGGAGTCGTGAAAACGTATTTACATTTTTTATCTTCAACCTGGTCATCTTTTTAATCACCTTCCTGCTTAATAAAGTTGAGATGAGTATGGGTGCTGCTTTCGGTTTGTTCGCAGTATTTTCTATGCTGCGTTACCGTACGGAAGATATTTCAATTAAGGATATGACCTATATGTTCCTGGTCATTGCTATGGGACTGATCAATGCCGTTAGTAAAGGAAACTGGGATGAACTAACACTATTAATGTCGATCATTATTCTTATTACCTTCCTGCTGGAAAGTAATATCCTGATCAAAAAAGAAGTTTCGAAAATTGTAATGTATGAGAACATCGATCTCATTAAACCCGAAAACAAAGAAGCATTGATTGCCGACCTTGAAAAAAGACTAGGTGTAAAAATTAACCAGGTAACAATCGGAAAAATTGATTTCTTGCGCGATGCTGCACAACTCCAGGTATTTTATTATGAATAGCAGACAATACTTATTTATACTTTTACTGGCAGGAGTTTTATTTTCACCTAGGTCAGTTGCGCAGGTAAACGATGCCGGCCTTTGGGGAAGCATCAATATTGAGAAAAAATTTACTCGTAAGTTCTCACTTCATTTCTCTGAAGAACTCCGGCTTAATGAGAATTTTTCGGAATTGGGCACCATCTATTCGGAACTCACGGGTGAATATAAATTCAGCAAAACATTCAGCCTTTCAGGGGGATACCGGTTTATTCTGAAGCGGCAGAAAGAAGATTTTTATAACTCACGGCACAGGTACCTGGTAAACCTGAATGTAAAAAGGAAATTTGGAAAAATTGCAACCAACACCCGTGTGCGATTTCAAAGTCAGTACACCGCCTACAATTCCAGCGAAGATGGCCAGGTCCCCGACAATTATTTAAGAACAAAATTAGGATTAAAATACAGTACCGGAAAAAAGTATAAGCCGTTTGTCTCCGGTGAATTATTCTTTCATCTTAATAATCCTGATGGACTGTTGTGGGATAATTATCGGGCATCTGCGGGAATCGAATATGAATTCAGTGTGAGATCCAATATTGAACTGGGTTACATGATTGACCGAGAAGTGAACGTTTCTGATCCCTTGACAAATTATATAATATCAATCGGCTGGAATTACATTCTTAAATAGCCGGTGCTTTTGTAATATCATCAGCAAAGTGTTGAATATTTTCCCCTTTTGAATTCTCGCCTTTTGTTATTCATACTCTCAAAATGGTTAGGAATAATATTTGCTACTATGTATTTTTCCATTCACCATGAAATACCATTTACCTCTTGTTTTTTTTATATTTTGTGTCTTGGTGTTGCAATCGTGCTTGCGGAGCAGTTATTATGGAGTCAAAAGTTATGACAATGTGCCGCGACCTGTTGATTCCGCCGATATTATTTTGCCTGAGGGTTATAAAATTGAAGCAGTTGCACAGGGATTGAACTACCCTACCAGTATTACATTTGATGAAAAGGGTAACATTTATATCCTGGAGGCGGGGTATGCCTATGGAGAAATTTTTGTTGCCCCACGTTTACTGAGATTGGATGCAGAAGGGAAATTTACTGAAATTGCAAAGGGCAATAAAAATGGTCCCTGGACTGCAGTGGATTTTCACCATGGCAATTTTTATATTTCTGAAGGCGGTGTAATGGAGGGAGGGAAGATACTAAAAGTTACTCCGGATGGATCAATTACGGAACTTGTAAAAGGGCTGCCCAGTTTTGGTGATCATCACACCAACGGCGCAATTGTAAAAGATAATTACATTTATTTTGGACAAGGTACTGCAACGAATTCCGGTGTAGTCGGAAAAGATAATAAAGAATTTGGATGGCTCCTTCGAAAAAATGATTTTCATGATATTCCCTGCGAGGATATTATTTTAACCGGGGAGAATTTCAAAACTGAAAATGTTCTTTCTGATGATAAAGAAAAAATTATGACGGGTGCTTTTGTTCCTTACGGGACGAAAACTTCTCCCGGCCAGGTTATAAAAGGTAAAATTCCATGTTCGGGTGCTGTGATGAGAATTCCCTTAGCCGGGGGTGAACCGGAACTGGTAGCATGGGGTTTCAGAAATCCGTATGGATTGAATTTTGATCCTAATGGAAATTTATACGTTATCGAAAACGGTTACGATCGAAGGGGTAGTCGCCCGGTGTTTGGTGCTGGTGATCTTATGTGGAAAGTGGAAAACGGAACCTGGTATGGCTGGCCCGATTTTTCCGGCTCTGACTCCGTGTCAGGGGAAGATTTCAGGACGCCACGCATCAAGGCTAAATCATTGTTGCAGGCACATAAAAATATTCCTCCTGAACCGGTAGCAATTTTTGGAGTGCACTCTTCTTCCAACGGATTCGATTTTTCACGTAATGCCTCTTTTGGTTTTCCGGGATTTGCGTTTGTCGCTCAGTTTGGTGATATGGCACCTTATGTTGGAAAAGTGTTTGGTGCCATTGGATTTAAAGTTGTAATGGTTGATGTGACCAATGGAAACATATCAAATTTCGCAGCCAACAAAGGAGATAGAAACGGACCTGCTTCGCTTTTAAATAAGGGAGGATTGGAGCGTCCTGTAGCGGTAAAATTTGATGAAAACGGGAAAACGATGTACATCGTTGACTTTGGAATTCTTGAAGTAACAAAAAAAGGCCCTGCTCCTAAGCAACGTACCGGAGTGCTTTGGAAAATTACTAAAATTTAACAGGATGAAAAAGGCATCAGTAATTTTCATTTTATTAATAATTTGCATGGCATCTGCTTGTGGTCCCCAGAGAAGAGTGGAATCGAATTTAGCCACCAGCCAGGAAACCGAAACTATGGCAGGTCGTTTGGTTTTTAAACAACATTGTCAAAAGTGTCACCCTGATGGCGAATCAGGAGTAGGTCTTCCCATCAGCAATATTAAGCTTCCCGGTTTTATTACGCGTTACAAGATCAGAAGCCGATCACTTTTACTCTGGGCAGGCAGCATGCCCGCATTTAAAAAAGATGAAATATCCCGCAAGGAAATGGATGAACTTATTACTTTTATAAAATATCTTCATCATACCCGCGACAAAAAATGAAAACAGGTTGTTTGTTGATTTTACTTTCAGCTTCATTCATGTGTTTCAGTCAAAGCGGTCTTCAAATTATCAGGGGAAAAGTAACATTTATTACATCACGTAGACCGTTGGCCGGATGTGATATTTTTATTACCAACTCAAATACAAATTATCACGTACTCTCGGATGCAAACGGGGAATTTTCAGCGAACCTGCCTGCCGGAAAATATACTCTTACAACTTCCTGTTCCGGTTATCAATCCGTAAAACAACAAATTGAAGTTGTAACAGGCAAGCAACTGGTCGTTGAAATAGCGGTAGCCAATACCTTAATCGCACTCGATACAGTTACAATAAAGCCCGGACGACACTATGAAGGTATGCAGGGAGATTTGTGGGAGAGTCAGAAATCCCCTGCGGTTTTTAATGACCCTGCACGGGCAGTAACAACCTATGCCGGACCGGTGACAACCGATGACCAGGCAAATAATATAAGTGTTTACGGTACCTCTCCGAACTTTATACAATGGTCAATAGAAGGAGTGGAGATAGTAAGTCCTAATCATCTTGAAAATGCCGGAACAATCAATGACCGCCCTGCAATAAATGGGGGAGGTGTGAGCATGCTGAGTGCACAATTATTGGAGAGTTATAAGTTTCAATATGCTCCTTTCGATCCCATGACCGGAAATGTATTAAGTGGTGCTCTTTCCATCCGGCTTCGTGATGGAAATTCCGAAAGGTATGAACGTACCATCCAGGCAGGACTTATGGGAATTGATTTGAGTATTGAAGGGCCATTGTCCGTAAAAAACAAAATTTCTTTTCTTACCAATTACCGTTATTCAACAGTTGGATTACTCAGTGTGATGGGTGTAAATTTTGGTGATGAAAAAATTGCCTACCAGGATTTTATGCTGAACGTTACCTTTCCGACGCGTAATGGTTCTTTACGAACATTTGTTGCTCTTGGCAACAGTTCTAATTTGTTTGATGGAAAAGAAGATAGCTCAGAAGTGAAAACCGAAAAAGAACTTTTTGATATTACTTATCGTTCGATGACGGGATTGAGTGGCATAAGTTATGTTACCTCCATAAATAACAGCAGCTATATTAAAGCAGTGGGAATTTATTCGGTCAAGGATGTGAATCGCAAGGAATTACCTGCGATCAATATGGTGCCACGTTTAGAAGAAAAGGATGAGCTGCAATTGCATAAGTCATCATTGCTTCTATATTATTCCAAACGGGTTTATAAACGGGCAGCATTAAAAGCGGGAACGCATTTCAATTATTACACGAGCTATCTGGGGTATACGCAGGATTCGGTTTTTTATAAAACAATGTTGACAGAAAGCATACTGCAGCCGTTCCTATCACTTGAAGGACTTAATTTCAATAGATTTTCCTTTACAGCAGGTATTCATTTTTTCATGCAGCCAAGGGTAAATTATTATCATTTTGAACCCCGGTTTGAAGCGCGTTATGTGCCTGTGACCGGTAAATTATTACTTTTCCGCATAGGAAAATCAGCGCAAATGCAACCGCTGCAGCTTTATTTTTTTAATCCGGGTAATCGACGGCTTCAGCCTGTTGAAAATACTGCAATGGAATTATTGCTTAAACACCGGGTTCGTGCTACTGAGCTTCAGCATAAATTATTTTATCAGAAATATACCCGTCTGGCCAACAACAATGAGTCAGCTTTTTCAGCATTTAATTATTTTAACGAATACATACCGGTGTTGTTATCACAGGATAGTGAGGGTAGGGTTTATGGAATTGATTTATCTGCTGATTGGCGCACTACATGGTACTATTTTGGCGGCTCGGTTGCTGTGTACAATAGTGAGTATTCGATATCAGGAAACACCTTTAATCCCGCACGTTTCAATACCGGGTACAACCTGGTTATTAACGCAGGGAGGGAAATAGCAGTTCCTGACAGATCAACTTTTTATAGCATCGACATTAAAGGGCAGCTGCGAAATGGATTCGGCATATCGGATAGCGCATATCCATACCGTTATTCAGATCAATTGCCACACTATTACCGATTTGATTTACGTTTCAGCATGCGAAAAGACAATACTGGTAACACACGCATATGGTCGCTTGACATACAAAATGTTACCAACCGTAAAAATGTTGCTTATTATTATTTTGACAAGGTAACCGGTAAGAAAGAAACGAAATATAGTTTGGGTATCATCCCTGTTATCAGCTATAAATTGCACTTTTAATTTTACAACTCAGCCGGGTTTCTGCTCAGGGTCATTCTTTTTAACCCGGGTAATGTGCCTATTTGCATTAAAAAGCTTCCTTGCGGGATGGTTTTGTCACCGGATGTGATGCGTACCCTGTACAGGGCCATGGGGAAAGGGTGGGAGTATAGTCGCAGTAAAGCGTTAGTCGCTTTTCCGTTGGGCTGTTGCATTACTTCACCGCTGTCTTCATTTCTGCCTAATTCTTCCCAGGTAGCGGGCAAGGTATCCGATGCGGGAATGAATTGTTCTACCGCAATGGAGGGATTAAAATAGAGCTTCGAATTTTTATTGAGTTCATATAATTCCGTAACAATATCCCCGGCTTCTGCAAAAGCATAGGGAGGAACAGGTGAAATGAACCTTATTCCTAGTTCCGTAACCTCATAAGGCAGTTTGAAGTAAACAAAATAAGTGGGCTGCCGGATAAGCATGGAATCTGGATCCTGATCACCCGGCAGGAAATCAAAATAGCCGGTTGTTTCCCCGTAGGGCACCCGTTCTGAAAGGCCATTCGTGACTATCTGGCCGCTATGGGAAGTAAAGAGTTCCAGACGTTGCGGGTAAGCTAAAGAGGGGAAAAGAAGGAGGAAATAAATCGTGAGGTGAACTTTCATTGGTAATCGGGTGTTTATGAGTGGTAAATGTTAAGATGTGATGATCAAAATGTGAAATTCTATAAATGGAATGTTTAAAGTTTGACAGTTTATAATAAAAATTGTAATTTACCGCAGGTTTTGAGGCTATGTTAAAAATTCTACGAACCAATATACTAATTTTTTTGATCCTTGTCTTCTTTTTAGAAGTCGCCGGACAATTGGTGGCATATTTTAAGAATAGCAATTTTCTGTTTAACGATTATTATATTCAGGCCCGGCATGCACTTTTTAAGCCGCACCCACACCTTTCTGTTGCATTAAACAAAAATGTTGTTCAGCATTTCGAAGACGATCTCGAATATCATACGGTACGAACTACTGAATTGGCTACCCGTTGGACGGGAGCCAATCTTACCGATACTACAAAAATACGGATTGCCTGTATTGGAGGGTCCACTACTTTTTGTACGGGTGTTAGTGATGAAGATACCTGGCCGGCACTTTTACAAAAAAAATTGGGCGACCGGTACGCGGTGATTAATTATGGTGTGCCGGCTTACAAATCGGTGGAAGCCATTATTCAGCTGGCTTTGTATGTTGCAGAAATGAAACCTGAAATGATAATTTTTTACCAGGGAGGTAATGATTTTTATAATTACCATCTTGATGATACGTACCCTGATTACTATTATCATTCTGAAGTGGTGCTGCCTACAGCATTGCTTGGAACAAAAAAGCATGAGTCGCCATTCGATAAATTTATGAGACAGTCTGGCTTCTTTTACATTGTGCATAACATCGAAGAGCGTATCTATAAAGTTCCCATTCCTGAGCGGTATGATGTTCCCGATCCGGTGGTAGATAATTTGTACGTGAGAAATTTGCGGTCTATGCTTGCTCTTTCATCCACTATGAATGCGAAAGAAATCATGCTCGGACAGGTATTAAATCCATTTGTAGAGCGAAAAGAAACACCCTGGGGCATTCGGGTTAAAAGCGAACAGATCTTACCTTTCATGCACCGCATGAATGAAATGGCACGTGGTGTTTGTGATTCCGACAACACCTGTAACTATTACGATTTTCAAAATAACATCCCCTGGAAACCCGAACACTTCTGGGACGACATGCATTTCACTGCCGAAGGAAACAACCTTTTCGCCGAATCACTTAAGAATATTATTCAAAGTGAAGGACAGATTGTTTCGAAGTAAGTGTATCGCGGGCACGATTTTTCATCAGCAGGAACTTTTAAATAACAACAAAGGAAACATAGTTACGAAGAAGGGCGAAGAGTTATCGTTCACCTGCAATTTCTTCGTTAAACTTAGTTCCTATGTTATCTTCGTTGTTTATTATCCCGACTATTATTACATCAAAGGAATCATAGATACGAAGAAGGACGAAGGGCTTTCGATTAAACGTTTTATACCATTCCCTCAATAAAAATACCGATAACTCACTTTAAATTGGTAGTTCAACTTATCCTTAATACTTTGGTATCATAAAAGATTCAAAACACGTACCATTTTTATTAAATTAAATCAATTACTATGAAAGCAATTATCTTACTATTTGGATTATTTATTCCGGGTTTGATGAATGCCCAGGCGCCTGCATGGCAATGGGCGGCAAAGGGAGGCTTAAGTGCCAACGACCGGGGAACCAGTGTTGCATTCAGCAAATCGACCGGAGAAAGTGTTGCAACGGGCTTCTATCACAGCATCGGAATCAACTTCGGATCGGTTTCTTTGTCGAATACATTAAGCAATTTAACGAGCGACATTTTTTTAGTTAAATACAGTCCGACCGGCTCCGTATTGTGGGCAAAAACATTTGGGACTACCGGCAATGACCGTGGTACCGGTATTTGCACCGATATGGCAGGAAACATTTATTTAACCGGGTATTTTGATGCCGCTTCAATAACATTTGGAAGTGTAACACTGACTACTATTGGCGAAACAGACTGGTTTGTTGTAAAATTTGATCCTTCCGGCAATGTGGTATGGGCTGAAAACGGCGGGGGCACCGAAGATGATTATCCACAGGCCATCGATGTGGATGCAACGGGGAACGTTTTTATAACAGGATATTTTAAAAGTGATACTGTTTCATTTGGAGCAAATACACTTGTCAATCTTAATACCAATTCGTATGACATATTTTTAGCAAAATACAATTCTTCCGGTAACGAACTCTGGGCCCGTGCCTGTGGTGGAACAGGTGAGGAGGAGAGCTGGAGTATATCAGCCGATGTAAATGGTGATGTGGTGGTTGCCGGTAATTTCAGAAGTACTGTTTTTGGAATTGATGCACTTACGCTGAATAATCCATCACCATCAGGTTACGAAGCAATAGTTTATAAATACAGTGCCTCCGGTAATTTTATGTGGATCCGGCAGTATGGAAGCAACTATGCCGAATCATTTTTGGATGTAGATACCGATGCGTCGGGAAATATTGTGGCTGCAGGATTTTTCGAAGCAGCTAACCTTACCGTTGGAAATGTTGTTTTGACAAACAGTACTACAGCAAGTTTCTATGATATTTTTGTTGTAAAGTTTAATGCTGCAGGTACGGTTCAATGGGCAAAAAGTGCGGGAGGAAACGACGATGAATATACTTATGGAACCGGTTTCGATAATGCAGGTAATGTGTATGTGAGTGGGTATTATGAAAGTAATTTATGCTCTTTCGGTTCAAATGATATAACCAATTTCGGTGGATGGGATATGTTTATTTCAAAATATGATGCTTCCGGAAATAACTTATGGGCACTCTCAGGCGGAGCCAGTGGAAACGACAGGGCATTTGCCATGGATATTAATAATGCCGATGAAGTTATAACAACAGGTTATTTTGGCAGCTCTTCCATCACATTTGGACCATCAGTAATAACCAACTCCGGCGACAATGATTTTTTCATTGCTAAATTAGGAGCACTAACCGGAATTGAAAATTCTGTCGACAATGAGTTGTTGGAAGTTTTCCAATCAGGAAATGAAATTTATATTGCTTGTAATACTGTAATTGATGAAATAGAAATTTTTAATTTATCAGGTCAAATTATTTTCAAATCTACTCCT
>JBBQQQ010000047.1:0-11722 GCA_038215705.1 Bacteroidia bacterium
ATATCCCGGAATGACTCGTTTGAGGGGGGTCAGTATGCCGGAATTAAACCCTTTAAAGGGGGGTCAATATCCCGGAATCGCGTTTTCCCTAGGGTGGGGTCAGCATCCCGGTAGGGGGGTCAGTATGCACCGGAATATACACTCTTTCTCTGTTTTAAATACTTTCCATTTCATGTTTTTATATTTTAGTTGCATCAACTCTTAATTTGGCGTTTACAGATGTCAGGGTCTCACGCTTTAGAACTGTGCCAGCTTCCCAACAGGGTTGATATTTTTTATAAACACCTGATTCATAAGATTATACGAATTGACTCTTTTTTGTCCGGGAAATTTAAATTAGGGGAGACCACGCAACAGTGCTGCTTCGAGGCTGGATAAATTAACACATTATGCATAACACATTTTGCGTAACACATTTTGTTATATATTTGGGTTATGAATAAATTCAGTGAATCTAACCCTTTTCCTGTAAGCGGTTACCATGGTGCGGAACTTTTCTGCGACCGCGAGCGGGAATCAACACTTCTTAAGGGGAATGCAATAAATGGAATTAACACTGTTTTGCTTTCCATCAGACGAATGGGAAAGACAGGCTTATTGCATCACACGCTTACAAGTCTGAAGAAGAAAGATAAATTCACTTGTATTTACGCTGACATTTTTGATACGGAATCGCTGAGTGATTTTTCCAATAAAATTGTTTCTGCAATACTACAAGCGGTTCCGCAAAAAGCAACTTTTTGGAAATCGGCCATGGCGTTCATTAAGCAACTCCGGCCGGTGATTAGTTATGATGAGCTGACAGGACAACCACAGGTTACATTTTCATATAATCAGACAAAGCAGTACGAGCATACACTTCAGAGTATCTTTTCATTTCTTGAAAGTCAGGAAAAACCATGTATCATTGCGCTTGATGAATTTCAGCAAATTGCCCAATACAGGGAAAAGAACATGGAAGCCATTCTAAGAACACAAATACAAAACCTGAAAAATGTCAGGTTTATTTTCAGCGGAAGCAGTCAGCATTTATTAACACAGATGTTCCATAATTCCAAACGGCCTTTTTTTTCAAGTGCGGCAACCATGAAACTGACAGAAATTGATCATGATATTTATAAGGATTTTATCATCCGGATGTTCAGGCAAAGACACAGGATCATAGATGACTTGGCTGCGGAATTTGTTTTGGATTTTACTTACCGGCATACCTTTTATACCCAATTGCTGTGCAATAAGCTGTATGCAGACGGAGAAAAGAAGATAACTATTGATCAGGCAAGACTAAAAGCGTTTGAGCTTTTAAAACAAAACGAAGTAATTTATTACCAATATCGCACCATGCTTACCACCAATCAATGGGATATGCTGAAGGCAATAGCGAAGGAAGGAATATTGTTTAAACCCAATTCACGTGGTATGGTAAGCAAACACGGACTTGGAGCCACATCAGCCGTACAAAGAAGCCTTGAATCACTTATTGAGAAGGAAATGATTTACATCATTGAATCAGGATCTGATGTCGGTTACAAAGTATATGACTGTCTGCTGGCCCGCTGGTTGGAAAGGTATTGAATGGTGTTTGGGCCATAGTATTTTGACTATAAATAAAGTTTATTAAGCAATGAAGTACAAGGATAAAAACACTAAACTGGGTATTGTGAGTTGAAAAGGTCTACTCATTATATCACCTTGTCACGCTCAAGCAGAATTCCCCAATGATAAAAAAATTGGCTAACCGACATTATATATAATTAACTTTCAATAATTTGTAAATATGACCGGTTCGTTTTTATAATTCCGAAACCCCTCATAATGGTTAGGTCATCCGGCTATTTAGCTTACTTTTGCCATCCACCCCCACAACTATGCGCTTCTTACCTAACGCGGCATTTCTGATTTTGATTCTCTTCAGTGTTTCGTTGAGGGGTCAGGATCTTCCTTTCAGCGAACGTTTTTTTCCTGATAAAGGCGAGGCGCTCAAACTGGCTCAGATTGATCTTCAGAATGGCGATGATTATTTCCTTTCGGGAAACACAGCCATTTACAAACATGCGATTCCCCATTTTGAAAAAGCAAATAAGTTTAATGGCTCCAATGCTTCATTGAACTACAAATTAGGTGTGTGCTATTTGATGGCACGAAAAAAAGAACTTGCATTAACACATTTGCAAAAAGCCATTTCACTAAATCCTGAACTGGAACCGGAAGCCTATTATTACCTTGGCTTAACCTATCAAATGTTGTTAAAATGGGATGAAGCCATGGTTCAATATTTTCATTATGGAGAGTTGGTAAGAGGAAGGGAACCAGTGGATAATGTCAGCCGCAGAATCGAAGAGTGTCGCAATGGAATAGAATTAATTAAAACACCGGTAAATGTTAAGATTGCAAACCTGGGAGCGGTCATAAATACAAAAAGCCCTGAGTACTCGCCATTGATTATCGCTGATGAATCGGAGTTATATTTTACTTCGCGCAGACAGGGAAGTACAGGAAATGAAACCGACATTGAAGATCTTGAGTATTACGAAGATATTTATGTTAGTGAAAAAGTAAATGATCGTTGGATGCCTGCCAAAAACCTGGGGCCTACGGTTAATACTCCACTACATGATGCCGGTGCCGGTCTATCACTTGACGGACAAATACTTTTTGTTTTTAAAGGCGGCCGCAACAATGGTGATATACTGATGTCATATAAAAACAAAGGGGAATGGGCAACACCTGTTGATCCGGGAAAAAACATCAATACAAAATTTCATGAGTCATCGGCCTGTTTATCGCCCGACGGAAATACCTTGTATTTTTCAAGTGATCGCCCAGGCGGCTATGGCGGACGTGACCTGTATAAAAGCACGTGGGATGTATCCAAAAAAGAATGGGGACCTGCGGTTAACATGGGAAAGATCATCAATACGGAATATGATGAAGAAGGAATTTATATGCATCCTTCCGGTAACACAATATATTTTTCTTCAAAAGGTCATAACAGTATGGGTGGCTATGATGTGTTTTACAGTACGCTGATGAATAACAACTGGCAGGCACCTGTCAATATCGGATACCCCGTTAATACACCTGATGAAAATGTGTATTTTGTTGTGTCGGCCGATAATGATCATGCTTATTATGCTTCGGTAAATGATGATACGTTTGGCGAAACCGATTTATACAAAATCACTTTTTTATCAGAAAGCGACAAGCCGGTTTCCCGGATGACCGTTCTTAAAGGAATAATCACCGATGCTACCACCAATCTTCCGCTTGAAGCCACTATAGAGCTGATGGATTTGAACAAGCAGGAAAGAATTGGAAATTTTAACAGCGACAGTAAAACAGGCAAGTATCTAATTTCACTTCCTGCAGGAAAAAAATATGGCGCTTTTATTTTTTCAAAAGGTTATTTGTTTGAATCCACCTATTTTGATATAGCCGACACCGTTACTTTCAGCGAAATGATTTTTAATGTTAAATTAAAACCTGTTGATACCGGTGATGATATTGTTTTGAATAACATATTTTTTGATTCCGGCCTTGCCGACATAAAAAAGGAATCGGAAATCACACTGGTCAGCCTGGCCAACATCATGAAAAATTATCCTGCGCTTACCATTGAAATTTCAGGGCATACCGATAACGAGGGTGAAGATGCTTTTAACCTGAAACTGTCGGAAGACCGTGCGAAAAATGTAGTTGCATTTATGATCGCAAACGGAATCAGTAAAGAGCGGCTGACGTATAAAGGTTTTGGCGAAACCCGTCCACTGGTACCTAATGACACACCTGCAAACCGTATGAAAAACAGGAGAATTGAATTTAAAGTGCTGTCGAAATAACTCTTAGTAAACAAAGTTATTCAATGGCGCATCTGTTACATTTTCGCCAGTTCCCCTTTAAGATAATCAATCACCTTTACTTCCGTAGCATCAATGTTCCTGATTTCAGAAAGGTACCATGATACCCAGTCACCAAAATGAATGAGGTAAAGTGATTTCTGAAGTTGTGATTGTCCTTTTGATACCACTTCAAAAATATAAGGTGTGTATTTCAGCACTATGGATTTAGTAAGTTCCATACGTGCTTTTGTTCGGTCGTAATCATTTTCATTACGGAAAAATACAACTGCGAGTTTATCATTCGGCTGTGTCCATCCTACCAGCTCATTGTGATTCATTTCAGGTAGCGCGTGGTGCCAGCAAAGCATTTTAGAATTTTCGTTTATCTGCTGACGGAATCGCGTGCAAACACCCTCATAATTTGCCTGGCTATAAATAACCGGTATCTTCTTATGTAATTTTTCTGCAAGGTAATAGGCTTCAGCACATACGTGTTCTTCTTCGTGATCGAGCAAATGAATGCTGGTTTCAAAATCAGTTTTAAACCAGTCGCCAATCAATCCGAAACCATGTAACACGAAAAATAATTGTGTGAACGAATACGCCAGGCAAGCGCGTGGTGGCATACCTCCGGGAATAATAATCAGATCATAACCATTTGCTTTTGCAAGCTCTTCGACTTTACCGCCTGAAGTAACGCACACTATTTTTGCACCACGTTCCATTGCAAATTTCATGGCAGCTAACGTCTCTTCCGTATTGCCGGAATAGGATGATACTATCACTAATGTTTCAGGACCCACGAATGCCGGTAAAAAATAATCCTTATTCACTATTAGCGGAACCTTAATTTCCTGGTCAACGATTTGCGCAATGATGCTTCCACCTATTCCTGATCCGCCAAGTCCGGTAACCAAAACATTCCTGATCTCTGTTGAAGGCTGTGTAAACGTTGCCTTTTCGCCAATTTCAACAGCCTGGCGCAACTGTGCGGTAAAAGATGAAACTAATTCTTTCATGATGTGTTGTATTTGAGTGCTGACAAAAATAGGAAATTTACAGCTCAAAGGCGGGAAGCAGTCCTATACATTTTATCTGTTTATCATTCCCGATATTTGCAGCCATGAAAAAGCACAGTATCCTTCTTCTCTTTTTTCTCACCCTCCTGTTTTCCTGCAAAAGCAAGGATGGGGATTATACATTTTTTTCAGTGGAAGAGGACCTGGCGCTGGGCCAGCAGACAGCGGCACAGATCGAAAGCGACCCGAAGCAGTTTCCGATTTTACATAAAGAAGATTATCCTGAGCTCTACTATGAACTGGAAATCATCCGCGATAAGCTGCTCCGGTCAGATGATTTATTACACAGGGAGGTTTTTGCATGGGAACTTAAAGTTGTTGATAATGATTCAATTAGCAATGCGTTTTGCACCCCTGGAGGGTATATTTATGTGTACACGGGCCTCATTCGTTTTGTGGAGTCAACCGACGAACTTGCCGGTATTATTGCTCATGAGATCGCTCATGGCGATTTAAGACACAGTACCGATCAGATGACCAAAACCTATGGACTTCGGGTTCTGGCAAACCTTTTGGCCGGAAGCGATGCTGAAATCCTGACGAACCTGGGCATCAATTTGCTTGGACTTAAATTCAGTCGCGGTGATGAAGCTGAAGCCGACCTTCATGCTATGAAATATTTAAATGATACCGATTACGACCCAAAAGCATTTGCCGAATTTTTTAAACGAATGGATGAAAAAGGAGAATCATTGGGTCCCCTGCAGTTTTTAAGCACCCACCCAAATCCCGTGAATCGCATTGAGAAAATTGAAAATTTCTGGAAAGAAACCGGTGCCAAAGAAGGGAAAGACCATTCTGCTTCTTTCAGGAAACTGAGGAGCAGTTTGCCTTCATGATTTTAGTTTTTCGGCAGTTTCGTTTTCCGTCATGATAGCGGATTGCAACCGGATTGCCTCGTCGTGAATCTGGATAAAAATGTTTCGTACGAACTCACGGTACATTCCCATTTCATCAGCTTTATGCATACATTGTTCAATAACTTCTTTCCAGCGTTCAAGTTGAAGGATGCTTACGTTATGAATTTTTTTCAATTCACCAATTTCCCTGGCCAGCTCCATTCGCTGACTTAAATTAGTAAGAAGTAAATTATCAAGATCGTCAATTTGTTTACGGATGCCTGCCATGCGGTCGTGTATCACTTCGCGTGTAAAACCGGGATTTCGGTATTTCAATGAATTCACGATTTCATTTAACCTTGCGGGAGTAACTTGCTGTTGCGCATCGCTTAACGCGGATGATGGATTGCAATGTGTTTCAATCATTAACCCGTTAACATGTAAATCGACAGCCTGCTGTGCAACCATTTGCAGTAACGAAGTAGTTCCGGCAATATGACTGATGTCACAAATTACAGGCAAATCCGGAAAGAGCGACTGAAGTTCATACACGAGTTCCCACCGGGGTGCATTCCGGTATTCAGAGTGTTCAAACGTATAAAACCCGCGGTGAATGGCAGCCAGCTGATTGAGCCCCATATTCGAAAACCGTTCAATTGCACCAATCCACAATTGCAGATCGGGGTGCAACGGATTTTTTATCATCACCGGGATGGAAACACCGCGCAATGATTCAGCCAATTCCTGCACCAGGAACGGATTAACTGTAGTGCGTGCACCTATCCAGAGAATATCGATACCATGCCTGAGTGCCTGTTCCACGTGGCGTGGAATTGCAACTTCTGTTGTTACACGTAATCCGGTTTCCGTTTTAACTTTCGACAGCCATTCAAGAGCGGGTTCACCTCTTCCTTCGAACTGATTGGGTCGTGTGCGGGGCTTCCAGGCTCCTGCCCTGAAAATTGCATCAGGAAAAAACGCTGCTATCTGACGGGCGGTGTCGAGCACCTGCTCTTCCGATTCCGCACTGCAGGGACCGGCAATGAGGGCACGATTTTTATCAGTTTTCAGCCAACCGAAACTGGAACGAATTTGTTGTGTCATTGTATTTAGTTCAACCTGCAACCCAGCGCCTTGACTTTTTCATATACCGCACAAAAAGGTAACCCGACAGCAATAAGAGTATGAGTACCGCAAAAATACCAATTGAATGTTGCAATACCGTCAACCCTTTTTCTTCATATGTACTTTTTACAGCCAGCAGCACCGCACCGGTAAGCCATATAAAAGTTGTATTGTATTCTTTTATCAAAACACGTTTCCAGTTAAATGACATCGAGGTGAGCGTATGTGAAAGTCCTCGCAGATCGGGTATCCAGCGATTGGTTTTCGAAACATAGGCATCATAATCCGCTCCGAATTTACCCCGCAAAAAATTTTCTTCCGCCAAAACAATTGCCTGGTAAAAAAGCAGGAAAAGCGGAATCATGACACAGGCGAAGACAAGCGAATTTGACATTATTCCCAATCCTATAATAATAAGAATGTTTCCCACATATAACGGATTGCGGCAATGTGAAAACAAACCTTCAGTCACCAGTCCTTCAGCATAGATCTGCCGGTTTTTACCTCCACGAATAATATAAACAAGACCGATGGTTGCCACGCGGATTATTTGTCCGCTTAATGCTACCACAAATCCCAGCACCAGGGGAATATACATATTGCCGAACACATCAGGGGAGGGCACGAACAGTAACAAATAAAAAACAGGAAACAGGAAATTTCTGTAATGAAATAAAAAATTGCCGAGTTTTATCATCTTATTTTTTAGCGATTACCCCGGTGAAATTATACCATTTAAAAAAAACTTCCGTTGAATTAAAACCGCATCGTTGCAACATGGTTAAGTTTTCAGACAAGCGATACGGTATTAACACATTTTCCAGCGCTTCCCTTTTCTGTGAAATTTCCATGTCACTGTAATTATGACGGCGTTTCATGTCGTAATAATATTTTATAAAAAGCCGGTTGAACAATGAATCTTCACCCAGCACTTTTTCAATCAATATGAGACAACCGTTATCGTTTAATTGCGAACAAATTGACTTTACCAATTCTTCGCGATAAAGCGGGCGAACAAACTGCAGGGTAAGACAAAGAATTACCACAGATGCATTTTCAAGTTTAACTCCTGAATTCAGATCACCATACTGAATTTCATATTTGCGTTTTACACCGGCTTCAATGAAATTCTTTCTGCACCGCTCCACCATTTCCGCTGAGTTATCAATCCCGATAAAATGCACATTTTCCGGAAGAATGGGATCAATTCCCATCAGTGTTGTGCCCGTTGAACAACCCAGGTCATAAATATTGGTTCCGGGTGTGGCAAAATCAACAACCTGTTCACCGATCATTCTCTGAATTTCATCATAAAAGGGAACCGAGCGTGATACCATATCATCAAAAACCCGAACTACATTTTCACCAAATTTAAAATCGGGAACAGCCGATAAAGGCTGCACGAAGACTTTATCATCTTCAGATCGTATTTTACTGCTCATAATTTTACCTGGTTAATTAATTCCCGTTGCCTGGACGTTTCGGGTTATTAATGGGTTCAAATATATACAAGTAATCGTGTTGTTCTCATAACAGCTATCATATAGTGAAAGATTACAATTCGCTATTAATTTACCGGATATGATAAAAAATTACCCTTTTTTGAGCATCTTTGTCTTTTCCAAAGACCCAAAATTGTTCACTAACTATTTATGAATCAAAAACTTAAAAATCTTGAAGCCAAAATTGCCAAAGCACATCTGGGTGGCGGACAAAGGCGGATTGAGGCTCAGCATAAAAAGGGGAAATTAACTGCGCGGGAACGGCTTCATTTTCTGCTGGATGAAGGGTCATTTGAAGAAATCGGAATGCTGGTTACCCACAGGTCGAGGGATTTCGGATTGGAAAAAGAGGTGTATCCCGGCGACGGTGTGGTGACCGGTTATGGAACAATTGACGGCAGGATGGTGTATGTTTTTTCACAGGACTTTACCGTTTTTGGAGGGTCGCTTTCGGAAACGCATGCTGAAAAAATCTGCAAAATAATGGATCTTGCCATGCAAAACGGCGCGCCGGTAATAGGATTGAACGATTCAGGGGGTGCTCGCATACAGGAAGGAGTTGTTTCGTTAGGCGGTTATGCCGATATTTTTTACAGGAACACACTTGCCTCCGGCGTGATTCCACAAATCAGTGCGATTATGGGACCTTGCGCAGGTGGTGCTGTATATTCACCTGCCATCACTGATTTTATCATGATGGTAGAAAATACTTCCTACATGTTTGTGACCGGTCCCAACGTTGTTAAAACAGTTACTCATGAAGAAGTAACATCGGAAGAACTTGGCGGAGCCTCAACACATTCCACCAAATCAGGTGTTACACATTTCTCCTGTCCAAATGAAATTGAATGTATTAATCACATTAAAAAACTTTACAGTTACTTACCATCCAACTGCGAAGAAACACCACCTGCATTAATTTACGAAGCTACCGATGAAAAACGTTTATCCCTCAACGATATTATCCCTGCAAACCCAAATCAGCCTTACGATATCCGCGATGTAATTGCAAGTGTTATTGATTCCGATACTTTTTTCGAAGTCCATAAAAATTTTGCTGAAAATATTGTTGTTGGTTTTGCACGCATTGCAGGGAGGAGCATTGGAATTGTCGCCAATCAACCTGCTTACCTTGCAGGTGTACTCGATAACCATGCTTCCACAAAGGCTGCACGGTTTGTCAGGTTCTGCGATTCCTTTAATGTGCCGCTGCTGGTATTTGAAGATGTTCCCGGTTTTCTTCCCGGAACCGACCAGGAGTGGAATGCGATAATTACTAACGGCGCTAAACTGCTTTATGCATTCTGCGAAGCAACGGTACCCCGCATTACAGTAATCACGCGTAAAGCTTACGGAGGTGCGTATGATGTAATGAACTCCAAACATATTGGTGCCGACATGAATTATGCGTGGCCAACTGCTGAAATTGCTGTTATGGGTGCTAAAGGTGCGGCGGAAATTATTTTCAAGAAAGAAATTTCTGAAGCTGCTGATCCGGAATCGAAATTGAAAGAAAAGGAAAAAGAGTATACCGATATGTTTGCCAATCCATATAAGGCTGCTGAAAGGGGTTATATCGACGAAGTAATTCGTCCTGATGAAACCCGTGAAAAACTTATTAAGGCTTTCCGGATGCTGGAAAATAAAGTTGCGGTATTACCCAAAAAGAAACATGGAAATATTCCGCTTTAAGACTGCAAACATTCACCTTACGGGAAAACCATAATTTGAATGAACAAAACAGGAATACCAGGAATGAACATTTTATTATTAGGATCGGGAGGTAGGGAAAATGCACTTGCGTGGAAAATGTCGCTGAGTCCGCTTTGTGAGGCACTGTACATTGCACCCGGAAATGCAGGCACCTCACGGTATGGCACAAACGTACCCATAAACGCAACAGATTTTGCCGGAATAAAAACCCTGGTGCTTGAAAAAAAAATTTCGTTAGTAGTGGTAGGGCCCGAAGATCCGCTGGTGAAAGGTATTCGAAACTTTTTTGAGGCTGATGCGCTTTTAAAAACTGTGTCTGTAATCGGGCCGGGTAAACAAGGAGCGCAACTGGAAGGGAGCAAAGATTTTTCAAAAAAATTCATGAAGCGGCACCACATTCCCACTGCAGAGTATGCCAGTTTTACAAAAGACACACTGGAATCGGGATTTGCTTTCCTGGAAACGTTACAGGCACCTTATGTGCTCAAGGCCGATGGTCTTGCAGCTGGTAAAGGTGTTTTAATTCCTGATAATCTTGCGGAAGCAAAAACTGAATTACGTGCCATGCTAACCGATGGAAAATTCGGTGAAGCAGGAACCACCGTTGTAATTGAAGAATTTTTGAAAGGAATTGAAGTGAGTGTTTTTGTTTTGACCGACGGCCAAAACTATATAATCCTTCCCGAAGCAAAAGATTATAAGAGGATTGGTGAAAATGACACGGGATTGAATACCGGCGGCATGGGTGCAGTTTCTCCCGTTCCCTTTGTAACTTCTGCGTTTATGACGAAGGTTGAGGAACGTATAATTAAACCGACTATAAATGGCTTGCAGCAGGAAGCGATCGATTATAAAGGTTTTATTTTTATCGGACTAATGAATGTGAACGGAGATCCATTTGTGATTGAATACAACGTCCGCCTGGGAGATCCAGAAACCGAAGCCGTTATTCCCAGGATAAAAAATGATCTTGTTGAATTATTCGACGCTGTTGCAAAAGGAAAATTATCAGAACACACCCTCACAACCGATGATCGTATAGCCGTAACCGTTATGCTTGTGTCGGGAGGTTACCCGGGTGAATTTCAAAAAGGCAAAGTGATAGCGGGAATTGATAAATGTGAGAACAGTCTTATTTTTCATGCCGGCACCGCTGAAAAAAATGGAGAAATTATTACCGCCGGCGGCAGGGTAATCGCAATTACCTCGTTAGGAAACAGTATTGAAGAAGCGCTGATGCATTCCATGCGAAATGCGGAAATCATTCAATATGACAACAAAAATTTTAGGAAGGATATTGGTAAAGATTTGATGGGTGCGGCAAAGAGTTGTTAATCAGCTAACTGCAAAAATTACCGATAAAGGAGAAAGATGACACTAAAAATGAATACCTATTTTTTGTCGGCATTATCGGCGAGAAAATTATCGCCTCCTTTACGGGTTTTTTCACCATACCAGAGCCAAAAAGCCGTGCCTACAAAACCCACAACAATAAAAAATACGTTAACTAAAGGTCCAATTGGTTTTGCAATTGCAAATATCCATTCAAAAAATGTTGCTAAACCGTGCCATACTGCGTCCATAATGTTGGGGATTTTAGGGCAAAAATACTTCATTTTTCAAAC
>JBBQQQ010000048.1:0-10785 GCA_038215705.1 Bacteroidia bacterium
AGTATTGTAGGGAACAGGACCTGCAGTTAACGTTGTGGTAAACCCGGCACAAATGGAGTTATCTCCGGTAATTACAGGGTTAGGAAGCGGATTCACAACTACGTTGAATACATCAGTACCGGTACATCCTGCAGCGTTGGTTACAGTAACCGTATAATTACCTGCATTGCCCACTGTAACAGTTTGCGTTGTGGCAGCACCGGTTGACCATTGGTATTGAGGAAATGCTCCCGCATTCAGTGTAGTTGTATTACCCTGGCATATTGTTGCTACACCGGTTATATTTGGAACAGGGTTGGCATTTACAACGAGGTTACGTGTTGTACTCTTTGTACATCCATTTGCATCGGTTACGGTAACGGTATAGTTTCCGGCAACACTCACATAAATGAATTGTGTTGATGCGCCACCGTTCCAGGCATAACTTGCATAAGGTCCGCCTGCATTGAATAATACAGAGTCGCCTGCACAAATCGAATTATTACCAGTTATTGTGGGAGTGGGAAGCGGGTTGACTGTGACCGTAGTAGATCCGACGGATGTACAGCCTCCATTCTGTGTAACGGTAACCGTATACGTACCAGTGGTACTTACTGTAGTTGTATTTGTTAAGGACCCCGTGCTCCAGGCATAGGAAAGACCCACCGTGTTACATGTCAGCACCACTGATCCCCCGGTACAGAAAGCAGGATTAGCAGGTACAATTGTAGCTATTGGGTTAGGATTAGTAATCTGAACACCATCAAGTGATGATTTTGAAATACATCCGGTACTGTCGGATAATTCAACGCGGTAACTTACCGTATCGCTGCACAGTTGTTTCGTGGTTGTATCAATGTAAGTTAACAGCGCGGTTGAGTCGATTAACGTCCATACTCCGATCGGGAACTGTTTGTAAATTTTGTATTTTGTTGCATGGGAACTTAAAGGCGGAGTGGAAAGTGCATTCCATGTAAGCACCGCTTCATTTAAACCATTCAGGTTAGCATTTAATTTAATGGTTCTTAAAATATTTGATGGGTCAGAAATGCTGTCGCGGAAGCAACCTGAAACAGTTTTAATGTGATAATAAATCGATTGCTGTTGTGCATTCGTGCCAAACATTGTTGTAAGGCCTGCAAGAGTATGTGTGTAGGAATATGTTGCCGGCGCGAGATAAGGTGTTTTTACACTGTCAACCAATTGCCAGGGCCCTCCTGCGGCGAGCGATGCATAAATTTCATAGGAATGAAAAGTATTTTGTGAATCCCGTGCAGCAGGTTTGGTCCAGCTTAAAGCCACACTACCATCCGTGTTAACCGATGCACAGCGAAGCACAGGAGCTTTTATTTCAGGAGGTGGAAGTATGGTAATGGAGAAGGTACCAACGTTTGTTGCATTAGCGGGACAATAATTATCCGAAGCTTTTATAACGAAATTATAGGTATTCGAAATCCTCGTACATAACGTATCAAGTCCCTTAACATGGTCACACGTGGTAACCCAGTTAAATGTAACTTGTCCTCCAATAGCAAATGAAAACGGCAGGGCTGGTGAGACCGTTGCACAGGGAGGAATCAGACATCCTGCGTTGGGATTAGTAAAGTTGGTTCCGAACTGGCTTCCCGATCCTTCTACAGTTATTGTTTGACCAACTCCGTTATTAAAAATATCAAAATCCGTCACATTCAAAACGAATCTAACAGTATCCCCGGCATAAACAGTATCCGAGTAGGCAGTTTGAAGTCCGGTAACCGGGTTATAAAATGGTGCATTTACTGCAGGTGGAAAATTCTGACCGGTCATTACAGGAGGACAGTTGTTATTTAACACCACGTTAATCTCCCGGAAGACTTCAGCTACTTTGATACCGCATTTATAAGCTGCAACTTTTACCACCGTTACAAAGTATCCTCCGGTAAAAGAAGTATAGGTAACTTCACCTGTGTTGGGATTCATTACGGCACCGACATTAGCAGGATTTTGAGTTGCTGATGGCAGCTGGCTGTTCACATTGTAACCGGGAGCAAAAGGAATTATGTTCCCAGCGTCATCAAGAGGCTGTCCCCAGCTGTATACCAGCGAATCCAATTCAGGATCAACTGCATTTGGGTTATATTTAAATGGATAACCGGTACAGATAATTGTGGAAGGTTTTTCAGCAAAATAGGGGGATGAATCAAAACAAGGCTGAGTGTTTGTTCCAAGGTAAGGATACATGATTGCACGGTTTTGAAAACCAAGACCGCCTCCACCTGTAATGTTAGTTAATGCACTGCTCCGGCAACACTCTCCCCATCTAAAAACCCACCCTGTGGCAGGAGGCACACCGGGTAAATTGATGGGCGCGGAACGATAAATAAATTCCTCAACCAGTCCGGGTATAGCCGGGCTACCTCCCTGCGGGCATGTGGAGCATGCTGTTGTACCATTTGATTGCAAACCCACCGGGCTGATGTCATTCTGATCAAACAACGGTAATGGAATGTTTGGAACCCCGGGCACAGTTGTTGAAAGGCTGATAGATGCCGGTCCGGGAATACCATTACAGTCTCTGTAAAATTTCAGTTCGAAACGAAACTGCCCTGTTGGCAGACATGTCCAGGTGATTTCACCTCCCATGCCATGACTCGCATACACTTTGGCAGAAGGGATTAATGACCCAATAAAAATACTCAGGAGTAGGATAATTCTTTTCAAGTCTAGCTGTTTTTAAGCGGTTTATGACATTTTACAACAAACAAATATAGTAAAAAACACCCATAATCTTACAAAACCGGATGAATTTACTTTGAAAAGACGGGAGCGAAGAGCACCGGGTTGCATGATGACGCTCCAAAACATTGTAAAGTAATGCTTTGGAAATCAAGAACGTATATTAAAATCTTATTAACAGGTGTTAATAAACGCCTGGTTAACCGACTATTATCTCGGTCATGCTTTCAGGTTGCAGGTGTTTATTGGCTACTTCCATCACTTTTTCGGGAGTAATTGATTGCAACAATTGCAGATAATTATCCAGGTAGTCGTACGTCAGGCCGAACAGATGAATTCCCCTGAAGCGATCAGCAAGGGCGAAGGGTCCGTCAAGACTTCTCTGAAAAGAGCCGATGAGATAATTTTTTACTAGCAGTAATTCTGTATCTGAAACGGGTTCAACAGTAAGCCGGTGCAACTCTTTATAAATTTCGGTAATTGCAGCATCTCTGACTGCTGTTCCAGCCTCTGTGGAAATAAAAAAATATCCTGAGTGAAGATGCGGATGAACACCTGATCCGATTCCATATGTATAACCCTTATCTTCCCGTATGTTTGACATAAGGCGTGAACCGAAATAGCCTCCGAGTATTGTATTTACAATTTGCAAAGCGGGATAATCAGTATGTGTTTTGCTGAACATAATTTTTCCTATGCGCACACCCGATTGAACGGAATCTTTTTTTTCAATTACTCTTTTTGAAGGATCAGTATGTGTAACAGAAAAAGAGTAGGGGAGCGTATTAGTTTGCGAAAATTCCAGTTTGCCTATTGTAGCATTTAGTACCTTCACAACCCGTTCGGTTATATTGCCAGAAAGAATAATGGTTGCTTTTTCTATAGGATACGATGATCGGAAAAAATTACGAAGTGTACCGGCATCCAGATTCGCAATGTCATTTTCCTCAAGACTTATTCCATACGGATGATCGTCGCCGAATAACGTTGCATTCAGCGTGGTTTTCGCCAGCCAAGATACTTTTTCCCTGTTGACCTTTATCGATTGAATACTTCGCGTTTTCCAGTTCTCAAGCTCCTCATCAGGAAATGCTGCACCATTGAGAACTTCAAGAAGATTCTTCATGGTTTCATTAAAAAAACGCTCCAGTGAAAACAGGCTGATGGTTTTCCAATCAGGACCAAAATCAGTTTGCAGATACGCTCCGTAATAATCAAAAGACTCGGCAATATCAATCGCTTTTTTTGAGGAGGTTCCGGTATCGATCAACTGGTGTGTTGCGGAGGCGATGCTGTAATTATTTTTTCCGGTCACACCTGATGGATAAACAATATCCAGTTTTATTACTTCTTCTGTTCCGGCATTAATAACGTATACACTTAGACCGTTATTAAGCTTTATTTCCGAGGCACGGAAAACAGGTATAAAATGGGGAGTTATTAACTCCGGTGATTGCATTCGGTCGAGCGACATAAATTATTTTTTTGCAGAGTAATATAATACTGATGAATTGGATTCCCTGAAAATTTCTCCTGCTGTTTGCTGAATCATTTCAGCAGTAACATTCCTGTAACTTTTAACCTGTTCATTGCTCAAGGAAGCATCGCCTAACATTTCAAAATAGGCAAGATTTAATGCGCGGTTGTCGTGATTCATTTCTCCAAAAACAAGACCTGATTCAGCTTTCTGCCGCACCTTGTTTAGTTCACGTTCGTTTACTTTTTCATCAATGAGTTTTGCAATTTCTTCATCAAGCGCCTTTTCAGCTTCTTCAAAGGAAACACCTTTTACAAGTTTGCCTTCAGCTACTACAAGACTCGGGTCAAGATCTCCAAGCATATATGCATTAACGTTAGAAAACAGTTTTTTATCCTTAACCAAAACATTAAATAAACGCGATGATTTTCCGCCGGACAGCACATCAGTAATCAGATCCGTTGTATGAAAACGGGTGTCGCGTCTGGAGCAGCAATGCCAGCTTTTGTAAAGTGCATCATACGGCACATCCTTTTCAACCTGAAGCGTTCGTTTGTCCTGTTGGGCCGGTTCTTCAGGAATTTCCCGTAAGGCCACAGCCTTTCCCGGTATGGGTCCGAACCATTTTTCGGAAAGCGTGCGTGCCTGTTTCGGGGTTATGTTTCCCGATAAGGTAAGAATGGCGTTGGCCGGATGATAATAATCGTGAAAGAAAGATCTTACATCTTCCAATGTTGCATTTTCGATGTGTGAAAGCTCTTTACCGATTGTTGCCCACTGGTAAGGATGTTTTTTAAATGCAAGTGGCCGCAACAACAACCACACATCGCCATAAGGCTGGTTAAGATACCGCTGACGGAATTCTTCAACCACCACTTGCCGTTGAACATCCAGGCTTTTTGGAGAGAAAGCCAGATTCAGCATCCGGTCTGATTCCAGCCAGAAAGCAGTTTCCAGATTTGGAGCAGGGATAGTAAGATAATAGTTGGTGAAATCATTGTTGGTAAAGGCATTGTTTTCACCACCTGCCATCTGGAGCGGTTCATCATAACTGGGTATGTTTACCGAGCCCCCGAACATTAAGTGTTCAAACAGATGCGCAAAGCCGGTCTTACCCGGATCCTCGTTGCGGGCACCCACTTTGTAAAGTATATTCATTGCTACCAATGGGGTGGAGTGATCTTCATTCACGATCACTTTAAGTCCGTTCGGCAGTTCAAATTTTTCAAATGTTAACATAATGATTTTTTATAAAGAACTGATTTTATTTTTTGTTTCAAGAAATTCCAGCCATATTTCTTCAACGATATCTGCAGCGGGCATTATTTTTTTTACGGAGGCGGATACCTGCCCGATTTCGAGTTCACCTTCCTTAAGGTCACCCTCATACATTCCCTTTTTCGCCCGGGCCCTGCCTAAAATAGTTTTTAATTCTTCAACATCCGCACAGCGGTTTTCAGCGGCAGCTACCTGGTTATAAAATTCGTTTTTAATCATTCGCACAGGAGTAAGTTGCTTTAATGTTAAAACGGTATCACCTTCACCAACTTCCAGCACTTTATTTTTAAAATTTTCATGTGCCGATGATTCCTCCGATAAAACAAAACGTGATCCCACCTGCACACCGCATGCTCCTAATGCAAAAGCCGCCATCATAGCTTTACCCGATCCAATTCCACCTGCCGCGATTACGGGAATGGATACAGCTTCTGTAATTATTGGAATGAGGCACATGGTGGTAGTTTCTTCACGGCCATTATGACCGCCTGCTTCAAAACCTTCCGCTACGACGGCATCAACACCGCAGGCTTCTGCTTTCTGCGCAAATTTTGAATTGGAAATAACATGTACTACAGTGATGCCTTTTTCTTTAAGATAAGTTGTCCATGTTGCAGGATTACCTGCTGAAGTAAAAACAATTCCAACTTTTTCTTCAACAATAATATTCATCAACTGTTCAATGTCAGGATATAACAGAGGAACATTCACACCGAATGGAAATGAGGTTGCTGCTTTGCATTTCCGGATCTGCTCCCGAAGTACATCCGGATACATTGAGCCGGAGCCAATTAGTCCTAACCCTCCGGCATTACTGACTGCAGCTGCCAGTTTCCAGCCACTGCACCAGATCATGCCCGCCTGGATTATCGGAAATTTAATTTTAAATAAAGAACAAACCGGATTGTTCATAGGAAAATAATTATGTAAGATTGAATTTAAAGGCAATGCAATCAAGTGTACATTTTACCCGTGCAAGATATTCCCTGATGGTCCATGCACGATGTCTGCGGGGATTAGGTTCGGCTCTCAACCCAATTGCATCCATACCAATACACCGGGCAATAAATAACGCGCGTTCGAGCTGATCACACTGACTCACAATAATAATAGTATCAGTTTTGTGATAGGTGAAAGCCCGCTCCACCGATGCCCACGTGCGTATTCCTTCGTAATCGGTAATAATATCCTGTTCAGGAATTCCATACTCAAGTAACACATATTTCATATCACCCACTTCATCCAGTTCACTGGTTGTGAGTGCACCACTGGCAATTATTTTATCCGTTTTATTTTTCTTGTATAATTCAGCTGTTGCCTGCATACGATGATTAAAGGTGTGATTCACCCATAGTCCGGGGCGGTAATTTCCACCTCCCATCACGAGCGTATGTTTCCGGAACGCAATCTCCTGCGGAGTATCATAAATTTTTCCGCTTACCGACAACGAAATAATGTGATAATTCAGAAAAATAGCCAGCAGACCCAATACCGGAATTAACACCAGCACCAGCAGGACCCTCAAAATTATTTTGAAAATTTTATTCATCATTAGCAAAGTGCAAAGAAACAGAATCCCCCATTAGCAAAACAATCAATTTATCCCGGTATTACTTAATCTCGTATTTTTGTACCTGTGACAGGTTTTGTCATAAATCAATTATGAAAATTATTATTCCTGTGGCCGGTATTGGCAGTAAGCTAAGGCCACACACACATACCCAACCTAAGGCCCTGGTTCCCGTTGCCGGGAAACCGATTCTGGCGCATATAGTAGATTCGCTGGTGCAGGCCGGACTCACGGAGTTTGTTTTTATCATCGGCTACCTGGGTGATAAAATTGAATCGTTTATCACTGAAAAATACCCACACATCCAGGCATCCTTTGTAGTGCAGGAGCCCCGGGAAGGTACCGGTCATGCTGTATGGCTGGCCCATCCATTAATAGCAAAAGATGAAGACATTCTCATTGTTCTGGGTGACACTATTGTAGAGTTTGATCTTAAACGTATTATAAATGTTCCCCATTCATTATTAGGGGTAAAAAAAGTTGACGATCCGCGAAATTTCGGGGTTGCTGAAATTGACCAGGAGGGATTTATTTTACGGCTTGCCGAAAAACCGGTAATTCCAAAATCCAACCAGGCCCTGGTAGGTGTTTACCTTATCAGGGAATCGGCCATGCTGATGGATATATTAGGTACTATGGTGCTGAACAAACAAAAAACCCGCGATGAATACAATTTAACCGAAGCAATTATGAAAATGATTGATAAAGGAGCTAAAGTGGCTACTTTCCAGGTGGGTAACTGGTATGATTGCGGAAGCAAGGCCAATCTTCTGGAAACCAATGCCGTGTTACTTAAGCGGACTGCTACAGGCAAGAGTGTTTATAATTTTAAGAATACCATTATTATTGAACCGGTCAGTATAGCAGTTGATTGTGATATCTGTGATTCCATTATCGGACCTAATGTTTCAATAGGCGAACGTACTATCGTTAAATCCTCCATAATCAATAATTCCATCATCGGCGCGTTCTCTCAACTGGAGACTGCCATTCTCCATCAATCTGTTGTGGGAAGTGACGCCTATTTAAAAGGCCTGAGCCATAGCCTTAATATTGGCGACAGTACAGAAATCGATTTTAGTTAATTTGTTTATAAAGCGACATGGAAATTTCATCTCCGGATTCATTGAACCAGGAAAAAATAGTTAAAGACCTTGAAGTTTTCGGGTTGATAAGGAAAGAACTGAAACGCCAGCGAAATGGCATTGAGTTAATAGCTTCTGAAAATTATGTCAGTAAGCAGGTCATGGAAGCCATGGGTTCCTGTTTGACCAATAAATATGCAGAAGGTCTTCCCGGTAAACGGTACTATGGAGGTTGTGAAATTGTTGATCAGATCGAACAGCTTGCCATTGATCGGGTTAAAACCCTTTTTAATGCGGAGTGGGCTAACGTGCAACCGCATTCGGGTGCCCAGGCTAATGCCGCTGTAATGCTTGGTGTTTTAAAGGCGGGAGATAAGATTATGGGGTTTGACCTGTCACATGGCGGCCACCTCACTCACGGATCTCCGGTTAATTTTTCAGGAAAATTATACCAGCCCTGTTTTTATGGTGTGGAAGAAGCTACCGGTACCATTGATTATGATAAAATGGAAGAACTTGCTTTAGCTGAAAAGCCGAAGCTGATTATATGTGGTGCGTCAGCCTATTCCCGTGACTGGGATTATGCCCGGATTCGTTCCATTGCTGATAAGATTAATGCCCTGGTGCTTGCCGATATTTCGCATCCATCAGGACTCATTGCACGGGGATTATTGAATGATCCGCTTCCGCATTGCCATATCATAACAAGTACCACCCATAAAACATTGCGTGGTCCGCGGGGCGGAATGATTCTTATGGGGAAAGACTTTCAAAACCCATGGGGAATTAAAACTCCGAAGGGAGAAATAAAAATGATGTCCGCAATTCTTGATGGTGCTGTATTTCCCGGCACACAGGGCGGACCGTTAGAACATGTGATTGCTGCTAAGGCAGTGGCATTTATGGAAGCTCTCACGGATGAATATTTTGAATATTGTTTGCAGGTGATCCGAAATGCAAAAATTATGTCGGCGGAATTCATGAAACTCGGGTACAAAGTTATTTCCGAAGGAACCGACAATCACATGATGCTGATCGATCTGCGTTCAAAGAATATTACCGGCAAGGATGCTGAAATTGCATTGGGCCTTGCAGGAATAACGGTTAACAAAAATATGGTGCCTTTTGATTCAAAGTCTCCTTTTGTAACTTCAGGTATCAGGGTAGGCACTGCGGCAATGACAAGCAGGGGGTTGAAAGAAAATGAAATGATTCAGATAGTAAAACTCATCGAAAGGGGTCTTTCCCATGCGGGGTCAAAAGGTGCATTAAAAACTATTAAAAAGGAATCGCAGGAACTGATGAAAAACTTTCCATTATATTAAGCACACTAAAAAATTTATATTTCCGTTATTCGCTGATACGCAATCACCGGTGAGCAATTTTGATTGCTTCACATCCCATTTATTGAAGATTCCAGCCTTTTAGTACTTATTCAACGCAGCACCGATGCAAAAACTATACTTTTTATTTATTTCGGTATTCATCAGCACGACAGTGCAATCACAAACCGGTGGTGATAACACCTACGAATTCCTGAACCTTTCATCCTCTGCCCGCATTGCCGCATTGGGAGGAAAGCTTGTTCCCGTAAAGGATAATGACCTGAACCTGGTTTTTATAAATCCTGCATTGCTCAATTCCGAAATGAACCGTCAGCTGACTTTCAGCGGGGTGAGTTACTTTGCGGATATTAAATATGGTTACGTTGGATATGCCCGGGATATAAAATCTTTGGGATCGTTTGCTGCCGGAATGCATTATGTAAATTATGGTGACTTTACCGAAACCGATGTTTCCGGCCAGGTGATTGGTGAGTTTAAGGCTGCAGAATACGCTTTGAATTTATCATGGGCCCGACCTTTACACGACAGTGCCTTCACAGTGGGAACAACGCTCAAAACAATCTATTCTTCACTGGAGAGTTACTCATCTTTCGGTATGGCTTTGGATATTGGCGCTAATTATTACCTGGCACGACGTCTTTTAAATTTTTCGCTGGTGGCTAAAAATGCAGGACGGCAAATTACTTATTATACAAGTGGGAACAATGAACCATTACCTTTTGAAATAATGGTTGGAGTGTCAAAAAAACTTGCTAAAGCTCCCTTTCGTTTTTCAGTATCGTACCAGCATCTTGAAAAATTCGACCTGAGTTATAAAGATCCAGTGAAAGCCGGAGAGATAGATCCGATAACCGGTGAAAGTAACGATGAAAAAATCACCTTTGGCGATAAATTATTACCGCACTTTATTATAGGTGCCGAACTACTACTTTCAAAAAATTTTCACGTAAGAACCGGATATAATTTTCAACGCAGAAAAGAATTGGGTGTTGAAACCAAGATGTCGACTGTTGGTCTCAGTTGGGGCTTTGGTTTCCGGGTTTCAAAATTCCATTTCAGTTACGGAAGGGCAACTTACCACCTGGCCGGAGCATCAAATCATTTTTCTTTATCGTCCAACCTGGGGGAATTCTTTTCAAAGAAAAAGACGCCTGCTCAACCTCAATAACCAGGTTAATAAATTTTTTTTAATGAACAATAAATTTCTTCACCAGTTTTTCCCTCTCCGTTTGCAGTTTCACCACATACATGCCTTTAGCAAATGTAGCGCAATTTAAATTTTTGGTATAATAGGGGGGTGTGATGGAGCCCTGTTCTTCAAACACCAGTTTGCCC
>JBBQQQ010000049.1:0-7933 GCA_038215705.1 Bacteroidia bacterium
AACAAATAAAACAAAATTTTCCGGTGAGATATTTTTGGGGAGCTAGCCCTAACGCAATCAAAATGCAAATATATTGTGTGCTAATTGCACAATTACTCATGGTTGTTATTAGAAAAAAGTCGGCAACTAAAAAATCATTTGCGAACATGATAACGGTAATAAGATTACACTTGATGAGTTATATTGAACTGTTAGAATTTATTAAAGACACACATAAAGCATGGAGACGAGCAAACCCGCCATTAGTCTTGAATATTTAATGAGGTACTACCCTGAAAATTATCATGAATCAATTCGCTGGAAAGAGTAGCTATCACTGGCTTTTAATGAATTTCATCCTAATTTAGTCGGACAATAATGAAAGATTATCATAGATTTTTGCGCCATATTGTTTTGTTACTGTAGTATCGACAAAATCATACAGATAAGCTTCACGTGTCATGGTTGAAAATTGTCCTGAAAGTTTGATGTTCGCTTTAAAACTTGTTTTTAAACTATCCAGTGAAACCGTCGCAAGTACGTTAACATTGCGAAAATTTTCGCCCACTGTGCTGAAAGGAGTATTAATATAAACGAATTTAACAGTTTTAATAATTTTTGCCTGTTCTTCATAAGGTACTCTCTGAGGAATTAAAATACATGGAACATCTTCATAATAGAATGGTAATTCATTTGCAAAATATCCAAACCTGTGAAATTTCGGTTGAAAATAATTTACTTTGTTATCCTCAATTACACAAAAAAATGCATCTTTAGAAACAACACCTTCATATCGTTCAAAATCAATTTTATTAATTCGTTTATCTTTTAAAAAAGTCAAATAATAATCAAATCGCATTTCAAAAAGCGTTTTACTGTAAATAGTATACCTGCTTATTTCCCGAAGTGTTTTCTTTTCAAGAAATTCAGGGATTCTTGGCAACCGGGAATCAATTCCGGCATAATAATCATCGTCTCTCTGATACTTAAAATTCGCTGCAATTTCATTGTGTAAACGCATACATTTAGCCAGGTACGATGTATCATTAATTCCGGCTGTATATTCTCTAATAAACCGTCTGATCGCAAGTATATCCTTATCTAAAGAAATGCTTCCCTTTGTCTCTATCTGATCTGTATACCTGATATTTAACAAATTAATGTAATCCCACGTATACGGCAGATATTTTTGTATTATAGTACGTGTCTCATTCCAGATACCATAATTAAGATCATGTTTATAGAAATTAACTTGAGGTAACTCTAAAAAAGGTCTTGCATTCGGTTCATCCATGCAACCTGGAAGATCATAAAATTCATATAAAATTTGTTCAGTATAATTTCCATTATCAATTTTTGAAACCACACCTTTTGCTCCATGATGTTCCATAAAATAATATTTATAAAAGTCTCCATTATAAGCGACACTCAGTTTTGAATGTACTTTAGGAAATATTCCATGAAAGAAAATAGTGTTAGTTGCTTCATAAATATCCCTGACACCATAATTAATTTCAAGATCATCGCCAGGCATAAGATTTTTTACCATAAAATGAAATGAGTAATAGGTAATAGTTGACATATTTATAAAATAGCGCTGAAATTCTACCGAATCAGTAATTTGTGCAGGTACAATTTTACCATCGGGCTTTAAAATCCGTGCAACAAAATATTCCATGCAATCATAATCTCCCGTCGGTTCATGAATACTGTCGTGATGTTCAAAATTAGCTATGGAATAATCTGCCTGCGGATAAAAAGATTCAGGAAGCACCAGCCGGGATGCTTTGCTGATTCCTTCCTGGTTATTAAAACGCAACCTTAAATACTTTTTAATAAAAGTGACTTGTCCGACTCCCTTGCGAATAAACATTTCAGTGTTTTCATCAACAATCACAACATCTTCAGACTGATATCGTGGATCTAATACGATAGTTTTAGGAATTTCAGCGGGCCAGTCAAACTGATAGCGTTTGTACCGCATGTTTTGAGCGGAACTATTTTGAATAGTTACAATAACAAATAATGCAATTACTAAAAGTCTTAATATCATGATATGCGGTAAAAAATTTTGGGGAAAGTATTCATTTTAGGGGTTAAAGTTGCAATGAAGATCAACTTTAGCTAAAAAAAGCCCTTACTCATATTTTATTGAGTAGTTACCACCCATGATCAAAATATGATCTAACATTACACTTTTTCCAAATTCACCTTCTTTTCAGCAATAATTACTAAGAATTGTATTTCTACACTGCCTGGAACCTGTAATTCACAGGGTGATAAATTGTTTTAGAGAAATATGGCTTCTTGTAGTATGGCACGGTTGATCATGGGTTCCGGGTTTGAAAAGATATAAAAAAATGGAATTGGATTCCGGATATGTATAAAAATACAAAAATGGAATTGAATTCCGGATTTGACAATTAGGGCTGAATCCGGAGCTTTGAAATGAACATGTTCCTTTCCCAGGGAAGGTGGGTCAGCTTGTCGCGGAATAGATGGGTCAGTATGTGTGTATTCTCCAATGATGGCCGATTATGTAATTTTCCACTTTAATTTCTCCAGTCATCACCGGGCATAATCCTCTTCATGAATTCATCAAACAGAGGAACCGTAAAAGCAGTATCACCATGACTTGGGCTCCATATCATACCTTTTACGATTAATTGAGAACGAACCGGCGCAAGTTGTTGTACATTTTTTTTCATAATTTCTGCAATGTCTCCTGAACGATGTGGTCCCTCGCCTAATTCTGACATTGCACGCAGATAAAGTTTTTCTGTAGGAGTAAGCAGGTCAAAACGTACACGAAAAAAACTTTCATCCAGATCTGCTATAGCAATTCTAGATGCTTTTTCAACATCTGATTTTCGGATCGGTGTTGAATCAGCAACATCCCATGTATGTTTACCCCATTCCTGAATAAAATAAGGATAGCCACGTGTATGAAAAAATGCAAGTTTTAAAGCTTCTGCATCGTACGTAACATTTAATGCTTTTGCAGGCTTTTGTAAAGCATCATCTGCTTCCGATTTACTTAACGGACCAATAAAGGGGAAATCAAAAAGTCGTTCAGCATATGATTTTGCAATTCCCATTTGACCCCTCAATTGGGGCAATCCTGCTCCTACAAGTGATATTGGTAATGCTTTTTGAGCGCATCGGTGCAAGGCAGTAATCAAAGCAGCTAATTGTTCTTCAGCAACATACTGTAACTCATCAATAAATAAAATAATTGCTGTGTCTGCTTTTTGCGCTGCAACTCCAACTGCTTCTAACAACTCAGATAAATCATGTTCCAAATCACCGTTATCAGCAAGACCCGGTTCAGCTTCTGTATCGAAACCTACTTCAATGTCGCTATACTTAAACTTTAGTGATTTTGCAAAACCTACTAATGCTTTTAATGCTCTCGTTGAAACATCTTTTGCTTTTTCAATAGTTGATAATTTTAAAAGCAATTTTCGCAACTGTGGAGCAATCATTGCAGGAAGCGATTTTTTTTCCGGTGCTTCAATTCTTACTGTAAATAATTTATTTTTTTCTGCATCATCACGAATAATATCCAACAAAACAGTTTTGCCAACTCCTCTTAACCCAACCATCAAAATGCTTTTTGAATGCAGTCCATTTTTTATCCGCTGAAGTGCAATGGATACGTTTTGCCTCAACAAATCTCGTCCTGCCACTTCAGGCGGTCTTACTCCGGCTCCTGGAGCGTAAGGGTTTAAAGTAGGATTCATATATATAAAGATATTATCAAAGTTAGTACAAATAACTAAACTCACTAAATTCCTTATACATTAAATTTAATCCAAAAAACACTCAATTGAGAGCTTTTTTGCGGTCCGGCGGAATTTATTAATCATTCAAGATCAATATATTATACGAATTCAGACTATTGAACTTTAATATTCAGGCTAATTTTTAGGAATTCCGGTTATTTCGGCTAATTGTGGATTGGGAGGTCATTCGGCCTATATGCGGAGATAAGGCACCTTATTCTCCGCATATGTTACGTAGAATAATTTGCTTCTTAAGGAGAAAAAGCTTCGTCCACCGGGAAAAAGTGCTGAATGCCAACTAAAAAGTCTAACAGCGGTGTGAGCGGCTCAAGGAATTTTTGAGTGGCATCGAGCTTGCGCACATATGGTTTGTAACCATTCGTCCTTTCGATGACGGTAACGGTCGACTGGCAAGGACACTCACGGATCATTAATTTTCAGACACTAAAAAAGCCCTCATTGTGAGGGCTTACTAGGCGGTCCGGGCGGGATTTATTAGGCATTCACTACCAGTGCATTATATAAATTCAGGCTATTGATTTTGGTATTTGGGCTAATTTTTGGCGGGATTTGGGCTATTCGGGCTAAACCTGATAAGTTAACTGGACACATCCATAGGATATGTCCAGTTAACTTAAAAAATTGAACACATCTCAGTTTGGAATTGAAAAATTGGACATATATTTGCCATATGGTCATATTTTTGAAAATATTGGACATGTTCTTTAGTTTTACAATACAAATTCACTGAAATGGTAGTTTTTGACAGAAATATGCCCTTTAATGCATTGCCCCAACTACCTCCTACGGATTCGATTTTAGACACTGAAATTCTCACCAAATGGGGCTTAGCCTCGAGAGCCTTGGCTGAGTTGAACAGAAATATTCTCAGGATTCCAAATCCGACTATGTTAGTGAATACTATTTCATTGCACGAGGCGCAAAGTTCTACGGCTATCGAAAATATTTTCACGACTGAGGACGAACTCTACAAAGCTGTTTCAGATACAGTAAAAGAAGAAAACGCCAATCCGGCAATCAAGGAGGTCCTACGCTACCGTGAAGCGCTTTGGGGAGGTTATAAGGCCCTGGTTGAAAGTGAGTCATTTGATCTTTCAATTGCGATAAGTGTTTTCCAACAAATAAAAAATACAAGTCAGGGCATAAGACCACCGCAATCACAAACGGTGATCAAACGCGGACAGAGTGAACTGAAACCCGGTGAAATTATATACACGCCACCTCGCGGGCAGGGAGTTGTAGAGCAAAAACTCGAAAACATGTATGCGTTTCTCAAAACAAAAAACAATTTCGATCCATTATTAAAAATGATCATTGCCCATTATCAATTCGAAGCCATACATCCGTTCACCGATGGTAACGGGAGAACCGGAAGAATATTGAACCTGCTTTATCTCATTGATCAAAAACTATTATCACATCCCGTACTCTATTTAAGTAAATATATCATCAATCATAAAGATGATTATTATTACTTTCTGTCAGGAGTAACTCAACGACAAGCATGGAAGCCATGGATGCTATATATGCTTGACGCGGTAGATACCACAGCTCAGTATACCAACGATAAAATTGATGAGATACTATTACAAATGGATGCCACATACCGCTATGCCAATCAAAAGCTGAAATGGTACACACTGGAATTAAATCAGGCCTTGTTTTCTCAGCCTTATATCAAACAAAAAATGGTAGGCCAAATTACCGGCACAAAAAGTCGAACCACACTCACCGTTTATATGCAAAAATTGACAGAACTCAAGATACTTTCAGCCAGGCAGGAAGGACGTGAAATGTTTTATATCAATGATGATCTTGTTCGTATTTTACAGGGATAATAGAACACGTAATCCATAAAAAAAGGAGAGATTTCTCTCTCCTTTGAGGCGGTCCGGACGGGACTAATATCTATTTGATTGCCAATGATATACAGGAGTTTACGGTTAATGGATAATTGATTCAGGTTAATTTTTTGAGGGATTCGGGTTATTCGGGCTAATTCCTTTTTCACGGCGTTTGCCCCTTAAAAAGCGCTAAATTCAAATCAATTCACATGCCTTTGGTAGAATGGTGCCCGATCCCGGTAAAAATTATAGGATTAGATTTAATGAATATTATTTTTTATCATTGTCATTCCATCTTACATTTTATAAACCTTAAATCAAATTCTACTTAAATTCATTGATAAGACAACGCAAAACCTAAAGTTTGAACTATTTTAATTTTTAATATATTTTATTATGAGAATCAGATTTTCTATTTTATTAAGTTGTCTAATATTTTTGCAACTCAGTATGCTTTCCCGTTTGACAGCCCAAACGTTTAATGCAAGTGTTTTTGTTTATTACGATGACCCTATTAAAAAGTGCGCCGGAAATAGCGTAATTTTGATGGCATTCCCATCAGACGATTTATTATATAGTTTTTCCTGGACGGGTCCCGGAGGTAATTTCCCTGTTTCATGGAACATTTATGGAGGGGGAGTGTCCGCGAGTTACATTTCATCTAATGACTTAACTTCGAATGGTATTTATACGGTATTGATTACCGAATTATCTACAGGTGATACTTCATCTGCATCGGTAAGCATTACAACAAATCCTTCTCCGGTTGTGAATTTGTCAGGAAATAATTCTGGATGTGAAGGAACCACCTCTATTGTTAAAGCTGTTGACTCAGCAAATGGTATTAATTTATATGGCCCTTACATATATTCATGGAATGGCGGATTAACAACTACAAATTCAGATAGCTTGATTTTTACATTCGGACCAGCCTTAGGTTTGATAACTGATGTTTTTATAACGAACAGTTTTGGGTGTTCACAACCAAACCAATCAAATAAATGGATGTTTGGCTCTCCTACTCCTGTTAATACAATATCTTCGATAGGTTCCGCAACAATTTGTGCAGGAAAAACTGTTGATTTGAGTGCAACTGTTTCTCATCCCTCGCATAATTTATCTAATGTTACATACCAATGGAAAAAATATGGAACAGTCCTAAGTTCTATTAATTCTACTATTACCGTTTCCAGTCCCGGAAGATACAGATGTATTGCCACTGCAAATGGCTGCAGTAAAACTTCAAATTATATAGATATTTCAAATCTTCCTTTACCTATTGTCACAATTACATCTAATAGTCCCATAAGTATTTGTATTGGTCAAACTGTACAGTTAACCGCTATAGCTCCTACGGCTACAACATATCTTTGGAAAAAATTTTCAGCACCCGTGGCAAATAGTAATAATGATACTTTGTCTGTATCAATGAGTGGCAAATATAGAGTAGTAGTAACTGATGCTAATGGTTGTTCTAAGGCTTCTTCCCAAGTTGAGGTTATCGGGCCACCTAATAACCAAGTCTCTGCTTCAGGACCACTTACATTCTGTTTAGGTGATAGTGTTATATTTACAGCCACATCCGGTTACAATTATCAATGGAGGAAAAACAATATTAATATTCCTAGCGCTATAAGTCAATCCTATACTGCCAAATCAGCAGGCATATATAAAGTCATAATTACTGACAATTATGGTTGTACTGTAGCAAGCTCTACACGCACTGTTATTGTTAATTGCAGGGTTCAGCAGGAACAGTCGCCTGAATTTACGATTATTACATATCCTAATCCTGTAAATTCTCAATTATCAGTTTTGTTACCAGATCAAGTTAATGAGGAAGTGGCTGTTTATTTTTATGACTTATCAGGCAGGCTTATTTATCATTCCGAATATGAAAATGTTGAAGGAAATGAAATCGGTATAGATGTTAAAGAATTTAAAATTGGCGCATACCTGTTAAAAGTAAATTCTAATGGAACCCAGTTTAAAAGTGTGGTGGTGAAGCAGTAATGGAATTATTACTTTAATGGTTCCACTTTAGATTAGTAATAGCTGTCTGTGAGATATAAATCTTATTATTTTAAAATTGATAATGTCAAATTATGTTGATTTAACTACTATAAAGAATTTATTATCTTATCCTGTAACCTGAATAGCGGCAAACTATAATAAACGACATATATAATTGCGGATAGAATAAAAACATTTTGTATCTTTGAATAAAAATTAAAGGTATGAAAAAGTTAATCATCAATGAACCTAAAAAAATAGAACGTCAAATTGACAAGTTGATTAGTAGTG
>JBBQQQ010000050.1:0-5864 GCA_038215705.1 Bacteroidia bacterium
TACGTAGCGTAAACATATAATTTTAAATTAGCGTCAGGTTTAAACAGTTAACACTATGAATTATCCTTACCAGATCACTACAGTTGATCAATATAAACAAGCATACAAGGAAAGTGAAAGTAATCCTGAAAAATTCTGGGGAGACATAGCAGAAAATTTTACGTGGCGTAAAAAATGGGACAATGTGCTGGACTGGAATTTTGCAGATCCTTCCATCAACTGGTTCACAGGGGGAACATTAAACATTACTGAAAATTGCCTCGACCGGCACATTGAATCTTTAGGTGATAAACCCGCTATTATTTGGGAGGCGAATGATCCGGAAGTGCCTCATCGCGTGCTTACATACAAGGAACTTTTATTTAAAGTAAAGCAATTTTCAAACGTGCTAAAAAATAACGGCGTTGTAAAAGGCGATCGCGTTTGCATTTATATGGGAATGATTCCCGAACTGGCTATTGCAGTTCTGGCCTGCGCGCGCATAGGAGCGATACACTCGGTAGTATTTGGAGGCTTTAGTGCACAATCCATAACCGACAGGCTTCAGGATGCGCATGCGGAATACATCATAACATGTGACGGAGCTTTCAGGGGCGCTAAAGACATACCGCTCAAAAGCATTATAGATGATGCTCTTGTGGGATGTAGTTTTGTGAAACGGGTAATTGTGTGTATGCGTACACGCACTCCCGTTAGTATGATCAAGGGACGTGATGTTTGGTGGGAAGATGAAATTAAAAAAGTGGAAACGCTTGGCAATCCTGATTTTCCGGCAGAAGAAATGGATGCCAACGACATGTTATTTATATTATATACTTCCGGCTCAACCGGCAAGCCAAAAGGAGTGGTACATGCCTGTGGCGGTTATATGGTATGGGCCAATTACACTTTCGTAAATGTTTTTCAATATCAGCCCGGGCAGGTACATTTTTGCACTGCTGATATCGGATGGATAACAGGACACAGCTATATTGTTTATGGTCCATTAAGTGCGGGCGGCACAACACTCATGTTTGAAGGCATTCCTACCTGGCCCGATGCAGGAAGGTTCTGGGACATTGTTGATAAATATAAAGTAACCATATTGTATACTGCACCCACTGCGATCAGGAGTCTTATGGCATACGGCCCCGACTATTTTACCGGAAAAAATTTATCATCCTTAAATGTATTGGGAACAGTTGGTGAACCAATTAATGAAGAGGCGTGGCATTGGTATCATAAAAATATCGGGAAGGAACGGTGTCCTGTAGTGGATACGTGGTGGCAAACGGAAACCGGGGGAATACTAATTTCAAATCTTGCGGGAGTAACGCCTGCCAAACCTTCGTTTGCAACATTACCGCTTCCGGGAGTTCAACCTGTTTTAGTAGATGAGCAGGGGAAAATTATTGAAGGCAATAATATCAGCGGCAACTTATGTATCAAATTTCCATGGCCCGGAATTTTAAGAACCACTTATGGTGACCACGAGCGCTGTAAATTAAATTATTTTTCAACGTACGAAAACTTATATTTCACTGGTGATGGTTGTTTACGTGATGAAGAAGGAAACTACCGAATTACCGGAAGGGTTGATGATGTGCTGAACGTAAGCGGCCACCGCATAGGGACGGCTGAAGTAGAAAACGCCATCAACATGCATGCAGGAGTAGTGGAAAGCGCGGTTGTAGGTTATCCTCACGATATAAAAGGTCAGGGCATATACGCTTATGTAATTTATAGCGGGCATCATGGCGACCACGAACTGGCCCGACAAGACATTATTCAAACTGTGAGCCGCATTATTGGCCCGATAGCACGACCTGATAAAATTCAATTTGTAATTGGATTGCCTAAAACCAGGAGTGGTAAAATAATGCGGAGAATCTTAAGAAAGATTGCAGAAGGTGAAATCGCTAACCTGGGTGATACCACTACTCTGCTCGATCCGGCGGTGGTGGAGGAAATTAAGGTGGGGAAGGTTTGATAAGAATTTCTGGTGCAGTAGACGTGGATCGGAGATCCACTTATTTGGTTGAGCGGTAAAAAGTAATTTTCAAGAAATCGAAGCGCACGATTTCGTGTTTATGCAGCCATTTTGTTGAGCAATACCAATGTAGCCAATTTATTCTCTCATCACAGCAATTTTCTTAGTAAATTTTGCAGTATCGGAACTAATAACACAATTGTAAATACCAGAAGAAATATTAACAGGTAACAATACTTCCTGCATCGTACTCCACTGCGGCAACTTCATTTCATATACCCGCTGACCGTTAATATTAAATATTTCCAATTTAACACTTTCGTTTTGCGGTAGTAAATAAGCAATTTTTAAATTTCCATTATTTGGATTAGGTGAAACAGAAAAATGAAAATTATGTGGCAAATCTTCCCATCCTAAACCCAACGTATCGCAAACGCTACCTAATACCGGCCCTAAATAATAATTCGGATGGAGTACATTACTTCGAACAAAAAAACATGGCGTGTGTAAAGAATGCTGTTGTACATCACAAGCAAGTCCTGCACTATCTGGTGAATTGATTACGTGCATATCTATTACTCCGTTTCCAGAAGAAACGTAAATTTTTCCGTTGGCCGCTAAATACATTAAGAAAAAATCGGTTTGAAACGGGGGATAGGGAGAATAAAATCCATCATTTACTGCAACTGTGTCCTGTGTCAAAGTATTTAAGTTCAGTTGGATTAATTTATTCCAAGAAGCATGATATAAATAGTTTGAGTTTGAAGAAAACGCCAAACCAATACCTAATATAGGTATTGGTGGAATATAAACTAAACTATCTAAATTTCCAGAACAACGGTCAAAATTTAAAACTCTGACATCATGCCAACCATTAGGACCACCATATCCAAAGGTATATGCAAATTTAGTCCCATCTGGTGAAAAGGTTGGTTGACCACCACTATTATAAATGGCGGGAAAATTCACTTGTTGTGTTGATATGGAAGCAATGGTATCTGGAGTTAAAAGTACTTTATAGATTATATTGCTGTTATCTTTTAAGGTAACAATCCACCAGTCCCGTCCGTTTGCATGTTTACAAACCGAAAATCCCCAGCTTAAAGTGTCTTGAATAACTAAAATATTTTTTTGAATAACGCCACCTAGTCCGCCATCTAGAGTCATGTCTATTAAACTGTAAAAAAGTTTGGTCTCAATTTGATGCAACAGAATATACATTGTTGAATCACCAGGAAAAGGTAATATTACATTACCATGAGGAAGCGGCATTCCGGTAGTATTATCACACCATTGAGATGTAAGATATCCCGGATTTAACCCCCCACCATTCAACATGGTGTCACCTGTTGCGTTGGCAATCCAACAACCATTGCTGACTATAATTAAATTTCCGTTTTCATCTGAAATATTTCCCTGAGTAGCCCTGAAGGGCATTTTTCGCGTTTCGGAAATCACTGTTAAATTGCTTGAATCGAAAAGAAACCTTGCTTTTGTGGATGTCACGTTGGTATCAAACAATGCTACATCATATCCAATAAGCCAATTGTGATTTCGACCTTGGGCAATGGAATGATCCTTGCATGCAAGAATTAATAGCAATAAAAATAGACTCTGCCAAACAATAAGATGGACCGAATAATACGTTTTCATCGAATAATTATTAATTTGGAAATACCTGCAAATTTTTTAGTTTTCATTTATCATAACTATCTTCATATGTACTCTCTCATTCGCAGAAGTAATGGAGCAGTTATAGATCCCTGAAGCTATCGTTGTTGGCAAAATTATTGTCTGCATTGTGCTCCACTCAGGTAAAGCTAAATCAAACACTTTTCGACCGTTAATATCAAAAATTTCCAATTTGCCTTTTTCATTTTGAGGTAGCAAATAGCTGATTTTAAAATTTCCATTATTCGGATTAGGTGAAACCGAAAAGTTGAAATCAAACTCTGTCAATTGAGCAATACCAGTAAGGGAATCACATGGGCTTCCCGCTAGAGCTCCCAGGTAATAATTAGGATGGTTAGGCACGGCACGTAAATGGAAGTAATTACCCAAGCTGATTATGTGTTGCTGTACATCACAAGAGAATCCGGCACTATCAGGAAAATTCATTTCGTGTAAATGCTGAACACTGCTTCCTGATGTAATATAAATTTTGCCATTGGCTGCTAAGTACATGTTGTAAAAGGTGGTAGCGCAACAGCTGGGTGGAAATCCGGATATAAAACCATCGTATGTAGCAACGGTATCTACTGTCAAGGTATTGGAATTGATTTGAAAAATAAATCCACTATTACATGCATATACGTAATCTCCAGATGGCGAAAAGGCAAGTCCCCAGAGATAATTTCCACTGGTTAATTGAATTGTTTGAGTATTTGAAAATGCACCGGTGCAACGATCAAAGTCAGCTATTATTATTGAACTATTTCTTGTTATGGGATTATCATAATTAGTTTGAGCTATTTTTGATCCATCACTAGAAAAAATAATTTGATTTGAGTTGCCTGCTGCAAAAGGGGCATATCCGATGCTTATGGGAACAATACTATCCAAACCATTAGGAGTAAATAATATTCTATACAGTGAATCACTGCTATCTTTTTGCGCAATTATCCACCAATCTCTTCCATTCCCATGTTTACAGGCAGTAATTCCCCATGTTAATTGGTCCAGAATTAAAGTATCATTTTTATCAATAACAGCACCCAAACCTGAATCAAGGGATATATTAATTAGAGTTTTATAAATACCTCCTAAATATGAATTCTGATCCAATCGTGTTTGATGAAATAACACATACTTATTAGTGTCTCCGGGAAAAGGGATAAATAAATTTCCATTATCAATAATTAACCCATCCGACCAGCTATTTACAAAATATCCAGGATTTAGTCCCGATCCATTCATCATGGTATCATTGGTTGCATTAGCGATCCAGACACCATTACTACTCATCAGAAAATTTCCTTGGTTATCACTGATAGTGGCTTGTGTTCCTTTGAACGCCATTTTGCGCTGCTCAGATAATAATTGATATGAATTGTTATCAAAAATCATTCTACCTATGTTCGGCCAACCAGGGTCATTACCTAGTAGCCAGGTATTATTCATTCCCTGAGCAGGAACAGACAGGGGAGATAATATAATGAATCCCAAAATCAATAAATTTTTCATCTCACAATAACTAATTTTTCAGTCCCTATATGTATATTATTTATAATGAACTCTATTGAGTAAATACCAGGTGATAGTTTTGAAGTATTCAACTTATAAAATTCATTAGAGCAATCAAAATCAATAGTGAGAATTTTTTTCTTCATGGTATTTGAAACTAAAAGTCGGCATAAACCAATCTGGTATCCTTTAAAATAAATTTCCACACTTTCATTGGCAGGATTGGGTATAAGATTTATTTTGGGAATGTGTTTGTCTTTTAAATTAGCTTGCCTAAATATACCCTGAAGCGAACATTCCGCTTGATCATCATAAAATTGAATAACATCCATTGATGAAAGTAATGCCCTTGCCCTGTATACTGCTTGACCTCCTTTATAGGGACATTGTGTTGCAATTGAAATTAATTGATTTTCAGAATTTATTACTCCCGGTTTTCCATACAGTTGAAATAATATTTCATTACCGTTTACAATTTTTTCATTTATTTCAGGAAGCTCAATAGGTTGAACTTCACTGTTTTTTATGGATGCTACATTAAGTTTAGTTGTTTTATAAACATTAAATTGATAGTGTCTTAGCCCCCTAATTATCGGACAATTTCGTGGGTTGCTAAATTAGGGATTAAATTATTAAGTTTATTTGCAGTGCAAGATGCGACCGACGGCGACGTATTAACGGGTGTCCTGAAGTTGTAGGCGGAGGAAGAAAT
>JBBQQQ010000051.1:0-4826 GCA_038215705.1 Bacteroidia bacterium
GATTGCCATCCCCATCCTTCCATATCTGCGAGTGTAGTGCCGGTATATTCAAACCATTTTTTGTTATACCAGAATATATTTCCATCAGCATAAGCAATCCAGGCAAGATTAGGAATACTGTCAACCAACATGCTGAATCTCTTTTCGCTTTCTTCAATAAGTTTGCGGGCTTCTACCTGCTGTGTAACTTCCACACCATGAGACAATAATCTTTCTGTATTTCCTTTTTCGTCCTTAATTGGCTGCACTACTAAATTATAATAGCGCAAAACCAGTTTGCCGGTTCTTTCATCGATTAATTCAACAGGAAATTCATTAGCGATAAATGGCTCGCCTGTTGAAAAAACCTTATTTAGAATATCTATTAATCCCTGTTGTTCTATTTCCGGAAAAAGCTCTTGAACGGTTTTGCCGATGGTAATTTTTCTGTCAACTAATTTTTCGTATTCAGCATTTGCATATTCATAAATGTGAGTATCGCCATTTAAAATTGCAATACCCGCGGGGGCATTCATAAACGAATTGTAAAGTACAGCGCGTTCCTTATTTGGAAGTGATTCACTTTCATCTATTTTATTTTTTGACAAGGAATTCATTTTTTGTATGGTGACTGCGCAAATTTAAAAATAAATTTATTTTGTTTTTCAGATGGGTTATATTGATTGTTTTTTTTAATTGGTTTGAAGTCGTATTTTCGCCAAATCATTGACGTACAATCTGCTCAGGAATGAATAACCCTGCCTTGCAACAGGCAGGGTTTTTAAAAGAAGAGATTAGATGCACAATTGTTCGTTTACCCACAAGGTTAAATTAGAAGCATAACTATTAGTTTACCCCTGTCGGCGGACGGGGATTAAATTCCTTATTTTAAGAATTTGCATTTATCTGCGTGTTACCGAATGTGCTGCTTTTCCTTAAAGCTATTTCGTCCTCAATTATTGAATAATGATCTTTTGCACAAATAATTTTTCTCCAGTACTAATTTTCACTAAATAAATACCCGCAGGCAAAAAATTGCAATGAATTGATTGTGTTTTGCTTTCGAGTTTTTCTGTATAAATATTCACCCCAAGTGTATTGAAGATTTTTATTTTTGAATCTCCGGTCGCGGGTTGCGAATGGAGAGTGATTACGAAATTATTTCCGCTAAGGATGGGGTTGGGAGCAACAGAAAATGAATGGACTGATGAGATTTCATCTACTCCTACAACGTTACCTGTTGGGTCCTGTTTATAATATATTTCATAATTCCCATCACGATTATCTTGCCATACTAGATGCACTGTATTTGCTGATACTGTTATAAAAGGACTTTCTGATGATGCAAAATTGTTAGTAATGCTACTGTCAGTTCCCCAGGTGGCTCCTGCGTCAAACGATTGATTGTAAAAGATCTCATTATTTCCATTGCGGTTATCTTGCCAAACAAGATGAATAATTGAATCCGATACAGTTAAAGAAGGAGAAATTGAAATTGCAGTAGTGCTATTAGTTAGCTGTACATCCGGCTGCCAGGTAATTCCGTTATCTGCGGAATGTTTATAAAAAAGATGAGAAGGATTAACAGGACCATCAACCCATACTACATGAACCACTGAACCGGATGTAGTAAGCAAGGGATATTCTGATACAGTTGGGGTTATGGTTAAGCGTGTATCAGTACCCCATGATAGGCCTCCGTCTGCTGAACCTTTATAATATACCTCATAGTTCCCATCACGCTGGTCAATCCATAATACATGCACATAAAAACCTGATGCAGCTATAGAAGCATGTCGTGAATCATTGGGGTCATTAGTTAACCTGATGTCGGGTCCCCAGGTATTCCCTCCATCGGCAGAGCGTTTGTAATAAATTTCTCTCACTCCCCCGATCCGGGTGTCGCCCCATACAACATGAATTAAGGAATCGGTTGCAAATACAGTGGGTCGACCCGAAGCAAAAGGGTCATTTGTAAGTCTTATATCACTTCCCCAGCTTGTTCCTCCATCTTGTGATTTTTTATAATAAATTTCATAGTTCCCATCACGGTCATCAAACCATACTGCATGTACATTTAAACCATTCACTGAAATAGAAGGAAACCAGGAAGTGAAGCTATTATTTGTTAAACGGCTATCTGCTCCCCAGCTTATGCCGCCATCAGTGGAACGTTTATAATAAATTTCCGGAGCCCCATTACGGGAATCCTCCCATATCACATGCACAGTATCTCCCACTGCTGCTACGCACCGGGAATTATTATACGATGTATAAGAAGTTGAAGGATCATTAGTAAGACGTACATCCGACTGCCACTGAGCCATAGTATTATCAGCTATTAAATGGCAGAAGGCGAAGACTAGAATTATTATTTTTCCCGAATTAGTCAGGATTTCATTTCTCTTAATTATTTTTTTATTGGAGTTCAACATATATTTGCCGACAGTGATTATAGTGCTGACTCCGCACTTTTTTCTGTAATGTTCCTTTAAAATTACTACCCAAGCATATCCGATAAAGGTTTAGATTCTTGATGTGAGTGGGCTTCTGAACCTAGTGCATTTCAGCCTGTTGTCGTCAAGCCTATTTTGAAATAAAAACCTCCATCACTTTATGGCAATTTTTGTGTATGTTTCATCAAATATAAACAAATAACCCGAAATGTCACCCAAAGCAATTAGTCAGGTTGTGCACTCCTGATGTGTCCCTCTTGCAAAAAAGCAAGGTTGGTTGTTGCAATCCGGTAAAATACTGTCCAACCAAACCTATAAACGGTTTATACTACATGCTTTTTTTGAACGAGAGGTGGTTGTGTGTTATTGGTGGTGACAAATAAACCGTCCCGAAAATAGCATGTAAAATCTAGTGTGGCAGGAAAGATATTTTTTCCCTACTGGTATTTCCTGTCGGGGTGATACGATTGTGTGCAAACAAAGCAGTACATATGAAAATATATCCTTCCAAGCCCGCACAAAAGTTTGTTAATAGTTGCAAACTATTTCTACAATTCTATTAAAAACGTTGCGATAATAGAAATGGCGAAGCGCAACAAAAAAGTGCTATGTGTGCTTTTTGTTGCGCTTCTATAAAGCATCAGTTAAAATGTTTCAATGTTTTAAGAATGAAGTTTAAGCTGCCATGCTGTTACATTCTTCTTCGCATTCACGGCAAATTTCTCCACACTTTGTGCAATGAGGATTGTCGTGTTTTTCACATTCAGTTGCACATGCGTTACAGGCATCAGCGCAATTTTGAAATACTTCTGAATTGGTTTGTCCTCCTGCTACTACAGCATTGCAAGCATCAGCACATTCAATGCAGAGTCTGGCACACTCGTCAAGCCCTTCATCCTTGCAGTGCTTAGCGTTGGCAGTGCACTCGTCTGCGCATTTACGGCAGAGGTCAATACATTCCTGATTTGAATTTTGATTTTCCATTTTGAATTTATTTTTAATTGTAAAAAAAATGATTGATTATATAATATTACAAATATTCGTGCCAACATGGTAGATAATCACGCACATCATATCCCTATAAAGCGATTTTGTAATCTTACAAATATTCAGGAAAATTAATAACTCCATAAGGGTCAACTGACAAATTAAGTTCTTGCGGAAAGTCACTTGCATACGGCAGTAATCCTAACGAAAAGACGGGCCAGACTGTACCGGAGTGTTAGCAAATCGCAAAGCCTTCCCTGATTAATATCGGGGGTAGTTTGCAGTAATTCGAGTACCGAAGCCGGCCTGCAAAGTCTAGCACATACGAAGAGGAAGGACTAGCGAGGTTATATGAAGAGGAAAGTGGTATGAAATATTTTATTGAGCAGTATAGCCACCATCAATTGTGTAATAAGAACCGGTCACAAAAGAAGATTTTGAAGAACTTAACCAGAGCACTAATTCTGCTACTTCTTCGGCAGTACCTAATCTGCCAATGGGGTGAAGACCGGCTAATGATTTTAATGTAGCTTCATCGAGAGTATTGGTCAGTAAAGGAGTATTAATATATCCAGGACCTACTGAATTGATGCGGATATGTTTATCAGCATATTCCAATGCAGCGGTTTTGGTAAGTCCTAGCACACCATGTTTTGCTGCAACATATCCACAAGAGTTTTTAGAGCCAACAATACCAAGTATGGAAGCCATATTCACAATACTTCCTCCTACACCACTGGATAACATGGCAGGGATCTGATAACGCAAGCCATAAAATACACCAGAAAGATTGATACTGATAATTTTGTCCCAGCCGTCAATAGGATACTCGCCTGAGGGAGCTAAATCTCCACCAATACCAGCGTTGTTGCATGCAATATGCAAACCACCATATTTTTTTACGGTTTGCTCTACGAGCGACTTATGATCATCCGGTTTTGATGTATCTGCTTTTATAAAAATAGCATCTCCACCTTGAGCTTTAATTTGTGATACTGTTTCGTTGCCACCAGTTTCGTCGATATCGGCAACAACAACTTTTGCATTTTCATTCGCATAAAGCAATGCTACAGCTTTGCCAATTCCGGAACCTGCACCTGTAACAATAGCTACTTTGTTTTCTAAAGTTTTCATTTTTTTATTTTTTAAGTTTAATTAAAATATCTTCTTAAAGTCCATGCAATAGTTTCATGTTGTTCCATCAATCCTGTAAGAAAATCTGCAGTGCCTGCATCCTTATACTTTTTTATTGCAATCGTCAACATCTTTTCGAAGCATAACAATTATAGTTTCGCGACCGGCTAAAAGTTCTTTTATCATTTCTTTTGATGCAGGATATTTTCAGGGATGTTCTTTAACGGTAGTTAATTTTCCAAACTCCTCCATTGTGCCAATTGTTTTGTG
>JBBQQQ010000052.1:0-4715 GCA_038215705.1 Bacteroidia bacterium
TCCGCGCAAGCGCCCACTTAAATCCGTGAATATACGCTGTTCCCAGTCCAAGCTTACCTGCACGCTGTTCCAGGTGAAGCCGATCAGGAAATTCCAACATCAGTTTTTTAACCATATCCGCTGTTCCGTCACTGGAATTATCATCCACTACTAAAATTTGAAAAGGATGATCCTGTGAAAACACTGCCCGTGAAATGGCTTCAATGTTTTCACATTCGTTGTATGTGGGAATGATTACTAAAGAGTCTGACACGGTTCAGGTTTACGGAAGTTTTATGATAAACGAAATTTTATATGAATAAGAAAATTATTTTTTGAAACCAAACATCATTAAAACTCATACATGAAATTATTATTTAGAATTTATCCTCTATCATTTATAATTTCTTTTACCATTTCAAAAGCCATGCAAATATCAAAGGCGCAACTATGGTCGCATCCGATTCTACAATAAATTTCGGAGTGGTAATGTCTAGTTTTCCCCAGGTAATTTTTTCATTGGGGACAGCCCCAGAATAGGAGCCATAACTTGTTGTTGAATCAGATATCTGGCAGAAATAAGACCAGAAAGGAATGCTGTGCATTTCCATATCCTGGTACAACATAGGAACAACACAAATGGGAAAGTCGCCGGCAATTCCACCACCGATCTGAAAAAATCCCACCCCTTTTCCACCTGAATTTTTTATGTACCAGTCAGAAAGCCAGGTCATATATTCAATTCCCGATTTCATGGTTGACGGATTCAATTCGCCCTTTATGCAATATGAAGCAAAAATGTTTCCCATGGTGCTATCTTCCCAGCCCGGTACGATGATAGGCAGATTTTTTTCAGCGGCAGCCATCATCCATGAATTTTTGATGTCAATTTCATAATGTTCCTGCATAGCTCCCGAAAGGAGTAATTTATACATGAATTCATGCGGGAAAAAACGTTCTCCTTTAGATTCTGCATCTTTCCAAATTTTAACAATATGCTTTTGAATTCTTCGAAAAGCTTCCTCCTCCGGAATGCAGGTATCGGTTACACGGTTGAAACCGTTTTCAAGCAAATCCCACTCCTCCTGCGGGCTAAGGTCCCTGTAATTAGGTACCCGTTTGTAATGGGTATGTGCAACTAAGTTCATTACGTCCTCTTCCAGGTTGGCACCTGTGCATGAAATAATATCCACTTTCCCCTGGCGAATCATTTCAGCTAATGAGATTCCTAATTCCGCTGTGCTCATTGCACCAGCCAGCGTGATCATCATTTTTCCACCTTCCAAAAGATGTTGTTCATAACCCTTTGCTGCATCCATTAAAGCCGCAGCGTTAAAGTGTCGGTAATGATGTTCTATAAATTGTGATACGGGTCCCCGGGTTGTCATAATAAGAAATTGTTTCAGGTACAAAGATAGGAATTTCAATACACCTGTTAAGCGTTGAAAATCAGTAAGTTATTTTGGAAAGAAGGAATAAATCGAACGAAAATTACCTGTAATGATGCAAGCCTTTATGCTTTAATTCGAAAGGGTTTTCAGTAATACTACATAAACCGGAAAGTGATCACTATAGCCCCGCATATAAACATCAAAATCATAAGTTCTGAAAGGATATCCTTTATACCGCCCTGATTTCTGTAACAGGAAGGGTCTGTTAAAAATAACCGCCTTCTGATAAAAAAATCCACTTTGGTTTTTATCTAAAAAGGAAGAAGAAATAATTACCTGATCGAATAAATTCCACGCATCATTCCATGCAAGTGTACCGATTCCCTGTTTATAAAAATCAGTCCATGGATTATAAAGTTGTCCTTTTTTTAATGCTTTTGTATCACTGGTAGCATTCAGTACATTGGCAACACTCGGACTCTGAGGATCATCATTCAGATCACCCATCAATATTATTTTTGCGCCGGGGTAAGCATTGTTGATGCTGTCAATTTTTGCTTTTGCAATACCGGCAGCCAAAGCCCTTCCGGGAGCTGATGCTTCTTCACCACCACGGCGTGATGGCCAGTGATTCACGAAAACATGCAGCGGCTCTCCATTCATCAATCCGTAAACCCACAAAACATCACGTGTAGGATAGGGCTTGCCATCAGGATTTTTAAGAGGAACATTCAGCGCCGCACTTTCAATAACTTTAAAATAAAGCGGGTTATAGAGCAGCCCAACATCAACACCACGATAGTCAGGCGAATCGTAATGCACGATCTTATAATTACGCGATTTAAGTTTTGGTTGCGCAACAAGATCTTCGAGCACACGGGTATTTTCAATTTCAGCAACACCAAGCAATGCCACTCCGTCAGGCGTTTCCTCAATAGCCAGTTGTGAAATTACTTCCGATAAATTCGTAAGTTTATCTTTGTATACGGCTTCTGTATATAATTTTGTACCGGTTGGTAAAAATTCTTCATCATTAATTGTTGTGTCATCAACAGTGTCAAAAAGATTTTCCAGGTTATAAAAACCAACACAGGCAACTTTGTACCGCGTGGTTTTTTCTATCTGAGAAAAACCATCCTGCAATCCCCAAAACAAAATCAATGTCAATAAAGCCTTTAAAATTTTCATACAATGTTTTCTTAAAATTAATAACCAGTTCGTTTTTTGTGATAGCACGGGATTAAAACAAAAGCGCATCACCTGATACGAATTCAGAAAGCCAAAATTAAACAATCCCTTTAACCTCAAACGGGTTCACACAAAATTAACATGATTTTCACATTATAATGATAATCAAGCATCTCAGGTATCATCTTATTATTTATCTTTGACCCTCCTAAATCACCCTACCCTTGCGGGGAAACCTCTATTTATGAAAATTATCAGATTAGTGCTGATAGCAGCCTTTGCATTTGCGGGCCAGCTGTCATTTGCTCAGAATTCCGTTATTAAAGGAATTGTTACCGACGATTTGAACAATTTTGTTGAAGGCGCTAAAGTAGTTCTGGAAGGAACCACGTTTGAGGGAACTACCGATAACAACGGTGCATTTGAATTAAAAGATGTTCCTTTTGGAAATTATTCTTTATTGATAACATCCGAGAATCATGCTCCAACCACCAAAGAAATACAGGTGACTTCTGCATCAACCGATGTAGGATTTGTCAGCACCCCTGTTACGGGATCAATGGCTGAAGAAATGCAGGACAACATAGCAGTGGTTTCAATGTCCGATTCTGAAATGAGAGAATCGTCTACTCAAAGTGTTTCGGGGGTTTTGACGGCCAGCCGTGATGCTTTTAATTCTGCTGCCTCCTACACCTTTAGTGCAGCCCGTTTCCGCGTAAGAGGCTATGACAATGAAAACTTCGTTACTTATATGAATGGAGTTCCTATGACCGACCTGGCCAATGGAAATTCTATGTTTTATTTATGGGGTGGATTGAATGATGTGGTGCGTAATCGTGAAACAGTTACTGGTCTTAACCCGGGAGGCTTTGGTTATGGCGGAATCGGGGGGTCAGCGTATATCGATTCCAGAGCATCCAAGCAACGTAAGCAACTTGCAGTTTCCTACGCAGCATCAAACCGGGTATATGAAAACAGGGCCATGGTTACTTTCGGAACCGGACTCATGAAAGGTGGCTGGGCTGTAAGTGGATCAGTCTCCAGAAGATGGTCCGAAGAAGGTTACATTGAAGGAACTTATTATAACGGTGCTTCTTATTACCTGGCTGCTGAAAAAATTATTAACAGCTCACATTCTATCAGCTTAACAACGTTCGGAACACCAACCGAGAGGGGTAAATCATCTCCTGCGATGAAGGAATTATATGACATCGCTGACTCTCATTATTACAACCCGACATGGGGATACCAGAATGGCGAAAAGCGAAACGCATCAGTAAACAGAAGTTTTCAACCGGTTGCAATTTTGTCGCACGACTGGAAAATAACTAATCAGTCAATGCTGCGTACTTCATTTGGATTTTCAAAGGGTGAAAATATTAATACCGGTCTTGACTGGTATAATGCACCCGATCCGCGCCCTGATTATTACCGCCGTTTGCCGAGCTATGCTGAAAATGCACTTATGGCTGCACAGATTGATTTTTTAATGCGCAATTATGAAGAACAGCGCCAGTTGAACTGGGATAAAATGTACCAGATCAATGATGATTCTTACCAAACAATTGAAAATGTTAACGGTATTGCCGGAAACAGTGTGACCGGAAAGCGGTCGGCGTATATTTTAGAAGAACGTGTGGCTGATTCTAAAAAATTCCATTTCAATACAAACTACAATACAAGTCTTACTGATAATATTCAGCTTTCAACAGGCCTGTCGTATCTTAAACAACAAACTGATCATTTTAAAAGAGTTGGTGATTTGCTGGGCGGTGAATTTTATGTAGATGTAAACCAGTATGCCGAACAGGATTTTGCCGGAAACAGTAACGCGCTTCAGAATGATCTGAATAACCCGAACCGTATTTTATATGAAGGTGATAAATTTGGTTACAATTATACGGCTGATATTTCAAGGGCTGCAGGCTGGATTCAGGGCCAGATGAAAATGGATAAGGTTGATGTTTTTGCTGCACTTGAATTATCGCAAAACAGTTTCACACGTACCGGAAATGTACGTAACGGTTTGTTCCCGAATGATTCGTATGGTGAATCAGAAACGCAATCGTTTTTTAATTATTCTGTAAAAGGTGGTGCCACTTATAAATTGAATGGCCGTAATTATGTTTTTGCAAATGTGGCTTCTCTTACAAGAGC
>JBBQQQ010000053.1:0-4467 GCA_038215705.1 Bacteroidia bacterium
CCCCAGAATTTTTCAGGATTACTTTCACTTTCCTTGTATGCTTGTTTATATTGATCAACTGTAGTGATCTGGTAAGGATAATTCATAGTGTTAACTGTTTAAACCTGACGCTAATTTAAAATTATATGTTTACGCTACGTATGGCGCAACTTATTAAATAACTTCCTTCAAAATATCCCAAACATTTTCCATTACAATTTTTTCTCCTGCTGCATTCGGATGAATGCCATCAGGAAGATTCAGCGTATCGATACCTGCTACATTTTCCAGGATGAATGGAATGAGTCGAACGTTCTTTTTTTCAGCCACAGCCGGGAAAATTTTACTGAACTCATTGCTGTATTCCGGCCCCATGCTTGGAGGAATCATCATGCCTGCAAGAAGGATAATCGCATCGGGGTGTGCCTCTCTAACCTGGTCAATTATAGATTCCAGGTTCGCCCTGGTTTCTTTGGCAGGAACACCACGCAAGCCATCGTTGGCTCCCAACTCGAGTATAAATATGTCGACTGGTTGCCGCTTCACTACCCAGCCTACACGGTTTTTTCCCGTAGCAGTAGTCTCACCGCTAACACCAGCATTTATAACCTCATAACTTTTTCCCAATGAATCCAATCGCATCTGGATCATAGTAGTGAAGGATTCTTCAGCAGTCAATCCGTAAGCAGCAGTGATGCTGTTGCCAAAAAACAACATTACTTTTTTACGCGATTCAGTAGTTGTGGTATCCTTAGAAATGGAATCGGCCGGTTCAGGTAGTGTTGCTGATTGCTCCGCAGCAGGAGTACACGCAATGAAAATCAACATCATCAACTGGAAAGCTATAACTTGAAATTTATTCATGATCTGTTTTTATGCTTTACGGAAACGGGTTTTAGTAGCAGGATAGCAGCAGCCACAAAATACAATTTTAATAATATAAACTAACATATTGGCACCACATATGTTGTAATGAAGTTGCAATTTTGCCACCAACCAATTTATAGCAATTGTATGTCAAAGGTTATTTTAAAGGCGGACCACCTTTCCCGGGTGTATCCCAGCGGCTCCCGTATGCTGACTGTTTTGGATCAGGTGAGTTTTGAAGTTGAAAAGGGCTCCAGTTGTGCCATTGTAGGGCCTTCAGGCAGTGGTAAAACTACGTTGCTTGGACTGTGTGCAGGCCTCGATCGCGCCTCTTCGGGTTCAGTAATTCTCAACGGGATCGTTCTCGATCAACTGGATGAAGATGAGCGCGCTCATGTCCGAAATATGAACGTTGGCTTCATCTTTCAGACTTTCAACCTGTTACCTACTTTAACAGCACTGGAAAATGTAATGATCCCCCTGGAGTTGCGTCACGATAAACACGCGCGCGACAAATCACTCATACTGCTTGATAAAGTAGGGCTATCCGACCGACACAATCATTATCCTGCACAATTATCAGGAGGGGAGCAACAACGGGTTTCCATTGCAAGAGCATTTTCCAATAGCCCTGAGATCCTTTTTGCTGATGAGCCCACCGGCAATCTCGATCAAGAAACAGGCGCTACTATTGAAAAACTTATTTTTGATTTGAATAAGGAACTGGGTACCACCCTCATTTTAGTCACCCACGACCTCGAACTGGCTTCTAAAACAGAGCGTATTATCAGGATGAAAGGTGGAAAAATCATTAGTGATGAACGCGGAATCCTGGCTACTATATGAAGTGGTTGTTACAAATGGCCTGGCGCGATAGCCGTAATAATCGCGGACGATTACTTTTATTCATGAGTAGCATTATGCTGGGAATTGCGGCGCTGGTTGCAATAAATTCTTTCGGTGAAAACCTAAGCAGCCAAATCGATAATGAGGCAAAAGCACTGCTGAGCGCCGACCTGGAAGTGGAATCGAAAAAACCCTTTACGGAAGAAACAGTACAGTTTTTTGATTCTTTGCAGATGGTGACTACACAAGAAGTTAATTTTGGTTCCATGGTGCAGTTTACCAAAACCGGGGGCACAAGGCTGGTAAACATTCGTGCTGTTGGGACAGGATTTCCTTTTTACGGAAAACTTCTTTCTGACCCGGAACAAGCTGCAACCACTTTTTTAAATGATAAAAAAGCTCTGGTCGATAAAACACTGATGTTGCAATTTGGTGCTGCTAACGGCGATGTGATTAAGATCGGTGAATTAATGTTTCAAATTGAAGGTCGTGTGATGAAAGTACCGGGTCAGTCGGGTATTGCCGGTTCAGTTGCACCTCCTGTATTCATTCCCCTCAGTTATATTAATGAAACCAACCTCGTACAAAGAGGAAGCCGCATTAATTATTCATTGTACATAAAATATCCTGAAAACTTTGATGCTAATGATTTTGAATCGAAGATCAAACCCTTTCTTGAAAAAGCGGAATTACAATACGAGGATGTGGCTAAACGAAAAGAGCAAGTAGGAAATGCGTATGCTGATATGGCAGGGTTTCTTAACCTCACTGCTTTTGTGGCATTGTTGCTGGGGTGCATCGGTGTTGCCAGCTCGGTGCATATTTATATTAAAGAAAAAATAAAAGCAGTAGCCATTTTGCGATGCCTGGGAGCATCCGGCAAACAGGCTATGGGTATTTTCCTGGTGCAGGTTTTTGTCATGGCTATTATTGGTTCGGTAACAGGAGCAGCGCTCGGTGCAATGATACAGTATTATCTTCCTGCTGTTTTTTCTGAATTTCTTCCTTTCAATGTCGATGTTAACCTGAGTTGGAAGCCAATATTTATTGGCATACTTACAGGTATATGCGCCGCAATGTTGTTTGCTTTATTTCCATTGATGACCATCAGAAATGTTTCGCCATTGAAAGCTTTGCGCGCATCGTTTGAAGCAGCAGTGAAAGACCGCTGGCCTTACCTGCTGTATGCACTGGTGGTGTTGTTTATTATCGGGTTTTCCTATTTGCAACTCGACACATGGAAGCGCGCGTTGATATTTTCGACTGCCATATTTTTTTCATTCGGCTTACTGGCTGCTTTCTCAAAAATGGTAATGTGGCTCGTTCGAAAATTCCCTTATAAAGGTTCGTTTATTTTCCGTCAGGGACTGAGTAATTTGTATCGTCCCAATAATCAAACACTCATACTTGTAGTTACCATCGGACTTGGAACTATTTTAATAACCACACTCATTATGAGTCAGCAATTGCTGCTCGATAAACTTAATTTTTCATCTGCAGCTACTGACCGGCCTAACCTGGTGGTGTTTGATATTCAGGACAAAGACCTGGAAGCGATAAAACAAGTAACTATAGGAAACAATATGCCTGTACTGGGGAGTGTGCCTATTGTCAACATGAAATTGCATTCCATAAAAAACCGATCCATTCCGGAGTTAAAAAAAGATACGTTATCAGGAGTCAGCAAATGGGTGCTCGACCGCGAGTATCGGGTTACCTATCGGGATTCACTTATTGATTCCGAAGAACTGGTTGAAGGAAAGTGGATCGGACGCGTGAACAATTCTTTGGATTCTATATTTATATCGCTTTCCGAAAATTTTTCCGATGACATGGATGTGCGTTTAGGCGATCCCGTTACCTTTAATGTGCAGGGAGCTATCCTTACTACGTATGTGGGAAGTATTCGGAAGATCGATTTCCAAAGGGTGCAGCCTAACTTCCTGGTGCTGTTCCCCGCGGGAGTATTGGAGTCAGCTCCTAAATTTCATGTGCTGCTTACCAGGTTTCTCTCCCCCGAACAGTCAGCCGGTTATCAGCAGTCACTGGTCGTGAAATTCCCGAACGTATCCATCATTGACTTAAATCTTATTTTGCAAACCGTTGATGATGTTTTGAAGAAAGTTTCTTTTATCATAAAATTTATGGCGCTGTTCAGTATTGTAACAGGTGTTTTGGTGCTTATCGGTTCCGTTATAATCAGCAAGTATCAGCGCATCCGCGAAAGCGTATTATTGCGTACAATGGGTGCAGGACGAAAACAAATATTCGGAATTAACGCGCTCGAATATTTTTTACTGGGCAGCCTCGCTTCCCTTACGGGGATAGTCATTTCGATAGGGCTGAACATGGCACTTGCACAATATAGTTTTAAAACAATACTGGCTCCCGATGTGATTCCACTCCTGGTATGTTACTTTTCAATTACAGTTACAACAGTACTCATCGGCCTGACAAATAGCCGTGAAGTAGTTAACAAACCACCGCTTGAAATTTTAAGAAATGAAAGTTAGGACGAGGCTTGTCTTTAATTAATGTGCGTGCCTAATTGCTAAAAAAAGATTAAACGCCTACCAGGTTAAGGATGGATTCCAGTACAATTCTTCCCTGTGTGTTACCAAGAACAGGATCAGCGGCTCTCTCTGGATGTGGCATCATACCAAACACATTGCGTTTGTGGTTGCAGATGCCTGCAATATGATCGGTTGCTCCGTTAGGATTTGATGCATCTGATAAATTTCCATTGGCATCGCAGTAACGGAAAAGCACCTGGTT
>JBBQQQ010000054.1:0-4271 GCA_038215705.1 Bacteroidia bacterium
AGCATCGGCAAACCCCGGATAAATTTCAATTGATTTTCGGAGTTCTGTGATGCCCTGCTGTAATATCTGATTTTTTTCTGTTTCACTTTTCCCTTCCCAGGCCTCCGGTTTCACTAAATAATTTCCCAGGTAATAATGGGTTCGGGTACTGTTTGGAGAGAGCAACACATCATTCGAATAGAGCGTATAGTTATTTTTCCAAACCGGATTTCGGGATATGGTTTTCAATGAAAATCCCGCTACAAAAATCACCAGTAAACCTGCTACTATTTTATTTTTCCATAGCATATCCGGAAATTTAAGTGGGATAGATTCATTCATGACTCTTCCTGCCATCAGGATTAACAAAGCTACGCCAAAGCAAAATCCAAACGATGGGGCATATAAAAATCGTTCACCCATAGAGGAACCAATTGTTATAAACAAATTGGAAGAAATAGAAAGCGTTATCAGGTAAAAAAGGATGGCAAAAGAAAAAAGATTTTTAGATTTAAGCTTGATTATAGCGAACACCAGCAGCGCGGTATAAACCAATGCAGCCACCAGGAATCCAATATCCCCTGCTCCTGCTAAGGGTATTTGATTAAAGGAGTAATCGAATACCAGTGGATGAGGAAAAATAAGGATTTTTAAGTAAAGTCCGAGTATCAAAACCGTCGTTGCAAAGCGCGTAACAGGATCCTTTGCTGCAACAAGGAGGTTATCAGCTACCGAAACTGATTCCGGAGTATTTTCTCCAAGCACGGCCATTCGGATTAAAAGGAAAAGTAGTGTTACGATTCCCAAGGGGATCATTTTTTTGAAAATCACGGACAGTTTTTCTTCCGTAAAAAACCATCCTGCCAATGGGAAAACAGCCAGGAATGTGATGGTAGATTCTTTGCAAAGAAAACCTGTGAAAAAAATCAAGGCTGCGATGACTATATGCTTGTTTTTCCCGGTTCTCAGAGCCAGGATGTATTGGTCGAGGGCCATAAATGAAAACAGGAATGCCAGAATTTCATCACGGCTTTTTATGTTGGCAACAACTTCGGTATGCACCGGATGCGCGATAAAAAGTGCTGTGGTTATGAAAGCCAGTAAAACATTTCCTCCCGTAATTCTGATCAATCCGAAAAAAAGCACCCATCCTGTTAAAGCGTAAAAAAATACATTCATTAAATGCCCGGGAAATGCGTCACCCGGACTCAGGCTCCACTCTATGGCATACATGGCTTTTACGAGCGGACGGTAAAGATTATCATCCGTAAAGTAATAACCGTAACGATAACTTGTTTTAAAGATTTCAGGTATGGCACTCACCCCCTGCTTGGTTAACCGGTTTTCAAGAATTACCGAATAATCATCCAGAACAAAATCATGGTTCAGTGTATTGCCATATAATACAACAGCCAGAAGTGTTAAGATAAATGCAGGCAGCAGGTAATTAAGTTTCCGGGTTGCCGTAACCGTGGATTTTGCCGGAGTGGGTTGGTTAAATTTATCTTTGCGGGTTAACTTTTTCTTCTCCATAACCACAGGCTTGCAGAGTTACTTGCTTACAGAAACAGATGTAGTATCGGTGTCGCCCGACAACTGCTGTTCGTTGTTCTCGAATCCCCGAATCAGTTCTTCGGGGGTTTTACCCAGGTGTTCCAGTGAAAAACTCACATCTCCTGCAATAGGATGATCGGGGTAAGTTTTTATAAAAGCTTCGTAATAGGGCCTTGCTTTCACAGGATCGCCAACCTGGTTCTCATAAATAAATCCCTGCAGGAACAATGCATATGGTGTGTTACTGTGTTCGGGGTAGTCGCTGATCATACGGCCAAAAAGCTGCACGGCCTGGTGTGTTTCGTTTATTTTGGATGAAATATCACCCGCCTTAAAAAGATACATCGCACTTGCTGTATCCTTTGGATAGGTGTCGACATAACTTATGTAAAGACCGATAATCTCATTCGCTTTTGCTACATCAGGACGCATGGTGGAATCACTGTAAAGCGCTTTTTCTTTACTGGTAATTTCATTTGCCAGTTTCTGCTGTGAAGAAGAACAGGCAACAAAAAGCATTGCGAACATCAGCAGCACCAGGGACAGATTTTTTTTAGTTGACATATTTATTTTTGGTTTTTTAATTTTAATCCTTAAAGGGTGATCCGGGTTCTTTTGCAAGGTGCCTGTATACAAGTTTGTCCACTAATGTGGGAAAAAATTTATTCAGGAATACCGTTAATTTGCCATTCATGGTAAGCACAATGTCGCGTTTACGGTGCTTAACAGCATTAAAAATATGATCAGCCACTACGGTTGCTGTCATCATAGAATGCTCATCGCGTGGAGATTCTTTTTGTGGCAGGCCTTCAGGTCCCAGCGCTTCATTTCGTATACCGGATGAAGTGAAACCGGGACAAGCAATTAAAACATGAAGACGCGAATTCATATTCTCACTTCGTATTGTTTCAAGGAAACCTTCCATCGCAAATTTGGAAGCAGAATATGCTGATCGTCCGGGTAACCCTTTTTTCCCGGCAATGGAAGAAATACCCACTACTGAACCTTTCGACTTTAACAGATACGGTAATGCCAGTTTTGTGCAGTAAACTGTTCCCCAGAAATTAGTTTTCATTACCTGTTGCAAAACTTCCACTTTGGTGTCGGAAAGCATTCCTCGCATAGAAATGCCGGCATTATTAATAAGGATTTCAATGTTGCCAAAATGCTGCACTGTTTCAGATATTATTTTTTCACAATCGGTATAAATGCCAACATCAGCTGGTATTGAAAGTACCTGTGGAGTGATTTCAAGCAGTTCAGCAGCAGTTTTCTGAAGTTTTTCAATATTGCGACCTACAATTACAACATTTGCTCCCTCCTTGGCAAACCTTATTGCACATGCTTTTCCTATTCCTGACGATCCTCCGGTGATAATAACGGTTTTACCTTTCAAAACGGGTTGACTTTAAGTTCACAAATTTAGCAAAATATGGTACTTTCGCGCATCATGAATTTGAAAGAAGTTAGTTCTGATGAAGATAAGCGGGAATTCCTTGAATTTCCTCCCCGCCTCTACCACAACGATCCTCATTTTATCCGGCCGCTTGATAAGGATGTAGCGCAGGTTTTTGATCCTAAAAAAAATAAGGCATTTCGTCATGGAGAACTGATCAGGTGGCTGTTGCTGAATGATTCGGGTATAACCGTTGGCCGGATGGCGGCGTTTGTAAACAGGAAAACTGCTGCGAAAAACGAACAGCCCACAGGCGGATTTGGCTTTTTTGAGTGTATTGATGACCAACTGGCTGCGAATATGTTATTTGATGCCGGTGTGGAATGGCTCAAGCAAAGGAAGATGGAGGCTGTTGATGGGCCAGTTAATTTTGGGGAACGCGACAGATGGTGGGGATTGTTGGTAGATGGTTTTTATGAACCCGTTTATTGCATGAATTACAATCCACCTTATTATCGTCAGCTGTTTGAAAATTATGGCTTTAAAACCTACTTTGAACAATGGTGTTTTTCATTGGTGGTAAAAGATAAGGTAGATGATAAGTATGAAGAGGCCTATAACAGGTTGCGTGACAAAGGAGCATATACAGCTGAACACATAAAGAAGAACAAGCTGGAAAAATACGCAGCCGACTTTACCACCATATATAACAAAGCATGGTCAAAACATGGTGGTGGTAAGGATATTACTTATGATCAAGCGTTGCAGATCTTTAAAAAGATGAAACCGGTTATTGACGAAGAACTGGTATGGTTTGCTTATTATCATGGAGAACCTGTTGGCGCGTGGTTAAATCTTCCTGAATTAAACCAATATTTCAAGTATATGAATGGTAAGTTTGGACTTTTTGAAAAAGTAAAATTTCTGTGGTTGAAATTCAGAAGAGTCAATCATCGGTTTTTCGGAATTGTATTCGGTGTGGTGCCTGAACACCAGGGTAAAGGTGTCGAAGGATTAATTATCTGGTCAGGAGGATTGGCCATTCGCAAAAGTAAGCGTTACGATTCTATGGAATTGCAATGGATTGGTGATTTCAATCCGAAAATGGTAGCCATTGCCCGTTCACTTGGAACCAAACAATGCAGAACTTTGATCACCTACCGGAAATTATTTGATCCTCACAAACCTTTTGAGCGCCATAAAATCATCATTTAGGCAATTTAAATTTCTGATTACCAGCACCTTTAAATTAATGTTAATAAATTTGACCCAAGCCGTTTGTATACTGCGATGATGTTGCTATTTTTGCACCCTCGTTTGGCTTACTTGCCAAAAACCTAAT
>JBBQQQ010000055.1:0-4225 GCA_038215705.1 Bacteroidia bacterium
TTCAGGACGCGTAATGATGAGTAATGACCTGAAAGCAACTTCAGGCCGTAATCAGCATGAAATCGACCTCGGATTCGTTAATGCAGGTATGTATATGATTTATGTGAAAGATGCTGCCGGTACTTCTTCAGTACACAAGGTGGCGGTTGAGTAACTAAACCATAAACCCCAATTTAAAGGCCCCTGCGATCTCCGCAGTGGCCTTTTTTTTAATATTAAAAAAAAAGGGTTAATACTACATTAAAATGTTTGTGAATTTTTAGTAAAAATCATCGGTTGTAGAAAAAAACGACGGAAATTCATTGAAAAATCACTTTAGAAATCTTATTAAAAGTCAAAAAACTGCCCAAATCATTCAAAAAATCCAATTTATTTACTCAAAGTTATGAAGATGTTAACAAATTTTGATTAACGTTTATTATTAAAAATCATTATGTTAATATATTTTTACCTTTAAACTACAAAATATTTAAATATTACACAATAAAATTACTTGCGTAATCCAATTTCTTGCAATACCTTGGGTGAAGGTTAGAATTCGGGATATTTTCGGGTTTTGGCCTATTAACCACATCATCCTTTTGTCGAAAACATTTAATGTTCTTAATTAGCATCTCATGAAAAAAATCGTTTACCTGACAAACTCTTTACTTCTGTTATTAATAGGTACGTCATTCGCTCAATTTAATCTGGACTGGAATGCCACTTATGTACATACAAACTCCTTCAATTATTCCAATGAGAGCCGAAAAATGGCAAAGGACGCCGCAGGTAATTTGTACATATTGGCAGACGCCACTTCTAATATTGATCCTAATGGTGTTTCCGGTACCATTACGTACCATTATACTATAGTGCTTCAATATTCAAATGCTGGTGTACTGATTAAAACCAGAGTAATTGATGTAACAGATCACATGACAACCGGATTTGATAATAGAGGTGCATTCGGCATCGAAATTGACAGCAGTGGTTTTTTATATATTGGCTATAACAGTTTTAAAGCTAGTTCCGGTTTTGATATTAACATCACCAAATATAGTCTTCCTGATGTAACTCTTTTGTGGACCTACAAATTCGTGCCCTCGTCAACAGATAACGGAGTGGATCTAAAAATTGGGTCAGGAGGAATGGCTTATGCTGTTGTGCAATCTTTAGCTGGAACCAACACTCAATATCATTTGATAAAATGTGACACTGTGGGTATTTCATTGACACCATTTTATTCTTTCGATGTCAATATGGACTATTTAAGCAGTCTGGTTGTTAAAAGCGGAACTAATGATGCTTATGTTACCGGGTACCGGTTCATAAACAATGTTAAAAATGCGCTTACTGCAGGAGTGAAGGCCAACGGCACCTTGCAATGGAAAAAAACATATAATGGCGGAACCATAATAAGAGATGATTCCGGAAAGCAAATAATTTTAGGAACTGATAACAACTTATATGTTTGTGGAACTTCTGACCGGGGTGTTCCAAACAATAATGATATTATGGTACTGAGTTATTTTACGGGAAATGGTAAATTTAACTGGGTAAATTATATTGACTATAACTTCGGTAATGATAACGGAGTTCTTGTAAAACAGGTTGATGCCAATGACATATATGTTGGTTCTGTATCTGGTAACACTGCACTGATTTCAAGACTAAAAATGATATTTGGAATAGTTACAGGACGAGGCACTTACTCACCGATCCCTGATAATCCGCACACGTCAGTTAACGGCATCAGTTTAAGTCAACTTTGTGTATCATCAACTAAAAATATTTATATTACCGGTTCTGCTTTAGCAACTGACCTGAACAATCAGTCGTTCAGTGCATTTTACCTGGCTAAATTGGTACCTGTGAATTCCAGGTCTAATACAAATAATGCCATTAGACTCGCTTTCTATCGACAAGCGGATGGTGATTTAGCGAATAGCTTTAAAGCCAGTGATTTGATTTTAGATGAATCCTCACAAAGTATATTTCTAACAAGAGACAAAATCCAATCTTTTTCTACACATTCTAAGGAGACTGTCGAATTGATATCATATAACATTCCGGCACCATATCGCCTGAGTAATTCTGAAATTTATAATGCAAGTGAAATAACAATTCAGCCTAACCCCGCTTCGGACCGGATTGAAGTAAGCTCCCTGCAACCTATGCAATACCTGGAGATTCTGGATAATACAGGCAGATTGGTAAAAAGCTATGAAGCAAACAATGGAACTATTGAAACTCTCGACATTTCTGAAATTCAGGATGGAATATATATGCTGATTATTCGATCTGCATCCGGTGAAATGGAAACCAGAAAATTTATTAAAAATTAAATACTTGCATAAATCCAAAAATCAATTAACTTGCTACTGAATCCATACGACTTCAAGCCATTTTCTCATGGATGAGAAAATATAAAATCTTACTATTCTTACCCCCACCCCACATGATCACACACCGACACTCTATTTTCCTTACTCTTATCAGGATAGAATAATCGATTTTAATAGAGCAATTGATTATTAATGAAGATGTATGTAGGGTTTACACCTGCAGTAGCATCTATTTAATTCGAGGGTTTCTTCCGCTATTTAATGAACTAAATAACCAACATCAGTCGATCTATCCTCGACTTCCATACAGTCTTATTTGTTGTCTGAATCTATAATTATGCAAAAAAATTATTACGAAAATAAATAAATCCTCCATACACTAATCTATTTACTAATTAAGCAAACTAAAAAAAATGGCGAACACAATCAAACTCAGAACTAGTATTATTGCGATGGCAATAGTGCTGTTGTGTAATCTTCAGGGATGGACACAATCAGAAAAACCCATAGGTGTTGCTCCGGCTACTACAGCGAAAAAAGGAGAAATTAAACAAGCTTCTGAATCAGCCGATTTAATTTATTCCAATCGCGGAGAGCAAAACCTGCAATTTAAAATGTTGCAAAATTTGCTATTAGAAAAGAAGGCTGAATTGCAAGCCGGAATGGAATCCAAAAATCTGAATTTAGAAGAAACAAACAGACTGAAGGAAACCATCGCTGCCATCCAGACTAAAATTAACATTTTATCAAATAATGGCAGTTCTACAGTTGATGCTTCGAAGCCACCCAGGACGATAACCCGTGAGGAATTCTCATTCATGACCATGGATATGCAAAAGGTGATTTTAACAAATTCGGAATATACTACCATCACCGACCTGGTTAATGCAACACCTAGTGATTTGAAATATCGCCAGTCTCAACTATTTTATGTTCCATTAGCCGATTTTAATAATTATCCATTTTATAAAAAGATGCAAATTCTAAATCAGCCTGAATTGTATAAAATAGTGAAATCTTCCTCACAGATTCCTAAAATGCAAATATCCAGAGCAGAATTTAATTCGCTTTCTTCAGTGAAACAGCAGGCGATAAAAAACTCACCAGATTTTGTCATTGCAGACTGAAATAAATTTATAACATAAACAATTCGAAAACTTAACACTATGAAATTATATAAACTCTTTACCTACATGCTAATCTTAGGATTGTGCATGTTTAATGTTGGTTCTGTGAATGCACAGGGGCAATGTTTTTTTGGGGGTTGTTTTGGAGGCGTACCTTATGGCGGCGCTCTCTCCACTACATCATCCACTTTCGTTGGTGCAATGAGTTGCACATTTGGAGGCGAATACAATACCTTTAACGTCACTGCCGGCAATTCATATGAATGGTCAATGTGCCCTGCTGACGGTGCTACAGCTGCATTTTTCGATGACCAATTGACGCTCCGTACCACTTCCGGTACTCAATTATGTTATTCCGATGATTTTTGCGGTGCGAATGCAAAAATTTCATGGACAGCTACTTTTACAGGTCAAGTTCAGGTTTTGCTTACACAATATAATTGTTTAAGCACCGTGGCCTGTAATACTATGGTATGGCGTCAATCAGGAGGAGGAGGAGGTGCTTTTGATCCTTGTGCTTCAATATCACCAATCTCAGCTTGCAATGTCCCGGTTTCCACTGTAATTGCTTCTGGAAACGGAGCCTGGGCTAATGGCCCTTTTTCGCCTCCTGGAAAGGAGAAGGTTTATACATTCACTCCCATAGCAACTGGGAACTATACCATCACACAAAGTGTGAATACAACGGGTACATATATTGATTATTTCTTTAAACCCCAATCAAGCGGCTGTAGCAGTACCGGATGGACATTTGTACAGGATATTTTTGGA
>JBBQQQ010000056.1:0-2749 GCA_038215705.1 Bacteroidia bacterium
GTGAAAAATGGGAACTACCGTAACACACAATACCACCATGGCAATGGGCAGGCCGAAATAAAATTGTAAAAAACGCATTCCATCTGTGAAAGCCTGGCCCGGAGCAGATAAAAAAGTGATAGCACTTGCCTGGGTAGCCATTATTGAAAATCCAATGGTGTACCAGGGCATGCTTTTATTTCCCAGCAAATAACCTTCAATGTTTTTGTTGCCGCGACTTTTATAAATTCCGTAAACGGTTATAAAAACTAATGTCGTTAAAAGTACAATCCAATCGGGTAGACTCATTCAAAATTCCGTGTTAAAAGGTAATAAATGATTATCTGCAGCAACAGGAAAAAAAGTACGAATGCGTACCATCCCTGCCAGCTATTGAACACGGGAGGTTTTTCATTTTGATCGTTCATATCATTTTCCGGCATTTAGAAGATTTGTCATTAAGCGATAAGCACCCGGAACACCGGCGGGTAATTGTCTGAAAAAAGCAATTCCGGTATATATAAAATAACCTTTTCCTTTTTGTGCGATTATGATACTTCCCGAATTTGCTTTTTCGCCTGGATCATTCATCTTTAACACACTCTTGTATTCAGGCGCAAGTTCTCCGGCGAAATAAAGTCCGCGTTCCTGGATCCAACCCTCAAAATCGGCCTGGGTGATTTTATTGGGATAGTTTAAAAGAAAATGAGAAGGATCTTCGAATTCTACCGGTGCGTTTTCAACTGTAACGCGCTCGCGTGTAATTTTAAAGGGATAAGGACCCACTGGAGAATTAATACTGCTTAAGAAATTGCTCGTGTTGTATTGCACTATCAGGTTCCCGCCATTCTCAACATATTTCATCAATGGAACATACCACGCATCCATTCTTTCGATGGTGTTATAGGCCCTGATACCGGTTACAATTGCATCATATTGTGCCAGTGAAGTATTCCTGATCTGGTGATCATCGAGAATGGTCACATCAAAACCAGCCTGTTCAAGGCACCTTGCAACATCATCGCCGGCGCCTTCAATGTAACCAATTTTTTTTGCGGGGGTTTTCAGATCCACATTTACCAGTTTTACATTGCTGGTGCTTATCCTCACAAGAGGAGGAATGTGGTCGTAAGCAATGCGGGTGATACGGGAATTGTACTGATTATCTTTTGTTTTAAAAGTTATTTCCAGAGATACATTTTTTGCATCGCTGTTTTTAACGGTTTTGGGTGGTATTACAACAAAATCAAAACTCTTTTCACTTCCTTTTTTTTCAAAATTCACATCAAATGAACCGGGAATAACCGACCAGCCTGCAGGCGGATTTATTTGAAGTGTACCCGACAGGGAATCGGTATATGATTGCACGAGAACATTTAAAGTTTTATTTTCAGCTTCAGTAAAAACCAATATTTTTTCAGAAGGATTGATTGATACTGCTGGCAAGACTTCAAAGGGACGGTACAATTCACCTCTGACAGGATCTGTCCATTTGTGAGTTACCGGTACAGTGAAAGAAAGTAATTCCCCATTAAAATTTAATTGAATCACTGCCTCAGGAAAATCATTATTCCAGGGCTGTCCGGTTTTTTTTGCATCTTCCACACGGTACATGCCTGGTTCATGCGACTGGTTCAGCCAATAAGGATTAGAATACGGAGTTTGTTTGTCGAGCACCAGTTTTTTCGACATGCTCCATACTTCATTTTTAGTGAGGTCAAGTTGTGGTAAGGTATCCCAATTGTTGAGGCTGATTTTTTCCAGTTTAATAGCCGGCATTAATCTTGAAATTACAGAAACTGTAAATGCAAAAGTATCGCCTGGTGAGCTGTAATAACTACCGGCATTTACCTCCATCCACAATCCCGCGCAAGCGGCAATCAACCGCGTAACTTCTTTAGTCTTAACTTCCTTCCAGTAAGCGTCATCTATTTTTCGGATCTGTTTCAAAATTTCCAGCAATGATGAAACAGATCGTTCGGGGTGTGCGGCATCAAAATCCTGTTCTGTTTTCAGAATCAGAACTGATAAGGTGCCGCTGTTTTCAATGCGATTCCAACCGGTTTCAATGCCTTCAAAAATTTCGGTGACATTAGTATCTCCATCAAGTTTATTGAAATATTCAATCGATAATCCACGGCTTGATGCTACGCCAAATCCCTGGCTCTTGTGCATGCTTCTGCTGGCAGCAGCCATTTCACCATAGGAGATTCCCAGCAAAGGATTGTAGGCACCTACATCGAGTTTCAGATGCGATGACATATCTTTTTGAGGCTGACCGCGAGGAATAAAACTGTTATGAAAAATGCGGCGGGCCTGCCATGTGGTTACAGTTTTCAATTGTTCAGGAAAGCGCAATGGATCCGCTGCAGCGCGAAAAGCTTCAACCGCCAGGATTGCAGAGGCGGTATGATGTCCGTGACCGCCTTCACCGGTAGTTGGAAAGCGGTTTATTATTACGTCGGGGCGGAATTTGCGGATCGTATAAACCACATCGGCAAGCACCGCCTCCTTATTCCAGATCGTAAACGATTCTTCAGGATTTTTGGAGAATCCGAAATCATTGGCTTTCGTAAAAAATTGCTCGGCTCCGTCGACTTTACGTGCTTCCAGCAGTTCGCGGGTGCGGATCATACCGAGTTCTTCACCCTGTTCCTTTCCAATCAGGTTCTGACCTCCGTCGCCACGGGTAATCGATAAATACACAGTACGCAATTTGCGTTCATTGGCGAGATAGGAAAGGAGACGTGTATTTTCATCATCGGGATGA